>CAJTDE010000133.1 GCA_910574835.1 Clostridia bacterium | reverse complement strand
CTGTTCAGGGGCAACCCCGATTATCCTCAAAAGGCAATCTCGCATATCCTCTACCCATTTTCCCCAAAAACCATTCAGAAGCAAAATACACGGGAAACATGCCCCTCTGAATCAAACCGTACCAGCACCTGATACCTTTAAATCCCTTTATTTTCAAGGCTTTCTCTCTCCATCCCTCTAACTTAAAATGACCTCATAGAAAGGATCATTTCCTCTCTACAAGGTCATTTGAACTTACTCTATTCTCTTTTTGGGGCTGCCCCAGATTGCCCTCACAGGATAATCAGGTGTGCCTCTGGATA
>CAJTDE010000132.1 GCA_910574835.1 Clostridia bacterium | reverse complement strand
CTGCCCGGTTCTCTTAATGCCTCCTTAAGCTGCCCGTCCGGAGTATAGGCAAAAGCGGTCTGATTTCCATAGCCGTCCTTAAATATAACCGGTCTGTTCTGAAGGTTATAGACTCGCTCCTCTACCGTCTGCCCCAAGCCGTTCACTACTCGGATGCGGTTGCCTCGGCTGTCGTAGCTATAGGAAGTGCCTGCTCCGCTGTCACTCTCTTTATCGTAACCGTAAGGTGTGATCTCTTTTATTAACTGGTCATTCTGATCATAAAGATAACGGGTCACCGCCTGGTTCTGGCCGATCCTGTGGGTCAAGCGGTCTTT
>CAJTDE010000131.1 GCA_910574835.1 Clostridia bacterium | reverse complement strand
CAATGCTCCTCTACCAATTGACATTCGTCAATTCCTGAGCTTCGGTGGCGTGTTTTAGCCCCGGACATTTTCGGCGCAGGACCTCTCGACCAGTGAGCTATTACGCACTCTTTTAATGTATGGCTGCTTCTGAGCCAACATCCTGGTTGTCTTTGAAATCCCACATCCTTTTCCACTTAACACGCACTTTGGGACCTTAGCCGCAGGTCTGGGCTCTTTCCCTTTTGACTACCCAACTTATCTCGTGCAGTCTGACTCCCGGTCATCATCTCTATGGCATTCGGAGTTTGATATTCTTCGGTAAGCTTTGACGCCCCCTAGGAAATTC
>CAJTDE010000130.1 GCA_910574835.1 Clostridia bacterium | reverse complement strand
TCCGAGCCGAAAAGCAGGGCGTGACGGAGCAGATAACAGAGCTTAGGAAACGGCTGAAATATGCAGACGGGATTGAAAAACGCTCTGCCCATATCGACAACTGCTTAGACCAAATCCACGATACGATTGAAAACCAGCGGTTAAACCAACAGAAACAGCCAGTTAAAACAGACCGCAGGAGGGAGGAATCATTACGGTAAAACAGCTATTTGACAGAATAATTAAGTCAGGAATCCAGCCAAAAGAGAAAGGAATCCCAACAGGGTATTTCATAGAAAAGGATGGGCAGACTTCTTTTGTCTGCGGCAAAAACATTGTCCATCTTACAGAGCATTTCAGCGG
>CAJTDE010000129.1 GCA_910574835.1 Clostridia bacterium | reverse complement strand
TAAGCTACGAAAAGCGTTTGGAACTGCTCCTTGAAACGCTGATACAGGAACGGGAGAACAGGCTCATAAACCGGCTTATCAAAAATGCCTATTTTAAATATCCTTCCGCAAGCATCGAGTCACTGGATTATGATGCAAGGCAGATAAAAAAGTCCACGATTCTGAATCTCGCCACAATGGGATTTGTTGCCAATGCAACAAATCTTGTCATCACAGGACCGACCGGTGCGGGAAAGACTTACCTTGCATGTGCCCTTGGCGTGGAAGCATGCAGACAGACTTACAGGGTTTTGTATATCAGGATGCCTGACCTGATGCGTAACTTTGAGAACCAGAACGACAA
>CAJTDE010000128.1 GCA_910574835.1 Clostridia bacterium | reverse complement strand
TGGTGGTTTCATCAACTCCATGCTCCCGTAATATTTTTTCCTCGGCTTCTTTCCAGATAAGCCATTTCCTGTTCTCCCGTCCGTTGTTGTATGCCATTCTTTTTTCCTCCAATCTGAAATTTTTGAAAATGCTAAAAACCAGATTGGATAGGAGGCGAACGGCAGCCAACAGCAGAAACAGCCCTGCGGCACATTCCGATAAAAAACGACAAAAGAAAAACCGCAAAGGCTCGGTGACCTCTACGGTTATAGGAGATACATATTCTGTTAAGTGGAGATTATACTTCTGGTTGCATGGCAAGAAGTAGCGTTGCATGGGCAGGGATTTTTTTAACTGGCTTCCTGCTATTCCCCGATATGCTATGTACGGATAAATTCTGTGTTG
>CAJTDE010000127.1 GCA_910574835.1 Clostridia bacterium | reverse complement strand
TCCTCTCGCTACTCATTCCGGCATTCTCTCTTCTTAACAATCCACAGCTCCTTTCGGTACTGCTTCATCTCGTTAACAATGCTCCTCTACCAATTGACATTCATCAATTCCTGAGCTTCGGTGGCGTGTTTTAGCCCCGGACATTTTCGGCGCAGGACCTCTCGACCAGTGAGCTATTACGCACTCTTTTAATGTATGGCTGCTTCTGAGCCAACATCCTGGTTGTCTTTGAAATCCCACATCCTTTTCCACTTAACACGCACTTTGGGACCTTAGCCGCAGGTCTGGGCTCTTTCCCTTTCGACTACCCAACTTATCTCGTGCAGTCTGACTCCCGGTCATCATCTCTATGGCATTCGGAGTTTGATATTCTTCGGTAAGCTTTGACGCCCCCTAGGAAATTC
>CAJTDE010000126.1 GCA_910574835.1 Clostridia bacterium | reverse complement strand
AGGAAGGACATTTGACACCACACAGGATGATTTTTCCGCAGGCATTGGTCTTGCGGCAGTGATAGCGGTGGATGCAGAAGTTCTTGGCATTATAAAAGGTGCCTTTATGATACCAGTCAGAAAGACGGTGAGCTTTCACCTCTTTTGAAATAGTGGTAGGGTCCTTGCAAAGGAATCTGGCGATATCCTTAAAAGAGGTACCTTTATTCAATTCATTTTCAATATAGATACGGTCATTAAGAGTAAGATGTTTCTGGTTACCAGGGATATATTTACTCATGGAGTTTCTCCTTCTACTGCTGTCAGAAGGAGAGACAACTATAACATTTCTGTATGAAAGAGTAAATATGAACTGTGTGGGAGTAAATTCAGTTCTTCATAAGAAGAGTAGAATTTAAAATTTCATTTTACG
>CAJTDE010000125.1 GCA_910574835.1 Clostridia bacterium | reverse complement strand
CTTAGATGTTTCAGTTCCCCGGGTTCCCCTCCATACGTTATGTGTTGGCGTATGGATACCTGAGGTTTGCTCAGGTGGGTTTCCCCATTCAGATATCTCCGGATTATTGGATATTTGCTCCTCCCCGAAGCTTTTCGCAGCTTATCACGTCTTTCATCGGCTCTTAGTGCCAAGGCATCCACCCTGCGCTCTTTATGCTTGACCATTCAGACAATCTGTCTGTCCATGCATAGCGTTGCATGTTTGGTCATAGGTCAATTTTTTATTGAAGTTTTCTTCTTCTAATGACTATTCTCTTGATATCTCTATCTTAAGGATAATCACCTCGGATGTCTTGTTCAGATCCTTTCTTTCGATTGAATCTGATTTTGATATTTTCAGTATATAGTTTTCAAGGTACATGGTACACGATAGTTCGAAGTGCGCTC
>CAJTDE010000124.1 GCA_910574835.1 Clostridia bacterium | reverse complement strand
GAAATATCATCCCATGATTTGTCCGATTGTAAGAATAACGTCTGTACTTCAGCGACGGTATTTCTTGATACACCTAAAACTTTTGACACCTCCCTTGCGCTTAGATTTTTTCCCAGAAGTTCCAGAATACTTCTGACTTTTGTCTTCTTAAACATAAAAAGACCTCCCTATAGATTATTTGGTGATACTGCATCAGCAGTTCTCCAAGAATAACTATAAGGAGATTTATAGTGAAATCAAATATGTGTGCTGCCACAATATGTTGTGGTGGCTCTGAAGGTGGAAAATACCATTTCCGGGTGGCTCTGAAGCGGGAAACTGGTGGCTCCCAAGGGGGATAATATTCAATATACATCATACCCAAGGCTGTCGAGATACAGCGCAAACTGGCGCACGCAGGTCAGCCTGTGGGAACGGCTTTTGGCAGCCTCGTTTTCCCTTGGTG
>CAJTDE010000123.1 GCA_910574835.1 Clostridia bacterium | reverse complement strand
TAAGTGTGAAATTGCATCCGGTTGGGAGTATTTATATATCAGTTGATGCCACAAACCCAGCTTTGCTATTTGGTGGGACTTGGCAGCAGATAACCGGACGCTTTTTGCTTGCGGCTGGTGGGGGATATTCGGCTGGGACTACAGGAGGTGAGGCTGCTCACAAACTTACAATGGCAGAAATGCCTTCGCATAGTCATTCTTATGGTGCAAAATATGGAGGCGGCGTTAATTCAAGTACCAGTGGTGTTCATTTCTGTTATACTAACCAAAATACAGGCACTTCTGGTGGCGATAGTCCACATAATAACATGCCACCATATTTGACAGTATATATGTGGAAACGTACGGCCTAAATTATAAAAACTTAAAATTTGAGAAAGTTATTGTTGGTGCAGATGCGTGCCATGATGTTGTAGAAGAACTATCACTACTTTTAGGGTATGCATCAGCCTTTTG
>CAJTDE010000122.1 GCA_910574835.1 Clostridia bacterium | reverse complement strand
AAGCGGCTTCATGAAATCGTTAATGATCCGGCTTGAAAGCAAGGTTGTGAACCGAGACCAGTTAATCTTCGCATTATTGAGGAAGCGATAAACGGTGTTCTTGCAGAATGAACTATCAAATATGCCTGTTTTCCACTGCATATACATGCTTCGATCCGAGAAAATGAGACAGAACAGGTATCGAAACACTTCGATTACCGGAATCCCTTTTGCTTTACCGGCATTACATTTGAAAAGAAGTTTCCCGATTTGGAATTGGGTCATAAAATTTGTGACAGAGCTAGAAATCTCATTTCCGTTTTCAGCATTATATGGTATACTTGACATGGCATAAATCTCCTTGCTGTGTGATTGTTATTCGCAATTCAATTATACCATCAAGTGCAGGTTTGTGCCTTTTTTATGGACTAAAGTATTGATTTTTCAAAGTGCAAATCCCATTTTTAATGTGGGAAGTTTGAGT
>CAJTDE010000121.1 GCA_910574835.1 Clostridia bacterium | reverse complement strand
CAAATCCGCACAGACGACAGGGCAGACTTCAATTCCAACAGGCGGTTTTACCATTGGACAAGCGACTTTGGCGAATACCTTGAGGGAATGGCAGACAGGGAGCGGAATGCCGAGGTAAAGACCGTTGCTGATTTACTGGATGAGATTGAGGACGAAACTCTGTATCGGGCATTGCTTACGGTGGACAGGCGTACCCTGCAAATCATCCTGCTGAAAATGCAGGGCTATTCCACAAAGGAAATTGCACCGCTTGTTGGATTGACAACAGGGGCTATTTATGCACGATTAGACCATCTGCGGAAAAAGTTGCGGAAGATTTTATAACCAACTAATAAAGACAGCTTTTTGACGGGCTATTGGGTGGGGGATAAAATTCCCCCGCCAAATTATAAAATTGATGTATAAAATTCCTGTCCACAGGGAATACTAAAAAGTTTGCCCAAAATCTTGACATGGGTACAGCCGCTATGATATTCTGAAATACCCGTGAGGGAATTGGAAGATTGAAAATGAAATAGCACATAGATGGAAGAACGGAATGTCA
>CAJTDE010000120.1 GCA_910574835.1 Clostridia bacterium | reverse complement strand
AGCGCCTTCTGTACGGAAAGAACGGCAGTAACGTGCACGCCCGAACTTACAGACCGGGAGAGGAAAGCTGTCAATCACGAAATAACGGCTGGCTGGTATGGGAAAGGACTGTGTTAGCTGCTGGCGAAGCAATTCTGTTGCCTGCAAAAGAGCCCTCCTGGTTCGGTTGAAGCGGGTACGGCTGCAGAGTCTGGGAAACAGATGCCGGTAATTGCGTTTGACAAAAGAATACCATGCTTTTTCAGAATCCGTGCCAGTCAGTTCGCCGCAGATACTTAAGGTAATAATTTCGGAATCAGACATTTTAGCCGTGTGCACGTTCCGCCTTTGTGAAACAGACACCGGAACAACCTGTCGGTATAAATCATCAACAATTGTATAAACAAGTAAAATAAAATCTTCAAAAGTTGCTATGAGAGTGGTATAATCATCTTGAAACTTCAGCATCATGTGCCTCCTTTCATAGTCTGTAGTCGTGTACAACTATAGGATAGCATATGGTGTTGAAGTTTTTCTATATCAACAATCAACTAGCACAACAAGTTAA
>CAJTDE010000119.1 GCA_910574835.1 Clostridia bacterium | reverse complement strand
GAGCGAAGACGGGGAGATTGAAGATGTGGAGGAACTGATTCGGTATTACAGGAACAATAAAGAGGGACTGCTGCCCTACCAGTCGCAGGGCCTCGAACTGCCGAAGCATCCGGAGGGACTGGAATACCGAAACATGGGAACGATGGAGAACCATGTATGGAGCGTAATCGCCAGGCGGATGAAGCACAACCATACAAGCTGGAGCAGGCGGGGAGGGAACCATTTGGCGAAGATTCTGGCGAAGAAGTGCAGCGGAAAACTGTATGAGGTCACGGAGAAACGGAAGCGACCCGCATTTGAAGAGGAAAAGGTGGAGGAAATCTATGGCGAGATATTGATGTCGGCAAAAACGCCAAAGAGAGATGGGAAGGGGTATGCATATCCGGTGCTGGGTCGTTTGGTGGGATTGGAAGGAAAGGTACGGGGGGACAGAAGAAAACTGCTTGCAATGGCCGGGTGCTAGGACGTGAAGTATGGCTTGAGATACAGCCTGTGTGCAGCATCAAAAATCTGTATGAAAAAAGTTGCCAATGATTACTTGACAGTAAC
>CAJTDE010000118.1 GCA_910574835.1 Clostridia bacterium | reverse complement strand
AGTACAGACGTTATTCTTACAATCGGACAAATCATGGGATGATATTTCTGAATGGGATGACGACAGGCTTTATGAACTGTTCTATCCGGATAAGTTTAAATATAAACCCAGATATGCTCCGGTTGATTATTCTTACGTCCATAGAGAGTTAAAGAAGACAGGCGTCACAGAAAAGCTCCTTTGGGAAGAATACTGTGCCAGATGTGAGAAAGACGGGGTGAATGCATGTTCTTATATAACATTTGCCAAAAATTACAAGAAATTTACGGCAGATAAAAACTATACAAGCCACATAGAGCATAAACCCGGATTAGAGGTTGAAGTCGACTGGTCAGGTCCGTCAATGAACTATATGGACCCTGATACCGGTGAGCGTGTAACGGCATACCTGTTTGTTGCAACAATGCCATACAGTCAGATGATCTATGTGGAAGCCGCAACAAGCATGAATGAAAAAGCATGGCTTTCCTGTCATGTGAACATGTTCCGGTTCTTTGGCGGCACACCAGTAAAGATTGTCTGTGATAACCTGAAAACCGGAGTGACCCTGCATCCTAAAAGAGGCGAGAT
>CAJTDE010000117.1 GCA_910574835.1 Clostridia bacterium | reverse complement strand
AGGAGAGGTTACTTATTACCGGGTTATTTCCTACCGTTACGACAGGCAGGGGAATAAGGTTGAGGAGGCTTACGGAAAGCAGGAGGTAACCAGGGACGGGGAGCCTTCGGGCTGGCATAAGATCCATTTCGCTTATGACAGGAACAACCATCTGGTGGAAGTAAAGGATGACTTCGGGGCCAGGATGCGCTACGACTATGACTGCCTGGGGAATCCGGTACTGGAAGAACGGGTGATAGAAGAGGGTGTCATTCAGAGAATCCGCTACGTCTATAATAAGAATGGCTGGAGAATCCAAAAGACGGAAGAGATCCAGGGAAACGGCCCAGTCAGAACTGCGGCAACCCGGTACGGGTATGATGAGAACGGAAACCTGAACTGGATTAAGACACCAAAGGGCTTTGAGATCCGCAGAAAGTATGATGCGGATGACCGTCTGATAGAGGAACGGGTTCTGGATAAGCGGAACGGGATTGACCGGAGGACCAGCTATACCTATGATGTGGCAGGAAACCTTCTGTCTGTCACTGTAAAAGGAACAGAAAAGGGAGAAGAGCTTAGAAGCAGCTATCAATATGACCT
>CAJTDE010000116.1 GCA_910574835.1 Clostridia bacterium | reverse complement strand
CCGTCCCAGACTGTCATAGCGGCAGGTGGTAATAACAGGATTCTCCCCGTTTTCGTCCGTGGCTTTCTCGTATACAAGGCTTCCGAACACGTTATAGGTACGAGTGACCTGTTTCCCGTCCCGGTCGGTATGCAGGGACAAATTACCTTCCTCATCGTACTGAAAGGTTTCTTTATATCCGGACTGATCGATGCGTTCGCATACTTTCCCAAGGCTGTTGTAACGGTACCGAATGGAATTCCCGTTCCCGTCAACGGCCCTGCTTACTTGTCCGGCCGGCGTGTATTCATAGCCTTCCGACACGCCGTCCGAAAAGCCGATTCCCGTGATTCTTCCCCAGCTGTCCAGGCTGTATTCTATTTTTTCACCATTTCCGTCCGTGATTCCGGTAATCTGGCCTCTGGCGTTATATTCGTAGCTTTGAAGAACCTTGTTTCCTTTTCCCGAACTTCTTGCGGCATTTCCTCTGCCCGGTTCTCTTAATGCCTCCTTAAGCTGCCCGTCCGGAGTATAGGCAAAAGCGGTCTGATTTCCATAGCCGTCCTTAAATATAACCGGTCTGTTCTGAAGGTTATAGACTCGCTCCTCT
>CAJTDE010000115.1 GCA_910574835.1 Clostridia bacterium | reverse complement strand
GTGCGGGAAAGACTTACCTTGCATGTGCCCTTGGCGTGGAAGCATGCAGACAGACTTACAGGGTTTTGTATATCAGGATGCCTGACCTGATGCGTAACTTTGAGAACCAGAACGACAACCTCAGGGAACTTACAAAATACAGGAAAAGGATCGGTAACTATCAGATCCTCATCCTTGATGAATGGCTGAATTATAAACTTACTGAAAAGGATGCCAAGAACCTCTATGAGCTGTTTGAACAACGCAGTGGTAATAACTCAACAATCTTTGTCGGACAGTATCCTGTGGATGAATGGCATAACAGGCTCGGCGGAGGGACGCAGGCGGATTCCATCATGGACAGGATTATCCATAATGCCTATGAAATCCCTACAAATGAAACAAACCTGAGAAAGCTGTATGATTCAAAGAAGCTCAAAAGGCTTGTTGACGAGATAGAAGCATAATCATCTGAACATCATTAGACCTAATATTGCCTCTGTTGTATTTTCAAGCGACAGGGGCAGTATTACTATATCTTGTGTCTGAGGTGGCTCTCAAGGAAGAAATTTCCGGGTGGCTCTGAAGCGGGAAACTGGTGGCTCCCAAGG
>CAJTDE010000114.1 GCA_910574835.1 Clostridia bacterium | reverse complement strand
GATAAACGATAATTTACCGCTGCATCAGGAATGGAAAGATGCGAAAAAAGTAGATTGCGGCGGTAACGAGGAAACAGCTGAGCTGTTTTCGAGTCTAAGCATGGCGGCTTAGAGATAGATGTCGGAGACATCCAGCTCGCCGGACATGAGTTTAGGCAGCAAGGTATCCCGCATAGTAGCCAAAGAGATGTTTTCTCGCTGATTCTCAGCAATAAGAGCAAACATAGATTTCAGCATCTCAGTGAAGTTCTTAGATGCATTATCTTTCGGACAAGGGATTTCACACACGCCTAAGTCAGATGGTTTTATCGATGGAAAAGTCGATGTGCTTTGTTCTGCCAATTGCTGCATTTTTTCAATAAACTCATTCTCGGTTAAGCATAAGTAGATGAGTTCATTGGACACTAACGGATTATTACTCCTTATTACAGCAAAACCAGTGGAGCCAAGCATATTCGGCATAGGAGCATTTAAAATGCCGAAATGTCTTTGGTTAGGCCGCACTGTAGAAAACACTATATCGTTTGGAGCGATTTTTCGTCTTGCGCGACTTGGCAATTTCTCAGTGGATGGGGTAATATGCTGTATTTCTGCTAT
>CAJTDE010000113.1 GCA_910574835.1 Clostridia bacterium | reverse complement strand
AGCCGGCAAGCCCGCTGATGAAAGAGGAGCTTCGGAAACTGGACGAGATTACCGCACAGGTAAGGTATATGTCAAAGCATAACATCTCTACCCTTTCCGACTTACACGCCGACAGGGAGAAAAACCAGACCGAAATGAATAAACTGATTGACTACCGCCAGCACTTGCGGAACAAGGTACGCCGTGCCACACCAGCCGAAAAAGAAACACTCCGAGCCGAAAAGCAGGGCGTGACGGAGCAGATAACAGAGCTTAGGAAACGGCTGAAATATGCAGACGGGATTGAAAAACGCTCTGCCCATATCGACAACTGCTTAGACCAAATCCACGATACGATTGAAAACCAGCGGTTAAACCAACAGAAACAGCCAGTTAAAACAGACCGCAGGAGGGAGGAATCATTACGGTAAAACAGCTATTTGACAGAATAATTAAGTCAGGAATCCAGCCAAAAGAGAAAGGAATCCCAACAGGGTATTTCATAGAAAAGGATGGGCAGACTTCTTTTGTCTGCGGCAAAAACATTGTCCATCTTACAGAGCATTTCAGCGGGAAAAAACAGACCGTGGAAACGCTTGCGGAGAATGTCATGCGGTACGAGATGAAAAAACCATAAGAAGAATATTGTTGCAATGATGGAAAAACGGCCTGCCCC
>CAJTDE010000112.1 GCA_910574835.1 Clostridia bacterium | reverse complement strand
GGCGGTGCATAAGGATATTATCCGCTTTGCGGAGGCGGAAGGGCTGACCGCCCATGCCAATTCCATTGCCGTGCGCTTTGAACAGGAAGAGGGGTGAAAGAAGATGGAGAACCGAATCGCAGCAATAAAAAGAGTAACCAAGGAGACGGATATTGCTCTTTCTTTGAACCTGGACGGTTCCGGAACAGGGGATATCTCTACCGGTATCGGCTTTTTTGATCATATGCTTGACGGCTTTGCCCGCCACGGCCTCTTTGATCTGACCTGTCATGTGAAAGGGGATCTGGAGGTAGACTGCCATCACACCATTGAGGACACGGGGATTGTGCTTGGGCAGGCCATCCGGGAGGCTGTCGGGGATAAGAAGGGGATGGTGCGCTTTGGAAGCTGCATCCTTCCTATGGACGAGACTTTGGTGCTCTGCTCCCTGGATCTGTCCGGAAGGCCCTACTACGGCTCCGACGCAGTTTTTCCTACGGAGCGGGTGGGAGATATGGATGCTCAGATGGTCCGGGAGTTTTTCTATGCCGTCTCCTACGGCGCCGGCATGAATCTGCACTTTAAGCTCCTTGCCGGGGACAACAGCCACCATATGATTGAAGGTATGTTTAAAGCCTTTGCCAAGGCGCTGGATATGGCAGTTGCCTTAGACCCAAG
>CAJTDE010000111.1 GCA_910574835.1 Clostridia bacterium | reverse complement strand
ACAGACTACAAGCCGGCAAGCCCGCTGATGAAAGAGGAGCTTCGGAAACTGGACGAGATTACCGCACAGGTAAGGTATATGTCAAAGCATAACATCTCTACCCTTTCCGACTACACGCCGACAGGGAGAAAAACCATACCGAAATGAATAAACTGATTGACTACCGCCAGCACTTGCGGAACAAGGTACGCCGTGCCACACCAGCCGAAAAAGAAACATTCCGAGCCGAAAAGCAGGGCGTGACGGAGCAGATAACAGAGCTTAGGAAACGGCTGAAATATGCAGACGGGATTGAAAAACGCTCTGCCCATATCGACAACTGCTTAGACCAAATCCACGATACGATTGAAAACCAGCGGTTAAACCAACAGAAACAGCCAGTTAAAACAGACCGCAGGAGGGAGGAATCATTACGGTAAAACAGCTATTTGACAGAATAATTAAGTCAGGAATCCAGCCAAAAGAGAAAGGAATCCCAACAGGGTATTTCATAGAAAAGGATGGGCAGACTTCTTTTGTCTGCGGCAAAAACATTGTCCATCTTACAGAGCATTTCAGCGGAAAAAAACAGACCGTGGAAACGCTTGCGGAGAATGTCATGCGGTACGAGATGAAAAAACCATAAGAAGAATATTGTTGCAATGATGGAAAAACGGCCTGCCCC
>CAJTDE010000110.1 GCA_910574835.1 Clostridia bacterium | reverse complement strand
TTAACTCGTTGTGCTACTTATATAATTAATAACACATACTTTGCTTAAACACTGAAAAAGCGCAAAAAGTCCCTATGATTTTTCGAAATATTTTTTTAGAATATCAGTTGTTTGATTTTTCCTATGTTACAGGAGTCCAGGAATATGCTGTTGAATGCCATACACAAGTTATGTCCTAAGACTTTGTTCTGGAGCCGGGTACATAATCCCCGGAAACTTTTTGCCAGCACTCTTTCGGCATTCAGTTGTTCGCTAAGCTGTGAGAATACCGTTTCCACCCTCCTCCTGAAGCGGAAAATCAACCGCCGTATTTCTGTGGGCCAGTTCTTTTTATAATTGGAAGGCTTTAAGGACATTAAGCAGATCCCTTTGTTTTGCATGTCGGCAGACAAGGCTTCTCCCGTATATCCTTTATCCCCAAGGATTACCAGATTAAGGTGATTCTCCGCAAAGTCCCGGAGTCCTTCCCTGTCATCCACGGATGCCGGAGTGATCTCAAATGCTGAAATATAACCCTCCAGCGTAATCAAGGCATGGACTTTGAAACCAAAATATGTTTCCTTTTTGGAAGGACACCTTCCATAATTAGCGCCTTCTGTACGGAAAGAACGGCAGTAACGTGCACGCCCGAACTTACAGACCGGGAGAGGAAAGCTGTCAATCACGAAATAACGGCTGGCTGGTATGGGAAAGGACTGTG
>CAJTDE010000109.1 GCA_910574835.1 Clostridia bacterium | reverse complement strand
GTACATTCGTCAAGAGAGTCAAAAAAGACACTGCTGACTTTGTTCTTTACAAAAGAAAAGCTGTTCCTGGCCTTTCTTATGAACCGTTGTACGAAAGGTGCCGTGCGTCTTGTATTTGACCGTCTGGAAAAGCGTATGGGTACTTATGAGTTTGCTTCTGTCTTTGAATATATATTGACTGACCGGGGCTCGGAATTTGGTGCTCCTGAGGCTTTGGAAACGGGAATAAACGGAATTCAGCGGTCCAGCATCTATTACTGCGATCCCATGCAGAGCGGACAGAAAGGCGGGCTGGAGCAGGCGCATACGCTGTTAAGGATGATCCTTCCAAAAGGAACCAGCTTCGAATTCCTAACGCAATGGGATGTAAACCTGATTATAAACCATATCAACTCGACACCAAGAGAGTGCCTTGGGGGCAGAACCCCATATGGCGTTGCACTCGAAACGATGGGGGAGGATGTGCTAAGCGCATTTCAGCTTAGGCCGATTCCCCCGGACGAGGTAAACCTGACGCCTAAGCTGATCCGCTTTAACCACTAATCAACGAATCGAAATCTGCTGTCAGACTGGAAGTAAACTTTTCACATTTTGAGAATGTGACTGGTGGAATTCAGTCCCGCACACTGCCTTCCAGCGGTCCGTTTCACATGCACAGAAATCAAGTATTTTTCGATAAGTTGGCTTAATTATAGCAGAAAACAGGAA
>CAJTDE010000108.1 GCA_910574835.1 Clostridia bacterium | reverse complement strand
GTGGAGTTCTCCGCCACACTCTTTGCCACTACGATTCCGTAACGCTTACGGTCCTCTGACAGATACCCGATTCCGCATCTTACCGCATCCTGCGGCGTCTTAATATCTACCTTTTGACCATTTATATAGATGTCTCCGCTCTCTTTCGGGTCCGCTCCGAACAGCGCTCTTGCCGTCTCCGTTCTTCCCGCTCCCATCAGTCCGGAAAATCCTAGGATCTCTCCCTTGTGCAGTTCGAAGCTTACGTCCTGCACCATCTTTCCCGCATTAAGATGCTCTACCTTCAGCACCACCGGCGCATCCTTCGGTACGGCGCTCGCTGTCTTCGGGTCCTCATAGATTACACGGCCTACCATCATATTGATGATATCGTCCTTTGTGCTCTCCTCCGTTATCAGCGTCCCTACATAGCCTCCGTCACGCATCACCGTTACCCGGTCCGTAATCACCTTGATCTCATCCATTCGGTGGGAGATATACACAATTCCCAGCTGCTTCTCTCTCAAATCCCGAATGATCTTGAACAGCTCTTCTATCTCCGCCTCCGTTAAGGCTGCCGACGGCTCGTCGAATATAATTACCTTCGCATCATGGGAAATGGCCTTCGCAATCTCGCACATCTGCTGCCTTCCTACTGTCAGGCGGCTCATCGTCTCGGTGGGATCAATGTCGATATTCAGCTTATCGAACAGCTTCCGGGCCTCTTCATTCATCTTCTTGTCATCAATCAGCCCGCCGTTCATCATTTCCCGGCCTATGAAGATATTCTGGGCAACTGTCAGATGGCCCATCATATTCAGCTCCTGGTGCACTATGACAATTCCTGCATCCTGGGCTTCTCTTGGATTGGAAAACTCTATCTCTTTTCCTTCATATGTAATCGTACCTTCATCCTTTGTATAGATTCCGGTCAGCACCTTCATCAGTGTGGACTTTCCCGCTCCGTTCTCTCCCATCAGCGCGTGTACTTCGCCCCTGCGGACCTCCAAGTCCACATGGTCCA
>CAJTDE010000107.1 GCA_910574835.1 Clostridia bacterium | reverse complement strand
TGATAATTGGTTTTCAACTTTTAAGAAGCCCAATGACAAGCTTGCTACTTTATGCTCTTTTTCCTAGAGTCAAACGGAAAGAATTAACGTCGTTTACTATAAGTATAAAGAAAATGGAACCCTTAGGTGGTTTCTCATCTCATTTGGCAACTTTATTTAGAGTAACAAAAGGAACAAATATTCGTTTGGGAGTATTTGGTCATGTATATAAATTAACGGAATCCGTTTATCAAATAAAACCTTATGCTGTATGGAGAGGTTGATATTTGTGGCTTTATTCTTGCTATGCTCAGAGCAATAAATAATGTGTAATAATTGCTGATTACCGACGAGACGTTAAAAGCATGGCACATAAGTACTGCTTGATATTGCGAATTGTGACCAGATTCTCCAACATACAGTCTAATACAAAACTGATATACTTTATCCGGCAAATTATAAATACGTTTTGTATATTTTACCTTTCCATTCTGGTGGCTTTACTGTTTCTTAGCCAAAGAGACGGGGAAAAAGATAGGAAGGGAAAGGAATAGATATTTTGTAAATCAGTATTTAGTATATCGTAACTATTCAGAGCCAACACTATTCAAAGATGAAATCAGGGTGGCCTGAAATTGCATTTTTGATTGCTTCGTAAGCATTGTATCCCTGCTTATGTGCCGTACCAACGTAGGACATGATTTTCAGATAATCTCTGGCGCCTTCTTCAGTTCGGAAGCAGCCGGATACTTTGGTCTTAACCTTTATCATCCGAAGATCACGCTCTGCCTGGTTGTTATCAAACGGAACCATGAAGTTATGGATAAAAAGGCAGACTGAGGCCTTGTGATTCGCAAGGCGTTCTACCAAGGCAAGGATTTTTCCCTTTTTCTTCCGTCCACGTTTTTTCTCTGTGGTTTCCGGAAGAGGATTTTCTTTCCTTGCCAATTCGAGGAGTTCATCATACTTCTTATCGAACTTATGATAGTGATAATAGCTCAGAGAGTCCTTGCCTTTCTCTATCGCTTTCTCTTTGACCTTTTTCATTTCCAGTAAAAGGTTTATAAACGCA
>CAJTDE010000106.1 GCA_910574835.1 Clostridia bacterium | reverse complement strand
ATACTAAATGAGGCCTATCTTTCCCTTGGCGAGTATTATTCCGTTGCCATCATGCCTACAGGTGTCAAAAAGCCGAAGCAGAAAGCAAGCGTTGAAGGTTCTGTGGGTAAGATCGCCACGGCTGTCATCGCAAAACTCAGGAACGATGTATTCACATCATTAGCCGCATTAAATGCTGGTATCCGGAAAGCAGTAAAAGAATTCAATGACAAGCCGTTCCAAAAACGCCCCGGCAGCCGCCGGAGCATCTTTGAAATGGAAGAAAAGCCATATCTGAGAACCCTGCCGCTTATCCCCTATGAAGTCTGTGAATGGTCTTATGGGCATAAAGTTGGCAGCAACTCCCATATATGGTGGAACAAAGGCCAGTACTCCGTTCCATACAGATATATCGGCTGCAAGGTAGATGTCAAATTTAACAGCCATCTTGTATTTATCTATTATAACAGAACCGAGATAGGAAGACATCAGATACTTCCCAGACATATGGCAAACGGCATGCGGACAGAGCCGGCTCATCTGCCATTCCCGCTTCGGAAAAATCTGTCAGTGGATGCCCTGCGCGACAGGGCAAGGGAAACAGGCCTCAAAACCTTTGAAGTAATCCGCAGGATGTTTGACGAGGCAAAAGTAGAAGAACAGCCCATGCAGACAGCAGGAGCCATACTTTCCATAGCTGACATCTATTCACCCCAGATCCTTGAAAAAGCATGTGATAAAGCGCTCAGGCAATACCATATGCCTTATTATAAGACCATCTATTCCAATGCAAAGAGCATAAACAGTGAGAAGGAACTTACAGAGTTTAAGGAAAACAATAAAAAATCCGGAATTGTCAGAGGCGCGGATTACTACAGAAAAGGAGAGACAACAAATGAACATTGAAATAAAAAAGAGTTTATCTGTATTGGAACTTGGCGACCTTGCAAGGATCATAGAAATGCAGGAAAAAGATATAAAGCTTGTGGATCTAAGCTACGAAAAGCGTTTGGAACTGCTCCTTGAAACGCTGATACAGGAACGGGAGAACAGGCTCATAAACCGGCTTATCAAAAATGCCTATTTTAAATATCCTTCCGCAAGCATCGAGTCAC
>CAJTDE010000105.1 GCA_910574835.1 Clostridia bacterium | reverse complement strand
AACTTAAGAGTTGAAAGTTTGTAACACTAAGAAGCCAGGGAATCCCACTGTTCTTCTGGCTCTTCCTGCAATCCCTGAATTATCTGCGTTATGCATAATTCGGGCTTTTGTCCTAAAAGACGAAAAAAATGTTTCCGGAAATAGTGCATAAGGGTTGCCTCGGACACCCTTCCCCTGGAGGGTGTCCTCTGGTAACGGATCCGGTCAGAACTAACCTTCCCCATAAAACGGATGGAAATGCTCTGCAGAATTCCCATTGCGATACAGGATAGTGCCATATGCATTTCAATGGCACGGACCGCTTCCAGCACTTTTTTGCGTGGCATTTCGCCTTCCACCCGCTCCAGGGGTGTCGGCTCTCCCTTCTTCTGGTAATAGCTTAGCTTCGGCATATACTTTGACCAGAAGTGGTAGCAGGATGCGCCAATCTGTTGCTTCAGTTCCCGGAACGTACACTCGATCCGAAAGCGGTAGCTGTAAAGCCGGATAATGGACAGTGGTTCCAGTGCCGGGCTGGTGCTTACCAAGATGCTCTGGATGCTAATCACCAACCCCCACTTCAAGTGGGGGTTTGAAAAACGCCCCCAAGGGCTCTGTTACTGCTCGCCTGAAAGGCGGGTATCGCAAGCTTATATTACTTGCTGCCGCTAAAAAGCGGCTCCCTCACTTTCTTCTTTCCGAGACTCTTCTGACTGGTCCCGAATATATTTTTTTATAGCATCCTCTGTTACATTTCCTACCGTTGCTACATAATACCCTCTTGCCCAAAATGCTTTATTCCATTTGCTTTGCTGTTCCGGATGCCTGTCATATATCATTAGCGTACTTTTTCCCTTTAAGTATCCCATAAAATTTGAAACACTTAGCTTTGGCGGAATACTTACGCATATGTGTACATGGTCGGCACATACTGCTCCTTCTATTATTTCTACTCCTTTGTATCTGCATAATGTACTTATTATTTCCCGTACATCGCGCTTCAACTGTCCGAATAATTTCTTTTTTCGGTATTTAGGTATAAATACAATATGGTACTGGCATTTCCATCTTGTATGTGATAAACTTTTACTGTCCATTTGGACCGCCTCCTATTCTTGAGATTGGCTTGCGACACCTTTCTCATATT
>CAJTDE010000104.1 GCA_910574835.1 Clostridia bacterium | reverse complement strand
GTTCATTCTGCAAGAACACCGTTTATCGCTTCCTCAATAATGCGAAGATTAACTGGTCTCGGTTCACAACCTTGCTTTCAAGCCGGATCATTAACGATTTCATGAAGCCGCTTACGGATGAGAGCCGCAAAGATGTCTTCATTATTGATGACAGCCTGTTTGACCGTTCCCGTTCAAATAAAACGGAACTTCTGGCGAAAGTCTTCGACCACTGCTCTATGAAGTACAAGAGAGGTTACCGTATGCTGACACTTGGATGGTCCGATGGCAACTCCTTTGTTCCGATCAACCATCGTCTTCTGTCGGCAGCCGACGATAAAAACCTGCTCTGCAAAGCTGCAAACTTCGATGGACGTTCTCTTGCCGGGAAAAGGCGGAAAGAATCCAGACGAAAAGCAACAGAAGTCTTGATTGACCTGATCAGAGCAGCACAATCATCTGGAGTTTCTGCAAAATACGTGCTGTTCGACAGCTGGTTTTCATCACCCAAGACCATCACCGCCTTAAAGACAAACTGCGAATTGGACACAATCGCAATGGTTAAGAAAAGCAGTAAAATCAAATATGGCTATCAGGGTGGCAGATACAGCATCAAAGAAATCTATAAACAGTGCAGAAAACGTAGAGGACGCTCCAAATATCTGCTTTCCATTGACGTAACCGTTGGTGACGAGGCAATTGAGGCAAAAATCGTCTGTGTTCGGAACAAAAGCAAGAAAAAAGACTGGCTTGCCATCATCAGCACGGATACAACTCTCTCAGAGGAAGAAATCATCCGTATTTATGGGAAGCGCTGGGATATTGAGGTATTTTTCAAGACCTGCAAATCCTATCTGCATCTGGTAAAGGAGTGCCGGAGCCTTTCCTATGATGCTTTGACCGCTCATGTATCCATTGTTTTTGTACGATATATGATGCTTGCAGTTACACAGCGATGCAATACGGATGACAAAACGATTTGCGAACTGTTTTTCTGCCTCATGGATGAACTGGATGACATCACGTTCAGTCAATCCATGAGGATTATCATAGATGCACTAATGGATACCGTTATGGAATATTTCCACATCACAGAACAGCAGCTGGAGGAATTCACCGCCAGCTTTATTCAGCGGCTGCCAAAGTACATGCAAAAAGCATTGGAGTGCGGTTCAGCGGCTGCCTGAGCGCTATTTTGTGAGCTAAAGTATTGATTTTTCAAGGAGCAAAT
>CAJTDE010000103.1 GCA_910574835.1 Clostridia bacterium | reverse complement strand
ATTTGGTCTCTTTTTCTATTCACTTAACAGATGAAATGCAATAAACAGCTTAAATACGGTAACTATGTGGCTTTCGGCCACTTTCATGGCACAGCCGTGAATAATTCAGGTTTAATATTAATACTACATTCATTTTCACCTTGTATTTCTTCTAATATAATTTTTTTACACAATCTGCACTCATAAATTTTATTATACATAACTCCTCCTGAATATAAGCAAAAGCCACTAACCTTTATCGTCAGTGACTTTTACTATACTATTATACTTTTTTATTCTTCAGTTATACCATATCTTTGAATATAAATTTGGCTTTGTCGTATTCCTCTAAAAAGCGGCCATTCTTGTAATTCATTTTCATCTATATCGTTTTGCTGTCCAAAATACTCAAAAAATTCTTCCTCTTTTTCAAGCAATGCCAGTACTCCTAATTTATACATTGGCTGACAAGCCGTTATATCCAATTCTTCCACTTCTTTTTTTATCTCTTCGAATTGCCCAAGCCATTTATAACATTGCCATCTATTTATTTTACACATTAATTTATCAGCAAGTTGCATTTTATTACTTTTCAAACAAATTTCATATAAAATCTTTGCATTTTCCCATTTTTCAAATATTAGGTATTCATCAAATATTATCGCAAGAACTTTGTCAACTTCTTTCTTATTCTTATCACCCTCATTTATCCACATTTCCAATATAATTGACATTCCAATTGATTCTACTAAATCTACTGCATTTAAAATATACTCCCTATCTACTGATAGAATATCACCGTTTTGCACATGCAATCTATATTCTTCTGAAACAGCATTCATGTATATATTATTCACAATACCTTCATTATGTACAATAACATTCCTTCTTGAGATAATTTCCTTTAATTCCGGCAATGTCTTTGTCACATACTCTAGCTTTAATTTGACATTTTTCTTAAAATATTCTATCCACTCAGATACCGATTTATACATCATTGCTGTCACTTCATTTTCTATTAAAAAATTTCGAACATCCTCAATATCATTTGACATTTCCAATATTTTATAGGATACTGATTTTGTCTCTAAAGACATCCTTTGAGGATGTCTTTGTATATCTTTTTTCAAAATCTTTGCTATTGTGTTTTCAAAATAGGTTACCAATAGCATTAACGAGCCACTATATAATATTTCATTTTGTTTCCGTAATGCCTCAACTTTTATATAGGATTCTTTTACTTGTTTAGGTACACTTCTATATCTCCCAGTTTTTCCGTCTTCACTTATCTCTACCATCTCACTAAACCTGAATTATTCACGGCTGTGCCATGAAAGTGGCCGAAAGCCACATAGTTACCGTATTTAAGCTGTTTATTGCATTTCATCTGTTAAGTGAATAGAAAAAGAGACCA
>CAJTDE010000102.1 GCA_910574835.1 Clostridia bacterium | reverse complement strand
AGAAAAATCAGAAAAGGGCGTGCGGAATGTCCCGATTACCGTCCGATTGAACGAGGGAGAACATGAAAAATTAAAGCAGTGCGCCGCCGCTTGCGGTCTGTCCGCTGCCGAATTTATGCGCCAGTTATGCAAGGGAAACGCCCCGCAGCCGAAGCCAAAAACCGAGTTTTGGGAACTGTTAAACAAGCTCTATGAAGTGCATGACGCTTTCAAAAAGTGTGTCCCATACTATCCAACCGCCACTGAAATCTGTAAGGAGATTGAGGATTTTATCTTAGAACTGCAACAGAAAACAACTCTCCCACAACGGTTCAGCATAGAAGAATTGACAGAACAGGGGGCGGTCTGATATGGCGGTAACGAGCCTATGGCATGTCAAAGGGAGCATAAAAGACGTGATTGACTATATAGAAAATCCAGAAAAGACCGTGCCGAATGAAGATATGCAGGACTTCTTTGACGTGTTCTCCTATGTGAAAAATCCGTCAAAAACAAATGAGGGCGAGTATGTTTCCGCTATCAACTGTTTGAAAGAAACCGCATTACAGCAGATGATTTTGACAAAGAAGCAGTACCAAAAGACAGGCGGATATATCGCATGGCACGGCTACCAGAGCTTCAAGCCAGACGAGGTAACGCCCGAACAGTGCCACGAAATCGGATTAAAACTGGCAAGGGAAATGTGGGGCGATAAATACCAGATAATCGTTGCCACCCACCTTGACAAAGGACATCTCCATAATCATTTCTGTTTTAACTCCGTTTCTTATCTGGATGGGAGCAAATATAATTACTCAAAATCCNAACAGAAACGGCTAAGGGAGGTGTCCGACCGCTTATGCCGAGAGTACAGTTTATCGGTGATTGAAAACCCCAAGAAAGCCCCTGCAAGACCGCTGTATCTGGACGAAAAAAGCGGAAAGCCGACACGGTACAACGTCTATCGGGAGGATTTAAGGGAAGCAATCAACGGGAGCAGGGATTTACAGCACATGATGAAATACCTTACCGATAAAGGATATGAGATTGATTTTTCGGGCAGCCATTGGAAAATGAAGCTGCCGCAGTACAGGCATTTCACAAGGTTAGACACGCTTGACGAACGGCTGACTCCCGATTTCATACGGTCATGTTTAGGCGGGGCTTCCCGATATGGAAACTACAAAGCAAGGATTTCCTACTCCCCGCATATGCCAGAGCAGTATAAAAACGCATGGAAACCGCATCAGAAAACCACAGGGATTTTAGCGTTGTATTACCACTGGTGCTATCAGCTGGGGATATTCCCCAAAGGCACAGACTACAAGCCGGCAAGCCCGCTGATGAAAGAGGAGCTTCGGAAACTGGACGAGATTACCGCACAGGTAAGGTATATGTCAAAGCATAACATCTCTACCCTTTCCGACT
>CAJTDE010000101.1 GCA_910574835.1 Clostridia bacterium | reverse complement strand
CAGGGTTTCAGGTTCTCTTTCACTCCCCTCCCGGGGTCCTTTTCACCTTTCCTTCACAGTACTATGCGCTATCGGTCACTAAGGAGTATTTAGGCTTACGGGGTGGTCCCCGCTTCTTCCCACAAGGTTCCACGTGTCTCGTGGTACTCTGGATACCGCCTTGTCAGCTCATCTTTCATGTACGGGGCTTTCACCCTCTTTGGCTGGCTTTCCCAAAACCATTCCATTAAACTCGCTGAATCAATTATGCGGTCCGAACCCCAGAATGCACGCATCCTGGTTTGGCCTCTTTCCATTTCGCTCGCCGCTACTTTGGAAATCGATGTTTCTTTCTTTTCCTCCGGGTACTTAGATGTTTCAGTTCCCCGGGTTCCCCTCCATACGTTATGTGTTGGCGTATGGATACCTGAGGTTTGCTCAGGTGGGTTTCCCCATTCAGATATCTCCGGCTCATAGGATATTTGCTCCTCCCCGAAGCTTTTCGCAGCTTATCACGTCTTTCATCGGCTCTTAGTGCCAAGGCATCCACCCTGCGCTCTTTATGCTTGACCACTCAGACAATCTGTCTGTCCATGCATAGCGTTGCATGTTTGGTCATAGGTCAATTTTTTATTGAAGTTTTCTTCTTCTAATGACTATTCTCTTGATATCTCTATCTTAAGGATAATCACCTCGGATGTCTTGTTCAGATCCTTTCTTTCGATTGAATCTGATTTAGATATTTCTCAGTATATAGTTTTCAAGGTACATGTGCCCTGCATAAGTTCAAACATTCAATCATATCGTTTTTCATTGATTAAATTGATTGTTCTCTATGCCTGGCGAGTGGAGATGGAGAGATTCGAACTCTTGACCCCCTGCTTGCAAGGCAGGTGCTCTCCCAACTGAGCTACACCCCCACGAAAGGAACTTTATTCGTTTCTTTCCGACTGGTGCGGGTCTTTCCTTCCAGTCACTGGATTTAGATGATAAATCCTATGGGCTTAAGTGGGCCTTACCTCCTCTAGCTTACGGTAATGCTTTTTAACCCTATGGGCTTAAGTGGACTCGAACCACCGACCTCACGCTTATCAGGCGTGCGCTCTAACCGGCTGAGCTATAAGCCCTCTTGCTTTCTATGAAACACTCTTTCGAGTTGTTTTTTAAGGAATCTGGCAGCCACCTACTCTCCCATATCGTCTCCAACATAGTACCATCGGCCGCTTAAGGCTTAACCTTCGTGTTCGGGATGGGTACGGGTGTTTCCCCTAAACGTATCGCCACCAGATATCTTCTTTGATTCAATTGTCCCTCAGTTCCTGCCGCTTCTGCTTCTTCCGCAGCCCTCCCTGCTCTCCAACCGAACCCTCATAACTAAACAGTGCCTAACACATTCCTGCGTTTCCCTCTACTCGTTCTCCCTAGAAAGGAGGTGATCCAGCCGCACCTTCCGATACGGCTACCT
>CAJTDE010000100.1 GCA_910574835.1 Clostridia bacterium | reverse complement strand
ACAGGGATAATTTACCCATTTTTGTGGATAACACGATTGATTTCAATGGAACTGGTTCAAAGTTTTTGGAGTATTGAGCATTTCTATATGTTCATGAATAATTCAGGCTAAAGGACATTTGTGTCATAGCGGAAAAACAAAACGAAGCAAACATAATGAAAAATACAAGCGCCTTTTTAGATTTCAAGGTATTCCTTTTCAAATCCTCCACAAACGGCAACTCTCTGTTTTTTTCGATTCTGTGATTCGGTGTTTTAGAAGCGGTTTGCAGATTATCTTTCAAAAGCAGCAGCACGGGCTTTTTTAATTTGTACCAAGCGTAATAAACCGAAAGCGCCGAAAAACACACGGTGGGCAATACCACGAAATAAAATAAAATGCTTGGATGAAAATTTATAGTTATTTCAGGAAGCAGTTTATCTTCATTTTGCAGAGCGTAAAACCACGGCATTATAAGAAATGCGCCTGCATATCCGATAGCAGTTCCGATAAAAGTACTGATTCCGAATACCCAAAAGCTTTTTGCAATTTTGATATTTGAATATCCCAATGCCTTTAATATCCCAAGTTCCTTCTTATGCGTGTCAATATAATGCTTAATATAAAATAATAACATAACAACCGCAGTTAAAAGCAAGCATCCGCCGCTTACAAGGCAAACGACTTTTGCGGCAGAAACCTGAGCATTATAAAAAACCATTGACAATTCAGATGTTATTTCACTCTCAATGAGCCGGGCATCAAAATAAAAATTCACAAACATGGTACATACAAGTACGGCGCAACAGGCGACAATGGAAATGCCGATGAGTCTTGAAGCATTTTTTATTCCAACGAGCATACCATCACCATCCAATCTCATAAGCGGTCTTTTTCGTTTTATTTGTATAAATTTCAGATATTTTTCCGCTGTTCATTTTTATAACTGTGTTAGCCATTTCCGCGATATTCAGATTGTGCGTTATCAATATGATTGTAAAAGCATATTCCTTTTGAAGTTTACAGATATAATCAAGAATCTGCCGTCCTGTTTCTTCGTCTAATGCGCCTGTCGGTTCGTCAAGAAATAAGACTCTCGGTCTTTTTGCCAAAGCTCTTGCAATAGATACCCTTTGCTGCTCGCCGCCTGAAAGTTCGCTGGGATATTTATGTAGTTTTTCTCCCAGTCCAATTGCCTCAAGGATGGTTTTATAGTCTTTGTTATCCGCTAAGTCAGCGCCCATTTTCACATTTTTATCGACGCTCATATTGGGCAGCAAATAATACTGCTGAAAAATAAATCCGACATTTTCCTTACGAAATGTAGTTACTTCATTATCAGAAAGCGCGGTGATATCCTTTCCGTCATAAAAGACTTTACCGCTGTCAGGGCGTTCAAGACCTGAAATTACATTCAAAAAAGTTGATTTGCCTGAACCTGACGCACCGAGAATCACCACAAAATCATGATCTTCTATATCAAGACTGATGTCCTTTAATACTTGAAATCGGCTTTCTCCGTTTCCGTATGATTTTATTATATTTTGTAACTATTCAGAACCACCCTTATTCAAAGATGAAATCAGGATGACCTGAGATTGCATTTCTGATTGCTTCGTAAGCATTGTATCCCTGCTTATGTGCTGTACCAACG
>CAJTDE010000099.1 GCA_910574835.1 Clostridia bacterium | reverse complement strand
ACAACTGATATTCTAAAAAAATATTTCGAAAAATCATAGGGACTTTTTGCGCTTTTTCAGTGTTTAAGCAAAGTATGTGTTATTAATTATATAAGTAGCACAACGAGTTAATTTATATGTCCAAGTGAGAACACTCACAAAGCAGTGGATTACTGAAAACTCAAGTGATTATGAGTTGTTGCCTCTTGCAAAAATAGCTTCAATCAATCCCGATACGTATTCCCCAAAAGAAGAATGGGAATATGTAAATTATCTTGACACAAGCAACATAACTGATGGTTGCATAGCAGAAATACAGCATATTACCCCATCCACTGAGAAATTGCCAAGTCGCGCAAGACGAAAAATCGCTCCAAACGATATAGTGTTTTCTACAGTGCGGCCTAACCAAAGACATTTCGGCATTTTAAATGCTCCTATGCCGAATATGCTTGGCTCCACTGGTTTTGCTGTAATAAGGAGTAATAATCCGTTAGTGTCCAATGAACTCATCTACTTATGCTTAACCGAGAATGAGTTTATTGAAAAAATGCAGCAATTGGCAGAACAAAGCACATCGACTTTTCCATCGATAAAACCATCTGACTTAGGCGTGTGTGAAATCCCTTGTCCGAAAGATAATGCATCTAAGAACTTCACTGAGATGCTGAAATCTATGTTTGCTCTTATTGCTGAGAATCAGCGAGAAAACATCTCTTTGGCTACTATGCGGGATACCTTGCTGCCTAAACTCATGTCCGGCGAGCTGGATGTCTCCGACATCTATCTCTAAGCCGCCATGCTTAGACTCGAAAACAGCTCAGCTGTTTCCTCGTTACCGCCGCAATCTACTTTTTTCGCATCTTTCCATTCCTGATGCAGCGGTAAATTATCGTTTATCTGAAGATTCTTATCTATTTTCTCTTCAATAGCGTCCAAGATAGAAATAATCTTTTTCTGTATCACTCGTGTAGGTAAATTTATAACTTTTGTTGCAAGTTCAGAATTAAAGGTAATTTGAGGAAATGTTCCTGAACGTGATTCTGCTAAATGTTGTAGTTCGTCTATCATTTGTTTTGATTTTAACAGAGCAAATAAATATCTCGGCTCCACGACATCAACCTTTGATCTTATAACCATTAGTTTGGTAGAGGCAATATAAAGCGAAGTATCTTCTATTTCTACAAAGGCAAATCTTTTATTTGCTGGTCTTATCTCTGAATCAATGTCATGATGCTGGGGTCAAAAGCCTCGTTATAGAACCTTGAAAATTTAATATTTTACGGTAAATGCAAGCTTTTTACCCGTTCATGAGTTATAATAATAGTAACTTCTGAAAGGTGGTATAGACGATGTCTTTTAAAGCGAATGATTCTCAACAATTATCCTTAGATGACAGCTCTATTATGCTTACCGCACGTGAAAGGAACGCTTTGGAAAAATCTTGGGCGAAGATTTTTGCGGATGAGATTTTCCCTGCCATAGACGAGGAACGGTTTTCCGTCCTCTACAGCGATAAAGCCTCCAGACCCAACACGCCTGTAAATGTTATTATTGGCGCCCTCATTATCAAGGAACTTTTTGACTAATCACCAACCCCCACTTCAAGTGGGGGTTTGAAAAACGCCCCCAAGGGCTCTGTTACTGCTCGCCTGAAAGGCGGGTATCGCAAGCTTATATTACTTGCT
>CAJTDE010000098.1 GCA_910574835.1 Clostridia bacterium | reverse complement strand
GCGGACAGACCGCAAGCGGCGGCGCACTGCTTTAATTTTTCATGTTCTCCCTCGTTCAATCGGACGGTAATCGGGACATTCCGCACGCCCTTTTCTGATTTTTCTCTGCTCATTTTCCTTAATCCTCCAGTCTTAAATTCCTTTCTTCGGGGTATTCAGGGGCTGTCCCCTGAGTTAGTCCATGCCTGCAAGCGGCATGGATTGGGATTGTGGCTGACACAATCCGATGCTCGCTATCTCTGTGGACAATGCCGCAGAGCATTTTTCCTGTGCAGCGGTATTCTTAACGCCTGTCTTACCCTCCGAAAAGAAAATCCTATGTCCCTGCACCTCCGTTCTGGATTTGATTTCTCTTGACTTTTGGATAAATGAAAAAGCCGCCACACCGCACCACGAATGACAGGAGTGTTTTCTCCTGCTCGGATTCGCAATGCTATGTAACGGCTTTGAAATTCAAAACCATGCTGCCATACACCAGCCGAAAAGGGCAGCATAAATTCGGCGGCGGTCAGCCTTGTCCATTGGCTGACATTCCGTTCTTCCATCTATGTGCTATTTCATTTTCAATCTTCCAATTCCCTCACGGGTATTTCAGAATACCATAGCGGCTGTACCCATGTCAAGATTTTGGGCAAACTTTTTAGTATTCCCTGTGGACAGGAATTTTATACATCAATTTTATAATTTGGCGGGGGAATTTTATCCCCCACCCAATAGCCCGTCAAAAAGCTGTCTTTATTAGTTGGTTATAAAATCTTCCGCAACTTTTTCCGCAGATGGTCTAATCGTGCATAAATAGCCCCTGTTGTCAATCCAACAAGCGGTGCAATTTCCTTTGTGGAATAGCCCTGCATTTTCAGCAGGATGATTTGCAGGGTACGCCTGTCCACCGTAAGCAATGCCCGATACAGAGTTTCGTCCTCAATCTCATCCAGTAAATCAGCAACGGTCTTTACCTCGGCATTCCGCTCCCTGTCTGCCATTCCCTCAAGGTATTCGCCAAAGTCGCTTGTCCAATGGTAAAACCGCCTGTTGGAATTGAAGTCTGCCCTGTCGTCTGTGCGGATTTGTTCAATGGTGGTTTCATCAACTCCATGCTCCCGTAATATTTTTTCCTCGGCTTCTTTCCAGATAAGCCATTTCCTGTTCTCCCGTCCGTTGTTGTATGCCATTCTTTTTTCCTCCAATCTGAAATTTTTGAAAATGCTAAAAACCAGATTGGATAGGAGGCGAACGGCAGCCAACAGCAGAAACAGCCCTGCGGCACATTCCGATAAAAAACGACAAAAGAAAAACCGCAAAGGCTCGGTGACCTCTACGGTTATAGGAGATACATATTCTGTTAAGTGGAGATTATACTTCTGGTTGCATGGCAAGAAGTAGCGTTGCATGGGCAGGGATTTTTTTAACTGGCTTCCTGCTATTCCCCGATATGCTATGTACGGATAAATTCTGTGTTGTATGAGCAGATAGATTACCGCCCGAAAAAAGAACATAAAAAACCCTCCAAACTTCAAAAACAGGTCTGGAGAGTGTCTGTTAAGTTTTTTAGGGCATAGCAATACCGCCCACCACACGCCTTTTTTTTATATGGTGAACATCCATGCTATGAATGAAATGCAGGCAATAAGCAATAGCTATCCATCTTCTTTTTATCCTCAACACAAATTTGTTTTTTTGCAG
>CAJTDE010000097.1 GCA_910574835.1 Clostridia bacterium | reverse complement strand
CGGCAGCGGACAGACCGCAAGCGGCGGCGCACTGCTTTAATTTTTCATGTTCTCCCTCGTTCAATCGGACGGTAATCGGGACATTCCGCACGCCCTTTTCTGATTTTTCTTTGCTCATTTTCCTTAATCCTCCAGTCTTAAATTCCTTTCTTCGGGGTATTCAGGGGCTGTCCCCTGAGTTAGTCCATGCCTGCAAGCGGCATGGATTGGGATTGTGGCTGACACAATCCGATGCTCGCTATCTCTGTGGACAATGTCACAGAGCATTTTTCCTGTGCAGCGGTATTCTTAACGCCTGTCTTACCCTCCGAAAAGAAAATCCTATGTCCCTGCACCTCCGTTCTGGATTTGATTTCTCTTGACTTTTGGATAAATGAAAAAGCCGCCACACCGCACCACGAATGACAGGAGTGTTTTCTCCTGCTCGGATTCGCAATGCTATGTAACGGCTTTGAAATTCAAAACCATGCTGCCATACACCAGCCGAAAAGGGCAGCATAAATTCGGCAGCGGTCAGCCTTGTCCATTGGCTGACATTCCGTTCTTCCATCTATGTGCTATTTCATTTTCAATCTTCCAATTCCCTCACGGGTATTTCAGAATANCATAGCGGCTGTACCCATGTCAAGATTTTGGGCAAACTTTTTAGTATTCCCTGTGGACAGGAATTTTATACATCAATTTTATAATTTGGCGGGGGAATTTTATCCCCCACCCAATAGCCCGTCAAAAAGCTGTCTTTATTAGTTGGTTATAAAATCTTCCGCAACTTTTTCCGCAGATGGTCTAATCGTGCATAAATAGCCCCTGTTGTCAATCCAACAAGCGGTGCAATTTCCTTTGTGGAATAGCCCTGCATTTTCAGCAGGATGATTTGCAGGGTACGCCTGTCCACCGTAAGCAATGCCCGATACAGAGTTTCGTCCTCAATCTCATCCAGTAAATCAGCAACGGTCTTTACCTCGGCATTCCGCTCCCTGTCTGCCATTCCCTCAAGGTATTCGCCAAAGTCGCTTGTCCAATGGTAAAACCGCCTGTTGGAATTGAAGTCTGCCCTGTCGTCTGTGCGGATTTGCGGGGTGGTGGTTTCATCAACTCCATGCTCCCGTAATATTTTTTCCTCGGCTTCTTTCCAGATAAGCCATTTCCTGTTCTCCCGTCCGTTGTTGTATGCCATTCTTTTTTCCTCCAATCTGAAATTTTTGAAAATGCTAAAAACCAGATTGGATAGGAGGCGAACGGCAGCCAACAGCAGAAACAGCCCTGCGGCACATTCCGATAAAAAACGACAAAAGAAAAACCGCAAAGGCTCGGTGACCTCTACGGTTATAGGAGATACATATTCTGTTAAGTGGAGATTATACTTCTGGTTGCATGGCAAGAAGTAGCGTTGCATGGGCAGGGATTTTTTTAACTGGCTTCCTGCTATTCCCCGATATGCTATGTACGGATAAATTCTGTGTTGCATGAGCAGATAGATTACCGCCCGAAAAAAGAACATAAAAAACCCTCCAAACTTCAAAAACAGGTCTGGAGAGTGTCTGTTAAGTTTTTTAGGGCATAGCAATACCGCCCACCACACGCCGTTTTTTTATATGGTGAACATCCATGCTATGAATGAAATGCAGGCAATAAGCAATAGCTATCCATCTTCTTTTTATCCTCAACACAAATTTGTTTTTTTGCAGATAGCTGT
>CAJTDE010000096.1 GCA_910574835.1 Clostridia bacterium | reverse complement strand
CCAGATACAGAGAAATGTCCATTTCCTTGGCTCATTTATCTGAGAGTAACAATAAAAATTCCTTGAATTTTTAAGGAAAATCACTTGACAATATAGGGAGGGAAACGATGAGTGAAAACAAAAAGAGAATTGTAATTGTAGGTGGCGGTATTGCTGGATTGTCAGCAGGAATTTATGGAAAACTTGCAGGTTATGACGTGGATATTTATGAAAAAAATCCAGTTGCCGGCGGACAGTGTATGGGGTGGAACCGGAAAGGATGCCATATTGACAATTGCATTCATTGGCTTACTGGAACGAAGAAGGGGACAGCACTCCGTAAGGTATGGGAAACAGTTGGAGCATTAGATGAACATACGGAATTTGCGGATTGTGACAGTTTTTATACAAGCATCAAAGGGAACTCGCAAGTAACATTGTGGAAGGATTTGGAAAGGACGAAGTCGGAGTTGCTCAAGTTGTCCCCTGAAGATGCGATGGAAATAGAAAAATTTATAGAGCATGTGAAATATGCGGCGGAATGTGAAATACCAGCCGAAAAACCTATGGATGCTATGGGAATCATGGATTATATCCATATGGGCGTTTCAATGGCGAATATGCCAAAGGTGATGAAAGAATATGGCTCCATTGATTTGGAGGAACTGTCCAAGAGGTTTAAACACCCTGCTTTAAAACAACTATTTACAGATTATTTGCCAAAAGAATATGTTGCAAGTTCATTTCTCGTTTCTTATGCCAGTATTACATCTGGCAATGGCGAGATCCCAATGGGCGGTTCTCTGGCAATGGTAAACCGTATGGTGAACCGTTTTTTACGGCTGGGCGGGAATTTGCACTGCAATGCGCCTGTTGTACGGATTCTTATAGAGAATAAAAAAGCAATAGGAATCGAAATAGCAGATAAAGAAAAGGTATTAGCGGATTATATTATTTCATCAGTGGATACCATGGAGATGTTTGGCAGGTTAATTGGGAAAAAGTATATGGATGCAAAATGGCAGTCCTGTTATGCTGATCATGAAGAATATCCTCTTTTTAGTGCTGTTCAGGCAGCATTCGTGGCAGACAGGGAAGCGTATGACAGAAAAGGTACTATTTTCTTTGACTGTAGTCCTTTTGAAACAGGAGGAAGGAAAGTGGAGCGGATTTCGGTGAAAAGTTATGAATATGAACCGGAATTTGCTCCAGCAGGGAAAATAGTGATTCAAGTAAATGTCCCGCAATTTGATAAGGACTATTTATACTGGAAGAGTCTGACAAAGGAGGAATATGAGAGCCGGAAAAAGGAAGCAGCAAAGGCAATAGAAGAACGGCTGCAAATACAGTTTCCCAATCTTCAAGGGCATATGGCATTTCTTGACTGCTGGACACCGATTACTTATGAACGGTATTGTAACGCATATCATGGAGCATATATGGGATTCATTACAAGAAAAGATGTAAAGTCCTTTCGTGTGAAAGGACTTTTAAAGGGGGTAAAAAACTTGTATATTGCCAGTCAGTGGATTATGGCACCAGGAGGACTTCCGGTAGCAGTAACGGCAGGGAAGTTCGCTGTGTGGCGGATTGCCCGCAAAGATAAAAGAATGATAGATTATAATAATTAAACCTGAATTATTCACGGCTGTGCCATGAAAGTGGCCGAAAGCCACATAGTTACCGTATTTAAGCTGTTTATTGCATTTCATCTGTTAAGTGAATAGAAAAAGAGACCAAA
>CAJTDE010000095.1 GCA_910574835.1 Clostridia bacterium | reverse complement strand
GATATTAAGACGCCGCAGGATGCGGTAAGATGCGGAATCGGGTATCTGTCAGAGGACCGTAAGCGTTACGGAATCGTAGTGGCAAAGAGTGTGGCGGAGAACTCCACGATGGCGTCGCTGGAGCAGTTTATGAAGGGAATCTTCATAAATAAGAAGAAAGAGAATGACACGGCGCAGGAGTATGTGGAAGCATTAAAGACCAAGACACCGGGAGTAGATCAGCTGGTAGTGAATCTGTCAGGAGGAAACCAGCAGAAAGTGGTAATAGCAAAATGGCTGGTAAGGAACTGCGACATTCTGATATTTGACGAACCGACCCGGGGAATCGATGTGGGAGCGAAGAGTGAGATATATCACCTGATGAACCAGTTGGTAGCACAAGGAAAGTCTATCATTATGATATCGTCGGAGATGACGGAGATCTTACGAATGAGTGATCGAATCGTAGTGATGTGCGAGGGAAAGAAGACCGGAGAGCTGGGGATAGAGGAAGCTACGCAGGAGCGTATTATGCACGCTGCAACGCTTAGAAATTAGGAGGGAGTAAAGTGGAGAAGATTAGAAATAACTCATTTGTCAAAAAGGTTGGACTTAACAGAGTAATACTTGGCGGAATATTGGTATTGATGTACCTGTTGTTTGCTATATTAAGCCCCACATTTTTAAGCTATTCGAGAATACTGAGCGCTTTGAATTACGCCTGCTTTTTGGGATTTTTGTCTTTGGGCGTTACCTTTGTAATCGCGACAGGCGGAATCGACTTTTCCATCGGGCCTGTGATGTTCTGTGCGGCATTGATTTCCGGACAGCTTTTGACAAAGAACGGATGGCCTCTGGTGCTCTGTATCCTGGTTAGTATTTTGGTTGGAACGATTTTTGGAGTTATTAACGGTTTATTAGTATCCTACGGAGGACTTCCGTCCTTTATTACTTCTATGGCCAGTATGATGATTTCAAAAGGCGTGGGTTCCGTATTTACAAAAACCCAGTCCGTAAGCTGGCCTCAGTTAGAAGATGCAAACGGATGGTATCGCAATCTGGTAAAGATGAAGATAGGCGGAGCGCAGATTCCTACAGGTCTTATTATCCTCTTAATAGGAGCCGTTATTTGTGCAATGATTTTGAACAAGACACAGATCGGGCGGTACATTCTCTGTATCGGAAGCAACCGGGAGGCAGTTCGCCTGTCCGGCGTAAATACAAAAAAGTGGGAGACACTTGCCTATGTTATCTGCGGCCTTTTGGCGGGAGTTGCTGCGATTTTCTTTGTAGGAGCATATTCTACCGTTCAGCCGGGCCTGGGAGATACTTATAACAATGAGGCGATTGCAGGCTGCGTAATGGGCGGAACTTCTATGGCAGGCGGTCTTGCCTCTATCAGCGGAACCATCATTGGGGTTATGATTATTGCGCTTCTTCAGGAAGGAATTTTGGCTATGGGAGCACAGAAGCCGATTCAGTATATTATTACAGGTATTATTGTACTGGCGGCGGTGTATGCGGATAATCGAAGCAGACGCAGGCGCAATTAATCTCGGAAAGAATGGGGAGGTGAGTAAATGGGTGAAGTAATATTAACCATGAAGGGTATAGATAAGTCGTTTCCCGGCGTACATGCTCTGGACCATGTGGACTTGGAGGTCCGCAGGGGCGAAGTACACGCGCTGATGGGAGAGAACGGAGCGGGAAAGTCCACACTGATGAAGGTGCTGACCGGAATCTATAC
>CAJTDE010000094.1 GCA_910574835.1 Clostridia bacterium | reverse complement strand
GTAACTATTCAGAACCCCTGATAGAGTCCATGTGACTTTTTGTGAAAAACAGAGAAAATAAAAAATTTGTTTTCACTCAACTTGTCTCTTGTTGGTGGATAACCAACCGGTGCTTAATCAGTTATTTCCATCTTTGTGGATTACCGATTTTAATTCATCATTTTTGCATTTCAAATCCGATTTTTATCGGTTTTTGATTAGATTTAGTAACACCTGTACCTTGAAATAACAGCTTTATCCACAGTCATTTTGACCAATGAGCAATTCCGAACAATTCGCTTTTTTACTGACTTTGCGCTAAAATAGTGTTATCAGATTCTAGCGAAAGAAGGTGGTCTCTTTGACAAAGGACGAGATGATTGAACAGCTGCTTATGCAGGTTGATTCATTAACCATAGCCCTAAATTCGCTGCAGCAATCGTTTGATGCACAGACAGCTCTTGTTGCCAATCTCAATCAGACCATTCAGGAATTAAAAGAGCAACTCAATAAGAACTCTAAAAACAGTTCCAAGCCTCCTTCAAGTGACGGTTTTAAGAAACCCGCACCAAAGAGTTTACGCAAATCTGCCGGGAAGAAGGTCGGCGGGCAGGACGGTCATCAGGGAACACATCTGGCTGTCATTTCAGATCCTGATGAGATTGTGAAACACATGCCCTCTGCCTGTGAAGGCTGTCCTCATTACAAAATGTGCAAGAGAACTGCCTGTATTGCAGAAAGACGCCATATCATTGATGCTGTCGTTACGGTTAATGTAACAGAGCATCAACAGCTTGAGATTCCAATCTGTATGCTTCACGGAGATACCAGAAAAGGGTCGTTTCCTACGAATGTGAAAGCGACTGTGCAGTATGGCGAGAATCTGCAGGCATTATCTGTGGCTTTAAATACGGTCGGAGCTGTNAGTGTGAAAAGAACGCATGAAATTCTCTCCGGTGTGTTCAATATCCCGATCGCCACCGGTACCATAAGCAGCATGGTAAGACGCTGTGCTGATGCCGTATCTGAAACGGTAAACAGAATCAAACAAAAGGTTACCGAATCGGGTCTTGGACATTTCGATGAAACCGGAACCCGTGTTGATAAAAAACTCTGGTGGGTTCATGATGCATCAAACTGTGAATTCACATATCTTGATATCAGCCCCAAACGGGGGCATGTTGGTATGGAGCAATGTGGTGTACTGCCATCATTTCATGGTATTGCCATGCATGACTGCTGGGCGTCCTATTGGAATTACAAGGATTGCCGGCATGCTGTTTGCTGCGCCCATTTATTACGGGAATTGACAGGCATTGCAGAGAATCATCCAAAACAGAAATGGGCAGCTGCATTTATAGATCTTCTGTTAGAGATGAAGAAGCTCAAAGATAAGGCGGTCGAGACNAAAGAGTCTCTGAGCTATTATCACTATCATAAGTTTGATAAGCGATACAACGAACTTATCAAACAGGGCAGGGAAGAAAATCCGCTTCCAGTTGTCACGGAGAAAAAACGTGGCCGGAAGAAAAAAGGAAAGATCCTTGCGCTGATAGAGCGCCTTGATAACTACAAGGCATCCGTCTGCCTTTTTATCAGGAACTTCAATGTTCCATTTGATAACAATCAGGCGGAGCGTGACATTCGCATGATAAAGGTCAAAACGAAAGTATCAGGCTGTTTCCGTACCGAAGAAGGTGCAAGAGATTACTTGAAAATCATGTCTTATATCGGTACCGCACACAAACAGGGTTACAATGCTTATGAAGCAATCAAAAATGCAATTTCAGGAAATCCAGATTTCATCTTTGGATAATGGGTGTCCTGAACAGTTAC
>CAJTDE010000093.1 GCA_910574835.1 Clostridia bacterium | reverse complement strand
AAAAAACAGACCGTGGAAACGCTTGCGGAGAATGTCATGCGGTACGAGATGAAAAAACCATAAGAAGAATATTGTTGCAATGATGGAAAAACGGCCTGCCCCATGCTATAATAGATTCATGCAAGCAGTGTATTGTGGCGGGCTGTTTCCAAAGACAGGAGGTTAAAACAAGTGAAACAGCAGCAATACAATACAGCGTTATATATGCGTTTAAGCCGTGATGACGAGCTGGAAGGGGAAAGCGCAAGCATTTCCACGCAGAAACAAATACTCAGGGATTACGCAAATGAACAGGGATTTTTAGTCGTTAACGAGTATGTGGACGATGGATTTTCGGGTACAAATTTTGAAAGACCAAGCTTCAAACGCATGATTGAGGACATAGAGGACGGGAAAATCAACTGCGTTGTCACAAAGGATTTGTCAAGGCTTGGCAGGAACTATATCCTCACGGGGCAGTACACGGAGCTTTATTTTCCGAGCAAGGGCGTAAGGTACATCGCAATCCATGACGGCGTTGACACGATAAGGGAGGACAACGACATCGCCCCATTCAAGAATATCGTCAACGAATGGCAGGCAAAGGAAACGAGCCGCAAGGTAAAAAATGCGATGAAAGCCAAGTTTAAAAATGGGGAATACATCGCCCCAGTCACGCCTTTAGGGTATAAGCTGCATCCGACGGAAAAGAACAGGCTCATTATTGATGAGGAAACGAAGTGGATTGTGGAGCGTATTTTTGAGCTTGCGGCACATGGGTATGGGGCAAAGAAAATCTGCCACGCCCTCGCCAAAGATAAAGTGCCAGTCCCAACATGGTGGCTTTATAAACGGAACGGGTATAAGGCGTCCATGTTTGAGGGGAAGCCTGAAGAAGTAAAATACCGCTGGTGCATACAGACCGTCAGCAATATCCTCGCCAACCAGATATACCTTGGGCATACCGTCCATTACAAGCTGACAAAGATGTCCTATAAATCCAAAAAGAATATCAAGCATAGCGAGGATGAGTGGTTCGTGGTGGAAAATACGCATGAGCCGATTGTCACGCAGGATTTGTGGGATTTGGTGCAGACGCATGTAAATTCAAGGCGACGGAGCCGTAAAGACGATGAGCCGCAGATATTCGCAGGGCTTATAAGGTGCGGGGAATGCGGATGGACGCTCGGCTCGGCAAACACAAAGGACAAGGGGCGTTTTTACCGCTGTACCCAGTATGCGGCGTATGGCAGGAACTTCTGCACGCTCCATTACACGCCTTACAAGATTTTGTATGCGTTTGTTCTCGGAAGGTTACAATACTGGCTGATGGCGGTAAAAGAGAATGAGGACGCCATTCTGGAACGGCTGCTGCAAGGCAGCGAGAAACAGCGGCAGTCCGAGAATGCCCGTGCCGAAAAAGAGCTGAAAAAGGCACAGAAACGCAGGCAGGAGCTGAACAGCCTTTTTGCGAAGATGTACGAGGACAGGGTAAAAGGGCTTCTTGACGAAGAAAATTATTCCATGCTCTCCGTCAAATACCGCACGGAGCAGCAACAGCTTGATGAAACGGTCAAGACCATCTCTGCAAGGCTTGAAGAAACGAAAGAGGAAACGGACGATGCAAAACGCTGGATTGACTTAATCCAGAAATACAGTGCCATTGACGAGCTTACCGCCCCGCTCTTGAATGAACTGATTGAGAAAATCGTAGTCCACCAGTCATGGAAAGACGGGAACGGTAGGACAGTGAGGGACATTGAGATTTACTATCGTTTTGTAGGAAAAATTGATTAAATAGGCATGGGGAATGTGCCGATTATGGCACTTCCCCGAAACACTGTCTTTAACTCATGTAAAGCGGAGATTATT
>CAJTDE010000092.1 GCA_910574835.1 Clostridia bacterium | reverse complement strand
TGTGGAGTAACGTGGAATAGGAAAAATGAAATTTGACAAAAAAATATAGGCTTTATGCGGCCTATGAGTACATTTTTTAATATTCAACTGTCAAACACCCGACCTCCCGCTCCGCTTTTTTATCATAAATGCTGCAAAGCTCCGCGCCCCAGTCATTGACACTTACCTTTAACCATTCATTTTCCAATGTATGCATTTCGGACATTCTTCATCTTCCTCCCTGTCATTTTTCACTATTGTTCAGTATATCACACCCTGCTTATTTTTTCCAATCCTTCCACGGGATTTTCGTTTCTCTTGTTACTGTCAAGTAATCATTGGCAACTTTTTTCATACAGATTTTTGATGCTGCACACAGGCTGTATCTCAAGCCATACTTCACGTCCTAGCACCCGGCCATTGCAAGCAGTTTTCTTCTGTCCCCCCGTACCTTTCCTTCCAATCCCACCAAACGACCCAGCACCGGATATGCATACCCCTTCCCATCTCTCTTTGGCGTTTTTGCCGACATCAATATCTCGCCATAGATTTCCTCCACCTTTTCCTCTTCAAATGCGGGTCGCTTCCGTTTCTCCGTGACCTCATACAGTTTTCCGCTGCACTTCTTCGCCAGAATCTTCGCCAAATGGTTCCCTCCCCGCCTGCTCCAGCTTGTATGGTTGTGCTTCATCCGCCTGGCGATTACGCTCCATACATGGTTCTCCATCGTTCCCATGTTTCGGTATTCCAGTCCCTCCGGATGCTTCGGCAGTTCGAGGCCCTGCGACTGGTAGGGCAGCAGTCCCTCTTTATTGTTCCTGTAATACCGAATCAGTTCCTCCACATCTTCAATCTCCCCGTCTTCGCTCAGACTGTTTCGATATAGTTCAAGGTATTCAAACAACTCTTCAATCTTTTCTCCATCCAGCAGCTCCATGATGTCTTTCACCGCTTTCAGGTTGTGGACCCTCTCCCGGACCGCTTTGTTGCGATGGAATGGATCCAACTGGAAACACGTGCTTTTATCTTTTACTTTTTTTATCCACGATGCCCCGTCTGCATTCAGTATCCGTTCGCATACTTCTTCCAGGTTATATGTTTCGGCTATCGCCGCCTCCCGGTATTCGTGAAATTCTTTCGCCCTGGCAAAACCCGCCACCACCACCTTGTCGGAAAGGATATACCTCTCTTTCCCGGCCCTCTTCCAGCCGTCATAGGCAATCCCCACTTTTATCTCTGCCTTGTCCTGACGGCTGCTTTTTCTGTCTTTTCCCTGCAGTCTCACATAAACCCCGTCCGCCTCTTCAAACAGCACCGGGACTTCCTTTTTTCCCCGTATATGACCCTTTTTATGTTCTTCCACCAGTTGTGCCTCTTCTTCACACACTTTTTCTCCCAGTGACTGTATTACGTTCCATACGCCCATTGCACTGATTGTCTGCCCCGTCATTTCGCTGACTTTTGCCGCACACTCCCGGTAAGATAGTTCGGTGACCCCTTTTACCAGCAGTTGAGCCATGTTTGTGGAAATCAGGCCGACGTGGTCAAGCTGCAGGGTTTCGTCCAGCAGGTATACAAAATGCCGGGAGCCATCTTCTTGTGTCACTTCACAGACCGCCCTCCGGTAAGTCACTTCCCCATACACGGTCTTGATTGTGGTTTGGCGGTAACCCTTGTGGCGGTACTTTTTCTTATCCCGTTCCTCCATCAGCATCCGGTCATACCGTTCCAGGAACTCGGTTGTGAACTGCCGGCCGATTTCACATACCCATGAAAAAATATTTTTCTCTAATGTCTTGAATGTTACACCGTTTTCCATTATCATAGAATTCATCATACAGTCCCTTATCTTTGTTTATTCGCAAACTCAATCATAAGCGAAATCTGTATGATTGGGAAGAGGTTTCGATCTCTTCCCTTTATTTTTGCCAATGATAATTATACTCTAAG
>CAJTDE010000091.1 GCA_910574835.1 Clostridia bacterium | reverse complement strand
CCTCCCTATATTGTCAAGTGATTTTCCTTAAAAATTCAAGGAATTTTTATTGTTACTCTCAGATAAATGAGCCAAGGAAATGGACATTTCTCTGTATCTGGTACGAAAATAGAGGATGTAGGGTACACGAAGTAGAACGTCTATCTTTTCGCTCTACATGGCCTTGTGTATACCCTTCCTTCTACGGCAGCGAACCTCCCGTGTCTACCAGGATCACCATCTTGCGGGTCCTAACTTCCTTCGTTCCGCCTGTCCATAACCAGGGTGCCAGCTCAGCTCCTAACCAGGGTCATGCCCTATGGAAAATATTCCTGCCGGCTACCGGCTCATTCTTTATATAAGTCTTACTGACCTGTATGTTTCCCTGACTGGCACCTTGCGGCGGACGTTTCCCCAGACTGTTCCACATACCTTCCAGCCTTTTCTGTCATGGCTGGATTCAGCTCCCGGCTCCGTCTCCCGGAGGCTCAGTCCAACCCTGACAGGGTATTGCCTGTTTCGATTCCAGCTGTTATGCCGTCTGTACCTGTGGCCTCCTGATGTCGCCCAGCAGCCTCTCAGGGTCATACTGGATGCCTTTGGTAAGGACCGCGTAAAATATCCTCAGCGCCTTACAGGCTACCGCCACCACCGACTGCATCTTTTTGAGCGGGTTCTCCTTCCGCGTCCGGTAATACTCGTGTATCTCCCGAAACTCTGCGTTCTTTCCCACCAGCGATATAGCGGCCTCGTACAGCACATACCTCAGGCGTTTCCGCCCCCGGTAACTGATACGGCTTTCTCCGTTATGCTTGCCCGAATCATTTGCCACGACGGCATATCCCGCCAGCTTCTGCAGCTGTTTGGGGTTGTCAAAACGTCCTATGTCCCCCACCTCTGCTATAAAGCCGCTGACTGTTACCATCCCAATCCCCTTGATCGCCAGCAGGTTATCTATATATGGGATCTCCTTCAGCTTTTCTTCTATCCTCCGGAGCAGTTCCTCCATTCTTGACGCACGTACATCCATGTCACTCAGCAGATTTTCCAGCTCCATCCGCGCCGCTTCCGGCGCTTCCTTACTCCCTACGCTGTGCTCCGCAGCCGATAAAAGGGCCTTTGCCCTCTTCATCCCGGCACCCCTCAGCTTCCTGTCCCTCCAGATCTGGTTCACACCTTCCGCCCCCAGCTTTAGGATGTCTTCCGGCAGCGGTGCAACCTTCAGTACCATCCTTCCGCTTACTGCCTTTAAGTCCCCGTAAACGTCTTTATATTCGGGAAAGTAGATGGAAAACCACCTCGCCAGCCGGTTCTTGATCCTCGTAAGCTCCTCCTGTGTCTGAAAGCGCAGGTTCGACAAGCTCCTGATCTCCGCATAAATACCGACTGGCATATAAGGGTAAGAGAATCTCCCCTCGTTGACAAGCGCGGCGATCGTCTTGGGATCCTTCCGGTCGTTCTTGTTGGGATTGTTGTCATCCAGTTCCTTCGACTTCTTCACATGATGGGGATTTACATGCACCGGCTTCATGCCGTTGTCCTGCAGGAATTTTCCCAATGCGAACCAGTAATGGCCTGTGGGCTCCATGCCGGGGATTACAGCAGTTTTACCGTGCCTCTCTGCAAGCTCCTCCACCCATGCCTTGAATGTCTGGAAACCGGTTTCGGTGTTGCTGAACTCCAGCGGTTTTTTAGTGTACTCGTAGTTGCGCCAGTCAAATGCTCTTGCATAATGGGTCTCGCTTCCCACGTCGATTCCGACAATCAAAGTTTTTTCTGTTATGGATGCAATTTTTGCGTTTTGTGTGTTACAATTCATCTTGGGATACCTCTCTGTTCAATAAGATTTTTACTAACCGTCCAAAAGTCAGTAATCTTATTTTACTCTGAGGTATCTTTTTATCAACCACCCTTCTTGGAATTCCTTATATTTGAATTATACAGGAAGCTCC
>CAJTDE010000090.1 GCA_910574835.1 Clostridia bacterium | reverse complement strand
TCTCGTTTTTGACACTTTAAGAATCAAGTAAGTGCCACAATCCCTTATAAATACTGGGACGGTGGCACTTTATGCTGTATGCATGAAATATAGTAATGTTTTATCTTCGCTTACTTTTTTCTGAATTCCTTTCATTTTCCGTTTTGTTATAAACTGATAGTCCGTCCGGAATCCACATGTCTCATGAAGGTCATCCGTTATCTTCTGGCGCTCATATACAGGCATAAATCCCTGTTCTTCTACATCTGCAAATTTTATGTTTCTTAAGGTTTGAAGTAACTGTTCCGTGGTATAAGCGTCCTTCAGAGAACGCTTTAATAACCGAAAATGAAGCAGAGATAGAAAACATGTGAGAAAATGCGCTTTGATACGGTCTTCACGGGTCAGATAGACCGGCCTTGCTTCAAAATCTGTTTTCATAGTCCTGAAACAATCCTCAATCTGCCATCTTCCCTCGCTGACCTTTAATATATCTGCAACATCATCATCCAGAAGGTCTGTACAGACGGCGTAAAGCCCGTCATACATTTCTTCTTCGGCAATCTTATCCAGATCGAGATAGTAGTGGATTTTCGCTTTCTCGCCTTCTTCAGTCGCAGCGATTTTATTTACAAATCTTGCAGGGTCATTCGGGTTTTTGCGTTGCTTTTTCAAAGTGCCATTGGCAACCATCTTTTCTGCCCTGGCGATCTGCTCCGCACGGACCGCCTTCTGATAGGCAGCATACTTTGGGGAATATGTGATGATCAGCCGTTGGTGTAGTTTTTTTGTTGTAAACGGTTCATCTTTGTAATAGAGTTGGTCTTTATCATCTTCTGACAGTTTCGTGATATCCACAGANGCATCATCTGACAGACGCTTGAAACCGCTCCTGCTCAGTGCCCATGTCCGATCCTCGGCAGGGAGTTTTTTAATCGATTGGGTTACAATAAATGAGCGCTGCCCCATGTGGTTGAATGCCCGGTTGTCTTCGGACGCAAGGCCCGCATCACTGCAATAAATAAACTTTTCACATCCGAACTGCTGAAGGATCTTGGTCTCCAGGGGCTTTAGTGACTTTTGCTCATTTTGGTTCCCTGGAAAAAGGGAAAAAGCTAACGGTAGTCCATCACCGTCCGTAAAAAGCCCCATCTGAATAATCGGGTTAGGCCGGTGTTCTTTACTCTTGCCATATTTTTTATCTCCGTCCTCCTGTTCAATCTCAAAATAGTAGTTCGTACAATCGTAATAAAGAATCCGATCATTTCTACTGCCCAGGAAAAAGCTGTTTTTGTAAACTTCCGCCTGGATAAAATCCATTTCCCTGGCAAGGACCGAAAGTGCACGGTATACATCATGCAGCCTGTAAGTTGGCGGCTCAAGGAATTGTTCTGCAGTGCGCAAAGAAGAACTTTTGCTGGAAGGCACCAGCACCCTGGTATAGATCAGATCTGACAGGATTGCATTTAGATCATACTCGAACTTATAGCGGCTTTTGATCTTCCGGCATATGGAATCCATCTTGAGGCCATAGTAAACGGACTGGAGGAAAAGATAGCCGCCGGTGTAAAGTTTCTGCTTATGATAGTCCATGAGTTTATTGGAATGAAAAGGAACCATGACAAGAGCATCTTCCTTTTCGCTTTTGTATCTCGCCGTTTCAAGGCGGGCCTGTTCATTAGCCCAGGCCAAGACCCCGTCCCTGTCAGTATGGAGACGCTTTGACAATTCAGCCAGAGTGCCAAGCTTGCGTATAGTTTTTGAAGTGCTTTTTCCCTGCGCATTTGTATACGACTGGGTAATATAAAAGGATTCCGAATTTTTGGATTTAGATGTTGTCACCCGCATGATAATCACCTCTGTTATCAGTATACCACAAATCACTAAATATTGCTAGATAGTAAAACAAAAAAGTTGACAAAAAAATAAGCCTATTACAAGGCTTAAAGGTACTTTTTTGATTACTGATGTGTCAAACACCCG
>CAJTDE010000089.1 GCA_910574835.1 Clostridia bacterium | reverse complement strand
TCTCCTTTGTCTTCTGATGTATTAAGTCGTCAAACTCATATACATCATACGGGGAGATTTTATTTTGTCAAAGTTCAAATTTCATTCTCTATAGGAATGCTTGTATAATAAAATTGAACTGGTTTTACTTGTAACTGAATTTCCGTCCGCTGCGACGGCTGTCGCATAAAAAGTATTGAAACCATCCAGCTTAGCGGTATCTATGGTTGCTTCAATAATCCACACATTTCCTTTGCTTAATGTGACATCACGGGAAACCGCTCCCTCAAAAGATATGGGCTTATGGTTTAAGAAAAATGATATGCCATATCTTGCGCCTGGCGTTCCACAAAGGGTGTAGCGCACGGTAAGCGTATCTTTCCCGGTAAGGTTGATATTGTCATACACCACCTCGCCGTCATAGACAAGCGTCCAATAGACACTGTTATCCAGGGTATCCATCGAAACGCCATTCCATCCTGCTCTCACAAGCTCATTCTCAATAAAAGAGGAAGTGACTTTTTCCTCTGAAATGCTGACATCACGAAAAGCAGTTATACTTTCTCCATTGATGCTGTCATTTTCCGGAGCATCCTCATTAAAATGCAGTTTCAGCACTCTTTCGAAACTCTGATGATACCAGCCATAGCTTGAGGTTTCTTTCATATCAGGCTGGAAATCGGGCCTGGTAACGCTCACGACCGTCATATTCAGGGTATCGCCTTTTTTCCCTGTGTCCGGTGTGAACACAAAGGAAAATTTCTCTTCGTGCTTTTCTGATGTCCGGAAGCAGTGGAGATACTCATATTCCGCTCCTGTGTCGTTCACCTTGTAGGCTTGCGGCTTTCCGTCCAAAAAAAGCAGGAAGCCAATGCTGTCCAATTTTCCTTCTGACACAAACTGATAGTCCAGGACAAATTCTCCGCCATGATACTCATAAGGCAAAACACTCTGGTCATCGGCTCTGGCAGGATCCGCTTCCCCATGACTGAGAAACCCTAAATCTCCGTCCTCCTGCGCCCCGGCGAATGGGTCTTCTTCTACAGTTTGCGGCGGGGCATTCTCGTCCGCAATGTTATACCCTTCGGGTACCCCTGAATTCATGCCCTTACGGGCGGTCGGACAGCTTTCGCTGTCCGATAAAGTATAATTTCCGCAGGCCGCCACACAAAAGGGCAAAACAAGAATCATAGCTAATGATAAGAATCGCTTTTGCATCGTCTATCCTCCTATTCTAAGTCGCTGCGCGACAGCACTAAAGGGTAAAGCCGCTTCGACACACCGGTAATGAGAAAAACTTTTATTCGAAAGGACTCTCATAAAAGTTCCTCTCGTGCGCCTTTGCGGCTTTACTGTCCAGCAAAATTTATTTTTTCAAAACACTTGACATTTCTTAGCTGGACTACTTGTTTTAGATTCGGATTCTATTATCTAAATACCATTATAAAAACCAAAAGTCAAAATGTGGTCAAGTAATAGAAAAAAGTTTACGGAGAAACAGCTTAGTTCTTTACATAAAGAGAGCCAACAAACTGTAATTTCTCACAAGTCTGTTGGCTCTGGACTCAGTTATTCTGGCAGACAAACAGGAAATTGGAAACCATAAAATTATGAGCGATTATTGCGCTTCATAGGTTGTCAATAAAATCCTCTAAATGCTTTGAAAACAAAGGATTTGTCGCAATGTGTTCGCCTTATCTCTTTATATGATTTCACACAAGTTTACTCTTTCCCTGACTGCTTATAAGGGCAAAATTAAGGGCAAGAAAATCTCATAACACGATATAACAGAGTGTGGCAATCGGAGAATTGTGATATATGTGCGAATATATTATTTGGAGGACAACACTATGGAGAAATATATTTATGATGAAAGCAACGGTTTATGGTATGAGTTGCAGGGGGATTACTTAACTTAAAGATAGTATATACATACAGCCTGCTGACACATTGCTTGCAGATGCCCCGCAGAAACCAAACCATACAGAAAAGGAGTTTTTGCA
>CAJTDE010000088.1 GCA_910574835.1 Clostridia bacterium | reverse complement strand
AAAGAAAAAATAAATTTGCAAGAGTATTGGGAAATAAAAAAAGCCTTATTTCAAGGTGTTGAAAGAGGATAGGACATACGATTTGCTTCGAAAGAATATGGTGTTAACTTCTAAAGACGGGTGTTACTGTTCACCCCGTGATCGGCAACACGCTTCGCGATGCACAGAAATCGCAAAAAGATGCGATTTTGCGCTGAAAAACTCGGGATTTCCGCACAAAATGTGCGGAAACACCTCGCGGAACTGTGGTGTGTGAACAGTAACTGACCGGTAGCATTAGATCATCCGAAGCTGACGGAAGTATGTACAAAGCGGCAAAAACTTGCTATAATAGTTACATCTTATTTTATCTTATGCAGGAGGTATCTGGATTATGAAAAGAGGAGCTTTAACAAAATTTCTTGCCCTGCTGATGGTTTTTGCACTTCTCCTACCCGCTTGCGGGAAAAAGGCGGAAGAGAAGCCGGACAAGACAAAGCCGGAGGCGCCGAAGGTAGAGACGAGTGTGGAGCCGGAGGCTGAGGAGCCGGCGCCGGAAGAGGAAGAGATTTCCCCGGAGCAGATGGATCTGATTAAATACAATTATTATGTAGAGCTGAACAATGATATTGTGGAGATCGTGGATTCCATCAATTATTATTATGAGGTTGTGGATTACGCGGAGGAATTTTCGCTTCTGCCGGATACGGGCCTTACCTATGGTTATCGCGTCTATGGCAAGAATACGGACATTTTGGACGACTGTCTGCAGCTTGCCGATATGGATCCGGATTACGGAGAAATGGATACGCTGGTGAAGGATATGGCGGAGCCTTTGAGGGCGCTTATGGAGACCTTCTCCGATATCAGCAGCAGTTATGACTATGCAGATAATCAGTATGCGAAGGCGAAGGAGTATCATGCAATTGTCTATGCAAATGCGGATACGTTTATAGAGCTTGGATCTGACTTTATGGATGCAATTGATGAGATGGGGGATTCCAGGATTGCGGAGGAAGAAGAACGCATGAAGGAGGAAGGAAATCTGATCATCTATAACGCCAGCAGAGCTATTTCCATTGGCCGGGAGGTTTTGGATGCGGCTTATGATCAGGGCGTGAACGATGAAAATCTGACCGATCTGGATCTGACGGAAATCAAGGCTCTGTATGATGAGCTGGTGCAGGTGGTGGCGGATTTTGACGCCGCTACGTCTGACAACGATCAGCTTGTAAAAGAATCCCTTTCCAATTCCCGTCCTTTTGACGGACTTCTGGACAGCTTGATTCAGGCGTTGGAGTGGATGATCAAGCAGACGGAGAGCGGAACACTTCCGGATTTGAGCGGTTCCGGTGCGCCGTTGGGTTCTCTTGGACATTTTTCCGAGACTTTGGGTAAATGTATTGATCGATATAATTCAGTGTTTGTAGACTAATGCCAAAAGCGTTGTAAGAAAGAAGGATAGCGGAGAGATGTGATATTTACATGTCATATCTCTCCGTTGTTTATATTATGCATCGGCTGCTTGCAAATGATACGGGGTATTGCAGGCTGCATTTTTTCCGGTTATTGCTATGCCGCGAATAAATATCGCTATCTTGATATGAAATACCGAAATACGGGATTTCAGAGGTTAGATAAAAGCTTGGTGGAGGAATGTTTGGAGGGGATTGATGCGAAACCGGAGATTAGAATTGATGGATAAAAGTAAGGCAGCCTTTGTGAAAACAAGGCTGTTTTGCGGGGAAAATTGGCGAAAAAAATAGAAAAAAATTTTTTTTGAAAAAATTTGAAAAAATGTGTTGACAATTGAAAAATGACGTGATAGTATATAGAAGCTGTCGCACGAGACAGTAGCAAGCGAACCTTGATAACTAAACAGTGTAAAACCTTGAAAATTCTGAAAGAGAATCATGGATAAAGGTTTTGGTTTATAAGGAATCAAAGCAATTATCATTCAAGAACAGCTTAGAGATAAGCGACCTAAAAACAGTAAGAACGGGAAGAATAGCTAGTAGTTGTTCTGACCAAAGATT
>CAJTDE010000087.1 GCA_910574835.1 Clostridia bacterium | reverse complement strand
GTTCTCTTTCACTCCCCTCCCGGGGTCCTTTTCACCTTTCCTTCACAGTACTATGCGCTATCGGTCACTAAGGAGTATTTAGGCTTACGGGGTGGTCCCCGCGCGTTCCCACAAGGTTCCACGTGTCTCGTGGTACTCTGGATACCGCCTTGTCAGCTCATCTTTCATGTACGGGGCTTTCACCCTCTTTGGCCGGCTTTCCCAAAACCATTCCATTAAACTTGCTGAATCAATTATGCGGTCCGAACCCCAGGATGCACGCATCCTGGTTTGGCCTCTTTCCATTTCGCTCGCCGCTACTTTGGAAATCGATGTTTCTTTCTTTTCCTCCGGGTACTTAGATGTTTCAGTTCCCCGAGTTCCCCTCCATACGTTATGTGTTGGCGTATGGATACCTGAGGTTTGCTCAGGTGGGTTTCCCCATTCAGATATCTCCGGATTATTGGATATTTGCTCCTCCCCGAAGCTTTTCGCAGCTTATCACGTCTTTCATCGGCTCTTAGTGCCAAGGCATCCACCCTGCGCTCTTTATGCTTGACCATTCAGACAATCTGTCTGTCCATGCATAGCGTTGCATGTTTGGTCATAGGTCAATTTTTTATTGAAGTTTTCTTCTTCTAATGACTATTCTCTTGATATCTCTATCTTAAGGATAATCACCTCGGATGTCTTGTTCAGATCCTTTCTTTCGATTGAATCTGATTTTGATATTTTCAGTATATAGTTTTCAAGGTACATGGTACACGATAGTTCGAAGTGCGCTCGAACCCGCTTTGCGGCTCCTCGCTCACGGGCTTCGCCCTATGGAATCCGAAAATCCTGTCTGCTTACGTGCGAGCACGACGCAGCCATGCTTCCCGTATTCCGCACTTCTCATTGCCTACGTGTAAATGGAGATGGAGAGATTCGAACTCTTGACCCCCTGCTTGCAAGGCAGGTGCTCTCCCAACTGAGCTACACCCCCATTTTTTAATAATCTGGCAGCCACCTGCTCTCCCATATCGTCTCCAATATAGTACCATCGGCCGCTTAAGGCTTAACCTTCGTGTTCGGGATGGGTACGGGTGTTTCCCCTAAACGTATCGCCACCAGATATCTTCTTTGATTCAATTGTCCCTCAGTTCCTGCTGCTTCTGCTTCCGCAGCTCTCCCCGCTATCCAACCGAACCCTCATAACTAAACAGTGCCTAACACATTCCTGCGTTTCCCTCTACTCGTTCTCCCTAGAAAGGAGGTGATCCAGCCGCACCTTCCGATACGGCTACCTTGTTACGACTTCACCCCAGTTATCGGTCCCACCTTCGACAGCTCCCTCCTCTAAAGGTTGGGTCACTGGCTTCGGGCGTTACCAACTCCCATGGTGTGACGGGCGGTGTGTACAAGACCCGGGAACGTATTCACCGCGACATGCTGATTCGCGATTACTAGCGATTCCAGCTTCATGTAGTCGAGTTGCAGACTACAATCCGAACTGAGACGTTATTTTTGAGATTTGCTTACATTCACACGCTCGCTTCCCTTTGTTTACGCCATTGTAGCACGTGTGTAGCCCAAATCATAAGGGGCATGATGATTTGACGTCATCCCCACCTTCCTCCAGGTTATCCCTGGCAGTCTCTCTAGAGTGCCCGACTTTACTCGCTGGCTACTAAAGATAAGGGTTGCGCTCGTTGCGGGACTTAACCCAACATCTCACGACACGAGCTGACGACAACCATGCACCACCTGTCTCCCCTGCCCCGAAGGGAAGGCAGCATTACCTGCCGGTCAGAGGGATGTCAAGACTTGGTAAGGTTCTTCGCGTTGCTTCGAATTAAACCACATGCTCCACCGCTTGTGCGGGTCCCCGTCAATTCCTTTGAGTTTCATTCTTGCGAACGTACTCCCCAGGTGGAATACTTATTGCGTTTGCTGCGGCACCAAAGAGCTTTGCTCCCTGACACCTAGTATTCATCGTTTACGGCGTGGACTACCAGGGTATCTAATCCTGTTTGCTCCCCACGCTTTCGAGCCTCAGCGTCATTTACAGTCCAGTAAGCCGCCTTCGCCACTGGTGTTCCTCCTAATATCTACGCATTTCACCGCTACACTAGGAATTCCACTTACCTCTCCTGCAATCTAGTTCAACAGTTTCAAAAGCAGTCCCGGAGTTGAGCCCCGGGCTTTCACTTCTGACTTGCTNACCGCCTACGCTCCCTTTACACCCAGTAAATCCGGATAACGCTTGCCCCCTACGTATTACCGCGGCTGCTGGCACGTAGTTAGCCGGGGCTTCTTAGTCAGGTACCGTCATTTTCTTCCCTGCTGATAGAAGTTTACATACCGAAATACTTCTTCCTTCACGCGGCGTCGCTGCATCAGGGTTTCCCCCATTGTGCAATATTCCCCACTGCTGCCTCCCGTAGGAGTTTGGGCCGTGTCTCAGTCCCAATGTGGCCGTTCACCCTCTCAGGCCGGCTACTGATCGTCGCCTTGGTGGGCCGTTACCTCACCAACCAGCTAATCAGACGCGGGTCCATCTCATACCACC
>CAJTDE010000086.1 GCA_910574835.1 Clostridia bacterium | reverse complement strand
TGATAATTGGTTTTCAACTTTTAAGAAGCCCAATGACAAGCTTGCTACTTTATGCTCTTTTTCCTAGAGTCAAACGGAAAGAATTAACGTCGTTTACTATAATTCTTCTGTGGATATATTTCTACCGTGGTTTACGATTAGATATTGTAAAAATGACAGGGCCTTTTTTCCCACTTTCTCCGAAATGACACTGCCTGCTGCCTGACCGTCTTTATTCTCCCGGCAGGCGAAGGTTCCAAGCAGGTCAAATTGCAGAACTGCTTTTTCCTTCATACCCGATTACCCCCCCCCGAAAATTTTTATTATTTATTTGTTTCGCTCACTGCACTGTCTATCAGCCGTACCAGCTCCAGTGCACTGCGGAAATATTCTTTTTTCTGTTTGTCTACCCATGTCACTTCTCCCTGCCAGCTTGCATTCTGCCTGTACTTTACATGAATGATAAATGTAGAATCCTTGCCTCGTTGCTCTGTCACCTTATTAAATTCTTCCATTATTTTCATTTCCTTTCTTGTGTAGTCCGGCAGCTTTGGCATCCGTTCTCTTTTTATGGCCTGCTCCATCTTTCTTCGATCTGCCCGGAAGCTTCGTATCCTCAGAGCCGCCTGGGGAAGCAAAAGATCGTCATAGAAGCGGTCCATATGGTCAAATGCCTCAAATAACGATGTAAAAGTAATAGCGCCAGACGTGTACTGATGATATAATCTTCCACTCTGCCGCTCTCCGTCATAAAAGTCCAAGCAAAGAGTTAAGATGTTGGGGCTGTAGCTGACCATAAGGTTCCCTGCCTTTCCTGCATATGAATATAGGCACTTCCGAAGATGCGACGCAGAGGTTTATACTCTGCGACATGCTTTCAAAAGTGCCTATTCTATGTAAAAATGTAATTTTGACTGCCCGTCTGACTGCTCCTTTGACTGTGTATGTCAAACATGAATCACAGTCTTAAGACGGCTCATATTTTCCCGTTTCTGTTCTAAATTAGGGTGTACATACTGATTCAAGGTAACACTGATATTGGAATGTCCCAGAATTTCGCTCAAAGTCTTTACATCAAATCCGGCCTCAATGCAGCGTGTCGCAAAGGTATGGCGCAGTGTGTGAAAATGAACGGATGAAATCTGACATTGAGTCATATAATCTTTTAAGCGCCGCTGAAGTTTTCTTGGCTCCATGCACTGCCTGGTACCCGTAAGCACAAAGGCACTAGCATCCCTTGAGGCAAACCGTGCATATAAGGCCGCCAGATCCGGCATCAAAGGAATGATTCTATAAGAACTCTCAGTTTTTGGCGCGCCTATCACAACCTGAGTCTTTGACTTGTTCCCAGGGTCCGGACTTTGGATTCTCTGGGCCGTCTGGCTGATAGAAATGGTATGAGTCTCCAGGGAGATATCCATCCACCGAAGGGCGCAGACCTCACCAATCCGAATACCTGTGCGAAGAGCCAGATAGACGCCAAATTTACACAGATCCATTTCTCTTGCAAGAAACATCATCAGCCTCTGTTCCTCCCCTTCATCCAAAATTCGTATACTCTTCTTTTGCTGCTTGGGATAAATGATCTCTAACTCCGGAAGTTTCCGTCCGCTGCGCCTCCCGGCATAGACATATATGGAGTGAAAGAGAGCCAAAATATTACGTACTGTCTTTGGAGACAGTTTTTTTTCATATAAAAGCAGTTGAATAAACATGTCCATTTCTTCTGAGGTAATTTCCCAAAGAAATCTTTTCCCGAAAAAGGGAAGGATATGATTCTTGATATCTGCCAAATATTTTGCGTTGCTGGATTCTTTTAATCGTCTTCTGTTGGAAATAAGCCAGCTATTGCAATAATGAGCAAATGTAGATTCTCGTCTTTCCTCTAAGCTCATAGAGGTATCCGGAGGCTCCTGAAGCTGAAGCCACCGGGCCTTTTCCCACGCTTCCTCATAGGTTTTGCCATAGCAATATCCGTAGATTAGTTTGCCATTGTTGTCTCGTCCCTTCCTGTAACGGGCTTCAAAGCGGCCGTCTTTTCGCAGGAAAACATTTTCTCTGTTTGCCATAATGCAGTACCTCCATTTTTTATGTTTCCTAGTATAGCGTCTCGAAAATAACCGGACCAATTACTTGCCTGCTTTCCCGATTGCACAAGTCAAAAAGCCTCGTCGTAGCACCACTACGCCTGCGTTTTTTGACTTACACACTCGAAAAAACATTCTGCGTAATTGGTCCGGTTATTTATCGAACGCTATACTAGTTTACTGGAAATAAAGGTAAAGTTTGACATTAAAGTAATATTTAGTCGCAAAAATTTGCGGAAATAACTCCGCATCTATTGCGAAACAGGCCAAAAGCGAGTATAATGTTACAAATAAAAGGCACAAACATAGATGTCGCAGAGTATAAACCTCTGCGACATCTTTTATGTATATTTATCACAGTTTTTTTCGAAAAAATATGTATATTTAGCTGACTTGAAATTTTAAATTCCAGTGCAGAACTAAATTCCATCACATGTTATATTTTGCTGATTTTGCAGGAAATTTTAAACCCAAAGTTCCTGTTTTCTGCTATAATTAAGCCAACTTATCGAAAAATACTTGATTTCTGTGCATGTGAAACGGACCGCTGGAAGGCAGTGTGCGGGACTGAATTCCAC
>CAJTDE010000085.1 GCA_910574835.1 Clostridia bacterium | reverse complement strand
GCTCAAATCATTACGCCTTTCGTGCGGGTCGGAACTTACCCGACAAGGAATTTCGCTACCTTAGGACCGTTATAGTTACGGCCGCCGTTTACTGGGGCTTAAGTTCAAAGCTTCGCTTTCGCTAACCTCTCCCCTTAACCTTCCAGCACCGGGCAGGCGTCAGCCCATATACCTCACCTTTCGGTTTCGCATAGACCTGTGTTTTTGCTAAACAGTTGCTTGAGCCTATTCTCTGCGGCCAGTTCGCACTGGCACCCCTTCTCCCGAAGTTACGGGGTCATTTTGCCGAGTTCCTTAACAATGCTTCTTCCGTCGGCCTTAGGATTCTCTCCTCATCTACCTGTGTCGGTTTACGGTACGGGTACCATATAAACAATAGCGGCTTTTCTTGACGCATGGCTCACGGACTTCCCTACTCTAATTCGGTACGCATCACGCCTTTGGATTGCAAGAGGGATTTGCCTCCCTTGCTCCTTCTTCGCTTGCACCGGCTTTTCCATTTCCGGCTCCCGCTCTCCACACGTGTCCCCACAGTTCTGTTATACGGCAGTACAGGAATCTCAACCTGTTGTCCATCGACTACGTCTTTCGACCTCGCCTTAGGTCCCGACTTACCCAGGGCAGATCAGCTTTACCCTGGAAACCTTAGATATTCGGCCGGAAGGATTCCCACCTTCCTCTCGCTACTCATTCCGGCATTCTCTCTTCTTAACAATCCACAGCTCCTTCCGGTACTGCTTCATCTCGTTAACAATGCTCCTCTACCAATTGACATTCATCAATTCCTGAGCTTCGGTGGCGTGTTTTAGCCCCGGACATTTTCGGCGCAGGACCTCTCGACCAGTGAGCTATTACGCACTCTTTTAATGTATGGCTGCTTCTGAGCCAACATCCTGGTTGTCTTTGAAATCCCACATCCTTTTCCACTTAACACGCACTTTGGGACCTTAGCTGCAGGTCTGGGCTCTTTCCCTTTCGACTACCCAACTTATCTCGTGCAGTCTGACTCCCGGTCATCATCTCTATGGCATTCGGAGTTTGATATTCTTCGGTAAGCTTTGACGCCCCCTAGGAAATTCAGTGCTCTACCTCCATGAGACTAAACCGAGGCTAGCCCTAAAGCTATTTCGAGGAGAACCAGCTATCTCCGGGTTCGATTGGAATTTCTCCCCTACCCACACCTCATCGCCACCCTTTTCAACGGATGTGCGTTCGGCCCTCCATCGCCTTTTACGGCGGCTTCAGCCTGGACATGGGTAGATCACCCGGTTTCGGGTCTGCCTGGTCTGACTCTGGCCCTATTAAGACTTGGTTTCCCTTCGGCTCCGGACTTTATGTCCTTAACCTCGCCAGACCCGGCAACTCGCCGGACCGTTCTACAAAAAGTACGCGGTTGACCTCTTAAGGGTCTTCCACAGCTTGTAAACACAGGGTTTCAGGTTCTCTTTCACTCCCCTCCCGGGGTCCTTTTCACCTTTCCTTCACAGTACTATGCGCTATCGGTCACTAAGGAGTATTTAGGCTTACGGGGTGGTCCCCGCTCGTTCCCACAAGGTTCCACGTGTCTCGTGGTACTCTGGATACCGCCTTGTCAGCTCATCTTTCATGTACGGGGCTTTCACCCTCTCTGGCCGGCTTTCCCAAAACCGTTCCATTAAACTCGCTGAATCAATTATGCGGTCCGAACCCCAGAATGCACGCATCCTGGTTTGGCCTCTTTCCATTTCGCTCGCCGCTACTTTGGAAATCGATGTTTCTTTCTTTTCCTCCGGGTACTTAGATGTTTCAGTTCCCCGGGTTCCCCTCCATACGTTATGTGTTGGCGTATGGATACCTGAGGTTTGCTCAGGTGGGTTTCCCCATTCAGATATCTCCGGATTATTGGATATTTGCTCCTCCCCGAAGCTTTTCGCAGCTTATCACGTCTTTCATCGGCTCTTAGTGCCAAGGCATCCACCCTGCGCTCTTTATGCTTGACCATTCAGACAATCTGTCTGTCCATGCATAGCGTTGCATGTTTGGTCATAGGTCAATTTTTTATTGAAGTTTTCTTCTTCTAATGACTATTCTCTTGATATCTCTATCTTAAGGATAATCACCTCGGATGTCTTGTTCAGATCCTTTCTTTCGATTGAATCTGATTTTGATATTTTCAGTATATAGTTTTCAAGGTACATGGTACACGATAGTTCGAAGTGCGCTCAAATCCGCTTTGCGGCTCCTCGCTCACGGGCTTCGCCCTATGGAATCCGAAAATCCTGTCTGCTTACGTGCGAGCACGACGCAGCCATGCTTCCCGTATTCCGCACTTCTCATTGCCTACGTGTAAATGGAGATGGAGAGATTCGAACTCTTGACCCCCTGCTTGCAAGGCAGGTGCTCTCCCAACTGAGCTACACCCCCACGAAAGGAACTCTATTTGTTTCTTTCCGACTGGTGCGGGTCTTTCCTTCCAGTCACTGGATTTAAGTGATAAATCCTATGGGTTTAAATGGGCTTTACCTTCTTTAGCTTACGGTAATGCCTTTTAACCCTATGGGCTTAAGTGGACTCGAACCACCGACCTCACGCTTATCAGGCGTGCGCTCTAACCGGCTGAGCTATAAGCCCTCTTGCTTTCTACGAAACACTCTTACGAGTTGTTTTTTAAGGAATCTGGCAGCCACCTGCTCTCCCATATCGTCTCCAATATAGTACCATCGGCCGCTTAAGGCTTAACCTTCGTGTTCGGGATGGGTACGGGTGTTTCCCCTAAACGTATCGCCACCAGATATCTTCTTTGATTCAATTGTCCCTCAGTTCCTGCTGCTTCTGCTTCCGCAGCTCTCCCCGCTATCCAACCGAACCCTCATAACTAAACAGTGCCTAACACATTCCTGCGTTTCCCTCTACTCGTTCTCCCTAGAAAGGAGGTGATCCAGCCGCACCTTCCGATACGGCTACCTTG
>CAJTDE010000084.1 GCA_910574835.1 Clostridia bacterium | reverse complement strand
CCTCTATCAGACGGTCATCCGCATCATACTTTCTGCGGATCTCAAAGCCCTTTGGTGTCTTAATCCAGTTCAGGTTTCCGTTCTCATCATACCCGTACCGGGTTGCCGCAGTTCTAACTGGGCCGTTTCCCTGGATCTCTTCCGTCTTTTGGATTCTCCAGCCATTCTTATTATAGACGTAGCGGATTCGCTGGATAACGCCGTCCTCTATCGCCCGTTCTTCCAGCACCGGGTTCCCCAGGCAGTCATAGTCGTAGCGCATCCTGGCCCCGAAGTCATCCTTTACCTCCACCAGATGATTATTGCCGTCATAAGCGAAATGGATTTTATGCCAGCCCGAAGGCTCCCCGTCCCTGGTTACCTCCTGCTTTCCGTAAGCCTCCTCAACCTTATTCCCCTGCCTGTCGTAACGGTAGGAAATAACCCGGTAATAAGTAACCTCTCCTTCTCTTCGGATGCTTGTCTGTTCCCGGGACTTAAGCCCCAAGCCGTTATAGCGGTACAGGGTTTCCTTGCCCTCTCCGTCTGTTTCCCGGAGCACCTGGCCGTGGCCGTTGTATTCATACTGCTTAAAATTGTGTTGAAAAGTTTTGAGTCTAAAACATACTTACAGTTCCAGATTTATTTCTATCCTCTGAGCGAATATAAATGGAGAAAACTTAGATTTAACTGTTATAAAAATGTACAAACATCTAAAAAGTCAGAAACGGAAGAAGCCGAATAAGAGAGCAAGGAGAGGTAGACTCCCTTCCTCTCCTTGCTCTCTTGGGCAGTATTTTTAGCCCTTGATATTTTTAACAAAAACACTAGGTTTTTCAATAATAAATCTCTACAATTTAATATTTTCCAAAAGTATCTCTCCCTTTTTAAGATATTCTTTGTTTATATATCTTTGTTCTTGTTCCCCATATTCTTTTAAATCTTTTTTTAAAAGTTCTAAAAGTTTCATTTTTAGCTTCTCTGAAGGATAGGCACTTATTAATTGCCCGAATAAAATCATGTCTCCTTCCTCGTAGCTATTTACAAACATCCCTATATATTCGTCTATATAGTCATCATAATCAAAATCTAATTTATTAACTTGTGTATCAACCAAACTTTTTTTATATATTTCATCCAATCCTTCAATCAACAGTTTCAGTCCATTTTCTAGTCCATATCTATCAATGGTCAGAAATGTCATACTATATGTTTTAATTTCTTGGTGCGGTTCCATGTCTTTAAATTTACAGGTGAAAATTTTGCATAATGATACGATATTTTGTATATCAAAAATTATTTCACCTTCTCTTATGCCTTCATAGATCTCGTCAAATTTTTCAAAATCCAATTCTTCCAATGATTTGTACAATTCATTTATATAATTTTTCATTTAGCATTTCTCCTGTTTTACTTCTTCTTTTTTTTCTTTCTCTGATGTTTCTTTTACTTTCATTGCTAATTCATGTTGCTCTTGTAACTTTGCTTCCACTAAATCAATATCAACATTTTTTCTAGTTTCAGCGTAATTACATAATAGATCATAATGATCAAATTCAAGTCTATCTTCATATGATAAAGCTTCATATAAAGCTTTATCATACCCTCGAGTTCCACTATTTAAACCATACGTAAAAGTATTTTCATGTGTGCCTCCCATAGTATTAGTGCATGCACCATCTTTTTTACTTATACCATCATTACTAATAGATTCTGCTGAAGGCATATGATGAGGTGATATATTATCACCCTTTTTTTTCTTGACGCTATACAAAACAGCCTCCAACTCGCCAGGTAACAATTCAGCATCTGAATACTTTAACTTGCCATTATCTTTTTTTGTTTGAAAATATTCATCTCTTCTCTCATATAATGCCTCTAATTTATCCTCGTATGACATTTCTGAGAATATTTCAAGCCAATTTTCATCCTGCTTATACCCACTCGGATCATAATACACCACCGGATTATTCCCACAGTATGCATACAAGTTCAGCCCGTCTCCTTGGTAGACATCCTCCTGCAGAAATCTTCCCAAAGCTGGAGTATAATATCTTGCCCGCAAGTAATACTGCTCTGTCGCCCGGTCATACTGCTGGCCTGTATAGCGGATTCGGTTGAAAAGCTTCTCCTCGCTTTCCAGCAAATTTCCAAAAGCATCATAACGATACTGGTTTTGGACTTCTCCATTTTGAGCGGTCATAAACGCCGTGCTTAACTGCTCGTCCCTATGGTAATAATGGATGCTCTGATTCCTCCGGACTGCCTCAATCCCCAAGCCCAGATGGTAGCTGCTCTCTTCCTTATCCCCTCCTTCATATCTCTCATGCAGAAGCTTCCCGTTATGGTACACGAACTTGAGAAGTTTCCCATTCTCTTTCAACTCATGCCGCAGGCCCTCTGCGTCATAGCAGTTCTCCTGCACTTGGCCGTCCTCTAATTCCACCCGGATCTGCTGATTCTTATTGTTATAAAAGAATCGGCTTTCCCCTGTCCGACTTTCTTTTTTTAGGATACTACCCTGCCTGCTGTATGTAAAGGTATTTCGTCCCCTAAGCCCTTCCTCGCTGACAAGCTGGTTTTTCTCATTGTAGCAGTAGGTGGTGATTCCTTCCCCGTCTTCCTTTTTAATCCGGTTCCCGGCTGCGTCATAAGTATAGCGGAATACTTCCTCGTTCTGCTTTTCTTCCAAAAGCTGTCCTCGAATATCATACTGGTATGACACATCCAGAGCACAGCTTCCTGCTGTTGCATAGTCCGTTCCTGCTATGCCCGGCTGTATTCCTGTCTTAGAGATGCGGTTTCCGTTTCCGTCATATTCGTACTGAAAGGACAGAAGAACCTCTTCCCCATGCCTTGTCTCCAGATATGTGACACGGCTGTCTGTATCATACCGGTACGCAGTCTCCAGGCCGTTCCCGTAGGTGATGCACTCCGGGCGGTCCAGGCAGTCGTAGGTGTACTTCACCTCCATGCCTTCCCTGCTGTAGATCCGGCTGGTACGCCCCAGAAGGTCATACTCATAGCAGGTGGTTACGCCTGCCGGATCGGTAAGCTCCATTACCTGTCCCGCCTCGTCATAGGTATAGGAAACTAAGCGTCTCCCTCCGGAACGCTTCTCCTTTAGCTGCCCGTCCTCATTATAGAGATACTCGTAGGAATGGCCGTCGCATACCGCATGGGTCAGCCGTCCCAGACTGTCATAGCGGCAGGTGGTAATAACAGGATTCTCCCCGTTTTCGTCCGTGGCTTTCTCGTATACAAGGCTTCCGAACACGTTATAGGTACG
>CAJTDE010000083.1 GCA_910574835.1 Clostridia bacterium | reverse complement strand
TGTTCAATAAGATTTTTACTAACCGTCCAAAAGTCAGTAATCTTATTTTACTCTGAGGTATCTTTTTATCAACCACCCTTCTTGGAATTCCTTATATTTGAATTATACAGGAAGCTCCTCTACTTCAATTTTAAATACATTGATTACATCCACATCTGGACAGCAGAATACAATGGAGCCATCTGGTTGGCTGGGGAGTTTTCCCCCATACCGCAGAATGTCAATGTAAGGGAAAGCCACGTGCATGGCCATTGGGCAGAGAGCGCCTCTTTCGGTATCAAAGTCAAAGGTATCTCCAATTCGATGACCACGATGGCACCCCATATGTCCCTTTTGATCTATTAAACTGATTTTAATTTTAGGCTTTTTCATCGTTAATTTCCTCCAAAAATTGTTCAATGGGAATTCCCTTGTATTTGTCAGTATCATGTAGATTAGCATAAATAATTTTTTCGAGTTGTCTCATTGCACTTTGTACGCTCTCTAAAATCTGGCCTGATTTTAAATAATGCCCTACTACAATCGCCATAAAAATATCCCCTGTACCTGGAAAACGCACCGGTATTTCTTCATAAGGAAGCAAGATACACGAATTTTTCGGAGAACTTTTTACAACAGTAAACATTCTTCCATTGATATTTACGCTTGTAATCACAACGGATTTGGCACCAAGCGTATGTAGTCGATTTGCGATTACTTCAATTTCCGGTTCAGAGTAAGTGTGTTTAACTGTGTATTCGGATAAAAAGCACGCCTCCGTAATATTGGGGACAATCACATCTGCAATAGAACACAACCGTTTCATGTAAGCGACTACTTGATTTGTTACACCATTGTATCGTTTTCCGTCATCTCCCATAATTGGATCAACAAAAATCGAAGTACCTGATTTTTGTTGTTCCTTACAGTATTCATATACAAGAGATGACTGCCTTTCCGACACAATAAATCCGGTACAGATTGCGTCGAAAGAAAACATGAGTTTCTTCCATACCAGAAGCGTATTTTCCATATATTCTGTTGTATCCAGAATATCAAACTGACCATAATCCAGAGTGTTTGAAACAAGTGCAGTAGGCAAATTGAAAGTTTCAAATTTCAAGTGAGATAAAACAGGAATCATGACAGATAAGGCGACCTTGCCATAACCTGCCATATCATTGATCAATAAAATTTGAGTTTGCTTTTTATCTGCCATAGCCATATTTCCTCAGTGACCGAAATAACAAAGTCTGCACAGTGTTTTTCCTGACTCTGTTTGAAAAATCTTCTGTAATGTGGTTTCTATTATGTTTTTTCCCAGATTATCTTCATAAAAATTTACCAAAAAATCTGCTTCCACAAGAATCTGATAGTCAATACCATCTATATCTGCGTAGGTATGATGGTGTCCTACTAAATAGCAGATTCGATTGATGTCTGCTTCCTCAAATCCCAGCTCTCCCAACATTTTGCGGGCATAAAAAGGACCTTCTTGCTCCTGTAATCTCCCACTGGACATCCCATACTTTTCTTCTGCCGGCCGAATACCAATATCATGAACCAATGCGGCGCATTCGGTCAAAAACTGACTATGCCCATCCAACTGTTCCATACGACCAATCATCTGTGCAAAACTGTGAACTTTTATCAAATGATGAATACGTTGTGGATCATTCTGGTTAAAATGAATCATCTTCCGCATTAACATATCAATTATATTTTCCTGATACATAATACCCTCCTATTCCATTTCTTTTTTCAAACAAAGTGCCATCAGTTCCTTTCCTCCATCTGTTTGAAAAATTTTCTTTATATACTCTGCTTTTTTATAATCTGGCCGGTTTTCATAGCAGTTTACAATTAGATCGGCTTCCATCAAAAGTTGCAATAGTTTATTTTTGGGCTTGTCATAATCATGATGGCAATTCACCAGTTCAATGATTTTCGGAACATACGACGGAAGATAATTGGCCGATTCTAAAAAGCGAGTCACAAGGATAGATACCACCTGTTTCTGATTGTTCTGACTGGCATCCCCGTTATAATGTTCTTTGCAATATTTAATTGCCACATCATGTAAAATGGCTGCTGCTTGCAAAATTTGCTGATCTTCAACAGAGATTTTTTCTTGCTCACCAAACAGCTTGGCTAATGCATAAACCTTAAGGATATGTTGCGTACGTCTACAATGTCCTTCTTCATAGCACAATACACTGTATAAAAGATGGGTTTCATTATTAATCACGTTGACAAGTATCCTTTCTTGAAAAATTTTTATATCTCTTTATAAGAATAAAGCATTTTTCATCAGTTCTGTGTTGCGCTTGCAACACCTACCACAAAATGCTATACTTTATCTCAGAAGAAAGGAGAGACAATATGCAACTTAATTTCAAACAACTTGCTTCGCTCCCAATCTTCAATGGTATTTGTGAAGAGGATCTTCCAGCCATGTTGAATTGTTCGGGAAGCTTCCAAAAAAATTATCAAAAAGATGAAATTATCCTTCTGGAAAGTAATGAGGTTCGAAGTGTTGGCATTATATTGTCTGGCATCGTCCATATGGTTAAGGAAGATTCAGAAGGCTACCAGACACTCCTTGTAGCAATGAAAGATGGTGAGCTTTTTGGGGAATCTTTTTCTTGTGGAAGCCATTTAGATGCACATGTTAGTTTTTTCGTAGCTGCACCCTGTACAGTTCTATTTTTACCTTTCCATAAAATTATTCACTCATGTAAAATGAGCTGTACCTTTCATCATCGGTTGATTGAAAATATGGTTCAACTGATAGGAGACAAAAATGTTCAGCTGATGCACAAAATTGAAGTAATCTCGAAAAAAACTCTACGAGAAAAAATTCTTACATATTTACAGCAACAAGCCCTTGATCAAGATAGCAGGCAATTTACCATCCCCTTAAGTCGACTTGAATTGGCTAAATATCTATGTGCCGACCGCAGCGCGTTAACTCGAGAACTATCTTATATGCAAAAGGATGGACTGATTTCTTATGAAAAAAACACATTCCAACTGTTATAATTGAATACTACAAGCTCCCCATTAAATAATCTACAGCATCAAACAAAGAAGAATCCATGTTGCACACGCAACATGGATTCTTCTTTGTTTGTGTTACACTCCTTATAGTCATCATGTAGTTATTTAAGTATAAGGAGCTTCCTGTATAATTCAAATATAAGGAATTCCAAGAAGGGTGGTTGATAAAAAGATACCTCAGAGTAAAATAAGATTACTGACTTTTGGACGGTTAGTAAAAATCTTATTGAACA
>CAJTDE010000082.1 GCA_910574835.1 Clostridia bacterium | reverse complement strand
TAAGATGATCGGTTCCGCGCTTGGACATTTCGACGAAACCGGAACCAGAGTGGATAAAAAACTCTGGTGGGTTCATTGTGCCTCAAACTGTGAATACACCTATCTTGATATCAGTCCCAAACGTGGGACCGCAGGCATGGAGCAATGCGGCGTTCTTCCGGAATTCAAAGGGATTGCCATGCATGACTGCTGGGCTTCCTACTGGAATTATCCGGATATTCAGCATGCAGTCTGCTGTGCCCATCTTCTCCGTGAATTAACGGGGATTGATGAAAATCATCCGGATCAGAAGTGGGCATCTGCATTTATAGACCTTTTACTGGAAATGAAAAAGGCCAAAGAGAAAGCTGTAGAGAAGGGAAAGGACTCTCTGAGCTATTATCATTATCATAAGTTCGATAAGAAGTATGATGAACTTATTGAACAGGCTCGGAAGGAAAATCCGCTTTCCGAAACCACGGAGAAAAAACGCGGACGGAAGAAAAAAGGAAAAATCCTTGCCCTGGCAGAACGCCTTGCGAATTACAAGGCCTCAGTCTGCCTTTTTATCCATAACTTCAATGTCCCGTTTGATAACAACCAGGCGGAACGAGATCTGCGGATGATAAAGGTGAAAACCAAAGTATCCGGATGCTTCCGAACTGAGGAAGGTGCTAGAGATTATCTAAAAATCATGTCCTACGTTGGTACAGCACATAAGCAGGGATACAATGCTTACGAAGCAATCAGAAATGCAATCTCAGGTCATCCTGATTTCATCTTTGAATAAGGGTGGTTCTGAATAGTTACATATAGTTAATAAAAAAGGAAAATATAGTGATTATGACATTGCTGTTTTTATTGCAATGGAAAAATTTTATGAAAAACATTCTAGAGAGACACAGCCAGATTGGTTAGATAAATATATTATGATTACTGGTAGGAAAAATGAAAATGAACATTGGATTATACAAAAGATATTATTTCGAAAAATTCAATTGGAGTCTAATCAGTATTGGGGACATAGTGCTAAAGGAACTCCTATATTAATTGAAGTTGATCCAATGACGGGGAAAGAGTCTGTTGTTTTTAAAGATGCTTCCCCATCAGATATTGAAGTTATTTTTGAAGTTGAAGTTGATTTGATTAATGGATCAGCGATTATACTTTTAGATACTGATCTTAGTAAATTGGATGAAACTCGGTATGAAGTACAAGTTATATAACCTTATATATTTAAGTTTGTGCCTTGAGCAAAACGAAAAGAATGATAAAATTTATGGAAGAAAGTAGAAGGGCACTTAGGGCGGTATTAAATGAAATAAATTTTTTAGCTGGTTTGAAGAACTTTCTAATAAATTTAATGAGAAGAGAACGCCATTATTTAAAGGCTTGGAATATATTGATAGAAAAGAAGTTATACAGATAATTCAAGATTTAGGATATATTTCAAAGTTTAATAGCAAAGAAAGGTTTTATAAAATAAAAGAAGAACAAGTAGGAAAATATAAAACAGGGGTAAATTATAAAATACCTAATCCGAGAATTGGAACATATGAGGATATAGAAGAAATTTTAAAGATTTCTTTTGAAATGTATGATGATTTTAAAAAAGCGTTAATGAAAAGTCAATCGTGATTTGCTTTTTAATTCTTTTGCCTATCAAAAAAGAATAAGTCTGTAAGCTTTTGCTATTTATAAACTTATTATATGAGGTGAAATATAATATGAAATTAAAGAAAATAGGATTTTATAAGGAGTTGAATCATGGAGATAAATCTGGAATGTCTTTAAAAGAATCTATTAACAATAGTTCTATAGAGAATGAAGAAAAAGTAATTGAATATTTAGATAATGGTATAGCTTTTTGTATTACAGCAGGCCTGGTTTCGGATGCTTTGGACGAAACGAAAGGTGTTATTGGAAATCTGGAGATATTAACTGATGGTGTATGGGCATGGCCTTCAGATTTGTCATATTACATTAAGTTTTTTTGCGAAAATTGGATATAGATTTTGTAGAGCATATGAAAAAGAATAATTGGATTGTGTCAGACAATAACAACATTGATTTATTAACGATTGAATTATAAAAGAATGTTTTTTGTATCACAGAATGGTAAGTAGTTATTGTCTGTATAATGGAGTTAAAACCCTTACCTTTTAAGCGGAATCTTTAGGCTGACTTGCAATTTTTTTGGGGGAGTTTCATGAGATATGAAGTAATTATAGAAGGTTATAATCCACTAATCGAAGAAGAAATTGTTGTTAATGTTAATGGTACAAGGTTGAAATGCTTTATGCCGTATGGAACGGATTTTTTTATTGAAGAAGGTAGAAAGTATTATTCGGAAATTGAGGGAATATTATTTGATGAATTAATTATGAATGAAATATGTGCTCCTGTACAAAAGATTGAAATACACGAAAGTGATTTTTCGCACAAAATATTTGGATATCTAGAGCTTGTTGAAGGAGTAATTCATTCAAGTATTGATGTATATTTAGATATGGAATATTTATGTGATTATGCATATTTAGATGGGAAATTTGTTGAAATAATTATTGATCGATTTAATATAGAGTTCGTATAATAATGTCCCCAAAAGCTACTGAATGAGAAAAGAGAGATGGACTGCGTATAGAACAGGCAGCATGTATGTGGGGAGTCAGGCGTTATCTGATGTATTAAGCGCCAAACGGGGAAATATAGGAAAGAGAAAGGATAGTTGGTGAATATTTTCTGGGAGGCGACTGATTTGAGTTATTTAGGTTTAGCTAAAAAAATTATGGTTGAAGATCTTTCAGAAGAGGAATTGTTGAAGTGTCTAGATATTCCTAATGTTACGGTTGTAAAGCAAACAATTTTTAGAATTATAGAAAAAAACATAAAAAATAGAAAAATACATTCGAAACTTTTGGAATATACCGGATTCATGAATGATAACTTTAAGATATTGGGTTTTTGTAAATTAGGACATTTTGCCATTTATGCTTTAAAACAGCTTGGATACAATGATGATTTCCAGAGCATATTTGACAATCTAAAGGATGATGATAAAGAAATGGTAACAATGTTAGAAATGACTTTAAAAGATCATTAATTATTACAGAAGATGCAGCTCAAGCTTTACAGGGACAGCATGAGAATGGAAACTCCGGTGAACAAGTTTCTTCTGGATGCGTCAAAAGGGATTAAGTAAAAAAGTTATATCCAGATTTATAGTAAACGACGTTAATTCTTTCCGTTTGACTCTAGGAAAAAGAGCATAAAGTAGCAAGCTTGTCATTGGGCTTCTTAAAAGTTGAAAACCAATTATCA
>CAJTDE010000081.1 GCA_910574835.1 Clostridia bacterium | reverse complement strand
TGTGATAAACTTTTACTGTCCATTTGGACCGCCTCCTATTCTTGAGATTGGCTTGCGACACCTTTCTCATATTAGCATAGGAGGCTTTTTTAAGGTATCCTCTTTGCTACGGCTTACTCTATTCTCCCCAGCATAGCTGGGGGATTAGTGTTTTCATTCAGATGATGAGATTGTTGAGAATCTTATGCTTGATCTCCACCTTCAATATGCTCTGCACACCACAAGCTTTGCGGAACAGCCGATTTCGGATAAAACCCTGAGCCGTTTTCGCAAGAGGTGCTATAATTATGAAACCCTTCATGGTGTGGATCTGTACCATGACTGTGTGAAAGACCTCAGCAGTAAGATTGCTGAAATAATGAAACTAAACGGACGCATACGCCGTATGGATTCCATTATGATAGAATCCAACATTCGTGTTTTAAGCCGTATGGAACTAATCTACACCTGCATATCCAAACTGGTTGTTTATCTTGCAAAGGGGTATCCTGACAAGGTTCCCGAGCAGCTGCGGCATTATGCGGATCCCAATGATTATAATCGTGTCTTTTATCATCAGAGAAATGATGATATGGACGAAATCATCCGGACTTTGCTGACAGATAGTGAATGTCTGTTAAAGCTGTGCGAAACAGATTTCGAAGAGGTGACGGAATATCAGCTTTTTGTCAGATGTATTTCCGAGCAGACAGTTGTCGAGAATGAAAAACGGCGGCTGAGAACCAGGGAAGACGGTACCATGAATTCATCCGCACTTCAAAACCCGTCGGACCCGGATGCAACCTACAGAAATAAATCCGGAAAACAATACAGAGGCTACACGGCTAACATAGAAGAAACAGTTGGCCGGAATGGTTCTGTAGTAACAGACTATCAGTTTGATAAAAATACGCATACGGACAGCCATTTTCTTCAGGAATACCTTTCCGCAATGGAACGATCGGAAGAAGAAAGCGTTCTGGTTACGGATGGTGCATATGATGGGCAGGATAACATTGCACTTGCTGAAGAGAAAAACGTCAAGCTGGTAACAACCGCATTGGTAGGGAAAGAGGCGCCGGATGCATTGGCAGACTTTGAATTTAACGAGGACGGAACCCGTCTGCTGAAATGTGCAGCGGGTCATGAACCCGTGAGCCAAAGCTACACCAAAACGACAAGGCAGTGCAGAGTTTCATTTGACCGAAATCATTGTGTTGATTGCCCGTATCAGAATCAATGCCGTCCCAAAATATATAAAAAAGTAGCTACATTTATCACCTCAAAAAATGCGTCGAACAGGGCAAAGAGCCAAAGGTACATGCAAAGTGAAGAATTTAGAGATTTGGCAAGGCTGCGAAACGGAGTAGAAACCATACCAGCCAATATCCGGAAGAATTATCATCTTAATAAACTTCCTCGAGGAAAGCAAAGAGGAAAATTCTTCTTTGGAAGTAAAATAGCCGCATTAAATTTTAGGAAGCTCTTTGGATTCCGAAAGGGTTTGGGAAACTATGCACAGAATCCGATATTAGCTTATGCATAAGTCAAAAGTAGTGCCAAAAATCCAAGCGAATGAAGCTTATTATAACAAATCTACCGTAAAATATTAAATTTTCAAGGTTCTTACAGGGATTTAAACATAGAAAACACTATGTTTTGACCCCAGCATCATGTCATTAAGTTAAGCTGATTGAAAAAATCTTATCCTATGGTCTAACTCAAATTTATCAATAAATTTCTCAAAAAGTGGTTGACACAGAGCCTAAAATGTGCGGCCGCTCTCGCTGCTGATTATATTTTAAGAGGCGGCGAGAGCGGCCCTTGAAATTGAAGACAAAACTATTATTTCAATTTCAAGGAGGTACTTATATGTCATTTCCTCAAAAGGTCAAGTCCACTCTTTGGGCGATCGTGGACAACATGGCCTGCAACACTGCCTACTTCGTTAAAAAACCAAAAAAGGACTTTACCCGTAACCGTAAGCTGGGCTTTGCTCAACTCATTCGTTTCTTTCTCTCTATGGAAAGCGGCTACATCAACCACGAACTATTGAAATATTTTTATTTCCTTCCCGATGAAATCCCCTCTGCTTCCTCCTTCATCCAACAGCGGGCCAAGCTCCTTCCCGAAGCTTTCCGACATGTCCTCACGCAGTTTAACCTTCGTTTCCCGGCAAAAGGGCTTTGGGGCAAGTATTCCCTCATTGCCGTAGACGGCTGTGAATTTAACATTGCCCGGAACCCTGGGGACCCTTCCACCTTCCATCCTACAAGCGGAAGGTCTAAAAGAGGCTTCAACTCTCTCCATACCATTTCTCTGTATGACCTGCTTTCCAAGAGGTTTTTGGATGTGGTTCTCCAGCCGGGAAAACTCAAAAATGAATTTCACGCTATCTGCCAGCTCATTGACCGCTATATTTATGGCGGTTTCCCAATCTTCGTGGCTGACAGGGGGGTTCCAGCTATAACGTCTTTGCACATGCCATTGAAAAAGGCTGTTTCTTTGCCATCCGCACCAAAGACATCAACATAAAACGTCTCCTTGCAGCCGACAGCCTGACGGACCGGATGGATGGCTGGACAGAAGTTATCCTTTCCCGGTCCAAGGCCAGAAAGAAAATGCAGCACCCGGAATCAGCCCCCCTGTACCGCTATATATGCAAAACTGTCCCCTTTGACTTTATCTCGGACAACTCTCCGGAATACCACATGCGGCTGCGTGTGGTTCGTTTTCAGATAGCGGAAGGGGTTTTTGAGAATATCCTTACCAATCTCCCCTCGGATGAATTTTCATTGGAAGAGATAAAGCGACTTTACTATCTCCGGTGGGGCCAGGAAACTTCTTTCCGTGATTTGAAGCATACAATCGGAACCGCAAACTTTCATTCCAAGTCTCCGGAATACATCGAGTTCGAGATTCTTAGCCGGATGACCCTGTATAATTTTTGCACGATTATAACCATGGAGGTTCCCATAGAAAAGAGAACGGAGAAATGGGAATATCAAGTCAATTTGTCTATGGCAATAAAAATATGCTTTGCATTCCTTTCAGACCATGTGGGTCCCGGAAGCGTAAATGACCTGATCAGCCGTTATATACTGCCGATCAGGCCAGAGAGAACCTATGCCCGCCAGCTAAGGTTCCAAGCACCAGCCAGTTTCGCTTATCGTTTCATATAAAGCGCAACTGCCGCTAACAGTATACCATTATTTGAGGCAGATATGCAATCTGTCTGTTTGCTATACCCAAAAACTTCCCATTATACTGCAGATCAGCTTATAGAACTTCTGACAGCTAACAGAATCCTCATATCATCACAATATATGGCTGATTTATGGCAGGGTTCCTCTGACAAGCCTTGTTTAACTTAATGACATTGTCTCTGAATACAAAATATCATTCTTTTTAAATGTTTTCGTAACTGTTCAGGACACCCATTATCCAAAGATGAAATCTGGATTTCCTGAAATTGCATTTTTGATTGCTTCATAAGCATTGTAACCCTGTTTGTGTGCGGTACCGATATAAGACATGA
>CAJTDE010000080.1 GCA_910574835.1 Clostridia bacterium | reverse complement strand
TTTTTTTATATGGTGAACATCCATGCTATGAATGAAATGCAGGCAATAAGCAATAGCTATCCATCTTCTTTTTATCCTCAACACAAATTTGTTTTTTTGCAGATAGCTGTTGCTTAAATTGCCACATTAATTTTTTATCCATTGATTCAAGTTTGGTAAAATTCTTTATGTATATTTTTATTGTTTTTCTTTTTTGCTGACATGATAAAAATAAATTGCGCGGATTAATAGCCCTCCAAACCAGCCGATTGGAGCGGCTATCCAAATTCCATTATAACCAAGCTTTGTGCCAGACAAAATAATAGCGACAGGCACTTGAAGACAGCACAGGGAACATATGGAAGCAATCATCGGCACAAATGATTTTCCATACCCCAAAAGCAATCCGTTTAATACCTGCATGGCTGCAAAGATAATATAAAAAGCAGGCACAATCTTCAGATAGCTGTTGCCAATATCTAAAACAGACGTATCCCTATTGAATATTGATATAAATACAGACGGAAACAATACAATGACAACAGAAATACACGCTGATACTGCAATCCCCATAACCAATGCGTATTTCCCGCCTTTCAATACCCTGTCTTTCCTTTTTGCCCCTAAATTCTGGGCAGTAAAATTAGTCATAGCCTGCCCTAAGTTCAAGGCGGGCATTTCTGCAAAAGCATCTACCTTAGATGCGGCAGTATATGCCGCCATGCAATCCGTGCCAAACCCATTAATCAGAAACTGCAATGACATAAATCCCACACTCACAAATACTTGCTGTATCATGGCGGGCGTACCTATCTTCAAGCTCTTTTTTAATTCTGCCTTGTCAAACTGTAAATGCAATACATTAATAAACAAGCTGCGATAATGTATTTTCATATATACCATACAAACGATAAATGACAAAAGCTGCGATAACACAGTCGCAAATGCCGCCCCTGCCACACCCATTCCGAATGCCTTAATGAACAATATATCAAGCACAATATTCAGAAGCGCTGCCACTATCAGAATATATGTAGGTGTTTTTGAATCCCCCATCCCGCGAAGAATATTTGTAAGCGCGTTATATGCAAACGTGGGGATAACGCCGATAAACATAATTTTAAGATATATGTCAGCCGCTTCAAGCAAAGCGGACGGCACTCGGAAGACAAGCAGAATCTGATAGGAAAAACATATGCCCAAAGCAGCAATTATCAAACTGAGGCAAAAGCAGAAAGCAAATCCCGTATCCATAACTTTTTTCGCAGATTCCATGTCCTTACTGCCAAAATAACGTGAAACCAATATGCTTGCCCCCATTGAAATGCCCATAGAAAGGGCAATCAGCAGATAGTGTATCTGAAAACTGAACCCTACCGCCGCCAGACATTCTTTCCCCAAAAAATTACCTACAATAACCGTATCCGCAAGATTATATAGTTGCTGGAATAGATTGCCGACCAAAATTGGCAGTGAAAATAAAAATATTGTCTTTAACTCATGTTCTCTCGTTAAATCCTTCATTTCGTAACCTCTTTCCTACTAAAATAAAATTTATTCCTTTTTGTTGCATGGTATTGTTTGCACACAATACATACAATATAGATTATATTCTTGACTTTGTATGTTTTCAATGCTAATATTGTATGTAAGACAATTTTGAGCAGGGAGGGAAAAAGCTTGCCAGTTAATTCTTTTGAAAATTACCCAATGCCATGGATACCCGATAAAGAAAAATTAAAATCACCAATTTATATATCTATTGCGGAACTTTTGGAACAGGATATCCAAAGCGGCAAACTGGCTGGAAATACAAAACTGCCGCCCCAAAGGGAATTAGCAGACTTTCTTGATTTGAACCTAAGCACAATAACCCGTGCATTCAAGATTTGTGAAAATAAGGGGCTAATCTATGCCAATATAGGGCAAGGCACATTTGTATCCCCAAATGCCGCCATCCCTTTTTTACATAAGGCAAATAACGGGTGCGTAGAACTGGGCATAATCAGACCTTTTTACCAGTATAATAAGATTGTCGCTGATATTGCGCAAAAAACCATACAACGCAATACTTCCCAGTATCTTTTTGAATTTGACAGCATATCGGAATCTTACAAGCACAAACAGACCGCCATAAAATGGCTGAAATCTTTCCATATAGAAACAGAGCCTGAAAACATCATGCTGACGGCAGGAACTCAAAATGCCCTGACGATTGTATTTTTGGCTCTTTTCCACTCTGGAGATAAAATCCTAACTGATTCTTACACTTATTCCAATTTTATCGGCTTAGCCAGACAGTTAAATGTCCAGTTGATATCAGTAGCCGCAGATGAGGATGGAATGATACCCGACCTAGTGGAAAAGCAGTGCAGGATAATGGATATAAAAGGAATCTTCCTAATGCCGTCCTGCAATAATCCGACAGGAACTGTCATGTCAATGGAACGAAAAAGGAAAATTGCCAGCCTCATACAGCAATACCATCTGATTTTAATGGAAGATGACGCTTATGGATTTATTGCAAATGATACAGGAGAACCGATTCAGACATTGATACCAGATAATACCATTTACCTGCACAGCCTGTCAAAATCACTTTCAGCAGGCTTAAGATGCGCATATATGGTTATCCCTGATTGCTTAAGACAAACCTTTCTTGAAACGGCTAATAATGTAAATTTGAAAATACCGCTGCTTAACGCAGAAATTATAAGCGAATTAATTGCAAGCGGCAATGCAGGCAGAATCATAGGGCAGAAAAAAAGACAGGCAAAAGAACGGAACAGGATATATAAAAAATACTTTCCAGACAGCATCTGCCCGAATGAATACAGCTTCTTCCAATGGCTGCCCCTGCCTGCCCATTATAACGGTTATCAGTTGGAAATGCAGGCAACAGACAATGGCATTCATATCTTCTGTTCTGACCGTTTTACCGTTGGCAAAGCTGAATCCACAGCTATAAGAATTGCAACCTGTTCCCCTGATTCCTTACAACAATTGGAAACAGGACTGAAAACCCTAAAACATTTGCTGGATAAGAATCAGCAATATATTTCACAAGCTAATTTCATAATATAGTTACTCCATTTGAAAGGCGGCAAAGAATTATATTCCCTGCCGCCAATTCTGATTATATAAAAATAATTTCTCCGTTCACAATTTCCCTCGCACAAGCCCTTATATTATTTATTTTGCCTGTCCACTCTATGGCATTTTCTTCCTTTAGCCGTTCCGTTATGTCCTGTGCCTGTTTCATGCTCTCTATAAGCCTTTCAAAGCGTTCCTGCGCCTGCCTGTCAATGACGGCTAGATAGGAGTTCAGTCTGCCACTTGTGAGAAGATTGGTGTATGTAACCTTGTGGTACTGTTTCAGATAATCCTGATGCCGCTGTCCCCATGTGCCTATCGGCTGTTCTTCTTCGTTGGGTAATATTAAATCTGGAATAAGATACCCATTTTCTTCGTGATATGTGCCGCCTAACTGTTCAAATATTGACTTCATATGCAAAAACTCCTTTTCTGTATGGTTTGGTTTCTGCGGGGCATCTGCAAGCAATGTGTCAGCAGGCTGTATGTATATACTATCTTTAAGTTAAGTAATCCCC
>CAJTDE010000079.1 GCA_910574835.1 Clostridia bacterium | reverse complement strand
TGATAATTGGTTTTCAACTTTTAAGAAGCCCAATGACAAGCTTGCTACTTTATGCTCTTTTTCCTAGAGTCAAACGGAAAGAATTAACGTCGTTTACTATATGTGATTTGCTGTGTGTTTCAAGGGGGACATTGTCAGCGGCAATAAAGCGTGTGGAAATATGGTTCTCAAATTATAATGTATCACTTGAAAGAAGACCAAATTACGGAATTCGTATTGTCGGGGAAGAACAGGACTTCCGAAACTGTCTTGTCAAAGTAATGCTTAAAACGGATCTGTTTAGGAGCATGACAGATATAACCTGGATGGGTGAAGTGCGGGAACTGACAGCAGAGGTTCTTCAGTATTTACCTGAACACATGATCAATTTATCGGAAACGGCTATAGAAAACTTTGTCATGTACTTATATGTTTCGCTCAAAAGAATGAAGAGGGGGAAAACGGTAAATGTAATAATCCAGGATATGCCTCAAATTTATAACCATGAATGGAGATATGTTGACAAGCTGATTAGCATATTTGAAGAGAAAACAGAGGTGACTTATACTGAATCGGAAAGGCAGTATCTGGCACTGCAGTTAGCCGGCACACGAATGATCGGAAATGCGGAACAGGATGAAGTGAATGTTGTCATAAAGAGTGATATAGAGCAAAGCGTTATTCAAATGTTAGAACTGATAAATATACATTTCGGTTATGATTTCAGAAATTCTTTGGATATCCGAATGCAGCTATGTCAACATATGGTTTCATTTGATATCAGGATGTGCTTTGGAATTCCTTTAAAAAATCCGTCACTGCAGGAAGTGAAAAAGCAATGCATGCTGGGGTATCAGATGGCATCAGTAGCAGCTACCAGCTTGGCAGTTAAATATGGTAAAGAAATACCAGAGGATGAAATTGGATTCTTTGCAATTATTTTTGCTTATGCGGCACATAAGTACAAATCAAAAATTGAAAAAAAGAATATATTAGTTGTCTGTGGCTCCGGCAAAAGCAGCTCACGGCTGCTGAAGTTCCAATACCAACAGACTTTTGGTGATTATTTAGAGAATATTTATGTATGTGATATGCTGGAACTAAATACATTTGATTTTAATAAAGTTGATTATGTATTTACCACAGTGCCAATTGAAGGATATATCCCAATACCTGTGATGCAGGTCAATATGTTTCTGATAGACAATGACAAAAAGCGTGTTGCACATGTACTTGAAATTGGAAAAAATGATTTTTTGAGAAAATATTTTCAAAGAGATCTTTTTTGTACGGAGATAAAAGGTACGGACAGGGAGATGATTGTCCAGGAACTATGTGAAAAGGTAATGCAGCAATATAATCTTCCGGAAAATTTTACAGATTTGGTTTTACAAAGAGAAAAATTAGGTGCGACCGATTATGGGAATTTCGTTGCAATTCCTCATCCTTTAAAAGCAGTAACGAAAACCAGTTTTGTTTATACAGCCATATTGGATAAACCGATATATTGGTGGCAGCATGATGTGCAGGTCATTTTTTTGATTGTTGTAGGAGAAGAGGAAGATCCGGATATTCAGAAATTTTATGAAATGACAACCAGGTTTATCTCAGATAATGAAACGGTCAAAAAGCTGATTCAATATAAGGATTATGATAGGATGATGGGTTTATTTGATGAATTGTGTACATCCTGACAGTGAGACATAATGCAGTCAGTTTCAAAAAATAAGATAATTGTAACAGTAGAAAAAGCAACCACGTTCAATTTTTGCATGATTGAATGTGGTTGTTTTGATCATGGAGTTTTTAACATTGTGCTAGTAAAATTAGGGCATAAAATAAATCACAGCTAACGAGGAAGGAGGAAAGTATATGGATGTGGAAACAATTGTTATGGAACTGGTGGTAAATGGAGGAAATGCAAGAAGCTTGGCCCTTGAAGCAATTGATGCAGCGAAAGATAAGGATTTTGCTGCGGCGGAAAAAAAGATGAAAGAATGCGAAGAAGTGTTGAATGAGGCACATCACTTCCAGACAAAGCTTATCAGTGAAGAAGCAGGCGGCAATAAAACTGAGTGGAGCCTTTTGATGGTACACGGTCAGGATCATCTGATGAATGCTATGACAGTCAGAGATCTTGCCTTGCATATGATTGAGATGTATAAGATTATGTATTCTTAAAAAATGAAAAGGAGATTGAAAAAATGTTATATATTACATTAGTCTGCGCAGCGGGAATGTCTACCAGTCTGCTGGTAAATAAAATGAAAGAGGCTGCTAAAAAGGAGAATATTGAGGCGGAGATAATTGCAATGTCAGAAGCAGCGTTTGCAAAGTATGATAAGCCGACAGATGTACTTTTACTGGGGCCGCAGGTAAGATATCTGCTTAGTAAAATGAAAAAGACGTATGAACCCAGAGGTATGAAAGTGGATGTTGTAGATATGAGAGCCTATGGATTGATGGATGGGAAAAAGGTGCTGGATACCGCATTAAACATGGCAAAGTCATAAAAGAAAGTCAACAACACGTTTGGAGGTAAAGTAAATGGAGAAATCGAAAAGTAGTTTTATGGATAAAATGACAGCGGTAATTGAGGAGAAAATTGCTCCTGTCCTTATGAGAATATTTAACAGACCTACCTTAAACATCATTAAGAACAGTATGGTGAATGTAATGCCTTTGATTCTGTTCGGCAGTATTATGCTTCTTATTTCCCTTTTGGGAACGACTTCTATGGGAACGGAAAAACCAATATTGCCTTTTTTGGCACCGTTTTCCGATCAAATTGGTCTGATGAATAATTTGACGATGGGCTTTATGACATTATTTTTCTCAGTTTCCGTAGGCTTGAATTATGCTGAAGAGTATGAATTGGATAAAATAAGCTGCGGATTACTCAGCTTAATGTCCTTTCTGCTGATTAATCAAAATACAACCGCAGATAACATGCTGGATGTAAGTTCCTTTGGAGCAAAGGCACTTTTCCCGACAATGATTACATCAATATTAGCGCTTAAAATTTATAAGACCTGTATTCAGAAGAAAATTGAAATACGCATGCCGGACGGAGTACCGCCTGCTGTTGGAAAAGCGTTTTCATCTTTAATACCATATACAATTGTAGGCGTTTTTTATTGGCTGATCAGAACAATTTTCAATATAAACCTTGTGGCAATTATTTCTGGATTACTGGAGCCGGTTTTCAAGGGAGCTGACAATATTTTTGTCTTTTCATTTTTCTGTATCATCAACAAATTGCTTTGGGGGCTGGGGATACATGCGGACACTCTGTTTCAGGGAATTCTCGATCCGATGAAAATGATGTGGATAGCTGCAAATTCAGAGGCTGCTCAGGCAGGGATGGAGCTGCCATATATATGGACCACTGCGGTAGAGAGGACATGTCTGTGGACAGGACCGGTTTTGGGATTACTGATATTGCTTCTCTTTTCGAAAGTTAAGCATTTAAAAACATTTTCAATCGCTTCTTTACCGGCTGAATATTATCCCCCTTGGGAGCCACCAGTTTCCCGCTTCAGAGCCACCCGGAAATTTCTTCCTTGAGAGCCACCTCAGACACAAGATATAGTAATACTGCCCCTGTCGCTTGAA
>CAJTDE010000078.1 GCA_910574835.1 Clostridia bacterium | reverse complement strand
TGCCAAAGTACATGCAAAAAGCATTGGAGTGCGGTTCAGCGGCTGCCTGAGCGCTATTTTGTGAGCTAAAGTATTGATTTTTCAAGGAGCAAATACCATTTTTAATGTGGGAAGTTTGAGTAAATAAATATATCATCCGGGAATTCCCTGCCAGGGTAGAAATCCTACTGACGGAGGAGATTTCAGAGGAAAGGAAAGCCCTGTACAATACTGCGAACCGGCCGCTGCGGATCCGCTTTGTCCACCAAAAAAAGAAAGAAGGGCTGACCGTATCCGATATTGCACTGTTGATGCATTCGTGCCCTACAACAGTCCGGAAATACCTTGCCATACCGGAAAATGAAATCCCGGAAAGCAGGGCAATCTCCCGGGAACGGCAGCACCAGCTGGCAGTGCAGCAGAAGCAGCGCGAGGTCGACGAAGCCAGGAAACTGGCGAAGGCTGGATATCCAATCGAACAGATTGCCACCATGATGCACCATACACGCAAAACAATCCAGAACTACCTGAATCCTGGCTATTCTGTTACAAATGGCCATTATAATGGAAGGATTCCGGGCAAGCTGGCACCCTATGAGAAAGAAGTCATAGAACTAAGGAGCCAAGGGCTTACATATCCAAAGATCCATAACATCCTTTGTGGAAAAGGATATACTGGAAGTGTCGCTTCCCTCCGGATGTTCATGCAAAAAGAGAGGATGCGGATGCAGGAACAGGAAGAACAAAACAAGCCCCAGTCGGAATTTATCCAAAGAAAGTCGTTATGCCAGCTCATTTATAGGAAATTGGAAGATGTTGCAACAATCACAGCAGACCAATATGGGCAGGCTTTAGAAAAATATCCATTATTAAGCCAGCTATATACCCTGGTGAAGGAATTCCATACAGTAATGTTTTCGCAAAAACCCGAAAAGCTGGATATATGGATAAAATCCGCCAAAAAATATGACATACCTGAACTGCAGTCATTTATTGAAGGCGTCTGCAATGATATAGAAGCTGTCAAAAATGGGATCGCCCACTCCTACAATAATGGTTTAGCAGAAGGCAGCGTAAATAAGATCAAGGTTATAAAACGGATCATGTATGGCAGGAACAGTTTTACGTTACTAAAATCAAAAGTATTATTCCATGAACTTTTCTACGCTGAATTCAACTAAGTTTGGAAAGAGCCTATCTACCGTTTACTCTCTATAATACATATAATCTCCACTTTCTCCATACTTAACATCAACTATACTTCTTATCCCTGGAGCTGTTTACAACTGCCATAAAAATGCTCCTTTTCGATAAGAATTGTCATATCAGAATTCTTAACAAAAGGAGACATTTTCTTCCAGAAACACAATTTTTTTACACTACCTTCTAAATATAACCTCAATTGAAATAATTATTCTAAGATTATATTAGCTTTTATTGTATTTATCCATTCTTCTGCAACTCCACATCCATATAAAATATTATGATGATTAAAACATAATAGATATGAGTATTCTTTATCAGTAATATAAAATTCAAAACCATATGTTTCTGACAAAATATAGTTTAAATCCTCACCTGATTGTACTAAAAACATTTCTTTTTCTTCTGCTTGATTAAAAAACATAACACACTCATTATGTTTTACAAAATCTTTTATATAGCTCCATGCCATATCATCATTTAAAGTTTTATAATGAATAAATTTCTCCCATATCCAAGCACCTTTTTTATTTATATCTATATATTTTTTTAAGACTGTATCTAATACCTCCTTTCGTTCATTCAATCCAAGCTTTTTTACTTTTATTTCACTATTTTTTAATTCATCACAAATATGTGTTCCAATCTTGAACATATATCATTCTCCTCACATTACCTATTATACGGAACATCATCTACAAAAATATGTCCTCTTACAGCACCACCTGAATTTCTTTTTCCACCTGTTTGCCATCCAATATGTGGCACAGTAGGTGCATCTCCCTCTGGTGAATGGCCAAGATCAATATTTACTTCTGCGCCTGTATCTGCCCTCCATTCCACCGGAAAAGATTTACCATTTTTATCTTTTCCCCATTTTGTTACCATAAATTCTTCTTTTGGTAAACCCGTTTTTTCAAAAGCCATATCTAAAGCTTCTTTATATGTCCCTTCCCCTCTTAAATCAACATCTATTCCTTCTTTAAAAGTATATTTTCCATAAGGACGGCTCTCATCTCCACTACCATCACCCATTTTCCCCTGTGGTGGACAACCATCTCCTGTCTTTTTATACCCACTCGGATCACAATAATCTACCGGATTATTCCCACAGTATGCATACAAATTCAGCCCATCTCCCTGGTAGACATCCTCCTGCAGAAATCTTCCTAGAGCCGGAATATAATACCTTGCCCTCAAGTAATACTGCTCTGCCACCTGGTCATACTGTTGGCCTGTATAGCGGATTCGGTTGAAAAGCCTCTCCTCGCTTTCCAATAGATTTCCAAATGCATCATACCGATAATGATTTTGGATTTCTCCATTTTGAGCAGTCATAAATGCTATGCTTAGCTGCTCATCTCTATGGTAATAATGGATGTTCTGATTCCTATGGACTGCCTCAATCCCCAAGCCTAGATGGTAGCTGCTTTCTTCCTCATCCCCTCCTTCATGTCTCTCATGCAGAAGCTCCCCATTATGGTACACGAACCTAAGAAGCTTCCCGTTCTCTTTCATCTCATGCCGCAGGCCTTCCCCGTCATACCGGTTCTCCTGTACTCGGCCATCCTCTAATTCCACTCGGATCTGCTGATTCTTATTGTTATAGAAGAATCGGCTTTCCCCTGCCTGGCTTTCTTTTTTTAGGATACTACCCTGCCTGCTGTATGTAAAGGTATTTCGTCCCCTAAGTCCTTCCTCGCTGACAAGCTGGTTTTTCTCATTGTAGCAGTATGTAGTGATTCCTTCCCTATCTTCCTTTTTAGTCCGGTTTCCGGCTGCGTCATAAGTGTAGCGGAATACCTCTTCGTTCTGCTTTTCCTCCAAAAGCTGTCCGCGGATATCATACTTATACGATACATCTAGGGCACAGCTTCCTGCTGTTGCATAATCTGTTCCCGTTATCCCCGGCTGTATTCCTGTCTTGGAGATGCGGTTCCCGTTTCCGTCATACTCATACTGGAAAGACAGAAGAACCTCGTCCCCATGTCTTGTCTCCAGATGTGTAACACAGTTATCCGCATCATACCGGTATGCGGTCTCCAAGCCGTTCCCGTAGGTGATGCGCTCCGGACGGTCCAAGCAGTCGTAGGTATACTTTACCTCCATGCCTTCCCTGCTGTAGATCCGGCTGGTACGCCCAAGAAGGTCATACTCATAGCAGGTGGTTACGCCTGCCGGATCGGTAAGCTCCGTTATCTGCCCTGCCTTGTCATAGGCATAGGAAATTAAGCGCCTCCCTCCGGAACGCTTCTCTTTTAGCTGCCCGTCCTCATTATAGAAATACTCATAGGAATGACCGTCACATACCGCATGGGTCAGCCGTCCCAGACTGTCATAGCGGCAGGTGGTAATAACAGGATTCTCCCCGTTTTCGTCCGTGGCTTTCTCGTATACAAGGCTTCCGAACACGTTATAGGTACG
>CAJTDE010000077.1 GCA_910574835.1 Clostridia bacterium | reverse complement strand
ACACCGCGGAGCAGGAGATTAACAATAGTTACTTTTCTTATGAATTTGGCATCATCTGAAGACGAAACGATCCGATTGCCTTCTGCTATTAAAGCGTTTTTGCCCGATTTAAACTTTCTAACATTCATGCTATCACCTCAGTATTATTTTACTAAGGGATATCTGAAAAGTAAATAGAAAATATTTATGTCGTTTACTATAAATCATCGCTCTTAACGTAATTCTCCTGATTTAATAAATATACAACAAGAAATTCAACTCTCTCATTCGTATTATCCGGTATAAAATCTGCATTCCTTTTCTTATTCTGCTGAAAGGCCGTAAATCTATCAATATCTACAATACACAGCCGTATGCCATACCGAGGCTTAGATTCAATAAACGCCCCATTATTTCTTAACAATGCATTGAGTTCACCAATCCTTGTGCTGATCGTCCTTTTACTCAATTTCATCTGTTTTGAAACCATTTCTATCGTTATATAATGTTCTTCCGGAAGTATATCTAGTAAATCACGTAAATTACCTCTTAACATATCTGCCCTGCCCGTTCTTTTTCTCCTGTAAACCGTTCGATTTGTTGTGCAGCTAATAATATATTATACAGTACATTTTAACTTTTGAACATTATATTTGAAAGGCAAGATAGAAAAACTTCGAAAAGGGGTTACTCCGAAGAACAGATAAAAATTGAATCAGCCAATAGCTTTCCCCAACTCATAAGCATCCTTTAATTCCTGTTTATCCTTAATATCCCCAACAGCCATAACCCCTCCGCAAAGGATCTTTCCAAGACTCTTCCACCACAAATGCTTTTCCAGAAGATCATACCAGTACTCGCTTTCCTCAAAGCCATGTCCCTCCGCCGCCATAATCAAAACACTTCATACCCAAATAGGTGTAACAAAAATATGATTGGCAAAACAACAGGAAATACCGCCAACAGTCAAGATTTGATTGATAAAAGACAATATCTCTGATAGAATAAACGAAACAGATACAGAAAACAGGCAGAAAAAGCATCTGCCGGATAACGGAGGATTGCTATGCGGAAAGTCAGCTATTTACCTCTGTGGCATTTGCTCTTAGAGAGGGGAATGACCAAGAGCCAGATGCGCATTGAAGCGGGGCTTACCACAAATGTGCTTGCCAACATGAACAAGGGGCAGCACATTTCAATGGAATCGCTCATACGGATATGTGATGCGCTGGATTGTGAACTGAAGGATGTGGTGGAGTTGGTAAAGGCAGAGGAATAATACCATACAGCTTTGTAAACAGGGAATTGCAAATAATATGCAGTTCCTTTTGTTTTGTAGAAATTCAGTCCTTAGTGCGTTTCTGCCTTGCACTTTTCCGGCGTTTCTTAGCGTCAGGCTCCAAGATTTCAGACTGACCGAGCATATCTGCCATATCATCAATATTTTTTTCGGTAGGCTTGATTTTCAGGAACTGGCTGAATATGTAAGCAAGTTTCTGTTTGGAAGTACCTGCAAAGGCTTCTGCCTTTTCGAGAATTTCTTCCCAATGATCGGTTAAGGTTTTTGGCGGGGCAGAATCAATATCGCCTTTGTGGGCGTTCCTGATATCTTTGATAATGGTGTGCATATCATCATCAATCACATGGGAGAAATACTCGTTCAATTCAAGGTGTTGTGCGTTCAGAGTGCCTAATTGCAGGTTGTATTCATCGGGATTATGGCGTTTCATCAGTGCTTTCCTGCTTGTATCCACCACAAAGTTAAGCGACTTGACCTGCATATCTGCAAGACCGTCCACATATATCTCCAAGTCAAGCATGAGTTTTCGGAACTGCTCATGAGTAATAAGCTCTGACAAGAGCAGCGTGTTTATTTTCCGGTCTTTGAGAAGTGACAGGGCGGCATCGCTCAAGTGCAGGTCGGATATGGAAATATTGCCAAGCTGCCTGTTTTCGGTCATACCGAGCAGATAATCCGTTGATACACCATAGAATTTTGCCAAGTCAATAATGTTTCTGTGGGGTATTTCTTTATAATCATCAGATTCGTAAGAACCAAGCGTGGAAGCTGGAATTTTTGTCTGCTGTGATAACTGCTCTAAAGTCAATCCTTTTTCCACACGCAGGTCTTTCAGGCGTTCCTGAATGCTTAATTGTGTTTTCATAGATAAATCACTCCTATACGAAATCAGAATACCATACAAAGCGGCAGATTCCTACCGCATTTTTCCAGCATGATAGAAAAATCATATTTTTCGGAAAAATTCTGACATGGTGGATATACGGGAAAGCAGGCTGTTTTATTAGATAATGGCAGTACAATTAAATAGCTGTCCAAGCTGATATAAACCGCCAAGACCAATTTTAAAGCAATTTGAGCGCCAATATTGGACGACACAGCGCCGACAAGGGTTGCCTGTCAGGAAACAGCAAGGGGAGAACAGCAGATTTATAAAACCGCCCAATTTGGGGTAGAAAAATTCGGCACCGGAAGGGTGATGTCAAATAAATTCGGGAACGGTTTGGTAACGGAGAAAGGAGCAGGGAATGAAATTATCAAGATACGAACAGGAGGTTGTCATCAATTTAAATGCCGATGAGGACGAAGCAACTGTTTACACAGCAAATCCGGCGTGGATACGGAAAATGGATAAGCTGTGTAAAGAGTTTCCGGAAGTGATCCGCTTAAAGTCATGGACGGAAGTGAGCAAGACTTATGTTTTACCAAAAAATCTTGTCAGGATTGGGAAGCCAAGGATATTAAGCGAAGCACAGCTTAGACATTTGCAGGAACTGCAGAAGAAAATATAAAATCTTCTTGGATGGGAGAAGTTTATTCTGAAGTTATATTTTATTACTGATATAAATTTCATTGAGTAAATCACTCTATAAATTTTTCAATGACTGTGCTAATGTTAAATTGCGTTTATTCGCTGGAGGAAATGCTATATGACAAGAAAAGAACAAAAAGAAGCCAGAAAAATACAAATTATTCAGGCTACGCTGGATTTATTTGTGGAGCGGGGATACTACGGAACCAAAACGAGCCAAATATCCAGACGGGCAGGGATTAGTGAAGGGCTGTTGTTTCATTATTTCCCTACAAAGGAAATGTTGTTAGAGGAATTGGTAAATATCGGTTTGGAAGGGATGCGCACGCCAATGCGGGTCAAAGCAGAAAACGGTCTGGATTTTTTTTATCAATTTACAAAAATGTTGTTTCTACAGACAGAAAAAAATCCTTTTATTGCAAAAATGTTTGTATTTATGGGACATATTGTGCGGGGCGAAGACGTACCAGAAAAACTTCGTAAGCTGGCAACTTCAGTAGATACGATTGCATTCTGCCAAAACTGGGTGAAGGCAGGGCAAAAAGACGGAAGCATTCGCAAAGGAGATGTCATGTCGCTGTCAAATATGTATTGGTGTGCGGTACATGGAATTATGGAACAGTATACTTTACATCCGGATATTCCTTTGCCGGAACCGGAGTGGATGGTGGGTATGCTGCAAAATGATAAAGAACAATTTAGTTCAAATAGTTTATCTATGGAGCTTCCTGTATAATTCAAATATAAGGAATTCCAAGAAGGGTGGTTGATAAAAAGATACCTCAGAGTAAAATAAGATTACTGACTTTTGGACGGTTAGTAAAAATC
>CAJTDE010000076.1 GCA_910574835.1 Clostridia bacterium | reverse complement strand
CCAGATACAGAGAAATGTCCATTTCCTTGGCTCATTTATCTGAGAGTAACAATAAAAATTCCTTGAATTTTTAAGGAAAATCACTTGACAATATAGGGAGGGGATTTGTTTTTAGGCGTATTGGATGACGGTACGGTAACAGGCGTGCCGAAGAAAGCGGCGCCGGATATGATTAAAAATTTTATCACGGTAATCAGCAATCCCAATCAGTTTATGCCGACGATTTATCTGGCACCGGAGCTGTTGGAATACGAAGGCCATACGGTTATCCATGTTCATGTACCGCCGAGTGCCGAGGTTCACAGCTATAAAAAGGTCATTTATGATCGGGTAGACGATGCGGATGTTAAAGTGACTGCTACGGCGCAGATTGCTGGTATGTATATTCGTAAGCAGAATATTTTTACGGAAAAAAGGATTTATCCTTATGCTGCTTTGGACGATCTGCGTCTGGATTTACTGCCGAAGGTAAGGCAGATGGCCGTAAACCATGCAGGGGGCAGGCATCCGTGGGAGAACATGAGCGATCAGGAATTATTGAAAAGTGCGGGACTTTATGGAACAGATATCGCGACCGGTGAGAAGGGGTATAACCTGGCGTGCTTACTTTTGTTAGGCAAGGATGAGGTGATTTTAAATGTTTGCCCGGCCTATGAGACAGATGCCCTGGTCCGCAGAGTGAATGTGGATCGGTATGACGATCGAGAGATTATCCGAACAAATCTGATAGAGAGCTATGATCAGCTGATGGAGTTTGCCAGAAAGCATCTGCCGGATAAGTTTTTCCTGGAAAATGACAGCAGGATAAGTCTAAGGAATATTCTTGCCCGAGAAATAATCAGCAATACTTTGATGCACCGAGAATTTACCAGCTCTTATGCGGCGAAAATGGTGATTCAAAAGGAGCGGATGTATACGGAAAATGCCAACCGCGCCGTGGGGGAAGGATTTATCACGCCGAATAATCTGGAACCCAATCCCAAGAATCCGATCATTGCTTCTTTTTTCAGAAATATAGGCAGAGCGGACAGGCTTGGCTCCGGTGTGAGGAATCTGTTTAAATACAGCAAATTTTACTCCGGACAAGACCCCCAGTTTCAGGAGGGTGATATATTCCGCATGATGGTTCCGTTAAAAGAGGAGTATTCTTTTGATTATGGGTTAGCTGATGAAGCAGATGACAGGGTTGAAATGGAAACTAGCGCAATGACTAGCGCAATGACTAGCGCAATGACTAGCGCAATGTCCGGCCTGAAAAGCGAGAAAGAAATATTACGGAAATTAACGGATACGGAGCGCAGAATCATGGAACAAATCAAAGCGAATCCTTTTATTACACAGAAGGAATTGGCTGCGGCAACAGGAATCTCCCACGCCGGAGTCCGCTATGCAATGAAGGGGCTGAAAGAGATGGGGCTGGTAATTCGGATTGGAACAAACAGAATCGGAAAATGGCAGTTAAAAGATTAGGAGAGCAGCAATGAGTCAAAAGGTTTATGAATATGAGTCCCTTATCTACCCGGCCGGAGACACAGGGGGAGCTTATGTGCTCTTTCCCTATGACCTTCATGCGGAATTTGGCAGAGGCCGGGTGAAGGTGCATGTCACCTTTGACGGGGAACCCTATGACGGCAATATCGTAAACATGGGCGTAAAAAATGAGGACGGAAGCATCTGCTACATCATCGGCATCCGCAAGGACATCCGCGCCAAAATCAAGAAGCAGCCGGGGGAACGTGTGCATGTAAGGTGCGCTCAAAGAGAATAGTCTGTTCACCCTGCGCCTCGCCCGTGATTCTCGCAGTATTCAGTTAGATTGTGCGGCCAGACAAGCGCTGCGCAAAATATCGTAAGAGCAGAACACGAATTATGCGGTACGCTCGTCGAAGCAGTACATGCTGAAAAAAGCCGTAATTCCGGGAGCGCAGTCGTAATCCATATGACAGCGCTCGGTCATATCCTTTACAAAAATACAGTAGGCGGACATGCAGGAGTACTGAAGCTTTGGAAAACGGCAGGGCTTCCCTTGCGTAACAGCACAGGGATTGCAAAGACTGCAGCCGCTTGCACCGATCATCAGCCCCGGTTCTCCTGCGGTATCAATCAACTGACGGGTCAGTTGGTTGTGCTGTGCCTTTGCAGGCTTTATCTGCGCATTGTCTAAGGGATCATCAATATCCCACATGGTCTGCATCACAAGGGCCTGCCGCCAGTGTAAGACCTTTTCACGCATCTGCTCCACTGTGCCGCAGTCCGGGGGACAGGCATAGTTGACGCCGTATTTTCCGCATAGATTTTCTTCGCAGAGAGTGCGGAAGTTGGGGACAAATACAAGTTCCTGCGTGTTGATAACGGCTGCGTCCGCAAAGCCGAGATCAAGGGCCAGTTTGATGAGATCAGTTCCGTTCATAAAGCTTTTTGTACCTTCTTTCCTTTTTATTGATAGTATCAATGTCATAATGCAGTATGCCGTAAGATTTCCAACCGTGTCCCATTATATCATTAAGGACGTTTGGAGAGAGCCGGGGCCGTTTTACCGGGTGCTGCCGTGAGGTGTTTTACTTTGGGTTTATCAGTTCTTCAATCAACTCCTGATTCGCCTGCTTCCAGGAGAACACAAACCCAATTTCTCTGGATGCAATGGGAAATGGCGCCGGCAGCTCCAGGAGAGTTCCCGCCTTCAAATCCTCCTCCACAAACTCACGAATCACACAGGCGATTCCCAGGCCGATTTTTGCAAAATCAATCAGGAGATCCATAGAAGTAGCCTCCAGAATATTTTCCGGGAAAAGCTGCTGTTCTTTGAAGTACTGATCCAGATATTGTCTTGTCAGGTTATCCTTATCGAGCATCATCAGAATCCCGGATTTCAGCAAGAGGGCGGAGTCGGAAGCGAGAAGTCCGGAAACATCGGAAGGACTTTCCTGCTTGTTTTGTTCCAGAAACAGAAGCAGATGGTCCAGATATTCCCGGGAGGCCACAAAGATATCCTGGATCTGACGGACCGGATAGAACTTCATGCCGTGCAGATGTTCCGGCCTGCCCGTAAGCCCCAGATCCAGCTCTTCATGCTCCAGCATCTGAAGGGTATGGTTGGTGGACTGGCAGGCAATGGTTACTTGTATATGGGGATGAAGCTTAACAAAGTCCGTAAGATAGGGCAGGAGCACGTATTTACAGAGGGTGGAGCTGACTCCGATACGCAGATGTCCCATTCCAAGCTCCCGGCGCAGGCGAAGCTGATGTTCACCGGCTTCTAAGGTCCGGAAGGCGGATTTTACATGGGAAAAGAGAAGCTCTCCTTCCTCCGTAAGCTGTACGCCGCGGGAGCTGCGGACGAAGAGAGCGGTGTCAAGGGACTGCTCCAGCTTTTTGATGGACTGGCTGATGGCAGGCTGACTGATAAACAGCTCGTCGGCTGCCTTGGAGATATTTCCGGCTAAGGCTGTGGCGTAGAAAATGCGGTAGAGGGACAAGTTTTGGTTCATGGGCGAGTCTCCGTTTTTGATGTAAGGTGTGTGCTGCGCGGCGCTTATCTGGTATAAGATAAAGTTATGGTAATGGGGGTATACGGTGCGGTTAAATTATAGCATGAAAGCTTTTGCGGTTCAAGAGATCCGGAAGTGGAATTATTTGACAAGATATTTATTTTGCTATAGACTTAAAGGTAATTGTAATGAAATCACTTAGGAGCTTCCTGTATAATTCAAATATAAGGAATTCCAAGAAGGGTGGTTGATAAAAAGATACCTCAGAGTAAAATAAGATTACTGACTTTTGGACGGTTAGTAAAAATCTTATTGAACAGAG
>CAJTDE010000075.1 GCA_910574835.1 Clostridia bacterium | reverse complement strand
AGGGATAATTTACCCATTTTTGTGGATAACACGATTGATTTCAATGGAACTGGTTCAAAGTTTTTGGAGTATTGAGCATTTCTATATGTTCATGAATAATTCAGGTTAAATTGTTGAACAGCGATAACTTTAAAGAAAAGAGAATTCATTTTTGTAGTGAAAATGAAATGGGAATATTAGAAGTTATAGGTGTAAGCAAGATTTTTCCAGTTACCAAGTAATAGTAGTGAAGAATAAGTATTGCTAACGCATATATTTTTGATTTGTGTATATGAAAATAGTAAAAAATAAAGTATAATATTTATAATAAAGCTTTGGGACAGGTTGTATAAAGGCATATAAAAATATTTGTGAAAGCAAATTTTGTTAAATAATGATTATGGAGAATTTGTCAGACACTGTCTGACAAATTCAAGTGAGGTTATATATGAGTGAAGTAACATTAAATACAATATTGGAAGAATTAATTTTTAATATTGAAAAAACAGTAACAAATGCAAAAGAAAGTCTAGCAGGTGCTGTTAATAGTACTATGACCGAAACCTATTGGATGATTGGAAAATATATTGTAGAGTCAGAGCAAGATGGTAATATTAAAGCAGCTTATGGAAGAAGATTACTTTCTACCCTTTCGAAAGAACTGACTTTGCGTTTGGGTAAAGGGTATAGTCGCCCTAATCTAAATAATATGAGAAAGTTTTATTTGAAGTATCCGGACTGCCAGAAAGTATCCAATAAACTGAGCTGGTCGCATATATGTGAATTAATTAAAATTGATGATGATTTAGAACGCAGCTTTTATGAAAAAGAAACCATAAATGAAAAGTGGGGCGTTAGAGAGTTACAACGTCAAATGGATTCTGCGCTTTTTCTTCGTTTGGCTGTGAGCCGTGATAAAGAAGGAATTCTATCATTGGCAGAAGAGGGAATTGAAATACAAACTCCTGAAGATGTTATTAAAAATACATATACATTAGAGTTTTTAAATATACCAGAGGTGAAGCAATATTCGGAGAGTGATTTAGAACAAAGAATTATTGATAATCTTCAAACCTTTCTATTAGAGCTTGGGAAAGGGTTTACCTTTGTTGGCCGGCAATATAAGATTACAGTGAATAACATCCATTATCATGTGGATTTGGTATTTTACCATCGTATTTTAAAGTGTTTTGTGTTAATTGATCTAAAAAAGAATTCTGTAAGACATGAAGATATTGGCCAAATGAATATGTATCTTGGATATTTTGCAACAGAAGAAAATATGCCGGATGATAATGCACCTATAGGAATTATTTTAAGTAAAAATAAAGATGAATTGCTTGTTGAATATGCTACCTATGGAATGGACAGTAAGTTGTTTGTTTCTAAATATGAGTTATATTTGCCAAATAGGAGTGAGCTAGAAAAGCTGGTTTATAATATTTTAAATGATGATCTGTCAGATGAATAAAGGTTGAGGATAGGTTATAAATTATACTTCATTGAATTTACTATGTGAATTTTTGTCCTTAAAAATTAGACTATTTACCAACCAATAATCTGTTAAACAAAAATGTGAATATCTCTTAAACTAGTAGCAGAAATTTAGCGTTTCCACAAAATTCGCACAATAACTTCGCAAAACAAATGAAAAGGATCAAAGCCATGAATAAACAAGAGGTATATGAATATCTGAAAAACAGAGGCATCTGGCATGAAATCACAGAGCACAAAGCCGTCTACAATATGGAAGAGCTGTCCGGAGTAGAGCTGCCCTACCCGGCGGCCGATGCGAAAAATCTTTTTGTACGTGATGATAAAAAACGCAGCTATTATCTGATAACGGTGCCGGGAAGCAAACGGGTGGATCTTAAGGAATTTCGCAGGAAAAACGGCACACGCCCCTTAAGCTTTGCCTCAAAGGAAGAATTGATGGAGCATCTCAAACTCCTGCCCGGTGCGGTAACGCCTCTTGGTCTTTTGAGTGACGAAGCCCGCAGCGTGCAGTTTTTCCTGGACAAAGCATTTCTGGAAGATCCGGGGCTGATAGGCGTTCATCCAAATGACAATACGGCTACGGTCTGGATGAAAACCGAAGATTTGCTGAAAATCATAGAGGAGCATGGCAGCCGGGTCTGCTTGTTGGAGATTTAACAGGGATTTTTAAAGCTGAAGCAAGCCTATCCCAATGTCTGCCTGGTACACCTGTATGCTTTGGAGGGCGCTGTCCTGGATGTGGAATTTAACTGTCTTTCCAAAGAAACGAAGATGGAATTAAAGGAATTTAGCGATTATTTAAAGACTTGAGAGTTGAAAGTTTTCAATAAAAGAATAACTCTTTTGTATGTTTTATGGCATCCTTATAGTCACCACAACAAAAGGATAAAAACCACCCAAAAGAGTTATTCGTGTATGAGTTTACCATACCTTTCGGTGGCTGACTATATGATTATGCTAAATTTTCTGCTAAAATGGTTGATTATCTCAAAAAAGCCTTGATTTACGGGCATACAAGCAGGATTTCAAGCTGAATTTACTACCAATTTACTACTTTTGAGGGAAAGAGCCTTGATATGCCGCCCGGAACCCTGCAAGCCCAGCCACCAGCACACAGCATTGAGAAAGAATAAATGAAAACTGAATACGACGCAAACGCGGCGTTTCTCTATCCCAACACGGGAGAACAGGAACGCCGCTTTTTTTATGCCCTCATGTTACGCAGTAGGGGCAAAAAGAGCCTTGCTATATGCGGCTTTGCGGGCGCACTTTTGCCGGGGACAGGGATTTATACCTAACCCCGGCAAAATGGCGTTCTATCGCGTAACAAATCCACAACCAAAGGAGTGATGAAGCTATGGCAGTTTTCCGAGTGGAACGCAACAAGGGCTATACCGTTATGAGCAACCACCATTTACGCAACAAGGAGCTAACCTTAAAGGCAAAGGGGCTTTTGTCGCAAATGCTTTCCCTTCCCGAAGATTGGGACTACACCCTTGCGGGGCTGTCACAGATCAACCGGGAAAAGATAGACGCTATCCGGGAAGCCATAAAGGAGCTGGAACGCGCCGGGTATATCGTCCGATCACGGGAGCGCGACGAGAAAGGACGCTTGCGGGGAGCCGATTATGTAATCTATGAGCAGCCGCATACAGAACCTACGCCGGATTTACCTACATTGGAAAATCCAACATTGGATAATCCAATGCAGGAAAAACCAATGTTGGAAAAACCTACGTTGGAAAATCCAATGCAATTAAATAAAGATATACAAAGAACTGACTTACCAACAAAAGAAAAAAGAAATACGGATTTACAAAGTACCCATTCCATTCCTATCCATTCCCCTAACCCCTCTCCTTTGGAGCAGGAAGCGGCTACGCCGCCGGAACGGAAACGAAAGGAAGCGGAAGCACAGACCGCTTTTGAGATTTACCGGGAGATCATCAAGGAAAATATCGACTATGACATTCTCATACAGGATATGAAGTTTGACGGGGACAGGCTGAATGAAATTGTAGACCTCATGCTGGAAACCGTCTGTACCCGGAGAAAGACGATCCGCATTGCCGGGGACGACTACCCCGCCGAGCTGGTAAAAGCAAAGTTTATGAAGCTGGACGCTGAACATATCCGCTTTGTGCTGGACTGCATGAAAGAGAACACAACCAAAATCCGCAACATCAAGCAGTATTTACGGGCGGTGCTTTTCAATGCCCCGTCCACAATCGGCAACTATTACACGTCCCTTGTGGCTCACGATATGGCAAGCGGCGCACTTGCGCCACAGGAGCCGCACGACCCCTATTCATTCAAACCGGGCGAAAGCCTGTAACCACCCACAACCACAAAAGGAGGATTTTATTATGGCACAGAAAATGACGGGAGCATTGGTATTTGACGAGCGCACAGACCGCTACGACATTCGCTTTGACCTTGCCAGCTATTACGGCGGGCTGCATTGCGGGGACTGTTTCGACGTGTTCACACGCGGCAAGTGGAAGCCGACCCGCATTGAAATGAATATGGCGCAGGAATGGTACTTGGTGGGTATCAGAGCCGACGACTTAAACGGGCTGCGGGTGCGTATCTGACCGCCGCCCCATAGACTACCCCGAAAGGAGGGACAGACCCCATGCAGGACGAAATCAACGAAAAAACCGTTGCCCTGTATATCAAGACCGGGAAGCTGACCGCCGAAGTGCTGCAAAAGGCAATCAAAAAGCTGCTCTCACAGGCAAAGAAAGAGCTTGACAGACAGGCAATCCCCCACGGGAAGCAGACCCTAAAGCAGCTTATGAAGCAGAATACAGGCGTTTCCAACATTGAGATCACAAAGGACAACATCAAAGCCTTTGAGAGTACAGCGAAAAAATATGGTATCGACTTTGCGATGAAAAAGGACGCGACGGAAACCCCGCCCCGCTACCTTGTATTCTTCAAGGGCAGGGACGCGGACGCGCTGACCGCCGCTTTCAAGGAGTTTTCCGCAAAGAAGCTGACGCAGGATAAAAAGCCCTCAATCCGAAAGGCATTAGCCGCTTTCCGGGAAAAGGCAAAGGAGCTGAACGCCAGCCGCCAGCAGACCAAACACAAGGACAGGGAGGTATCGCTATGAAGCCGGAAATCAAAAAGCTGCTTATTCTCAATCTCCCGTATCTGCTCTTTGTGTACCTGTTCGACAAGGTGGGCGCGGCTGTCCGGCTTTCCCCCGGCATAGACGCAAGCCAAAAGATTTTACATCTTGGGGAGGGCTTCACAGCCGCCTTTGCCAGTGCCGCGCCCAGCTTCCACCCCGCCGACCTGCTGATCGGCGTTGCCGGGGCGGTGATTATCCGGCTTGCCGTTTACCTAAAAGGCAAGAACGCGAAGAAATACCGCAAAGGCATTGAGTTGTAGAACGTCAAATTGTGGCTAATCCAAACATCAAATTAAATCTAAGCTTTTTTACCCTATTCCCGCAAATTATTCCTGCGTTTTCCTCCATCCCATCAGATTATTCCTAAAAATTGTCCATACAATTAT
>CAJTDE010000074.1 GCA_910574835.1 Clostridia bacterium | reverse complement strand
CATACAGTCCCTTATCTTTGTTTATTCGCAAACTCAATCATAAGCGAAATCTGTATGATTGGGAAGAGGTTTCGATCTCTTCCCTTTATTTTTGCCAATGATAATTATACTCTAAGGTTTCTCTTAAACACTTTTTAATTTTTGTGCATTATTTTTACCATTCTTTTAGAAAATGGACATACTTTGAACACATTTGGATATTATAATAAACGCAGATAGTTGATTTAAATATCACTATCTCCCCCCTCATAAGAAAGAAAAAGGCGTCTGGTTCCCCCGGGCGTCTTTTTCTTTGTAATTTTGTTCTTGATTTTTGAATCACTTATGCTATAATAAAGACATGCGCAGATATAGTTCATTGGTAGAACACCAGCTTCCCAAGCTGGGGAGGCGGGTTCGATTCCCGTTATCTGCTTAAGGAAAGCCAGAAATACTGAATTTATCAGCATTTCCGGCTTTTTCTTTTTGCATCCGGGACACAAACGGGACATTTTCCTATTGACTTCTTATATTGTACCTATTCAAATACAAAGGGATCTCTTCCCGTTGACATCTGCTGGATCTTCCCCTGCTTGATGGTTTCTTCAAAAAGAGTCCGTCCATCAAGCTGTGCCACAAACTTATAGGTTGCACCGCCGCCAGGATTTCCATCTATACCCAGCCTTGACAACACCTTTAAAAGCAGTCTCTCGTTGGCCTGTTCGATTGTATCAAGTGGAGCCTCTATGTTCGTTCCATGTTTCTGGTCACCCAGCACCACTAAAAACTCCCTGTTTGCCGGAATCACCGCTCCCGTGGCAAGCTTTGGTATTGGCGTGGTTCTAAAGGCTTCAAATTCCGGTGAGGCGTATAACGTGGAGGGAGCGGAATGGAATTTACTAGCAGAAAAACTACTGGACAGGAAGCGGTTTCCAGCCCCTGATTTCAAACTGGACTTTTTGCCTGCGAGGTCATTTATTGCGGAAATTGCATCTTTGACCCCGTCAACGATTCCCATTATAACCCCAATAATTCCGTCAACAATCCCTTTTATTACTCCAGCTATTCCGTCAAAAACTCTAGTAATTCCATTCCAGGCACGTTCCCAATCACCGCTAAATACTCCTGTTAAAAATTGTATAATTCCCCTGATTGCATCAATAATTCCATTTATGATATCTGCTATTGCACCAAAAGCGGCAAAAAGTGCTTTTACAATTCCACTTATTATAGGGAGAATCACGGGTAGGACGTTTTGAATTATCCATGAAACAAGCGGCTTTAACACATTTTCCCACACAACCATCAAGAGATCTGCACAGTCTCCCAATAACTCAATAAAATTATTAATAGCCGGCTGTATATGCGTTTTCCAAAGTTCATCAAAATCAGCTGCCATTTGGTCAAGTATCGGTTGTACATTTCCATTCCAAAAAGTAAGAAATTCCCCAACCAGATCTGAAAGCCCCTGTGCAACAGAATCAAAGAAAGGTTTAAAATGCTCATCGTAAACCTCATTCAATTTATCAAATGTATCATCTACGGCATCTTTAATTGTTCCGGCCACAGTTGCAAGCACACCCAGAAATCCCTCTAATGCTGTACGAAATCCCTCTTTATTATCTACAAAAGGCTGTATGAAAACGTTGAGTATATCTCTTGCCAACTTTGATAATATTTCAATGGTCCCTATAGCCGCATCTGCATATATACCTATTATGTTAGCGGTCAACTGCTGTCCGTTTTCACTTGCGAACGCTTCAAATACATAAGCAAAGCTCTGGAAAAAACTTGACAGCAAATTATTAATATCCGTCCAAATATCAAATATAGATATCAAAAATCCTTTTATCCGGTCTTTGTTCTGCTCCAGATATTTTGCAATACCCCCAAGAAGATTTGCACCGATTGTAAGGCCGATGTTTGCAAGAGAACCCACAAGACTTCCTAGCATATAGGCCACGGATTGAACGTATTTATCAGCCGAAGCAAGGACTTCCGGATCTGTCCATATATCAATCAAACTATCCTTAATAGAGGCAATACTATTCTTTATAGAATCCCAACGGTATTCCCAATCGCCCAGGCCGTCCCAGAATCCTTGATTAAATATATCTTTTAACTTTTTAGCATAAGCGGAAATTTTATCAAAATAATCAATTAACTTCTGATTAATCGGGACTTCTTCAAACATAGTCCCTCCGGCTCCTGCATCATCACCAGAATTATCCTGGGTAGAATATTGGTTGATTTCATCCAGAGGACTAAGATACCCTTTCGCTTCTTTGGCTGCTTCTTTGGTCGCTGCAGCTGTCTGCTTTATGGCTTTGGTATATGTTTTTTGTCCGGTAATCAAAGCCGTGAATTGGCCAAACAATCCCAAAAGTTTTGTGATGTAGTCCATTAGTCTCTGTATGTATGGTATTGCGACCTCCACCAATGGGCGAAAAGCAGAAGCAAAAGCATTTTTTAAGGTTTCGGAACTGGCTTTCAAGCTGTTAACGGAACTTCTAAATTTCTCGTTGTCTTTGTATAAATTTTCAAATCCCTGGCCTATCGCCTTAGTCATAGCATTAAAGGCTTTGCTTATCTGGTTAAAGATCAACAGGGAAATGGCAAGCCCTTTAAACCTGCTAGCCATTGTCCCCAGGAGTCCACCGGATTTCTTTGTGGATTTATTTATTTTTTCAAAAGATTTTTTAGCAGTATCTCCCAGCTTTTTATAATTTTCCTTTACTTTTCCTATATCGTTGCCATAGTCTTTTATTTCCTGGTTAAGCTGTGCAAGCTCCTGTTGTGCGGAATCATATTGCTGATACCCTATACCTACCCCAGCTTTTTCCAGATCCGCAATTTCTTGTAACAATTGTTTTCTTCGCTCGATTACCTCTAAAATCCTCTGATTGCCAACAACAGCATTTTCCCTTATTTGTAAAAGGCGTTCTTCTTCGGCAGCTTCTGCTTTGAGTTTAGCTTCTATTTCCGCTTCTTTTTGGATTCTGGCAGTTTCTTTTTGGAGATTCTTTTCTGCTTCCGCTTCAATCTTTCGCTGTGCAACCGCCTGGCGTTCGAGTGCTTCGAGCGTCTTTTCTGATAATTCTTTGTATTTTTTTCCGGCCTTTGCAATCGCTTCTTCTTCATATTGAAGCTGTCTTGCATAGCTGGCATATTCGGCGGTATTTTCCCCTAATGTAAAATCCTTGCCCTCTGATACGAGTTTGTTTAGTTTACTATACAGAGAATCAAATTCAGAAGATGCTCTTTTTATTGCATCATCAATGGTAACTATTTCTCCACCTATATTTAAACCGTAACCGGAGCCAACTTCTTTTTTTAGATTCACAAGACGCTCAAGCTCTTCATCTGCCTTTGCTACCTGCTTTTCAAGCTCTTTAAATTCTTCTGTATATATCTTTTTGCCTTTCAGAGCATCCATTTTTGAGCGCAGTTCGTCCATGTATTTAGCCGATTTCTTAATCTGCCACTCAAGACTTGCAAGGGAACCCTCCGCATCTTTTGTTGTAATTTTTGTAACTATCCTGATTGTTCCATCGTACTGTGCCATAAAAAAGACACCTCCATACAGCAGAGATGCCTTTTCTCTGCCCATAACTGTTAAAGGTTAGCGATACACTCTAACTGTGTACCGGTAATATATTGTTTTATCCTATTCTTTCTTCCGTATACGGAACTTGTCCCACTACTTGACTATCCCCCATATACTTTTTCTGCAGTAACTCTCATCCGCAGGTTTCATAAGTTCAAGCTCTGTCATCATATCAATGACAATCCCTACAGACAGCCTGGTAGAAATCCGAACCGCATTAAATATCATCTTTGAATAGATTTTCTCCGCACTGTCCGTATACTCACACCCTTCCATAATTTCTTCTAAAAACACATCCTTTTTCTCAGCGAACTGCTCGTCAATTGCATTTTTTAACGCTTTCGCCCTTAAATCATCCATACTCTTATTACCTCCGGCCAAATTCTTTTTATACCTGCTTCAACGCAACATCCAGATAATGAAAAAACAGTCTCCGGATGGAATAGAAATCAGAACGCCCGGCACAGATTCTGCCTAGCCTGGAATCAAACTCCAGCTTGTCATAACTTTTGCTTTCTTTCACAGACTTTAGCAGATACTCCGCTATTTTCTCATCAGCTCTATAGGCGGCATTATGAACAAGTTCATCATATCGGCCAGACCTGATAACCTCCTGTAGCTCCGTATATCTTTTCTTGCCAATCCCATAGTCATCCCAAGACATAAACCGTGGATTCTTCCCTATGTATTCTCCCATCGTCAGCCCTCCGATGCTTTAGCCGCTTTCTCCCAGTATCTACGTTGATATTCCCTTAACCTGTCCTGGTTCCTGGCGTTCCAGTCCCTGCGTTTGCTGTTGATTCGGTCACGGTTCCTGTCCCTGTATGCTCGCTGGTACTCCCGCCTTGCCTCTAACGCTTCTGCTGTCATCTTCCTACCCCTCCATCCCTGAAAATGTGTCTCATGAATACCGCTTCATCTTACCGGAGTAAAACCAAAATTAAAATCAGCCGAATTTGCGTAAAAATCACTGCTCTTTCCTCCGGCATTTTCCACCTTTCCATTGACCGTTTCAACTGGAAAATCTTTGTCAAGATTGCTGAAATCCTCTCCCTCAAATGGCATCATCTCCGCAAGCGAAGCCTGCGCCAGATAATTGTGATAATCTGTCGGCGACTTAAGTCTTCCACTTCCGGATAACGCCGGGCAAGCGCCGGATTCAACAGCATGGTAGACCGTTTTCACAAATTGGCTGAATACTTTCGACCGGCTTTCCGGCGTCTGGCCGAACTGTACTACAGTGATGCTATTGCCCTTTTCTGCCGGACGGTTTGCTTCATACCGTTCTTTCAAAATCCGGGTCATAACAGCATTGTCTTTGTGGCGGTTCGCAAGCTCCTGATAGTCTGCATGGCTAAGATTGATGCCGCTGTTCAATAATGCCATTGTGCCGCTGTCAACCAAATTTCCGTCCAGCTTTCCGAGTTCTGCCATCTCTACATCATATTCATCTACCACCATAAGAATCTGTGACAGAGCTCCGCTCACCTGCGCATCACGTTCTGCTTCCAGTTCCTTTAACCTGTCCTGATAGCCTTTTTCTCCCAAAAGGTCAGCTTCGTAAGCCCCTTTTGCCACTTCACACCCATGCTCATAATCTGCCTTTGCTTTGCTGATAGCGCCGCTTGCGCCCTCTGCTAACCTAACCGCTTTCTTGTAATATTCAATATTGCTTTTCTTCATGTTGTAGAACAGCACAATGTCCTCGCCAGCTAACATCTCTTTTCGGTCACATTATTCCTATTCCTCTTGAAATCTTCTGCTTTTATCTGCATAATAAAAAGGCAGTATGACTATAAAGCCTTGACTGCCCGTAACTCTTCGATATTT
>CAJTDE010000073.1 GCA_910574835.1 Clostridia bacterium | reverse complement strand
ATCCTCTATTTTCGTACCAGATACAGAGAAATGTCCATTTCCTTGGCTCATTTATCTGAGAGTAACAATAAAAATTCCTTGAATTTTTAAGGAAAATCACTTGACAATATAGGGAGGAATGTTTATATGGGGTATTATGCCATTGTTATTAGAAAAAATGTATGCAGAGAATACATGGAAATTAGAAAGAATGGTTTTCTTTCAACCCAAACTTCTTATCCTAGCGATTGTTCTTGTGATTTTCACGTTGGGAGTGGCAGTGGAATGTCTGAAAAGAAAAATGAGGAAATTAAGTCCGTTGGAGTGTATGAAATATACGGAGGCGGTCACTTATCATAAAAGCAGGAAGAAACCGAAGATAAAGAAATTCCGCTATTGGGGAAAACATCCTGAAATTTATCTTGCAAAGAAATATTTATTTCGGAATAAAAAAACATTTGGGATAACAAGTTTGTCATTATGGCTTGGGTGCGAATTGGCATTATGTTCTGCGGTAATTGTGAATGGAGTGGATTTACAGAATTATTATAGTAAAGAGCCGGACTTCCAAATAGGAATTACAGAGGAAGCTTGCAATTATTTAATTGAATCATCACCGGACACAAAGAATATGAAGTTTTTTCCGAAGTCCCTTATGAATGATATTGAAACGACCATAGGAAACGAACTTCATTCAGTAGAAAATATTAAAGGATTTTATCCGATTGTCGGAAAAAATGGCAAGGAGAATATAAAGATTCTAATCAATGGAGATAAAATATCCACGGTAATTCAGACAGTCAGTATCGGGGAGCAGGAAAAACTAAAAGACTTTATTCAGAAAAATGATAAGCTAGTAAATTGGGAGCAGTTTCAAAATAATCATGGAACAATCGTGCTACATGATCATAGGATGTCAGATTATATAGCAGGAGAAGTGCAGGATTATATAGGAACAGAGATGGAATTTTATGATCTGGTTCCGGTTGGTACGGAAATGAGCAGTTTAGTTCCTGAGAAATTAGTAAATTGTGGTTATCTGGATATAACAGAGGATGATTTCCCAGAGATGAAATTGTGCTGGGATGGTAAAAATATAAATATCCTATTGGTAACAGAGACTACATATGATTGGCTGGTAGAAAAATTAACACCACAAATTTTTGAAATACAATTTAATGTTGACAAAAATCAGGAGTCAGTTATCCGAGAAAGACTGAATCAGATGATTCGCAATTATAATATGGAATTTCAATCAAAATATGGACACGCTGATAAATTGAACTTGTTTTATTTAGATTCTAAATCAGAACGTCTGCTAAAGGAGCAGAACTATATTCAGACAAGTAGATGGCTGCTTATGAGTATTAGTGGAATTTTAATATTTATAGGAATTATGAATTTCGCAAATACAAGAATATCGGATATTATGCTTCGGCAATGGGAGTGTAAAATCCTGGAACGTGTAGGGATGACAAAAAAACAAGAATATCGAATGTTTGTAACAGAGGGTCTTTTCTATTGGTTACTGTTATGTGGATTGCTTATGAGTTTTGGAAATTTAGGGATTGGTATCATGCAGTGGTATATGAAAATGCAGATTTCCTATTTCGCTTTCCGCTATCCGGTAAAAGAAATGATTGCGTTGATGGTACTTTTATTATTGTTCAGCATTATTTTTCCAGGAATTATTTATAAAAAACTAAAAAAGAAAGGGAAGTGAGGATATGAAGCAGATTTTAATTGTCGAGGACGACAGTTTTTTGAATAAGATGTTAGACTATAACCTGACCGCAGACGGCTACGGCGTGACTTCTGCCCTAAATGCCAGAACCGCAGCCGAAGCTATCCGTCAGTGGGAATTTGATTTAGTGCTGCTGGACATCAACCTGCCGGACGGGAACGGCTTTGAGCTATGCAAGCTGATAAAGCCCCAGCACCCGGACACCATCGTGATTTTCCTGACCGCCAACGATCAGGAGAGCGACCAGATACGGGGCTATGAGGTGGGCGCGGTGGACTACATCACAAAGCCCTTTGTAATCGGAGCTTTGCAGCGGAAAATCAAAGCCATGTTCGCCATGCTGGAACACCACAAACCGGCCAAGGACATTTACGACGACGGGCGGCTGTTTCTGGACTTCTCGGAGCAGACGGCTTCCTTAAACGGCAAGCCCCTGACCCTATCCCCGATGGAATATAAAATGCTGAATCTGTTCCGTAAAAATCCCCGGCAAGTGCTGACCCGTGGGCAGCTTTTGGAAAAGCTGTGGGATATAGACGAAAGGTTTGTAGACGAACACACCCTGACAACCTCCATTAGCCGGATTCGCAGCAAGATCGAATCCGACGGCGGCGCGCCCTACATCAAGACCGTTTACGGCATGGGTTATCAATGGACGGGAGGCGAGGCAAAATGAAGTTTCAAAACCTATCGGTAAAGCGGCTGTTTAGCCTGGTGGCAATAGGACTTGTCCTTTCCATGTCCGGGATCACCATAGCCCTGTTTCTTGTGACAAAACAGACGGCGGTGCTGCTGACTGGCGGGGCGCTGCTACTGTGCGCCCTTGTGGGGATTTTTGTACTGACGCAGGCGTTTGGAAAGCGGCTGTCGCAGTTTACCGCTAACCTGTGCCAGACTTTAGACCACATGATCGCCGGAAATGAAGCACCCCAGCGGCCAGAGGACAGCGAAACCCAGCTTGCCAGAATCGGACACCGGCTGGCAAGGCTTTACCAGATCATGCAGGAGAACCGCCGCCGGGTGGACGAGGAACGGCAGGAGTTGCAGACCCTTGTATCGGATATTTCCCATCAAGTGAAAACGCCGGTAAGCAATCTGAAAATGGCGACGGACACCCTGCTGGAAAAGCCTATGACCGAGGCGGAGCGCACCGACTTTATCCGGGGAATCCGCAGCCAGACGGATAAGCTGGACTTTCTCTTTCAGGCCCTTGTGAAAACCTCCCGGCTGGAAACGGGCGTGATCCAGTTGGACAAGAAACCGGGCCGCCTTTTTGATAGCGTGGCGCAGGCCATGAGTGGGATCGTGTATGCAGCGGAGAGAAAGGAAATTGCCGTGTCCGTGGACTGCCCGGAGGATTTGACCGTTTCCCATGACAGCAAATGGACATCCGAAGCCCTCTTTAACCTGCTGGACAATGCGGTGAAGTACACCCCGGCAGGCGGGAAAATCGCTGTGTCGGTGGTGCTGTGGGAAATGTATGTGGAGATTAAAGTGACCGACACCGGCAAGGGCATTTCTGAAAGCAATCAGGCCGCCATCTTCCGGCGCTTCTATCGTGAGGAAGAAGTACACGAACAGCAGGGCGTTGGCATTGGTCTATATTTGGCCCGCGAGATCGTAACGCGACAGGGCGGCTATATCAAAGTGGTTTCGGAGCCGGGCAAGGGTTCGGAATTTTCCATTATGCTGCCTACAAAATAGAACGCGGCGGACGGCCATTTCCGGCTGCCCGCCGTAAATTTTTTTGAAATGTCCGAGCATTGTAACATTTCCCCCCGATTTTCAATGAAATTTTTTGGCCGCTGTAACATTTCGCGGACATTTGGGTTTTACAATAGCCTTATCAACAGGCAGAAAGCCTTGAAAGGAGTTTTGAGTATGAGCGTTTTGCAGACGATTGATCTGAAAAAGTATTACGGCACAGAGCCGAACATTACCCGCGCCCTTGACGGCGTGAACTTCTCCGTAAATGACGGTGAATTTGTGGCCGTTGTGGGAACCTCTGGCAGCGGCAAGTCTACCCTGCTTCACATGATGGGTGGGCTGGACACCCCGACTTCCGGTAATGTGATTGTCCGGGACAAAGAATTGTCGAAAATGAACGACGAACAGCTTACCATCTTCCGCCGCCGCAACATCGGCTTTATCTTCCAGAACTATAACCTTGTTCCCATTCTGAATGTGTATGAGAACATTGTCCTGCCGGTGGAGCTGGACGGGGACACGGTGGATCAGAAGTTTTTGGACGAGATCGTTCACCTGCTGGGACTGGAAGATAAACTGAAAAATATGCCGAACAATCTTTCCGGCGGCCAGCAACAGCGTGTGGCTATCGCCCGCGCCTTGATTACCAAACCGGCTATTGTGCTGGCCGACGAGCCGACCGGAAACCTTGACAGCAAGACCAGCGCCGAGGTGCTGGGGCTTATCAAGCGTACCAGCGCGGAGTTTCGGCAAACTGTCGTGATGATTACCCACAACAACGACATTGCCCGCCTTGCAGATCGGATTGTCCGCATTGAGGACGGAAAGATTGTGGAGTAAGGAGGTGGCGGGCTATGACATGGCCTTTTGAGAATGATACCAGCGCCATTACAAAGAAGCTGGCAAAGAAAAGTTTGCAAAGCGAGAAGCGCCGGAATCTGATGGTGGTGATCGCCGTTGCGCTGGCGGCGTTTCTAATCTGCTTTACGGGAATTGTGTCTACCTCCCTGACACAAATGCAGCGCAATCAGGTTGCCGATACTTATGAGGCGGTTTGGCTGGGCGTAGAGGAAAACGATATTGAAACCCTAAAAGGACTGCCGGAGTTTGAGCGCGTAGGCGGCTACTATATACTGGGTGAGGAACTTTCGGAACAGGGCTATCATGCGTCCTATGTGTATTGTGACGCTCAAATGATGGAGATTACCAAGGCGCAGATGGAGTTGTTAGAGGGTCGGGTTCCTGAAAAAGCAAATGAAGTTGTCGTAAGCGAATACTTTCTTTCCACCTATGGACACAATGCCAAGATCGGGGACACTGTGACCTTAGACACCGAGAGCTTTCATGGTGATTATGTCGTTACCGGCATTATGGACAGCGTAAATGAGAAAGAAGCAAATACCTGCGCTATCATTCTTTCCAACGCTGCCCTGACAGAATGGGATGGGTTTGACCCGGCTGGTTATCGTGCCTATGTCCATTTCAAAAACAGCGACCAGTTGGGCGAAGAACTGATGACCTCTTATTGCAGGGAGATTGCGGAGGAATATCAGCTTCCTATGCCCAAAATGAACAGCAAGTATTTTGCCTATGCTTCTAAATCCTTTGATTTTGCACTGATGGCTGGCGTGATTGCCATTGTTCTGATCGGCGGCTATATTGTGATCCAGAGTATCTTCCGTATCTCCATCAATGACAAAATCCAGAGCTACGGGCAGCTTCGGACGATTGGTGCAACGCCAAAACAAATCAAGCGGATTGTAAAGCGGGAGGGACGCAAACTCGGCAGTATCGGGATTGTGATAGGTACAGTGTTGGGCATATGTGGCGGTTTTCTCCTGTTTTCTAAGGGTTTTAACGCTGTTTCCTATGTGGCAACGGTTATTTTGACACTCATAAGCAGTTGGATCATGGTATCTGTTTCCATCCGTAAGCCGGTAAAAATTGCGGCAGGGATTTCCCCGATTGAAGCCGTCCGTTTTACCCCGGCGCAAAAGGACATCCGCAGCCGGAAAAAGAATATCAAGCTCAATCCTGTTTCAATGGGAATTGCAAATTTTAAGCGTGACCGAAAAAAGACCGTTGCTATTGTAGCCTCATTGAGTTTGGGCGGAATTATCCTGCTTGTGGTATCCTCCATTGTTTTGCTGCGCTCACCAGAGGCACTTGCAAGACAGTTTTTCCCAGACGGCGACTATAAAATTTATTTGGATTCTGAAATGACAGAAGAAAAGGTTATGGCAGCGGGAAATCCATTGAATGAGGAATTAAAGCAGGAAATCTTATAGTAAACGACATAAATATTTTCTATTTACTTTTCAGATATCCCTTAGTAAAATAATACTGAGGTGATAGCATGAATGTTAGAAAGTTTAAATCGGACAAAAACGCTTTAATAGCAG
>CAJTDE010000072.1 GCA_910574835.1 Clostridia bacterium | reverse complement strand
GGATAAAATTGACAAATAGTCCATTATTAGGCTGTGATCAAGGATTGATGATGCCATAATCCACAGGCCAAAAGCACTTGGCAGTTATATTGAAAAGTTATCCACTTTTCGTGATAAAGTAATGGTAAAACAGAAATTTTATTTTCTCTGTTTTGACCAAAAATCAATATGCACTAAACGGGGTGCTGAATAGTTACCTCTCTTTTAAGTGGGGAGGGGTATTTTTATTTGGTATGTCATGATTACAGATCTCTTATCAATCGAATTCTCGGAGATAAATCACCGATTTATGATATAGAACATTTGCAGATTTTTTCAAAGAAGAGTATCTGTAGGATTTTGAAAAAGACAGGTTATCGTGAGATAAAGGTATTTACAATATGGAATAAGTATCCGCTTAAATATTGGATGAGGTTGTTTCCGCTTAAGAAAAGTATAAAGGACCGGATGCTGAATTTCTTGGAGCATAAAGCTATTGGCCAAATATGTATACCGGTGAATGTGGGGAATATTGGAATTATTGCAAAGAAATAAGGAGTTTATGGGTTTAAAATTTAGGATAAATCTAATGTGAAAAAGAATAGCCGGAGATAAGGATATGGAAAAAGATTTAGTAAAATTTTACAAAGGAAAGCGAGTTCTGATTACGGGGCATACAGGATTTAAAGGTACATGGCTCAGCCATATCCTTTTAAAAATGGGTGCGATCGTAACGGGATATAGTTTGAATCCGCCAACAGAACCTAGCTTGTTTGCAATTTCCGGAGTAGAAGAGCATTTAGATTTTACATCTATAATAGGAGATATCAGGGATTTAGAACACTTGAAGTCTGTATTCAGACAATCGCAGCCAGAGATTGTTCTACATCTTGCAGCACAGCCGATTGTACGAGATTCTTATAAAGATCCCGTATCAACTTATGATATCAATGTTATGGGAACGGTAAATGTATTAGAATGTATCCGTATATTTTCATATGGTGCAGTACAAAACAGTTCACTCCATTGGGAGGGAGTGAGATCGTTTGTTAACATTACAACAGATAAGGTTTATAAAAATAACGAATGGTATTGGGGATATAGAGAAACAGACATGCTGGATGGCTATGATCCATATAGTAATTCTAAATCTTGTTCGGAATTAGTAACACATTCTTTTAAATGCAGTTTTTTTCGAAATGATAATGTGAGAATCAGTTCAGTACGTGCGGGGAATGTTCTGGGCGGCGGAGACTTTGCAAATGACAGAATTATACCTGATTGTGTAAGAAAAATAAATGATGCGTTTATGAATGGAAGTGATAAGGCAGTTTTGAGTGTTCGGAATCCTTATTCTATACGACCGTATCAACATGTTTTAGAACCGCTTATGATGTATCTTACCATTGCAATGATGCAGTATGAGGATGCTGCTTATGCCGGATGCTATAATATAGGACCAGATGACAGCGATTGTGTAGTGACAGGAAAGCTTGTCGATATATTCTGCAATAAATGGAATGAGGCTGCAGAGGCAGAGAAATTGCCAGTGGCGCAATGGGCATATCAAGCTGAAAAAGGGGCGCCGCATGAAGCCAATTTCTTAAAGCTTGATTGTTCTAAAATAAAATCAGTGTTTAATTATCGGCCGAAATGGCATATTGATAAGTGTATACAAACAACGGTGGAATTTTATAAAGTTTGGCTAACATGCAGAGCATCTGGTGATTATCGTAAAATTGGAATAGAGATGAACAGGGAAATAGATGAATACATGAAGGAACAGAAAAGTTAATAAATTGTGAACTAGAATCGGAGGTATACGGGAGTGGGGCATAAAGTAGATAATGCAGTTATTATGGCAGCAGGAATATCCAGCCGATTTGCACCAATATCCTATGAAAGGCCAAAGGCGCTGATAAAAGTAAAAAATGAAATATTGATTGAAAGACAGGTAAGGCAGCTTCAGGAGGCAGGAATATCCGAAATTATTGTAGTGGTTGGATATAAAAAAGAGCAGTTTTCTTATCTTCAGAAGAAATTTGGTGTGGTAATCGTTGAAAACCCGGAATATGATATCCGCAATAATAATGGAAGTATCTACGCGGTCCGAAGGTATTTGAAAAACAGCTATATCTGTTCGGCAGATAATTATTTTCGTACAAATCCTTTTGAAAAGGAAGTTTCCGGAAGTTATTATGCGGCAGTTTATGCGGAGGGAGCTACAAATGAGTGGTGTATGGAAGAAGATGATAACGGATTTATTAAGGCTGTTCAGATTGGTGGGAAAAAAGCGTGGTATATGCTGGGGCATGCTTTTTGGACAGAGACATTTAGCCATAACTTTCTGAAGATTTTAGAGAGGGAATATAAATGGCCGGAAACAAAGGATAAGTTATGGGAAAAAATTTTTATAGAGCATTTACGGGAATTACCTATGAAAATTCGTAGGTATGACCGAGATGACATTTATGAGTTTGATTCTCTGGATGAGCTTCGTGAGTTTGACGAGTACTATAAAGCAGACAGTGGGTCTGCTATTCTGAAGCATATAGCGGAACAGCTTAACTGTAAAGAAAGTGAACTGATAGAGATAATACCTCAGAAGAATATGCAAGGAGAGGTTTCGGGGATTCGATTTCACAGTCCGAAGGGTACTTATAAATACGATTATATGACAAAACAAATGGAGGAATTAAACAAATGAGAGAAATTATAGATAAAGATTTAGTACAGATTCGGAATCTGGCAGCTGATATTTTTGCGGCGGCAGAAGTAGGGAAGGTAGAGCGCTTAGGAGGTATGACAAACCATACCTATGCAGTTCAAGTAAAAGGAAAGAAGTTTTTGTTTCGCCTTCCAGGAGAAGGAACAGAGCAATTGATTAATCGCAAAGACGAAAAGGTAAGCAGCGAACTTGCAAGCAAAATAGGAGTAGATACAGAATTGATTTATTTTAATGCGGAAACAGGAGTGAAGGTTGCCTCCTATATTGAAGGAGCTGTGACAATGTCACCTCAAAGCATGCGTGAACCAGAAAACTTGAAAGAGGCGGCGGAGCTTTTCAGGGTATTACATACCTGTGAACGGGATACAAAAGTACTATTTGAGGTTTTTGAAATGGCGGAAGGATATGAAAGGATTATCTTAGAGCACGGTGTGGAGCTATATCCTGATTATGCAGATATCCGCAAAGCAGTAATGGATATCAAAAAAGAGATAGATTTATATCCTTGTAAAAGAGTTCCCTGTCATAATGATTCGTTATGTGAGAATTGGGTGCATGGAATAGAGCGTATGTATTTGGTTGATTGGGAATATGCGGGGATGAATGATCCAATGTGGGATTTAACAGATTTATCTATTGAAGCAGAGTATGGAGAAAGAGAGGATGCGCTTCTTTTAGAAGCTTATTTTGAGGGAAAAGCAGGAAAGGAAGAAAAACTGCGATTTTATGCCAATAAAATTTATCTGGATTTTCTGTGGAGCTTATGGGGGAAAACAAGAGTACCTTATGACGGAGATGAAATGGAGCAGTATGCGGCAGCACGCTATCAACGGCTTAAGAGAAATTTGAGTGTTTTGGATAAGAGGGAGGAGAACAAATGATTTCAGGAATTTTAGCAGATATTCTGTGGGGACTGGATACCGTGATTTTAGGAGTTGCATTGTCTATGTCTACGTTTGTATCAACGGAACAGGCAATTGTATTAGCTCCTTTTGTCAGTACATTTATCCATGATTTCTGCTCATCAGTTTGGATGCTGCTCTATATGGGCATCAAGAAACAATACAGAAATATACTTCGTGCAGTCAAGACAAGAAGTGGAAAATTTATCATTTTAGGAGCACTTTTGGGAGGCCCGATAGGAATGTCCGGATATGTGGCTGCCATTAATTATATCGGCCCGGCGTATACAGCTATTATTTCCTCTATGTTTCCGGCCCTTGGTGCATTTTTGTCATACATATTTTTGAAGGAAAAAATGAGTCCGATACAGTTATGCGGCTTGGCGGTTAGTATTTTAGGTGTAATTGTGCTGGGATATATACCAGGAGGAGCGGATGAAATGAAAAATATTGTTCTAGGATTTGGATGTGCGATTTTGTGCTGCATTGGCTGGGCTTCGGAAGCGGTAATCTGTGCATATGGTTTGAAAGATCCGGATATTACAGATGAGCACGCATTACAAATCCGTCAGTTGACATCTGCTGCTTTTTACGGAGTTGTAATTTTGACGGTGATAAAGGGATGGGGATTTACAATAGAAGCAGCCAAAACTCCGGCATTGGCCGTGATTTTGGCATCTGCTCTTTTTGGAACTGCTTCATATGTGTTTTACTATAAGGCAATAGTGGGAATTGGCGCGTCAAAGGCTATGGCTCTCAATATTACATATTCGGCTTGGGCGATTGTTTTTGCATTTCTTCTGCTTCATAATCTGCCGGATTTGAAAAGTGTAGTTTGCGGGTTTGCGATTGTTGCGGGAGCGATTGTTGCAGCTACGGATTTAGGGGAATGGAAAAGGCATCATAATACATTTGAGTGAGACGGCTAAGCTTGTCTCACTCTGCTTTTTTAGATTGGCTTTGGACCCTGAACAATCATATTTAAATTCTTTACATTTTCTAGCGTTTTTCAAAAATTTCAAATGGATTTTTACCATTCTTTCTAATCTGGACATAGTCTCCCGGCATTAAATTTTAAAGGTCAAAAATTGACAGATAAAGGACATTATACTTTTTTGTTGGTGAAAGATGTTATAATTTGAGTTCTACAATTAAACTATAAAATCAAAGATTGGAACACCTAAGAAATTCAAGAATTTTAGTACTTTGAGGAGTGTGTGATGAAAAGATAAAAAGCTTTAAAGATCGCACTATTAAAACTCAAATCTGTCTCTCCCCCCAGGGCTACCGCCTACGTGTGGTACTGAGGGAGATCTGTACGGTATGCCTTGAAAGGGGTAACTACTGGTTTGGGAAAAATTTCAATTAATGCCTAAAGGTATGACTTAAAATCAGGGAGCACAATTAATGAGAAATGAGGAGCAGTTGGAACAAAGTTTGTACTGTATGATTTATACATTGGAAATACTGCATCATAAAGGCTTGTCCATTCGGGATACTATTCGAGAAAGTTTAGCATATTTAAAAGATTGGTATCAAATGACAGGAGAGAGAAGATACTTAGAGATTGCCATTTTACAGATACGGGCAGGCTTTCAGCTTAAAATGCTTTCAATGGAAGAATTGGAATTTTATCATGAGGTATGTGAGCAGATGTCTTTAACGCTGGAAGATATTTTGAGGGAGAATCTTTTAATTGCTAAGGAGATAAAACTGAATCGAGCACAGATAAAAAGTATGATTAGAAAGTGGATGCCTTCAAAAAAGAATCCTATGACAATTATGCAAGTTGTGGACGATATTATAGATAAGGTGGCAAATCATAGGTTTGGTCATTATTATTATCGTTACACACGGGGACAAGGGGAAAGTACACAAGAGGATATTTACGAATTGGTGATTAACACATCTGAGTGTTACTTTCTTGATATAAAAGATTTTAAGATTTATACTTTTAGGATGGAAGATATTTAAAATCCGATTGGATTCAAATTCTGCTTTCCAAGGGTAATAAGCAAAACGCTATGCAATTAAAAGAAGACAATAATGAAAACAGATGTAATTAGATATTGACAGGAATATTCCATTTTGAAAGGGAAATATTGATTCAAGGTCAAAAATAATTAATTAACCTGAATTATTCATGAACATATAGAAATGCTCAATACTCCAAAAACTTTGAACCAGTTCCATTGAAATCAATCGTGTTATCCACAAAAATGGGTAAAT
>CAJTDE010000071.1 GCA_910574835.1 Clostridia bacterium | reverse complement strand
CATACCGCATGGGTCAGCCGTCCCAGACTGTCATAGCGGCAGGTGGTAATAACAGGATTCTCCCCGTTTTCGTCCGTGGCTTTCTCGTATACAAGGCTTCCGAACACGTTATAGGTACGGGTGACCTGTTTCCCGTCCCGGTCGGTATGCAGAGACAGATTGCCTTCCTCATCGTACTGAAAGGTTTCTTTATATCCTGACTGATCGATGCGTTCGCATACTTTTCCAAGGCTGTTGTAACGGTACTGAACCGAATTACCATTCCCGTCAACAGCCCTGCTTACCTGCCCGGCAGGTGTGTATTCATAGCCTTCCGACACGCCGTCCGAAAAACCGATTCCCGTGATTCTTCCCCAGTTATCCAGGCTGTATTCTACTTTTTCACCGTTCCCGTCCGTGATTCCGATGATCTGGCCTCTGGCGTTATATTCGTAGCTTTGAAGAGCCTTGTTTCCTTTTCCCAGTCCTCTCTCCGCCGCATTTCTCCTGCCCGGTTCTCTTAATGCCTCTTTAAGCCGCCCGTCCGGAGTATAGGCAAAAGCGGTCTGGTTTCCACAGCCGTCCTTAAATATAACCGGTCTATCCTGAAGGTTATAGACACGCTCCTCTACTGTCTGCCCCAAGCCGTTCACTACACGGATGCGGTTTCCCCGGCTGTCGTAGCTGTAGGACGTGCCTGCTCCGCTGTCGCTCTCTTTATCGTAACCGTAAGGCGTGATCTCTTTTATTAACTGATCGTTCTGATCATAAAGATAACAGGTTACTGCCTGGTTCTGGCCAATCCTGTGAGTCAAGCGGTCTTTCAGATCATATTGATAAGTGCTTCTAAACTCCTCTCCCTTTTCCGTGCCTTTTACGGTGACGGACAGAAGGTTTCCTGCCGCATCATATCCATAACAGATCCTCCGGTCAATCCCGTTTTGTTTATCCAGGACCCGTTCTTCTATAAGACGGTCGTCCCCATCGTACTTTCTGCGGATCTCAAAACCCTTCGGCGTCTTAATCCAGTTTAGGTTCCCGTTCTCGTCATACCCATAACGGGTGACGGCAGTCCTTAAGTCCCCGTTTTCCCGGATCTCTTCCGTTTTCCGGATTCTCCAGCCGTTCTTATTATAGCCATAGCGGATTCTCTGAATGACGCCCTCTTCTATCACCCGTTCTTCCAGTACCGGATTCCCCAGGCAGTCATAGTCGTAGCGCATCCTGGCCCCGAAATCGTCCTTTACTTCCACCAGATGGTTATTGCCGTCATAAGCGAAATGGATTTTATGCCAGCCCGAAGGCTCTCCGTCCCTGGTTACTTCCTGCTTTCCGTAAGTCTCCTCAATCTTATTTCCCTGCCTGTCATAGCGGTAGGAAATAACCCGGTAATAAGTAACATCTCCTTCTCTTCGGATGCTCGTCTGTTCCCGGGACTTAAGCCCTAAGCCGTTATAGCGGTACAGGGTTTCCGTGCCCTCTCCGTCCGTTTCCCGGATTACCTGGCCGTGACCGTTGTATTCATACTGCTTAAGCAGACAGCCCTCCGGATCTTGGACGCTGGTTAACCGTCCTGCGGAATCATAACCGTAGGCAAAGCCTTTTCCGTCGTCCGTCTCCCGGCCGTAAGCTTCCGGAAGTACCTGCTTTCGCATATTCCCCTCAGCGTCATAGAACCTGCGTTCCGTTCCACCGTCCGGGTAATGAATCCGTATACAGTTCCCGTCCTTGTCATAGTCATAATGGGTGCCGGCCCCATTCTCTCCTGCCGTTTCATAGCTAACCGGATGGAGGGAACGCACAATGTCTCCATCAAAATTTCGGAACACTCTCCGGTGTTCCTTAAGGGGCGATATGGTTTCCACCAGACGCTCCAGGAAGTCATACCGATACTCGTAGCTGCCCTCCTGCTCCTTCCACTGTCTGGCCGGATAATAGGACGCAAGCTTCCCCATCCGGTCATAGAACCAGCGGCTTTCATAGCCTTCCCCGTCAATCCGCCTGGTTACAAAGTTCCGGGAATTGTAGCTTAGTTCCACTGTCCCGTAAGGATTGCTGACGGACATACGCCGGCCAACCTTATCGTAGCCGTAAGCAGTCTCTTCCCCTTTGGGAGTCACGATACGGACAGGATGTGCCCCATTCTTTTCATACTGCCGTATGGTTACATTTCCCAGAGCGTCTTTGCTGGAGATCCGACGCCCTTTTTCATCGTACTCGTAACTGGTTTCTTTCCACTGTCCCTCTGAGATCTTTTCCTTAATGCACAGAAGGTTATGGTTTCTGTCATATACATTTACGGTTTCCCGAGCATCCGTATCCCATTCCCGTACCAAATCCTGGTTCTCATCATAAGCATAATGCTTTTCATACCCGTCTGGCATGGTTTTCCGGATAAGACGGCCATATGCGTCATACGCCCAGCAGGTTTCAGCCCCTGTACGCCCCGTCTCCTTTGTACGCAGATTATCTTCGGTATACTCATAAACGGTACAGGTCCCGTCCTCGTAAAGAGTCTGCCCTGTACGCACGATGTTCTCGTCAGAATTCCAGAATATTCTCCGATGCTCCTTAAGGAATGATATAAATTGTGATGAATAACTTTTAAAGAAAACATCCTTGCAGTTTCGGAGCTACTTCTATCCTTTAAGCGAAAACGAACGGGGCAGAGCTCAAGTTTAACTCTATAAAAATATACAGGTGCCTTAAAAATTGGAAGAGAAAGATGCCAAATAATAATTTAAAAGGTGCAAAAAACCTCCTCCTCTAACTCAAATATCATGCAATTACACTAATTTTTACGTATCTTTGTGTTAATTTTAGATAATAAAACTTTCTCCATTTCTCTTTGCATTTCTTTTTCATTAAAGCAAATTGCTCCATAAACGCCCCCGCCACTGCGATTCAGCATAAGAGACATTTCATTTGAACATGCAAAAAAACAATAGGAATCACTAAACCATAACTTATTTAAACAATACTTTTTCACTATTTGATCTGCATAATCAAACAAATCAATCTCTTTTATCCCTATTTCTGAAGTATTTAATCCATGAATACTTGACGAAAAATATACATAAAAAGGATAATATTTTTTCTCATATTGTGTAATTGCACTCTGAAAAACTAAATTTTCAAAATTCTCACTAACAGCATAGTCCTCTTCCATAAATATTTTTTGGTTTTGATTATCTAGATTCATTGTATAACATATTCCTATATAATCCTTTAAAAACGTGAAACAGTATGGCTTCGTATTATCCGCATTGTTAATACATATACTTTCATGATCTGATATCAAAGAAGATATTGACATTTCTGCACAAAAAGTTGAAAATAATCCTCCGTCACATTCTCCTGCATGATGCAAAAATTCTACATAGGCTTCTGGTAGTTCCAATCCCCTTTCAACTAAATTTAACTGTTGCCTTAATTCTTCTATTTGCATTTCATTCGCTGGTCGTATTTTGGTACACCAATTATCATCCACCGGATCTATATAAGCTCTTAGTCTTTGTATAATTGTCTTTGCACTTCCCTTTTGAGGTATTATTCTATTAATTGTTGTTTGCATAATTCATATATACTCCTTCATTATTTTTACAAGTATCGCAAAAGTCCATTTGATTACCTGCACTTGCATTAAGCAATGGAAAATTATTTCCTTCTTCACTGAAAAATCTTACATCCATTCCAGTAATTGGACTTTCATTATAATGAGCTGCTGTAGCCGCTTTGGGTTCAGCACAAACTCCCCTTGGAAGACTTCCTTCCGCTACTTTAATTTCGCTATATAGCTCACTGTCAACTATCCCAGATACTTTATATTTGTTCTCTCCTGCATTTTCATTTAATGCGTTTTCTAGAATTTGAGCGTATCCTAGTCCTCCTTTTTTTCCTTTTGGCGAACCACTTATTCCAACTGAAACAGTATCGTCTTCATGCACAAATACTGCTACCGCACGAGCTTGATCTACAGATTCTGGTTGTTCAAATCCTTTTATAGCATTTCCAATATTCACAACTCTTTGTGCTTCTTCTTGTGCTTTGGGTGTTCTTTCTGGAAATTTATCCTCCTCACTTTTTCCAAACTTTCCATTTGGTGGACAACCAGTCTCAGTTTCTGCATACCCACTTGGATCATAATAAACTACCGGATTATTCCCACAGTATACATACAAGTTCAGCCCGTCTCCCTGGTAAACATCCTCCTGCAAAAATCTTCCCAACGCCGGAGTATAATATCTTGCCCGCAAATAATACTGCTCTGTCACCTGGTCATGCTGCTGGCCTGTATAGCGGATTCGGTTGAAAAGCTTCTCCTCGCTTTCCAACAGGTTCCCAAATGCATCATAGCGATAATGATTTTGGATTTCTCCATTTTGAGCAGTCATAAATGCCGTGCTTAGCTGCTCATCTCTATGGTAATAATGGATGTTCTGATTCCTCTGGACTGCCTCAATCCCTAATCCCAGATAGTAGCTGCTTTCTTCCTCATCCCCTCCTTCATGTCTCTCATGCAGAAGCTCCCCGTTATGGTACACGAACTTAAGAAGCTTCCCGTTCTCTTTCATCTCATGCCGCAGGCCTTCCGCGTCATACCGATTCTCCTGTACACGGCCGTCCTCTAATTCCACTCGGATCTGCTGGTTCTTATTGTTATAGAAGAATCGGCTTTCTCCTATCTTGCTTTCTTTTTTTAGGATACTATCCTGCCTGCTGTATGTAAAGGTATTTCGTACCTTTAGTCCTTCCTCGCTGACAAGCTGGTTTTTCTCATTGTAGCAGTATGTGGTGATTCCTTCCCCGTCTTCCTTTTTAATCCGGTTTCCGGCTGCGTCATAAGTATAGCGGAATACTTCTTCGTTCTGCTTTTCTTCCAAAAGCTGCCCTCGGATATCATACTGGTATGACACATCCAGGGCACAGCTTCCTGCTGTTGCATAGTCCGTTCCTGCTATGCCCGGCTGTATTCCTGTCTTAGAGATACGGTTTCCGTTTCCGTCATACTCATATTGGAAGGACAAAAGTATCTCATCCCCATGCCTTGTCTCCAGATATGTGACACGGCTGTCTGCGTCATACCTGTATGCGGTCTCTAGGCCGTTCCCGTAGGTGATACGCTCCGGACGGTCTAGGCAGTCGTAGGTATACTTTACCTCCAGGCCGTCCCCACTGTAAATCCGGCTGGTACGCCCAAGAAGGTCATACTCATAGCAGGTGGTTACGCCTGCCGGCTCGGTAAGCTCCCTTATCTGCCCTGTCTCGTCATAGGCATAGGAAATTAAGCGTCTCCCTCCGGAACGCTTCTCCTTTAGCTGCCCGTCCTCATTATAGAGATACTCATAGGAATGACCGTCGCATACCGCATGGGTCAGCCGTCCCAGGCTGTCATAGCGGCAGGTGGTAATGACAGGGTTTTCCCCGTTCTCATCCGCAGCCTTCTCATATACCAGGCTTCCGAACACGTTATAGGTACGGGTGACCTGTTTCCCATCTCGGTCGGTATGCAGGGACAAATTGCCTTCCTCATCGTACTGAAAGGTTTCTTTATATCCGGACTGATCAATGCGTTCGCATACTTTCCCAAGGCTGTTGTAACGGTATTTAACTGAATTCCCATTCCCGTCAACGGCCCTGCTTACCTGCCCGGCAGGTGTGTATTCGTAGCCTTCCGACACGCCATCCGAAAAACCGATTCCCGTGATTCTTCCCCAGTTATCCAGGCTGTATTCTACTTTTTCACCGTTCCCGTCCGTGATTCCGGTAATCTGGCCTCTGGTGTTATATTCGTAGCTTTGAAGAACCTTGTTTCCTTTTCCCGAACTTCTCGCAGCATTTCCCCTGCCCGGTTCTCTTAATGCCTCCTTAAGCTGCCCGTCCGGAGTATAGGCAAAAGCGGTCTGATTTCCATAGCCGTCCTTAAATATAACCGGTCTGTTCTGAAGGTTATAGACTCGCTCCTCT
>CAJTDE010000070.1 GCA_910574835.1 Clostridia bacterium | reverse complement strand
CTATTAAAGCGTTTTTGTCCGATTTAAACTTTCTAACATTCATGCTATCACCTCAGTATTATTTTACTAAGGGATATCTGAAAAGTAAATAGAAAATATTTATGTCGTTTACTATAGGTTCATGGTTAACTTGATTTTTTTCAAAGCCATTGTCTTATAATAAGAATCATCATACTGATATGTATCTTTAAATTTATTAGTGGCATCTCCACCTTTATAGAATGGAATATATCCACATTGATTGGCTAAATCTACTGTTTTAAACCAATCGTTATGATAGAAATCTGTATCAAAAGGCATTGTAAGTAACACAAAATTTTGTTTATCCTCTTGATAGTTTTTATGTATTTCTGCCCTATTTTTCAATACTACTTCGCACTTTTCGACATACTGAATAATCTGCTGTATTTTTGCTTCATAAGGTTGTGTTGTGGTTTTATCAATTGTTTGTACAGATTCCATTTCACCAGAAACACTTACATCTGCCTTAAATATTTTTTTGACAACTTCCGAAAACCCAATGCTTCCATTTGCATTGCCGGCTTTTCTACTTGTTGTCTGAATATGGCTTGTTTCTACTAGTTCTGATGTAATTTGAGATAACAAGCTATCTATTCCGACCATATCCATATAAATATAATTTTTTAAAGATTCCATAAAAATCCCCCATCATTTGTGCCTTGTGAAGAAGTTTGGGAAATACCAAGTATTATTTAATTTCTTGAATTTATTCGGTTAACCGTATATAATTATGGTGATAGAACTTATAGAAAGCGAGAGAGACTGAAAATGTTAGAGTATATTTCTGCCCCGGAAGCGGCACAAAAATGGGGCATTTCAGAAAGACGGGTGCAAAAGCTATGTGAGGAAAACCGCATACCGGGTGTAGCAAAATTTAGTCGGCTATGGCTGATACCAAAAGACGCAGAAAAACCAACAGATGCCCGGTTGAAAGCAGAAAGGAAGAAAAAACATGAATAAAGTTTTGATTATTGATGATGATAAAGAGCTTTGCGCACTTATGAAAAAATGCGTAGAGCAGGAAAACCTTGCTGCAATTGTCGCAGGCGGCGGTATAGAAGGCTTGCATATCTTGGCAGAAAACAAAGATACCTGTTCACTTATCATTCTTGATATCATGATGCCCGATTTAGACGGCTTTCAGGTATTGCAGCAAGTACGGCAGACAAGCAATGTCCCCGTTCTTATGCTCACTGCAAAAAGCGATGAAGAAGATAAAGTGTCCGGCTTGCGAATGGGGGCAGACGATTATCTGACAAAGCCATTTAGCATTAACGAGCTTATGGCGCGGGTCAATTCCCTTATCCGGCGTTATACCCTGCTCAATCCAATTTCCGGCACCGAAACGGATTGTATGGTGTTTCAGGGAATGACGATTGATAATCTGAATCGTCTTGTTTTTAGGAACGACGTACAAGTGGAACTTACAGGAAAAGAATTTGATCTGCTCTCTTTTCTTGCGGCAAACAAAGGGAAGGTATTTACGAAAAAGCAGATTTATACCCATGTATGGGAGGAAGAATATGCTTTTGATGATAGCAATATCATGTCTTTTATCAGCAAATTACGAAAAAAAATTGAACCGGACCCGGAACACCCTTTTTATATTTTAACCGTCCGCGGCGTTGGTTATCGTTTTAACAGGGAGGCATAAAATGAATGTTAATCTGTTTTTATTGATTGCGTTTTGTATCGCACTTTTATTTATCTTGTTTCTTGTCACAAAACTTAGGCGTGTACGGGGACAACTATCTATTATCGAAGAAGCCCTTGAAGATATAAAATCCGGGAACTTAAACCGCCGTATGCTGACTAAAAAGAACGATATGACAAGAAAAATCTGCTATGGTATAAACGATATTGCAATGAACAGCCAAACGCAGCTTATCAAGCAAAAACAATCTGAACAGGCATATAAACGGTTAATGACAAGTATTTCCCATGATGTAAAAACTCCCCTTGCTTCTTTGGTTGGTTATTTGGAAGCAATAGAATGTAAGATCGTTGCAGGAGAAGAAAAAGACGAATATGTTCATGTCGCATTTGAAAAAGCGGATTATCTAAAGCATTTTGTGGAAAATCTTTTTGAATGGGTAAAACTGGACTCCGGGGAACAGATTTTTCATTTTGAAGTTTTAGACCTAAACGAGTTATCACGGAATATTATCGTTGACTGGATTTCTGTTTTAGAAAACAGCAATTTTGACTATGTGTTTGATATACCAGAAACAGAGTATCTTATGCGTATAGATGCAAACGCTTATAGCCGCATCCTCAATAATCTGTTGCAGAATGCCCTTATCCATAGTAAAGGAAGCAAAATATCTTTCCATATTTTTGAAAATGATCTGCAAGCCAAAATCACTATGACAGATAATGGAAAAGGAATATCTCCCGATCATCTTCCGCATATTTTTGAAAGAATGTACCAATGCGATCAGTCACGGTCTGCTGGTGGAAATGGATTAGGCTTATCAATCGTAAAAGAACTTGTAGCTGCTCACAAAGGAACAATCACCGTTGACAGCACTCCCGATAGGGGGACTACATTTACCTTATTACTTCCGAAATCCCTGTAATAATACGGGGATTTTTCAGTTTGTCAAATTTCGCTTAACTGTAAAAACATGAAAAAAGCAAGGTTTCGGCAAGGTTTTGGCAAGGTTAGCGTGATAGAATAGCAAATATGAAAAGGAGGTTTTGCAATGAGCAAATATGTAATTGAAACAAAAAATCTTACCAAACAATACGGAACACAGAAAAGCGTTGCGGATTTGAATATCCATGTAAAGCAGGGACGCATCTACGGTCTGCTTGGCAGGAACGGAGCCGGAAAGACAACGACCATGAAAATGCTGCTTGGGCTGACACAGCCCACTTCCGGGGAAGTTACAATCTGGGGACAGCCTTTACGGACAAATGAGAAAAAGCTCCTGCCCCGGATTGGCTATCTGATCGAATCCCCCGGATTTTACCCGAATCTGACCGCCACAGAAAACCTGCGCATTTTTGCTACCCTGCGGGGAGTGCCGAGCCATAATGCAATTAAAAATGCGCTTGATTTAGTGGGGCTTCCCTATAAAGACAAAAAGCTGTTTTCCCAATATTCCCTTGGCATGAAGCAGCGATTGGCGATTGCCCTTGCCATTATGCACGACCCGGAGCTTTTGATTTTGGATGAACCGATTAACGGCCTTGATCCGATTGGAATTGCGGAAGTGCGCTCTTTTATCCGTGACCTCTGTAACGAAAGAGGAAAAACGATATTGATTTCCAGCCATATTCTTTCCGAGATTGCACTTTTGGCTGATGATATTGGAATTATCGACCACGGCGCATTATTGGAGGAAGAAAGCCTTGCAGAACTGGAAGCAAAGAGCAGCAGGCATATCCGTTTTACTGTTTCCAGTACAACACAGGCAGCAAGGATTTTAGAACGCAATTTCCATGAAACGCAGTTTACCATACAGGACGATTATAAGATGCGTCTGCATAATTTAGTCATTCCTGTCGGTGAAATTGTAACCGCCTTTGTCGAAAACGGGCTTACCGTGTCAGAAGCCTATGTCTGCGAAGAAAGCCTTGAAGATTATTTCAAGCGTGTAACAGGGGGTGAAGGGATTGCTTGATCTAGTAAAGTGTGAGTTTTGGAAATTGAAACGGAAAAAGTTTGTCCTTTTCGTAATATTTTCTGCGTTGCTTTTTCCTATCCCGTTTACTGCACTTGTGCTAAAAGGGAATGTGGGCGATCTGAACGCTTTTGACGGCTTATATGATATGCTCTTTTGTATAGCTGCCCCTGTCATGCTTCCCTGCATACTTGGCATTATATCGGCTATGCTTTTTTACATGGAAAGAGATAATGCAACTCTGAAAAATTTGATGGCTATTCCTGTTTCGGCATGGAAAATTGCGACTGCAAAAATCATAGTATTATACTTTATCAGCCTTTTATTCACTTGTGTGACATTATTCTCTGCAATCATCGGTGGGATAATAGCCGGAACTGATTTGGGCAATATTTGGAACAAACTCGTAATTGCCGTTATTACGGCGATTCTATATGCCACGGGTACACTTCCGATTATAATTGCGATTGTAAAATTTAACCGCTCTTATATATTTGCAGTTATTTTGACATTCTTCTATACAATGTTTGGATTTTCCCTTGCTTTTACAGGGCAATTCACATCAGATAATCAAGTGATGAAAGTGCTTACCAGTATTTTACCAACGCCTATTATCTATCGTTGGCAGGCTTCAAGAATGATTGAGCAGGGAACAACTGCTTTTGAAATCTGGCAGCCCTACTTTCTGAAATTAGGAATTGTAGTATTTACCGTTTTTATTCTTGGAGGTATCTCTTATTTTGCGATTATCAAAATCTACAAAAAGCAGGAAGGGCAGGTGTAAGAAATGGCAAGGCTCATAAAAACAGAACTCTGGAAATTAAAACGATACTCTGTTATCTGGATTGGAATTGCAACTATGCTGTCTGTTGTTTTACTAACCTGTTTTATGGAGATGGGTACGCCGGGAACGCCGACATTTTCCAGTTTTTCAGATAATGTAATATGGAACAGCTTTTCGCTTATCTTTCCGGCGACAATCGTACTGATTGCAGGTTATATGATTGAACGTGAAAGAACAGACGACACGCTTAAAAATATAATGGCAATCCCGGTATCTTTCCGAAGCCTGCTTTTGGGTAAAGTGTTTGTCTGCGGAATGATTTCTGTCTTTCTGGCGGTAGTGGAACTTTTATTTACTGCTCTCATTTCGCTTTTTTGCAGATATGAGGGAATTGCTCTTGGCAGCGTAATGAGATCGCTTGTCCAAATGGTTGGAATGAATTGCTTTGTATTTATATCGGTGCTGCCTGTTATTGTATTTACAGGACAAAGGGCAGGAGCATTTATGACGGGCGTAGCTTTTGCATTTTTTTATGGTTTCATAGGGACTTTTGCTTCCGGTCATGGTTTGTCCTGTCTTTACCCGGTTACGATAGGACTTGGTTTCATCAATTATCAAAATGGCATGGAAACCGGCACATATAATATTTTCCGGTGCGTTGTTGTACTTCTGATTATGCTTGTTATAACTGCGGTTATGCTGCTTCTGGCACATGACAGGAGCAAAACACAAAAAATAAAAGGCAAAGGGGATATTCAATGACAGGAAAAAGAATACTTTGTATCATTCTAATATGTATGGGTGCTTTATCGCTTTCCGGCTGCAACAGCATTTATCAGGCACTATCAGACGGGACGGAAAAGATACTTGATGTGGCTTCTGATACCGTAGGCGACACTCCAAAAAATACTGCTTTAGACATCATGGATGCGCTAAATGAAATTGGCGGAAACACTGTTTTAACTTCTGAATCTTCTTTGCAGGGGGAACGTACTACAGGGATTGATAATTACGTCGGAACTTATTCAGCCGAATATGAGGACTTTTCAAAAACGGAATATCTGTTTGGCGGTGTTGATGTTGAAAGAGAGCAGGGAAATGAATTAACTGTAGAGTGCGTCCTAAAAGTTGACAGTGGTACTGCTAAAGTATTTTGGATTTCGGGAAGCGAGAAACCAGTTAGCTTGATTGAAACGGACGGAACTTATAAGGAAACAATTACATTGTCAAGTGGCAGCAACTATATTGGTATTGAATGTGAAGATTTTACAGGAAGTATGGAATTGAATATTAAATAATGCTCTGCCGCACGACGGCAAAAGAAAAAAAGCCGTCGTACAGCAGAGGTATTTTCACACGCCTATTCATACACGGCAGCTTTTGAGAGATCAAAGCCGCCGTTTCTTTCATTAAAGAAGCGAGAATCTTTGCCTAAATGCTCATATACGGTAAAGAAGCAAGTAACCGAAAACAAGAGATAGACCGCCAGCACCACACTATTCCGAACAAAAGAAACAAAAGACCAAAAGACAAGCATTGTGGAAATGTGCATAACAGGCTATGGAATCATGGATAACTCTGTTCACAGCATATGGAAAAGCTAGAGTGCAGCTTTCCCACATCCTGCAAACAGAGTTACCCACAATTCCATAAGACAGCCAGTTATACACATTCCCACGAATGCCGACTGCTACGGAATCCCTCTCATTCTTTCATTCACTCAAAATATATGGCATTTCTTTTTTGAAAGGTAACTGTTCAGCACCCCGTTAAGGGCACATTGATTTTTGGACAAAACAGAGAAAATAAAATTTCTGTTTCGTCATTGCTTTAGTGTAAAAAGTGGATAACTTTCCAGTATAAC
>CAJTDE010000069.1 GCA_910574835.1 Clostridia bacterium | reverse complement strand
TCAAGAGAGTCAAAAAAGACACTGCTGACTTTGTTCTTTACAAAAGAAAAGCTGTTCCTGGCCTTTCTTATGAACCGTTGTACGAAAGGTGCCGTGCGTCTTATATTTGACCGTCTGGAAAAGCGTATGGGTACTTATGAGTTTGCTTCTGTCTTTGAATATATATTGACTGACCGGGGCTCGGAATTTGGTGCTCCTGAGGCTTTGGAAACGGGAATAAACGGAATTCAGCGGTCCAGCATCTATTACTGCGATCCCATGCAGAGCGGACAGAAAGGCGGGCTGGAGCAGGCGCATACGCTGTTAAGGATGATCCTTCCAAAAGGAACCAGCTTCGAATTCCTAACGCAATGGGATGTAAACCTGATTATAAACCATATCAACTCGACACCAAGAGAGTGCCTTGGGGGCAGAACCCCATATGGCGTTGCACTCGAAACGATGGGGGAGGATGTGCTAAGCGCATTTCAGCTTAGGCCGATTCCCCCGGACGAGGTAAACCTGACGCCTAAGCTGATCCGCTTTAACCACTAATCAACGAATCGAAATCTGCTGTCAGACTGGAAGTAAACTTTTCACATTTTGAGAATGTGACTGGTGGAATTCAGTCCCGCACACTGCCTTCCAGCGGTCCGTTTCACATGCACAGAAATCAAGTATTTTTCGATAAGTTGGCTTAATTATAGCAGAAAACAGGAAATTTGGGTTTAAAATTTCCTGCAAAATTAGCAAAATATAACATGTGATGGAATTTAGTTCTGCACTGGAATTTAAAATTTCAAGTCAGCATTTTGATAAAGTGTCCAAAACTATGGTATTGTAGGTTTTTAAATTATGGTTGAAAAATCTGTGCATATGGCATATAATATGCTTAACAAGACAGCCGATAAGGAAGGTCAAGTCTTCCCGTTCCGGCAGATTATAACGTACATAGAGCCGCTTATCTTACCAGGACAGAGCGGCTCTACTTATTTTTCAAGTTTAGAATAGCAACAATTAAAAGACCTATAGTCAGAATAATCATAAATTCTTCATATGTACTCATAAGCATTCCCCTTTCCGCAAGACTCGGAACGGGTGCATAGCCGCCCTATCGGCTGCCGGGTTAAGCATATTATATTGTCATGGTGCAGTAATTCCCTCCCAATTTGCAATTGAGACTTAAGAGTGTGTTATTGGCTATAAACAAAAGGCAGATAACCGAAGTTACCTGCCTAAAAGTTTGAATGAAATAGGTGGGGTGGCAATCCCACATCTCTTTTAAGACCCATAGGGCGTGACGGCTGCCTGTTCCGTCCTCAGATTTCATTCAATATAGCTTACTCATTTGGTAACTTAATCCAATATTTTAATGTAATGTCAATTTTACATACCAAATAAATCGGCATGAGTGCCGGTTCGGTCTAATCTCAATTCATTTCCGACTTGCTTATAAATAAGCAGCCAGTCTGGGGCAATGTGACATTCCCTATATCCGGCATAATTCCCGGTCAAATTATGGTCTTTATTCTTTTCCGGGAGTGGGGCGGGAATACGCAATGTATCAATAGCTTGTTGGAGCAGGAGCATTTTATACCCGCGCTTTACGCATAACTTAAAATCTTTCTTGAATTTTGTGGAGTATCTAACATCAAGCATTTGTCATTCCTCCATCAATTCGGAAAATAAAGCCTCTGTACTGCCAGTAAAGAGAGTGCCGCCCCCGTTTTCTAGCTCCTCAATGGAGGCAATTGTTTCCGCATTTGGCGTTTCCTCTGGTACTGCCGCTCCTTGCAGATAAGCGATAATGTAATACATTTTGCTATCTGGTATCTGGTCTATCAGGCTTTTGGCTAGTTCACGGTTGCTCATAATATACACTTCCTTTCAAAGTTATTGTATGTGGTTTTGTGCAATTGTATCCTGTATGGTGGCCTTTGAACACCTGTATGGGGCGGATAGAGGTTATTCCTCAGTTGTCGGGGAGTCGACTCCTCGGAAATTGATATTTATTGCATCAAATATAGGGTTTATTGTAAAATTTTCGTCTACAGCAAAATATCGAAATAATATTAATTTTTCATCTATTGAAAGTGAATCAAATATTTCTTCCATGTCTTTTTTTTTCAACTCTGCCCCTGTTTCAACAGAAAAAAGTTTTGTGTTGATTTCATTGCATATAATTTCTCTAATTGTAGAGAATGCGGCATTAAAATATTTTGTATACTTATTATAATTTTCTTTTGTTATATCAATATTAAGATTACCAGGGAATTCATTGAATTTTTTTTCTTCTTTTTCTTGCTCGTTGGTAATTGATTCATAATTCATGATATTTGAAACCTCACAATCTAAGGCTTCTGCTATTTTTATCAAAGTTTCTATTTTGGGAATACGTTTTCCGTTTTCGTATTGTGCAATCATTGCTTGAGAAACTCCAAGCATACTTCCTAATTTTTGTTGTGAAATACCATTTTGTTTTCTGATACTTTTTATTTTCTCTCCAACAGTCATTCAATCACCTCATATTTATATGACAATTGTATCATATGTAAGAAAAAAATAAAAGCAAATGTTTATAAAATATTTCTTGCAATATATAAGCTTATGATAATATAAATTATAAGCAATTGCTTATTTATGTGATATCATATAAAATTGATAAATACAATTTAAAAATAGTAGGAGGAAAATCAGATGGGCGGAATAAGAATCGACAGGATAAAACTTGTAACAGAATTAAAAAAGCATAACATGACGCAAAAGAAACTTGCGGAATTGTCCGGCACATCAAGAGTTACGATCAATTATGTATGTTCTGGAAAGTCCTGCACCGGCGAAGTCGGACAGAAGATTGCAGAAGCCCTAGGCGTGGACGTAACCGAAATCATTGAGGATTAAGAAAGGAGAAAAAGAAAATGGCAAAAGTATTCAGAGATTATGCGGAGTTAAATGAGAAGTTATTAGAGGGCTTCACGGTGGCAGAGGTTCTTATCGGAATCAAGCAGAGGGTAGCGGCATGAGCATTGAGCTGGAGCGACAGGTGGACAATGTTACGATTGGTGTGGATATTGTTTATGAGCCGGCAGAGACAGCTCCATTAGTGATTTCCCGAGAGTATGTGAAATGTATTAATTAGGGAGGTGGGCGGATGACCAAACAGTTTTTAACAGCCCAAGAGGTGGCAGATATTACTGGATCTTCTTTAAGCCTTGCGTACACTATGATCCGTCAATTGAACCATGAGCTCCAGGAGAAAGGTTTTTATATTGTGCGTGGGAAGATTTCTCGGGCATATTTTGAGGAACGTTTCTATGGCGTACATACCACCGAGCAAGGATAAATTTCTAGCCAGCATTAACCCAGACACGCATCTGACCAAAGACTTCCTTAAGCGGATTTATGGATACTCCATTACGGAGCCAAAGTTTGCGGCTCAGGCAATCGCTGCTTTGGAGCAGGCTGGTTGTAGTAAGGCCCAAGCTTATTATTCTGAATGGGTTGCGGATTACGAGGCGACTTATGATGCCATGATGAAACCGGTGGCGAAATGGTACCGGCGAGAGTGTGAAAAGGCTTGGGAGGCCAAGATAAAGGAGGTGAGAACGTTACGGGAAAAAGAGAAGAGAACGAGGCAGAACAGACAGCAGCAGTGGGCGGAACTGTCGGAGATGCTGGGCTTTCCGTCAATGAAAAAGGTGCAGTAGTCCAGACTTTGGGGAACACAATCAAGGCCATATGCTTTGACAAGAATTTAAGCAGCATGTTCCAATTCAATGAGCTGACCGATAGAGTTGAAGTATCCGGTGCATGGTGGACACGTAGCTCCACGAGCCTGTCAGACAACGACTTAAATAATATTCGGCTTTATTTAGAACAAAATTATGGTCTATCCCATGAAAAAAATATTCCGAGGACGGTTGATATTGTCGCTCATCAACATTCGTACCACCCTGTGAGGCAGTTCCTGGAGGGGCTGAGGTGGGACGGTGTGAAGCGGATCGGGAATTTACTTCCAAAGTATCTGGGTACCGAGAGGTCAGACTATACGGAGCAAGCCCTGAAGCTTTTCATGCTGGGAGCCATTGAGAGGGTTTTTACTCCGGGGACAAAGTTTGAAGTCATGGTCTGCCTTGTTGAAGACAAACAGGGAGGCGGAAAGTCAACAATCGCCCGGTTCCTTGCTATTGATGATGACTGGTTTTCAGATGATGTCAAAAATTTGGATGACGAAAATGTCTATCGGAAGCTACAGGGACACTGGATCATTGAGTTCTCAGAGATGCTGGCAACGTCCAATACTAAGACGATTGAGGCCATCAAATCGTTTTTGAGCCGACAGAAAGATACATACAAAGTTCCGTACGACCGCTACCCACATGATTTCCCAAGGCAATGCGTTTTTATTGGAACGTCAAATAATTTGGACTTTCTACCGAGCGATAAAACGGGAAATCGGCGATTCATCCCGATATTGGCTAATAGCGAAAAGGCGGAGCTTCATCCGCTGGATAACGAGGAAGAAACGAGGGCTTACATTGTACAGGCGTGGGCGGAAGCTATGGAGATTTACCGAAGCGGGAAGTATTCCCTGACACTTCCAAAAAGTTTACAGGGGACGCTGTTAAGGGTTCAAAGGGATTTTACACCGGAAGATCCAAAGGTGGGAATCATTCAAGATTGGCTCGATCATTGCAATTATGATTCTGTGTGTTCTCTTATGCTATATAGGGAAGCTCTGGGCAACGAGTATCAGGAGCCTAAGTCCTGGGAACTGCGTGAGATTGGGGGAATTATGAACCGCTCTATTACAGGGTGGATGAAGCACCCCTCCAGCGATTCACAGGTGAGATTCCCTCGCTATGGAAAGCAGAGAGCATGGGATCGAATCGTCCACGAAAAAGTGTCCACAAAAGATTTTGTCAATGTGGACGAGGGAGGACAGCAAATAGAACTACCATTTTCCTAGTGTTTGTGGACGGCATTTGTGGACAGGCTGTGGACATTGAAAACCGCATAAATTCAAGGTTTTTACCTACTTGTCCACTGTCCACAACTATATTTAAAGAAATAATAATATAAGGAAAAAGGAGGGGAAAAGAGAGAGTAAGTATATAATAAAGTTTTCCTGTCAAATCTTCGTGGACATTGTGGACAGTCAAAAAGGAGGGATTTAATGAAGGAAATTTGGATCAGAGTTTTAGAAGAGGAGGAGCAGAATGGGATCATGGACAAAGTTTTATCCTTGGATGATGCACTGTTTGGAAGCATTCCGGTGATTCTGTACTGCTCGACGAATAATACAAAGAGGCGATTACCGTTTGCTTATGCATTGTCTGATGCGGCAGTAGACGTTCTAAAGGGCCAGTATGGAACGGATAATGTAAAGCTCGTCACCAGGTGCTCTACGGATGAATTATTAGAGCAGATTGGAGATTCCCTGTCAGGGATACAGAAATCGCTTGAAGTACTGACAGGATGTATTTCCACATCTCAGGAGGGACGGAGGCTTTGCATTTCCGGGGATATAACGAAGTATGAACCATGAAAATAGCTCCTGCCAAAGTGCCAGCTTTGACAGGAGCACAGCACAGCCGGAAAGCCGTACAACTCACAGCCACATAATAACATGGTTTTCCGGGGAAAGGAAAGAAAATTATGGATTGTAAAATAAAAATTATTAAACTCTTATGGAAAATCGACAATGACAAGTTTCTTCATCGGATCTATGTCTCACTTCGTGAGTATGTGAGAGAAGGCGAGGGTGTCATATGAAGCAATATTATGAACTTGACCGGGAGGAATACATAAAGGCAATAAATGATATTCTTTCCCAAACAAATGGATTTTAGAGTATCCAGAACATTTACCGTTTTTCAGTTGGCATGACGAAAAAAGAATTGGAGGTCTATCATGGATTATAAAAGTATGATTATTAATCTTTTGGAGAAAATCGAGAATCAAAGATTTCTAAAAGCTATTTACATTTCTATCAGTGATTATGTGAAGGAAAGCGAGGATGCGGCATGAAAGAGGAATATGTGAAGAAAATAAATGAAATCTTATCGTCAATAGATAACTTGTGGATCTTAAATGAGCTTTTAAGATTCTGTGAGAATATTACAAAGCAGGACAAATAACAAGGAGGCATTACATAGTGGGAAAGCACAAAGAAAATTTTGTGACAGAAATACTTATGTAGAACGTCAAATTGTGGCTAATCCAAACATCAAATTAAATCTAAGCTTTTTTACCCTATTCCCGCAAATTATTCCTGCGTTTTCCTCCATCCCATCAGATTATTCCTAAAAATTGTCCATACAATTAT
>CAJTDE010000068.1 GCA_910574835.1 Clostridia bacterium | reverse complement strand
CTACGTTGGTACAGCACATAAGCAGGGATACAATGCTTACGAAGCAATCAGAAATGCAATCTCAGGTCATCCTGATTTCATCTTTGAATAAGGGTGGTTCTGAATAGTTACAAATAAGGTTTTAATGGCAAAGGCGTGCGTAATTATCAGTATATTGCTGTTTTCGTTCAATGACGTATTATGGGCTATGTCTGCGAATACACTCCTTAAACGATTTGAGATATCTGCAAAAGGCTCTGCCATGCCTGTTGTGTCGTGTTCATAAATTGCCGTGGCAACATCAGGAAGCCGCCTGTTTAATTCCGCAAATGATGCGGCGCCTCCCAGCCAATCAGTTACCTTTTGGATAAAAATTGATTTGTGTTCAGCGTCCATTGAACCTAAGCACCATTCCCGCAGGCGTTCGTCTTTTTGTATTTTAATACTGTCATTTCCGCTTGCGGCTAAAATCAATTTTGCTGTTTGCCAGGCTCTTAACATATCGCTCGTGTACACTGCACCAAAAGCAATATTTTTGAGCTTTATGCCTAATTCTGCTGCAGTCTTTTTCCCATTGTCGGTAAGGGGGGAATCGCTCCAGCCTTGTGCTCTGTTCAAGCTATTCAGTAAGGTTTCTCCGTGACGGATGATATAAAAGGTAATCACAACCGTTTCCTCCTGTGGTATTAGCTTAATGTATGCGTCCGCATATATTCTGCCTTAATTATATCGATGGTTTTACCGCCGATACCAAAATTTTTATCGGACACTTCCTTGATTGTAGTTACAAAAAATTCTTGTGGAACGTTCATAATTTCAGAAGATACCTCTGTCAATCTTTTTATCAATTCTTCCTTTTGGGCATCTGATAAATTTCCACTCTCAACTGTAATATAGGGCATTTTCTTTCTCCTTTTTGCCAAAGCGGAGCTTGAACGGTGCAGCAGCAGGACGGGACGGCTCTCTATAACCCTCCGTGTTGAAACAGGTTCCATTCGTCAATATAGGTTATATTTTGGTGCATAGGATCTTTTAAAAGTTTTTCATAAAAAGATAATTTGCTTTGTGTCAAAGCAAATGCGTTTTGTAAATCAGCTATTTGTTTTTTTATATTTTCCATATGCGCTTGTACCATCCTGTATCGCTGTTCAAGGGTTGTACCGCCTTGTATCAGTAATGAAACGTATTGCTTAATTGATTGGATAGGTATATTTGCCATACGCATACACTGTATCATCTTTATCCACTCAATATCTTCCTCTGTATATTGCCTGTATTTTTGCCTGTTTCTGCGTATCTGCGGCAATAATTTTTCTCTTTCGTAATATCTTAGAGCTGCAGTAGAAAGTCCTGTTATTTCTGCTGCTTCTTTTGCTGAATACATACAACTCACCTCATTTATTTCTGTGGGCAACGAGCCAAGCGGACATGCTGGCATGTCCATTTGGCGACTGCCGCAAGGGTCAAATACCCTGCAGCTTGCTGCGTTACAAGCTTTATGCCCCGTCAGCTTGCTGCGGGGTATTTGACTTAGAATAAACTATGAAGTGTGCTTCAAGTCAATATGAAAATTGCACATTTTCCTGATGAAGCCTTTGGGTTTCGAAATAGTGTAATGATGGTGGTTCTATCGTACATTATCATTTGCTGCCTCATTTTTAATTTTGATGCGAAATATGTAAATTCTTCTTCCATTTTTTCGCAGTATAATTCAGGATAAATCTTATAAACTTAAAAATGTATAAAAATGGTTGATAATTCCAAATTTTGCAGTATAATCAAACTATCATCTTTTTTCAATATTATCTTTTTATTCCTGCGGGTAACGAGCCAAGCGGACATGTTGGCATGTCCATTTGGCGACTGCCGCAAGGGTCAAATACCCCGCAGCTTGCTGTGGGGTATTTGACTATTCAATCGGGAATCCCGAAAAATTTCAGACACAGGTGATTGAGAAAAAGAAAACAATCAAGTATAATGGAGGAGAGTAATTTATGGCGAAAAACTTAAAATGGAATCAGAAGCATTTTCTCTTTTGGAGGCTGCGTGTAAACCGGAAGTATAAGGCTCACCTGTTTCGGTTTTTGTTTCAGGACAAAAAGGATTTGCTGGAACTGTACAATGCGGTAAATGGAAGTGCTTATTGCGATGCGGATGAGCTGGAGATTGTCACCCTGGATGATGTGATCTATATGAAGATGAAAAATGATCTGTCCTTTATCATTGCAAACCAGTTAAATCTTTACGAGCATCAAAGCACTTATTCCCCCAATATGCCCTTAAGGGGTCTTCTGTACTTTTCCCGTCAGTATGAGGGACTGGTTGCCCAACACAAACGAAATCTATACGGCTCAAAGCTAATCAAACTGCCCACGCCGGAGTATATTATTTTTTACAACGGGAAGCAGGAGCAGGCGGAGCGGGGGGAACTGTTTCTCTCGGATGCCTTTGAGACAGGGCGGGGCTCCGGCTGTCTGGAATGTAAGGCAATCCTTTTCAATATCAACCGGGGGTGCAACCAAAAGCTTATGGAAAAGTGCAGGCGGTTATGGGAATACTCGGAGTTTATAGCGGAAGTGAATGACAATCTGGATCGGAATATGCCTCTTAAAGCTGCCATAACCAAAGCCATAGACCATTGCATCCAAAGAGGAATTCTGGAAGAGCTTTTGAGGAAAAATCAGACGGAGGTGCTGCATATGCTGTTGACGGAATATGATGAAAAAAGCCATATGAGGAGTATCTATGAAGAGGGGGAGGAAGCCGGTTATCTCAAAGGCGAACAGGCCGGCTATCTCAAAGGTGAACAAAACGGCTACCGGAAAGGCGAAGTTGATCTGCTTACCAAAATGGTCCGCCAAAAGCTGGAGCGTGGAAAAAGTATCTCCGTGATCGCAGAAGAGCTGGAGACAGAAATGGCGGTGATAGAAGAGGTTGTTGACAGGATAAAAAACTTATCTTAATTACAAATGTGGCTAATATGCTGCAGAGTGTTGAGGGTCGGATAGGTCCGGCTTATTGGAGATTATATAGCGGCTAAAAATATAGAGAGCAGGATTTATATGGAGAATCCTTTTCTATAATGGTTATGCAGCGAGGAAGATGCAAAAAAATATTGGGGAAATTATTATGAAATGGATGAAGCCAAATATAAAATGATGGAAGATGTGCGATACTTAGGTCAACAAATCAGTGTTGGAGGAAATACAGACAGCATGATATATACAAGTTATAATTTTGATGGATGGTATATTCAGCTTCCGCAAAAATGGAAGATGACAGTGGATAAGGAAAGCGGACAAGTAATTTTTGATGATGGGGAAGCAGTTAATATCTACATATCAACTTTTAATTTTACAAGACCGGAAACAGGGGAAAAAGCAAGTGCAGAAACGGTATCTTCCATAGTTTTGCAGGCTTTTAATTTACAGGAAGCAGAAGAATGCAAACATTTTTCTAAATACTATCCAAAAAGCTTTCTTACACATATATGCAAAAGCATAACAACGGATGGTTATACTATGATTGCCTGTATCGTCTGTACAAAAGGACATTCTTTTTCCTTTTATGTTGTGGGGGATGAGGATATAAATTTTGAAAAATATATTCAACATATAAATTCTATTGAACGAGATTTATAGCACCCCCAGCCAGCACAGTTATGGGGTCAGAGGGACTGCCCTAGTTCCTAAGGAATCCACCAAGCCTTGCTTGGTACCCCTTAGGATAACTCTTGCCGAAAGCGACTTAAAATGGGCAGTCCCTGTTACAAATCGCACCCCTATGAATGAAAAATTTTACAAAATCTGACATAAGTGTGAAGTGTAACTATTTTATTCAATCGTATAGATATCTCCCGCATCCATGTCTTCAATGAGAGTGATTTCACAGGACAATGTCATATGTTCCGAGGACAGGCTGTCCGCAAGTTTGTCTCCTTTGTCCGTAAGAGCTGTTTTCAGCTTGCCGTCTGCGGCACTGGCCATGATTTCAGCTTCGCTTAGGCTGTCCAGGTAGTTTTGCATTTCTTCCCTAAAAGCCAGTAAGGTGTAATCTCTTTGGGCTACCGATACAAGCTCCGGTGCATTGACGGAGTAAATTACATTGAAATCAACAAAGCAATTAAATTCATACATGATTTCCCCCTCGTTCAGCTCTTTTAAGGGTCTGCTCATTTTTGATATTCCTGTACAAAATGCAACCTCTTCATCCATATGCTGGCAGTATAATTCATTGGTTGAGAAATTCAGGGTTGTTGTGAAAAAGTCGTAGTTTTCATCATAGGAAGTTATGGTGCTTATTACATGGGCTTGTGCAGCAAGGAGATCCGCTAATTCATCAGGTGTTGAGGCCAGTGCGTTGTTGAAGTCGGCTACACTTTGCTCCAAATAGTTTTCCGTTTTGTATGTCATCAGCTTTGCATATGAGGGGGAGGGAGCGGAGGTGCCGCCGATCCCTGCTGCGGTTTTTATTACAAGTTCCATTTCTTTATCCGTAAGAGATTTCATAGATTCACACTGTTTTGCAACATCTTCCATAAGCGTTTCCATATTGTTAAATGGTCCGATAGAGGTATAACTACCTTTTCGTACCAATACAAACTTAACGCTTCCGGCAGAAACAGAAGAAAGGGGCTTGTCATCTTCTCCTGCACCGTCGCAGAAGATGTAATAAACGCCGTCTTCTTTTAAAATGTCATTGTGTATTTCACCGTCTTTCCATGTGGATTTCTTGTTTTCGGCAGGAGGTGCGGCATAGGCACCGATTATAAAAAAACAGATACAGGCTCCAACGGAAAACAAAGCAGTAACAGCGGCAATGATTTTTGATTTTTTCTTGAAATTCATAATAGCACCCAGCCTTTCTTTTAATTGTTCCCCGCCCTCGGTCAGGGTGAGGGAGGGGCAGGAATTTTTTTGAGCATTGCTTAACTTCATAAAAGAAATCAGCGTGTCTCCGTATTCACGTCTTGCTTTGCCATCAAGGATGGATATGACTTTTTCATCACATGATAATTCACAGGCTTTGTTCACTTCCTTTTCCAGCAGATATACAAAGGGATTGAACCAGTGGATACAGACCACAAGCTGAATCAGCCATTTGTATAACATATCTTTCTGTTTGTAGTGGGTGAGCTCATGCATAAAGATGTAAGAGAGCTCTTTATCATTTATTTTGCTGGCAGGCAAAATAATGCAGGGATGAAAGAAACCAGCCATCATGGGGGAAGTGATCCCTGAATTTTGGCATAGCTCTACGCTTGCTTTGATATGCAGTTTTTCTTTGCAGTCAGACAACAGGTTTAAGATGTTAATATCTGATATTTCGTTATTGCCGGCTCTGCCGTATTTTATGAAGCTCCGGTATATGGTTACCTTGCGGACAAAGAGAATGAGTGCCAATGTAAACCAGATAAAAAACAGGCAGGCGTATATATGAAATGGCTTACCAATGACAGTGCCGGTTTTATCCTTGCTTGGCAGCAGGGGGTCTGTTTCCATGTTTTCCGTATTTTTAAAAGGGGAAGCGGAGGCGGGCATATGGGGAGCTGTGGAAATTTGGCTTGTTATGGGAGCTGTGCCGAAGCTTTCAAACAGGCTTCCCACAATCGTAGTGTCAGGTGTAAAGGGAAGCAGAAAACGCAATGCGGCAATGAGCCATATATAATACTGCCAACGCCTGCTGAATTTGTTTTTATATAGAGGTTTGAAGCCCAATATGAGCAGCAGCAGGAGCGTGCCGGAAAGGGAAAGTGACAATAGTATTTTCATAAATTCATTCATGTTCGTTTCTCCAAAAGGTTTCAATCTCTTTTAATTCGTCTGCCGAAAGAATGTCCTGCCGCAATAGGGTTGATACCAGATTTTTTACGTTTCCTCCATAGACTTTGTCAAGAAATCTGTGAGTCTGCATGGCCTGGTATTCTGCCTCTGTTACAGTTGCCGTATATTCGTTCCGCCTGCCTATTTTCTTTATTTTCAGGAACTTTTTTTCTACCAGGCGGGAGAGCAGGGTGAGTACGGTGTTGTTCTTCCATTCGTTTTTGTCTTTTTCCAGTTCTTCCATGATGTGAGAGTATAAAGCGGCTCCCCCATTTTTCCAGATGATTTTCATGAGTATCAGTTCGGATTCGGAAATTTGCTGTGCCATGTTGTCCTCCTTTTTATATTAACACTTTGTAGGTGTATGGTTATATTAACATGATGTAGGTGAAAACGCAATACGGCGGGGGAAAATTAAGAATATTTTAAAGAATATCCATCCAATTCATGGCTTACGGCGGATGTGGGGAATTGTATTTTTACGCTTTGCATAGCAGCCAGTCAAGTTTCAGATGTGAAAAAATGAATGTAACTATTCAGAACCACCCTTATTCAAAGATGAAATCAGGATGACCTGAGATTGCATTTCTGATTGCTTCGTAAGCATTGTATCCCTGCTTATGTGCTGTACCAACGTAGGAC
>CAJTDE010000067.1 GCA_910574835.1 Clostridia bacterium | reverse complement strand
ATGGACAATTTTTAGGAATAATCTGATGGGATGGAGGAAAACGCAGGAATAATTTGCGGGAATAGGGTAAAAAAGCTTAGATTTAATTTGATGTTTGGATTAGCCACAATTTGACGTTCTACAGCTCCGGCTTCGTAATAAGTTTTTACACGCCGGTAGAAGGTCCGTCCGTCCTTATGTATGTGCTCCCTGGCAAAATCCTCCGTGAACTTTGTCCGATTCTTTTTTCCGGCCTGGGGGAGTTCTTTTAGGAACTTCTGCACAATGCTGCGCATCTCAATGCCTTTGTAATAATTGGCCTTGTAATTTGTCATGTACCAGTCGGGATCGCTGGTCACGTACCAAGGGGCCTGTGACAGATCCAGTTCTTCCCCATGCGTCTCTTCCAGACGCTTCTGCTCCTTGTAGGCCGTCTGGGCCTGCCTGGATAGGCTCGAAACGGCTATGAATACCTTGCCCCTCCCACCTGTCTCGGATTTCTCCGTCTTAATATCTAACGCTTCCTCTTTCCGTTGAACACGCTTTTTCAAAGCTTCATATCCAAGCCCCTCTAGCTCTGCCGCCTCCGCAAGCGTCACATATGCTTCTGCCAAGCGTCTCCACCTCCTCACGCAACCTTTTTAATTCCCAATATCTTGGCAATCCTCTTTCTATACTCGCCTCCATCCTTTCTACCGTACAGGATGTTATTTATATACTGGCGGCTGCATCCCAGCAGATCGGCAAGCTCCGCCTGGGTCATGTCCTTATCAATCAGCCGCTTCTTTACTTCCCGGCCAAAGGCCGTCAACTTTGCCGGATTCCTTTCCATCTGATCACCTTCTGTCTTCTTGAAATTTTTACCATTCCGCTTTATACTATGTTTATGCTTATATCCCACATATCCGATTTCAAAGGAGTATGCAATGCACAATCTTAACACCATCAATTTATTAAATAATTTCCTGGAATCTATCCAGCTTTCTCATCGGGCATTATTCCAAGCTGCTCAATCCACTTTGGACAGCACCCTTACTATCTCTCAAGATTCAATGACACTATTATATGAATCTATTATTTCAATAACAGATTTCATCTCTGAGACGAGCAGCCTTACATGCCAAAGTGTATATGAATCCTGTCTTGCCACAATTCAAAATATTTCGGAAATAACTAAGCTGGCGAATGATGAAGTATATAATATCTTTGAAAGTTTCTTTGAAAATCTTTCGATTTCCGAAAATGAAATTTCTGTTTCAAATGATGATTTGCAATCTGTTTCAGAAGTTATTGATCTGCCCCTGGAATCTTTAAAATCGAAAGACAAGACAACTCTCAATAGCATGTCCTGGCAGGATTTCTGGATTTCCGTTCTTATTCCCATCATTCTTGCCTTACTCACAATGTGGCAAAGTAAGTATTATCATGATCTGGATACGTTAAATTCCGAACACCAACAGTTAGAAGAATCTGAATACCAGGAACGTCTAATTGAAATTCAGAAAGAGCGATTGGAAGTAGAACAGGAAATCCTTTTCAACCTGGAGGTCATTTCTAATTCCCTTGAAGAACTTCAAGAAGGTCAGCAATTTCCCGAAGTTCCCCTGTCCTCTCTTGAGCTGCATCCAACTGAATCTCCAAACTTTCAAGAATCTGCTGATTCTGCAAATAAAGCTTCTGATGGATCTGGTACTCATAATGAGAGTGAAGTAACTGATTAATCCATAGGGCCGCAATACAAATCCAAAGTGATATGTATTGTGGTTTTCTTCCTTTGCCTTCACCAAGGTTTTTAATCCTTTTCATCTTTCTCCTTATACATGCTTGTTTATTTTTCGTGTTCTTAACTTTCCCATCCGCATCCGTTTCAGCTCCGTCCGGCTCACCACCTCCAATGTGTCGGGCAGGTTCTTGACCACCAGCCAGTTGGTCGGATGCAGGCCGTTGGCCTTTAAAATCCTTTTCTGCTCCAGCGTCGGAGCCTTCCCATTTTTCGTTTGTCCTCTCCTCCTTTTCCGTGGTATAATGTTTTAAAATCTATCAGCCCGTGGCACCGGGCTGATAGAACATATGAAAAGCGGCCAGGGAATTCACCTCGGAAGGAGGTGAGCATAAATGATACCTTTTATGTCTGTCGGTATAAATTATGAACCCATTAATTGGAAACTAATTTCTCATCAGATCACTGATGATCTACATGAATATGAATTTCTCGCATCTTCTTGCTATAAGGGTTACTCTTACTCTTTAAAAGCTGTTGACAGTCCACGAGGGCAAAAACAGCATTTTGAAATTCTTTTTTAAATATCTTTCCAGTCCTACCTGGAAAGAATGAAACCATCAACCACCCTGACCACGTTTTCAACAAATCATAGTGCCCTGAACCGGGCGAACATCCGCTGCCGAAGATTTTCGGCTCTTGTGATTGGTTGGAAATTTTGTTATTATTCAAGGGTATTAATACCCTTACAACTAGCATTATATCTACTTATTAGTAGAAAGTCAAGTATTTTCTTCTTTTTAGTAGATTTTGTCTAATTAATATTGGAGAACATTATGGAACTAAATATGATTACTATTGGGAAGCGTATAAGAGAGCGGAGAAAAGAATTAAACCTTACACAAACAGATATATACCACAAATGCGGAATTGCATCAGGTGCTCTAAGTCAGATCGAAAACGGAAGCCGAACTCCTTCTATTGTTACATTTTATGCACTCTCACAAGCATTAGATTGTAATATGGAATGGTTAGCTACAGGTATATCTACTAATACGAAGAATTCCGAAAGCTATACATATGAAGAAAAAATTTTGGCTGACATCCATACATTACCTAAAGATGACCAAGAAGAGTTTTTGGGGATGCTACAACTCCGAATTCAAAGAATAAAAAAGAAACTCAATATGAATGCCACATCATCCCCTTTAGAAGCACCACGTCAAAGTAGCAGTGCAAGTTAATTTTTTTTACAAAAAGGGGTATTTATTTCCCTGTTTTTGTCCCTTTGCTAAAGAGCCGATTTTATATTCAAAACTCTTAAAAACCTTGATTTTAAGCCAAAGGGACAAAGTTTTATTAAATGCTGTTATTGTCCCTTTGCTTTTTATATGTTTTCCTTTCCAAATTGTATTTTTGTAACGCTTTATAACGTTGATCGTTACAGAAAAAAGCCCCAATTAATAGGCTTTTTCAATCTTTCATATTGCCTGTAACGCTTTGTAACGTTCCGTTATAACGCATCATCACCGCAATGCTCATATCTTCATGCAACCTGCGATTTTGGCCAAAAAAAGAAAATGTCTGACAATTCCTCTTAAAACTTTTGTCACACATTTTCTTTCTTAAATTCGCTATATCCCTTGAAATCACGGCGTTTCCCGGCATTTCCCACACGTTCACGCCACAACTCACTTTTGACATTTATTCTGTTAACTCACACTGTCTTTTGCAAAACTATTTTTGTCATATTGCTTTCCTCCCAAAAAAGATGATTCTCCTCAATTAGCTTTCCTCTTATCCCCAGCCATCCGCAAGGCTTTCTATTACCGGATCATTCTCCGTTTTCTCTTCTCTCACGCTTTCATAAGTGCCGGATATCTGCCCATCCCCAATCCCGATTCCCTGAATGATTCCCGTCCCTTTCGTCAGAGCCGTCCCAAGCAGTATGATAATTTCATTCTTCATTTCTTCCCTCAATTCCCTGCGGACGTTCTCCAGATCCTGCCATGAAATGTACTTTGTTTCCTTTTTACTCTCCTTAAAGAGTCCCTCCTCCTGAAAGCTCCGGATATAAAAATCTGCCGCATCAATCAAAAACTGGTTTACGGATTTGTGAATCTCCGTATTCAGCTTTGCCAGAACCTGATGTATCCGCCTGTGCTGTTCGTTATCCAAGTTCATCCGCATATTATGATAGACAATGTTCCCCTTTGCTATTTTTCTCACCCCAATCCAAACTCTTTTTTGTGGGCAGAGAGATACATCCTACCGAGATATTCATAACCCTTTGCGTTTGCTTTTACATCCTCAATGTATTGGATGTTGCTCTCTTTACGGCTTCCAAAGCTTTTCATTACCTTAGCTCCGCCTCCTACAAACACAATTTCAGCAATATCAAGGTTATATCCGTGTTCAATCAGCATGTGATAGACTTTCTCTGCGTATTCTCTCAGAGATTCCTTCACAATCTCCAGGTACTTCTGCGGCAGGCTTCCTTTTCCGGTTTTTATAATCTCCTGAATATCCTCTTCCTCAATCTCATTGCCAAGCTGACGGACGCATTGTTCATTAATGGTTCTCATGCACTTAATCAATCCCTGTTTAATTGTGATACATTCCGCTTCATTTGGTGCGGAATTTTCAATAGGCATGATGTCTATGGTCCAGCTCCCAATATCTACAACTACCACCCGTTTCGGCAGCGTCTTAAGCCTGTCCGCTACCGCCGCATAGCATTGGGGAAATACGGATACTCTGGCAATTTTCATCTGATACTGCTCCTTTTCAAACCGGAAAGCGATCTCTTTATTTCTTGCCAGATAGCTGATGAAGTCCTGCTTTTCGGCTCCAAAGCGTGTGAGAGGAAGACCGACGGATAAAAGAACATTTGCATTTCTCATTCCTCTTCTGTTCAATTCCTTTGCAGCCGCCGCCAGTGTGAGAATATAAAAGTTATCATTTTCTACCTTTAAATCCCTTACCTCCAGCCGCTTGCCGCCTACTTTATAATAAGAACCCTGAAACTCCACCACGTCCTCATAAAAGGCCGGCTCTGTTGTGATTTCCTTTACTCCGGTGGTGAACACTTGGCTAACCGTCTTCATTCCGGACCAGCCGTGGTCTATTCCAATAACCTCGATGTGTTTATTCATACTGTTTCTCCTCTTCCTTTTGTTTCTCAACATGTTCCCAATAGAATTGATCCAAAAAATTTCTTTGAACCTCCTTTTCCTGTAATTCCTCAAACTTCCTTTCAGCCATCCCTGCTGACTTTGCAAGTGAAAAAGACATAACTATCATAAACGCAAGGTATATTCCAATCCCTATCATCTACATTCCCTCCCTTCCTGCTTCGTTTCCCTAAAAATCTTTTCGCACACAGAATCCGGAATCGTTGCTCTTGCCCTGCCTTTTTCACTGTCTGGCTCCATCAGCTTGTCCAGGAACCAAATCAGCTTCCGCTTTGTCACGGCCACACTTAGTACCTCCTTTTCCGGGCGAAAAAAATAGGACCAAGTCAGCGCTCCAAAGAACAGCAAATACTGCTGCCAATACTTTGGCCGAAAGCTAATTTAGTCCTATCTAAATCACAATATTCAGTTAGTTTTTAAACATAAAAAGCCGGATGCCGGCAGTCTATCCACCGCATGTTAAATAAATGCAAAATTTGTTATTCCTATGATAAAACGGGCCCGTCCTAACTGAAAATAACCATCCAAACCGGCTTTTTTCGTAGGACTAAATCCGCGGAAACCCTAGATTTTATTGGGTTTTTGCTAACCTGACATTATAATAACAGGTTCCCCCGTATCAATAATCCCTACAATCACGCCCTCCCCCCGAAGCCGCAGCACCGAATGTTCCAAAAGCTGCATAATCCCGCTCTTCTCCAGATTTTCATTTTCCAGAAGCGTATAGAGGATGGGAAACACCTCGTAGCTGTAAGGAAGGCGATTCTGCTCCAGTATCCGTGACTCCACATAAAAGACAGCGTAAAAATCATTCAAAATCTGTACGCAATACTGTGGAAACAGACGCTCAAGCTCCCTCACACTGTAATCGGACTTCCAAATAAAGTCCACATACTCCTCCGACATAATCTTTTCTCTGCAATCTTCTGCCATAGTATGCCCCATTTTGCCGATGTCTGCGCTAGGCGGACACTGGCCTTATGTTATTGTTTCTACTTTATTCATGGAATTGTTTGTCTTATGAATATCGAGCTGAGAATATAAGAAAAGAATCCGGCCTGTCCCGGAAAAATAAAATGCCTGAGCAATTAATCCCAGGCATTTTTTACACTGCAATTTAGTTCACCAAAAAACTGATAGCATCACTCTTAGCAATCTCATTATAATTATCCGGATCCAAAATTTTGAAACTCAGCTCAATCTCTTCCACAGCTTCAATCCCGTTCTGCTCCAAATCGGAGGAGAATATGGTAATATCATCAAAGGACTTTTTCCCGTCGTATACCGTGCTGGAGAAGATAGGTGAAACCATAAAGCCGTTAATAGACATATTGTCGCAGCTGATTTTTACATTTTTTCCCGATGTATTCTCGGTATAGAGCAGAACCGCCGTTCCCCAGAAGCTGTTTTCATCTACATACTGCCCCACAATGCGGATACCGTCCTGATTATACAGCTCCTTGCCTTCTACCTCTATCTCTGTGTCCATATGCTCATAAGCGGAGGTTTGTATCACTATACATTCCGAATCAAACAGTGCGGTCCAGCTGTCCTTATCCGTGATATGCAAATACATTTCAATCTGTCCCACATTGGTGATTCCTGCGGCCTTAAGCTGCCTTGAGGTGAAATACATTGGTTCATTGACCTTTTTGCCTGCCGCAACACTGGTGGAAAAAAGATCCGTGATCATATAATCATTGATAATCAGCGCCTTGCAGCCAACGCTGATATTTTTGTCGGAATCGTTCTCAATCAGAAGCATAACACCCTGGCCCCAGAAACTATCCTCGGTCATCTCGGTGGCAGTAATTTTAATACCGTCCTGCTCCACAAGCACCTGCTCTTCGATGGTAACTGCCTCCATCTCTCCTTCCGCTTCCTCTGCCTCCGGCTCAGAAGCCTTATCTTCCTCTTCTGCTTCCGTATCCTCTTCCGATTCTTCGCTGTCCACTATTTCCTTTTTTCCGCTGTCCTCGTCCTTACTTCCGCTTCCCAGGGCCATCCCTACGAAAAGCGCAAATACAAGAATGAGCAAAAGTTTACTTGTTATTTTGTTTTTCATAACTTTTGTACCTCCATTTTAGTTCCGTAAGAAAATACTGTTTTAGTTTGTAACTGTTCAGGACACCCATTATCCAAAGATGAAATCTGGATTTCCTGAAATTGCATTTTTGATTGCTTCATAAGCATTGTAACCCTGTTTGTGTGCGGTACCGATATAAGACATGAT
>CAJTDE010000066.1 GCA_910574835.1 Clostridia bacterium | reverse complement strand
CGTACCAGATACAGAGAAATGTCCATTTCCTTGGCTCATTTATCTGAGAGTAACAATAAAAATTCCTTGAATTTTTAAGGAAAATCACTTGACAATATAGGGAGGATATTATGAGTGTAAAAATTGCGAAAGAACATAATACAGGCGAAAAAGAGCTTCGAAAGGAATTTTGTGAAACTCTGCTCTCTATGGCAGAACAGGACAAGCGGGTTGTGGTGCTGGATGCGGATCTGATGAATGCTGCAGGTACAAAGCCGTTCCGGGAGGCGTTTCCGGATCGAACCTTTGACTGCGGCGTTCAGGAGGCAGATATGATCGGCGTTGCGGCCGGACTGTCCTCAAGAGGATTTATCCCGTTTACACACACTTTTGGGCCGTTTGCAGCCCGCAGGGCCTGTGATCAGATTTTTATGTCTTGTGCATATGCAAAGCAGAATGTAAAAGTAGTTGGCTCTGACCCCGGGATTACGGCTGCCTTGAATGGCGGAACGCATATGCCCTTTGAAGATTTGGGAATTATGAGTACCATTCCGGAAATGACAGTGGCAGAGCCTTGCGATGCGGTAGCTGTCAGGGAAGTGACAAAGCTTGCGAAGGAGACCTACGGAACCTGGTATATGCGTTTGACCAGAAAGGCTGCGCCTGTGATTTATGAGGACGGAACAGAGTTTCAGGTTGGAAAAGCTAATCTTTTAAGAGATGGCAAAGATGTAACCATTATCGCAGCCGGATATTTAGTGGCAGAGGCCCTGAAAGCGGCAGAGATTTTGGCGGCAGAAGGCATTTCGTCCAGAGTTCTAGATATGTGGTGTGTAAAGCCCTTGGATGAGGAGGCGGTTTTACAGGCGGTAAAAGATACAAAAGCAATCGTAACGGCAGAAAATCACAATGTTAAAAATGGCCTTGGCTGCGCAGTTGCTTCCGTATTGGCACTTCGGAATCCGGCGCCTTTGGAGATGGTAGGCGTACAGGATGAGTTTGGAGAGGTTGGTCCCGTATCTTATCTGGCCGAAAGGTTTAAGCTGACAGCAGAGGAGATTGTCTTAAAGGCCAGAAAAGTAATCGGGCGCAAGTAAAGAGGATATTTTAAAAATAAGAGCGGAAGCCTGCCTGCTCATTGTTTATGAGGGGAGAAGATGGAGGAGCATATGAAGAATCGGATGATGCGGATGCCCGAAAAGGGGCGTCTGGTAGAAGTAGAAGAGGAAATGCCGCAGATAAAGGACCATCAGGTGCTTGTAAAAATGGAATATTGCGGAATCTGCGGGTCAGATATGCATTTTTTTCAAAACGGCGCTATCGGGACGAGGAAGGCCCCGCCGGATTTTATCCTTGGGCATGAAAGTGCGGGGACTGTAGTAGAGCTTGGCAAGGCGGTAAAAAAGCTTCAGATAGGTGATCGCGTAGCCTTAGAACCGGGGATTCCCTGCGGAACATGTGAATTTTGCAGAAAAGGAATGTACAATTTATGTCCGGAGGTGCGCTTTATGGCGGCAGCTATGCCGCCCACAGACGGGGCGCTCAGGCAGTACATGGCTTATCCCGAGGATTGGTGCTTTAAGCTTCCGGAAAATGTATCTACCTTAGAGGGATGCATGATGGAACCTTTGGCAGTGGGAATGTATGCGGCCAAAAGAGGTGAGGTAGAGCTTGGAAAGACCGTTTGCATCATTGGCGTCGGGACGATTGGCTTTATGACTATGTTAGCTGTCAAGGCTATGGGCGCCGGCAAGATTATTGTATCAGATGCGTTGCCGAATCGGCTGGAGATGGCCGGTAAAATGGGGGCGGATGTTACGATCAATGCAAAAGAAGAGGATGTGGAGGCCAGGATTTTGGAGGAAACGGCCGGTTGTGGCTGCGATGTGGTATTTGAGGCGGCCGGCAGTCCCTATACTTTGGCAGCTACCTGGAAATATGTAAAGCGCGGCGGCGTGATAGTCAATGTGGGAAATGCCGGCGGGGAGGTCCCCTATATGTTTGGAGAGCTTGCACGTAAGGAAGCGGACATCCGTCATGTATGGCGCTACCGCCATATCTACCCGGCGGCAATTGAGGCAGTTAGCAGGGGAGTAATTCCCTTGAAGGATATAGCGCCAAGGATCTTTCCTTTCGCGAAGTCTCAAGAGGCATTTGAATTTGCCTTTGCAAAGAGAAATGAAGTACTGAAAACCGTGATCCGGATATTTGAATAAAGGAGGAATGTCTATCTATGATGTGGGAGTATTTGCAGCCTGTAACCATTCGGTTTGGTGAGGGCGCGGCAGGTGAATTGAAGAAAGCTGCCGAGGATTTGGGATGCAGCAAAGGACTTTTGATTAGTGATCCGTTTTTTATAAAAAGCGGACTTGCACAGAAAATTGTGGAAGCAAGTGAAGGAGTTTTGACAGGAATTTACAGTCAAGTGTCTCCGAATCCGGAGGTTGCGGAGGTAGATGCATGCGCAGAGCAAATTCGGAAAAGCGACATTGATTTTTTGGCAGCTCTTGGAGGGGGAAGTGCGCTGGATTGTGCAAAAGCAGCCGGATCCATCTGCTTCACGGAGGATTCTATCCGTAAATACCACGGCACAGGGGGAGCGATTCCCCGGAAGCATTTGCCCTTGATTGCGATTCCGACAACGGCAGGAACCGGCAGCGAGGTTACCTGTGTGTCAGTGCTGAGTGACAAGGAACTCGGGAAAAAAGGGCCGATTGTGTCCAATGGATTTTATCCTTCCATTGCATTGATTGATCCGGAGCTTACCTATACCCTTCCTCCTTATATGACGGCCAGTACGGGAATTGATGTGCTTTGCCATGCTGTGGAAGGATTCTGGAGTAAGGGCCATCAGCCTGTCTGCGACGCCCTTGCGCTGTATGCCAGTAAGCTCGTATTTGCACATCTGCGAACCGCCTGTAAGGAGCCGGAGAATAAGGAGGCGCGGAGAAAAATGGCGGAGGCTTCCGTGATTGCAGGGCTGGCCTTTACACTGCCAAAGACAACCGGTTCTCATGCATGTTCCTTTCCGTTAACAAATTTGCTTCATATTCCACATGGGGAAGCCTGCGGCCTGACGCTGGATTATTTTGCCCGAATCAATGCGGATGCAGGAGATGAGAGGATTCATAGCTTTGCAAAAGAGCTGGGATTTTCGGATATGTATGATATGGCGGATACCATTTGGCGATTAAAGTCGGATATTGGGCTTAGGACCGATCTGAAAGAATTTCATCTGACAGATGAGCAGGTGGCGGATTTGGTAAGAATCAGCAGACATCCGAATCTTTATAATAATCCGGTGGAGATTACGGATGAGATGTTGAATGAAATGTATCAGTCTATGCGGTAGTAAGGTTATTGTGATGGTTTGACTGCCTGAGATGTAGCAGATAACTGCCATAGTTTTTATGAATGTTTCGCTTTCAGATTGAGAAGTGAAGGATGGGACAGATTACCAATAATGGTATGGCTAAAGTATGACTATCATTGGTAAACATAAGGGGAAGAGGCTAAAACCTTTTCCCCGAATTTTATTGTGTAACAATCTTTTAAAAACCACCTGCTCTGCAGGTGTGTCAGCAGACGCTTTAGCTTACAGTCAAAAACCTCCAGTGATATACTTATGTAGGTTCGCCAACCACATAAATCAAAGGAGGTTATCCAAAATGGATGTTAATAGTTTATCACATACGAAATGGAATTGTAAGTATCATATTGTATTTGCACCAAAGTTTCGGAGAAAGATTGTATATGGAAAGCTGAAACAGGACATTGCGAATATTTTAAGCATGTTGTGCAAAAGAAAAGGAGTAAAAATAGTAGAAGCAGAAATATGTCCGGATCATGTACATATGCTGGTTGAAATTCCGCCGAGCATAAGTGTGTCAAGCTTTGTAGGATATTTGAAAGGGAAAAGCACCTTAATGATATTTGAAAGACATGCAAATTTAAAATATAAGTATGGGAGCAGACACTTTTGGTGTAGAGGATACTATGTAGATACGGTAGGGAAAAATGCAAAGAAAATACAAGAGTATATACAAAATCAACTGAAGGAGGATTTGGAATATGATCAAATAACATTAAAGGAGTATATGGACCCGTTTACGGGTGAGCCAGTAAAAAGAAACAAATAAAGAACCCTTTAGGGTTAGTGAGTAAGTGATGTTGCGGCTGGCGAACCACTCGATGAGTCTTTAGACTCCAGTGCCGGTAAAAGGCCCTTATAGGGCCAGAACAAGCCACCGGCTAAGCCGGTGGTTCTGACTACAGTAAATGCAATAACGTTTTTATTAAATGATACTTGACAAAGGGTATTTATTTTGTTACCTTATATGAGAACAGAGCGCATATTTAGTGAATATGTGGGTTTGATTAAGAGGAAAAGGAGCTGAAAGGATGATTATTTATTTCTGCTAAATGAGAAAGTGAACAGGTGCTAAGAGTTAGGCGGCAGAAGCGGCTGCTCTTAAGTTGTCCGGCAGAAATGAAATTCTTTCAGTGTATATATATCTTATCGGTATAAGTCCGGCCCGGAAGGGACTGGACCGTATATAAGATGTAAAACAGCGGAGCAAAATCCAGGGAAACCAATGGATGGAGCACAGATGCGGCACGGAGAATGAGTTCTTCGTGTTTTTTTTATATGCAGAAAGAAGAACGGCCGAGGGATTGCCGCAAAGCCGGCTATCAGCCGGAAAAACTGCCGGTATAGGGGACAGAAATATTTTTTCATGTGAATCTGTCCTGCGATTGGAAAGGAAGTGGGCAAATTGGCACAGATCAAGGTAAGTGATTTAACCTTCTGCTATGAAGGCAGCTATGACAATATATTTGAACATGTAAATCTGCAGATTGATTCCGATTGGCGATGCGGTCTGATTGGAAGGAATGGAAAAGGAAAGACGACGTTTCTTAAGCTTTTAACCGGGGCCTATGAATATTCCGGCGCGATTACGGGACCTATGGAGAGTGTATATTTTCCATACACCTTACCGGGCGAGGCCCGCAAACCCCAAAGCAGTATGCATTATGGTATCCTTGAAGGGAGGACTTTATCGGATGAAACCCGCCAATCCCGAAAAGGTATGCCTAATAGTATTCTTGGAGAGGAGGCTTTCCCAAATCCGGACCGCTCATTTCAGACGACTATGGAATTGCTGGAAGAGCTGAACCCTGATTATGAGCTTTGGAAGGTCTGTCGGGAGCTGGATCAGCTTTCGGTGGACCCGGAGGTTTTGAACCGCAGCTTTCATACCCTGAGCGGCGGTGAGCAGACAAAAATCCTGCTGGCTCTGCTGTTCTCGGGAGAAAACCGTTTTTTGCTGATTGACGAGCCTACGAATCATCTGGATATGGAGGGCAGAGAAAAAACAGCGGAATATTTGAGGAAAAAGAAAGGATTTCTTCTGGTGTCTCATGATAAATGGTTTCTTGATCGGTGTGTGGATCACGTACTTGTTTTGGAACGGCAGACGATAACGGTTATGCAGGGGAATTTTACCTCCTGGCAGGAGCAGAAGGCGAAAAGGGACGCCTGCGCTTTGGCGGAAAATGAACGTCTGCAAAAGGATATTTCCCATCTGAGAGAGGCGGCCCGTCAGGCGGAGGGGTGGTCAAATGCGGTAGAAAAAACGAAGCTCGGCACACGAACCGGCGGTTTGCGTCCGGATCGGGGCTTTATCGGACATAAGTCGGCCAAAATGATGAAACGGGCTAAGAACACACAGCACCGTATGGAGAAAGCCGCGCAGGAAAAGGAAGGACTTTTAAATAATCTGGAGACGGCAGAGGAGCTAAAGCTATTTCCTTTAACGTATCATAAGGAACGTCTGCTTAAGGCGGAGGGATTGAGCCTCTTTTATGGGGAGAAGTCCGTATGCCGGGATGTGAGCTTTGAGCTGAGAAATGGGATGCAGCTGGCTTTAAAGGGAGGAAACGGCTGCGGAAAAAGCAGTATTTTGAAAAAAATTCTGGGAGAAGAGATTGAGAGCCGGGGGGAGGTTTTTGCGGCCTCTAATTTGGTGATTTCCTATGTGCCTCAGGATGTAAGCGGGCTTTGCGGCGGACTTTTGGGCTATGCAAGGGAGCGGGGACTGACGGAGCATCTTTTTCTGGCTCTTCTTCGGAAGCTGGATTTTCCAAGGGTGCAGTTTGAAAAGGATATGAGCTGCTACAGTGAGGGGCAGAAGAAAAAGGCGGCGTTGGCGGCGAGTCTTTTGACGAGAGCGCATTTGTATATCTGGGATGAACCTTTAAATTATATTGATATTTTTTCTAGGATGCAGTTGGCGGAGCTGATTCGGACTTATCGTCCTGCGATGCTTCTGGTGGAGCATGACAGGGGCTTTCTTGAGGAGATTGGGGCCGAGATTGTGGAGGTGAGGGGCGGGAATACCGCAAAATAAGATATGAAGCAAAGCAGAGCGCGCGAAAACATCTGCGTGAGATACAGGAAGGCAGCAAGAAAAAAAGGCTATCGCAGAATCAGCCGGCAGCATTTCCATATCCTGTGTTCGGACGAATAACCGGACAGCGGATATCGGAAAAGCCTGCCGGCTGATTCGATACATAATCATTTACTGACTGCAAGCGTGATTTTTAATTTACTCCTGTTACTCAATCATAATTTCCTTGATAGAAATCTTCTTGATTTTTTCGGAATATACATACATCAGAACTTCATAAATCGCAATAAAAACGGTGAGTGAAATAAGCATAACGGAAACATCAAATTCATATACAGGTACGTTCCCCATATCTTTAAATACAATATCCACCACAAGCCGCAGTAAGCCATACTGATATACGGTTCCGATTATAAAACCAATATAAGACAGCGGTCTGTATCCGCCGAGAATTGCCATGCAGCATTCTTTCTGCGAATAGCCGAATACTCTCATCATAGCAATCGTCTTTGTATTTCCGTTTATTACTGTAGTTATGGCAAGAAACAGGGTTGTAAACGCTAATACAAGTCCGATGACCAGCATCATCACACCCATCATTTCACTTGATAAATCTTTCATACTAAACCTGAATTATTCACGGCTGTGCCATGAAAGTGGCCGAAAGCCACATAGTTACCGTATTTAAGCTGTTTATTGCATTTCATCTGTTAAGTGAATAGAAAAAGAGACCAAATATGT
>CAJTDE010000065.1 GCA_910574835.1 Clostridia bacterium | reverse complement strand
CTTCTGCTATTAAAGCGTTTTTGTCCGATTTAAACTTTCTAACATTCATGCTATCACCTCAGTATTATTTTACTAAGGGATATCTGAAAAGTAAATAGAAAATATTTATGTCGTTTACTATACATTGAAGGTGGGATATACAATGTCAAATGATAAAAAAGAAGAATTTGATATGAATGAAGCGATTGATAAGGTTTTCAAGGATTCAAAGGAAAAGGAAATATTATTTTGTCCAAGGTGTAACAATACATTAATGATTCAAAGGAGCAGGGATTGGTCAAAGTTATATGCAGCTTATTGTCCAAAATGTGAATTTGGTGTAAAATTTACATATAAGTTGACATAAATTACACCATGCTGCGGATGAAAATGGATGGCACAAATATATTGTGGCAGCAGGAGATGCTAGAATTTTTCAATTCTAAAATGATTATATTGGTGGAGCAAGAGCATGCAAGAGAATCATGTGGAAAAAAGGAAAGGGAATTTGTGTATGGCTGGGCATTCGCCCGGCTTTTTATATACCAAAGCCGGCATGTCATAGGACAATCCGGCGGAGGAATAAATTATACTGGTAAATGATAAAAAGGGGAATCGGGATGCTTAGGATAACGGAAGAAGAACTGGACGCAATGGAGGCAGTCGATATCAGGACTGTAGATATCAATGCACTGACAGATATCCGGGAAATTCAGATTGATACCGGACTTCCGGTGGAAAAAAAGCTTGCTCTTTTTGCGGAGCAGACAAACAACCTTTTTCTGCACCGCATCGGGGATTATATCGTAAAAGTCCGGTTTCAGAAAGAGGGGCCGGATATTAATGATAAAATGGAGGAATATCTGCATCATCTTGCAGAAATCTATATCTGAAAAAGAAAAAAGCCTTGAAAGAATCACAAAGTTATGTTAACTTTAAATCAGGACAAATCAGTGGTTGCTTTTGATTTATGGTTAATGCTGACAAATAATCATAAGTTGGGAGTGACAATATGAAACATTATCTAGCAGCTATGTACCTGCGTCTTTCAAGGGACGACAATGATGCTGCTGCGGCATCCTCCGAGGGTGTCTCTATGCCATGCGGCAGGAAAGCAGAAACATCCTCCGGGTATACCTCTATGCCATACGGCAGGAAAAAGGAAACACCCTCCGGGTATACCTCTATGCCATACGGCAGAAAAGCGGAAAGCAACAGCATCGGAAATCAGAGAGAGCTGATCAGAGCCTTTATCCATGAACAGCAGGATATGGAACTTTATGATATCTATGTTGACGATGGATTTTCGGGCAGCAATTTCGACAGACCGGAATTTAAAAGAATGATAAGCGACATTGAAGCAGGAAGGGCAAACTGTGTCATCGTAAAGGATCTTTCCCGTTTTGGCCGTGATTATATTGAATCGGGAAGGTATATTCAGAAAATCTTTCCAAAGCTTGGCGTGCGCTTTATTGCCCTTACAGACCGCTATGACAGTGCACAGGCAGATACATCGGAGAGCGGAATTATCCTCCCCGTAAAAAACTTCATCAATGATTCCTACTGCCGTGATATTTCCACAAAGGTAAAAAGCCAGTTTGAAGTAAAAAGAAAGAATGGGGAATGTATCTCCCCTTTTGCACCTTACGGATATCAGAAAGCGGAAAATAACAAAAACTATCTTGTGCCGGATGAATATGCCGCAGACATTGTCCGGAAGATCTATGCATGGAAGATAGAAGGCATGGCGGTGTCCGCAATCGCAGAAAAGCTCAATGCTCTAGGCATCCTGTCCCCAAAGGAATATAAAAAGTCTCTGGGAATCAACTACAAAGGCGGCTTTACCAGTTCAAAGGGTTCCCATTGGAGCAATTCTACCGTAAAGCGGATACTGACAAATGAGATCTATCTGGGCCATATGGTTCAGGGAAAAAGCGAGAAAATCAATTACAAACTGAAAAAGAGCATTGAAAAGCCCAGGGAGGAATGGATCAAGGTAGAGAATACCCATGAAGCAGTCATATCAGAGGAACAGTTCCGGATTGTCCGGAACCTTTTAAAGACAGATGCCCGGGTAAGTCCGGTAACAGGAGAAAACAGCCTGTTTACAGGGATTCTTTTTTGCGGAGACTGCGGCGAACAGATGATCCGGCGTGTGAACCGCTATAAAGATACCCGGAGGGTTTATTATATCTGTTCCACAAAAAACCGGAGAGAGGGCTGCAGCAGACACAGCATACAGGAAGAACGGCTGAAAGAAATAGCCGCAGAAATGATCCGGCGTTACGCTGAGAGCTTCCTGGAAGAAAAGAAAGTCTTTGAAAAAGCCAGAGAATTAGAAGCAGATTTTGAATCCATCGTCCGTTATGACAGTGAAATTGAACGGCTTAGGGCAGAGCAGGATAAGTATACATCACTCTGTTTCGGACTGCATGAGGATTTGAGGCAGGGAGTTATCACAAAGGAAGAATTTGAAAGACTGGAAGGGGAGTTCAAACGAAAGGCGGCGGCCTTTGAGGAAGCGCAGAAAAAGCAGGAGAGTATGATAAAGAAGCTGTTCAAAAACGGCGTAATGTCAGCAGCGCGATTAAAAACAATGCAGGACTGCGCAAAGATTCAGGAGATAGACCGGTATACCTTATGCAGCATGGTAAAGGCCATCCGGATATATGAGGACAAAAGGCTGGAAATCGAGTTCTATTACAGGAACCAGTTTCGTGTGATAAGGGAAGCAAATAAGCAGGACAAAAATAAGGAAAGGAGTGCATAGAGGTGGGCAGAGTATCCAAAAGAAAATCGGCATCCCGGCAGGCAGATGCAGGCTGCGAGGGTAAAAGATATAAGGCAGGAATCTATGCAAGGCTTTCTTCGGATCAAGATCTGCAAAAGAATGAATCCATCGAGGTTCAAGTAGAGATGGCCAGGAAATTTGCAGAAGAATTTAACCGTCAGAAAACAGGAGAAGTAATTAGTATTGTGGAATGTTACACGGATCTTGGCAAAACAGGCAGCAATTTTGAGCGTGAAGGCTTTCTGCGGCTCCTGCAGGATATCCGGCTTGGAGAAATCAACTGTGTCATCGTAAAGGATTTCTCCAGATTCGGCAGAAATTATTTGGAGGCAGGCAATTACATTGAGAAAATCTTTCCCTTTCTGGGCGTGCGTTTTATTGCCGTAGCAGACGGTTTTGATACCGGAAGAGACGGAAATGAAAATAAGCAGATGGCTTCGGAGATTAAAAACCTTGTGAATGACATGTACGCAAAGGATTTTTCCAAAAAGGCAAAGCTGCACTTAAAACAGAGACGGGAGGAAGACTCTTATGTGGGAGGCCCTCCTCCGTATGGCTATCAGGCCCAATGGAACGAAAAGAAACGCGTGCTGGTGCCGGATGAAAATACGCAGGAGATTGTCCGTTTTTTATATGAAACATTTATTAAGACGGAAAGCTATACTGCCGTTGCCGATGAACTGAACCGCAGGCGCATCAATCCCCCTTATGTGTATAAGAAAACAAAAGAGGTCTATCATTCATCCGCTGATACGGACTACAAAGGCTGGGACAAAAGTACTGTGGAACGGATTTTAAAAAGCGAAACCTACACAGGAACCTTAGTACAGGGGAAAACCAGCATTACCGCAAGAAACGAGAATAACCGCATCCATAAGCCGGAGGATGAGTGGGTTGTGGTACGAGATGCCCACGAACCCCTGATTGGAGAGGAAATGTATAAAAAAGCGGCAGAGATCCGGCAGAAAATAAGAAACAGAACCATGACCAGCCAGAATCCTACAAAGGGCTGTCCAATAGAGGAAAATATTTTTGATCAAGTCCTTTACTGTGGGGTATGCGGCAGGAAAATGACAAGACACAGTTATGTAAAACAGTACAAAACAGGGGAGAGGGCAAGGATTGACGGATATTTCTGCCTGAACGGAGGACAGACAAAGGTCACGACATGTCCGGAATCAAACCGCATTTCCAAGAATGAGCTTGTGGATATCCTGCTTCCCCTTATCCGTATAGAATTTGAAGTTCTTCTTCGCAGGCCGAAGCATTATGTGGAGTATGGAAAGGAAAGAATAGCGGAAGCGGCTAAGAGGATAGAAGCACAATTAAACGAAACAGAGCGAAAAATAGTCCGCTTCCAGGGGGAAGAGAGCAGCATCTATATGGACTACCGTGCCAGGAAAATGCTTCAAAAGGATTATGCGGCATTTCGGAAGAAGCAGGAGGACAGGCTGAAGGAATTGAGAAAACAGCAGGAGGAATGGGAAAAGGAAAAGAAAGAGCTGGATAAATTGTCGGAAAAATATCTGAAAGCCATAAGAGCGCTGATGAAGCTGAAAGACGGTAAAGTACTTACAAAGGAAATGGTGGAGGCTTTTATTTCAAAAATCTATATCTATCCGGGAAAACGCGTGGAGGTACTGTTTGCAGCTGCGGTTGATGGCATCAAGGTATATGCAGGGCGGAGTGCATCTGCCTGCAAGACAAAGAAAGAGCATCCCGGAACAGAGCCTCTATGCCTGGAAAACAAAACCTTGATACGGAAGGGGTGGGATAATGGATAGACTGGCAATGTATCTGCGTTTGTCCCTTGAGGACAAAAAAATGGACATTGAAGAGGCAGCCGCCGGACAGACGGATTTGCCATACGGTGAAAAAACGGAAAGCAGCAGCATTGGAAGCCAGAGAAAGCAGATTTTGGAATACATACGCCGCGACCCGGAGCTTGCAAAATATGAGATTTTGGAATTTTGTGACGATGGTTTTTCCGGAACCGATATGGACAGACCGGGAATGGAAAAATTATTACAGGAGGTAAAAGCATCCAAAATCCGCTGCATTATCGTAAAGGATATGTCCCGTTTTTCCAGGGACTATATTGAGATGGGAACCTATTTAAACCAGATATTCCCGTTTATGGGTATCCGTTTCATTGCTCTCAACGACCATTACGACAGCCGGGAGCACCAGGGCAGCACCATAGAGATTGATACGGCATTTCAGACCCTTTTATATGATTTATACAGCAAGGATATATCAGTTAAAGTAAAATCATCCATTGAAAACAAGTGTGCTAATGGGGAATATGTTTTTGGCCAGCCTCCCTTTGGATATGAAAAAAGCAGAGAAATAAAAAATATGGTTGTGGTGAATGAAAGAGAGGCGGAAATTGTGCGTTATATTTTTTCTCTGGCTATGGAGGGGAAAAGCAGTACGCAGATAGCAAAGCAGCTTTATGAAGAACAGATACCGGCCATAGCACAGATCCGAAAGCCGGACAGGGAGACATCGGATAAAAGGATTTATACCTGGAGCAGCCAGACAATCCGGCGTATCTTAAATAACCGATTTTATCTTGGGGAAATGGCCTATGGAAAAACCATCAGAAAGTCCGTAGGGAGCAGAAGCGGAACCGCCGTCCCGAGGGAAGAGTGGAAAGTCATACCAGGCTGCCATGAGGCATTGATTTCCGAAGAAATCTTTGAGCAGGTATCGGCATTTCGGCCGGGCTTTTCTACAAAACGGAACAAGGAGAAGCATCCGCTGACCGGGAAGCTGTACTGCGGCGGCTGCGGATATTCCCTGAATTATAAGCCAATCCGGGAAAAAAATAAGTACAGATATTTCGAGTGCCGGAAACATGCGCTTCTTCAGATACCGGAGTGCTGCACCTATATGAATGCGGATCTCTTAGAAGAAACCGTACTCTTGATGTTGAATAAGGAGCTGATGCTTCGGGGAAACGCAATGAGGCAGAAGGACAATTTATATTCCTTTCAGAAAGCAGGCATCCGGGCTTTGGAAAAGCGCCTTGAGAATTACGGAGCGGAGAAAAGGCGGCTGAGGGTAGAAAAAGATGCTCTGTATGAAAGCTATGCACTTAAGGAGATTTCCCTTGCGGAATATCAGAAAAGGGCAGGAGAACTGGAGGAGAGATTATCTTTTTTAGCCGATGCGGAGACAGAAGCTGCGAAAAGGCTTCATAGTCTTGAGGATGAATACCAGAAAGCAGAGGCGGATATGAGGCAGATCATCCGGTATTCCCATATAGAAAAGCTGACGGAGGAAGTGGCTGATGTTTTTATAAAAAGAATTTATGTTTACAAAGGTAAGAGGGTGGAGATTGAGTGGAATTTCTGCGTAGATAGAGGAAGCAGTTAGGGTGAAGGAAGGTAGAATTATATGTATGCAATTTTTACTGCATTTCGTACTATTCCAATAAAGGTATATTGGTTTTCAGGCTTTTTAAAGAAAAATTATGTTTCCGTAGACATGGGGGTGTGATAGAATAAATGCGAGGGAAAGTGGCAAAGGTGTTAGAAGAGGTATGAACAATGAATAGTGAAAAAGGAATTGAATTAGTACAGGTTTTGGAAAAATCATTTGGAAAGACAGTAATTTCTGTTGATAATGCAGTAGAGAATCTTCATTTTATTCGCAAAAGTAAAGAATTAGCCAAAACACATGATTGGTTATACCATTGTACAACTTCTTCTGCGTTGAAAAGTATTTTAAGGAATAGAGAATTTTGGCTATCTAATCTCAAATGCGTGAATGATGATGAAGAAGCTGAACGCATAGATGTTCCAGAATATGAAAATAAGTATTATATTTGCTGCTTTACGTATGATTCTCAAGTGCCTGCTCAACATTGGGAAGAGTATGGAAGCGAGTCTGATGGAGTACTGATTGGCAGTAACTGTTCAGCACCCCGTTAAGGGCACATTGATTTTTGGACAAAACAGAGAAAATAAAATTTCTGTTTCGTCATTGCTTTAGTGTAAAAAGTGGATAACTTTCCAGTATAACCGCCAAGTGCTTTTGGGTTGTGGATTACTAAAACATAATTCCCCAGTTGTATCACAGATAACAGAGTAATTGTGGATTTTATCCGGGTGTTATCGGCAATTATCTCTTGTTTTTTATTGCTTATCCACCGTCATTTTGACAGTATATCAAAACGACACGATTCGCTTTTTGGACCATTTTCCGTTAAAATAGAAGTATCAAATTTAACGGAAGAAGGTGGTCTGAATGCCAGTAAATGTTACACTTGAAATGGTTCGGCAATTGCTTGAACAAAATGCTTCATTGCTCAAGCAAAATGAAATTCTCACAGCAACTATTGCTGAGTTAAATCAGACCATACAGGAACTGAAGGAACAGCTTAATAAGAACTCCAAAAACAGTTCCAAACCACCTTCAAGTGATGGCTATAAAAA
>CAJTDE010000064.1 GCA_910574835.1 Clostridia bacterium | reverse complement strand
CCTCTATTTTCGTACCAGATACAGAGAAATGTCCATTTCCTTGGCTCATTTATCTGAGAGTAACAATAAAAATTCCTTGAATTTTTAAGGAAAATCACTTGACAATATAGGGAGGTATAAATTAAGTGAATAACATTAATTTTGAGAATGAAATATTGAGTTTAATTGAATGCCATATGGAAGGAGACTATTGGGATTTCAAGCAAACATGGTACTCAAACAATGCAGATTTACTCCATGATATTATTTGCATGGCAAATAGTCCGGCTAATAGAGATTGTTATATTATAATTGGAATTACAGACGAAACTTTTGATATTATTGGTGTTAGTTCTGAAAACCGAAAAAATCAGCAAAATGTTATTGATCTGCTTCGACAAAAGCCAAAATGGGCTGGTGGTTATATTCCGGAAGTATATGTCAAAACTATGATGGCAGAGGATAGGGAAATAGATGTTATAATTATAAAACAAAGCAATAATACTCCATTTTATTTATTAGAAGATTATAAGGGCGGAGGAAAACCAATTTTTAAGGGAGCGATTTATACAAGAAAAGGTGATACAAATACTCCTAAAACATCTACTGCTGATTTATATGATACAGAACTTTTATGGAAACGGAGATTTGGATTATTGTATAACCCCTCACAACGGGCGAAATTTTATCTGAAGGATTTGGATAATTGGGAAAGAGTCGAAAATGATAAATCTGACAAAGAATATAACTTCCTTTTTTATAGACCCGATCCTGATTATACGATCCATTTAATTTGTGAGAGTGAATCAGTTGAAGATATAAGATATGCAAAGAATATTAATGATGTTATCGTTGGGATACAATCTTATTATTTGTTTGCATTTTGTAATGTAAGTTATCATACCGATTACTCTAGTGGGAGCAAAGTTGTTTTATATTACAAAAGGATTCCATTATTTTCTAGTGTTGTTGAAAGCGTAGACGAAGGAAGAACCAATGTGGTGCCACCAGAACTTAGTGTAGTAGCCCCACATTTTATCCAAGACAGTTTTCAGTATTTAATGTTTGAATTTGTATTTAAATATTGGGGTTTTGGCTATTCGGATGAGGCAAGGGAAATGTTTTTGCGAGTAATACCAGTATATAAGAACCAACAAGAATATGAAGAATTTAGAGGGTATACTAAAGACTTTGGAATATATAAAAAATTGGGAGAAAAAATGGAAGGAGAGGTATTAGAACGTCTAAAAAATACTTTTATTGGTTTCTATGTAGCGGATGATATTCCAGGTGCAGCGGAAGCTATCGCACAGGAATTAAAAGAAAATAAAAATCTAGTAATTAACTTTGCTTCTTCAGATAATGCAGGATATGATCATATTACAGAATCTTTGCAAAAAGGGAAAATGCTTGTGGATTGGCTTGAAGAATGGCGTAATATGAGAGGTTGACCATAATAAAAGTAAAATTGAGGGAAAAAATGTAACAAATCTCTCACACATTGTACTGAGGAGGACGAAGAATAATGATAAAGCCAATTGTAAAAGACACCTTTTTTCTGGGACAAAAATCAGAACCGGCAGCTAAGGGAGATCTGCAGGTAGGAAGGGACTTGCAGGACACATTAAAAGCCCACCGTGATCGGTGTGTTGGTATGGCCGCCAATATGATTGGTGTAAAGAAAAATATTATCATTGTAAATATAGGCATTATTGATGTGGTAATGTTTAATCCGGTAATAATTTCAAAAAGCGGACTTTATGAAACAGAGGAAGGCTGCCTGTCCCTTGACGGCGTTCGTAAAACAAACCGTTACAGGGAAATTGAGATCGAGTATTTTGATTTTAACTGGAAAAGGCAGCGGATGAAACTCAAAGATCGGCCGGTGCAGATCGCACAGCATGAGATGGATCATCTGTCCGGGAAAATCATATAAACTACAGAACAGAGTACTTCCGCATCCGGCTGCCGTAAGAAAAAAATTAATATTTGAGGTGAGCAAGAAAATGGGATATTTAATTTCAGAAACAACGAAAGAAGAGCGTGAGAAGATTGTTGCCGATTCTCTCGGCAATATTGATGCAAATTGTGACGGTTGTATGGCGGGCCTGGCTGATATGTACCAAGATTACATAGACGGCAGGAAGGAGCTGCGTCAGATCAATATGGAATTTCATGCCAGGTATATCAAGGATGATGATTTACCTGACAAATGTGGATGCGGTTACCAGAACTGAGTGGGGAGCTTCTTTATTTACATAATATTATTATGTAAATTTTTGTTTTTCACTAAATACCACAAATATTTTTCAGATGATTTCATGGCTAATGGATGGGAGCAGACAGCAACCCCTTTTCTCTAATATGATGTTAAAACTGTTAAAACTTATCACATTATGCCATCAAATACGTAGTGACAATGTATTGACATCATCTAATTTAAATCATATAATGACAAATGAGGTGAAATATATATGAAATCGTTAAATGTTACAACAGCTCCCAAAACAGGAACTTTTCAGATGCGTATAAACCCAGAGATCAAAGCATACGTTGAAAGTATTTACGCAAATTGTGGTATGACACTGACTGATGCAATCAATACATTCATTCAGCAATCCATCAATGTCGAAGGATTGCCCTTTTTAGTTACTCAAAATAGCAAGGAAACACTTCGAGAGCAGGCCATATCTGAATTAATGTTTGAATTGAAAAAGGGTGAAGACTCCATAAAAAATGATGAAGATTGGATCTCTGAGGAATCTATCTTATCAGAATTTGGTGTGACATTATGAGACTTAGATACACACCCGAGGCCCGTGAAGATTTAAGACGTATCGAACAATATATTGCCGTAAATTTGTGCAATGCAGATGCTGCAAAAAATATTATTACGAATACCTTAAAAGCATGTTCCCGGTTAAAAGAACATCCTGATATTGGTATAAGATTAAGCGAGAAAACAAGACGTAGTACAAAAATGCGCTATATAATATGTGGAAAACACTTAGCTTTTTATTTGATAGAAGATCAAATGATTTCTATTACTCGTATTTTAGATAGTCGTACAGATTATATGCAAATTATTTTTAATGAGGCGAACAGTTGAAATGATTCAAAATCTGGAAAAAATAATTGCTGGAAAGCTTTGATATGGATAAGGAGTTGGCTGATATAACAGCTGAGAGACATAGTAATTTTAATTGATACAAATATTCTTATGGATATTATTTCCAAGGAAGATAATACTGTAGTACATCTATTGCGTCGTGAAATGTCATTTTTGCGACGCAATCCACATAGATCTATTGAACTCATTTTTTGCCTGGACTTCCTCTTCGAGACAAGCAATGGCCCTGTTAAGCAGGACGATTTCATCTTCCTTGTTTTTCATTCTCTCAATCCTCCGTTTTCATAAGGTAATTATGCTATATATGCCCTCAAAATGCGAATTTCTGTATTTGGGGGTATGGTCAATTTGACGGTGGATAATAAAAAAAACGGGCAGCTATCAGGTTAAAAAGAGGACAAAAAGGCAGGCTTAGGACAAGATCAAAGATAGAAATGTGGATAATCTTCCGATAAATAAAATAGACAGAAAAACTATAAACATCATTTTTCTGTCCGCATTATTTTATCCACATAAAAAAATTCAAGTTTCGTCACTTTTCACAATCGTCAAATGTGGGGAATGAACAGTAACACTTACAGAATTGTTCATGTAATCGTATTTTAATTTTTTGTTGAAAAGAGCCAAAATACACCGTATAATATAATTAAAGTTATATTGGTTTCATTAAACTCAAACCTTTAAAAAGGGATGATGTAAAATGAATCAGCGATTTTTGCTTGAAGTAACAATATAGCTAAATTAAAGTTTCAACAAGTCTACTAATAAAAAACAATTATTTATTAAAAAATTTTAAATGCTGGAGATTGGAAAAATGACATCTCTAAAAGATCATCTGCTAAACACATGCAATAGTATGTACAAAACAGCACTAACTAACTGCAAATCTGATTTTGTTGATAGAGACTCATGTTTCTGGTACCATTCTATTTGGCAGTATTTACGAGTACTAGACTGTGTATCATCCCCAGATTGGCATAAAGATTTTTATATTCAAGCAATTAAAAAATATATTAATAAAAATAATATAAATCAAATTAATATACTGATATCCGGGTGTGCTGATAATAGTATGTTGTATGTTGTTGTGCTTGCACTTTCTCAGATGATAGTCGAGCAATCAAAACTGACTGGTAAAATTGTGGCTGTTGATCTTTGTGATACCCCTTTGATAGTTTGTCGCAACTGGTGGGCGAATGCGAAAAAATGTGGAGAATATTATGACTTTGATAGAGTGTTCCAAAATTTTGAATTTTTGACAGTAGCAAAGGATATATTTACTTATTCTAATGAGCATTTTAATCTGATCATAACTGATGCATTTTTAACGCGGTTTCCAAAAGATACGGTTTTATCACTTTTACAACATTGGAAAACGTTATTATACACTTCTGGGCAAATAATTACAACTGTACGGCTTCATACAGAGCCTTCTGTTTCATTGAATGAGCGGTGTAGCCAGATCGTCGATTTTGTAAAAAAGGTTACTGAGCGCTACACAGATTATCAGGATCAATTCAGTATGAGTCGGGCACAGATAAAGTATAAAGCGTATACCTATGCAGTAAAAATGGATAGCCATTCTCTAGGAAATGCAGACGAAATTATGAATATGTTTAAGCAGTGTTTTAAAATTGTGCATTACAATGATAATAAAACGCAAGGGGAATTAACTCCCGCAGTTTATGGTCAATATGTATTGGAGAAGGAATATGAAGGATAATCTTTCAAAAACACAGAAAAAAGATTGTTTATGGAACCTTTGGTGTAATGGTCCTATTCACGATAATCGGATTATTAATTCTGAAAGAGTAAATAGCCTAATCCCTATTAAGTTTGTGATTAATGGAGATGGTTATACTATTATATCAGATATAGGTGAAAGTTCTTTGTCCATTGAGGAAATCAGCAAATATGGCATTATTGAGACTACCTTATATCGTTATTCTATCCGAAAACTATTAAAAGCTAGCTATGGTATAGATTTTGGAGCACTTAAATCGCATGAAAAAATTATATGGGAGGAGATAGAACCGAATTTACATTCAGACTTGCTTGAAAAGTCAACACAGCGGATTAAAGAAATACATACTCCACGAATTTTTATTAAAGGAAGAGAAAAAACTGGAAAAACAATACTCGCAAAAACGTATTGTTCCGAATCTTTTTGCCAGCATGGAAATCCTGCATATTATTTGGATTTTAACCGGGGGTATTTTGATTTTTGCGACTTTATTGATGAATTTTCTGCATTGCCAAAAGATAGGTCAAGAAAGTATGCAATTCTGCTGGATCATTTGTACTGCTGTAATGTGGAGACAGCAGAAAAAATATTGACTTTTTTTTGCAATTTAGAGAATGTATTAAAAAAATCTGGTATTTTACTCAAATTGATTGTAACTGAAACGCCAGAGAATATTTTCAACAGATCAGCAAAGGATAATACAATTTCATTGGATGTCCCCAGAGAAATTTCAATCAGTTGCCAATTTATACAGTTGTATGATGCTGATATTTTAATTAATCAATATTTAAAACAACCGAATCTGTCAAAAGATTCAAATAAGCTAGGTGAAGCATTGTATGAAAAATTGAAAGTTGGCAGTGAATTTAGTTTAGAAGAATATACTCTTTTTTACAAAATCCTTGTTCTGTCTGCTTCAGGGTTTAATATTATTATTGACGGCAAGGACAGATATACCTTGCTGAACGATAACGGGCTGTTTTCAAAAATCACTGGCCTAATTGTATACAGGAACATTTTTAGCTCTAATTCCTTTGTCGTATCGTTTTTTAAATTTGACACGGCTAGACTGATTTTGGATTATCTAGAAGATAAATTTGGCAAGAAAAATATCAGCCATAGTAAAAAAAGCATTTGCACTAAATATTTAAGAGAACATTTTGATATTGGAGCATTGACTTCCCTATTAAAAAATCAAAAAGTAATCTCTCTAAACGATGAAAAGAACCAGATGTTTTTAAAGGATTATTTATATTTGACTAACTATTGCATCGAAAAAAAAAGGGAGATCGTCAAAGAGGTCAACAGTTCTTCGAATGATGAAATATTAGGAAATCATCTTGGAAGAATATTATTCGCCTTAGAAACTATTATCGGCATTAAGGAAGGAACTTGGGAAGATCAGAGAGCGATTATAAAAATAAAGACGCTTGTACGAAACATGTATTTTATAAGTAAAGAAGTTGTCCTTCCAAATATAAACTATCTATATATAGACAAAGAAAGAACTGTGGCGGATTTTTTTACAAAAGAAGATCTTGATACAATTCAATCCCAAATCGAACTTCAAGATATTCTTTTGCACAATTACAAATTTCAAGAAGACATCGCCACACTAAGCCCTGAGAATACAGAGCAATTTGCATATTATCTGACAGATTTACAAAAAAAGTACTGGCATGTTAATGATTATAATCAATTTTTTCAAACATATTTATTAGCATTGTTGCTTGAATTTGAGAGCACAATGATAGAGTTCGATAAAGATGAAGAACGTCTGGAAGTGCTACTGGATCGAGTATTTCGTGCTGCTCAATATAACACATCTTCTACAGATAATTCTGACACAGATGATAATTATTGCTTCTTTTATCCAGCACGTGTTCCATGGGTGACAGGAAGAATGTATTTAGCACTTAGTTCCTTTTTGCACAAAAACGACCATGATGAAGCAAACAAGATAAAAATCAAAATAGAGCGATGGATAAAATTGGTATCTCATCAATTTATTCTTAATGGAAAAGAATGTTGCATTTGGTGTGCTGGAACAGGGAATTGGAATACAGTATTAGACACAACAATTTTATGTATGTCTGCTATGGAATTTAGGGAACCAAAATATTTTTCCTCAGCAAAAGAATATATTTTGGCAAGAGAACATGATTGGTTAACACCAAATAATTTAACATCTGGTATCAGTGCCCTCGAAATTTTGTCCGATACTATGAATACATCTTCTATACATATGCTTAAAGAAAAACTTGAAAGTCTAATTGAAAATGAGCCTGGAATGACAGAAGAGCACAAATCGGATGGAGCAATGGGGGATTCGCAGATTGCACAGAAAATAGTGAGCCTCTGTAATAAATATAGTAAGCATGCTATTGAAACTTTATCAGAAAGACTATATTCTAAAAAGGAGACAAATTCAATGGAAGAGAATAAGAATCATTACAAGATCGGAATTACTTTTTCTGGGTTTTATCGGGAAAAATATGTAGAACCTTTTTGCAATGAGCTTTTAAACTTAAACTTTTGTAAAGATGACATCTTCTATGACCTATGGCATGAGGTACAATTCAATGGACCGCATGGAGATGAAGCTCTTAGAAATATATATTTAAATTGTTGCGATTGTGTAGTTGTATTACTTTCACCAGATTATAAGGAAAAAAATTGGACGGGACGCATTGAATGGCCTGCAGTTTTAGAATTGATTAATACTGGACGTGATGAAAGGATATGTTTACTTGGCGTTGAAAAAATTAAGATTGGAGATATACCCGGATTATATGATAACCAAGCAATTATAAAATTTATCGATAACATATCTGCTAAAGAAGTTGCAAAATTTATTCAAAAAAAGTATCAAAAAATTATCGGTTAAAGAGTTTTTAACTATAAATAGCTAAAAACATAATTGGAATATGGCAGAAAATAAATTTTATGTAAATTAACTCGTTGTGCTACTTAAATAACTAATATCGCATACTTTGCCTAAACACTGAAAAAGCCAAAAAGTCCCTATGCATTTTCGGAAAATTTTTTAGAATATCAGTTGTTTGATTTTTCCTATGTCACAGGGTTCCAGGAATATGCTGTTGAATGCCATACACAGATTATGTCCTAAGACTTTGTTCTGAAGTCGGGTACATAATCCCCGGAAACTTTTTGCCAGCACTCTTTCCGCATTCAGTTGTCCGCTTAGCTGCGAAAATACGGTTTCCACCCTCCTCCTGAAGCGAAAAATCAACCGCCGTATTTCTGTGGGCCAGTTCTTTTTATAATTGGAAGGCTTTAAGGACATTAAGCAGATCCCTTTGTTTTGCATGTCGGCAGACAGGGCTTCTCCCGTATATCCTTTATCCCCAAGGATTACCAGACCAAGGTGATTCTCCGCAAAATCCCGGAGCCCTTCCCTGTCATCCACGGATGCCGGAGTGATCTCAAATGCTGAAATATAACCCTCCAGCGTAATCAAGGCATGGACTTTGAAACCAAAATAAGTTTCCTTTTTGGAAGGACACCTTCCATAATTCGCGCCTTCCGTGCGAAAAGAATGGCAGTAATGCGCACGCCCAAACTTGCAGACCGGAAGTGGAAAGCTGTCAATGACAAAATAACGGCTGGCTGGTATAGGAAAGGACTGTGCCAGCTGCTGACGGAGCAGTTCCGTTGCCTGCAAAAGCGCCCTCCTGGTTCGGTTGAAGCGGGTACGGCTGCAGAGTCTGGGAAACAGATGCCGGTAATTGCGTTTGACAAAAGAATACCATGCTTTTTCAGAATCCGTGCCAGTCAGTTCGCC
>CAJTDE010000063.1:9089-9701 GCA_910574835.1 Clostridia bacterium | reverse complement strand
ACTGTCCATTTGGACCGCCTCCTATTCTTGAGATTGGCTTGCGACACCTTTCTCATATTAGCATAGGAGGCTTTTTTAAGGTATCCTCTTTGCTACGGCTTACTCTATTCTCCCCAGCATAGCTGGGGGATTAGTGTTTTCATTTATTTCCACCAGCACAAACCGCAGTTCTTGATATAGCTTCTGCCCCCATAATAGGTCGATGCAGTAATAACGGATGGTTTCCTTTTTGCCATAGAGTTCCAGTTCCGTTTCACAGAACTGCTCATTATGGGAGACGAACAGATCTTTCAGATGGACAGCTGTCCCTTTTTTAGGCGGCCGTCCTCTCCCAGGTTTGCGGGGGCCAGGCTTCTGGTATGCGGTACAGGACTTCTTCGCTTTTGTGATGATATCCATGCGCACATCCCCACTGTCATTAAGGGATTTCAACTTTTCAAGGGCCGACACACTAAGGAAATACCTGTACAGCAGGAGCAAGGAATCACCAAACGTAAGGGCGGCATGGTAAGCATCTTCCACCATCTGAACCACATGGGAGGCAGCAGAAACAGACGCGCCTTTCCACTCCCTGGCAGCCTGGAGACCGTCATGGAGCCGGATGCTTAAGGG
>CAJTDE010000063.1:0-8959 GCA_910574835.1 Clostridia bacterium | reverse complement strand
TGGATGTATTCCGGTTTAGCTGAATTTTCAGATTCCTGGAACAGCTTCTTTACCCCGGGCATACGGCGTCCTTCTTTGGACTGTTTAACCCCGTCACCTACAAGGACATGGAGGTTTTCTTCGTTATATAAAGGTGCATACTGCCTGACAGCGGAGAACCAGCGCCTACGGATATCCTCTAATGACCAGGATGAGGCCCTAAAAAAATGAAGCAGGGAATCATAACAGCCCGGGTTAAGAGCAAGGTCACGTATTATGGAAGTGACACCAAGTTTATCGGAACGGAGCATAAGCCCTATGTTGATGGCCACAAACCAACGGAAGGCAGCTTTGCGGGAAAAACAGGATTCAAAGTGGAACAAAATATTTTCAATAAAATTTATGGTGAATTTAGATTATCTCTTTAGAAGTTCTTATATGTCGGTATAGCCCGTATTTTCGGGCTTTCCCGGCATTTTAGATATGGGGAGAAGTTCTTATATACCCTCATAACCTCTTAGGTTTTCCCTCTCAATGGTAGTAAAAGAAGTAGTAAATCCGTCTGCGGCTATGCAATCAGCCGTTCCATTTCAGCCTTTGCGGAAGCGAATGTAGCGTGTGCGTAGTAGTTCAGCGTCATGGTGATGTTAGAGTGTCCCATGATGTACTGTAACGCTTTCGGGTTCATTCCGGCATTAGCTAAGTTGGTACAAAATGTATGGCGTAGGGTGTGGGGTGTCATTACTTTGGGTAAGGCTTCCTCATGGGTCTTGTTGTACTTCTTTGCAAGCCCCCGAAACATGGTAGCATAATTCACATTCGTTTTCGGGCAACCGTCCCGGTTGAGGAAAAGGAAATTGCTGTAACCGTCAATGGTGATCTGCTTCGTTCCTTTGCGGTTCTCCAACACGCGCCCCAACGCTTCATACACTTTTTCACTCATTGGAATTTGCCTGATACCGCTCTGCGTTTTGGGCTTCTCTATGTAGTAGCCTGTTTCTGCGCTCCGTAAAAGCTGGTGGTCTACATTGATTATCCTGTTTTCAAAATCAAGGTCGGTTTCAGTCAATCCGCAGAGTTCGGAAATCCTAAGCCCTGTCCCCAGCAGTATGATAACCTCGTCACGGTATTTCTGATAGACGCTATCACTTTGCATAAAGGATAAAAGGCTTTCTTCCTGTTCTGCTGTGAGGGGTACTTTCGGCTCTGTGTCGTCCTCAATCACTGTGTTTAGCTGGAAGTCAAAGGGGTTCTTCCTTATACAATCGTCCTGTATCGCCGTATAGAACGCGGCTTTTAAGGAACGCTTGTCGTTGCTTATGGTTTTATAGGATATTCCCTTTTCTTTCATGCGCAACGCCCATTCTTTCGCGTCGGACAGCTTCACACTGTCAATGGAGCAGGAACCAAGTTTATCCGCTTCCAGCAGCTTCATCAGCCATTCGCGCCCCTTTGTGGTGTTATGCCTTACGTTCCCCCGGTGGCGGTTCTGCTTCGCGTAAAGCTCGCAGACGGTCATTTTCTTACCGATTGTGTCTATCCCGTCGTCAAGGTCTTTCTGTATCTCTTTTTCCTTTTCTCTAAGGGATATGTCGTCACGTTTCCCGGCAGGGGTCTTGTCCGTAGGTACTAACTTCCAAGCATAGACAAATTGCACTTTACCAAAAGTATCGGTATATTTGTAAGCATATCTCCCGTCTTTTCTCTGGCTCTCTCCCGAACGCAAAATGCGGTTTTTATTATCACGTCTTTTTTCCGACATTGTTTTTGCTCCTTTCCGTGTCGGAAAGAGCCTTGATATGCCTACATTTATTATAGCATATTCAAGGCTCTTTTTCACTATCTTTTTCGCTAAATCGCGTCCAGTGTGTCAATGATTTTTTCAAACTGTTTCCTCTTGATCTGAATACGGTTGCCGTTCAAGATCACCCAGCCCGCCGTGGGGTTTTCCTCTGCAAGTTTCCGCAGCTTGTTTTCCCCAATGCGGAAATATTTTGACGCTTCCTCAATGGTAAGCGTGTACTTTTCCCAAATAGGCACATCAGCATTGTTCATTCTATAAATCCCCCTTTCAAAAATGGGTAAATGGTTAATGGTGAAAAAGGGGCTGTGATCGGACGGTTAATAGCGTAACCTCACGGGAGTTTCACCCCTGCATGGTTCTCATGCAGCCCTACCCATTGCCTGCGACGCTTTTAACGCTCGGACTGTGGCGGTAAGGGAGTATCATTATATATTCTGCGCTGTCGTCGCCCGCAAGCTGCTAAACTTGCTCCCCGGCGCGGTGCTGGTCGCTCGGCTATCCCGGCGGGGAAAAGAAAACCCCGCCGGGATAGCGTCATGGCGCACCCGTCGTATGGCTCGGCGCAAAAGGGACATATCCGATCTGCCCTATGCTGCGTCGCCGTTATCTTGCGCCGCTTTCTTTTTCAAGGTTCAAAAAAGTCTGATGTGCCGCACCTACGGAAAGGGGAACATAGGCAGCGGCTTTACATCAAAACTGGAAGTCCAAGACAGCCCGCATCAGCCTTGACCGCAGACGGTCGCGTATGTCCTCGTCAATTCCGAAATATGTATTTCCGCGTTCATCACGGTATTTTCGGACAGACAAAGCGGCAATCTGTGCGTCGTAGTTCTGTAACACAATTTTCATTGCGTCCGGGTCGCCTTTGGTTGCGGCAACAATTACCGGGTAAGGTAACAAGCCGCGCTCGTCAAAATCGCTGTCAAATTTCTTCGTCGTCATAAGCGCGTTCCTCCAAATAGCGTTTTAGCAGTTCAAAAGAGCTTGTCCTGCGATACTGTACTGTGCTTCTTGAAATATTGAGGAGCTTTGCAATATCGTTATCAGTCATACCCTCAAAATAGTACAGCAGGACGGCGTTACGTTTTTCTTCCGGCAAAGTGCGGAGTGCTTCGGCTAACAGCTTCGGCGTAATTCTTTTACCCGCCACGCAGATAGAATTGTCAGTGTATTCCTTGACAAAATAGCGGTCAACGGTATAAAGCTGGCTTTCTTCCTGCGGGGAAAGGCTGGATAACGTAACTTCACGCAGTTGGTGTCGTCTTACGTCGCGGTGGGCGTTGCTGGCTTCACACTTAATGGCTTTCTTGCAAAAGCTATTAAAAGCGCAGCGGATTTCCCATTCGGTACGATTAGGCTCATTCATGTTCTCACCTCCTTTCGCAGCCGCGAAAGCGGGTGATTTTTTATGACTTCCCCTTTCAGTACCCACACCACCGCTTTTTGAGAGTTGCCAAATGAAAACGGCAAACTTTTTTGTCGAAATTTTCAAAAAGTGCGTCTTAAAAAGCGCAAAAAAAACCGACTGCATAATGCAATCGGGTAAAGAGGAATTATTAACGCTTATATTGTGATGTGTGAAGGTAAAACCGTAGGCAAAAATGTTTTCTACGCTGGAGAAGATTTTTTTAATTGTTCACCATAAGGCGATAGCCATAAAAGCATAAAAAAGAACATGGCGATATTTCTCCAATACCGCCATATCCTCAAAAAAGGTAACTTTAATAAGCTCCATTACTTGAAAAGAAAACAGCGGCATAATTTTCTTATGAAATGGTTGTTTTCCTTTTCAGTTGAAGCATAGAAAAAAGCATTGCTGCGATAGCTGCGCAAATATGACTAATCAATACAGCTATCCATATCCCGTTAAGCCTAAGTCCTAAATATGAAAAAAGATAAGCTAAAGGCATACGGACAATAATGTAATAAAAAATCATTAGGAGCATACTTTTAGAGGGCTGCCCCAAACCGTTTAGCATACCGAGGAAGCAATTTGTTATGGTGTTCAATATGTAACCTATCCCCACGATCAGAAAATAACCGCTTACGATTGACGCTACATCAGAACTTCTTACAAATAGCATGGAAAGGTATTTTGAGCTGGAAACGATAATTGCAGAGAGCAGAAACAGAAATAGACTGCCATATTTCAAAGCACATTTCAGATAGTCTTTTACCCTGTCCGTCCTCTTTCCACCTACACATTGCCCGATAATTGTTGTTAGAACCATATTTAATGCCATTGCCAGATAAAATAATATGGTTTCCAGTTTTCCAGTAATTCCATAAGCCGCTATTGCTGTGATACTGTAAGAGCTGATAAGGGCAGTTAAAAAAGTAGTGCTGATTGCGGGTATGCTTTGCTGGACTATTGCCGGGACAGCCTTTTGTATAAGCGGTAAAATGAAAGCCTTGTCAAACAGGTTAAGCCGCATATTAAACAGTCTTTTTTTCTTGAGATAGCAAATCATAAATGCCAAGCAAATACTTTGTGAAATTAAGGTCGCTATTGCAGCACCATGAAAACCAAAAAAATGAATAAAAATAGGGTCAAGAACCGCATTGAGTATCGTTGATACCAGCATGGAAATCATTTGAAACATTGCATTTCCAAAACTTCTCAGGACAGCAGTAAAATATAAGAATAAGTAAACAGCTAAATATCCCAAAAGATAAATTGATAAATAGTTATATGCCATTTCATAGGTTTCAGTAGGGGTATTCATAATTTGCAAAATAGCTGGCAGGGATAATTCAAAAATAGCTGTCAAAATCAAAGAAAAAATAATTGCAACAGCAAACGAGGTAGCAATCAGACTTTCAATCTTTTTATTATCTTTGGAGCCGATTGCTTGTGATAGCAGTATAGAAATACCGTTTGTTGCCCCCATAGCAACAGAGGTTAAAAGCAGGATTAGCGGAGTTGAATTTGTGAGTGCCGCATAAGCTGTTTCCCCTAAAAGGTTTCCAATCCATAAACTGTCTACAAGGTTATAAGCCATATTAAGAAACATAGCCGCAATCATTGGCAAAACCATTGCCATTAAACACTTTTTTGTATTTCCATTGATAAAATCAATTTTTCTTGTCATTGTTAAGTCCTTTCTAATGAATGAATATCATTCATTTATATACTATTTTTTTGGCTGCCGATAAGGGCAGCCATAGATTTACAGCAGTTACCAAATAAAAGGAATTAGTCGCCATGTATGCGCACAATAATTATCAAAGTCGTTTCCGAAGCGTAGCCGCAAGGCTCTTTCCTCAATTTGTATTCTTATTCCGTAACATACAAAGCAAATAATCAAAACTAATACTGGGGCTATTGCAGAACGAAAACAAAACGCTGTTCCTAACAGGCAAAGGATAGTTCCGACATAAGCCGGGTTGCGGATATAACGGTAAATTCCTGTTGTTACCAAGCCCTGTGTTGAATTTGTTTTCACTGATAATGTAAAAGAGTGTTTTAATGTCCAAACTGCCCATGATCGCAATGTAGTTCCAAGTACCAGCAAAAACAAACCTAAATAGAAAAAGCAATGTGGGATAAGTATTTCTCCTATCAGTTCTGTTATATAGCCACATCTAAAAAATGTGCTTATTGAAAAGCTGCTCCAACAAGCAAAAATTACAAGAAGTAAAGTTCCGCAATCCTTGTTGGATATTTGAGGTTTCTTTATCCAGCCTTTGAAGTTATATAACCATATAACTATTTCTGCTATCATCATATAGGATATAGCATATATAAAATGATAATACTCTTGCATATTTACAAAACAGGTAGGGTCATTCATAAAATCTCCTTTCTTGAATGAGCTTCATTCATTTAGATGTTTTTGAAATTCCCCTACTAAATAGCAGGGGATAATTTCAAAGTCTTAGAGCATAAATGAGAAAAGTGCGAATATTCTTCGCTTTTTCTTCTGTACTGGATTTCGTGTCTAATAAAATCCCAAGTTGCCCGTACACGCAGAATTTAGCAGCGGCTTGAATATTATCAAGTTGAATTTCGCCGTTTTCCTGTGCCTTTTCCAGTAAATAGGTGACAGGTTTTAGGAGCTTTTCGCAGACTTTCAATGCAAGCTGATCGTGAAACTTTTTGTTCTCTACAACATGAAGCACGTTGTAATAGTCTGTCCCCTCCGTTTCTACCATAATAGGCATAGTTTCAATAATTTCTTTTAAGGTCAGTTTTTCATTGCCTTTTGAAATAGTAAATTTACTTACTATCTCGTCTGCGTACTGTTCTATTGCACAGTCAAAAAGGGCTTCCTTTGAGGGAAAATAACGATAACATAGCCCTTGCGCTACGCCAATCTCTTTTGCAATATCGGCAATGGACGTTTTTTCATATCCCTTTTCATAAAATAGTCGCATAGCAGTATCTAATATTTCCTGCTTCCGTTCCTCTGGCTCTTTCGTAATACGCATGACACACCTCCTTTCCCTATCATAGCATAGCAATGTAAAAAATCAATGAGTGAATACCAGTCAATATTACGGTATTATTTTGTTCCGCAAGCCATACAAGCCGTATTTCCTACACGCTCCCATGTAACATTTGAAAAGTGCCTTGAAAGCAATTTGCAAATTTCACTTTCAGAGTAAATCTTTACGTCCCCCTCTTTACTATACTTCATATAGAAATTCATAATAGCTCGCCCGATTGTGGGTTGCCAACAATCGCACAAAATAAAAGTTCCATTAGGCTTTAACACTCTATCAATTTCTGATAAGACTCTTTCCGGCGCAGGATAATGGTGAAAAGAGTCATTGCAATACACAACATCAAAGAAACAGTCGGAAAAAGGGAGTTGTTCGCTATCACCTAAAATGAGCGTTGCCCTATTTTCTAATTTCTTCTGTGCAATTTCTAACATCTTTTCAGATAAATCAAGCCCATACAGTATTTTGCTATTGTCTTGCTGCAATATGAGCTTCATTACTTCCCCGGTTCCGCACCCTAAATCTAATGCCGTTTGATAAGATATGCTTTTCAGCCTATTGATGATAACAGGATATAATGTGCGGGCGTGCTGCCCTTTTATATCGCAGTCATAGGTTGGAGCTTGTTGGTTAAAGGCTATTTTTGATTTTTGCTTTGCGCTATTCATATATACAGCCTCCTTTCAGAGAAAATTATAGCACCGCCTTTCCGAAAAGTCAATGAATGATATTCACTCATTGATATAGTGCTATATTTAGGTAAATTCTTTGCTATGTACACTCATTTCAATACAAGAATAGGAGTTGTAAACTCATATAAGAGTGGAGATTTTTTCGCGCACTTTGCGAAAAAATACTACTCGCCCCTTGACGGTCTGGATAGTCGGAACGGAACAAAGTGCGTATTGCTTTCCGGTATTGGGTATGGTATAATTTTCTCCAGTACAAACCGATAAATCAGAATTTGTTTGATAAAATTATAATTAACAGCAGGAGGAAACAAATCATGTACACTTACAAAACAGAAATTTTGATGGTAGGAACCAAATGGTTTTCCGACAAAGCAAGTGCAAAGGATATAGAAGTATTAGACCAGTTAATCAATGAAAGGGCTACCGATGGGTGGGAACTTGTGACATACGATTACATGGCAACATCAATGCAAGTTAAAGGAGCATTTGTGATTACATTCAAAAAGCAACAGTAACACTAAATACAGTGTATAGGGCAAAATACAGTTTATTGTTCTAACAAAAGTCAAAAACAGGGCGGCGGTGACAGGCATTGACTATCCCGCCGCCCTGTCTGTTATCGCTCCATATCTTGTTTTCTTTGGGTCTGTTGCTCCCTCTGTTCCTGCCGCAAGATACCGTAAACATTCTTTCTGATTTTCTCCGCTTCTTTCACTTCCTCTTTCAATGCAAGATACCGCTGATTGAGCGTTTTCCTCTCGGCGGTCAGCTTGGTGTATTCTTCTTTCCATGCCTTTGTCGGGATTGTGGTCTTTCCGTTCATCACGCCTTTGAGATAATCTTTCGCTGTTGTGAACAAGATTTGCTCGGCTTCGGTCAGCGGCTTCTTTCCCTTACACTTGAAATAAATGTCGGCTTGCTCTAAGTGCTTTTTCAGAGTGGCAAGCCGCCGTTCAACGGGTTTCAGTTTCCCTTGAATGTCCAGTTGTTCCCCTATCATGGACTTGAATTTTTCATCAAGCCCCGCCATATCCATGATGTTGTTGGTTTGCAGGAAATTCAGCATTTTTGCCGCGTCTTTAAGGTTATAGAGGGATTGGGAATATCCCGGTTTTCCCGTCTGCGCCTTGCGTGACAGTATGCCCTGAATGTAGTCGGCAAGGGTAGGCGGCTCGGTGTTCTCGGTTTCCTCTTTCAACCAGTTTTGCAGTTTGGAGATACGCGCCTTTAACTGCCGTAACTTCTGGTTTGTCACTTCGATTTCGCGGTTAAGGTCGCCGCGCTCGGTGCGGATGCCGCGCTTCTCCATAGCAGAAGCGGCAACGCCTAAATGGATGGTGGGTATCTGGTCTATCCCCTGCCGCTCATAACTGCGGTGGTCGATACGCTCCGCGTGTCCGTTCTGTTCTAACGCTTGATTACAAAGCTGCGCCCATGCCGCCCTCCATTCCTCCGCTTTGGTCTGCTCGTTCCAGTCGGTAGCGGGAATGGGTTTGCATTTGTACTGCCGCTTCTTCGGGTCATAGATTTTATCCCCGTCTTTGTCAAGAATGTACTCCTTTTTCTGCTTCGCTCCCCACTCGCCGCCCTCATCAAAAGGGCGCATTGTCAGCATGATATGGGCGTGGGGGTTGCCGCCGCCTGTGTCATGTAAACATACATCGGCGCACATTCCCGCCGCCACAAAATGCCGTTTCACATACTCGCGGACAAGGGAAATGCTTTTCTCCCTCGTCAGTTCGCGGGGTAAGGAAATTTCAATCTCCCGCGCAAGCTGGGCGTTTTTGGCTTTCTCGATTTTCTCAACCTCGTTCCACAAAACCGCCCTGTCCGTATATTCGGCGGGGGCGTGGTCGGGCAGTAAAATCTCGGTGTGGACGACACCGCCCTTGTGGGTGTGTAGAACAGCACAATGTCCTCGCCAGCTAACATCTCTTTTCGGTCACATTATTCCTATTCCTCTTGAAATCTTCTGCTTTTATCTGCATAATAAAAAGGCAGTATGACTATAAAGCCTTGACTGCCCGTAACTCTTCGA
>CAJTDE010000062.1 GCA_910574835.1 Clostridia bacterium | reverse complement strand
ATAATTGTATGGACAATTTTTAGGAATAATCTGATGGGATGGAGGAAAACGCAGGAATAATTTGCGGGAATAGGGTAAAAAAGCTTAGATTTAATTTGATGTTTGGATTAGCCACAATTTGACGTTCTACAGTAATAGTCCGTCGCGCGGGTATCCCCCGCACCCATACACTGTCCAATCACAGTCACAAAAGCATACCCGAAAGCGATGCAGAACAGGGATGCGATGGATCAGAAACTCTGTGCCACTCCGTTTGCCGCAATCTGCACGGTCCCAAAGAGGGCAACGATACTGGAAAGGGCAACCTTGGAAAGCTGGAACAACCCGTTCTCCACTCCGTTTGGCACGGCAATGTTCAAAATCCGTTTCAACATTTTCCCATTCCATGCAAACACTTTACCCGGCTCCACATACAGCGTATTCTTTTTCTGAAAGCAGAGCACAAGCATGACCACAGCGGCAAATGTCCTTGAAACCAGGGACGGCACTGCCACTCCCGCCACCCCGGCATGGAGGGCAAATATCCCGATGGCATTGCCGATGACATTGACCGCGTTCATGGCAATAGAAATATTCATTATGGCCTTTGTCTTCCCCATACTGCGGAACAGCGCCGCCGCACTGTTATAGACCGCAAGCGCCGGAAAGGACAGGGCCGAAATGACCAGATAGGTAAGGGATGCTTCCATTACATCCGGCTCCACCCTGCCAAATAAAAGCGATAAAAACTGTGACCGGAACAAAACTGAGACTCCCATCAAAGCCGTCGATATCAGGACTGTAATCATCAGCAGCTGGCTTGCAGCCGTTACCCCGTTTTCCCGATCCTCCCTGCCAATATACTGGCTTGCCACCACAGCTCCGCCGGAGGCCACCGCACCGAACACAAAGATAAACACATTATTCAACTGATTTACCAGAGACACTCCGGAAACAGCCGCTTCCCCTGCGTAACTGACCATCAATGTATCCGCAATCCCTACCAGCATGGTAAGGAGCTGTTCCACAAGGATTGGCAGGATCAGGGCAGCCAGTTCCCTGTTTCCAAACCGCTGCCGCTCTTTTGGAAGCGGCTGCTTTGGTTCCACCCATTTTAACAGGAAAGACTTACTCATAAAACCACCTCTGTTGTATTCTGGATCTATTGTACTTTTGAAGCGCATCTCCTTCCACTCCATTCCTGCAGTATCAGAGGCTTATGCCACACCCTCCATGAAAATGTGGCATAAAATGATCAGGGACAGATACAAAATTTCCGTATCTGCCCCTGTATCTGTAAATCTCACTCAGTCATAACAGTTCCTTACATCACAAACGCATGCTCCACAAGGAAATTCCATGCTTCTTCCACCTGTGCCGTGATATCTTTTCCATGGAACAGAACCGTCTCTTTCGGAAATTCCTGTTTGATGTCCGTCACTCCATTCGCCAGCAGCTTGTTGGCCAGATAGTTCATCTCACCGGAGAACAGCGGGTTCGGCTGCACCATGGCAGAGTTATAAGTATCAAAGATTGCCGCCACAGAAATACCGTGATAGGTCAGGGCTTCATATTCCGCAAAGTCTCCAGTTCCTTCCGGTCCCGTCGCTTTCTGTTCCTTTGCCATCTGAAGCAGCATATTCATATCATTTCCGCCAAGCGGCTGAAAGTCCTTCATATTCCTTACATTGTCCTGTACCTGCTCCAGTGTAGACATACCAGACAGCACCGCTGTCACATCCTCCATGCTGCCCGCAAACCGCAGCGCCCATACTGCAGGCGACATTTCCGGCTTTATGGAACGGAGCTTCTTTTCCGCTTCTTCCGGTATCTGTGCCAAGACGCCTCCCTTGACCGGCTCCATGATGACTACTTTTTTCCCGTGCCTGCGGATCACCTCATAGCACCTTCTGGAAGCGATAAAATAGCTTTCCCAGTCAAAATAATTGACAATGATCTGAACAAACTCCACTTCCGGGTGTTCTGTCAGAATCTGATCCAGTACCTCCGGCGAATCGTGGAAGGAAAATCCCAAATGCCTGATCTTCCCTTCCTCTTTCCATTTCTGTGCATGCTCAAACAAATGGCAGTTCTTAACAACGCCGCCTTTGCCATCCAGCCCATTGTAGAATTTCGTGTTCAGGATGTGAAGCAGGTAATAATCCACATAGTCTGTTCCCAGATTTTTAAGCTGTCCTGCGAATATATCCTCCACCTGCTCCTCTGTCTGTATAGCAAAGGTCGGAAGCTTTGTGGCGATGGTAAACTGCTCTCTCGGATACCTCTCCACCACACTTTTCCTTAAAGCCTCCTCACTTTTTCCATTGTGGTAAGCATAGCTCGTATCAAAATAGGTAAATCCGTTCCCCAGGAACTCACTGTCCTCCGTTTTCCGCAAAACCAACAGTTGTACCGCCAACATTTGCTTCACTGTCTTTAGTATAGTCTGTATATTGTGTTTTGTCAATACTATATGCCGATTTATCAATATCAGTGTTTTGCATATCTGCCCCTCTGATACGGTATTGTCTTTGTATCAGCTTCATAAATGCCTGCTGTCCGCTCTGTTTTCCGTCAAAGACAGTTTTTACTGTAATGCCTGCTTTTGTACCGGTGCAATTACCTGTCACATTATCCATAATCTTAATCCTTTCCTTATTTCTGTAATTGCCCTGACGCTGTACAAGGATATGGACTTATTTGCATTGCCATATCCACAAGTTTCTAAAAAATGGCGCAAAAAACAGGGAAACAAATCTGAATCATCAGTTATTCCCTGCTTAATGGCTGCAATATTAAATTTTCCACGTTATCGCTTTACACCGTTTGAAGTCCTGCAAGCTGTTCTACCTCTGCCACGCTGAGTTCAGAACATTCTGCAATTTCCTCGATTGTCAGCTTTTCCATTTTCAGCATCCTAAGTGCTGTCTGCTTTTTTGTTTCACTAATGCCTTGCTTTATTCCTTGATTTAAAATAGTCCTTGCACTTGTTTCAATCAATGCTCCGCTCATCATATCACCTACGCCTTTCTGCACATTCTCGTATTTCTGTGCAATCTCTTTAACCACATCGCCGGAAAGCTCTATGATTGTGCGTTTGTCAAACGCCCCGATCACTCCCTGCTGTTCCAGTTCATCAAGCCTTTCTAAAATTTTCTGATACTCCGCCTTCAATTCTGCCAGTTTCTGCTCATTACTATTATACTCCGGAAAGCCTTTCTCATGTGAAAAAATATAAAACGGAATCAGCATCAGCAGCCTCTTTTCAAAAATATCGTCCAGCGAATACGCCTGTACTTTCATAATCGGCACATCATACTGAACTGTTCCGCCCGGTGTAACAATCACATATTTCATTTTATCCGGTGTTTTTTGGTAAGTCCGAAGATACAGAACAGCAGTATTGGGAAATGTCACTGTCAGCGTTTCCTCCGTAACCTTACCCTCATCAAGCGCTATCTGCGCATCATACTCAAAAAGCCTTATGGTGATTCTTCCGTCCGGCAGACTGCTTTCGCACTCTACATGGTATTTCTTTGGTATTTTTCCAAAAACCGTAAAATTCGTGTCCGTAATCCGTTCCCTGTCCGCTTCATCCTGCTGGTCTAAAAAATGTTCATTGGGAAAAAAACGGATTTCTTCCTTCCCTGTATATGTTTCACTGAAAATCTCATTGATTACGGGGATAATCAGCTTCCGGCAGTCATTCAGGATTGTCCGGAATGCCCCGTCATATATATTTGCCATATCTTAATCCCTTCCTTTTTGTGCCTTTATCATATCATTTTTTCACCTCAAATTCAACAGTATTTCACGTTGGTTCATCCCTCAATATGCCTGTAGCATTCTCCATATTCTTGCTGCCTTTATCTGTCCGGTAATTTTTCCCCGAAAAGGCAACAGGAACACACCTCTCCATGATGCGGTCATAGATGCGCCCATGCTCCAAATCTGCCGGATTCTGTAATTTTTCCAGTGACAGGTTTGTTGTAATAATAAACGGTTTTCCGCTTTTGTAACGTTCATCAATTACAAGATAAACTGTTTCCAGCACATAGGGAGTGTCACGCTCCACGCCTAAGTCGTCAATAATAAGGAGCTGGTAGTGGTTCAGGTTTTTCAGGTACTCATTTTTTTCGCCGCTGTATAACCCTCCGAGTGCATTTAACAGTTTCGGGAAACTCGTCATCAGCACAGGGATATTCTTCTCCATGAGCGCATTTGCAATACAGCCTGCAAGGAATGTTTTTCCCGTCCCCACATCGCCCCAGAACAATAACCCCTGTCCGTTTTTTTGAAATTCTGCAAAATGCCCCACATAACGGTGCGCATATCTGGCGCAAAGGTGCGTTTCGTCACAGTTTGCGAATGTATATCCATAAAATGTTCTGTCCTGCAGACCTGCGCTTTTCAGCCTTGAAATACCCTCCATCAGCTCCTTGTCTTTCCGTTTCTGTTTTTCTTTCTCCAATTCCTCCGATTTGCACCTGCACAGACAGGAAGGCTTCATGGTGCGCCCCATCAGCTTTACGACCGTCTGCTTTTTTGAGCGGCATTTCCCGCACATCAGAAGCCCGGTGTCAGCATCAATATAATCACCACTCTCTGCAATACCGTCCTGAATAAGTCCGGCAAGCATATCCGTAACCGCCGCCTGCATATCTGTTCCTCTCATAAACTCTCCCCCTCCTTAAAACTGCCATTATAGAAATACCCTTTCCCTTTTTCCTGTTCTTTCTTCATGTCTGCCTTTTTCCAACATTCCATAGTGGCTAAATGGTTTTTATATGTCTTTCCGGTATAAGCCATGTATTCTGACAAATGCTCTATCATTGATTGGTAATCTGCCGGAAAGTCGCTTTTGAGCGTTTCCATCTCCTTATCTGTAAGAATGACATTTTCATATCTGCCATAAAAACATATTCGTTTATCCTCCCTCATAAGTGCGTGTGCGTCTTTTTCTCTCTCACTCTCTTTTATATAATCTCTGTTCTCTATACTCTTATCTCTAATCTCTGGCGGACAAAATCGGGACACAGGCGGGACATTGTCCCAACTCTGTCCAATTCCCATATTTGTATCCGCCAAAAGCGGCGTGTTGCCTTCCGCTTTCTTCCTGCGGTATCTTGCCTTACGTTCCCCCTCAGATGAACCTTTTCCGGTCATCTGCTCGATTTCCGGCATATAGTAGGTGTCATCTTCCTGCACTACTACAAGACCAAGCTGCATGAACGCTCGCATCGCCCTCTCAACAGTGCCTACCTCATGCCTTGTAAGCAGTGCGATCATCTCCGCAGAAAGCGGCGTCATCTCGTTTAAGAGCAGTTTCCCGTTATGCTGTAAAGACTTCAAATACAGTTTGAGCAGGATATTCACATACAAAATGCCGTCCTTTGAGCCTTCCAGCACAACTATCTCACGCTGGTCAAAAAAATCCTCCTTGAGTTTGAGGAAATAATATTTCTTATTCTCTGCCATAATTGCCCCTTTCCTTTTTTGCTCTTTTTTTCTCCCCAAGATTGGGAAGTATTTCTTTCTGTTTTTCTCTGCCCCTTTGTACCATTGCCGCCTTGTCTGCAATCTCCGCAAGTTCCCCAAGAATGATGTCATTCTCCGCTAAATCGTGCCTTATCTTTGCACTTTCCGCTTTCAGTCCGTCAAGTTCCTTCTTCCATGTTTTTGGAAGCAGCTTATCCGTACCGCTCATATTTTTCAGCCCTGTGCGGTAGGAGAGGGCAGTTTCAATCTTATCCGCATTTTTGTCATAATAAAACTGTTTCTGCCTGCCGGAAAGATTTTCATACTTTTTCAGGTACTCCGAATACGGCTTGTAGGCTTGATAAATGTCTACGATATTGGACATCTTTTTCAGCTTTGCATTTAATTCACGTTGGTTGTGAATGTTGTCGCTCCGCCGCTTTTTAGTATCCTCTGCCAGTTTCCGCAAATCTTCAAGCGTTTCAATCTTATGTGATTGGAGAAACGCCACCATTACAGAAAAATCTTTTACATTGCCTGCTTTTGTTTCTGTACGCTGGCGGATATTGTTATCCTGAATAAAGGCACTCCGGTTTTGCTGCCATTCCATGAGGAGCGGGATTAAAGTGCCTGATTTCTTTTCCTGTGCAGATGCTTCTTTTTCTTCTTCCCGCACAGCCGCTTTTTTCTCCTTTTCGAGAAACGCTATTTTATCCGCCAAGCGTTCTATGTTCTCCATACTGGATAAGATAAGGGTGTTGATTTTTTTAATCTCCCTGTTCATGTTGCCGACTTCGGTCTGAATGCCCCTGCGCTCCATTGCAGTCACCGCCGCACCCATATGGATTGTTGGCAGAAGGTCTATGCCCTGTCTTTCAAAAGAACGGTGTTCTGCTGTAATCTCATAGCCGTTCTTTTTATAAAAATCCGTTTCAATATCCGCCCACAACGCCCGCCATTTTTCCACGTTCCCCCTGTCATCCCAGTCAGTAGCGTAAACCTTATGCGACTTATAATCGTTGCCTTTCTTTGTGGGGATTTTCTGACCGTTTTTATCAAGGTCATATTCCCGCCAGCATTTCTTTTCCAAAAAAGTCCCGTCTTTTCGGAACGGGCGCATGGTAAGCATAAGGTGGCAGTGCGGGTTTGGGTTCTCATGGTCAGGACTGTGCAGGTTCATATCGACCACCATTCCCTTATCCCTGAAAAATTCTGCAAGCTTTCTTGCCGCCTTTAACCGTTCATCCGCATCCAGCTCACAGGGCAGGGAAAATTCAATTTCCCTTGAAAGCTGCGCCCTGCTCCCTTTTTCAAAATTTTCAACGGCATTCCATAAAACGGAACGGTCTGCAAATTCTTTTGGCGCATACTCTGGCAGTAGGATTTCGGAATATATCACATGACCTTTCCTTGAAAAGTCTTTTACTTCTCCGTCGTATTCGCAATAGATTTTTGTTGCACTCCGGTATGCGGCAGAAGCCACAGCAGACTGCGGCTTTTCTCCGCCCCTGCTGATTATCTTTGCGTTAAGATGTATCATTTTGGTGCTTATCGGTAGCTCCCTCCTTTTCCGCATTCTTATCCCCGACGGAAAATGTAGCTGTGCTACATTTGACAAGGGCGCACTTATACACGCTTCGCGTGTGTGCGCCCTGCGGGGCTTTGCCTGCCTTGCGGCAGACAACAGGGGAAACGACAATTCCCCTACGGGCGTTCCGCCCTACCCTTTAGTGGACTTTGCGTTCAGATAAAGGCTAAAAAGCAGCCTTTATCTGCCCACAAAGTTTTGCAGTTCCACCCACCACATTTCGGCAGATAATTTCATTCCGTCGGGGATTGTGGTTTTACTTTTTCTGTCAAAATATTCTGCATAGTCCGGCGAAAAGATAAGTCCGCAAACAGCGCATTCAGAATATCCTTTACCGCATCATCATTCAGAGCAGCAAGCTGTTCTTTGGGAACATCCAGCTTTTCCCTGAGAAGATATTCAAAGTGGCTTCCCCATACAATATTGCGGTGTCGGCGCTCCTTTTCCGTCATGCCTTTTATCTGGTTGCGTAACTTCATTTCCCTGTGTTTCGCAATGGTAAACTCGGCTTTTGTTTTCTTTAATTCTTCCTCAATCGCATCCCTGCTCCTTAATTTATTTTTACTCATTTTTTCACTTCCTCCCTGCCCGTAACGCTGTTAATACTGTATGGAAATACAGGCACACAAAAGAGGACACCCATAATGCTGAATGTCCCCTCCTGTGCCTTGTAACGCCTGTTTATTTCTCGTCATAGTCAGTCCTGAACCGGACTGTTATAAACATAAGTTTCCGCACAAGCCTTTCAAACAGTTCCCCGTTAAATCTGCCTTCCTCAACGCTTAGCCTTGCCATGTACGGCTTGAACAGCCTGATCACTTCCTGCATGGCAAAGTAATCGCCATTCACTGCCTTTTCCAGTGTTTCAAAGGAAATATCCCTGCCTTTATACTGATTATCCATAATATAATTCCTCCATCAGCCGCCGGAGTATTTTTATTGCATCATGCCTCAGCTTACAAACACTGCTTTTCGCCAGACCAAAAATTTCCCCAATCTCCCTGTCTTTCAACCCGACAAGATAATACATCAGGACAATCTGCATCTGCCTGTCCGGCATCTCCCTTAATGCCTGTGCCAAATCCCCGTCTACAATGCCGATTTCATATCCCATGATCTGGAAATAATCGGCATGGTAAGTATCAAAAACTTTATCAATCATCTCCAACTGCTTTTCGGAAAACATTTCAATATGTGATTCCCGTTCCGCCATCCGTTTCCGTTCGCTGTAATAATGACTTTTTCATACTTTAAAGCAATGCGGCATAACTTCACAAACTGCTTTATTGTCTTCTTTTCTTTATTTATATTTATCAATATCCTGTCCTCCATTTCTGAAATTCTGCTGTACTTGAAATGAAGTCAGGACTGGCGGGGAGCGGCAGTGAAATCCTGCCTTTAAAAACAGAAAAGCGTTCATTGGTTTTCTTCCAACAAACGCTTTCCCGCCTTAATTCTTAGTTTAACCTGAATTATTCATGAACATATAGAAATGCTCAATACTCCAAAAACTTTGAACCAGTTCCATTGAAATCAATCGTGTTATCCACAAAAATGGGTAAATTATCCCTGTGAAATTCCATTAAGTCATTTTGAACTGTCAAGGTACGTTAATTGCTGCTATTCTAACTGTACGGTTAGTTGCTGGATGTTCCTCAATGTTTTGTAGAATTCCTTTTTATAAGGACAACTGCTACACAGTTTGAATGTTATATATCTTGCTGAACGGACTGCCCTTGCAGCAATCTTTATCAGCTTTAAACGAATGGTATCAACCTGTTGTTTTCTCATATTTGCAGGAAGTACCAGTCGTCTGAACCAATTGAATAAGTTGTAGGCAAGCATGTGTATCCTCATGCGGTTGGCATTTACTACTTTGGAACGGCTGCTTACGGAATCAAAGTCAAATCCGTTTTTGCCTTCTTTGATAAAGTTTTCCATCCTGCCACGGCCGCAGTAAAACTGGATGATCTGATAGGGCTCCATATCCATGTTTGTAACAATAAAGGTGTACATGTGTGTCAGCTGGCTGTATGGTTTTTCGATTTTGAAAACAACACGTCTTGGATAATCCCAGGAGCCAGCCTGGTACATAAATTCACCATAAGTTACCGCATAACTGATTTGATCCCCTTTGGTTGCTTTATACAAATCTTCATCTTTATCTGAAGCAAGAGTAAGGAGTGAAGAATTCTGCTTTAAACGGATGGCATAGGAACAGCCATTCATCTCGCAGGTTTTATAAAGCTTAGGAGATGAGAATCCACTGTCACCACGAAGATAAGTTTTGATACCTCTTTCCATGTATTCCTGAAAGAGTGGTTTCATAAATTTATCCGCACCGTTGCTGCAGTGGAGAGTTCCATCACGCAGTTCTGCTTTTAGCAGATCTCCGGTGAGACCATCATAGCAGAGTAGCGGATGATATCCATGTGCTTGATAATGGAAGTTGAAGCCTTCGCCTTCCTGATTACCATAAGTGTCAAACAAAGTGCTGTCCAGGTCGAGAAGCATATGCTCCGGATACTTTATGGAATAGATGACATCTCTAAGGCTTTTATCAATGTCATCAAACTGTTTGAGGGTATCTTCGCCCATACGGTTAAAAAATCTTGATAATGTAGGCTGTGATGCCAGACTGCTCTTTTCAAGGATAGCATTGAAAACAGGATCCAGAGTCAGTTCATCAGCGCAGTCATCCACAAAATATGCGGAGATGATCTGATAAATGATCTGCATCAGATTTTCATCATCTTTGTGGAATCGAACCGACTTATCATTGGTTTTAAATTTCTTTTTGATCAGGTTTGAAAAGCCGATTTTAGCAGCGAATTCTTTTATCAGAAGAAGCCCTGCATCGGAGGATAAATCGCCTCCGTCAAAATTTATTTTAATCTGTCTATTGCTATTAAGTGAAAAGGTGTTTAAAATATCCATAGAGAGACCTTTCTGTGGTATATATTTGGATTCGACACCTAAATTTTACCACATATTTGGTCTCTTTTTCTATTCACTTAACAGATGAAATGCAATAAACAGCTTAAATACGGTAACTATGTGGCTTTCGGCCACTTTCATGGCACAGCCGTGAATAATTCAGG
>CAJTDE010000061.1 GCA_910574835.1 Clostridia bacterium | reverse complement strand
TTAATTCACGGAGAAGATGGGCACAGCAGACTGCATGCTGAATATCCGGATAATTCCAGTAGGAAGCCCAGCAGTCATGCATGGCAATCCCTTTGAATTCCGGAAGAACTCCGCATTGCTCCATACCTGCAGTTCCACGTTTGGGACTGATATCAAGATAGGTGTATTCACAGTTTGAGGCACAATGAACCCACCAGAGTTTTTTATCCACTCTGGTTCCGGTTTCGTCGAAATGTCCAAGCGCGGAACCGATCATCTTATCCTTGATCTTACCGACTGTTTCACTCAGACTGTCAGCGCATCTTTTTACCATGCTGCTGACCGTTCCTGTTGCAATCGGAATGTTAAATACGCCGGAAAGAATCTCATGGGTACGTTTGATGCTGACTGCGCCTACGGCGTTTAATGCGACAGATAGTGCCTGCAGGTTTTCACCATACTGTACGGTTGCTTTTACATCAGAAGGGAAAGCACCTGTGCGGGTATCTCCATGCAGCATACAGACCGGAAGTTCCAGTGCCTGATGCTCCGTTACATTGACTGTAACAACCGCGTCAATAACATGGCGTTTCTGCGCAATACATGCAGTGCCTTTGCACATCTGATAATGCTGGCATCCTTTACATGCGGAGGGCATATGTTTGACTATTTCATCCGGAGCTGTTATTACCGCTAAATGTATCCCCTGATGTCCATCCTGTCCACCGACCTTTTTTCCGGATGGTTTGCGCAGACTCTTAGGAGCAGGTTTTTTATAGCCATCACTTGAAGGTGGTTTGGAACTGTTTTTGGAGTTCTTATTAAGCTGTTCCTTCAGTTCCTGTATGGTCTGATTTAACTCAGCAATAGTTGCTGTGAGAATTTCATTTTGCTTGAGCAATGAAGCATTCTGTTCAAGCAATTGCCGAACCATTTCAAGTGTAACATTTACTGGCATTCAGACCACCTTCTTCCGTTAAATTTGATACTTCTATTTTAACGGAAAATGGTCCAAAAAGCGAATCGTGTCGTTTTGATATACTGTCAAAATGACGGTGGATAAGCAGTAAAAAACAAGAGATAATTGCCGATAACAACCGGATAAAATCCACAATTACTCTGTTATCTGTGATACAACTGGGGAATTATGTTTTAGTAATCCACAACCCAAAAGCACTTGGCAGTTATACTGGAAAGTTATCCACTTTTTACACTAAAGCAATGACGAAACAGAAATTTTATTTTCTCTGTTTTGTCCAAAAATCAATGTGCCCTTAACGGGGTGCTGAACAGTTACAACTATATTATCGGCCATAACTATTCTCCAAATTTATATAATTGTCTATTGAGCTCCATATAATCTTTGCATAACTTCATGTCTAAGTTCTCTTCGGCCTTCATCAGTTAACAGATTATCGCCTTCAAAAAGTACTCTTCCTTTATGAGACTTTCCATTATTAATTAGGTGAATTCTAACTCCTCAACAATTATATTTAATCCGAATAACTTTGCCTCGTTTGCAAGATCAACTGCATTTCCCATCCCCATATTCGCAAATTGCCATTCTTGTTTATTCTTTTGTACTATTTTATAAATATCTGCGGTGGATAGCTCTTTTAATTTCGGATAAAGTTTTCTTAAAATAACAATCTGCTTGTTTATACTTATTTTTTCTCCCCAAACTATTGTTAATTTCGCTTTCTTATAATCAAAAAATCCGGCCTTATACAGATCAGCATAGGATGCCTCTGGTATTGGTGTATCATTATTTAAATCAATACTTTTATTTTTATTATCCATCTCGTCTGACCCTGTATGCATAGAACACTTAATTAATATCTCCAATTACGCACTCCCGTTCTTCCATATCAAACAAGTTGTCCGAATTTAAGGACCATTGTTCGGTAAGTAGTATAATATGTTCTTCATCTATTTCATCAAATCCTTCTGCAAAAAGCTCGCTGTCGTTCGTGGAAAAATTTATTAATAAGTTTTTCTCAGCTTCTGTTACTGGATTCTTAGAGATTTCCTTTAATAATTCAATACAATATTGATCCACATTGTCTCATTCAGCATAACCGAATTTTTTATATGGTTCCACATATAACCTATTATACTCTTTTTTAAAAGAATTAAAATCATGTCCTTATTTTTATCCACATATCCCTTTATCAAAACATCATTAATCATAACATCTCCTACTACATACCTATCCTCCCTACTAATTGTGTTATTATTTCAATATGCACTCTGGTGCTCACTTTATTTAAATTTTCAACCTGTTCACTGCCTCCCAATCCTAATACTGGTACATAACCAAAACATTCATCCTGTTTTAGTTTTCCTAATCTCTTTACCGCTTCTTCATATTGTGGAATCTGTAAATACTTTCCCACAAAGTAATCATCCGTTATGAACTGCATAAAACGTTTAAAACTTTTTGCTAACATACTAAAAGTTCCGTCTTTATACTTAACTATCCCTATATATTCGCCTTCTTCTATTGTAATAACATCTCCAAAAGCTGTGGTTATTATTGGAACGGAGACTTTACTTCGAAAATATGTTTCATCAAGTAATGCTTTATAATCTTCCGGATTAATTACTCTTAAGTAACCATCTAACAAATTGGCGAATCCATAATTTTCCCAAATTTCTAACAACTCATCGGGTAATATTGCTTCATATTTTTTTATCAAATCTTTTTCCATTTCATTACCCTTTTCGATTTCAATCTGTAACATTTCATTCCCCTTTATAAGTCATCAATCACTATTACTTACTCTATTCTCCTCAGCTTAGCCGGGGGATTAGAGTTTTGATTTATAAACAATTTTTTGAAAATACTCTATAGCATCTTCTCCCATAAGAATATTTTCATTTTCAAAATCTCCTATATTCAAAGATAATATGGTTGATTTTATATTTAGATTTCTAACATTTATTAATTTTATATCATGTACCACTGTTTCATACAAAGTTATTTTTTCTAAATCCATATTACTAAAAACAACATTCTTTAATTTTGCATATGAAAAAATATCATACAAATCACAAGACCTAAATTGAACATCTTCAAATACTGTTCTATATGTTTCACAACGTTTTAATTTTGAATTAATAAATTTGCAGTCTTTAAAAAAACAAAAAGACAAATCGGTCTTAACAAAATTTACACGTTCAAATGTTACATTTTCAAACTTACATCCACACAAAGCTGCATCAAATATTTCTACATTATTAAAAAAGTTATCTTGAAATATTGATTCTGTTATAAATGAATCTGTTAAAGATACATCTTCTACTACAAGCTTCTCCAAATTATAACTGTTTAAATTAATTTTAACCCCACTTTCGCCCAAGGAATTTGCAAATAATTGATGTTGATCTGATAGTTTATCAAATTCATCTTGATTCAAGTCAAACATTATTAACACCTACCTTATAGATACTTGTCAAACGAAAGTAAAGCCAAATTACTATTTAATTTATAGTGTACTAATTCGTGCTAAAAAAGCCAGGGATTTTGTCTCCTCGGCTTATACAATAATACTGTCATATAAGATTTATTACGCATCTCTTTTTAATAGAATAATTTTGTATAATCTGTCTGTGTATCCGCAATATGATAAATATAAATTACCATACCAACCTGCTTATAAATAGCCGCATGTTTTTTACATATAACCATCCGATATCCTTGTTGGTTCAGCCAGTCATCGGGTGTTAAAGAGCCTGAATCCGGAAATTTTTCTAATCGTTCTATTACATCCAATATATGCTCACTTACTTTTAAGGCTGTTTCCACACCAAATTGTATCAGATACCAGTCCTCAATACGCTTTAAATCTTCCCATGCAGTAGGGAGAATTTCCACCCTATATACCATCCGCCCTCTCCCTTAACCGCCTTCTTGCTTCTGAAACGCTTATTGTTTCAGCACCGTCCAAGCGTTCCTGCTCTGCCTGAAGTATCTTTGCACGAAGCTGCAGAACCTGCTCCCGTTTTTCAAAAGCCTCAATGCTCATAAGAACCAAATCACCCTCACCATTTTTCGTAATATAAATTGGCTCTTTTGTTTGTTTTGCCATATTGGAAATTGTTGAATAATCATTCCTTAAAGCTGCTGATGCTTTTATAATCACGCATACCACCTCATATCATTATTTTGATATAATTATAGCTTTGTTTCTTTATAGTGTAAAGCATTTTCTGTATTACTAGCATCTTCTAAATCAAATTTTATATTCTCAATATTTCCCCGTCCTTATGACCTCCTGGATATCCTCCTCAATTTCCTTTCAAATTTTCCACCATTAACATAGTACCGCATTACTTAATGGCAATATAGTGTCAAGTTTGCTTAATTTCTGGCTTCACGGTTCAAAACAGGCCCGTTCCAATCACTTTTGCTGTTTTCACAGCCGTTTTTACTTAGGACTAAATCAGTGGAACCCCTTGATTTTACTGGCTTCTTACCAACTTGGCACAATAATACCATACTCCCCCACCACCGGATTCGGATACTCCGAAAACGCCAGCAAAGCCCGCGCTCCTTTCTGCAGATACGCCTTTACCTTCTCCCCATACAAAAACGGATCATTCCCATCCGTAATCCCCCATTCCATCAGCAGCGCCGCCGCCCCTGTCACAAAAGGCGTGGCAAAGGAAGTCCCCGTCGCTTCCCCATAACCACCCCCAGGCACCGTAGTCATAATATCCACCCCCGGCGCCACCAGATCCGGCTTTCTAAGGCTTTCTCCCCCATCAGTCCCCCGCCCGGAAAAATCCGCATACGTCAGCGTCCGGCTATTGTAAGCTCCCACCGCAATAATCTTCCTGGCCGTCGAAGGAATCGTAAGGGTCCCCACCGGCGTCGGATACAGAAAACGTGTCGCCCCATTTACCGCCGCACTGCTCGGCAGCCACAAATGATACTCCCCGTCCCGTACCTGCCCCGGAATCAAGGTAAAGGTCCAAATCCCCGAATCAATATAATCTCCCTTGGGAAGAAACTCAATATAAATCTCCTGCGAGGAACTGTAGGGCGTAGGCTCCCCATAGTACAAAAGAATCTCCGTATTCTCCATAGTAAACCGCTGAGGCCCCAGAATACTCTGTATAGGACCTGCGCGCCTTCCCCCCGGACTGGTCAGCATAATATCCGCCTCATCCAGATAGGACTTCCAAATCTGCACATTCAAAGCCGCCTCATACTCCCCAACGGCTAACGGAATCTCTATAGGCTTTCCTTCCTCCATTCGCCCGCTTGTATGTCCGGCCGCATAGCCCTCATTTCCCGTACCAATGCTGATGACAGACTTCCAGATATTCGCCATATCCGAAATATAGGTTTCCAAAAGAGACGTCCCGTTATGTGCGCCATAGGTATTGCCAAAGCTGATATTCACCGCCACCGGAAGTGCAAATTCCATAGCCTTACGCAGGCAATAATCAAGCCCCTGCATCAGCTCCGTTGTCCTTGGAAATGCCTCTGCTCTCGGAACTCCAAGCTTCACCACCAGAATCGGACTGCGGCTTGCCACTCCCCGGTAACGCCCGTTACTGGCCCTTCCGTTTCCGGCCGCAATCCCCAGGACCCGGGTTCCGTGGCCGCTTGTATCCACACTAGGTACAAGCCCCCTTCCCCTTCCTTCATCATATTCTCTCAAAGCCTCATCAATCTGAGCCTTTGTGTACTCCGTTCCAATGAGATATCCCTCCGGCGGATTCCCGGGAATCGTCTGATCCCACAAAGCCAGAATCCGGCTGCTTCCGTCCTCGTTTCGAAAATCCGGGTGCGTGTAGTCCACCCCGGAATCCAGGCAGGCAATTAATATCCCATCCCCAAACAAATCATACCTGGCATTCTGCACCCCCGTAATGCAGGAGGCCGCCTTCCCCTGATTCACAGAGAAAAACAGCCTCTTTGGTTTCTCAATATATTCAATCTCAATCACATCTGCCAGCCGCTCTATCAGAGATTCGGGAACAGTTAAAATGGCGTACTCGTTCATCAGCTCCACCACCTGTATCCCCTCCGCTCTCAATGAGCTTAAGTCCCCATGATACTTTACAATCAGCTCCCAGGTCCGTTCCTGCCGATCATAGCCCACATCCAGATTCAGAGATTTTTCCCGCTCCCGCGCCGTAGCATCCAGGGCCAGGTTCAGCATATTTTCCAGTTTGGCATTTTCCATAAAGCTCTCCGCATATTCTGCACGAAGTATTCCTGATATAGCTCATGAAAATATTCGAGCCTATAAGGGATAATAAAGACTCCCAGCACCGCATTCAGGCTTACTCCCTATTATTATTACAATTTATGCGCTTTAAGCTTCAACATATGTATCAGTTTCCTATGTTTATCCCCCCCCGGATATTCCCGCCCGCCTATTCCGCCAAAGCAAGAATCGTCTTCGCCTGTACCGGACAATTAAGCTTGCGGTAAATCTCCGCCGCCTGCGTATAACATCCCCTGGCCTTTTCCATGTCCCCCATAGCACGGTAAATATTCCCGCGCCAGTGCAGACTGTTGGCCATATCCGCATGCTCCGGGCCGAGCTGAGGAAGAAGCTCCTCCCATGCCTTAAGGCTTATTTCCAATGCCTCGTCAAGCTGCCCCTGAGCCATCTTGATCTGTCCGAGAAAATCAGACCCCAGGCTTACGGCCCACACGCCGCCCACTCTGCGGAATGCCTCAAATGCCTCTTCCAGTACCCTCTCGCTTTCCTCCAAATCTCCACGCATATACAAAGCACGTGCCAGATGGTATTCCGGCCATCCATGATCGTAATCGGGAAGGAATTTTTCGTACTCGATTGTCTGCTTTGCATAGGAAATGGCTGCATCATAATCGCCTAACTCCCGGTAAGCTTCGTCCAGCCGCGACAATATCATAGTGTAGAAAGCTATCAAATCCGCCGGCACAGGCTTTTCAATCAGCGTCAAAGCCTCCAACGCTGTATCCCTGCACCCTGCATAATCTCCGCTGAGCTGACAACACTGGGCTATCCGATTGTAGGCATCCAGCCGCCGGTGCAGATCTTCCGTCTGAGGAATAGCTTTCCGAAAATAGGGAATTGCATCCTGGTACAGAGACATATGATGCAGCATCATACCTCTGGACAGCAGCGTAAGCCCCCGCAGCGTATGGGCCGCCGGCAGACGCACATAAGCGCTGGCCGCCAGGTCAAACAGCCACTGCTTGTATTCATAAGTGGTATTATAGACGCCCTCGGAAGCTTTTACCAGGCTGCCCAGAAACCTTTCACAGCACATGGGATCTCTCTCCAATTCCTCTGCCATCAGATCCGATACCAGGGGATGAAGGTGTACCTCGTCCGTCACCGGATCGTGAATTACCCAGCTTCGGCGGATTAGATCGTCTATCAGATCAAAATCATCCATTTCGCACCAGTCATACAAAGTCTCCACCGGAATCCCCCGCAGAGATACCAATGAGAGATTTTTAAGCAAATACTGCTCTTCTTCACTCAAGGTGGACAATTGAAAAACCTGCCGCAGACGGCCGAAAATCAAATCGGCGGCCTTTGCATTCTGTTCAGCCATCACCGATGCGCCGTTCTTCAAAAGCTCATTCATTTTTTCAGGCGAAATACGCCGGCTCTGCATGGCGGAGGCCACCAGGCGGATACTTAAGGGATGGCCGTCTAACTGCTCCAGGATTTCATCCACACAAGCCTCCCCTGACGGATTCAGTCCCCGGGTATACTCCGCCCGGAACATCGCAAGCAGCTCGGAATGATTGGTAACGGACTGCACCTCTACTTCGGGCAGACGGCCCGCATCCTGATGACAGCGGGTGGTGAAAATCACGGCATACGCACCTCCGGTGAACTCCTCCAGGTCCGGATCATCCGGTACATCAAAATTGTCCACCACCAAAAGTACGCGCTCGTCTGCAATTTCCTTCAAAATGCGGAGCTTGCGCTTCCAGTATTCCTCATCCGAATCCTCCGGATAATCGGCCCGGCTCAACCCCCGGATCGGGACCGCGGCATCACTTAAAAAGGTGCGGCGCAGGCTTTCCTCAAAGGACAGCCACAATACCACGTCATAATCCCCGGAGTAGCGTTTGAGATACATCCGTGCAATTTCACTTTTTCCGATGCCGCCCATTCCCACCAGAAACAGCTTATTTTCTCCTCCTGACAGATGGGTGCGGATAGCTTCCATTTCCTCTTCGCGCCCTACAAAATGACGATCCGGATAAACAACAGTTCCCACAATACGGTAGGAAGCAGTCTTTTTCTCATCTCCGGTGACAGGCACGGAAATCTTCCGCGACGGCTCCTGTCCCAACAGCCGCGACACCCGATCCACCAGTTCCTGAACACGCAGAAGCTCCGGCGGCAGAACACCGTCCATAATGTGAATACGCCCCAGATAATAATAAATATCATCACTGAGCGCGCATTGGTCTATGCGGAAAGGCAGCAGTGTAATATCCTCATGGGCCTTGAAGCGGTCAAAAGCACAGTTGATCTCATTGAGCACATGGGCGGAAACATTGGACCCCTCATTGAGTACCAGTAAAAACACCCTGCATTCCCGAATCGCCTCCACAATGGACTGCGCATAATTGGCGCCTACGTTCCGAGGCGCATACCAGCAGGAAATCCCCGCTCCCTCCAAGGCCGCGCATATCGTCCTTACGGCATCCTTTCCCGTCTCAGTATGATAGCTGATAAAAACCTGTTTTGATTTTGTATCCATATGTAATACCCTCCCTTCCTGTATTCCATTGATGTTCTGCCGGTCTCTTCCGTGATTGGCAGACCACCCATCTGTTTTTAAGAAAGATTTTCATGCAGCAGCCGAAGCACCCCCTTAAGCTCCCCAACATCCACCTGCCCCGGCGCGGAAGCCTGTCCTGCCGATCCAAAGGTCAGCGCCGATCCAAAGATCTCCCCTGCCATCCGGCTCACAACGCCGCTTCCCCCCATCGCCATCGTAATCACCGGCTGAGCGGCATAACACTCCTTCATCTGCCAGGTGGCCGCCAGGAGCGTCAGCACATCGCCCGGATCGCAGGGCATCACCGCTATCTTCAAAAGATCGGCCCCTGCCTTCTGCATCCTGCACAGGCGGTCAACCATCTCTCCCACATTCGGCGTTTTCTCAAAATCATGACTGGAGGCCACAACCTTCACCCCTTTTGCATGAGCCTTTTCCACTGTCCTCTCCAAAAGCTCTGTTCCCATAAACAACTCCACATCAATCAAATCCGCCTGGCCCGATGCGAGAACCTCTCCGAGAAATTCCTCATAATCCTCCGCAGAAATTTCCCGCTCTCCACCTTCCTGCTTCGTCCGAAAGGTAACAAGCAAGGGCATCTCCCCTAACTCCTTCCGCAAAAGCCCCATTATCTCCCGAAGCTGAGCCTTATCCGCCGTCCCCTCAAACCAGTCGGCCCGCCACTCCGCCAGATCCGGCCCGGCCTCCCGAAGCTTCTTTACCTGAAACAAAATCTCCTCCCTGCTCCGCCCCGCCGCCGGCGCGCAGATCTTCGGCATTCCCTCACCAATTACCACATTTCTAACACAAACCTTGTTCATCTTATTCTCCTATTCCAGTTCCCTGTTATCATTTCCGGTACATCCTCATGAAATAACGCCGCGTTTCAAATTCATGCGCCTATAAATTCATTTATGTACCAAAAGTTATTTTATTGTTCTCCGCTTCCGCAGCATCCCACACAAACCGCACCTTCTCCGGCCGGAATCCTTTGGATGCATGTCCCGTAAGCTGCCTGTACAAAAGCTCCTTCACAATATAAGCCGTCTTGCACACATACTCCAAACGCCCCGTTTCCCGGAAAAAATCATCCCCGCTCCCTTCTCTGCTCCGATTATCCAAAGTCCCCTCAAAAATCGCATACTCCCCAAGGAGCCGGTCAAAATCCTTCGGCATATACTTATAGTAAGGCATATCCAGCTTCACCCCGGCCTGCTTCAGCGCCTTGGCAATAAACTCTCCGCAGTTATACGCCTTATAAACCGGATGCCCGCCGAACCAGGGCAGAAGCAGCATATTGATGAGATTGTACATAATCTCCGGATCTCTGCGGACCTTCCCAAGCCACCGTTTCACCCTCTCATATCCCTTTTCCGAAACCGGCACCTTAAAAATCTTTGTATAAATAGGCACATTTTCCCCCAGAGTATAATAAATCCGCTTTTCCTCAATATACCCCGAAATCGGCGGCGTCTTGGCCCGCAATCTGGAAAACGCATAAAAATGCTCATAGCGGTCATCCAGTGACAAAGCCACATGGGTATATTTGTAATGGGTCATCCGCTGCGTCAGCCTCCCAAAACCGGAAGGAAGGTACAAAAGCAGAATATATAAATATTTCATTTTCATTTTACCCTCCCTATATTGTCAAGTGATTTTCCTTAAAAATTCAAGGAATTTTTATTGTTACTCTCAGATAAATGAGCCAAGGAAATGGACATTTCTCTGTATCTGG
>CAJTDE010000060.1 GCA_910574835.1 Clostridia bacterium | reverse complement strand
GCCCTCCTGGTTCGGTTGAAGCGGGTACGGCTGCAGAGTCTGGGAAACAGATGCCGGTAATTGCGTTTGACAAAAGAATACCATGCTTTTTCAGAATCCGTGCCAGTCAGTTCGCCGCAGATACTTAAGGTAATAATTTCAGAATCAGACATTTTAGCCGTGTGCACGTTCCGCCTTTGCGAAACAGACACAGGAACAACCTGCCGGTATAAATCATCAACAATTGTATAAACAAGTAAAATAAAATCTTCAAAAGTTGCTATGAGAGTGGTATAATCATCTTGAAACTTCAACATCATGTGTCTCCTTTCATAGTCTGTAGTCGTGTACAACTATAGGATAGCATATGGTGTCGAAGTTTTTCTATATCAACAATCAACTAGCACAACAAGTTAAATTATGAATATAATATATAACTTCTTGGTTCCATGATAAAACAATTCAAATCCAGGAGGATATTCTTTAGAACCATTTGATTCGGATATTCCCAAAGGCAAAACGATGTATTATATGGTAATGGATATATCTATGCGACAAATTCCGGTTTTTCGCATAGATATAAATAAAGTCTTCCACATCGAAGACTTTATTAGTCAGGAATATCAAAAGAAAAGTCATCTTCTACAATGATTTTTCCAGAAGCGTACAAAAGAAATTGCATAATATTCTTTATTTTTCATATAATATAAAAATAATGCAATTTGAATGGATTTGAATGATTATTGTTGCGTTTTGCTTCAATCTATATTATGATAGAGACAGAAAGGAAGTGATAGCATGACTACTGTAAGCCTTCGATTTGATGATGAAATGAAGAAACAGCTTGATGAAATGTGCGATGAAATGGGAATGAACCTTACCACTTTTTTTATGATCTATGCAAAAAAGGCACTGCGGGATCGCCGCATCCCCTTTGAGTTAACAGCTCCCCTAGATCCCTTTTACTCAAATACTAATATGGAACAGCTGAGGAAGGCAAACCAGCAGGTAAAAAGCGGACAGGTGATCGTAAAAACAATGGAAGAACTGGAGGCTATGGAGCGTGAGTAAGATCACATTTGCCGAGGATGCATGGGAGGAATACCTCTATTGGCAGTCACAGGATAAAAAGACCTTGAAAAAAATAAATAACCTTCTAAAATCTATCCAGCGTGAGCCTTTCGCCGGTGAAGGAAAGCCTGAACCGCTAAAGGGCAGCCCAGAAGGAGAATGGAGCAGAAGGATCAACGAAAAAGACAGGCTTGTCTATACAGTAAGCAATGAAAATATCATCATAACACAATGTAAAGGGCATTATAATGATAAGTAAAACGGAAAGACTTATTTCCTTCCCACTTCAGGAGTAGTTTGAACTTTTATCACAATATTTTGACGCTTCATAAGCCTCCCCTTATTTCTAAACGCAAATTATGGAACACATATTGAAAACTCTTCATAAATTCCAACAGGAATATCTTCACCAAATAAATACTCCTCCATTGTTTCTTTCTCAAATCTATACACGGTAATCGTCTTCTTTATTGGATCAACAATCCAATACTCTCTAACTCCTGCTGTACGATATTTAAATAATTTTGTGAAGTAATCCATTGCCTTATTTCCAGGAGATACAATTTCAATGATCCAATCCGGTGCTCCATGACATCCTTTATCATCCAGTTTAGATGAATCGCAAATGATAGAAATATCTGGTTCTATATAATTTGTATTATCATTATTTAAGAAAACCGCAAATGGAGCAATATTAACCTCACAATCCCCATTTTTAGAATCAATATAGTCAGCTATCTTTCTAGTTAATGATAATAATATCTGCTGATGCGTTCTGCTTGGAGGCGCCATATAATATATTTTTCCATCAATCAACTCAGCTCGCTCTCCTTCTGGTAATGCATAAATATCTTCAATTGTATAAATCTTTTCTTTTTTCAATGCATCCAAAATATCCACCTCCACTTTTAATCCTATTATATCCAACAATTTTCAAAAATAAAGTTTTATTCGAAATTTGAAATCTAGTTCTATGCTTATATTATACATTGCAATTTTAAACTTTAAAAGCATAACATAAGCGAAAATGTTTCATACTTCTCTTTGCTCTAAAGCACACGTCATATCTGCTCAAAACCGAAGCAATCCATACAAATCACTTCTTTTTAATAATCTGAACCAGCGGCCGCAGCACTTTGAAATATCTTTGCTGCGGCTTTTTCCCGAATTTTTTATCAAAATCCACACTAATAGCCTTTAGATTTTTACGATTATGCGCTCGGATGATTTTGTATGCATCTTCTGCCTTTGCCGTATCTAAGCCATGACAGCTTAACACCAAGGCAATTAAATGAGTTCCTCGAAAAGCTTCATCGTTACTATAGTATTTTGAAAGAGCAGCTCGCATAGAAGCATCTTCACGGATTTTTAGATACCATTTACGCCCCTTTTCCTGCCCTAAAAGCGCGGTAAGTGACTGATACCATCCTCCAAAATCAGAAACCGGAACTGACTTTGCGATCTCGGTTACATACTGTTCTTCTGTTAATTTTTCCTGGCTTTCCTTCACGTTCCTTTGGAACGCAGCCGAAAGTGCCTTTTCTGGTAAGAGTGACTTTTTATCTTTGTTTTTCTTTGATCGTCCCTTTTTCTTTTTTACCTTTTTCTTATTTATGATCTCATAGCCCTTTTGTCGGATTTTAATTCCACGGCTTTTCCAAAAGTCTATGGTATTCCGATAATCCTTATCATTGGAAAAAATACAAAAGGACGCCTTGGGATGCTTCGCAATCAGATAAGACAGCACACCCATCAATTGATAATCCAATGCATTTGTTCCTGCAGTACACTCCAGCCAGAGGATTTTTGGGTTATGAACTTGGTTTACCATAAATTCTTCCAGGTGCCGAGAATGATGTTTCGTATAAAAAGTAATAATCCTGTCTTTTCTGCGGATTTTTTTCGGCATGTCAAACCAACGATCACCAATATTTTCCGTATCAATCAAATAATATTTCCTGCTCAAAATTCTTCTCCTTCTACTACTGCAATATATTTTATTCCTGTGAGCAACGAGCCATATGAATACAACTCAAGCCGCCTTCTAGCCCGAAAGACTTGTCTTGTACTGGTATATCCATTTAATATCTTCCTTAGCTTAAGCACATTTTTTTAATAAATTATAAAACCCCACCATTAATCCTCAACTCTTCTTTCAATTCCTCATCCCCATCCATACCAAAAAAACTACACCCACAAACCGCCAGGCCCGGCGTATATTCCACTTGTTGCAATTCATCCCCGGTAGCCGCATCCAGACGCATAAGCTGGTAATTCTCATAGCACGCAACGATATCAGACTTTCCCCAGGGTATGGCAAATTCCCAGCAGGCATTTCCCTCATAACTGCCAAGCTCCTTTTTAAAGCCGTTGGATAATTCCCCATAAGTGCAGCGACGGTAGTTCTCATGTAAGAATAGGCAGCAGGATTTCTTTAAGAAAATCGCCGTCCCTCCATCGTCCGACAGGTATGTATAGCTGAACCCGGCATCATCATTCCTATACTTTGATATGGTATGAACATGCTTAAAAAATATAAAATCAAGCTCCACCGGTGGCTTTGAAAGCTGGGTCCACCGCTTCCGCACAAATTCATACCATTCCAGCTGCGGAATATCAAAACGCTCCTTTTCCAAAAAGAATCCCTGTGTCACCCAGTACTCCTGCAAGCCGTCTTGGGTCTTAGCCCCTGTAATCCCTAGATCCCCATGCTGAGGGATAAAATACGGCGAAAGCTCCTCCGTTAGTTCAGGCATGATATACTTCCATTTCAGTACATAATATATCTTCTCCTTCATCCGCCTCCTCTGATAAAACTCGCAGTGGCTGTCCACATGACAGGAACCATTCACCCAATCTTCAACAATAGCAAGCTCTATGTATCTATCTAGGTAATAGGCACCAGCCAGCCGTTCATTTTCCGATGATTCCCGTATCAAATGGCAGACTTCGGAAGAAATATGGTACTCAAGACACCGGTACTGCGTCGTGATTAAAAGCCACTCCCCGGAATGATCAAAGCACATGTTGCAGATACTTTCACTTTTATGTAAAGTAGAAAAGCAAACCGACTGCTGCCCTGTATGCATGTTTAACAAAACTACTTTCTCATGATCTTCTCTGGAGAAATTTAAAGCAAGAAGCTGTGACTCCGGCTCAAAACAGCTAATCCCAATAAAATAATCACGCTCCGAAAAACAATATGAATTGAGCAGCTTTAACGGAGAGCCTGCAAAAACAGACACACCGTTAAACATATGTATCAAGAAGAAACATGACCTCTTAGGATCAGCAATCAAATCCGTACAGTTATAATATGTAACATTATATTTGAATATCAAAGTATCTTCTTCCGAGTTCCATTCATATACATTAGTATCCGTACCGACAATAAAGCGGTTATTCACCGGAACCACAGATGTTTTGAAAGTAAGCTCCCGTTCCTGATCCGAATCGGATAACAACTTATTAACACCAAGTATCGGATATTTCATCAGTATTGAAAAACGCGCGCCCGTTATACTAGTAAGATAGCAGTTCTCAGGATACATAAAATAGTATTCCAAAGGATGCTCCGGATGGATGTGGATGGCGCTTGGAGGCATGTCATTCTCTTTTGTTAATTCATCAAACAAAGCGCAGACCTTCCCACTTTTACAGAAAAACTGCTCTATCTTCAAGTTTTCATAATTGAAAAGCAGAAAGCTGTCAGATGCAGGAATATATTTTGCAGTAGGCATAGTTCCCGGCATTCCGTTAAAGGAATATAGAATCTTTGAAGTCCCATCTGTTACGGAAAGCTTCATAAGCTGACAAAAAACAGGCAGTTCCTCATCCTCTTCCATGTATTCCCCGGCTTCATCTTCTCCTTTGTGATCATCGTCTGCATCGTAAATAATATCGTATTCCCCAAATTCATACACATCATATTCAGCAGTAAATGCATAAATGGAAGCTTTTATATGGTCTGCGTATAGTTGGGTTTCAGACAATAGATCCTCATAGCTGAAGCAATAACGAACAGCATAATTATCCAAGGAAAAGCCATATACTGTTTTATTATCACAGACCATAAGCAGCCCTTTTGAATCACCTGTAAAAGAAAAGCTGTTTAATTTCTTATGGTCGCTCAAAGGCGTCAACGCTATACGACATTTTTCCGGTAAAGACAAATCATACAGGGAAACGCCAACATGAATACCATCAGGAAAAAATTCCTGCTGCTTTACGGCTAAAAATCTTCCGTCTGGTGATATTTTCAAAAACCCTGTGGGCGAAAAATCAGCGGAGCCTACCGGATCTTTTGACAAAAGCTCATATTCCAGTTTTCCGGATAATACATCCCAGCACTTAATACATCCGTCCATATCAAGGGTAAAACACTGCATCTTATGATATACAAAATCAATAACTGAATCCTGGTGTGTTTCCGGCTGAAAATTCTCTTTATATAACCTGGCGCCGTCAAAATTTGCGGCCAGTGTTTCTGTGGCTCCTTTTTTACTGCAGGTGACGTTAAAGAAGCAGCAATGTTTAAAATCAAGGCTGCTCAGATCCATACCGGATAGCTCTTTACGCCCCTGCAGAATTGCAGAAAGTATATTTTGAAGCATATAGTGAATATCACATCCGGATACACACAGCTCCCGGCAGAAATCCAACGCACGTTCCAGTACCTTCTGTTCATCTGTCGCCACATCCGGCAGATACCAGTTCCCTGTATCCGGATTCAGTATCGGACGATTACGATGTTCCATTAAAATCTGACTGACAAACTCTATTTTATGATGCTGCCAGTAATGGGTATTCAAAAAATCGTGACAATTTACAGGCTTAACCTCTTCCTTTCCTCGGCTGCCTTGAAACAAAGGCCCATTTATGCATTGGAGCAGCGAAAGAAGCTGTACATCCCATATGGCAGAAAAATAATCACGAAAATGATGGTGTATAAAGGAATAACGGCTTCTCTCTCCAAAGCCTTTCGCACGGTTCTGGTACTGGTACAAAATTCCGAGGTAGCCATGAATACAATTAATAATTCCTTCCGTATTTACATTTCCGCATTTGTACAATGACTCTGCCGTTTTAAGCAGTATCTGCGCCTTATAATCAAAATCCTGGAAAGGCACCTCCAGCAGATCGGTACATAACCCCTGAACACAGACAACGGCATCGCTAACCAATGCTTCAAGCTCGGTATCATTTATAGAAAAACAATCATTTTGTTCAAACTGCCATCCGATGTAAGGCAGGATAAAGTCCAGAATAAATGCAGTCTGATAAGCATTAAAAGCATTGGTCCGTGTGTCCTGCGCATGCCGGCGGATATTATAAAAGCAGGATTTCCGATGGAAAAAATGAAACAGGATCTCTCCCGGAGTTTCCGGAATAAGCTCCTCAGCCCTTTCAGCCGTAAACATACACAGGAACAACGGAATACGCAGGCATCTCAGCAATGCTTTATTCGACATATAAAGACCGATTAGCACCTCGCTGATATTGCTCTGTTCAAAATAAGCTTTAATATCATGATCTTCCAGCCCGATCAATTGTACGTTTTTAAAATCCGCAGCATAATAAGCAGCCTGTGTTTCACGGCTGGTGGTAATGATGCGGATGTTTGGATAGGTATTCAATACGGAAATCTCGTTGCTTAACAGAGTCCTGACAGATAAGCCTTTCGAGGATTTTACTTCATTAAATCCATCCAAAAGAAGAAGATAATGCGGAATGCAATCTTCCGGAATCCTCTGAAATTCTTTTTCAATCATATCCAGGGTAATATCATCTACGGAATCAATGGAGCTGTGATTTTCAAAAAGCTGCCCGATGTAACGTGTAATAAAATTGGTTTTCCCCAGAGCTTCATTGTACCATTCTCTGATTTGTTCCGGACAACGGTTTAATTCAATAAAAAACGGAACCGGACAGCCGGATTTATATTTTCTTTCTTTTCCGTTTTTGTTCAGAAACTCCTCCTTCATCAGTTGATGCAGGAAAGTTGTCTTGCCAATACCGCCCTCTCCTACTATGGCAATATTCTCCGTACCAGATTTGCAGATATCCATAACGGGGTTTATGCTTCCATCGGCTTCCCGGTAACGGGCTGGAAAATTCGGTTCCACTACATAGCCTCTGGGGAGAATGGTCTGTATGATATTGAGAGACGCAAAGCGGCCGCCTTCTCTGCATGAGGCAAGAAAGGCCGTTTTTGAACAGTTCCATAGAAGCTGTTCCTCATAAGAGGATACCTTGGCAATACTATAGACATTTACAGCATATTCCTCTTGTATCCTGGGATGTTTGGATTTCTGCTGAATTGTGTTGTAATTTCCGCAAATGATACAAAGCGTGATAAACCGTGAAAGCTGGGCCTCATTACTGGGATCGCAGGAGGAAATCAAGTCCCTTTTTGAGTGCTCCGGCAAAAAATCATCCGACTGGATTTGTTCGCATAGTTCATCATAAAGGGATTCGTGGCCACCGACCTTAGAAAGCCATCTCGTTCTGATACGTTCACAGAGGGCAGCATCTCCTTCCTCAAATATAATATTTGACATAATATTCTGTTTTAGTGCACGGTTGTTTTTCGCTTTACTGAAAATATTTTTGGCTGTCTGTGTAATATCCATTGGCGGATTGTTATCCGCTTCGTCAAAAAGAAGCATATATAAATTTGTCTGATTCAGTCCCAAGTCTTCACTGTATTTTGCAATAACATTTAATACTGAGCTAAGATCCATAAAAATTTCCCCTTGTTATCTTTTTGTACCCCTTTCTGTTACCGACAAAAAACAGCTTTTTTGATAATGTATTTATCAAGAAGGAGGTACTTTTATCATAGCATAGTTGCTTCCTGGATAAAAATATTTTTTACATTTTCCTGGTTAATCGGGAATTGAATAACACGACGCATTCCATAAATTAGGCCATTTTGAGCTGGCTTCACAAGAAAGGGAGGACATATTATGAATTTAAGAAAAAAGAAAAGGAAACGCAGAAAAAACAGGGTTTCAATAACGGCAATTCGTGATTGGGCCGGTTTCATCCTTACAGTGGCTGGAATCTGGCTGAGTCTGTCAAGTCAGTTCTATATAAACATGCACTTTCACTACTATATAGAGGTTGTCCCTTCTAATAGCATAATGCCTCAGATAGATAATGAAGATATCTTAAAATATATTTCATTATATTTACAATATACAGCCTAATACAGCAAGTGCAACAAATTTTTCAGGCCCTTCGTATAGGTAGAAAACGGTGGCTCTCATAAGTGATAACGTCGTGCTTATCAGTAGAAACAGTGCAGGCGACTGCAAAAGTCTTGTGCCCATTAATGCCACAGCAGATTTTGTACACGATTTTTAAAACTAAAAGGACTCCTTTCAGAACCGAAGAGGTTCACTAAAGATTATAGGAAAAGACGGCCTACACATATAAAAATATTTACTTGTATAATTTCTAAGAATCATTACTACAAATCATCCTCAGAGGACCCAGGTCAAAATATAGCCTAAGATATCTGAGGATGATATTTATGCTTTATGTTATAGCAATAATTTCAGCTTGCTTAATTGCTTTGTATTCGCCCCCATATTTTTTTGCAAATACTGCGCAATAAGAATCAGCAATAAGCTTTTCTGAGATCCCATCCTGTATTACCTGTCCCCGTTCATCAATGACACTATAAAGGGTGGACTCTGTATACTCTGGATAACGCAAGCGGATAGCTTCATAGAAAAATGGAGCGTTACCATCACAAAATAGCATGTCAGGTGTGCTTTCCGTTGGGTCTTCACTTATATATCCATTAAAAAGGTTGTAGGCTAATAGAATAAGTCTCCGACTCCCGGAAGTCTGCCAAGAAGCTTCCAGACATTCAGGAATAATCAATCTCTCCTTGTAGTTGTATATGCCCTCAATATGCTCTATGCAATCATCTGATAAGCCTAGAATGTACATCAGAGCCATATGGTATACATCCCATGTTCCGCATATACTGGCCTGTGCAAAGTAGAATTCTTTGTGCCTGACATTTTTAAACCTAATCTTCATGCTAATCTTCCTTTACTGTTATGCTTCTGTATCCACTATTTTTTTCATTTATATTTTGCTTGTTAAAGTTTTTATAATATGTATTGTATCATTTATTTAAAAGAAATGCCATCAATTTTTCCGGCGGAGACAGAGATAAATCATACAGGTAAATACCAATATAAATCCAGTTATGAAAAAGTTTCTGCTCGGGTGTTTGACAGTTGAATATTAAAAAATGTACTCATAGGCCGCATAAAGCCTATATTTTTTTGTCAAATTTCATTTTTCCTATTCCACGTTACTCCACATTGTGCTATAATAGAAATATTATGGAAGGAGATTTGTGATATGAGATTAGGTTGGACAAAAACAAAATATTCTGTTTCTTATTATGTACAAAAAACGATCTATGTTAATGGTAAAAATAAATCTATGGTTGTTAAACGACTTGGTTCTGAAAAATATATCTGTGAAACTTATGGTGTAACCGATGCTAAAGCATGGGCTAAAGAACAGGTTTCCCTTATGAATCAGGCTGAAAAAGAGGAGGCTCTTCCCGTTACTATGGATTTTTTCCCTTCCAGAGATATTTCCTCAAATCAGCAGCGATGTTTCAATGGCGGATATCTTTTTCTGCAATCTATATATTACCAGCTTGGATTACATAAGATCAGCAAGGCTATTTCGACCCGGCATGATTTTGAATATAATCTGAATTCCATCTTTTCCAGGCTGATTTATACCCGTATTCTTTATCCTGGTTCAAAACGCAGTGCTTACGAAGATTCTCATCTGTTTCTGGAACAACCTGACTTCGAACTGCATCAGATATACCGTGCCCTTTCTGTTCTTGCCGAGGAATCTGATTATATACAGAGCCGTCTATTCAAGAATAGCCTGAAACTCTCCGAACGAAAGACCGGTATCATCTATTATGATTGTACAAATTTCTATTTTGAAATTGAACAAGCAGAAGATGACAAGCAGTACGGCTTATCAAAAGAAAACCGGCCTCTTCCTATTGTAGAAATGGGACTCTTTATGGATGCCGAAGGTATCCCGCTTGCTTTTTCCATTTATCCGGGAAACCAGAATGAACAGCTTTCCCTGATTCCTTTGGAAAAAAAGCTGCTTACAAACTTTGATCTTTCCAAGTTTGTTGTGTGTACGGATGCCGGATTATCTTCCTCCTCTAATCGAAAATTTAACGATGACCGCCAGGGAAAGAGAGCTTACGTTACTACACAATCTATAAAAAAGCTGAAAAAACATTTAAAAACATGGGCTCTGGATACGGAGGGATGGCTGCTTGCAGGGGAAGTCACCAAACCTGGGCATCCCAAAAAACGATATAGTCTGATGAAACCGGATGGCAAAGACGACAACGAGAAGATTTATTATAGAAGCAGATGGATCAAAGAAGATGGTCTGGAACAACAGTTGATCATTACCTATTCTTTAAAATACAAAGAATATCAGGAAACAATCCGCAACAGACAGCTGGAACGGGCATTAAAAGCTGTAAAAAAAGGAAAATCTGCCATCGAATCCAAACGTCAGAATGATCCAAAACGTTTTATCAAAGCAGAGCACGTTACCACTGATGGCGAAGTTGCTGACACAACCGCATACTACATCGATGTTGACGCTGTAAATGCAGAAGCCATGTACGACGGTTTTTATGCTGTCTGCACCAATCTTGAAGCTGACCCTTTGTCCATTGTAAAAATCAATAAAAGACGTTGGGAAATCGAGGAATGCTTCCGTATCATGAAAAGCGATTTTGAAGCACGGCCCGTGTACCTTCATGACCAGGAACGAATCAAAGCACATTTCATTACATGCTTTATTGCACTGATTGTATATCGCTATCTGGAAAAATCTCTGGAGGAAAAATATACATGCAGAGAGATTTTAGACTGCTTAAAAGAAATGAACTTCTTGAAATTTGAAGGAAAAGGTTATGTTCCGACCTATGAAAAAAACGAATTAACAAATGCGCTGCATTCTCATTTTGGATTTGAAACTTCAAAAGAAATCCTTCCAATAAATAAAATGAGAAAAATTTGGGCTCAGACAAAAAAACAGGACATGTAACGTGTAAGTAAAAAATTTCAAAAAGTCCCGTAAGCCGCATATTTGCTGGCCTTTTGGGACTTTTTTGTCTTTTTAGTGTCAAAAACGGGAGTATATCACAAGTATTTTCAAAATACTAATCACCAACCCCCACTTCAAGTGGGGGTTTGAAAAACGCCCCCAAGGGCTCTGTTACTGCTCGCCTGAAAGGCGGGTATCGCAAGCTTATATTACTTGCTACCGCTAAAAAGCGGCTCCCTCACTTTCTTCTTTCCGAGACTCTTCTGACTGGTCCCGGATATATTTTTTTATGGCATCCTCTGTTACATTTCCTACCGTTGCTACATAATACCCTCTTGCCCAAAATGCTTTATTCCATTTGCTTTGTTGCTCTGGATGCCTGTCATATATCATTAGCGTACTTTTCCCCTTTAAGTATCCCATAAAATTTGAAACACTTAGCTTTGGCGGAATACTTACGCATATGTGTACATGGTCGGCACACACTGCTCCTTCTATTATTTCTACTCCTTTGTACCTGCATAATGTACTTATTATTTCCCGTACATCGAGCTTCAACTGTCCGAATAATTTCTTTTTTCGGTATTTAGGTATAAATACAATATGGTACTGGCATTTCCATCTTGTATGTGATAAACTTTTACTGTCCATTTGGACCGCCTCCTATTCTTGAGATTGGCTTGCGACACCTTTCTCATATT
>CAJTDE010000059.1 GCA_910574835.1 Clostridia bacterium | reverse complement strand
TGAGATTTACTATCGTTTTGTAGGAAAAATTGATTAAATAGGCATGGGGAATGTGCCGATTATGGCACTTCCCCGAAACACTGTCTTTAACTCATGTAAAGCGGAGATTATTATATTCCTTGTCTTACTTTACCAACCGAAAAAGAACACAAGCCTATCGGTTTATGGGGACAGCGACACAAACGCTACTTACAGGAACATAAAAGAACGGTTTACACCTCGCTGCCCATGAATGGCAAGTTGAATAGTTATCTTGCCGACATTGACAAACAAGCAACAGAGATGATGTTTCGATTGGTCGAGCAAATGGCTGACAAGGAGGGGGGCTGAACAGCTTAAAGCAGAAAACCCTATTTTGTGGGTTAGAAAAATGAACGAAATACAAGCAAGGGCAAGAGAAATCGTACAAACAGAACTGATTTTTGTATAAAGCACTCAAGCGGTAGGGAATTGATTGTCCCTACCGCTTTTCCTAAAGAAAAAATTCTCTCGTTTTCTCAGAAGAGGTATAACGCCACAAGTATACGCTTCGTAAAAATAGCAATTGGAAAAGTGCAGAATGATCATCCAAAACGGAAAGTGTGCTTGACATCAGAATTTTTTTTGCTATAATAAAGGTATGGAAAGCATGCTTTCCGTAGGAAGGGGGATATTTTGAAAAATCGATTAGAAGAATTACGAAAACAAAGAGGTATTAAACAAGAAGATTTAGCTACTGCTCTTGAAGTATCTCGTCAAACAATAGGCTCTTTAGAAAATGGACGCTACAATCCCTCTATCATGTTAGCCTTTAAAATCGCAAGATACTTTCAAATGAGCATTGAAGAAATTTTTATTTATGAGGAGGAAAGTAAATGAGGCATAAGATACAAAAAGTCGAATTGTTCATCGGTGTAATAATTTTTTTAGGTGGTTTACTAACTTATGGTTTAGGCGTACATCGACTATTACCTGTACCTCGTCCAGATTTGGTTGTCTATGGTACAACACTTATTGGGATAATATTGATTTTAATGGGGTGTGATATATTCAGTAAGCCGACAAAAGAAATACAAATATTAGAAAATGATGAAAGAAATATTGCAATTATTAACGCTTCTCTTGCGAATGCTTACAAAGTAACACTTACATTATTGGTTCTTGTATTATTTGCCCTTATCTTTATGGGATATATGAGTAAAGTTGTATTTTTTTCGATAACAGGAGTTATTGCTGTCGGGCAAATTACATGGGTTATAACAGCTCGTTATTTAGATAAGAAAATGTAGTCGTATGAAAGGTGGAATTGACAATGAAGAAAAAAATATCATTTATCATTGAGATTATTATAGGCATAATCTTTATATGTTTTGGATATTTCGTTATTGACACTGACTATTACTCTACACTTTTTTACGCAATGGGGTTCGGCTTAGCTTTTGCTTCATGTGTTCAATTACTTAAAATTTATTATTATGAAATGCCAAAAAATAAAGAAAAATTGGAAAATATAAATAGAGAAAATCATATCAATAGTGTTGATGAAAGAAAAGTATTTTTAAGAATGAAAGCTGGTTCTTTAGTGTATCAGTTAATGACTTTCGTGTACTTGTTTGTTGCTTTTGTACTTGCATTACTTCATATTGAAGCATGGATTATAGGAATTATATTTGGTTTATTCCTACTGCAAACATTTTTAGGAATTGTTCTGTATAAACATTTTGAAAAACATTTTTAAAACATTCGGTAAATTGTGATGAGGAAATACTATAATAGGACTTAAAAAATGAGATATAAAAATCACGCTTGTAATCAGTAAATGATTATGTATGCCGCCGCTACGGGAAACGCCATAACGGCGGTTTTTCAATGCCTATCGGCTATTTCTGTCAAAGGATTTCTTACGCTGTCTTTGCGGTAGTCTCTGCTTGTTGCGTTCCTGTATTTCTCGCAGATGTTTTAGCACGCTCTGCTTTTCGGGCGGTCTGTGCTGTTCTTTGGCGGCGGCTGTCGGTTTCCTGCTGGCTTGATGTTCCCACTCGGCAAGGTCACGGTTGTACTGTTCTACAACGCTTTCCATTTCTCGGAAAGTCCTCATAAAAACTTGTACATCGGGATAACCGTCCTCTTTGAGCGTATCGGGGATTTTATCCAGCCTGTCGGCAATCTCCGCTTCGGTTTCTTTGATTTTTACCTCCAACGCTTTTCGTTCTTTGCCTTTGAAAAGCCCCTTTGTATTGGCAAGCTGCTGTTTCAACTGCGGCAGAACTTTATCCTGCAAGTTTTTGATTTCCCTTGCCTTATCCTGTACTTTTATCATCAGGTTTCGCATATGGCGGAACTCTGCCATATCAATATCAAGCGTAGGCTTGGGCGGCATATCTTTTTCTCGAATAAGGTTTTGCAGAAAATCTTTTGCCCTTGCCACAATCCCACGGAATAGATTCGGCAGCCAGCCTTTGCTTTTGATAGATTGGCTTGCTTTTTCGTGTATTTCGGTCTGCTTGACTTCTAAAATCTTTGCTTCGGAAATACCTGATAACAACGCCATATCCGCTGTCCTGTTCCATTCCTGCCTTGCGGTGTTGTCCGCTTCAATCTTGGCGGCTTTGGGATTGTTCTTGCCGATTTTCTTGGTGGGAAGATAAACGCTGTTCTTATCAAATACCTTTAACTGCTGTTCGGGATCGGAGATATGCCGATTGATAAGGTCGGTGTAAATCTCTTTAACCTCCCGAAGAAAAGGCTCGCTTTTGAATTTATCATCTTTCACGGTAAAGAGGTGGCTTTCGTAAACCTCGCCCTTTTTAATGATGGTACAGCCTTTTCGTATCTGCCCGTCCTCCCCTGTGATTTCTTTCTTGGTGCGTACCCTTTTGCCTGTTTCATCATAGAACACGCTGCGTGTGGCTGTCTTAATATCAGGCTCAGGGAGCAGTTTTCTTTCGCTGAAGATAAGATGGATATGATAGTTTGTTTTGCGTTTGTTGTGGTGGAGGGCTGACACGCACTCCATACCATACTGCCTGCGGAACTCCTCCGTAAAATCTTCAAGGACTTCCTGCGGCTCGTATCTTGTATATACTTCAGGTAGGGCGATAATCAATTCCCTTGCTTCGATACATTTGCCCTCTGTGCCGCTCCGCTTAAATTCCTGCTGGCTTTCCCTTGCAAGGTTCTTCCAAAATTCATTGTCGGCGGTACGGTAGGTGGCATAGAGATTTTCCTGCCTTGCGTGGCTTGTAATATAGGATATTCTTCCCTTGACATTTGGTAGCTTCGACATCTGTATAAATGAATGTCTTGCCATTTACTCCTTCCTCCCGTGACGGGCATACTCTTTTTGCAACCGATTGTTCGGTTGCCGCTGTTTCGGCGGCGTAAGCAGACGGACAGCGAAGAAAACAGAGGGCTGTTTTCTTCTGTATCATAGCGGCGGTGCTTTGTCCGAAGCTGTGATACAGTGCCCCCTGCAAGGGCGAAATACCCAGAGTACAAATCGAAGATTTGTGCGAGGGGTGTATTTCGCTCTCAAACGCCGAGGGCTTGGAGAATGCTTATTCTACTTTGCGGACATCATTTTCATTGAGCAGGTTTCTTCCCTGATTGACGCTCATAAATCGCTCTAAAGTATCCCTGCGGATAATCGCTTTTCTGCCGACCTTGAGGACAGGCAACTTGCCCCAGTCTACCAACTTACGCATTGTATTTCTTCCGATACCCGTACATTCTGCTGCTTCTTCTATGGTTAAACCCATTTTGATGTTGCTCATTTTATCAACCTCCTTTCAAAATACGCATTTTGCAACTATGTATCTGTAATTGTACTTATTTTGCTATCTCTTGTCAACTCATTTTGCAACTTATTAAGAAATATTTTTGCCTATTATTAAATTTGCAGTTGCAAAACAAGTTTTTCCATGCTATACTATCAGCAATAGGAGGTGAAAACCTTGAAAAAAGAAATTACATTCACCGCAAAACAGGTCGGTGAACGAGTAAAAGAACGCCGAACAGAATTAAACTTAACAATGCCCGAACTTGGCAAGCGTGTCGGGGTAAACAAGTCTACCATTCAAAGATATGAAGCGGACGGAGTAGACCCGAAACGCACAATGATTATCAACGGGCTGGCAGAAGCACTCCTGACCACTCCCGAATGGCTGACAGGACTTTCCGAAGATAAGGAATATGGCAGCCGCACTTTATGTGCAAGGGATATGGAGGAACATATCAAAAAATATCTTGATACGGTTTCTTCCGTGGTAAAGGGAGAACCGCACCAACAACTGCTCACGACATTCCTCGGAAAGATGATTGACCTCTATACGGTTATGGCTTATCACTTTGCAGACGCTATGGCTGAGGTTGACCGTGTAGCGGGGGACGAAGGCTTAAAGCAGTCCTTACGCCGCTATGCGATTGAGTCAGGGGCGATTATGGAAAGGGTTTACCGTAAAGAAATGGAACTTCCTATCGAGGATATGAAACAGTTTTTAGACGGGATTTTACATATCTACGATGAGGGACGCACCGCTGTAAAGATGGGCGACCTGTTCGGGATAGCGACAGCAGCCGAAGAAAGGGTTGCTGAAAAAGAAAAATTCCGTGGCTCTTTGACAAGTGAAAACGATGACTGACACTCATCGGCATAAGTAACCTTATTACTTTACGCACACCATATGTCACAGTCCCGATTGCCACGGATAGAAAGGGGAAATTTATCTATGGCAAAAGGTTCTGTAAGAAAAAAAGGTAAAAAGTGGTACGCACGCTTCTATATCGAAGATGAAAGCGGCAGAAAAGCACAGAAAGAGTTTGTGGGAACAGAAAGCAAGTCTGAAACAGAAGCCCTGCTCAGAAAGGCAATCGCTGACTATGAGGAAAAGAAATTCGTTGCGAAGTCTGAAAACATCACGGTTGGTATGCTGCTCGATCTGTGGGTGGAGGAAGAACTGAAACCCGGCAGTCTCAGCAATGGAACGGTAATGTCCTATCAGGGAACGGTCAACCGTATCAAACAGCACCCGATAGGAAACCGAAAGCTGAAAACCGTAACCGCCGACCATTTACAGGCGTATATAGACTTTCTCAGCTTTGGAGGCACAAATCCTGACGGCACAACCGCAAAGGCACTCAGCAAAGGGTATCTCCGATTGTTTTCGGCAGTTTTACAAGGGGCGTTCCGTTTTGCGGTATTCCCGAAAAGGCTGATAACCTTTAACCCGATGCAGTATGTGGTATGGCGGGGAAAGAAAGAAGAATATGAACTGTTCTCGGACGAGGATGGGGAAACTGCTTCCACACCAACGCTCAGCTACGAACAGTATCAGAGGTTAGAGGACTTCCTGAAAAAGAAAAACAACCCTGCACTCCTTCCTATACAGATAGCCTATTATACAGGCTTGCGTATTGGAGAGGTCTGCGGTCTGACTTGGCAGGACATCAACCTTGAAGAACAATATTTGACAGTACGCCGCAGTATGCGTTACAACGGGGCAAGGCACAAAACAGAAATAGGGGCAACAAAGCGTAAAAAAATCCGCACCGTAGACTTCTGCGATACGCTTGCCGCAATCCTGAAATCTGCGAAAACAGAACAGCACAAAAACCGTTTCCGATATGGGGGACTGTACAGCCTTAATTACTATTTGGAGGTCAAAGAAAAAGACCGCACCTATTATGAGGTTTACAGTCTGACGAGGCCGGAGGAAGTCCCAGAGGGGTACAAGGAATTATCCTTTGTCTGCCTTAGACCTGACGGGGCATTTGAAGCACCGAGTACGGTGGGGATTATGTGCAGGACAGCAAGAAAAAAGGTGGAGGGATTGGAGGATTTCCACTTCCATATGCTCAGGCACACTTATACAAGCAATCTGCTTTCAAACGGTGCAGCACCTAAAGATGTGCAGGAACTTCTCGGACACGCTGATGTCAGTACCACAATGAACATTTACGCTCACGCTACAAGGGAAGCGAAGCGTACTTCCGCAAGACTGCTGGATAAGGGAATCGGCGGAGAATAAAAAATTTCCCTTGTTTCGGCTCATAAGGGCAAAAACAAGGGAAAATACATAAGGTTTGAACATTTAATAGGCGATATGCCTTGAAAATACAGGGTTTATAGAGGATTGAATAGATAAACTGGAATTTGTTTTTAATCAAATCTTTTGAAAAAATTATATATAACCACGCAAAACCCTATTGGCGCTCCGAACAATACTCCGCCTATCAATATGCCCAAAATAAGTTGAGGTACAGAAAATAATTCTGAACTCAAAAAGCACCTAATTCCAAATATCGAATTTATCAAAAATAGCGTTCCCGTTATCAGCCCTGCGGTTAATTTCTTATCCTTAATTGTATAAATGAAATGGTCTCCAAAATTTGTGAAACCCCACATTACAATTCACTTCTGTAAATTCCCGTTAAAGACGGTTTTTACAGATAAATTGTTTTTAACTGGATTTTTTATTGAATTGTTTCCCCATTCCCGCTGTCGGTCAGATTTCCGATGAAACGGTAATGGATTTCGATAGACTGAACTTTCTCACCATTTACCCGGCGTTTATCGCCCACTAAAATCTTTGTGATAAGTTCATTGATAATACAAGAATTTAATTCTTTCAGGTCACTGTACTGCCGGATCAGGCTTATCCACTTCCCCGCATTCTGCTCTGTAGCGTCATGCTCCGCCGACTGCTCCTGCAATGCGGAAAGCTGTTTTTTAAGTTCTTCCTGCTCCCTCTGGTACTTTGGCAGAAGATTGTCTATGATTGTGCCTGCAAGCCTGCCGAGTGCGTAATCCTCATACAGCCTGCTTATGACTTTATCAATCTCCTCAAGCCTTTTCCCTATGGTTCGCTTCTTCCTTTCAACCAAGCCGTAATCAACAGTACTGTTCACCTGTTGCTGTTCCATAACTTTTTCAAGGACTACCTGCTCGTCTGCAAGCGCCATTACCGCCCATTCCCTTATGTCTTTGAGGACAATATCGTACAAGTCCTGCTCCTTGATGCGGTGCGGCGTGCATCCGTCCGGCCCGTTCGCCTTGTAGTTCTGGCATGAGCCGAAATAGGTCTTTTCCGGGTTGCTCTTGCTCGTCTTTTCAGGGAAGAATGAAATGCGCCTGCCGCAGTCCGGGCAGTAGGCAATGCCGGAAAAGATACTCGGCTCCCTTTTTGCCTTGCACATCCGCCTGCGCTTCCCGTTGACTTCCTGCACACGCTCCCACAGTTCCAGTGTGGCGTTCTTCCCGACACTGTACATAGCCATGAGTTTCGGCACGGTCAGCCTTTTCCCCGACAGCAGCATACGCTCGATTTCCCGCCGCCGCTGAAATGCGTGGTCTAACATTTTTTCACCCCCTTTCTTCGCTGTTTGTGATGTTAATTGTAGATAAAGGAAGTTCGCGTATATGGGTACGTTCCTCAAAAAATTTTCTGCTTTTTCTTACAGTCAGCTAAAACCAGAAACTTTCTCTTTGAAGTAATAGCAAGCACTGCCTGTGTTCCCTCACAGGCTCCGATTTTCCCAAATCCCCCCGGAGCGGGAATCTGGAAAATCTGCTTGTAGGGGGAAGAATCCCCCTAGCCCCCTCTGCGCTCAAAATCATAAAATCTCCTGCCGGTATTTCTGTTTTTTTCACTATTTTTTGCACGAACAACCCCCACAGCAGGATTGAAGATTGTGTAAAATCCTTTCAAAAATCCCACACGGAAAGGAGATAATAAATGGCAAACAGGGAACGCAAAAATGAGCTGAAAATATACCTAAGTGACAAGGAGCAATACATACTGGAGCAGAAAGTAAAAATCTCCGGCATGAAAAGCAAGTCCACTTTCCTCCGCCGCCTGATTTTGTACGGTATTGTCTATGACATTGACTATTCAGACCTGCGGGAATACAACTACACGCTCGGAAAAATCAGCAGCAACTTAAACCAGATCGCCAAGCGCATGAATGCCACAGGCAATGTTTATAAAGCCGATGTCGAGGAAGTAAAAAAGTTGATGAAACAGGTTTGGGATACACAGAAATCCATGCTCTCAAAACAGCCCACCATGAAGCAGTAAACCCAAGCGGAATCCCCCTCCAAAAGCGGAATAGTTCCAGCCACATTTTGCACACAAATACGCAACGGATAAACGGCAACAAAAGCCAAAATCAGACAAATTTCGCACCATTAAAAAAGGTGTGCCGCAGTGAAGTTTCTTTCTTCCTTGCGGTACACCTTGATGTGTGCAATATGCCGATATTTTTGATGAACGTCCTTATCCTGTCCTTAAGTATTTTTCGCTTTAGTCTCATCGTTCTACATCTCCTTGTCTTTAAACTATCGTTTCATTTTCTCCTATCACTCCAACAAAACTTACAGCAAAAACAGCAGCCCTGGTTCCCAAAGCTGCTGCATCAATGCACCCAAATGTCTGCTATACAACGGCTTTTTTTCTTTTGCCGTTGTACGGCAGATTTACAATACGGATATTTTACACAATTAATAAATACTCTTTTTGTTTTTATGGCTTAATCCGTTCAAAATCAAAACTGCAAGAACCATACAAACTATCAGAATAACTAAGCTGGCTACTTTGTTTCCGATTGTTGCTTCATAATATCCTGAAAGCTGGAACACCGCAGTAATCGGGTAAACAGTTTTCAGAGTTTCAGACATACTTGCAAACAGACCGGCAAAGGAATAGATTTCAGTAAATACCAAAGCAAGCCAATACCCTTTTTTTATACGGGCTACTAATGCCACAATCGGTGAAATAGCAAGAAATACGCCAATACCATTTACAAAATAGGTAAAAAGGAAGCCCCATACTGTCTGAATAGATAATGTTCCGAAATGCATTATAGCTTCAACCGCAAAAGTAATTACAAACAGCAGAAGATAAATCAAAATACTGAAAACCATTGCAACGATCATTTTAACAACAGTCAGTTTCGCTTCATCTACTGGCACAAGCCGCAGTGATTTCAGAGTATCTTCCTGTTCCTCCCTGCAAATCATATAGCTGCCTAACAATGCAATGACAGCCGGAAGCACAAAAAAGGTTGCCAAAGACTGTGCGGCAGTCATAAACCAGCCAGCCCCATCTATATATCGTGAACCCTTAAATACAAACTGCCCCTCTGCAAAGACGATAACAGCAATCATAACCACTGCAAAGACAGCAATCCAAACGATTTTAGAATGACGAAGTTTTCGGCGTTCAGCCCAAAGTAATTGTTTCATACCATCCACCTCACTTTCTTTTTCCTAAAGCCAATATAGCCAACACCACTGAACCCGCACACCATATTGCAATACATATAAATGCAGCCGGAATATTAAGAGTTTGTGTCAAAACCACACCGGGAATATCACGCATGACAATGGCGGTCATACTGGATAAAGGGTGTAGATACATATTAACCATAAGCAGAATAAAACCAAGAAACGTATAAACCAGAGTTAAACATACTGGAAATATATAACTTTTTCCGGCAGCCGCAACCGCCAAAAGCGGCATTATGGCGAATGCGGTTAATATAGCAATTTCCATACATTTTTTTAGCAAGTAACAAAAACTGCCCCATTCAAATGTTATATAACCGGGAAGCGTACCAAAAAGCACAGACAATCCGGCTGTGAGCAACATAAAACAAATGGAATAAGACAGTACAATAATAAATTTACTAAAAAAATATTCCGTCTTGCTAATTGGTATAATCCACAACTGTTTAAGCATATCATTTTGGTGTTCATCATACATAAGCATAGTGGAAAATACCCCCAATACGACAGGAAGTATAACCCAAGGCGTATAGCTGAACGCAGTCCATTTATAAAATTGTATTGTGTCTACGCCTGCTTCCCTGAACCCACTAAAATAAAAGATTGCAAGAAATGGCATGAGAAGAGCTGCCAGCAGCATTAACAGTATGAACTTTCTACGATGCAGTTTTAGAAATTCTGTCTGTATCAATTTAAGCAATACCTTCTCCCCCTGTAATTTTTTTGAAATAGTCCTCCAATGTGTCATTACATAATTGTGAACTGATAACAGCCACATCCTGCACTACAAGAGCCTTATTGACAGCCGCCATATCCAATGACGTATTATAAATCCGCAGGGAATGGTCATCCTGTACGGAATAATCTGTAACTCCAAATTGCCTTTCCAAAACAAGAGAAGTTTTCGGAATATCAGAAACTTGCAGAAGTATATATTTACTGTTTTTTCTTTTCAGTGTTTCCATGCTGTTTTCTTCCAGTAAGACACCGTGGTCAATAATGCCAATATCATCAGCCAACAATGCAATCTCGGACAGGATATGGCTGGAAATGAGGATTGTTTTCCCTCGCTCGGTGCTCAAGTCTTTAATAAAATCCCTTACTTCTGCAATGCCGATAGGGTCAAGACCATTCGTAGGCTCGTCTAAAATCAACAGCTCCGGATCATGCAAAATAGCATTTGCAATACCAAGACGCTGCTTCATTCCAAGAGAGTATTTGCTGAACAGCTTTTTATCCCGGTAAGGGAGTCCGACAATATCCAAAGCATTTTTTACAGCATTGGGGGCAGCAGTGCCACGCAGCTTCGCAAATATTTCAAGGTTTTCCGTACCCGTCAGGTTTGGGTAGAAGCCGGGTGTTTCAATAATAGCCCCAATCCGGGGATATACCCGTTTTTCCTTTCCTTTGATATTTTGTCCGAACACATCTATTTCCCCGGAAGTAACAGGGGTTAATCCCAAAATCATTTTCATTATTGTGGTTTTGCCAGCTCCATTACGCCCCAGTAGTCCGTATATCCGCCCTTTTTCTACATGGATATTAACAGCATTGACCGCTGTCTGCTCACCATATTTTTTTGTTAACCGCTTTGTTTCAATCACATAGCTGCACATAATATTTCCTCACTTTCTTAATTATCGTGGTCTTTCTAAATCACATAGTTATACAAGTTTCCGCTTGCTGAATAGTTGGTAAAAACTCTTCAAAATGTTTTCTTCTGTAAAACAATTACAGAAACGATTGTCGAAATAATGCCTATAGCCAGTAAAGAAACAGAACAAGTCATCGGTGATGCTGTTATTACTGCATTTCCTGTCCAACTGTTTACCATTTCAATAGCGGCAGGTGAAATGTGGGGATAAATTCCCATAACACTCGCCAAGGGGTGCAGTCCCATGAGCTGGGACGGGGCAAGCACAACAGGCACAAGATAAAGTAATACAGCCCCAATCGGTAAAATGTACCCTTTTGATAGCGTTGCTAAAAATATGATTGGGAGCATGGCAACCGGGATCAGCGCACCGCCAGCCAAAAACAATAGCCCCGCCTGTAGTATTGTTTCCGTATTCAAATCAGTAAAGCCGCCAGCAATTAAGCCGCCAACGATACAGATAACAAAGGTAAACAGGCATAGCCCCAATGACATAAGGATTACAACCGCTATCTTTGAAAAATAAAGCTGTGCTTTGGAAACCGGAATAATCAAAAGTCCTTTTAAAGTATCGTTTTTCTGTTCATCAAAGAACAAGGTGGTGGCAAACATCCCCAACACAATAGGCAGAAACAGGCTTGTAAGGTTCTTAAATGCCAATGTGTATAAGTCACCAAAGCTATCCATGAGAGGACTGCTTCTTGATATGCTGCAGGCACGCTCAACCGCAAATACTCCCAAAATAGCAGTAAGAATAAAAATACCCCAAACTGTCTTATTCCGTTTCCATTTCAGTATCTCAGTAAAGATAATTGTCATTGCCTTTTCCTCCTTTCCAATCCCTAATTATATAGCATTAACCTTGCCAAAACCTTGCCGTAACCTTGCTTTTTTCATGTTTTCCTCCAATGAATATACAAAAAGCCCTGTGCTGTTACAGAGCTTTTGGAAATAGTATCGTAAATGTTGCACCCGTTCCGGGATTGCTGTCTGCTTTAATTTTCCCATTGTGAGCATTTACAAGTTCTGTCGTAATAGATAGCCCCAAGCCATTGCCCCTGGCAGAACGTGAACTGTCACATTGATACATTCTCTCAAAAATATGCGGAATATCAGAGGAGGAAATACCTTTTCCATTATCTGAAATGATAATTTCTACTTGCTGTTCATTCTCCAATAATTTCAAAGTCAATTTATTGCCGCCACTGTGCATAAGCACATTTTGAAACAGATTATTAAGAATGCGGGTATAGGAATGAGGGTCAATTCGTTAAAATCACATAACTCAAAATGAAAAACCTGTTCTTTAGCGTCTAGTTTTACCCACTCAAATAGTGCTTCCACAAAATGTTTTAAGTGACACGCTTTTTCTACTGCGACATGGATATAGGCTTCTTTTTCTTCCCCAGCCACAAGACCATTTTCAACGGCATCCAAGTAGCCAAACAATGAAGCTAATGGTGTCTTTACATCATGGGAAAGGCTTGTCATAAGTCGCTTGTATGCCTGCTCCGATTGTTTTTGCTGGATAAGCTGTGACTGGTTCTTGACTGCAATTTCATTGATTGCATAGCAAATACGCTTTGTCATATCGCTTTTTCTCGCCAAAACCCGTCGGTTCGGATTACCGGACTTTATATCTTCAAGGGCTTCTTCAATAATAGATAATTGTCCTCTTACACGCCTAAGTTTCGTAATAAAAAACAGGACAGCCAAAAGCGCTGTACAGAGAGCAATTAATAAAAATGAATTTAAGCTCATGTTATGCCTCCCTGTTAAATCGGTAACCAACGCCCCGGACAGTCAGAATATAAAAAGGGTGTTCTGGGTCTGGTTCGATTTTCTTCCGTAATTTGCTGATAAACGACATGATATTGCTATCATCAAAAGCATACTCTTCCTCCCACACATGGGTATAAATCTGCTTTTTTGTAAACACTTTTCCTTTATTGGCCGCAAGGAAAGAAAGCAGATCAAATTCTTTTCCTGTAAGTTCCACTTGTATGTCATTAACCAAAACAAGACGGTTAATGTTATCTATCGTCATTCCTTGAAATACCATACAATCCGTTTCTGTGCCGGAAACAGGATTGAGCAATGTAAAACGCCGGATAAGAGAATTTACACGTGCCATAAGCTCGTTAATGCTAAATGGCTTTGTCAGATAATCGTCTGCCCCCATCCTTAAGCCGGAAACCTTATCTTCCTCACCGCTTTTTGCGGTAAGCATAAGAATGGGAACATTGCTTGTATGCCGTACTTGTTGCAACACTTGAAAACCGTCTAAATCGGGCATCATAATATCAAGAATAATAAGTGAACAGGTATCTTTGATTTCCTCCAATACATGCAGTCCTTCTATCCCGCCGCCTGCGACAATCGCAGTAAGGTTTTCCTGCTCTACGCATTTTTTCATAAGTGCGCAAAGTTCTTTATCATCATCTATAATTAAAACTTTATTCATGTTTTTTCTTCCTTTCTGCTTTTAATCGGACATCTGTTGGTTTTTCTGCGTTCTTTAGTATCAGCCATAAACGACTAAATTTCGCTACCCCCGGTATGCGGTTTTCCTCACATAGCTATTGTACCCGTCTTTCTGAAATGCCCCATTTCTTCGCTGCTTCCGGAGCGGAAATAAACTCTAACATCTTCATTCACCCTTTCTCTAAATTCTGCCATATAATTATATGCGGTCAGGCGAATCATTTCAAGTGTTTAAGGACTGCATCATGGAAATGTGCATAACTGGCTATGAAACTATGGAAAACCCCATTCACAGCCTGCGGAAAAGCAAAAGCAGCTTTCCCACATCCTGCAAACAGGGTTTCCCACAGTTCCATAAACACAGCCAGTTATACGACATTCCCACAATGCCTGCGCCTACGGAATCCATCTCTCTATCTATTTCTTTGTTAGAAACATCTTTTTACAGACCTATTCCCGCCATTCTTGCGAAAACGGTTTTTCGCCCGATAAGTTCCGACTGTTTTTCTTCTGACAGGCTCTCAAATACACCCTTATACCCTTTTTCCAGCAATGGAGTACCCTTTGCGATAAGATACAGCTTCATGTCAAGCCATTCCTGCCATAATGCTTCAAACAATGCCTTGCTGTCCGTAAAAGTTTCATCTTCCTCAAAGCCATGCGGCGGCGTATAATATTTGAGCATTACAAAACCGTATCTGCCTACATCAACTATCACAATGTCCGCCATTTCGTACAACTCTGCAAATGCTTCAGCCACCTTCTGGCACTTTTCCCGTTCTTCCTCTGTGATATAAATTTTCTTTTCCATATTGCTTTACCTCGTTTCTTATAAAATTTTACCATATTCATTTTATAAGAACCACCTGCACACCAGCTTTTCTTCCACTTGTTTTTGGCAAAACCCACTTTACTAACAATTCACTTCCCGAAACAAGTGCAATTTTCTTCTCCAATTGCAAATATGAATGTGGCAAGCAAAAGCATAGGATAATAAATAACTCAAACTTCCCACACCGATTGGTGTGCTGAACCTTGAAAAATCAATACTTTAGTCCATAAAAAAGGCACAAACCTGCACTTGATGGTATAATTGAATTGCGAATAACAATCACACAGCAAGGAGATTTATGCCATGTCAAGTATACCATATAATGCTGAAAACGGAAATGAGATTTCTAGCTCTGTCACAAATTTTATGACCCAATTCCAAATCGGGAAACTTCTTTTCAAATGTAATGCCGGTAAAGCAAAAGGGATTCCGGTAATCGAAGTGTTTCGATACCTGTTCTGTCTCATTTTCTCGGATCGAAGCATGTATATGCAGTGGAAAACAGGCATATTTGATGGTTCATTCTGCAAGAACACCGTTTATCGCTTCCTCAATAATGCGAAGATTAACTGGTCTCGGTTCACAACCTTGCTTTCAAGCCGGATCATTAACGATTTCATGAAGCCGC
>CAJTDE010000058.1 GCA_910574835.1 Clostridia bacterium | reverse complement strand
ATGTCCTACGTTGGTACAGCACATAAGCAGGGATACAATGCTTACGAAGCAATCAGAAATGCAATCTCAGGTCATCCTGATTTCATCTTTGAATAAGGGTGGTTCTGAATAGTTACGATTGGCATAAGAACAAATTGGTTTCTTAGAAAAGCAATCCATATGCGTGATGACAATTTAAAATTGAATGATGAGTTTTCATATATTGCGGAAAACCGTGATGAGGCACTTAAAATAAAATTGTCTGAGCAGAAAAAGCGAAAACTCACAAACCCTTTTTACATTAATTCATTTGATTTTTACCAGATTATATATGATGATGAACTTGTTAAAAATATATCAGGCATAGGATATATGAATGGTAATGGAGCACAAGGACGAACTTTAACGCCGGAAATAGTTGGAATTATTAAGTCTACACATGGGATTAGTAGAAGACCTGGGAAAAAACCTCGTGAGAAAGATTGGACGACCGAAAAGGAAGTAAGGCTTAAGATAGGGATACAACAGTTAGAAATTTTTTCTAATGGATATGAGATTCATGATGGGATAGTTATGAAAACCGATTTTTTCCCCAAAATAGCCGTTCCGGTTTCTGAGAGGGCATTTGATACTGTAAAAATCGGTTTTGCACCAAGATTTCAAGAAAGAAAAAGATTTTTGGAGGAAATACAGCAACTTTTACCAGAGAGCATAATTGAGGTTATCTAAATAGAAGTTAGAAACTTTTATAGACTAAGAGATAAGGCCAATGATAAGTTGGTGTAATAAGGTTAGGTGATTTTTGATGAAAAAAATGCAGATCAGAAATAGTACGACAGACTTTCTTGTATTTACAAAACAGAATAATGAAGACAGCATTGAGGTTAGAGTACATGATGAAGATGTATGGCTGACACAAAAGAGCATGGCACAGCTTTTTGATTGCTCAACAGACAATATTGGTTTACATTTAAAAAATATTTTTGCCAGCGGAGAGCTAGATGCAGAAGCAGTTACCGAGGAATCCTCGGCAACTGCTTCCGATGGCAAAAAGTATAGGATGAAATTTTATAATCTTGACGCAATTATCTCCGTAGGCTATCGAATTAATTCCATTCGTGCAACCCAATTCAGGCAGTGGGCGACAAAGGTGTTAAAGACCTTTGCGGTTCAGGGGTATGTGTTGGATAAAAAGCGTCTTGAAAACGGACAGATATTTGACGAGGAATATTTTGAACATTTACTTGATGAAATCAGGGAGATTCGTGCAAGCGAGAGGAAATTTTATCAAAAGATAACAGATATCTATACAACAGCGGTGGATTATTCTCCTACAGCGGCAACTTCAAAGGATTTTTTTGCTATGGTCCAGAATAAGCTGCATTATGCCATTCATCGTCATACGGCTGCGGAGGTGATTGTAGAACGTGTAGATCATAGAAAAGAGTATATGGGATTGACTACTTGGAAGAATGCACCAAGGGGTAAAATAGTAAAAGCGGATGTCAGCATAGCGAAGAATTATTTGACAAAAGGGGAAATGCAGGACTTAAATCAGTTTGTTAACATGTATTTGGACTATGCGGAGAGACAGGCAAGACGGCAGATTCCCATGACTATGGAAGATTGGGCAAAAAAGTTGGATGTATTTCTTGAATTTAATGAAGAAGAAGTATTGAAAGATAAGGGAAGAGTATCTGCTGAGATTGCTAAAAGCTTTGCCGAGAGTGAATTTGAGAAATATAGGATTATGCAGGATAAATTGTATCAAAGTGATTTTGATAAGCTATTGCTTGGAATTGGCGATGGGGAGTAGGAAAATCTTTCTGATCCGAAAAGAGCTTGACAATAATTCATCATCAATTTTGTTCTGACTTGGCAATACTCTACCATACTCCCTATGAAATTAATCGGATTCTAGCGATTTTTGCTTAAAGAAAGTGAAAAAAATTCGTGGCAAAAGCTTGACGTAATCGGGGTATGGGGCGTTGTGTGTCGAAAACAGTCTGCCGATGTAGGATTAGGGGAGACTTTTTGGGGAAGATTGGTTAATTTCTGCTATGCTAAAATTAAGAATAGGATTCCTGTACTGCTTTAATTGGTATGTGTAGGTATCCTTTTTCCATATGTTTGCCTGTTGATACATAAAATTGTGTAAATACACATAAAATGGCAATTGATGTTGACTTAAAAATTATTTAGTGATACGATAATATTACTTGAAAATGTGTTAATACACAAAAATAAGGAGCGAAAGCATGGAGATTAAAAGAGATTTTTATCTTGAACAGTTGAAAATAAGAAAAGATAACGGAATGATCAAAATTATTACGGGAATCAGAAGATGCGGAAAATCTTTCCTGTTATTTGTGCTATATAAGAAATATTTATTGGAAAGTGGAGTGGATAGTAACCACATCATTGAGATAGCACTAGATGGAATTGAAAATGAGGAGTTGAGAGATCCAAAAAGATGTTATCAGTATATCAAGAATGTAATGAAGGACGAAGAGAAATATTATTTGTTTTTGGATGAAGTGCAGTTTATGCCCAGATTTGAAGAAGTACTGAACAGTCTGCTTCGCATAAGTAATATTGATGTATATGTAACCGGAAGCAACTCTAAATTTTTATCCAGCGATATTATAACTGAGTTTAGGGGCAGAGGTGATGAAATTAGAATTTATCCTTTGTCCTTTGCTGAATTTTACGCAGTTTTTGACAGGGATTATGATGATGCGTGGAATGAGTATATGATATATGGCGGACTTCCGCAAGTGGTACAATTTTCAGTGGAACGTCAAAAGGCAGAGTATCTGAAAAATATTTTTGCAAATGTTTATCTCAAGGATGTAGTTGAGCGAAATAAGATTCAGAATGTGGATGAGATTGGAACTTTAGTGGATATACTTGCTTCTGCCATAGGAGCGCCTACAAATCCGACGAAAATATCGCATACATTCAAATCAGAATGTGGTATCAATTATAGTAACAAAACTATTTCCAACCATATTGATTATTTAACACAAAGTTTTCTGATCTCTAAAGCCAGTCGATACGATATTAAAGGTAGAAAATATGTGGGTGCAAATCTGAAGTATTACTTTACGGATGTAGGACTTAGAAATGCCAGATTGAACTTTAGACAACAGGAGCCTACTCATATTATGGAGAACATTGTTTATAATGAGTTACTTGTACGAGGTTATAATGTGGATGTTGGTATTGTAGAAGTGTATGCAAAGAGTAGCGAAGGAAAAACCATTCGTAAGCAGTTGGAGGTTGATTTTGTAGTAAATCAGAGCAGTCAGAGATATTACATTCAGGTAGCTTATGATATGGCTTCTGAGGAAAAGCAGATACAAGAGCTTAATTCACTTCGAAATATTCCAGATTCATTCAAGAAGATTGTTATCGTGAATGGTACAAAAAAGCCGTGGAGAAGTGATGAGGGATTTGTGATTATGGGGATGAAATATTTCCTTCTCAATGCGGATAGTTTGGAGTTTTAGTAAGAGACTGGTTCCTGAATAACGATATCTTGACTTTGGTGATCCGGCAGAAGATTACTTCCGATCAAGAGTGTTTCCGGAAGATTTTATAGACAGCAAAGAAGTACTGGGAAATGTAGTCCGGTATTTCGCATCCTTTGGTGAAGCGATTCGTGATTTTACTGTTGAAGAATTTTGTCAGGAAGATGAAAGGGATGCGGGAAAAAGCTATAAGATTAATGATTTTCATAAAATGGCAGACAATCAGGAGAGGGAATTAATTCCATTGAAACTGGAATCAAGTGGTACTCTAAAGATATGAGTATTTTTTATGGTTTCGATGGTCTGTCCCAAACTGTGAATTATTATGTTCATGCGAATCTTTTCTCCCAGATGATAACGGATTTTCTGCGGACTTTGACTCTGGTACTTCTGGAATTCCTTACCATAGTATGGCAGCACTCGCACAGCTGCATAATGGAAAAGATTATTTGAAAAAAGAAAATGTGATTCATTTGCCGATTCATATGGCAATGTTTTTGTAATGCGGCAATCAGAGATAGTGTGTGGGTAAGTCATGGAAAGGAGCAGCGAAATGTATCCAACAATTGATATGAAAGCGACCGGAATTCGCATACGGCAGCTTATGGATGAGAGAAGGCTGACAGTAAAGGACATACGCAGGTATTTGAATTTAGCCAGCGTACAGAGCATCTATCACTGGCTGAACGGGCAGAGTATGCCGACGATAGACAACCTCTATGCCTTATCAGCACTATTTGGGCTCCCTATGGATTCGATAATTATAGGAAGTAAGAAGTATCCTGTACAAGCCTTGACGGGGCCGTTTTATATTCGAATGTGTACATACTATAAAAAGGCTGTAAAATTAAACGCTGCATAAAATTAAACTTATAGTTTAATGACAAACATCCGGCAAAACCCTTAAAATTATTCTATAAGATACCCTTACGCCATCTGGAGAATTAAGGAAATCTTAGACGCATCGGATAATTTTAAGGGTTTTTTATAATTGGAAATGGCAGGGAGGAAAGATTATGGACAACGGATATTGGATTGAGGGAAAAGTCAGTATTCCGGAAGGACGAAGAGCGGAGTTTAATGAAAATGTGCGGAAGCTTTTCCGGCTATGTGGAATCCGAAAGCTGGAAGAGATAGAAATAGCCGGGAAAATATGCACGGTTGTCCATGAACCGGAGCCGGATGACAGGGGAATCCTAAGCTTTGACTATTCTGTTTTTGAGAGACGGAAGAGGGAGATTTCTACTTATGATATGAATACCTGCGAGCTTCATGCGGAAGATAGGGGGTATGAAGAGTTTGGCATTGTCATGAATCTTATCATGACAATGCAGGAGGCATATTCAACAGAGCCTTGCTGCCTGATGAGGAAAGATCAGGTAATCAGTGTCTATGGCTATGCGCTGATGATAGAGCGGACGGCAGGTATTAAGCTGACCTTTCCAAATCGGGAAAAAGCATGGAATATGCTGTTGTTCCTCAAATCTACCGGAAAATATGAGGACATAGATGCTGAAAGTATCTGGGACAAATTTCCCTTCGGCTACGGAAAAATGGAATTGGCTCAGTTTGCGGGATGCATGGCCTGTTCTTACAAGTCTCCGTATAAGCCGGAGAAGCTTTTTGACGGAGAGAAGTCGGAGCTTAAAGAAGCCGGCATGATGCAGAGAGTGTATTATGTATATGAGCTTCTGTGCGGCTTGTTGGAGAGAGAAGAGGAAGAAAAGGTAAGAGAATTTCTAAAAGACCTGTTGGAAAAGAAGCTGCCGGAAAGGGAATGTCTTGCTCGGAGGGAGGATGATTTTGGCAGCATTGCAAAGGCTTCCCTTTATGATCTTCCGCCCTGCATTGTGACTGCCTATGCGTGGGCTCTTCAAAAGGAGTTCTGGGAGGTATGGTTCTCCTTGAAGATAACAGGGTATGAGGATATCGAAACGAGAGAGAAGAAAGAGGCACAGAAAGAAGCTGCGAAGGAAACGGAAGAAAAAGAGCCGGAGAAAAAGCGAATATTTTATGAGGCGATCCTCCGTGACAACGAGGACGAATTCCTTGAATTTTGGGACACGCAGGATTTGTATCTATCAAATGATATGCAGATGAATCTGGAGGAATGGAAAGAGAATTTTGCAAAAATAGACGAATCCGAGGTGAGGAATATGGATGGGGAAGCGTACCTGGCAGATATTCTCTGGGAGATGGAGAATATCTGGGGCTGCCGTTATGCGGACAGGGAAATGGTAAGGGAATTCATAGGGCATTGTGCTGAGCTCCCATATCAGAAGTGCCTGTTAATCTTCAGAAGGCTTATGGATGAGGAGACAGAATATTTTCCGGAGCTGACCAAGAGGCAAGTGAAGGAATGGATTGTGAGAAGGGTATGCGTCAGAGAGGACAGAACACAGATAAGCGGGTATGCTTCTCTGTTAGGAAACCGCAGAAAGAGATTTGAGCTGTTAGGATTTTAAATACTGCAATGGTGTGCTGGAAGGGAGAAAGCATGGGTACATTTGGAGGTTATACCGGAAGTATGAGTATTTCCGATAAGAAAAAGAAAGAATTTACAAAAAATCTGTTAAAGCTTCTTAATTACGGCGGTATGATGCAGCTTGATAAGGTTTGCATGTATGGGAAGGAGATTACGCTTATAAAGCCTGTGGAGATTGGCGAGAAAGGAAAGGCGTATTTTCATTTCAATTATTTTGAGGATGACGCTTGGGAGAGTGCGGGATATGAGAGTGAGAGCGCCGACTTCTTCTGCGGGAAAATCGGCGGAAGAGAATTTTGTGATGTAGTGACTGCAGTTCATGTTTTGTATGAGCTTTATGATGACGGTATCGGGTATGCCGAGATAAATGGAGAGATTGTGGAAGCAAGTCCTTATATTGGGTGGCTCAATCATGTATTGGGGACAGATTTTTCTTTGAAAAAAAGATTCTGTTTATGGGAGTATTTTGAAAAATATTGTCTGAGCCAAATGGAATACGATTTTGATAATCCGTCAAAATCCTATGATGTCATGGATACAATTCCATTACCGCTTTACCAGGGGCTTGGAGGAACGGAGCTGGCAGATATCTTCTATATTACAAAGGGAACCGAAAGTCTACAAAAAGAGGAGATTGCGCCGGGTTCGTATCCGGAAATGATATATCGGTGCAGAGAATTACTGAAGCAGTATTTTGACAGAAGAAAAGAAGCGGAAGAAAACCCGGACCGAAATATCTGGGAACTGGCCGTATGCAGCCGAGCTCAAAGGGAGAGAATGCGGGAAGGAGATATAGGCGCCATTGCGCAGATATCATTGACGCTCCCGGCGCATATGCTTGTATATTTGGCGTCCGAGATTCAAAAAGAGAACTTCTGGCTTATTTGGAAGGACTTACATAAAAGGGCTTATAAAGATGCTGTCCTGCCGCAGTATGCATCTGATAAATTGATGGAAGAGAGAAAAGCAGCCATAGAAGAACCGGTTGAAGAGCTTACAACTGTGGAGTTTCTCCGCCAGGACGGGGTGTTTGCTTTCTGGAATACACCGGAGGAATTGAAGGGACAGCCAAACTATTATATTTCTGATGATGACCGTGCGTTCTGGTGGAACGGATCCGAGGAAGTAGTTTTGTCAGAAAAGATGGATGAGTGGCTGCGAAAGCTGTCACAGCGGCATAAGAAGATTGTGGAGGAGCTGGAAGGGGAGAGTCAGGACCAGGAGAGATTTCTGAGGGATTTAATCGGGCTTCTGGAAGAAATCAATGATTTTTATAAAAGAGTTTTTTCTTTTCACAGTATGTTTTATGAATTTTTGCAGAACAGCTCGGACAGGCGGTATATTGCGGCGGTAAGACTGCTTGAAAAGCTGGCGGAGGAGAATAAAGAGGCAGGGAAGATTATTGAACATGCAAAGCACTGGTGGGATACCACAAGCAAAAATGTTACGCATAACGCAGGGCGGTTGGCGATGAAGAGATACTTAAGCGTAATGGCGAATAAAAAATTGAGAGAAATGTATTTTGGATTTTGAAGAAATTGATGCTTTACTAACAATATAAACGAATTACTTTTTGCGAAATATCCTCTTTAAAAAGGCAGATGAATTTTGAGCATCTGTTTGGCAGAAGAGGATATTTTTGTTATTATACTAAATAATAGTAATTTATGATGCCGGAAAAATTGTGTTTAAAATAAACATAAAACAGCAAGAAAGGCAATATAGAAAATGAACATAGAAGCATACAATTTGGATTCACTCCGAAAGCTGATACGAGATCTTCAGGACGAAAACAAAAGATTGAAAATACAGCTGGAAAAGGCAAACATTGCATATGAATCAGAAAATCTATTTGAAGAAAAGATTGAAACAAATGAAGAGTATGATCCGGATCAGGGCGAACGCATCCTAAGTAAATATATTACGGAAGATCTGGTAAATAAGTATTTTGCAATGTTTTGGGGTAGGACGGACGTATATGCGAAAAGAGGCACAAAAGGCGGATACTTTCCACAATGCAATCATAGATGGAAGGAGCGAATATGCCCCAAACAGCGTGGTGAAAAAATTAACTGTGAAGCCTGCGGGCATAGAGAGTGGACGAAACTGGAGCCCAGAAAAATCATAGAGCATCTTCTTGGCAGCAGAGAAGATGGCGCGGATGTCTTGGGCATCTATCCGCTGCTTCCGGATGGTACATGCCGCTTTCTTGTTTTTGATTTTGACAACCATGAAAAAGGCGCTGAAAAAACGGATTTTGCCAATGATGATGAGGAATGGCATGAAGAGGTCGATGCCTTAAGGCGCATATGTGAAAGCAACGGCATAACACCATTAGTGGAGAGGTCAAGATCAGGCAGAGGAGCACATGTATGGATTTTTTTCAAAAAACCTGTACCGGCATCTCTGGCAAGAAATTTCGGCTTTCTTTTGCTGGATAAAGGCTCCGCATCGATTAATTTAAAATCCTTTCATTATTACGATCGCATGTACCCATCACAGGATGTCGCAAGCAGTATAGGGAATTTAATAGCTTTGCCGTTACAGGGACAGGCATTGAAAAGCGGAAACAGTGCATTTGTTGACAAAAATTGGAATGCTTATCCGGATCAGTGGGATATTTTGTTAAATCATACGGAAAAGCTGTCATTAGAAGATATAGAAGAGCATATGAAAAAATGGCAGACAGAGCTTGCGGAAAAGAAAGGGATTGTTTCCCTTGAGGCTTTGCAAAGCCGTCCAAAACCGTGGAAGAAAAAAGACGGTTTTGTAAAGTCAGATGTGGTTGGGAAGATGCACATTGTTCTTGGAGACGGCATATATGTTGATACATTAAATCTGATGCCGCGATTGCAGAATCAGATCCGAAGTATGGCGGCCTTTGACAATCCCATATTTTACAAAAATAAGAGACTCGGATATTCCAATTATTATAATTTTAACGCCATATATATGGGCAAAGATATAGACGGTTATATTCGTATTCCCAGAGGCCTTCGTGATAACCTTTGCGCTTCCTGTAAAGAAGCCGGCATTGAGTATGAAATTATAGATCACAGGGAAAAGGGGAGACCTATCAGAGTTGCTTTTAACGGTGATTTGAAGACTCAGCAGGATCTGGCGGCACAGCGTTTGCTTGCATTTGATCATGGAGTTCTCAGTGCGGCTACCGCATTTGGAAAAACTGTGGTCTGCAGCTATCTTATCGCAGAACGAAAAGTGAATACGCTTATTTTGCTTCAAAGTAAAGATTTACTAGAGCAGTGGGTGGACGAACTGAATAAATTTTTGATTATAGATGAAGAGCCGCCCATTTATAAAACAAAAAGCGGCCGGGAAAAACGCAGGAACAGTGTCATTGGAATTTTGCATGGTAATAAGAATACTTTAACAGGCATTATCGATGTGGCTATGATTGGTTCCATATATAGTAAGGGAAAATTCAATGAGTTTATCAATTCTTATGGTATGGTTCTAATGGATGAGTGCCATCACTGCGGTTCCAACACATCCATTGAAGTTATGCAGAAAGTGAATGCCAGATATATTTATGGAGTATCCGCAACACCCAAAAGGGGAGATCATCTGGAAAAAATCATTTTTATGCTTTTAGGACCCATAAGACATAGCTATACTGCAAAAGAACGGGCAGCCGAGCAGGGAATTGGCCATTATGTATATCCAAGGTATACAAGAGTAATTGACACAAACAAAAGCAAAACAGATATTAATGGAGCTTATGCATTGATTAGCACGGATTCCGCCAGAAATGAGATGATTCTTGAAGATACAAGGGCCTGCGTGAAAGAGGGAAGAACGCCGGTAATATTGACAAGATACAAAGAACAGGCAAAATATCTGTATGATCATTTACAGGAGGATGCGGATAATGTCTTTATCCTATATGGCGATAACAGTGATAAGGAAAACCGGGAAGTGCGAAGAAGACTAAAAGAAGTGCCAAAGGATCAAAGCATGATTCTGGTTGCAACAGGTCAGAAAATCGGCGAAGGGTTTGACTATCCCAGACTGGATACTCTGATGCTGGCAGCACCGGTATCCTTTTCAAGCAGGCTTGAGCAGTATATAGGAAGATTAAATCGTGATTATGATGGAAAAACAGAAGTCATTGTTTATGATTATGTGGATTCCCATATTCGTGATTTTGACAATATGTATGCAAAGCGTCTGCGCACCTATAAACGTACAGGCTTTCAATTGATGACAAATAGCGTTCTTTCAAAACAGACAGCAAATGCTATTTATGATTCTGGAAATTATATGGATATATTTGAGAGAGACATTGTTGAAGCACAAAAGAGGATTGTTGTATCCAGCCCGGAGCTTACCCAGGATAAGGTAGAACGCTTCATTTATCTTGTGAAATTGAGGCAGGAATATGGAGTAGATGTGACAGTTATAACAACAGAGCCGCAGAATCTATCTTATGGAAGTCCGGAATTTTGCCAAAGGCTGATGAAAGAAATGCAGGAAAACGGCATTCATGTCATTGCAAAGGATGAGGTTATTGAACATTTTGCAATTATAGACGATGACCTTGTATGGCATGGAGGAATGAATCTGCTTGGCAGGGAAGACGCATGGGATAATCTGATGCGAATAAAATCCGTATCGGTCGCGGCAGAACTGATGGAGATTGGATTAAAAAAATAGAAAGTTATACAGTTTTGCAGACACTTGACTCTCAAAAAAGTGAAAAATTTCGTAATAAAAAACTTGCCCTCATCGGGGTGGAGAGCACTTTGTGCGAGGGAGAGTCTTCCAATTTAAAAAGCAGCCAAGTATATACAATTAGAGGCAATGCAAAAGCAAATCGTATGGTTGGAATAAATTTCGAGCTTAAATGCAATTACTCTGAAAATGGTAAAATAAAATGTAACGAAGCCAAGATGTTAAAAATTAATATCTTGGCTTTTGTTGTAGATTAAAGAATTTTCATAGAAATCACATAGAAATGTCTGCTTTGTGAACGGACTAATCACGCGCAAGTATCCCGTACGAATTTATTTCCCCCGCATATAATTTATTATGATAAATGCATCATCAAGCAATATAAATCATAAATGAGGTGGTTTCAATTGAATAACTATAACAGAAACTGGATGTTTAACCCGCCAAACCTGTTTGGCATGAGAACGCCCAACAGAAATTATAATCAAGGGCGCCCCCAGCTATCCCCTAATTTAGCAAATCAGACAAACCCGGCCGCATCAGTTCCGTCTCAGCAAACGGGTACAATAGAACCAAAAGAACACAATGATCCCAACCAAAATCAATCCGAACCAATAAGCTCTGTAGGAACAAAAATACAAGCCCCTCCTACATCGCCTTTGATATATGCGGAACCTGGCCCAATGGGACCAAGAGGAGAACCCGGTCCGCCGGGCAGCCCCGGTGAGCGCGGCGAAACCGGCCCCCAGGGAGTAACAGGTCCGCAAGGTCCCCAGGGAGTCACCGGTCCAATGGGACCAAAGGGAGAACCAGGCGCACGCGGTCCCGCGGGACCGTCCGGCTATCCGCAAAACAGTATATTTGCATCATTCGCAGGCCGGGAGCTAACCATGTCAGAAAATACCACCCTGCCGCTCAAGCCGGATATAACGGATATCACCCAAAACATATCTCTTTGCAATGACGATTCCGCAGTACTGACCCCGGGCTTCTATGCCATCAGCTATTATATCTCAGCGGAAACAAAAAGGCATGGCTTTATAGAGCTGACGCCAATCTTTAATGATAATAAGCAAACCCAATATACCACATACGCAGAGGCAGCAAGACGGAAGGAAATACTGACCATATCAAGACATTTCATCATAGAAATACCCTTCGGCTCCACGCTGTCTTTTGAATGGCGTTCTTCAGAGGAAGCACCCAAAATCAACATGAATCTGAGCATAGAAAAGCTCTTCCGGCAATAATGCGAAGAGAGGAGGAAGTATAAAATGTCAACAATAAGCCTTTGCATGATTGTGAAAAATGAAGAAAGGCATCTCGCACGCTGCCTTGACAGTGTGGCGGAGCTTGTAGAGGAAATTATAATTGTAGATACCGGTTCAACAGACAGAACAGTAGAAATAGCATCTGACTATACGGAGAAGGTATACACGTACCCGTGGAAGGAGGATTTTTCCGATGCCAGAAACTATTCCTTTTCCAAAGCGGCTATGGACTACTGCATGTGGATAGATGCCGATGATATTCTGGAGGAGAAAGAAAAGGATAAATTTCTTAAGCTAAAGCAGTCCCTGACGCCGGATACGGATATGGTAATGATGAAATACCACACGGCATTTGACGAAGCCGGTAAGCCGTCCTTTTCGTACTATCGGGAACGATGGATTCGAAACTGTAGTCAATTTCGCTGGAGCGGCGCGGTACATGAAGTGATTCCGCCAAGCGGCAGGATCTTGTATTCAGATATCGGAATCTGCCACAGAAAAATAGGTTCGGGATCGCCTGACCGAAATTTAAAAATATATCAAAAGCTGCTGGCAGAGGGAAAGCATTTGGAACCGCGGCAGCAATATTACTATGGACGGGAGCTGTATTATCATCAGGAGTACAAAGAGGCTGTCTCCGTATTTGAAGAATTTCTGCTCTCAGAAGAGGGGTGGATTGAAAATAAAATAGAAGCCTGCTCTATCTGTGCCAGGTGTTATGAGAAGCTTGGGCAGGAAGAGTCTGCTCTGCTTACGCTTTTACGCAGCATGAGCTTTGACTTGCCCAGGGCGGAACTGTGCTGTGAGATTGGAAAATATTTTTTGGAGCACGGAAGCTTTTATCATGCGATTTATTGGTATGAGACTGCACTGGAGATACCTAAAAATGAATATTCCGAAGGGTTTGTTCTGCCGGACTGCTATGATTATATCCCTCTCTTGCAGTTATGCGTATGCTATGACAAACTGGGGGACCGGCAGAAGGCAAAAGAATACAATGAGAGAGCCGGAGCCTGTAAGCCATATTCTAAGGCATATCTTTACAATAAGCAGTATTTTGATAGATTTTAAACATTTGGTCTTTTATTCGAAAAAATTGAAAGACTTTAAGTTTAAGGTATTTTATTCGACAAAAAGTAGCAATTGTTTCAGGGTTACATAAGATATTTGTAGAAAGGGATATTTTCTTGGTATCTTTTTCAAATAAGTATGAAGGATGTGTTTCATATGAATCAAAATAATTTATGTAACTGCTGTCAGAATCAATGCAATCAGCCCTGCTGCGAGCGAGGTCCGGCGGGGCCGAAAGGAGATCAGGGTCCTGTAGGTCCCCAGGGAATCCAGGGTGATACCGGCTGTCCGGGTCCTAAGGGCGACAAGGGAGATCCCGGTCCTATGGGGCTTCAGGGGATTCCCGGCGCTCCCGGCGCAAGAGGCCCCAGAGGAAATACAGGTCCGGTAGGACCTACGGGAAATACAGGTCCCAGAGGGTATGCAGGCCCGAGAGGTTACGCAGGCCCTCAGGGGATTCAAGGTATCCAGGGAGTTCGCGGAGATATTGGTCCGAAAGGAGATCCGGGCTGTGAAGGCCCTAAGGGTGATGCCGGCCCTCAGGGTCCGGCGGGACCAAAAGGAGATGTGGGTCCGATAGGCCCGCAGGGAGATATGGGTCCCCAGGGTCCGAGAGGTATTCCCGGTCCAACCGGCCCAACCGGTCCGACAGGCTCTATGGGTCCTCAGGGCGTGACCGGTCCGCAGGGAATCCAGGGTGTAACAGGCCCCGTTGGACCCCAGGGTCCGAAAGGCTGTCCGGGTGATGAAGGTCCTACGGGAGCCACCGGCCCGACCGGAGCCACAGGAGCAAATGGAGCTACTGGAGCCACAGGAGCCACAGGAGCAAATGGAGCTACTGGAGCCACCGGAGCAGATGGAGCTACTGGAGCAGATGGAGCAACCGGAGCAACCGGAGCCACAGGAGCAGATGGAGCAGCAGGAGCCACCGGAGCCACAGGAGCTACCGGAGCCACAGGAGCCACGGGAGCTACTGGAGCAGATGGAGCCACAGGAGCAGATGGAGCAACCGGAGCCACAGGAGCAGCAGGAGCAACCGGAGCCACAGGAGCTACTGGAGCAGATGGAGCAACCGGAGCCACAGGAGCCACGGGAGCTACTGGAGCAGATGGAGTAGCAGGAGCCACAGGAGCCACGGGAGCAACCGGAGCCACAGGAGCCACCGGAGCAGATGGAGCCACTGGAGCAGATGGAGCCACAGGAGCCACTGGAGCGACCGGAGCCACTGGTCCAACAGGTGCCGCCGGCACCGGAGCGATTATTCCCTTTGCCTCCGGTCTTCCCGTCTCTTTGACGACAATCGCCGGAGGTCTTGCGGGTCTGCCTGCCTTTGTAGGCTTCGGAAGCAGCGCACCGGGCCTAACACTGCTGGGTTCTACAATCAATATCACCAACGCCAGCGGAACACTATCTAACTTTGCCTTCCAGGTTCCGCGAGCCGGCATTATTACTTCATTCAGTGCGTTTTTCAGCACAACGGCAGCATTGTCCCTGGTGGGTTCCACTGTGACGGTAAATGCACAGATTTATCAGTCGCCAACGCCGGATAATATATTTTCACCCATACCCGGAACCCTGATTAGCCTGTCACCGGGGCTTTCCGGAGCAATCTCCATCGGAACCTTATTAAACGGCGCACTTACGGGACTTAATATTCCGGTAACAGCTCAAACGCGGCTGATGCTGGTATTTTCAGCAACAGCCAGCGGATTGTCATTGATCAACACAGTCGCAGGATATGCCAGTGCCGGTTTAAGCATCAATTAACTAAAAATAATAAAAATAATAAATATAATAAACCTGAATTATTCACGGCTGTGCCATGAAAGTGGCCGAAAGCCACATAGTTACCGTATTTAAGCTGTTTATTGCATTTCATCTGTTAAGTGAATAGAAAAAG
>CAJTDE010000057.1 GCA_910574835.1 Clostridia bacterium | reverse complement strand
TTGATAATTGGTTTTCAACTTTTAAGAAGCCCAATGACAAGCTTGCTACTTTATGCTCTTTTTCCTAGAGTCAAACGGAAAGAATTAACGTCGTTTACTATAGAAGTATTCTTTGCCTGATCCTCCGAGTATAGGGTCACCAGATAAATGCCTTCTTTTTCAAAATTTTCCTTTCCAATTCGATAACGGTAGGTTTTCCAGGTATCCTTTGTTCCTGTCTTTTCCACTTGATAGTCCCGGCCCTCCCTAAGCTCCCGGATCTCGCCCTCCCGGCTGCTTGTCACTTGATAATAATCCAGGAAATCCGGATTGTATTCGGTAATCATAAGCTCCGGCTCTTCCGATGCATAGCGCAGCCCTCCCGGTCCTGCCAGAAGCGCGGTATTCTCCTCCAGTTCATAAGCCGATCCGAAACGGTTTACGGAAAACGTAAGCTCCGCCTCTGTGACATTTCCGGCCAAATCTCCTGCCGTTGCCTTGATTCGATAGAGATCATCATTTTCAGGCAGCTGTTCAAAATCTCCCCAGAGTATGTGAAAGCCCTCTTCCCCACTGCTTTTCGCCCAGGCCGGAAGCTGCCCTGTTCCATTGCTGCCCGTAAAGCTTACCTGGGTTTTATCCGGGTCAAAATTGGTGTCCGCAGCCCGCAGTCTGGGCGCAACGGTTCCCCGGTTGGCGGAGCAGTCAGCTACACCCTCAAAGATAAGCTCCGGAGGGGTTTGGTCGATAACAAATTCTTCCGAATGGTATACCTGCGCTTCATTTCCGGCCAAATCCGTACATTGAAGTTCCATATGGTATCTGCCGTCCTCTGAAAAAGTGATCCCGGCCCGGAAGCTTTCTTCCTCCCACCGCCGCAGCGGACCAAGCTTCGGAGGAATGATTTCTTCCCCTCTGTCAACCGCTTGTACGGATGTTTTCAAATCTTCCAAAGAGAGATTCCGTTCCCTTATTTCCACAACGGCACTGCGTTCCCGGGCATAATAACAGTTATTTTGGGGTTCGGCGCTGTCCCAATGTACCAGCAATACCGGCGGCGTTTTATCAATGACAAAGGAAACGGTGTCTTCATAGCCCCCTCTGTTTCCGGCAGCATCCTGGCATGAAATGCCGAAGGAATATTCCCCGTCCTTATCAAATACCAGATCCGCGATCCAGGCACAGTCATCGCTGTGCTCCCAATTCCCGGGGTCAGAAGAACCGCCGCATCCCTTCCCCGGCCGATGTGTCCAGGATAAGAGAGGATTTTCCATCCCTGTCAGATCAAGCTGCACTTGATCCGGAACAAAATTCCGCTCCCGAATCGTAATATGTGCCGTCTGATCTGCTTTATAATATGTATCATTTCGCACATCCTGGTTCAGCCATTCCACTTCTACCTTCGGAGGACTGGTATCAATGTGAATCACCGGAACTTCCTGAAGCTTCGTGGTATGGCCTGCAAAGTCCGTCAGGCCGCCGGAAACAGGGATTTCATTTTGATTATTTTCCGAGGCCGGAATTGTCAGAATATGCCCCCACGTCCACGTGATTTCCTCTCCCTCTTCTTCAAAGCTATGCTCCTCCTTCTGATTTCCTGCCTGAATCCGGACCGAACGGATTCCGGAAAAAGTATCCTCCGCCACAAATCTTATCTGCACATCCTCCCGGTAAAAGTGATTTCTCCCGCCGGGTGTTCCCTCCACAAAGACTTCCGCATAAGATGATTTTTCGTGCATCTTTGCACTCTCAATCAGTATCCCTTTTGTCTCTGTCCAGCTTTCCATAAGACTTCCGGCTCTATCCCCGGCCCGGGCGCGGACTGTCCCTTGGAAGGAATAAGGCAGAGAAATAACCGTGCTGGCTTTTGTACCGTTTTCTTCATAAATAAGACCGTCTCCCGGCTGCGCCGTGCCGGTTATCATGACAGGCTCCGGTTCTTCCTCTCCGCCTGTTCCCTGACAGATATAAGTGATTACTCCAATACCGCTGACAGAATCCTCCGCCCGGATCTTTACGGTCAAATCCGGCTGGCAGAAATAACCGAAAGTGATTTGATTGATTAACTTTTCCCAAAAGGTCTGGCACTCGGATTCGAGAACAATCCCTTCCTCCTGAGAGATAACAGGCTCCGTCCGGTCCAGACAGAAGCCTCCCAGGCTTATATATCCCTCATTACTCCCCTCCGGAACATTTCCGGACGTGTCCTGTATCTGAGCAGATACTTGGTAGAGGGCTTCCGTTTTCAGATGGATAGTCAGGCAGAAAATCCCCGGTTCTTCTCTAAGCTCATAATTTTCTCCTCTTCCTTCTAAAAAATATTCTTTTTCCGGTTCTTCCTGCGAGATTTTATCTTCCTCATTTTCCTGAGCTAAATCGTATTCCTCTTTCTGATTCTGCTCTTCCTCTTTATCTATATCCTCTTTATCTATATCCTCTTTATTTATATCCTCTTTATCTCTGTCCTCTTCTCCTCCCGGTGCTTCCACCCCTGCCTTTTCCCTTAAATCAGCCCAGGTTTTACCGTGTATCTCCCGGACCTCCGGAAGTTCCGAAAGCTTTCCCGATGCATTTCGCGCCTCCAGATAGATTCTTGTCGCCTGCACATCCAAATTTTCTTCCCGTATGGTCAGTTCCAAAAGCAGCTCCGCCCCTGTCTGATAGTATGCTTCCTGCTCAAGCTCTCTTCCCTGTTCATCCCGCCATACAAATAAAACCTCCGGCGGCGCAGTTTCTTCCGGTTCCTCCGGAAGTTCTGATTCTCCCTCCTGTATCGGCGCCGCCTCCGTCCACAGCTCCATGCTTAAAATGCCCCCGGCGCCTTTCAAGGTCAGTGCACAGGCCAAAAGCAGAATCCACCTTCGTTTACGCATTATCTCCGGAATCCGAAATCCAAAGAACATTACCATAGTTATTACCAATAAAACTACTGCTGTTATTATGAAAAAAATCCACGCCTTATGATACACTTCCAACATCTGTTCCGCATACTCCATAGTTCTCTCCTTTCTCTTTACGTCTATTTTCAATTCCGTAACTAAAACAATATTTCAATTTCCCTGCTCTTCTCCTTCCGCTCCGTCCCCATAAACCATATCCAGCTGTCTCCCGGACTCTTCAAGAAGAAATACAAGCCTGTCCCGCATTTCTTCCAGCCCCGGTACATCCCAGTTCACATCCAAAAAATCCTCCTCCAAATGCTGCCGGATCTTTCGAAGCTCTTCCTCCATCTCGTCCTTTGAGATTCCCGCCTGCCGAAATTCCAGGGCGCGTCCGTGAATCTGAGCCGCCAATTCCTGGTATGTGCGAAGGGCTGTCACCGCATTGTCAAGCCGGACCAGATTACCGGAAGCAAGGGCCGTCAGATCCCTCCAATAATCCGCATAGGATACCTTCGCATCCCCGGCTCTGTTCACCTGCCCAATCTGGCTGTAATACGCCCCAATCGTGCCAAGGCGCAAGGCCCGTTCCCGGCAGGCGTCCGGAAGGGTATTGCCCTCAGCCGCAATGTTCAGCCATTTTACTCCGTATCCCTTGTTCCCCTCTCCCTCATAATCGTAGTAATAGGCCAGACCAAGCTCATAAGCCACCCGCTCATATCCCTTCCTGTTTTTCTTCAAATGCATTTCACAGGTTTTTCCATCCTCTGCTCTTTGATTGAAAATCGCCCGAAGCCGCTCATCCTCTTCTTTGGTAAAGCAGACCATGCCGTCTTCTTCCACCGTCAAAAACACCTGGCTCAACAGAGCCAGATACCCTTCCTCCCGACCAGGATTCAAGCGGATTGCCCCTTCACAGGCTTCTATTTTTTCCTCCCGGACGATGGATGAGGCAATCCGCTCCATCCATGCCTGATAGGTGTCCTTTTCCAGATACATTTCCCTATACCGCGCATAAAATGCTCCGAAAAAGCATAGCAGGGATACGAGTGCCATAACCGAAAAGAGAGACAGCCGTCTTTTCTGCTTTCTTCGCCAACAAAGAGCCATTTCCTCATAATGTTCCAGAGCATAGAGAAGTTCTTGACAGCTTTGGAACCGGGCGTTTGGATCTCTTTGGGTACATTTTTCTAAAATCTCCTCCAACCCGGCCGATAATTCATGATTCCAATGGCGAATCGGGTACATTCCATAAGGATCTTCCCCCGGATCCCGTCCGGTAACCAGCTGATAAAGAGTAGCTCCCAGACAGTAGATATCAGTCCGCGGATCTGACTGGCCGCAGCCTCCCCACTGCTCCGGCGCCGCATACCCCGGAGTCCCAAGGCAAATCGTATCATCCCGCGCATAAGAATCCCGTACCTCCCTGGCTGTTCCGAAATCAATGAGCTTGATACCTCCGTCCGGTTGAAGCATAATATTGGAAGGCTTCATATCGCGGTAAATGATAGGCGGCTCCTGCTCATGCAGATAGCGCAATACCTCACAGAGCTGCTTTCCCCATAAAAGCACCTGCTCCTGAGACTTGGCTCCCTCCTGATCCAAAACCTCCTTAAGAGAATGTCCCTCAATATAATCCATCACAATCAGCAGGCTTCCCCTCTCCTCTATTACGTCCACAATCGCCGGAAGCCTGGGATGGCGCAGACGCTTTAAAAGCTCTGTTTCCGCCAGCAAACGCTCACGGACAAATTCCGCACTGCCGCCCGCTTCCTTTTGCACCTCCTTGATCGCCCAGGTCTTATTGGCCTTTTCATTGAGGGCCAAATAAACAACGCTCATGCCGCCCCGGCCAATCTGATCCAGGATTTTATACTTTCCTTCGATGACATCCCCGATTTTCAGCACTCCTCAGCGCCTCCCTTCTCCTCATATTCGATATTCCGTGTCTGACTGTCTGCGTAAGGCATCTTATTCAGGCAAACAGCAGGCTTGTATCAGCGTGAAATGCTGTCACTTCTCTGCCTACGGCCAAAAACTGCCAAAAAGAAGTGCGCATATGTATCCCAGCAGAAAAAAAGGAGCCAGCGGAAGCTTGTCCCTTCGTCCCAGCCTTCCAAGAAGCAGCAAAACAAAGCATATCCATCCGGCAAGCAGAACCCCATAAATCAAACAGTCAACAGCTAATCCAATTCCCCCAAACAAAACAACGGCACCTAACAGCTTCACATCCCCAAATCCAAAAGCATACCGGCTCACCGCCGCCCCACAAACAAGCGCCGCGGCAAACACCAGGCTTTTCATCAGATCAAAGCCCAGACAGCGCCAAGCCTCACTTCCAATCCACCGCCATTCCACTATGCAAAGTAAGAGACGAAGAATACAGGCCGCTCCTATCAGCCGATTTGGAATCTGCTTTCTTCTGCCGTCCGCCCATGCCGCTTGACTTAACACAAAAAATAGTATGTATTTTTTTATGGCCGTCGGGCCATCCATATTCTTTCCCCCTTTTTCTTTTTGTATTGTTCTTTGGAATCTCCGTACAGATAAGTACAGATTTAGAAATTGTAAAAAAAGAAAAGCTGTTATGGCTTAATATAACAGCTTTTCCATTTTATGTCAACTTTTTTCGTTCGACAAATATAAATTTACTTCAGTCTCTTATCAGACTTAACTGAAATGCGCGTTCCTACGCTCTGGAAGATCTGCACCAGAATAATCAATAAAATAACTGCAATCAACATTACAAGATATTTATAGCGGTAATAGCCGTAATTGATAGCAATCTTTCCCAAGCCGCCTCCGCCAATGATGCCGCTCATGGCCGAGTAGCCCAATATGGTGGTAATTGCCACTGTAAAATTAGACATCAAAGAAGGAATACTCTCCGGAATCAGCACCTTTACAATGGTCTGAAAAGGGGACGCTCCCATACTCTGGGCCATCTCAATAATATTGGGATTCACCTCCCGAAGACTTGTCTCCACCAACCTGGCCACAAAAGGAAAGGCTGCGATCACAAGGGGAACTATCGAAGCCATCGTTCCCACGGCTGTTCCCACAATCAGTCTTGTAAGGGGAACTACCATGATCATCAATATTAAAAAGGGAACAGACCGCAGCAAATTGATAAAAATATTTAATATGTGCATTACGCCCTTCGGCAAAGGCAGCACGCCGTCCTTTTCGCCTACAACCAGCAGCACCCCCAGGGGCAGCCCCAAAAGAACCGCAAAAGCCGTAGCCAATATCGTCACATAAATGGTCTCCCAGACTGCTAAGGGAATTTCATTTTGTACAATCCAGAGAGTTTCCTCCAAAACCTCGGCAGAAAACAGCTTATCAAACATGGTCTGTCACCTCCTCCACCAGTACGTCCTCAATGCCGCTTAAGTACTCCATTGCCCTATGTACCATTTCATCGCCTCCTGTTATCCCAAGAAGCATATTTCCATAGGCTTTGTCTCCGATGCTTCGGGTGGATGCGCCCAGAATACTCGCCACTACCTGTTCTTCCATAGCCATCTGCGCGATAAGAGGCGTCTTAGCCGCAAGCGCGCCGCTGAATACCACTCGGATTCTCCGTTCTCCTGGCGTCTCGGTCATAATCTCATCGGCCCCGTCCGGAAATACAAGGCGCTTGGCCGCAGCAGACTTCGGACTGGAAAACACAGTGCTTACCTGTCCTTCCTCCACAACCTCCCCATCGTCCAAAATGGCAACGTGGCTGCAGATCTCTTCCACCACACTCATTTGATGGGTGATAATAATTACGGTGATTCCAAGCCTGGCATTGATGTCCCGGATAAGCTCTAAGATAGAATGGGTCGTCTTAGGGTCCAAAGCACTTGTTGCCTCATCGCAGAGCAGCACCTTCGGCTCCGTAGCCAGAGCACGGGCAATGGCGATACGCTGCTGCTGTCCGCCGGAGAGCTGAGCCGGGTAAGCATTGGCTTTGTCCGGTAAGCCTACGATCTCTAAAAGCTCCAAGGCACGCTTTTTCGCCTCCGCCTTATCTACCCCTGCCAATTCCAGGGGGAAACAGATATTCTTTAGGCATGTCCTCTGCATCAACAGGTTAAAGCCCTGGAAAATCATGGTAACCTCCCGGCGCACCTTTCGAAGCTCCGCCTGGGAGAGTGTGCCCATATCACAGCCGTCTATCAGCACGGTTCCCTCTGTGGGGCGCTCCAGCATATTGATACAGCGGACCAGGGTACTTTTTCCCGCTCCGCTCATACCGATAATCCCATAGATATCTCCGTCCTGAATAGTGAGATTTACGTGCTTTAAGGCTTCTACTTTTCCGTCTGTCGTCTCAAATTCCTTTGAAAGATTCTTTATTTCAATCATAAAACCTCCGGACAAGGGAAATAGCCGGCTGATAAGCAAGCACTCTCACCGGCATGATTCCCTTCATATATTTATTTGGCCAGGCGGACATGCTGGCATATCCGTTATCATTATTTGATAGCATCCAGGCTGGTCTGCTTTCCTCCGTAAAGTCCAATCGGCTCCACATGTACGGCAGACGCAGATACCAGATGAGTTCCGTTCTCCGCATTGAAATCATCCAGATACGGCGTGTGCTGGAAATAATTTGCATCCAGCTCTCCGCTCTCTACAACGTTGTTGGGCTGTACATAGTCCGTATACTCAACAATCTCCAGGGTGATGTCCTTCTCCGCCAGAATTTCCTGGGCAACTTTAAGAATTTCCGCATGAGGCGTCGGGGAAGCTGCTACGGAAATGGTGCTTCCGGCCAAACCGGCATAGTCTAAGGAAGCGTCAAAGCCGTCTGTCGGGGCATCCACCGTGCTCACAACTGCGCCCTCATATTTTTCCGTAATATAATCCGCCACCTTCTGGCTCTCCAAAGCCGCCACCAAAGCTTTGATGGCGTCGGAGCTTTCATTTCCTTCTTTTACCGCCAAAATATTGCTGTAAGCAGATGAGGAACCTTCGATAGCCAAAGCATCCGTCATAGGATTCAGCTCTGCCTCAATCGCATAATTGGAATTGATAACCGCATAGTCCACATCCTGCAAAACATTGGGAAGCTGAGCCGCCTCTACTTCCTTAAAGGTAATGTTGTAAGGATTATCCTGGATATCCTTAATTGTCGCCGTGATGCCTGTGCCATCCTTCAGGGTAATGTATCCCTGTTCCTGTAAAAGCAAAAGAGCGCGCGCCTCATTGGTGGTGTCATTCGGTACGGCGATGGTTAACCCTCCGCTCTTCTTGCAGGCTGTCAAGGATACTGCTAAGGTAAGCACCAGAGCAGATGTGACAAGTGTTTTTACAAGCTTTTTCATAATGTATTCTCCTTTTTTAGTTCCGTAATATCTCTTAAAGCACACTTTTACGAAATCAATTTCCAGCCACAGATACATGTGTCTGTAAATCGATTTGTGCGCTTTAAAAAATATTACTGTTTTTAGTTCCGTAATATCTCTTAAAGCACACTTTAAGATCCATTACTGTTTTCATTGTTTTTATGTGTCTAAACTGTGTATAAAAAAGGCACGCCTGCAAACAAATATAGTGCAATCTTTAAAAGAAGTCAATGGATTTTAAGAAAAAAGTAGTTCCGCCCCATCATTCTTTGTCAAATATTATCAAAATAACAAGCAAATGCCAGTGTATTAAAAAAAATAGTTCACATACTAATCTCGTAACAACGGTAATGGTCCGTCTAAAGTATAAGACAGGCTCTTACAAACAAATTACAAACCGCAGATTTCATTTTTATAAGAATCTGCAGTAAGGAGGCATTATTATGGCTAGTAAATCATCTAACACAGCAGCAGTTCCTGAGGCGAAGGGCGCCCTGGATAAGTTCAAGTATGAGGTTGCAAGCGAGCTTGGTGTACCTCTTACTGACGGCTACAACGGAGACCTGACTTCTAAGCAGAACGGTTCCGTAGGCGGCTATATGGTTAAGAAAATGATTGAGGCCCAGGAAAGACAGATGGCCGGCAAATAAGCCTGCCCATGAAATAAGGTAAGATATGAGAATGCCGATCCATGATAAAACTCGTTGTGGATCGGCATTTCTCATCCCTTATGCAAGACAGGCCATGCCTCCTAAGCCCGAAAATCCATATGTCTTTTCGGCGCGCTTTTCTTTTTCCGCTTGATTCTCGGCATAATCCCCAGCCGTACGATGACAATAACCGCAATCAGTGTAAGAATCCCCAGCGCAACGCAAACCGCCGCAAATATGACCTCCTTTGAGATTCCCCTGGAAGCCTCGGCGTCTTCTTCTGCGGCTCCTGCCGTACTTAACCGCCACCCTACGGAGATCGGCGATAAGCTGGTTACCTGAAATTGGATTCCTCCTTCTGTCTGTGTTACGGCCAGATATTCAATATCGCCTGCCTCGTGCTTTCCCTTTTTCTCCGTATACATATGCGCTACCGTAAACTCATAAGGACCGCCGCGATCTGTATTGCTGGGATACGGAAGAGTAATCGTAATTCCGGATTCCGGAATCACCTCCGGCCCGGCCTCCTCCCAGCCGTCTTCCTTCTGAACAAGCAGACGAATATCATATACATTGGTATTTGTAATGAGAACGGCCCCATCGTGCTCCGTAATGGCAGTACGCATCCGCGTCTCAATTCCTTTTGGTTTACTGAGCTTCTCATCCTCCGCCAATGACTCCGGCACATGGGAAATTCCGATCTCCATCTCCTGCCGATAATTCTTCCCGTCCTTAGGAAGCTCCTCTGACTGCGGCAGCGCCTTCACATCATGCATGATTCCTACAATCGCGGGCATTTCTTTTGGAAGACAGTAATTCTTTCCGGGCGTAGGCTCCCAGCCTCCCTTCCAGGCCAGAGCAACCTCCTGCTCTCCCGCTTCCGTTCCCTCATAATACGCCTCCAGGCGGCTGGAAGGCCATTCGCTTTCCGTGTCTCCTATGTCCTGTGACAAAACGCCCGTAGCCCGCAGGGTTCCGTACAAAGCAATATGATTGTCCAGACTTCCGCCGGCCTGACCCAACGCAGACAGATCATTTGTATCCCAACTAAGTTCTTTCGGCTCTATGGTCCATTTTTCGCGCAGAGGGTTGGGTCCGACAATCGTATAATGCTCCGCGTCCAGGCTCCCGCTCAGGGAAAAATTCACCTCGGCCTCATACGTCCCCGCATCCTCGCCTACGGAGGTCATTCTGTCCGCTATTATCCCGTCAGGCAGTCTTCCCGCCAGGTTAACTGTTTTCTCCATTCCGTCATAGACAAAATCCTGGATCTCCCAGTACATATCGGACACGTCAATCTCTTTCGGGACAATGGTAATTCCCTCCAGAAGACACCGCAGCTCCTGCCTTTCTCCGTCCCTGGCGCAGACAACCTTCACCGCATGTTCCCCCAGATCAAGGTTTTCCCATTCTACCTGTACCAATGGCGTCACATTCCGGACACTTCCGTCCTCATAAGTTCCCACAACAATGAGATCCGTATCGTCAAAGGCTTCTCCGTATCCGTACTTCATCTTGGAAGGCTTCTGAAAAACCGCGATAGAGGCCAGCCCTTCACGGACGGCGTCTCCCGGCGAATAGACCATAAACTTTTTCGTCAGAGATTTCTTTCCTTCCTTGCTGTAAGCCACCGTATAGGCTCCCGGCTCCATGATCGGCCAGTCAATTTCTTTTTGTTCCCATCCCGTAAAATCGGGAATCACAACAAATTCCACACCAAACAGCTCTTTTTTCCCGCGCCTGTTTCTATTCAGCGTAATCTTCTCCAGAACACTTTCCGTAATATCTGCCGCTTCCTCCCCCGAAGCTTCGTAGACAAGATTGTCAGGAATTGAAATCATATCCGCTGTAATTCCCGGAACCGTAAACTTTCCTCTGCCCCCCAGCTTTCCTTCCTTGCTAAGCTTCATGCAGTCCTCGGCGCCCAGCCTAAGAGCGCCTTCATTTTCCAGACTGCCGTTCAGTGTCAGGGAGGCGCCGTCCCGAACCTCAAGGATATCCTTGGAAGCCAGCTTCAGCGTATTTCCTGATAAGATCGTTCGATCCTCTTCTATGACATAAGTCTGATTTCCATAAATATGTCCCTCTGATTCCTGAAACAGCATACCGGAAAAACCGCTGATTCTGCCGCCTACACGCTCTGCCTCTACCCAAGGCCCTTCATTGTCGGCTCCCGTCAGCACATCGCCTTCCGCTCCCAGGTTTCCATTGACCTTTACAACGCCTCCTGTGATCTCGATACTTCCTGCCGTCTCCTTATCTTCCCATCCCGGACTGCTTCCGATTCCCGTCGCATCGATATTTGCCGACGCGGTTATGTAGCCTCCCGTAATCTGTATGGTTCCGCCGGCTCCGCCTGCGGCTCCTCCGATTGCCGATCCTCCTTTCAACCCGCCTGTAGCTGTCACAATGCCGCCGTGAATGGTAATATTTCCGCTGCTCTGCGGATTCCTTCCCTCCGGCGCCCCCTCACTGCCCGTACCGCCGATCCCGGCCCCTGTCCCCGAACCTGTCACGGACAAAGAACCGCCGCTGTCCTCGATAACAAGAAAAGCTCCCTGGGGCACGGCAATCCCAGCATTATCTCCTTCGATACACTGAAGCACATTGGTTCCGCTCAGGCTCAGCCGCATCATAGGATGCTCCAGGCTTCCCATAAGGGAAATGGGACTCTTCTTTGATGAAACCATAACATCCTGCAGTGTAACCTCCACCAGATCACTTTCTATGGTAATCGTATTGGCTGTCGGCTTTGTACCGGAGGTTTTAATGGTATAGCTTCCCTGATAGGGCACAAGCTCACCGCCTCCCTGCCGATATCCGTCATTGGTAATCACAACATCGCCCTTAGTCAAATCAAGCTCCCCGGATTTTGGCTCTGCATAGGAAGGCACACTCCATAAAAGCGCCAGCAAAGCCACTGCCAGCAGTGTGCCTAAAATGGTTCTTTCCTTCATTCTGCTCTCCATTTCTGTTTATGAATACTCTTAAAATCTCCGTATCAGTTTACCATATCCCTTACAAATGTCAACAGCGCGGCATACCCTCAGTGGACAAGGGGACACACGGTTTTGCACCACAGATTTGCGATTCTGCCGCGTTACTGTCGCTCAGCGTACGTCCAGTACGCTTCGTTCCAGTGCCTTGCAGAATCACAAATCTGGGGCGCAAAACTCCTTCGGACCCCAAATGCCGTCTTTTGGTGGCTGGCAAGGCAACGGAATGAGGCGTACTGGACGTACGCCGATTGACGTTAACGCCGCCAGCCGCCAAAAGACGGTATTTGGGGCGTGTGTCCCCTTGTCCACTGAGGGTATCAAAGGCTGAATCCCTTTGTACCTGCCATCTGATAAGAAACAAGCCTTTTTTTCAGCTCCTGATTCTCCTTTTCAAGAAGAGCCGGGTCTCTTTTTGTGAGCTTTGCCGCCTCTTCGCTGGCCGCCTGCAAAATAACAGCATCCGTAAATACATCTCCAATCTTAAATTCCAGCAGCCCGCTCTGGCGGATGCCAAACAGATCGCCGGGACCGCGAAGCTTCAAGTCCTCTCTGGCAATATAAAATCCGTCATTGGATTGATTCAATATATCCAGACGCTTTTTTGTATCCGGTCTGTCATTTCCGCTGACAAAGATGCAGTAGGACTGATGCTTTCCTCTCCCTACCCGCCCTCGAAGCTGATGAAGCTGGGCCAGGCCAAAGCGTTCCGCATTTTCTACCATCATAACGGTGGCATTCGGCACATTGACGCCAACCTCCACGACCGTCGTTGACACCAGGACCTGAATCCCTCCCTTGGCGAACCGTTCCATAATCTCATTTTTTTCTTTGGCCTTCATTTTTCCGTGAAGATATTCTATATGGATGGATGCGCTCATAGCACTCTTTAGCTTTTCCGTATAATCTACGACATTTTCCAGCTCCAGATCCGGATTATCCTCCACCATCGCGCAGATCACATAAGCCTGACGGCCTGCGGCAATCTCCTTTTCCATAAAACGATATGCCGTAGGCCGATAACTCTCATCCACCACACAATTTTTTATAGGAAGACGGTTGGCCGGAAGCTCATCCAGCACCGAGATATCCAAGTCTCCATAAAGAATAATAGCAAGAGTTCTGGGAATCGGCGTGGCGCTCATCACCAGCACATGGGGAACCAGTCCTTTTTCCGCTAATGTCTCTCTCTGGCGGACGCCGAAACGATGCTGCTCATCTGTCACCACCAGTCCCAGACGATAAAAATGAACCGGTTCCTGAATCAATGCATGAGTACCCACTACAATACCGGCACGGCCGCTTTCGATCTCCTCATATGCAAGGCGTTTCTCCTTGGCAGACATAGAGCCTGTCAGCACCGCTACTCCAACGGAAAGCCCTGCCTCCTCCAGCATTTCCCGTATCGACTGCCCATGCTGTCTGGCCAGCACCTCGGTAGGCGCCATAAGCGCACCCTGGTATCCGTTGTATACGGCCTGTACCAAGGCCAGCAAAGCTACTACTGTCTTTCCGGAACCTACATCTCCCTGAATCAGACGGCTCATCACCCGCTCTGCGCATAAATCAGCCTGAAGCTCCCCAAAAACCTTTTTCTGTGCGCCTGTAAGCTCATAAGGCAAAGCCTGCAAAAGCTGCTTTGTCTCCTTTACCGGCTTCATCGGACATTCGTTTTTCCGAACTTCTGAGGACTCTTTGATTTGGCGCAGGGAAAGAATAAACAGGAAAAATTCATCAAATACCAGGCGTTTCCTGGCCAAAAGCATATCCTCCCACTTAACAGGAAAATGAATGGTGCGCAGGGCAAAATTTGACTCTGCCAGCTGCTGCTCCATCCGTATGCTCTCCGGTAAAAATTCCGGGTTCAATGTGAGTGTACCCAATGCCTGCTTCACTGCCTTGGATACCGTTTTATTGGAAAGACCGGCTGTGAGGCCGTAGATTGGCTGCATGGTATTTAATTTCTCACCGTAGACTTCCGGTGTGTAGATCTCCGGCTGCTCCATAACAAGACGCCCCTTTTTCTTCTGAACCCTCCCCCGGAAAATATAGGTATTTCCCGGAGACAGGGTTTTCTTTAAAAAGGGCATATTGAACCAGGTTAGATGCAGATATTCGCCAAATTCCTCCAGGACCGCCGTTGTCACCGCATATCGCCTTCCCTTTGTCACATTGGGCGTCTTTCGGAGAAAGCCTGTAACCGCCTGAACCTGTTCCGTTTTTAAGTTGGCAAAGGTAACCGGCTCCTCATAGATATCGTAAGCCCGGGGATAATACGACAATAGCTCTCCCACCGTGTGAACTCCCACACGGTGAAAGAGCGTAGCTGTTTTTTCTCCAATTCCTTTTATACTTGTAATTGGTGAATCCATATATTACTCCACAGATACCACATAGTAATAGATAGGCTGGCCGCCGAAATGCACCTCGATGTCGCAGTCCGGATAAGCCTCCCCAAGCTTTCCGCCCAGTTCTTCCGCCTCCGCCTCACTGACGCCTTCTCCATAATATATGCTAATCAGCTCCGAATCCTCGTCAATCAACTCCCGGAACATAGCGAGCGTTACGTCGGCAATCTCGCCGCCTACGGACAAAATGGAATGATCCCCGATTCCCATAATGTCTCCCTCTTTGATCTCCTTGTCATCCAAATGCGTATCCCGAACCGCATAAGTTACCTGGCCGGTCTTTACATTCTTTATCTCTTCCGTCATGCGCTCCTCGTTCTCCTTGGGTGACATATCCGGAATATAGTTGATCATAGCCGTGATTCCCTGGGGTACGGTCTTTGTGGGAACTACGATAATATCCTTATCCTTACACAGTGCCTGGGCCTGATTTGCTGCCAGGATGATGTTCTTATTATTAGGAAGAATGAAGATATGATCCGCATTGACCTTCTCAATGGCATTGAGCATATCCTCGGTGCTGGGGTTCATAGTCTGGCCGCCCTCAATCAGGTAGTCCACCCCGAGTCCCCGGAAGATCTCCCCGATTCCCTCTCCGATGGATACGGAGATAAAGCCCATCTCTTTTCTCGGTTCGGCCGCCTTCCTGGCCGCCTCTTCCTCCGCCTGCTGCGCCGCAATTCTGGATGCATCCTTGATTAGCTTTTCTTCATGCTCTTCACGCATATTATCAATCTTCAGCCGGGACAGTGAACCGTAGGTCAATGCTTTCTCAATGGCCTGCCCGGGATGATTGGTATGTACGTGAATCTTAACGATATCATCGTCAGCCACGCACACAATGGAATCACCGATGGATTCCAAAAACTGCTTAAACTCATGTTCCGTCTCTAAAGGAAACTCCTGATTCAGCATAATGATAAATTCGGTACAGTATCCGAATTTAATATCCGCCTCTGTCTGTGCGCTGATCTTCACAGGCGCAGCCTTGGGCGCTTCAAAGGTATAATCAATCTCTTTGCCCAGGAACGCATCATAAGCGCCTTTTAAGACTTCTACCAATCCCTGTCCGCCGGAGTCCACCACACCGGCTTCTTTTAATACAGGAAGAAGCTCCGGAGTCTTTAAAAGAACAGCCTCCGCCTCCTCAATAATCTCACGGAAGAACACTTCCGGATCATCCTCCACCTGCGCAAGCTCGGACGCCCGGTCCGCCGCTCCTCTCGCCACGGTGAGAATCGTTCCCTCCTTGGGCTTCATAACAGCCTTGTATGCAGTTTCCACCGCTTTCTGGAATGCATTGGCAAATATCACCGTATCCAAGGTCTCATAATTACGAATCCCCTTGGTAAAGCCTCTCAAAAGCTGGGAAAGAATAACCCCGGAATTGCCTCTGGCGCCCCGCAGAGAGCCTGAGGATATGGCCTTTGCCACTGTTTCCATATTACGCACCGGCAGGTTATTCACCTCAGAAGCGGCTGACATAATGGTCAAAGTCATATTCGTTCCCGTATCTCCGTCCGGAACGGGAAATACGTTCAGCTCATTGATCCATTCCTTTTTTGCCTCCAGATTTTTGGCACCGGCCAAGAACATCTTTGTCAGTGTTTCTACATCTATGGTTTTCATAACTTTGCTAAGCTCCTTCTGCTATTAGTCTATTACCCGCACACCTTCTACAAAGATGTTGATTTTCTCTATGGACATTCCCGTAAATTCTTCTACCTTATACTTTACATTGCTAATCAGGTTATCCGATACTGCGGAAATGCTGACCCCATAGGATACGATAACATGGAAGGATAACGTAATCCGGTTGTCATTGATCCGAACATTTACTCCTCTTGTCAGATTGTCTCCCCTAAGCAGCTTTACAATGCCGTCCCGAACGTTTACCATTGCCATGCCTACAATGCCGAAGCACTCAACGGCTACGGAGCCTGCATATTTGGCAATAACTTCCGGGTCGATGATTACCGCACCTAATTGTGTATTCATAAGTCCCTTCATTATGATTACCTCCATTTATGTTTTTTAACATAGCCGGCATTTTTATACCGATATGTGGGAAGCTGAATGAATTATGTAGCTTTCCTTATTCTATATGGACAGTATACCCTACTTCCCACAAAATTCAAAGTAATTTTTGCAAAAACACCTAGTTTCTCAAAAAATTGCAATATTTTCAAATTAACGCTTGCAAAATATAGTACTTTCTGCTAGAATAATACATGTTGCGAGCCTAGATATAGGGTTCACTAAAGATCAAGGAGGTGCTAAGATGGCTAAATGTGCAATTTGTGAAAAAGGCGCTCACTTCGGAAATGCTGTAAGTCATTCACATAGACGTTCCAACAAGATGTGGAAATCCAATGTAAAGTCTGTAAGAGTCAAGGTTGATGGCGGCTCCAAGAAGATGTATGTATGTACTTCTTGTCTGAGATCCGGCAAAGTGGAAAGAGCGTAAAGCGTGAATGTTCAAAATAAGCTGTTGCAGAAAGGGCCTGTCCTGGTAAGCAGCAGCTTATTTTTATACCTAAAAGCAAAAAGCGTACTCTTCAAAGTCCGCTTTCTGCTTATCTTTTTTTCTATTCTTTATTCTAATCGTTCAAACAGCATCTTCACAAACTTCTCCCGATCCGCATCTAGCGCAATATGCACATTCAGCGGGTCATCGGTCCGTACTCTGGGATCTACAATTGTCATTCCATCGGCAAACGAGCCTCCAAAATCCACATCCACCCTGCAAAACCGTACATCTTTCAGCACCGCAGGATCAATAACAGCACAAACTGCCAGAGCGTCATGAGGCGGCGTTGTATTTTGGGGTGCAAATATAATCGGCTGCAAAAGGTCATAAGCTTCAATTCTGGTATCCAGCAAATCTGCTACCGCAATCCCGATTGGCGTCCCTGCGTCACGGAATCTCTTGCTTTCCTCTTTCCCAACCCACGCGCGATGTGTTGCATCCAGTGGAACCAGAAGAATATCGCATCCTGATGTAAATACAATTTGTGCCGCCTCCGGGTCCATTACGATATTAAATTCGGATGCGGAAGTGGTATTGGTCTGCAGGCGTCCGCCTCCCATAATAACGATCTTTTTGATCTTGGGAATTATTCTGGGATCCGCACGCATTGCAGTTGCAATATTGGTCAGCGGCCCCACTGCGATAATGGTAATATCTCCTTCTGATTTCAGCAATGTGTCGATTAGCCAGCATACTGCCCTTTGCTTCTCAGGCTTGCTTTTGGACTGAGGCAGCTCATCCAGATATGCGTGATGATAGGTCACAATTCTGCCGTCTACTTCCCCCACATCCTTTGCCCTGCGCATTTGTCTTGTAGGATTCAGGGTCGCTACCAAAGGCGTTGCACATCCTTGGTAAACCGGAACATCCGATTCCAAAAGATCTATAACTCTTAATGTATTCTCTGTTGTATTTTCTACCGGCTTATTCCCATTTACCGTGCAGATACCCAGCACCTCCAGCTCCGGGCTGCGAAGCGCTGTCATAATTGCAATCGCATCATCCGATCCCGTATCAACATCCATAATTACTTTTATTTTTTCCATCTAATCACCAACCCCCACTTCAAGTGGGGGTTTGAAAAACGCCCCCAAGGGCTCTGTTACTGCTCGCCTGAAAGGCGGGTATCGCAAGCTTATATTACTTGCT
>CAJTDE010000056.1 GCA_910574835.1 Clostridia bacterium | reverse complement strand
TTGATATACTGTCAAAATGACGGTGGATAAGCAGTAAAAAACAAGAGATAATTGCCGATAACACCCGGATAAAATCCACAATTACTCTGTTATCTGTGATACAACTGGGGAATTATGTTTTAGTAATTCACAACCCAAAAGCACTTGGCAGTTATACTGGAAAGTTATCCACTTTTTACACTAAAGCAATGACGAAACAGAAATTTTATTTTCTCTGTTTTGTCCAAAAATCAATGTGCCCTTAACGGGGTGCTGAACAGTTACAAATGAATAAAAAAACAAAATTCCCCCAATATTATTCCCTATTTTGCGGCTATATATGTGAAGAAACTCAAATTTTTGAGAAAGGAGACTGCAGGTGGAGGATGAACAGATTATTAAATGGTACCTTGAACGCAATGAAAAGGCGCTAAAAGAAGCACAGAATAAGTATGGCTCCTATTGTTTCGGCATTGCGAAGAATATCCTTACTGTCCGGGAAGATGCGGAAGAGTGCGTAAATGATACCTGGCATTTATCATGGAATAAGATTCCGCCGGTTATTCCGGTGTCCTTAAAGGCGTTTCTCGGAAAGCTTGTGAGAGACACGGCAATCAGCCAATACAGGGCAAATCATGCGAAAAAGAGATACAAAGGAATGGAAATGCTTTTTGATGAACTGGAAGAATGCATTCCCTCTGATTTCGATGTGGAAGAAAATTTTGCTCATCAGCAATTGGCGGAATGGATAAATAATTGGCTGGGAGAGCTTCCGAAAGAGGATCGGGTTCTGTTTATCAAAAGGTACTATTATGGTGATGCAGTAAAGAAATTGGCAAAAGAAATTGGCTGCACGGAAAATCAAATGGCACAAAGGATGCTGAAATTAAGAAAAAAATTGAAAATGTTTTTATACGGAAAAGGGGTAAGCGTATGACGGTAGAGGATTTGTATCATGGGATATCAGAAATTCAACCAAAGTATTTAGAAGAGGCTGATACTTATAAAGCACGAAAGCCCGCCAGGTGGAAAAAATGGGCAGCTGTTGCATGCATATGTGTCTGCTTTGGCTCTGCGGTGCCGGTTTTAGCGGCTGGGGATAATAAAATTGCGTATGAGTTATTATATATGATTTCTCCATCTGCTGCTCAGAAATTAAAACCTGTCAGGATTTCCTGTGAGGATAATGGGATTAAGATGGAGGTGGCGGCGGCAAATATTGAGGGTCATAAGGCCACAATCTTAGTGTCTATGCAGGACGTAAAAGGAAACCGCCTTGATGAGACCGCAGACTTATTTGACAGTTACAGCATTCATACGCCGTATGACCAAAGGGGAGGCTGCTTTTTCGCTGGATATGATGAGGAAACTGCAACGGCCACATTTATGCTGGAGATTGAGCAGATGAATGAAGTGCTCATTCCCGGAGACAAGATTACGTTTTCAGTCGGAGAAATCCTGGTTGGAAAGAAACACAGCGATATGAAGTTTGAGACAATAGACTTAATGGAATTACCGGTGATAAACAACTTTAAGGCGAATCCTGATATCAGCGGATATGGCGGAATGGATCTGGATTCTTTGGAGGAAGATAAGATACGGCTTATGGAACCGGATGAGGAATCCGCAGTTGTTCTGGAAAAGGGTGTTGCCTTAACCGGATATGGAATTCTGGATAATGAGCTGCATGTACAGGTGCGATACGCTGATATTCTTGAGACAGATAACCATGGCAGAATTTATTTGAAAAATGAAAATGGGGAAGCTGTCTATGATCAGTATAGTGTCAGCTTTCGGGATGACGATGGAAGAGATAATTATCAGGAGTATGTTTTTCCCATACCTGCTGATGGTTTAGACAGCTATGAAATATGGGGGGAATTCTGGACGTGCAGCAGCGGACCCATAAAGGGCAATTGGCAGGTGACTTTTCCGTTGACTGATTAGCGGCGTGCCGGGGAGCGGGAGCGCTCCCCGTAATAGAAAAGGATACTTTCCATAAGTTGAAAAATATCCTTTTAATGGTGCAGTCACTTTTTCTCGCCTATCCCTTTTTACAAAATGCTCTATTCAAATTCGATCCTGTACGCATGGGGATAATAATTCTGCAATTCCTCTACCTCCGTTTCCTGCCCCGCATAGGTCTGAAACCAGTTTTCATAGTCCGGGTTATTCCAGAAGCTTCCGTCCTCAAATACAACCTGCTTTAAACAAAGCAGTGCGTATGACGCCTGATACGCTTCGGCATACATAACTTTCGGGAAATCCTCTGTTATTTTATTGTGATACAGCGACCAGCCGCCGCTGTATTCCTCTGTTTCACCCGGTAAAATGTTCTTTTTTGCACGGACAATATTTTCAAAGCTGCCATCCGAACTGCTGTCAATGAAATACCAATGGAGCTTTAATGGGGAACCGTTTTCCTTGTACGCCAGCATACAATACTGGATTTCCGTAATGGTTTTGTCCGTATTGTTGGTAAGTATATCGTGAATGTAAGCATCCCCGTCTTCGTAATAGAGAATATCTGCGCTTTCATGGACAATGGACATGGCGCTTTTTTTGTGTGCGGCAATTGCTTTTGCATTTGTCCGTGGATCACGGACCGGGGGCGTCCCGGTAAGGCTGCCGTCCGCTGAAACTGCCGGAGAGGTGGCGAACAGGCTGACCATAACAAATACGGTAAGGCAGGCGGACAGAAGAGCGGCAAGAGTGGTCCGTTTTGTTTTCATAATTGCAGTAATCCTTTCTTCGGCGGCATTTTTGCTGAAATTGCTGGAAAAGGGTGACAGTCCGCTTTTCTCCGCTTCCATGCGGATAAGCATTCGGGAATAGTCCCCTTTCGACTTTTCGCCCAATTGTCTTATAACACTTTCATCGCATGCCAGTTCTATGTCACGGTTGAAGAGAATGTACATGAGCCAGACAAAGGGATTGAACCAGTGAATACAAAGGGCAAGTGCCGCAATCAGCTTTGTAAGAGTGTCAAAACGGCGGATATGTACATATTCATGTGTGAAAATATATTGTAACTGGCTTACATTTTCCCAATCCGTTGTTTTCGGCATTAAAATAACAGGACGGAAAATACCATAGGTCAGCGGCGCAGAGATTCTGTCCGACTGCCGGACTGAGATTTGGCGCTTCAGGGAGTGTTCCTTTAACCATTGTCTGGCATAAGTGTTGCTGACAGGTAAGGCGGTCCGAAATTCCATCCGGCAGCGTAAGTAAGACAGGATGAAAAATACGGTCAGAAGTATCATTCCGGTGCACCAGATAAGAAACCAAACGGAGATGGAGGGACTGCCTGCCGGAAGTGAATCCGGTCCCTGCATTGTGATAGGGGGTTCCTGTGATACGGCGGAAGTCACAGGGGCCGCTGGGGCTTTAAAAAATGTCGGAAATAAGGTATCGGATATCTGGTGATTGATACCTTGACGGAGGAAACCCGTCTGCTCCAAATGCTCCAAAGGGGCTTGTATTAAGGGGTACTGATAGGGTATAAGTGTATACACACTAAAAATGAACGGAATGGTAAAGGGAATCATTAGTCTTAAAAGTATCATTTCCCACAAAACAAGAAAGGTTTTTTTCGGAAGATGATTGATTGCTGCTGCCCGGATAATAGCAGCTGCAAGGATAAAGACAGCCCCGGAAAAACTTATTTCCAGTAAATTCATGGATTTTTCCTCCTGACACGGTTGCTGTGAAAGTAGTCTTCCAAACTTATTGCCTTATTCCAAGTCCGTAACAATCTGCTTCAGATTTTCTATCTGTTCTGCAGAAAGCTTTTTCCTGCTCAACAGGGCGGCAAACAGCTTGTCTGCGGAGCCGTCATAGACTTTGTTAATCAGTTCATTTGTCTCTGCTTCCTGTACTTCTTCCTTTGGAATCAGGGCGTGGCACATGAATTTAGGTTCGGAACGCTCAATGGCTCCTTTTTTGATGCAGCGCTTGATCAGTGTATAGGTAGTGTTCACGTTCCAGCCTGTTTCCTCTTTTAAAACATCCGAGATGTGTTTTGCGGTTGCGTCGCCCTCCCTCCAGAGAACGTCCATTACTTTTAGTTCGGAATCGAAAAGTTTGATATCCATTGCTGTTTCCTTTCACATACTACTGTAGTAGTTTCTGATATGTATATATTACCCTGTTTGGGGCTGCTTGTCAATACTACCGCAGTAGTATTGCGAAAATTATGAAATTGCCGAGGGGACTGCCCTAGATCCTAAGGAATCCACCAAGTCCTGCTTGGTACCCCTTAGGATAACTCTCGCTGAAAGCGACTTAAAATGGGCAGTCCCTGTTACAATTCGCACCCTGATGGACTAAAAATTTTATAAAATCTGACATAGGTGTGAATTGTAATTATCTAATAACCGCTTGCGGCTGTTTCATTTGAAAAATGGAAAAATTCATCCATGTATGATAAAATGGGAAGTACATATATATACATGGGGAGGTATTTTTAACATGGAATTATTTTCAAAAAAGAAAGAAGAGAAACTTGAAGAAATAACGCCGGCACTCAAAGCAAAGTTAGACGAATTTGCTGAAAAGGGCAATCAGTTTGAGGAAGAAGAACAATATGAAGAAGCTATACAGGCATGGGAGGAAGGACTTAATCTGATACCGGAGCCGCAGCAGTATTATAGCGAAACAATATGGTTTTTAGCCGCTATTGGGGATGTTTACTTTAAAAAAGAAATGTACCCGCAAGCACATAAATGCTTTGATAAAGCACGAGGAAATTTGAGCGGCGGTGGATATGGAAATCCGTTTATTATGCTTCGATTGGGAGAATGCTGTTTGGAAATTGGAGATGAAAAGAACGCTATGGAATATTTGCTTCGAGCCTATATGATGGAGGGGAAAGAAATATTTGAGCCTGATGAGGATGGGGAGGACGACGGACAAAAGTATTTCGATTTTTTAAGAACTCATGTTGAACATATCGAATAAAATAGGTGTGCTGCCAATTCCAGTATAGCGTTCGATAAATAACTAGACCAATTGCGTAGAATGTTTTTTCGAGTGTGCAAGTCAAAAAACGCAGGCATAGTGGTGCTGCGACGAGGCAAATGGGTATTGCCAAAGATGGAGATGTGAGGTTATAGGGGCGGTTAAGGCGGTGGGATATGAATATTAAGATGTTTGATGCGGTATATGATTTTTATAAGGGCCATTATAGGAAAATAGAGCAGCGTGAAATATATAAGTGGGAAGCAGTGGTACATTTTCAGAACAATTGGGATATAAATGCAGGAAATTTCCCGGCAATGCTTGGGAATGCGTTATACAAGACGAAGAATTTAATGGCGGCTGGGTACTATTATCCACGTGAGTTTATTGTTTGGGCAGCTGAAAAAGAACCTGAAAAGGTTAGAAGGATGTTTCAGGATTTGTATGATTTGTCTGCTGATTTAAAAGAACGGATGGAACGGTTCCGTGAAGGTGCTGATGAGATTTTGGCGGAGCATGGAAATGAGGGACACAATAAAACCTATCAGGACTACAGGGCACTTATGGTCTATTTGAACATGAGGTATCCGGATAAGTTTTATCTTTATAAATACAAAATGTTTGTTGATTTTGCGAATCTGATTGATTATGCAAAGCTGCCAAAAGCCGGGGACATTGGCCTGCTGTTTATATTTGAAAGCATGTGTGACATGGTATTGAAAAAGGTTATGTCGGACAAGGGATTGCTGAAAATGTATGAGGCGAGGCGGGAGAAGTATTTTGATCCGGAATATCATCTTCTGGTACAGGATATTATATATTCCGCTAAATATTTTAGAGCACCGGAAATATTTGACGAAAAAATGGATGTACCTGTGAAGAAGTTCACATTAAAAGTGAAACCCGCAGAGGTGCATTTGAAAGGTGTCCATGTTGATTATATTGAGAAAGCAAAAGCACAGAAAGATTTGGGGGAGGCAGGGGAGGAGTTTGTTTACCAGTATGAAAGAAGCATTGTGAAAGCCTACCATCTGGGCAAGGGCAAACAAGTCCGCAGGGTTGCCAAATTAGACGGCGATGGACTAGGATTTGATATATTGTCTTACGACAGGCATGGCAGGGAAATATACATAGAGGTGAAGACGACAACCGGGCCGGAGGAAGATGCGATTTTTATTACCGCAAATGAGTTGGCCATGAGTGAAATGTTTCCAGAGCAATATCGTTTATACCGGGTTTATGATTTTGATGTGGCAAACATGGATGGAAAAATCGCAGTCCGTGAGGGATCATTGAGGCAATTATGTATCTCGGCTCAGACATATAAAGTGAATTTTGAGAAGTAAGCGGATATGCATGTTAGGGAAGAGATGGCAAACCCCGCCGGAGCATTCAACGGTCAAGATAGCTTCCAGGCGAAAAGGTACTTATCTATAAATATGCTGCTGATGAGGACAGATTTTAAAGAAGCTGCCATCCCAGACAAGAGTGTGTACCCCGTTGTCATTGATGGCAGCTTTTATTCAAATAATTCCTATCTCATACCACCATATTTATTTTTCAGCTTCCGAAGCTTAAATCCGCAATGGATAAATAAGTAAAGATATATGATCAGCAGAAGGGATATTAGAATGGTAAACATATCCGCAAAAGGATGGCTATACTCCATGCTGTTAACGAAGTTGGGGAACAGACAGCAGAAAAAAATGCATATCAGCGGAAGCATACGGGTTTTGACAATGTGGTTTACCATATCAATGCGGGAATTGTCATCGGAAAAAATCTCCGCATCCTGCTCCGTATCTGTCTCTGACACAGGCTTTCGGAAGTAGAGCCATCCCGTGCAGCGTGTAACATATTCCCAGCCATAGTCCCGGAAGATTTGAAAATAATCACTGTTTTCCGTATTATTTTTATAATCCAGACGGTAGACAACATCCTCAGGGGTACAGCTTTCAAAAATAAAGAAGCATGGCACAATCATTTTCACCAGCTTCCAGCCATTTTGATGCTGACTGCGAAGCCAGATTTCTTCCTCCTCATAATCGGAAATGGTAAAAAAGCGTATCAGGGTCTTGCGGTTATTCATTTGCATTCTCTCCTTTACTGTTTTTATACAGGCGTTCGATGCGGTGAAGCTCAAGATTTAAGATTTCCTGCCCAAGCTCGGTGATCTGATACAGCTTTCGCTTTTCTTCCTCCCGCACAAAGGCAATCAACCCATCTTTTTCCATTTTGGAGAGGGTTCCATACATCGTACCTGCACTGATGGTCAAAGCACCTCCTGTCATCTGCTTGACCTGCTGGCTGATTCCATACCCATGCTGTGCCTTTTGCAGGCAGAATAAAATATAAAATCCGCTTTCTGTCATAGGTACATAGATTCGTCTGATTCGGCTGTCCATAAGTACTCCTATCATACTTCGATATATCGAGGTTCGAAGTATATTATATCGAACCTCGATGTATTTGTCAACATTTTTTGCCATTGATTTGTCACTTATCATACTTATGAAAGGAAGATTTTTCATTAAATTAATGTTTGTCACTTGTAAAATTTTGTAAATTATGTTATGATGCGTTTATGGATAAGCATTTTTTCCAATCAGCGATGGTCTTTTACAGGATATCTTTTATTCTATGTCTCCAAGTCGGAGAGATTTTCAACAGATGTAATATGAAGGTATGCAGAAAAGAAATAAAAAAGTTTGTATTAATTTAAGAAATAGTGTCTTTCGGAACATATTTACATGAATGAAATACCTTGCAGGCGATTTGAATTTATCTGTCAGGCAGAAAGAAGGCGTCTGAGAGTATATACCTTTATATGTAAAGAGCATGTACAAATTAGCGGTAAGAAAGGAATGTACAAATTAGAAGTAGAAAGGAGCAGGTTTATGGCAGGTTTGAAACAGTATTTTCCCATGATTCAGGAGCGGAAGGAGGTGTTGGAGAAGATACGGGAAAACAGGGAGCTTTTGAAAATGTTTCATTCCTGGACGGAGGAACAGCAGGAGGAATTTTTGGATTTTTGTACGGGGGTAAAGGGGCCGAAGATGCTCTATGATGCATTTTTTAAAGAGGTGATGAACCCGGAGAGCACACCGGAACGGCTGAATGAATTTTTGTCGCTGATTCTGGGGACTTCGGTGAGAATCCATGCGGTGCTTCCCAATGATTCTACCCGTCTTGCGGATGAAAGCTCGCTGTTGATTACGGATATTGTGGTGGAGCTTAAGGACGGAAGCTTGGCAAATGTGGAGGTTCAGAAGCTTGGATATAAGTTTCCGGGAGAGCGCAGCGCTTGTTATTCGGCGGATCTTCTGTTGCGGCAGTATAAGCGCGTGCGGAGTAAGAAGCGGAAAAAGTTCAGTTACCGGGATATAAAGTCTGTTTATAATATTGTATTGTTTGAATCCGGTCCGGAAGAATTTCATGAATTTCCCAATGTTTACATACACCGTTCCGAGCAGAAATCTGATACGGGGATCCAGGTGGAGCTTCTGCAGAAATATGTATTCATCCCTATTGACATTTTTAAGAAAAGACAGCACAATAAAGATATTACAGGGAAATTGGATGCATGGCTTATGTTTTTCTGTGGGGAAAAGCCGGAGGAGATAGTGAGGCTGATAGAGGTTTATCCGCAGTTTAAGCCCATGTATGAAGAGGTGTATGAGATGTGCCGGAATATGGAGGATATCATGGGACTTTTTTCAAAGGAACTGCGGGAACTGGACCGGAATACGGTACAGCTGATGATTGATGAGATGCAGGAGGAGTTGGAGCAGAAGAGAGCGGAGTTAGAGAAACGGAAGGAAGAAATAAAAAAGCAGGAGAAAGAGGCGGAACGTCAGAAAGAGGAAATAAAGAAGCAGAAGGAAGAGGCAAAGCGTAGGAAAGCGGAGGCAGAGCAGCAGAGAAATGCAGCGGAAGCGGAGAAGCTGCGGGCCGACAGACTGGAAGAAAGTGAGCGGGAAAAATCAGAGCAGCTTGAACAGGCTTTGCGCCGGATTGCGGAATTGGAAAAGCGGAAGGTTTAAAATTTGCTGTACGGAAAGCACGGAGAAAGAAATCTTCGTGCTTTTTGCAATAAGCACAGGAGGTGATTTTTATGGCGGACATTCAACTTAGCCCTGGCGAAGCGCTGATAGGGAAAGGGCTTGTGTCATATCGGGATTTGGAAAAGCATACCTGTCAATGCTGGCACGCCGCAATCTACGTGACCAGTCAAAAAGTTTTCCTGGATACTTATACGGAAATTGAGCTTAAGCTGTCGAAAATCAGAGGTTTTACATTTGGCAGAATACTTGTCTTTATTCCTTCCATAACGATATATGGCCAGGCGGAAAAAACAATGTACGGCGGGCATGGTTTAACAGAGGACGCGTATACATTTACTGGTTTTCCTATAAAAAAGCTTAAGGGATGGCTCTTGCAGGCAGGCGTTAGGGAATTGTAAATGAGTTAGAATGTCTGCTGTGTGTTTCCACTTTATCCATAATAGCCTTTGAAGCTTTTGCATGTATAAGGATGTGTTAATCTATGTCTGTGAAATGTCAGAATGTGTCATAATGGATAGTAAAGCCGTGAAGCGGCTATAATAGGAGAACGAGTGTAAGTTATGATTTATATTGTAGACAACATATTAAATTATTTCATATATCTGTTTATACTCTGTTACGGATTTAGGATAAGCCCAAGAAAAAACAGATTTTTTATTGGTATATCCGTATTGATTGTGCTGCTTGCAGGTGCTTTCAACGCATATTATGATATCAACTCTCCGATTGTTTATATAGTTTGGAGCATGCTCTCCATTTGCCTGTTTTTTGAGGAGCGTTTAGGGCGTTTGATTGTATTAAGCGCTGCGCTTATGTATTTTACCGGAATTGTGGATACGTTCAGTGTCATGCTGATACAGGTTATAATGATAGGCGGGGGAATTGCCGGTACCGATATTGCCTGGTGGATGGAACCTGCTTATCTGCTTTCGTTTGCAGTATATCTTTTGGCATACCTGCGGATTCTTAAAAAACATGAAGTTTATATGTGCGATATAGAGTTCAAATACAAGTTTGCACTTTTCGTCCAGGGCAGTATTTTTCAAATGTTTTACAATTTTGTTTTTGTATTTTTTAATGAAAATCACACAATGTATGGCTGGGATGCATATGCGGTATTTTTTATCAGTATAGCTGGGGCAGTCTATTCTGTTTTTCTTACGCTTAGCCTTGCTGTTAAAAATGTACTGTCAAACAGACAGAACAGGGAGCTTCAGGCATTTATGCATATGCAAAAACAGCAATACGATTATCAGTTACAGCAGTCGGCAGCCATACGGCGTTTTAAACATGATTTGGTAAATCATATGGGTGCTCTCAGAGAGTTAATGAACGAAAAAAAGACAGAAGAAGCCAAAGCGTACATAGATACGATCTGGAATATTCAGGAAGAATTTGATTTAAAGATTCATACAGGAGATAGTTTTCTCGATGTTATTGTTAATTACTATTTGTATTTGGCAAAAAAGGAAAATATAGAGTTTGCCGTTGTGGGAAAGCTGACCGAAAAAATGCCTCTTGAGATGTTTGATATTACAACATTGATGGGAAATATATTGGAAAATGCTGTTGAAGCGGCGGTAAAGGCAGATGCTCCAAGAATACGTGTTGAACTTATAGAACATAAGAAGGAAATTTTTATTGTTGTCAGTAACAGTGCTGTCAAAAGAATCAATACAAAAACAGACTTCTTTCTGACATCTAAAAAGGATAAGGAAAATCATGGTTTTGGTCTGAAAAATATCGTTGCAATTGTTGAAAAGTATCATGGTGAATATTATATGGATTCTATAGAGGAAAATGGTGAAGCATTGTTTAAAATCAGTATTGCCTTCCCAAAAGCAGTGAATTGAAAGAAGGCTGCTTCAAACAATTGATTGGTATGCGGCGTACATCCGCATTTACACGCCGCTAAAGTGTGCAAAGGGGTACGGATATGAAAATAGGTATTGTAGAAGATGAAACAGTATGGAGAAACAGAATACAGGCTGTTATCGAAAAATATTGCAGGGATAAAAATATTTCATTTCAAATCGATTCCTATGGCAGCGGACAGGAGTTTATGAAAAATCCGGATGCGGATCTGCTGTTTCTAGATATTGAACTTGCAGAAGGCGAAGATGGTTTTGGAATTGCGGAACAATTGATGCATTTCAAAAACAAATGTAAAGTATGTTTTTTGACTTCCCACACGGAGTTGGCCAGATTCGGTTATCGGGTCAATGCTTTCAGATACATAGATAAAAGGCATTTGGAGGAAATCAATGAGGCGGTTGATTTTTTCCTTAAAACGAAGATTCAGGATCGGATGGTATCTTGTACGGATACCGCTGGGATTCCCATAAACATAAGTCTGAATGAGCTTCTGACTGTTGAAACATACGGAAGAAAATTAAGGTATGTTATGTTGGATGGCAGTGAGCATTTATGTGAAGGACAGATATCAAAAGCCGCACAAAGCTTATCTCCATTTGGCTTTTTTCAGATACATCGGTCGTATATTGTCAATTTAAAATATATTGAAAAGGTAAGCAGTCATGAAGTTACGCTTTGCAATGGTTTAGAGGCAGTAATCGGAAGGGCTTATGGTAAAGAGTTTAAGAGGGAGTTTTTTAAATGGAGAATGCGGTTTGAACAGTGATTTTGTGTCGTTTATGCAAAATCTGTGTTGTTTGTGCAGGGAGTATTTTATTTTCTTTCTCACTGTGATATAAAAGAAGCATTCGGATTGACAGGAGGAGAAAGTGATGAGCAGCGGAAAACCACAAAACAGGCACTTTGCAGCTTTGAAGAAGAATGTTGTTGGGTTAATAGGCATTCTAACAGCTTTGAGTGTTGCTGCCTGCGGGCAGGTAAAAGAAGATGAGATGGTCAATATAGAGGACCTTGCCGTAAATCAGCAGGAAAGCGATATACAGGCAGGTGAGAGTGCGGATTCAGAGATAATAGAAGATGAAATCGTAAATGCGGAGGAATTGTTAGATTCATTCATCAATGGCTCAATAAGTGCGGATGACTCCGCAGATCTGACATCGGCATTTTATATTTCTGATTTAAATATGGACTCCGGAGAATGGGACTCATTTTCCGTTGGAGAGAAAGTCGATCTTGACAATGATGGGGAAAATGAACTGATTATTAACGGTCCCTATGGCGGGATCTACCTTGATGCGCGTGATAACAGGGTATATAAATTTGCCGCGGGGGACGGCAATGCCTGTATTCTTTCTTATACCTATTTTAATGGGGATGTATGGATCATGTACAGCAACAGAATGAATGCGGGATATGAATCTTACCATATGGAAAAATTTGAAGGTGCTGACAATTTAACTGCAGAAATAAATTTCAGCGAGGAGCCTGCTGACTTGGATCATGCGGAGTCTGAAATGAAATATATATGGAATGGAGCGGCCATTTCTTATGATGAATATACAGCATTATGCAGTAAAATTTTTGCGGCCGAAGTAAGGACTCAGGAAATACAAAATTTGGATACTTTGGCAGGAGAGTATGAATATCAATCAGATTATGGAACCGGTAAGTTAATTATAGAAGAAACATCTTATGGATATGATATTTCCGATTATGAATCAGAATCCTCTTATCGGTTTTTAGCTGATTCATCTAACATAGACATTATAAAAAATAATAGGATATATATAAAGTATCCCGAGCAGGCATTTTCTGATGACACCGTTATTTTCAGATATTATATTTTGGAGTACCGTACAGATGGGATAAATGTGTATTACGCAGAATCCGCAGATGAAGAAGGTCAGTTTTTATATCATGCTGCAAGAAAAAGTGAAGGGGGGACAATCAATAACTGATAAAGTCAAAACCGGCTTATATGAGAGCGGGGACGCCAAAACCGCCTATATAGCACAAGGAAACGGCGCAGCCGAGGACGCGGACAGTTTGTAAGGATAACAGGCATTGCTTCTACCCTGATTAAATTAGAATGTCAAAAAGTCTTGACATTTCTTCTCTGACTTGATATGATAAAAATGTCAAAAGTTTTTGACATTTTAAATCTGCTTTAATATTGAAAGGAGTAAGATATTATGCCGGTAGGTGCAATGATTTTTTTGGGAATTGTTTTATTTGTGTTTACCACATTGGATATATTTATGTTGGTATCACTCTTAAAGCCGGGCGATGAACGCAATCAGGTTATTGTATGGAAAGCAAGTTCTTTTACTTTGCTTGCAATGGTGGGCGCAAACATCTTAGATGTTATTGAAAATTTTGTAAGAGCACAGCCTATGTCACAAAACCCTTTTATTCAACTGGAAGTTGCTGCCATTGTTTATTTTGCCGCCATTATGTTTTATAAAAAAAGGCATGGTGGCTGATATGGAAAATACCATCAGAAACAGACGAAAGGAGTTAGGGCTGTCCCAGGAGGAATTAGCGAAAAAATGCGGTGTTTCCAGACAGACAGTAAATGCAATCGAAAACAACAAGTATGACCCCACATTAGCGTTAGCGTTTAGCCTTGCAAAAGAATTAGGTGTTACGGTTGATGAACTTTTTATATCGTCCTAATTCGTGAGAAAGCAATAACTAAATAACCGCAACTTTCACAGCACCGCAAGCAGGAAATCCGGAAATGGATTTCCTGCTTTTCCTTGCATTTGAAACCTGAAATGGCGTATACATTGAAAGCATTTACAGAAAACAAGAGATAGACCGCCGGCACCATACGATTCCGAACTCAAAAAGCTATTTTGAATATCACAGAACCCCGAAAATTTTCAGACACAGGTGATTGAGAAAAAGAAAGCAATCAAGTATAATGGAGAAAAGTAATCTATGACAAAAAACTTAAAATGGCGAGGGAAAAACATCCCTGTGATTGCAGGGGAACCGGAGACAGAAGCAGCGGTGATCGAAGAGGTTGCTGATATGCACAGATAATAATGTGCGGAGCTTACAGCAGGAGGTAATTGGTATGAAGTTATTCTCTTTCGGAAAAGAAAAGAAACAGGAGAGCTTTGAGTTTCAAATCGACGATGTGTTTGCCTTAAAGGAATCTGGCGTAGTAGTTGCAGGACGAGTCACCAAGGGAGTACTCCATCAGGGGGAACAGGCAATCTGTGTCCCCAAAGCAGGGACTTCCTTTCTCTGCATGATTGAGCGTATTGAACAGCCGGATCCCAGGCATCGGGGGCAATATGCTCATCCGAAAGAGGCAAGAGCCGACGGACCTTGCGGCGGGCATTATGCCTTGATGATTCCGGGCCGTGACAAATCAGATTTTCATTCCGGGGATCGCCTGGTTCCCGAAGGCTCCGTACCGCTTGACAAGCCGCCGGTCATGAATCCAAAACCCTGAAAGGGATGTTTATTCAAAATAATAAGAAATCAGAACTTTGCGAGGCAGGCAGTTTCGCCGCAGAACAGTTGACAGAGCTTGCAAATGACTGGCTGTCGGACAGTGAAGATTTTGAGGAAGGCGGAACGGAGATTACAAAAGAAGCCTTTGCCAAACGAATCGAAATCAGTGAAATGACGATTTCACCGGACGGAAATTATGAGGTATATTATAATGATGACGATATGTTCTGGGGGCATGTGATTATTGTCAGCGGAAATACGGAAACCGGAATGGAAGATGCGCAGATTGCAGGATAAAAATTTTGGCTGAGACTGCAAAATCATTCGGAATGGAATATTTGAGATTATTTGTTGTAGATATCAATAAACCGGCGATTCAGCTTTATGTCAAAAATGGATTTCGAAAAGTGGAAGGCGTTTATGAAGAAGTATTTGAGGATGGCTTTGTTTTACGTGAATATGGGTATGAAATAAAAGTATAAATTGCTGTAATTTGCGATATCTTAGTAACCATTTATAATCATAAGATTTATAATCAAAATCCGGAGAGGAGAAATTCAGATGAGTGAAAAAATCGTATTTAGCCCAGGCTCTTTTTTTCATGGTACAAAAGCGGATTTGGAAATTGGTGATTTTATAATTACAGGAAAGAAAAAGAATTATCAGGACAGCAGAAAGTCCGAATATGTCTATTTTGCAGGAACCCTGGATGCAGCGATTTGGGGTGCGGAGCTGGCAGAGGGAGACGGCAGGGAGAGAATCTATGTTGTGGAGCCAACCGGAGACTTTGAGGACGATCCAAATGTTACAGATAAGAAATTTCTGGGAAATCCAACAAAATCTTATCGGTCAAAGCAGCCCTTAAAAATAGTGGCGGAAGTCATCAAATGGGAAGGACATTCCCCGGAAGTCTTAAATAATATGCTGGAAAATCTTAAGAAGCTGTCTGATATGGGGATAAAAGCAATTGATTGAGTGACAGATATACCTCAAGCGTTCCTTTGCTCATTGAGGGTATCGTAAGAAGAGAGCACAATTTCCGGCTTGAAGGAGAAAGAGAATGAGAAGAAGCTTGAAGGAAGCAATACGGCTGAATGACAGGGAAAAGAAGCAGCTCGCCGATGAAATCAAAGCATTTTACCTGGACGTTCGCGGAGAAGAAATAGGAATCATAGAGGAACAGCAGCTGATCGATTTGTTTTGTGAGCATTTGGCGCCGATTGTCTATAATAAGGCGTTGGATGATGCACTCTGTTGGTTAAAAGCACAGGCGGAAAATATAGAAACAGATTATTACCTGCTGTATAAAAGTATTCAATAGATGACTGCCGTCTTACGTCAAGCTAAGATCAGGGGAGAAACATATGGATAATCAACAAAAAGGTACGATTTTAACGCTGCTGAAGGTTGACGAAATTACCGGAAATTATACAAATAATTATTGGTTCACCTATAAGGATTTCCTGGATCCAACAGATGATTTTACAGCATTTGAATGTGAACGCCTTGAAGGAAAAGAAAGATACACCGCCCTGATTGAAAATCTGCTCAGCATAGATAAATGCGCAAAGGTTTTTGTGCAGGTTTATGGAATGGAAAATGACAGCGAGCCGTTTGTGTATGCGGATACCTTAATGATTTTCAGCAAACTGTCACTTGACGGGATAAAACAAATTTTCAATGAGCCGGAAGATATATTTCCCAGTGATATCGGAGAAGAAACTGATTTTTCGCAGCCGACTTTTCTGATTGGTAATAATGGTCAGATAATTCCGGGTGCGGAGCTGTTTAAGGGGAATGATTCCGTTTACTATTGCTGGTGGGATTAGATGGTTTGGGTATGGCAGAATATCTGGTTTTGATATATATACTCATTTTGCAATAGTTCGGGACCGGAACTGTCTGAATATCACAGGATTTTAGAGAAAATGCAGAACAAAATATAGATCTAAAATACGCAGCAAGACGATGAAAGAGACAGAATTTGCAGAGGGATAGAAATAAATGGACGCACAGGCATTTTGGAACGTTATTGGCATGTACAATAATCAGACATGGAAGATTCAGATAATATTGCTTATCTTTATGATTGCTGCGATTGCGCTGTCCTATATCCAAAAAGTAAACTGGGCGGCAAAATTTGCTTTCGGAATTACAAGCCTTTATATTGGCACCGTGTTTTTCGGATGGTATGGAACAGAACCCATTCAAAAGTTTTTTGCCTTGCCATTGTATTTATTCTGCGGCATCCTGTTTTTATACGAAGGCTGGAAATATAAAGATGATCTTGTAGAAAAACCTGGTATAATTCAGACAATATTGCTGCTTCTTTATTTGAGTTACCCTGCTGTTTCGATGCTTCTGGGCAATTCTTTCCCGCAAATGGTAACATACGTTATGCCTTGTCCTGTTGTAAGTTTAAGCATAGCTGTCTATGCGGGCTATAAAAGGAAGAACAAGATACTTCTTGCTTTATTGACTATTTGGGGATTAACCGGAATCAAATCAATTATTTTTCATGCATATGAAGATATCATTCTTTTGCTTACCGGCCTATATGGTGTCTTACTTTTGATAAGGGAAATCAAAACAGAGAGGACGTTATGAAAAATGATATATAAGGCGGACGATAAAGAACTGGATGCTTCCCTTTTTATTTCCTTTGTCAATCAGATATGGCAGGGTGATTATGACATAGAAAGAACGCAGACCGCTTTATCCAAAACAATCAATATTACGGTTTATGATGATCAGCTTCTTGTGGGATGCCTGCGTATTCTTTCGGACGGCTGCTATTTTGGAACCATCACGGAGCTGCTCGTCCTTCCGGAGTATCAAAGGCAGGGAATTGGAAGCAGGCTTCTTCAGCTTGCAAAGGAGCATACTCCTACTTTATTGTACTTTGGCGCACAGCCGGGGATGGAGCCGTTTTATGAAAAGAACGGCTGTCAGAAAAGTCTACAATCTTATATAATAGAAAAGAACGCGTAATTTCAAATTCCGGCTCTTAAAAGAGAATGGGCGGTAAACAGAAGCTTATACCATCGGGCCGCCAAGCATTGCCTGGACGATGTGGCACATTCTGTACTGGTGGAGGACTGTCATAACAGCGTCAAAAGAGAAGCATATCCCGGAAAAGGAGGAAATCAAATGGCCGGGTTCCGTGGCAGCGGCCGTTTGTGAGATACGGGATTGTCATGATGCATGGGTTTCCTTTCTTAAGTCCCTGGACGAAAATGAACTGCGTTCCGGTGAACTGTGCCGATGGCCCTTTGAGGGAAAGAGTATGTATTCCCTTGCACTGTGGGTAAATATGGAATTTATGAAAAATGCCGCAGAGGTCGGAGCAGGCAGATTTCTTTATGCAGCCGCTGATGCGAAAGCTGCTGAGCAGTTGAAGGAATCGTGAGCGGTTAGTTTAAATCAGGAGCAAAAAGAAACAGGTGCGCCGAAGCGACTTTTATAGGAGCTTCCTGTATAATTCAAATATAAGGAATTCCAAGAAGGGTGGTTGATAAAAAGATACCTCAGAGTAAAATAAGATTACTGACTTTTGGACGGTTAGTAAAAATCTTATTGAACA
>CAJTDE010000055.1 GCA_910574835.1 Clostridia bacterium | reverse complement strand
ATATGCAAAAACTCCTTTTCTGTATGGTTTGGTTTCTGCGGGGCATCTGCAAGCAATGTGTCAGCAGGCTGTATGTATATACTATCTTTAAGTTAAGTAATCCCCACACTTTTCATAAGTTATATTCATTGTCTGTTCCTCTCTTTCCATAAAATCTACATTTCCTGCTGCCACCGCTTATTCTTTTCCGGCAATACCTGCGGATTTTTTCTCTGATGGTTGTGTTCATCCGCATCCACTTTTGCATCTTCCAGCTTCTGCTTCATTGTCTTTGGCGCAAGTGATTTTACATATTCCACAAACGCCTCACCAAGTCCTCTTGATGCTACAAACCGTTTTAATTTTTCAACTTGCTCAGTAAGCACATCTATCTTCTTCTCCAAATTTGATATCTTCTTCTCATACTTTTCCAAAAGATGATTTCTTGATACTGCCTTATTAAAAGCATCCAGTATTTTATTCCAGTCGCTTTTCTTCACTTTGACATATTCCTCGCTACTGAAAAGATTGGCTACCGGAACGGCAGCGCTTTTCATATTTTTTGTTTCCGCCGCCACTTCCTTTGAAATCAATTGAAATGTATCTGCCCTTAAATCATGTTTGGCAAGAACCTCCTGCGCCGCCTTTTCTTTTGCCTCTGCTTCCTCAATCTGTTCCGTAAGCTCCTGTGCCTGCAAAATCAGTTCATTGTTATGTGCTTCCATTTCCTGCACTTGCCCACGCAGGTCAGATGCTCGCTTCTGCAAACTTTCGTTACACTGCTCCAGCGTTTCATTCTGCTTATCCAGCTTTTCCGCTTCTGCCTCAAGACACTCTACTTTCCGCATTACCGCTTTGTATTCCGGCAGAGTAAGATTATCGCGCTTATCTCCTTTGATTTCTACCTCTATTCCGCGTTCCCGGCATAAATCCATTAAATAATCACGCTCTCTTGCCTCCCAGTCAATCACCTCATTGTCATATCTGCCTTTGCCTTTTTCAAATCCCATCTGCTGAAGGGCTTTGGAAATACTGTTCCTTGTTTTCATGCCCTTTTTATATCCGTCTGCGACAGGAATATAGTCTATATGCAGATGCGGCGTTGCCTCATCCAAATGCAGAACACAGTTAAATAAATATAAATTAGGGCTTCGTTCCTGAAAAGTTCTTGCATACTCGTCCAACAAATCAACTGCCTCTTTTGCCGCCTCTGTCAGATTTCCATCTTCGTCCACAACAGGCGTATCGTACTTTGTGCCAAGCTGTACAATATTTTCATAAAACACATTCTCCCCGTTGTCGGAATTTTCTATCTTTTTAATATAATTACTGATTTTTCTGTCATTGCGTTTCTGTCCTGCATTATATTCCCTGACAGCCTCACCGAAACATTTTTCATAAGCATCTGCTATGGATTCCCTGATATATGTTTTGTTCCAGCCTGTTCTTTCCGGACAGACATTATTTGCTATAAATTCCCTGTTGTTGTGCGCCAGACTTCCATCACCTTTCGGAAAAGATATGGTTCTTTCTGCCATTTTCTGCCTCCCTTCCGTCTTAAATATTGCTCTAAATGCTCCGCATTTATCGCTGCTGTGCCAGTGAAAACAAATGCCGCCTTGCGTCGCTTGTTTTCACTTTGAGCACAGCATTTTGTTACTTTTGTCAAAAGTAACGCTTTATTACTTCTGACGCATACGCATCAGAAGTAAGGCGCTCTCCGAGGGTAGTGTTTGCCTTTGGCAAACACGGTTGCCTGACGGCATCCATAGTCTGTAGAAAAACACATCCGACAGACTGCTCATTCCGGCAAAAAGCCGCCGTCATTCGTTTTGGGTGACAGTACCGAATAAATACTTTTCGGCACCCTTCCATAAGCTCCCTTTTCGGAAATGAGTACCGAATGTAAAAATTCGGTACCGCCTATTCGCCCATTGTAAATGCAAACGCCATCATATCCTCGGATAATTCCGCCTCCTGCGTCTGCCCTAATTCATTACTGTCATCCGTTTCCGCTGCCCTAACCGCATCAGCTTGAAAATCCAAAGTATGTTCCTGAAAGCATTTTTCCATATGATCTGTCAGAATTTCCTGTAAACTCCAAAACTTAGCTTCCAGCACCCTCGCAAACATTTCTTCTAATTGTTCAAATTCGTGTTCTGACTGTTTTAGTGAAAGCATAAGTAATTCTTCCTGTTTATTCTCATTCTTGCTGTCAAGAACCGCAACAAACGCATCAGAAAGTATCTTCCCGTAAGAACCGTCCCTTCTCGTTATTCCCTGTAGGTATTCCCAAGTCCTGCGCTGGTTTTCATCTTCCATGCAGAATTTTATATTACTGCATTTATAAGTTTTCCTCATGGCATTACCTCTGTCGGCGCTGTTTTTGTGCCGCAAGATACTCATACCCCTTTGCATTGGCACAAATATCAGTAATAAAAGTAACTTCCGCTTTACCTGCCAATTTTGTGTAATTCCGAAGCAGACATCCGCCTCCGCCAATCACATATAAATGCACCAATCCTTCTTTATAACCGTAATCAACCAAACGCTTTCTAATATTTTCTGCATACTGTTTTGCTATACGCTCTACTTTTACAGCCGTAACATCTGTTCTTCCCTGTATACCATTCCAGAGAAGCGGTTCAATCAGCATTTCGGGAATATCTTCACCATTTTCTTTTGACAACTCTTTCTGTATCTCCTTCATGCAGATACCCACGCCAAATTTATCTGTCACAAGACTCTTTTCCAATGGCTTGTTATCAATGATCTGCATCACGTTCATGGTTCCGTTTCCAATGTCTGCCAGCATATTCATCCCCCGCATTGCGCCCAAATTAACAATCGCGGCAAATCCCTGCGGGAACACCTCTGCACCGCACAGATGCACATGATATCTCTCCTTACGAAATTCAAAGTGTAACTCCTGCTCTTTCAACAGATAACGCTTAAAATCTGCCCCCTGACTTTTCATCCACGCAAGAGGAAGTCCCACCGCCAATGTTACATTCGCTTCATGAAGCCCCCTAAACATCAATTCCTCCGCCAATGCCGCAAGCGTCAAAATATGAAAATCCTCAGATTCCGTTTTGTTGCCCTGATACACTAAATGCGACTCTCCTATTACATAAAACTTATCCTTGTATTTTACAAAATTTCTGCTTACAATCGGTTCTTCTTCCATACACTCCACACCCGTCTTAAATATCCTGTGCGCAGTCTTCATATTCCCATATCCATGATCCACTCCGATAATTATTTTTGTGCTGCTGTTAAATTTCTGCATATAAAATACCCTCCTTAAATGCTCTGTTTATCTGTCCGTTTACATGTTTTGTTTACAAATACTCTTTTAAAACTTTTCCGTTTACACTGTTTACAAATCCTCAAAGCATTATATTTACTGACTTTTCCTGTAAACCGATTGGTTTACTTTCCTGTCAACAGAAGCTTGTAAACAGAATTTGTAAACGAAGCCTAAAAAACTTTTTCTTGTTCCGATACGACTTCACTCTTTTGTTTCCTCGAATGGAGTTGATACATTCTCCGGCAATTTTCGGAATCCATTCTTATCCGTCACTCTCCGCCACCCTCTCTGTGTACCATATCCAGCAAACCTGTGAGATGAAACTTTCTCCCAGCCGACAATGCTATGGTTCATAACATTGTTAATCTCTTTCAGTTCCCAATCTTTTGGCGTATCGTACTCATGATGGAACGCTTCCTTATAAATCATAATGCTGCACACATAATCTTCTGATAACTCGTCCAGCCATAACTGGATAATTCCTACTTTTGCATCCTCTGGCATGAATTCCTTCTGCATTTCTTTCAGATATTCCTCTGTACCCCTTGATAATTTCAACTCATGAAAACCATTCCGATATAATACCATCGCCTCCGCCCATGCCTGTCTGATATATTCCCTTGCTTCTTTTTCATTCGCAAGAATATGTTTCTCCACTCTTTCAGGGTGTACCAACACAGGCGCAAAACGGCGGTTTCCTGTCCTGTCAAGCGGCAGAAAATCCATGCTGTTGGAAGTTCCCACAAACACACACTGTCTTGGTCTGTCCTCCGGGTGTGTTTCGTAGGGAATTTTATAAGTTTCTTTCTGCCTGCTGATGAATGACTTGATATCTTCAATGCTCTTAGCATTTACTGTTGCAATCATTTCCGACATTTCAATAATCCAATGCCCCTGCATCTTCCGGTAAACATTATCATCATCCATACGTTTCAAATCATCTGTAAACCATTCATCATTCATAGCAAGGAAACGAAAAAAAGTGGATTTACCTGCCCCTTGCCCTCCCACAAGGCATACCATGATTTCAAACTTGCATCCCGGCTCATACACCCTATGGATTGCCGCCAGCATCAGAAGCCGCATAATTTCTTTTGTATAGCTGTCATTATCTGCTCCCAAGTAACGCGGCAGAAGCTTATCTATACGCGGCTCTCCGTCCCACTCCAATTTTTCCAAACAGTCACGAATTGGGTGATATCTGTTTTCGCTTGCCACAATGTTTAATGCCTTATTGATGATACGGTCATTTTTTAGTCCATAATTCTTTTCCAAATACCATTGAATCTGATAGACATCTGTATCTGTCACACTGGAAGATGTCCGCTGCCATCCTAAACTACCAACAACATCAATCTTCCCTGATAATTCATTCTTGCGGATTGCACCCTTTAAAACCGGATCGCGATGGAACACTATCATGCAGTTATTAATTGTTTGACAAATATATCCTTTTTCACTTTTCGCGAGGTCAAAGCGCACATCTTCCACGCTGCTCATCTCGGCATCCAGCACTTCCCCGACTTTCTCCCATGATTCGTTTCCCACTGCTTCTGACTCTTTGGACAAGTTTCGCCACCTCCCTTCTATTCTTCATAAATAATTCCTGCTTTTCTGCTGTTTCTCCCATACACAAAATATCCATCCAGTAATTCATAATCGGCACCGCATGAAGTATCTGTGCATAATCGTCCGAAAAAACATTATCCGGCGGCTTATTCCGTAAGAAATTTTCTACCTTTTCTACTTCCAGCAAACAATCCCTTAATATATCAATACTTTGATTACACCACCTCTTAAAGCGTTCCTTGATATGTATAATTCGTTCTTTTTCTGCCTTTTCTTTTTTTATCCGTACTTTCTCTTGCTCATTGAACATTGCTTTGCCTCTAACTGATATTGGCAGTTGAAAATCCTCTATCAGCTTTAACGCCGCATTATACTGTGACAGTCCATGCATACGTGAAACATAATCAATCACATCTCCACCAACTCCACAGGCAAAGCAGTGATAATTCTTATCAATCTTCATGCTTGGGTGCTTATCATCATGGAAAGGACAACAAGCAATCCCATTTCTCCTGACTTTCAAACCATAATATTCCGCTGCCTGCCTTGCTGTCAGATATTCTTTTACTTCACTAAAAATGGACAAAATAAAAGCTCCTTCCTTTGATTTTAAGTAATCGAGTAGTGAATGTTCTTTTTCACTACTCGCTGCGCGTTCCATGCGCCACTTTAGTGACATATTTCCTCTACATGGAACTGCGCATCAAAAGCACTCCACAAAATTCTATGGAAATTACATTTGCACCATTGTCGAAAGACCGAAGCTTTGCTATACTATATTTGCGAGATAGAGTATAGGAACGCTTTGCTTTCACTACTCGGAGATGCCCTTGTTACCAGCAGGGGCATTTTCCTTTTCCTCACCGTCATCTGCAATCAGATGATCCAATAAAGAAGCAACCTTTTTCTGTTCACTCGGATATAAATGACCATATGTATTGAGCGTAATCTTAATATCTTTATGTCCTAACCGTTCTTTAATAATCAGCGGTTGAACCCCCTGCTTGATTAAGTATGCGCAATGGCTGTGTCTAAGGGAATGTACATCAATTTTCTTCACTCCTGCCTTTTCAATATGCCTTTTCATTGTATGCTGCACTGCCTCCGCCACCACTGGAAACAGTCTTTCATTTTTTGGATACTGATACAACCGCTTCCAATAAGACTGAATTTCATTTGCAAGAAATACAGGAATTTCTATTGTCCTAACGGAATTGTCCGTCTTAGGTTCTGTAATAATATCTGTCCTGTTCATACGGTAATAAGTTTTCCTGATATGAATCTGACAATTTTCCAAATCAATATCTTCCATAAAAAGTGCGAGCATTTCGCCTTCACGCATTCCTGTCCAAAACAAGAGCTGGAACATCAGATAAGAACGGCTTCCTTTTTCAAATGTCGCTATAAACCTCTGATATTCCTCATAAGTCCAAAACTCCAACCTCCTTACATCCGAACGCCCTATTTTCTTTACCTTTTTACATGGATTGTTCCATAAGTTATAGATTTTCTGTGCATGAGTAAATAATGCGGTTACTTGGTTCTGCAACATTCTCTGATAACTTTCAGAAAAGTTTTTATTCCGGATTTCATTCTGCCACGCAATAATATCTGCCGGAGTAATTTCATTCATTTTCTTCTCTCCAAGATAAGGGATTACATGGGACTGTATCATGTACCTCTTGTTCCGCTGTGAACGCTCTTTTAGCTCTCCACTCTTATCGTTAAAATAAACCTCCACAAACGAGGCAACTGACATATCCATGTCTGCATTTGCCACGCGCTTAAATTCACTCTCGTAATCCTGCGCCTCTTTCTTTGTCCTGAAACCTCTTTTATACTTTTTCTTCCGCTTCCCTGTCCAATCCTCATAATAGAATTGACAGTACCAGCTTCCACGCTCTGTGTCCTTATAAACCGGCATCTCAATCTCTCCCTTCACTATACTGTTTCAATTTGTGTCCCGTTGCCATAAAACTTCGTTTCCCAAAAAGCTCTTGGAACTCTGCCGGAAATCACAATAAATCCAGCCTCTTTTAACTCCTGATTCAGTTCCTTAATGATTTTGTAGGCATATCCTTTGGAGATTCCTAATTCTTTTGAAATGTCCTCCGCATACATCATGTAATTGTTGTCTTTCACTATATTACCTCTCTCTAATATAATAATGGTGTAGTCAATCAAGACTACTTGTTTAATAAGTTTCTTTAAATCAGATAACAGAAGAAGGTGTTCTTCCTTCATCAGATGTTATCCAAAAATAATTATCATGTCTGACGGTTCCTGATAGACACCAGATGAAACATAAGGTATTATCCCTTAGGATAGGATAAAGAATGTTCACCTCCTTGGGAAGCTGATTTTCATCAGCCTATACCTACAAGTGAGTCAATTAGTCCATTCGACAGGGTTTTATGTTTTAGCTGGTTGGGAACCGGAAGGCGATACCCGTATAACACGCTAGGTTGTGTACCTGCCAGATTGGAAATGGATTCCTATCAGAAAGGAGCTTTCACCCATGCCAAACAAAGTTATTTTTAATCCTGAGGATCTATTCATCTCTGTTGGTATTGATGTCGGTGCTGACTTCTCATGGATGTCTATCGCACTTCCAAACCAACAGTTTGTAGGAAAACCTTATAAAATCCTACACAACAAAATGAGTTCCCTTACAACCGCTGTTTCTAAAATAAAAGAAGCAGAAGAGCTGTATTCTTTGGAAAGTCGCATTTTCCTGGAATCCACGGGAATTTATCATTACCCACTCTTCTGCTATCTTCGTGATAAGGGTTTTAACTGCTCAGTTATCAATCCTATCATCACTAAGAATAGCACAAATATCAACATACGAAAAGTACATAATGACCGTTTTGATTCTAAAAAAGCGGCTTTGGTTGGTTTGAAACCTGATTTAAAGGTTTCTCTCATGCCTTCTGACCTTGCTTTGAACTGTCGTAATCTATGTCGTGAATACTATGACTTAATGGATAACCGCAGCGCTTACGTGAACAAACTCCAAGGTGAACTTCGCATGGCATTTCCACAATATCTTGGTATTTTCTCCAAGGTTACAATTAATACATCCCTTACCTTATTGGAAACTTATTCCTCTCCATCTGCTTTTATTGAAGCAGACAAACAAGAGATTATTGGTATCATCAAGTCAACTGCCCGTTTTGGGCTTACATATGCTCAAAACAAGTATAATGCCATTATCCAGGCTGCTCATGAAGCAAATGAGTTCGGTTACATCATTGACAGCAACATCAAGCGGATTCGGCTCTATATCAGCTTCATCCGCAAATATGATGAAGAAATCGGCAGCATTCTAGAAGCAATGCACGAACTCGTAAATGCTAATGAAGATACCGATTTTGTGAAACAGATTCACTTGATCGAAACATTCAAAGGTGCCGGTTTCTTATCTGCCATATCCCTCATGGGAGAGATTGGTGATTTTTCTGCATTTTCAAAACCAAAACAACTTTTTGCTTACTTTGGTCTTGATCCGTCAGTAAAACAATCCGGCAAATTTGAAGGTACCAAAATCCAAATGTCCAAAAGAGGCTCTGCCATAGCCAGACGGGTTGTTCATACACTAACTTTACAAAGCATCAGTGTATCCCGTACAGGTGAAGCTAAAAATCCAGTACTCCGGGATTACTATCTCAAAAAATGTGGAGCAAAACCCAAGCTTGTGGCAATGGGTGCTGTTTCACACAAGGTATGCAACATAATATTTGCAATGCTCAGAGATAACAAGCCTTTTGAAATCATTACTCCGCAGGAACATATCAAACAATACAATGCTGCTAAATGCGACATAGCTGCATAAAACACTGCAAATCCAACGAATCAATATCTTTTTGAAAAATGATATTTTCACCAAGGGGAAAGTCTGCCCTTTTTTAGAAGAAAAATATTTTTCATTTACCTATTGACATTTATTAGCTGGACTTGATTGTTTGGCAAGATATAATTGTTCTCTATTTATATCTTGCTTACAGTTTTATCATACTCGTTGCTTCAAACAATGTCAAGCTATTTTATTGATATTTTTGTATCTTTATGGTAAAATATTATTTGACGTAATCAAAAGGGAGGTTTTTACATGAATCTATATTCCATTAATACAATAAAACAAGAGCTTTTGTTCTCTCCTCTTGTATATCGCATTAAAAAATCAAATTATTCAGAATCGCTTCTATTAACTTATAACGACATAGACAACAATCCACATCAAGAAGCATTAGGAACAACTCGCTCCATACTTTCTAATTGGCTGGAAATCCTTGATTATGATACCGAAACGAAAGAGAATCTTGACAAAACTTTCGACCTGCTCTTATCATCTATTGGTTTGTTTGGAATAAAACCTGATATACAAAAGGATAAATTTATTAATAAGATAGACAACTTTATTAAAGATTTTGACAGTAAAACATTTAGTGATGTCGCAAGCTCTGTTTTGGACATTTTAAAAGAGTGCTTTGATCCACACCCTGTACTTGCTTATCTTTACCCACACTACTATGCGCTGCTCCACTCATTATATCTTTACGCTGAAAAATCCTGCTCTTATGAAGAAACTGTATCACAGTTTTCAGCCAAAATAACAGTTCTCTTACAAGAACTGCTACATTTAAAATCTTCCTATGAACAGGCAAGGGAATATACCCAATCTGTATTTATTGAACCATATACCGACAACGCTTCTATACAAAGCGCTGCTTCGGCAGCATTATATCATTCATACTGTAAAATGCTGAATAAGTCTGATTTTTATATGGACGCTTTTGATTTTCCAATTAATGAGGATTATCTAAAGAATATTTTTGATAATGATACCCCTGCATGGAGTTCTTACTTTGAATTATTTTCGGAAAAATTATTGGATACAGATACACAGGAATATTATATAACATCCTTCGCGCAATTTCTTCATATTGGACTGTCTATTATGATGTCCGGTGAAATGGTGATTAGGAAATGCAAATTATGTAATGGATATTTTCAGGCAAAACACTCCTCTGATCAGATGTATTGCAGCCGTATTTATAAAAATACCTCCGCAACCTGCAGTGAAGTCGGTGTAAGAAAAACTTATAAAGAAAAATTGTTCCAGCATCCAATCCATCAGGAGTTTACAAAGTCCTATAATAAGCTTTACGGACGCATCCGGCGCGGCAAGGTTCCGAATGATACTCCTTTAATGGAACAGTTAAAGAAGCTACATGATGAATATACCGAAAAATACGAGAACACACACAAGAAAGACCGAGAAGCGGTCTGGAAAGAATATATTCAGAAAAACAAAGAATTATTAGGATAATACACTCCCAAATATAGAATCATAATCCTAACATTTCAAAATTTCCAAATATTTTAGAAGCATTATAGAAGCACAAGCAACATACAATATAGCTTTCCATGTAAAAAGGCTTTCGGAGAAACCCCCGAAAGCCTTGATTTTACTGAATAAATTGTAATTACTCGATGATAGTAGCCACACGACCAGAACCCACTGTACGTCCACCCTCACGGTATTTGAATAGCGTTTTTTGTGGTATTTTCTATGCTTTTTATTGCGGAAAACAGCGTAAAATCGTTGTTTTTGTATGGCGTATTTTTATTTACATGATTTCTTGGCACCGTTTTGGCACCATTACCGTAAACGGTCACATATTAGACAATTTTATAGTTTCAATATCTTCAAATGATTAAATTATATGAAAACTAATTTTTATATGTTGTATTGCAATATAAATGTGTTACCTGTCCATTAACGATTGAATTGGTTCCACCATCTGCTTTACGTCTTATATGATCAATTGATATTGACTTATTGTCTAAATAGCCTCCGCATATAGGACACTTAGGTAGCGTTGACACAAAAGTCCTCATTTTAATTTGCTGCTTTCTCCCCCTTGAAAAATTGCTCTTCACAGATACTTCTTCATTGTCAACTATTTCTGTCTGCAAAAATTTAAAGTTTTCTTCCTGTTTTAAACTATTTACAACATCCTCAACTGTATATTCCGGATTCTCATTCAATATCTTCATAACGATAAGAAAATAGTCTTTTACACAAGAATATGCTTTCTTAGATTGGCGATATTTTCTTATTATTTGTTGAACTAAAAAACTGTATTGATATATAAACTGTTCAAATTTTTCTCTTACTTCAATAAAGCAATTTAGCTTTTTATGTTCTACCAAATATTTTACAAACTGCAATATTCCATAATAGGATCCTATTTTGTGTTTACCAATATCAGAGTAGAAATATATAAACGGATGTAAACCTAATGAAAATTTTTCCTTAGAATTAATATATTGCAGTATTATCAAAGTATTTTCTACACATTTTAAAACTTCATTTTCGGATGCTGCCTTAGCTGTATCAATTTTAGTAATGCCGTTACAAATTTTTACCGACTGTGTGACTACATCTAAAGTAAATGTAGCCATTTGCGCACCACCAATTGGCAAACTATTTATATCATCAGTTATGGACATCCCTTGCCCAAACATCAAATGATTTGCTTCTTCTGATTTTGCAATTATCTTTTTTTGTGTTGTTTCATCAAATGATGACCAATAATTATATCCTCTGCCAGCCCTAACAATTGCTCTTGCAGCTATCGCATATGCATAATTCCTGTTTTGAATTAATTCTAATTCAGCATCGCTTATTTTTGTAGCCAACTGATTAATTTTAAGGAAAGAATCTTCTGCCTTATTCGCATTTCCTTCCACCCATTGCAATTGTAATGCTAAAGCTCCAAGATTCTTAGCTATTCTTTTTTTATGTTCATCATTCGTAATATTTGTATTTCTACAAATACTCATTATTTCCCGAAACGAACCAATTTTTTCGTTTATCAGTTTTCTTGTCCTTTCAGCAATTCTTCGTTGTTCTTCTGATATATAATTCTCATAATACGACAATGAAACAATCCCGTCACCATAATCATCATTAATCCATGCTCCTAAGCTGCTGAGCCTATGGGCACCATCAATCACAAAAATATAACCGCTCTGATTTCTCCATAGAATAATTGCAGGAATCAATTCTCCATCTGCAAAACTTTCTATCATTGCACATATTTTATTCGGATCCCATTCATTTGTTTCTCTTTGAAAAATAGGCTTTCGTAAAGCTGAAAAAAAGAATGAATCATATTTCAAGTCTTCAATTGACAATGTTGTTTTATTTCTAGTATTTCCCCTGTTTCCAATATCAGAAGCTATTTCAAAATCCTCTCGTGGAATTAAAGCGTCTAAAACTACATTCTGCATATAGCGCCCTCCTATCTCGGTCCCAAAAACTTATCCCCATTCAAATGTATCATATGCTCCGGCATTTCCGCAATCCAGACTTCCGTTTCCCATGCCAATGTTTCCGAAAATCTCTTATAAGTCTTAAAATCAAGAAATGCTGTCACAAAGATTTTCCCTGCTGTTACATTCTTTGTCATTTCAGTTATTTCCAATATTCTTTTAGAGTCCATCGGTCCAACGGAAGTCACCGATTCTACAAAATATATCCAGTCCTTATCCTCTCTGTACAAAACCACATCCGGCATCTTATCATGCAAAGTTATTTCAAATCCCAATTTCTCCAACTTATCAACATTTTTTACCAAATCTTTTTCTATGGTATCGCCAACATACAAACATTCCGAATTAGGCGCAAATCGTGGCGCAAATTCCTCAATAATAGCCTTTTGCAGTTCATTGTGCTTGCCTGTAGAAAATTGAAAATCTGCTCCATTGATACGCACCGGCATCATTGTCATTTTCTTTTTTGAAGCATAAATGTCTACCAACTTTTCGTGATACTTCAAAAAGCGATTCATAGATTTTTGCCATTCTGCTGTTTGAAATGCTCTTACCATCTGCAACGTTTCTTCTGTAAGTCTGTACCTATAATTAGGACTGTTTGTGGCTTTTCCATTATCTTCCACAAGTGCGGCATTGCGAAAATGGTGTAATGCCTGCTTGCGAAAAGTTTCCCTGCTGTTTTCTGCATAAGTCGATCCGTAATATGTATTCGCAAACCGGATAATATCATGGATGCGGATCCACTCATTTCCGGCATCTTTCCATAATGTATCCTGCTTTATCCCTGCCATTGCCAACAGTACATAGCAGCATATATCCGCCTGCTGCGCTTTCGGCATTCCGAGCATTTTCAGAAGTTCTCTTGCCTCATCAATTTTACCCACAGTATCCCTCCAATATCATATTACAGTTATTTTCTGACATATCCTTGCTTTTCATCAGTTTCCTGCCCATTTCCTGTATGCTTTCTAAGTCAGGCACAGGCATTGCATTAATTTCTGTCGAATTTACCTGCGTTGAGCCATTCAGAATCCTGTAATATTCATCATAAAGAGTAGAATTAAAAATTACATATAATCCATACACAAGGCATTCTGACATTTCCGTTATCAATCCATCTACAAAATTTATCTTGTTCTGTGTACTGATTTTTTTATACTGCGGATACTTCTTCGATAAATATATCCCACACTGCAGTCTGCGCCTTTCTTCCTTTGCAGTAAATCGTTTGACAAACAAATAATTTCGATTGTCCTGCATCAAACCCTTTTTATCTGTCACCACATACTCGTGTTCTTTTTGAATAGGAAACTGCACTTCTCCCTGCTTGATATGCTGCGAATAAAAGAGTGGAATTGCGCCTTCCTCTGCATCATCACGAAGTATCTCGCGATTGCGAAAATCAACTGTCAATCCCGTTTTCATCTTTAGCCCAATATCCGGCAATGTTTTATCAAATCTATGTAATCGTTTCAATACAGAAACTTCTTTTTCGTCTGTTACTAAATAAACGTAATAATCATTTCCCGAAACCACGAGGCTATACGGCACTGTCAACGAGGTCAGATGAGCAAAATCACTATTTGACTGCGAAGAAGTAATTATAACCTTTTCCGGTGTTTGATTTGTCTTTTTTACTTTTATTATGATTGTTTCCTGCAAGACATCTTCTTTATCAAACACCTTATTCCTGCTTACAAATAAATGAATATGCTCTAATTTACCCTTGGTCAGAAAATATTGACGAAAATGCTTAAAATATGCTCCCGATGTCCAAGAACGGGGAATAATATACACCATTTCTCCATAATCAGTAAGATTATACAGTCCCATTGCCGCAAAAAGGAAATACAAATTTGGCGCACCATAGCAAACCTCCGGCATTGCGGTTGCTTCCGGTGCATCTTTTGGTATTTTCATATATGGAGGATTCCCAATTACAAAATCATATTTCTTAGGATTAGGATTACCACCCAACATATGGTTAAAATCTAAGTATTGGCTTGTAATATAATTATCTGTAATAATCTCTATCTGAATATCCTTTTGCGAATGTTCTTGGAAAACTTGCAAGTTTTCCTTTAATAGTTTTAAAATATTACCATCATTCTCAAAACAAGTCAGTTCTATTGTCTGAACAAAGTCCATCTGCTCTAATCGTTCTAAAAATGCACACGCCAAAATACCCGAACCTGCCCCTGCATCTAAAATACAAATTTTAGACATATTCTCGGGAATGTGATACAAACCTACCATAAAACGTGCTGTTTCCTCACTAGTAAAAAACTGACCGTATGCTTTGCGCTCCTTTTTGGGCATACTGTCAATATATTGATTTGTGCGCCCTATAATATAATCTAACATTTTTCTTCCCTTTTCACCATAACTAAAACACATCAAAACGTAATTTCATACAACGTCTCACTGTTTTTCTCCTAACCGTCCTACCTACATGGTGCTAGCACCATGTATTATATATCATCAAGGAAATATTCATAACGTAACCTAACCACTAATTACATATCATCATACGAAGCTATACCTCGCATCATATGATTTATATATCTATTTCTATTTAAATGTTTACGTTCATCTACTATATTTTGACAATCACTAAAAATATCAGAACCTTGTCCCGTAAAATCCATAATTATAGATTGATTCATACCTTCCTCAATCATTTTAATTATAGCATATTTTTGTAAACCCGTAGGTGTAAATTGATTCTCTGGCATTGGTCGTACACCTTTATAATATGCTTTTCTTATATTTTTCAAATAATCATCAATATAGTTAGAAGTGACTGCATTTCCATTTTCAGTTAAAAACAGAAAATCATCATCTCGCAAACCTCTTTCACTTATATAGGTTGATATTTCCTTAGATAAGCCATAAGGTAATTCAATATGTATAATTACATCTGTACGAACAGAACAAGGAATCATCAATACGTTACGCTCACTTGAGTACTTTGATACCAGCACTTTTGACAATTTATCCGCACTCAACCCATATAATAAATACAATTTGATAATAATATTTTTCTGTTTTGATATAAAAGAATCGTTTTTGTTTTTTATTGTGTCCATCAAAAAAATATACTGTTCATCGTCAATAGGTGGGTACTGTCTTTTATCATTCAGCCGAATACCCTTTTTATTTAAAATCTCTACAATTTCATCTTGTAGATTTGTAAACGGATAGATACCTCGTATATTAGGATTAGGAAACATTTCAAACAAGGTATTCTGCCAAAAACTATCCAAAGCATTTAAAAAATAAATCAATCTTGATTTTGCAGAAACATTTTCATTATTCATTACATAATACACCCCAGATTGTATTATGCCATTACGAGTAATTTCTTCGCAAAATAGAGATTTTAAATTATTACAGGAATAATTTTCAATAATATAAGGTACAAAATAATTTTTTAACATAGGAACATATTGTATAACCTGTTTTTCACTTATTTTATGTGCATATTTATCAATTAAATCATTCAAACTAGAATACATAATATTCTCCTTAAAAAATTTGTATTTGGAAATTCAAAATAATCGCATAATTTTTCACGCCTATATAATCTTCCCCGTATCTCTCAAAGTAAACGTAGCGTCAAAGTCACAATCCAACAACTCCGCTATCTTTCTCAATTCCTTTTCCGAAAAGTTATCATCTCTCAATTTATTGCTCAAATTATTTCCACTATATCCAAGCATTTGTGCCAAGTCCTTAATCTTCATGTTTCTTTCGATCAGAAGAATACGGATTTTAGAAGCCATAGCCATACAATCACCTCGTTATGCTTTTTCAAAGATTATACATGAATAAATGTGAAAAATCAAATTATCATGTGTTTCTTAACTTATTTCTTACTATATGCTATTGACTTTTCACATCATATTGTGTATAATCTCATTGATACGTGTGATAATTTAATTATATTTGTGATTCGAGCGAGGTGATGTGTAATTATTAAATTTTTATAAACTTCCACTACATTATGCAAAGGCGGTGATACTCATTTTAGAAATTGAAAAAAATCTTTCCCGATACATAAGACGGGAATATGAAAAACTGGAATCACAAGACAAGCAACGGAGCTTTATTGAAAATTTCCGCTTTCTTATGATGTCAAGCGACACAGACTTTCAGAATTTTTATTCTAAGAGAAGCCTAAATGACCGGGAATTTTATTCTATTGTGGATTCCCTCTATCAGCTAAACAATCTTTGTATGTTAGCAGAATTTGTTTCATATAACAAACCGTTGCTCTTATATGAATTACAAAAAATAGGAAACTGGCAAGGTCACATTGATTTTACCGAACCTTGCAGATTAGGACATGATACCATGCTTGCTAGAATATTTACGATTCTGCAACACTTCAATTTGAGTACAAATTTTTCATATGAAGCACACCCTATCCCCACCCGAAATTTAAAAGTACAAGAGGCTTCTGGCTATCAGACCTCTATACCTAAAATTTCTTTACAAGGAAAATGGGTAGAAGATTTTGGCTTTCCTATTGGCTCTCATATCTCGGTTGAGTGTTTTCAAAACAAACTCGTTATTTTCAGCACCGAAAAGCCTAAGTAACTGGCTCGGAACACGAATAATGACAAATTTCAATATCGGCTGTTTATTCAACGTAAAAACTGCCGGAGAGTGACTTTCTTCACTGTCATTCTCCGGCAATCTTTTATCGCTCCAATGCCCTCTCTAACTGCTGTTTCTGCCCTTTCAAGTCATTCTGCTTCTCATACAGATTATTACGCTCTTTGCAGAGTTCTTTAATGCGCTCCAACTGCGCCCGTACTCCCTCCCGGCAATCCGGTTCTATCTTCTTATATTCTCTGGTTAGATTGCGGATTGTATTGTTGTTTTCCTTTATCTGTTCCGACAAACATACCCAGTCTATCAGATTTTGTACTTCCTTGTCCGTTTCGTAAAGGTCTGTATCTGCCACAATTTTAGCACACAGCCGTATCATAACTTTCTTTTCCATATCGGTCATATCTACCAATCCCCCTTTCCTATCGGCTCATTTCAAAGGCACGTTTCGGGCGTTTAATTGCCCTTTCTGCCTGTTCTAACGCCTTTGACCGTTCCACTATCGACTGCACCTGCTTTCTGCCTAAATGACGCTCCAAACGCCCCAAATCAGACACTTTTTCCTGCAATCGGTCTATGGTTTCGTTCTGCTCCATAACCTTATCCGTCAAGCGGCTAATCTGTTTCTGTTGTCCGTCTACTTTGACGGTCAGCTTCTTGCTTTGCTCTGCAAGCTGTACGCATTTGATAGTCAGATTTTTTACCACTTCTTTCAATTTCTCCACAAGCGGTAAAGCCTTTTTATCCCGGTATGCCTTTGCGCTCATCAATGCTCCCGGCTCTGCCAACTGCCATTTCACATCTTCATCATAAGCATGGATATTTCTCTCCATGACTTCCTTTGACTGTACCATTTTGTTAAGTTCCTGTTGTAACTTTTTCTGCTGTTTTTCCAATTTTTCATTTTCGGATAACAGCTTTTCTTTATCCTCTGTTAATTCTTCCGTCTGCTCTTTCAAAAGAAGATTTGTTGCGGAAAGTTCTGATACTTCCTGCCGGATCGCTTCGCCCTCTTTCCGTATCTGTTCCGTTTCCTGCCCTGCCGCTATCTGCTGATAAAGAATATCGGATAATTCCTCTTTACTGCCGGAAATTGTCTGTTCCAGTTTGGTGTAGAACAGCACAATGTCCTCGCCAGCTAACATCTCTTTTCGGTCACATTATTCCTATTCCTCTTGAAATCTTCTGCTTTTATCTGCATAATAAAAAGGCAGTATGACTATAAAGCCTTGACTGCCCGTAACTCTTCGATATTT
>CAJTDE010000054.1 GCA_910574835.1 Clostridia bacterium | reverse complement strand
ATCATGTCTTATATCGGTACCGCACACAAACAGGGTTACAATGCTTATGAAGCAATCAAAAATGCAATTTCAGGAAATCCAGATTTCATCTTTGGATAATGGGTGTCCTGAACAGTTACCGCTTATCTATAATTTTATCAATCAAACCAAAATTCATTGCTTCTCGTGCCGTCATATAATTATCACGTTCCGTTGCAGCAGCAATCTCATCAATGCTTTTACCTGTATTTTCTGATAATATGGTATTTAACCGCTCTTTGCTTTTTTGTATGTGGTCAGATGTAATTTTTATATCGGTTGCCTGCCCTTGAATCCCATTTCCATGAATAGCAGGCTGATGGATCATAATTTCCGCATTAGGCAGGGCAAGACGCTTTCCTTTTGCACCGCCCGCCAATAAAAACGCTCCAAAACTGGCTGCAAGACCTACACATATTGTCGAAACGTCACATTTGACATATTGCATTGTGTCATAAATAGCAAACCCTGCCGAAACGGAACCGCCTGGGCTGTTAATATATAACTGAATGTCTTTTTCCGGGTCTTGTGATTCTAAAAATAGCATCTGTGCAATAATCAAGCTTGCTGAGACATCACTTACTTCTTCTCCTAAAAAAATAATTCTGTCGGACAATAATCTCGAAAAGATATCATAGCTGCGTTCTCCGCGGCTTGTCTGTTCAATAACATATGGAATTGTACTCATGCTGCTAATCTGCCTCCTGCTAAATAGCACATAAATGAGTATCCTTTAAACGAACTCATTATGCGTATCTTCGATTGCTTCGGATAGAACACGCCATTTTTCCGATAAATGTTAGGCGTACATTCATATAATTGTTTAAAAGCTAATGTGAAAGCCTGCTGTGAATCATAATGTGCTTCATAAGCTATTTCAACAATGGGCTGCTCTGTTTCCACAAGTTTTTGAGCTGCTAACGTTAATCTGCGTCCTTGTATATATTTATAAACCGTACATTTTGTTTCTTTCGTAAAAATTCTGGCGATATAAAATTTTGAATAATTCAATGCATTTGCTATTTTATCAAGGGGCAAATCCTCATTAATGTGTGTTTCTATATAGTCTGCTATCTTTTCTACAATCGCACTATTGTTCATATATGACGCTCCTTTCCCTATCTAATATAGCATAACTTTCTAAAATTATCTTAATAGAAATTGCCCTGATTTGAAACCGGAATAGCGGCAGAATATCACTCATCCGTTGCCGCTTTTGCCATCAAATGCCGGCAAAGGCGGGGTCAGGGGTAGCGGTATGCCATTCTTCGGAGCACCTCAAGGCGGCACGGAGACCATTAACATTCAACTTTGTTGATGTTATCTGAAAAACTTTTACTGAGCAATATCGGAGTCCGCATTTTCCATAATACCAAAAAGTTACAAAATAATTTTTTGCATCGCTTGAAATTCTGCTTCAAGTGATTTAATAGCTTCTGCGTTATATTTTGAATAACAAAACATTTTAATCTGCTGTAAGCCTTTAGCAGCCGCTCAAGTCTTTTCCAACAGATGTTACTGCTCAGAGACTAACCTTCTATAAATAAACTGTAGTATCTCTTTTCTTAAAATATTTCGTTTATCCGGCGGCACTTAATAACATTATTATTATTGTAATAATAACTATGGTAATTAAAATTATTTTAATAATATTCCACATGTGCCGGTTTCTTAGTGTTCTTTCTGAGAGCTGAAAATTTATTCGTGATAGCTGTTCTGCGATTTCATTTTTATCACTCACATATTCTTTCGCCTCGATGTCTTTTCCCAAAAGTATACTTACAGGTGTTTCCAATATTTCGGATAAGCTTATTAAAAGATCAGCGTCTGGTACAGATAAGCCTTTTTCCCATTTGGATATTGTTTGACGGACAACATTCAATTTTACAGCAAGTTCTTCTTGAGAGAGTCCTTTTTCCTTACGGATCTTTTTAATATTTTCATTAAACATGATATGCTTGCCTCCTTCTGTTCCAATTATAAAATAATTATAACCGTTGCAGCAAGCAACACAAGTTTACATTTCAGTTTTTTTAATACCCTGGCAAATAAAACAGCATTGCTTTTTCAAAACATCCTCTTAACTCCCGCCCCTCCCACATCCAGTGACTGAACCAAAATGCATAAGAACTGTGCGGTCCGCGGTCTTTGCGGCAGCGGCCTGTAAGCGAGGCGTTCCAGCAAAGGACGGTTTTCTCTCCATATAACGCCGCACGCCGTCCGTATGTTTCGCTCTACTGCCTTCCAGTTTGTACCATACTGCTTCGCCACCTCCGGGTAAAGACATTTTGTCACCAGCAGAAGTCTGTCCGGCTGCTCCCGGCACAGTGCAATCGCGCTGGCCATATGAAAGAAACCGGTGTAATTCGCAGTCACACCCAGGCTGTACAGGAGATCGTATATCTCAGAAAATTCGTTTTGCATCTATATGAACCTCCATCCCTGCCCTGATTCTGGCCCTGCGGATCAGATGAAAAACCTCCGCCTCAGACATAGACATTGCACCCAGTTCCACCAAAGATATTCCAAATGCATCTGCAATGCTAAACAGCTTGTCCGTTGTAACATTCGCACATCGATGCTCAATATCCCGCAGACGGGCAATACTCACGTTTGACATTTGTGCCAGCTCCTTCTGTGTCAGTCTTTCCGTTTTTCGAAGCTGAACAATGTTCTCGCATATTTGAAGCGGCCCGTTGATACAATGCTGAAAGCGGAATGATCCGCGGATTTTTGAATGAATCTCTCTGTCCGTCATTGAAAAAATCCCCAAGATCCGGGAATCGACCTGGAGCGCTCTTGCTAAGGATATGAGTGTATCTATGGTTGTATTTTGGCATCCATACTCAATGTCCTGCAGACGGCTGACGCTGATGTTTGAGCGAAATGCTACTTGTTCCTGGGTCAATCCCTGGGCTTTACGCAGCCGTACAATATTTCTTCCAATTTCATCCAAATGCGGCATAATCATCCCTCCCTATTTTAGCATAGGAAAGAATTTCCAGCAGATCTACCCGATATATTAGCGATTTGGAATCTCACTGAAAAAATAGAGTATAGCCTTTTGTACACGGAACTACAGATTTTTCCACACAACTGCTATCATTGTGAAATAACATGCCAGCCCGCCCACGATATTGGTAACAGGCTCGGCGGCCAGAACGCCGTAGATGCCAAGCCCCCACAGATGGGGAAGGAGCAGGATCAGGGGAACGCCCAGAATCGCTTTCCGAAACAGGGAGAAAAATACCGCCTGTTTTGCTTTCCCAAGGCTTACAAATACGGTCTGCCCTACATACTGGAAAGCCATGAAGATAAACAGGGCAAAATGCCATCGCATAGACACAACGGCTACCTCAAGAAGCTCCGCCTCTCCGTTAAACAGCCTCACAACCGTCTGAGGGAACAGCATAAGGACCCCCCATACAACAGCTGCGTATATTAATGTTACACGGCGGATAAAGCGGATTCCCTCCTTTACTCTGCCGCTCTCTCCTGCTCCGTAGTTGTAGCCAAGAACGGGCTGCGCGCCCTGGGTAAAGCCCTGCATGGGCATCTGGACTACCTCCCGGACGGAATAAATAATAGTCATTGCACCCACATAGAGATCTCCCCCATAGAATTGAAGGGATGCATTGCAGAAAATCTGAACCAGACTGTTCGTAACCGACATGGTAAAGCCCGACAGCCCCAAAGCCAGAATCTGCTTTACCAAATCGGCTTTCAGGCGCAGGGTAGACGGGCGCAGGCGGAGAATGGCTTTTTTGCCGCTCAGAAATATTAAAACCCAGAGTGCGGATACAAGCTGAGAAAGTATTGTGGCGGCCGCAGCTCCCTGTACGCCCATATTCAGACGGAAGATAAATATGGGGTCTAAGATGAGATTCAGGAATGCTCCTATGACTACGGTGAGCATTCCGGTTTTTGCAAAGCCCTGGGATTCGATAAAGGGGTTCATGCCAAGGCCCAGCATAACAAAAAGATTGCCGGCAAGGTAGATATCCATGTAAGCGTTGGCGTAGGGGATTGTCTCGTCACTGGCGCCGAAAAGGTACAAAAGGGGCGTCTTTAGAAAATAACCTGCGGCAGTCAGCAGAACGCCGAAAAAGACCAGCAGTGTCAGAGAATTGCCCATGATCTGCTCGGCTGTTTTTTCGTCTCCTCTTCCCCGCTCAATGGAGCATAAGGGCGCGCCGCCGCTTCCGCAGAGATTGGCAAAAGCGTTGATAATGGTAATTATGGGAAATGCCACGCCCACGCCGGTAAGAGCCAGACGGCCGTCCCCCGGCATGCGGCCTAAGTACATGCGGTCTACGATGTTATACAGGACATTTACAAGCTGGGCGAGGATCATCGGCAGGGACAGGCGCACAATGCCTGCGGCTGTGGAGCCTTTTGTGAAGTCGTGTTTTTCCGCAGTGTTATTTGACATAAGACAACCTCCTGTGTGCCGCTGATACTGAGATCCATTTTTATATGGATGTGACGTATTATTTTATTATATTACAAAGCATGGAAATCGGGAAGTTTTTTCTGTTGCTCTATTTTGCCTGCTCTATTAACGGCTGTGGGAAATTGAGAGAATGAATGTGAAAATTTATAGAATAACCGGGAAAGGGCCGCTGCAAAAATGCCTGCCCCTTCCCGGTTGTTTTCAAACCGCGTCCGAAAAGCTTTCTGTCTTTATCATATCGGCGGTTCTGTGTATTTCTGTATTTCTCCTAAGTTTTTTCTGTCTAAAAGCATCTGATGGATGCATTTTTAAGTTTTGCCATAGCCTCCAATCGGATGGCCGTATAGGGGTTTATTCTTTCGGTGTGCTGTCCAATGTCCATGCCGGGCAGCAGACTATTCCGTAACGGCCCACACTCTCGCCGGAAGTCCGGTTGCGCCTTCAATGCGCGGGTAGGATACAAGCACGACTGCGCCCGCCGGCGTAACCTGTTCCAGATTCTTTAAAAGCTCTACCTGCAGCTTTCCATGATCGAGAACATACCGTTCCCCTATGAGATCCCCTGCCTGCTCCGCAACTGCCGATGCGTCGGTATCCAGGGTCTCATGTCCGTTTGCCGCTGCATTTCGTACCTCGTAAATATATTCCAATGCTTCCAGGGACCAGCCCGGGAAGTTTTCGCTTCCGTCCTCTTTGATACCGGAGATCTGCTCCATATCCGGCCATTTTTTAGACCAGTCCGTGCGGAGGGCTACAAAGGCGCCTTCGGGAATCGGGCCGTACTTTTCTTCGTATCCTTTTATGTCCTCTACGGTTACGGCATACCGCTCGTCCTGCTTTACCTTTTCCGTGATATCAATGACGCATAGCGGGAAAATAAGATCATGGACATCGTATTTTTCAGATAATTCCCCTCCCTTTGCGAAATGTCCCGGGAAATCAATGTGGGTTCCGAACTGCCCCGGGAACTTAAATGTCTGGATCCGGCAGTCCAGCATGGGGTTTCCCCAGTCGAAGCAGGTCTTGGCAAGCTCCACGCTTCCGTCGGGAATACCAGACCAGTAGGGGCTGTCGTTGTTCATGGAATGGGACAGCTCTACCCATTTATATTTTTTTGCTTCCTCTAATGCGTCCCATAATTTGTACATTCGCGTTTTATCCTCCGATCTGTTTATTCTCTTATCAGGCTTTTCCTTATATCCTATGCGCCATGTCCGGTACAGCCATGCTTGTTCTCTCCGCAATGATGCTCGCCACAGGAATGACCGTGCTCGTGACCATGATGATTACATTGTACATTGGGATTGAAGTCCAGATTTCCGGCCAGGTATGCCTTAACAGCATCGTCCGCCATACCGGATACACCGCCGTACAGCTTGATTCCTGCCTCTGCCAGTGCCATCTGTGCACCACCGCCGATTCCGCCGCAGATTAGAATGTCTGCGCCCGCCTCAGTGAGAAAGCCGGACAAGGCTCCGTGCCCCTGGCCGTTGGTGTCTGCGATTTTTTCTGCTGTGACCTTTCCGTCCTCAATGTCATAGAGCTTAAACTGCTCCGTATGTCCGAAATGCTGAAAGATTGCACCGTTTTCATAGGTAACTGCGATTCTCATATTGTTTGCTCCTTTCATTGATTTGCACATATTTTCTGTGCATAGAGGGATACCCGTAGGGTGTTTCATTGATCCGCACATGATTTCTGTGCATAGAGGGATACCCGTAGGGTGTTTCCTTAAGCCGCAGATGGTTTCTGTGCATATAGGTATGTCCTGCGAAACCGTATCTCCTGCTTTTTTACAGGCTTTTTGGCAATAACGGAGGGCTGAACCATCGCAAAGCCGGTAATTTCCGCCGGCAATCCGAAGTATTTTTCCATGCACCAGGCTGTCGGCCAGCTTTTCCCTGGCGGATTCGTAGATCTCGGTTACTGTGGTTCGGGATATATCCATCTGCCCGGCGCATTGCTCATGGGTCAGCTTTTCCAGATCCACAAGACGGATCACCTCGTATTCATCCAGGGTCAGAACAATCTCTTCCCCACAGGAAATGCCCTGAGGCATAAAGCTCTCATAAGCAGGCTCCCGGCAGATTCTTCTGCAGCGTCTTGGTCTTGGCATGGTATCACTCCGTTTTTATTTCCGTTATATGTCGGAAATATTATACCGCATTTTTGCAGACAACGCAAGGATTTTTGCCTTTTGGAACGATCTCCTTTGCATTTACAAAAAATTATTCAAATTGTTCTTCTGTTGTTGAAAATTTAATACCTGCCATTGATATAATATCTCCCCACTCATCAACAAACAGATACTTACAGCTTCACCTCCCCCACCTCTTCTTACTCTTTACATAAGTCACTTCCTCCGTCTCAACACAATAAGCCGCCAGATTCCCCCCGAACACACACCCGCAGTCAATGGCAATATGCCCATTTCCACGATAAACAAGAGGCTGCGCATCCGCCCGGATATTCGGCGTAGGCGTATGCCCGGTCACAATAATCTTCCGGTAATCCGAATAATATCTCCTGCCGTAATCCATACGCTCAAACAAAAAATCAAGAAACGCATACTCATCCAGATCTCTATGCTCCTCAAACTTCCGAAGCCCGGCATGAACCAGAATCAGCTGTTTTCCCCTCTCCTCAATCACCTCATAAGTCAGCCCGTCGCTCAGATAATCAAGAACCGCCCTCTGCTCCTCCCGCGGCAGGGCACGGAACTGATTGGCCGTTATCTGCCCGCCGTCCAACAGCCAGCAGGAATAATTCATCAAATCCTCCGATGTGAGATAATCCGCATAATTTTTCTCCGTAATTTCCACCGTCAGCCTGCTTAATGTGTTCAGCATCATATAGTCATGATTTCCCACTATATAAATCACATTGGGCCGCATCATCATATCCTGGATCACCTTAATCGGCTCCGGACCCCGATCCACAGCATCCCCCAGGACGTAAAGCTCATCCTCATCCGAAAAATGAATCTTATCCAGCAGTTCCAGATATTCCTCATAACAACCATGTACATCCGATATAAGATAGCGCATCTGCTTCCTCCTTCAAACCCCTTAATATCCTTACGCTCCCCGCCCAAGTACGGCATTGTATAAATAACAGTGAATCCTGTGCCTGATATCTGCGTCAGCTGTGCATCTGCGAATCAACGGCACAGCAGTACAGACTACCGGCTTCACAGCCTTCAAATAATTGTACCATACTTGTTGTCTTTTTTTCAAAAATATGTATACTGTAAGATAGAAACAGCATCATTGACCCTGGTCGTATAATCGAACCAATCACACTGTTTCAAAACATCTTAAAAGGATATGAAAACTATGGATACTGAAACGACACAAACAAAAGACAGCAAATCCTTAGAGACAACCGATAACCCCGCAGAGCCTGCCATAGAAACACCCGAGAAGCGTTTTCCCATCCTGCCGGTACTTATATGCGTACCTCTGCTCTGCATACTGGCCGCTTACATAACCGGTGTCTGCTACTATCAAAGTCATTTTCTAAACAATACTGCCATCGACGATATCGATGTATCGAAAATGACCATTTCCGACCTGGAAGCCCGAATAGAAGATTATTCCCTGCAGGTCATACAGCGTCAGTCTGACGGAACCACGCTGGAAGAAGAAATTCCCGGAAGCAGTATCGGCCTTTCCTACTCCTCAACGGAACCCTTTCAGGAAATCCTTGAAAATCAGAACAATTGGCTTTGGTTTCTAAATCAGGGGCAGGCCCATGAGCCGGAAAATCTTATAACCTGTGACGACTCCTCTCTTGAGACACAGATCAGGAATCTCAGCGGCTTTGACAGGGATTTTGTCACGGAACCGGAGGATGCATACATCGCAGACTATGATCCTGAGCAGGGCTTTCAAATCATCGAAGAGGTTCCCGGCAACAAGCTCAACCGCCAGAGAACACAGGAAGCCATCCGGGCCGCTGTGGAAAATCTGACGGAAACAGTGAATCTGGAGGAAGCCGGCTGCTATGAAGAGCCGGCAGTCACAGCAGAAAATGAAGACCTGAAGGCTGCCTTTGAGAAGCTCCAAAGCTATGCAGAGACTACGATCACCTACACATTCGGAAGTGAAAAAGAAGTGCTGGACGGCAGTACCATAAGCTCCTGGCTCCTGATAGACGGCTACGATATTGCCCTGGATCAGACCCAGGTTGAGGAATATGTAGCCTCTCTCCGCAAAAAGCACGATACCGTTTTCCGCCCCCGTACCTTCCAAACCAGCTACGGTACGGAAATCACCATCAAAAACGGAGACTACGGCTGGTGGATGGACACAGAACAGGAAATCGCAGAGCTGACCGAGATGATTGAGCAGGGGCAGAGCGGCGAACGGACTCCCGTTTACCGGCAGACCGCAGCCTCCTACGACACACCGGATTATGGCAATACATATGTGGAAATCAATCTCACGGCACAGCACCTCTTTCTCTACAAGGACGGCGAGAAAATACTGGAATCTGATTTTGTATCCGGCAATGTAGCACGCGGGTATACCACGCCCGGAGGCATCTTCGGCCTTACCTACAAGCAGCGCGACGCCACACTGACAGGGGAAACCTACCGGACCCCCGTTTCCTACTGGATGCCCTTCAACAATAACATCGGCATGCACGATGCCACCTGGAGGCGGGAGTTTGGAAAAAATATTTACCTGACAAACGGATCTCACGGCTGTATTAACCTTCCCTTTTCCGCTGCCAAGGAAATTTACGGGCATATAGAAAAGGGAACTCCCGTTATCTGCTACTATCTCCCCGGCACGGAATATGTACCGGAGGCGGAAGTCCCCGCGGATCCCAATCAGCCCCCTCTGCCTCAGACAGAGGAAGGAATCACTGACCCGAACCCTGTTCCGCAGGAAGAGGCGCCGCCGGAGTCTGTACCTCAGGAGGCTTTGCCGGGCAATTAAGCTTCCGGCCGTCTGCGTATCTCATGTCTTAGCGTACAATCATAAAAAAACCCGGGAAGCTGCTAAGAAGCTTTCCGGGGCGGTACATGCGAAGTTCTTTCAGCCATTTACCGTATCTGTACCAATCATCCTTATTATCACAATATACATGAATCCGCTGCATATCTAACGGACAGGACGCTCCCTGTCCGTGTTTTTCTTTCGATACGCAAGAATTTTGAACATTCTCCCAATTTTTAACGCTTTTTTCAGTTCTCGTTTTGCAATGATGCTTCCTCGTGATGAGCGGGATTCTCCGGCTTTCCCGTAAACTCCGGCTCCGCGTCCAAAATCTCCATAAACTCTTCGCCGGTAATGGTTTCCTTCTCATAGAGGAACTTGGCAATCTCATGAAGCTTGGAGGAATGTTCCGTTAAAAGCTTCTTTGCCTTCTCATGCTGCTCCTTGACAATGGCTACCACCTTTTGGTCAATCAAGGCCGCTGTCTCGTTGGAGCAGGCCAGGGAGGTATCTCCGCCCAAATATTGGTTATTGACCGTCTCCATCGCAACCATATCAAATTCCTCGGTCATGCCGAACCGGGCAACCATCGCTCTCGCAAGCTTTGTAGCCTGTTCAATATCATTGGAAGCTCCTGTGGTAACGGAATGGAAAATAATCTCCTCCGCTACCCGGCCTCCCGTAAAGGTTGCAATCTTATTCTCAATCTCCTCCCGGCTCATGAGATTATGCTCCCCCTCCTCCACCTGCATGGTATAACCCAGGGCGCCGGAGGTCCGGGGGATAATCGTTATCTTATGGACCGGAGCGGAATGATTCTGCAAAGCCGCCACCAATGCATGTCCCACCTCGTGGTAAGACACAATGAGCTTTTCCTTGTCGGACAGCACCTTATTTTTCTTCTGGTAGCCTGCAATCACGACTTCAACGCTTTCCTCCAGGTCGCTCTGAATCACGTATTTTCTTCCCTGACGGACCGCCCTGAGAGCGCCCTCGTTGATCATATTGGCAAGCTCCGCACCGGAAGCTCCTGCCGCAGCCCGGGCAATGGCATTGAAATCCACATCCTCCGCAAGCTTAATTTTCCTGGCATGTACCTTTAAAATGTCCTCGCGGCCCTTGAGATCCGGAAGCTCCACCGGAACCCTCCGGTCAAACCGCCCGGGACGAAGCAGCGCAGGGTCCAGAGATTCCGGCCGGTTGGTAGCCGCCAGAATAATCACACCCTTACGCCCGTCAAAGCCGTCCATCTCCGTAAGAAGTTGATTGAGGGTCTGCTCCCGCTCATCATTACCGCCCATTCCGCCGTTGTCGCGCTTCTTTCCGATGGTGTCAATCTCGTCAATAAACACAATACAGGGAGCCTTCTCATTTGCCTGCTTAAACAGATCCCGAACCTTGGCCGCACCCATGCCTACAAACATTTCTACAAATTCCGATCCGGATATGGAGAAGAATGGGACCTCCGCCTCCCCTGCTACTGCCTTTGCAAGCAGCGTCTTTCCCGTACCCGGAGGGCCTACGAGCAAAGCGCCTTTGGGCATGGAAGCGCCAATTTCCGCATATTTTTCCGGATTGTGCAGGAAATCCACAATCTCCGTGAGAATCTCCTTGGCCTCATCCTCCCCGGCCACATCGGTAAATTTAATGCCTGTGGTGGATTCCACATAGATCTTGGCATTGCTCTTTCCGAAGGTCATGGCATTGCCCATAGGGCCGCCCATGCGCTTCGTCATGCTGCGCATCAAAAACTGTCCCAGGACAATCATAATGATAAAGGGCAGCAGAGATATCAAAAAGGACATCCACCAGGAGGGTTCCTCTACAATCTCTGTCCCAAATTCAACTCCTGCCTCATGGAGACGATCTACCAGGCCGGGATCATAAAACACACCTGTCTTATAGTAATTGGTGGATTCCTCCGTGTCGGAAAATATAATCTGGTTATCCTCCACCTGGACCTCTTTGATCTTCCTTGTATCAATCATATCCAGAAAGGTATCATAACCCACCTGCTTCACCTTGGGCGAAAGAGCCTTTGGAATAAACAGTGTATTTAAGAGGATCATTACCAGCAGAACAATCATATAATAGTATAAAAATGGTTTTTTTGAGTTTTTGACTTCTTTCACAGTTTTCTCCTATTGCAGTTCCGTAATATCCCTCACAATACACCTGTATGAAATCAATTTCCAGTCACAAAAGCATATGCCTGTAAATCGATTTGTGCATTGTGAGGAATATTACTGTTTAAAGTTCCGTAATATCCCTTCCCGCACTTCGGTAAGAAGATATTGCTTTTTTAAGTTCCTTATACACATTCTCAACAGATTTTTAATATCAAAAGGCAGTGTACCACTAAGCGGCCCAAGGATCAATGAAAGAAGTGTGAAACAATTCTTAAATTTTTATTTTTTATTTCAATCAATGTCCTGCATCAACAGTTTCAATAATTGCGTCAGTTTTACCAGCTCCGAAATCTCCGTATACTCCTGGCAGGAGTGTACCAGCTCCATAGCGCTGGCTAAAACCAATCCCGAAACTCCATGAAGAGACAGATTGCTCTGATCGCTTCCGCCGAAAGTCTTCACCAAACTGCTGGAAATCCCCAGTCTGTCACAAGCCGCCCGGAACCGCCGAACACAGCTGTGTTCCTCCGGTGTACGGTAAGCACATATAGGCACTTCATAGGTCATGCGGCTCTTTCCCCCAGCTTTTTCAGCTTCCTCCAGGAACAGCGCTTCAATATGCCGCGTCTGTTCCATCGCCTGCTCATGGGAATAACTGCGCACCTCTCCCACCAGATGACAATGTTCCGGAACAATATTGCTATTTGCACCGCCGCCGTGAATCGCCCCAATGTTCACCGTCATATCTTTTCCCACATGACCAAGCTCCATACGGGACACCGCTTTTGCCGCTATGGCAATGGCATGTATTCCCGTTTCCGGAGACAGACCTGCGTGAGCCGCCCGACCCTCCACTTCAATCTGAAAATTCACCAGCGTCGGAGCCTGAAAAGCCGCCGTCCCTACCGGCCCTGTCAGGTCCAAAATGTAGGACTCCTTCGCCTTTACCTTAGAAAAATCAAAGACCGCGCTGCCCTTTAGATGCTTCTCTTCTCCGATAAAAAAAACAATCTCCAGATCACGGCAGTCCGCCCCCTCTTCCGAAAGCTCTTTCAAAGCCTCCAGAAGCGCCGCTGTGCCGGACATACAGTCTGCTCCGAGAACGGTCGTCCCATCACTGGTAATACGCCCGTCCCCGCCGACCAAAGCCTTCTTTCCCCCGGACGGCTCTACCGTATCCATATGCGTCGAAAACAGGATCGGCGTGCCCGGTAGCGTGCCCTTCCGAAAAGCATACACATTTCCGGCCGTTCCCCCGTAGATGCTTCCGCCGTCGTCCTCCTCCACCGTAAAGCCGAGGCTTTCCAGCTCTTCCTTCAGCACATCTGCCATCCTGCGCTCCCCAAAGCTCGGCGCGTCAATGGATACCAGACGCTGAAAATTTTTTATCAATCGCTCCTTGTGAATCGGTATTGTTTTCTCTTTCATTTGTGTTTTAACCTTTCTACTTATTCTTGTCTGTGCCATTTCCGCCATATGGTACATACTCCTCCGCAGCCATAGAATATCCGGTCTCTGGCTGAAAAGTATATACATTCTCTTCCGGCCTTATATTGCTGCTCATCAATTCTGCTTGCTTAATTACTACATCGACCGCGCCTTTCGCTTTTTCCGGCGGGTACTTATACTTTCTCAAAAGATGCTTTACCTGCGTTCTCATATAAGCACGGGCGGATTCTTTTTTATCCCAGTCAACGGTTCTGCTTCTACGTATCAATTCGGTCAGCTCATATGCCATTTCCACTAAAACTTCATCCTGCATCTTTCTAAGGACTTCGGGATCTGCCGCTAACGCGTCATAGTTGAGGTCTTTTAGCAACTGTTGATACTCCGGCATCTCAAACGCTTCACTTCGTACCTCCTCAATCTACAACTTCGTATCCCTCTGCCGCCAAGACTGTCATTGCATGGTCAAAGTTCTTAGCCTTTAATCCCCGCCATCCGCCATCCCGCTCAGCTGTATCAGCTGGCGTATCCTTGGTCCTGCATACAAGAGATATTTCCTCATCAGTCTTGCACACAAAACATATGTCAGTATCCAAATTAATATCCGACACATTACTAACCTTGCATACCGTCAATTCATAAGGCAGCTTTTTAGTTTCATAGCTCCGCTCCACTTCTATGATTCATTGACCAACTTGCCGGTCATATGCTCTATAATAAGTTCCAGACAATTCACCCTCGGAAATGCATTCGTCAGCTCCCTCCGAAGATACTCTTCATCATCGGTAAACTTTCTGACAAGGTTCGTGCATATCTCTTGCTTCTTATCCTCATCTTCGACAACACGCATTCTGCCGAACACGACCACGCTATTGATGTTTAATGCCCATTCTCCGTCTTTACGGTAGCCCTTATCCATCACACAATAGCTGACCTTATCGCAGGCAGCAATGGCATCCAACTTATGCCCTGTTTTCGCACAATGAAAATAGAGCCTGTTGTCCTTCTCTGAGTACCAATGGTCAAGCGGAATGCCATAAGGATACCCATTATCACCAATCATGGACAGAATCCCCCTTGGCTGTTCCTTCAAAATGCGGATGCATTCTTCTTCGCTGATCTGTTGTTTAAAGCGTCTCATTTCTCTGAACATTGTTTCTCCCTCTCCACATAATGCAGTTCCACATCAAAGCCCGGATCCTCCATCATTGCCAGGAAGGTCTTGTTCATGATCTGTTCCTTGCTGCGAACGATCTTATTCACATATGACGGCGATGTACCGATATTCTCCGCTATCTTCGCCTGAGTGGTGGATTTTCGATACATCTCATTTTTACATCCATTTCAATGTTGTTCTTCAGAATACTTCTCTCCGCCACATATCTCAATTACTTGACTTATAACTCGATCCAGTATAGCACAAAACCCTTCTCGTGGATAGCACAAAATCGAGTAGGAAGCGGTTTCAGTAGTTGACGTGCAGAGACTGATATGCTGTGGCTAAATCATAATAGCCCCAGTTTATCAGTCTTTCTTTGTTAAGAGCCCAGTTAACCGCTTTGTTTCCGGCGTTAAACCAGTACCCTTTTCGGTCATAGGCAATTGTAGCCGCATAGTGACTGTCTACTCCCAGTCCCATCAATTTTCTCATCCTCGTTCTCGGATATTTCCACTGTTTCCAGATGCACATACGAATCCGCCTGTACAGCCATCCATTCAGCGATTCGATGTTGTTCTTCATGTCTGCCATGCTAAAGTACTTCAGCCATCCCCGCATATATACTTTTATGCGTTCCATAGTTTTCACTATACTTCCGCACCTGCTTCGGGAAGTGAGCTTCCGAAGTTTATCCTTGGCTTTCTTCCATGACTTGGCATGTACACGGATGTAAATACCTTTGCCATTCTTCCCGAGGCAGAAACCCAGATACTTAAAATTTCGGATTGCAAACACACTGACCTATCCTTCCCACTACCGGGCGGATTCGGGACTTGCACCCGTTAGAAACGTGCGCCGCCGGGCGCACAACGAAAAAAATAAGACCCAGAAGAATGAAGTCTTCTGAGCCTTATAAATTGACTCTCTAATCCTGATTCAACTGTTATGGATTATGATGCCTTACCAAGCATGTCATGGATATATGCCCGTAATCCATTCTCCGTATCTATGCCGTATTTCTGGTTTATCAGGATATAATATTTCATGATCCTCTCTTTCGGCAGAAGCTCACTGGAAGGAATGCTGTCGCCATATCCTTTTCTCGCTTCCATCCAAGGAGTCTCATTATGTGTGATCCTCTCCAATACCTTCCCGCCATACATTCCAAACGTGTTCACAACCAGATCAATCACTCTCTTCTCGTCATTCGACAGGGCATCCCCAGTTCCTTCCACAAGCGCGAACCGCGCGTCATCGATCGGATTATATTTGAAATCCCGGAACAACTCATAAACCTCCGGATAGACCGGACCATGAACCCACGCCCTGCAATCCTCTTCAAAGATCGGTCTTTTATACAATGCGGAGTAAACGCCCTGGATGAAATACAGGAGCTTCTGCAGCATAAGCGGCGTTACCTCTTCCAGCTTTTCGAATATATACGCAATTACCCGGAGCATCTTATCCGAAACGGAAAACAGGCTCTCTATGCTTTCTGCCGCAGCAAACGCTTTCCTGAATGCCGCATCCGTCAACTTCTCACGGTTCTCCATGAGCTTCTGCTTCAAGTACACCGGGGATGAAAGCGCTGCTTTAATGATATCCGAATACTCTTTGGAAGGCATCTGTCCTTCCAGATATCTCGGAATCGTCACCTCTCCGAACCCAAGCGCCAGGGACAGAGGAGCCTTTCCAATCTTATATATCTTCATCAGCCTTTCGATGTCGTCAATCGATACAAGCCCTTCTGCAGCCCTGTACTGCTCGTCGATTTCCTGAACGTTCTTATCGATAAGGCCGGGAATGCTCGTTTCCTCTCCGCACTCTGCACAGACAGCCACAGTAATTGCAAAGGTATATTCCTTATCCTTTATATTCTTTATGATATCCTTCTTCTGCAAAAAGTACTCGGTCTCTTTCCTGCATTCTATGCAGAAGTCTCTTCTTATCTTCTCTGTCATAATGGTCACCTCCGATTTGTCTCCTGGTTATCTGAAATAGTATGTAAGCGGATACTTCTGTTCATGGAACGAAATTACGATCACAAAACAGTTTTCCAACTTGTTGAACTTGATATACAGAGATACTGTTTTTTCTTCTGTCCCGGTTCGCTCCAAAAGAACTACATCTTTTCCAAATACATACAGTTGTTCGTGTTCAAAGCCCTTATGCTCATTCTGCAGGATTTCCGAAAAATCCATTGCAGTAAGACTCAATATGATTTCCTTGGCTTTTGCCTCATCAATAACATAATCCAGGAACAGATTAATGTTATCCTGCCGCCTGGCATTCCTGTCAAGCCTGTAATTGTCCTTTTCAACAGCATCCTTCACCTCGGAAAGATACTGCTCTATATCTTTCTGATCTATGTTCAATACTTTATCCTCCGCAGAGTATATGATATGTTTTTTTGTTTTTCCTATCATCATTATAGTTTCATGATTGCTTTTTGTCAATATCCAATCATCAAAAGCGGCAGGAAATTTCCTGCCGCCATTTGACTCCATATTCAGTTGGGCTTACACGTCTCGGACTTAAACTGCGTTCCTGCACATCTCTGTCAGCTGCTTTGTGATCCTGCGGAGCTTCTTGGAGATAGTGTTCTGCGACACGCCCTTCATCTTCACAATTTCTTCCTGCGAATACTCTTCGATGAAATACAGACAATACAGTTCCTGGTCAGCATCCGGCAGCTCGGACAGTTTCTCATAAAGAACTTCCTTCTGCGGATCTGGCTCTTCCGCCGTCATCTCCGCAAGCTGCCTGGCATAGATACTTGTGTCCTGGTTCTCGGTTTTCATAAGTCCATCCATAGACAGGTTCCAATACTCCATTCAACAGAATTGTAAAATAATTGACTCCTTCATTCTCCGGCCTTTCTCCATTTTGTGATTTCCAGACCATATATCGTGTAAAATCGGACGTAATGGTTCCTATACGAGTATCCAGACCATCACTGATCACATTGAATGCATTGTAATGGAATAACGTTGGAATATCCATTTGGTAATTTTTAACCTGCTTATAGGCATTTTCTATGGCAGTATCTTGATTTGCAATATTTTTCAGCTCAAATAACACCAATGGTATTCCATTGACGAATACAAGGAGATCCGGGCGCTTGTTTTTATATTCTATTACCGTATATTGATTGACAATCTGAAACGTATTCTTCGCTGATTCTGCAAAATCGATTAATTTTACTGTATAAGTACGCTCTTCTCCGGCTTTGCGGTAATTAACGGGAATCCCCTCCACAAGATATTTGTAAAAAGCCGCGTTCATATCCGCCAACTTATATAGGCCAAGATTTTTTATAGATTTATAGGCTTCTTCTATGATATCCTCGTTAATGTTTGGATTTATGTTTAACATCGAAGTCTTAAAATAGTCCTTCAATATCACTTCGTGATAATCCCTGTCAATATCCGGACCATAGAGATAATCATAGCCCATTTTTTGTAATTCGGTTATAATGACCTTTTCTAAAGTATTTTCATTGACGGACATGATTTTAAGTCCTTCCTCGTGTGTATTTTACGTGTAGTTCGCATGATTTGGCAGGTATATGGATTTATAAGTCCTCAGCTTTGTATATAACATATCCCTCATAATAATAACTATGATCTATGCCTTTCATATACACTTCTCTATCATCAATCTTATCTGTTAAAGCCTGCTTCAAGATATGCTTTATTTCGATATCTTTAATTGGACTTCTTTCCATTGCCAATAGATAATCTTCTTTGTCTACCAAACTCCAATCAATAACCATGTGCAATTCTTTTTTCAAGATTAAATCCAGCCAGATTCTAGTACTGCGGCCATTCCCCTCGCGAAATGGATGTGCAATATTCATCTCCACATATTTTTCAATTATTTCGTCATATGCAGACTGCGGCATCTTCTCAATATTTTCAAGTGCCGCCTGCAAATACATCACAGAAGCAAATCTAAAATTCTCCTTTGCAAGATTTATAGTTCGCACCTTTCCGGCAAAATTATATATTTCATCAAATAAATATTGATGAATTGCTGCAAGCATTTCATATGTTCCGGTTTTGTAATTGTCCAAATATGCATTTCCAAATAATTCTACTGCCTTTTTCTTGCTTATCTTTTCTTCCATTCTGGCAAGTTCTACTGAGTCCGTGATATTAAGTTTATTATCTAAAGCCATATATTTTCCTTTCTAAATGTGAATGGACACATTAAATGACTACTCGTGCGCTGTGTCAGTATCGGTTGCCGCTTCACTCAATTCCAACATATAGCGGTCAAAGTCAGACAGAAAGAGCTTGTCCTGGATGATTCTGTATTTTTCAAACTCCGTTTCGGCATGGAGTTTTGCCTGTTCCGCGCTGATTTTTCCCGCCCCGGTCAGCAATTCGTTTCCATTAAATTCAAGGAAGCCGTCCAACCTCTTTGCCCAGTCCTCCATACTCATGGGAATATGCCGCTCTGCCTAGAGTTCAGCATAGTTCAGATAAAGAGTTACGATTCTCTCCAAATAGGACATTTCTTTTTCGCTTAAGTAGTTCTTTGCAATCGTGACATCGGCCTTGATAATTTTTCCGTCCGGGTCATTTCCCCAAATCGTCAAGCCCATATGCTCCTTTTGCGCATCCGCTCTTTCTACAATGAGTTCTGCGGCGGTATGTCTGTGAACGGCAAAATGCATTTTATTTTGGACTGTTTGGAAAAACAGGCGTGTGGTTTTGGCATCCTTGTCATAGTCAAAAGCAGTAGCGTACAAATCAGTGACTTTTTGATAAAACTTCCGCTCTGACAGCCGAATTTCCCGGATATACTGCAACTGACGGTCAAAGTATTCATCCGTGAACATATGGCCGTTTTTCAGACGCTCTTTGTCCATTGTCCAGCCTTGGATCGTGTGATCTTTGACGATTTGTCCTGCCCATTTTCTAAACTGAACAGCCCGCTGGTTATTCACCTTAAATCCAACAGCAATGATCATCTGGAGATTATAGTGATCCAGATTGCGTGAAACCTGGCGAGTTCCTTCGGATTGAACTGTTAAGTATTTCTTAATAGTTGCCTCCGGCATCAGTTCTCCATCCTCATAAATGCGCTTGATATGCTGGGATATAGCGGCAACTGAAACATCGTAGAGCGCCGACATCATTTTTTGTGTCAGCCATATATTTTCATCCTCATAGCGCATTTCGTAGCTACTTTCAGTATCGCCTGTGGCAGCCACAAAGGTAAGATATTCAGCAGCACTTGAATGTATCGTTATCTCTGTACCTTTCTTTTTTGACATATGATAATTCCTTTCTGTATCTTGTATATGTTATGCATATAAACGATAATTTAACTTGTTGTGCTAGTTGATTGTTGATATAGAAAAACTTCAACACCATATGCTATCCTATAGTTGTACACGACTACAGACTATGAAAGGAGGCACATGATGCTGA
>CAJTDE010000053.1 GCA_910574835.1 Clostridia bacterium | reverse complement strand
TGCGTTTATAAACCTTTTACTGGAAATGAAAAAGGTCAAAGAGAAAGCGATAGAGAAAGGCAAGGACTCTCTGAGCTATTATCACTATCATAAGTTCGATAAGAAGTATGATGAACTCCTCGAACTGGCAAGGAAAGAAAATCCTCTTCTGGAAACCACAGAGAAAAAACGTGGACGGAAGAAAAAGGGAAAAATCCTTGCCTTGGTAGAACGCCTTGCGAATCACAAGGCCTCGGTCTGCCTTTTTATCCATAACTTCATGGTTCCGTTTGATAACAACCAGGCAGAGCGTGATCTTCGGATGATAAAGGTTAAGACCAAAGTATCCGGCTGCTTCCGAACTGAAGAAGGCGCCAGAGATTATCTGAAAATCATGTCCTACGTTGGTACGGCACATAAGCAGGGATACAATGCTTACGAAGCAATCAAAAATGCAATTTCAGGCCACCCTAATTTCATCTTTGAATAGTGTTGGCTCTGAATAGTTACAAAATAATATACTATCAAAAGGCTTACGGCCGCCGACTGTAATGCCTGATAAAGCATCTCGCTGTGTAATGTCCGTTTACTGTCCAGCGGACGGTAAATACAGGAGGCGGAAACGCCACCGCCTCCCAATCTATGTACCAGCCTATTTTGCTGAATTATACAATCCCCAGAAGTGAAAGCACCATAGCCGCCGCAATGATAACGAGAATCATCACTCCGAAATTCTGTCCCTTCTTCTTGATATATCCATAGATACCCATAATGGCACACAGGGGAAGAACACCGGGCATAATGCCGTCCACGATACTCTGGTAAGTTACCTCCGCGCCTGCGCTCATATAAGTTCCCGACAAGTTCAGAGTTACAATAGAGGCTGACAGTGCACCTACCATGAACAACCCTAAAATACTGGCCCCCAGAATAATACGATTTACCCATCCGGATTCTAAAAGCTTTACCAATGCATTCTTTCCTACTTTATAACCAAGGGACATTAAGTACCAGCCATACACCACTGTCACAGGAACAAACAAAAGCATCAAAAACCATCCGATTACGGAGCCGTCCGCACTTGCAGTCAGCGCAATGGTGAAAATCAACGGCTTTACGGTTCCCCAGGTAATGGTATCGCCGATTCCTGCAACAGGTCCCATCAAAGCTGACTTCAATGCCACTATGGCATCTCCTGTCAATACGCCGTCCTCAGCCTTCTCTTCCTCCATAGCAACCGACATACCTAAAATCACATTTCCGCAGATACCCTCTGTGTTGAAAAATACCAGATGGCGCTGCAATGCTTCCACAAAAGCTTCTTTATCCGGATACAGCTTTTTCAATACCGGAATCATAGCAAAGCAGTAGGCAATGGACTGCATACTCTCATAAGAATTTGACATTTCACATGCAAGCCACCATCTCCAGAAGGTGTTCCAGAGATCCTTAATTGTTATTTTAGAACTCGTTTTTGTCTCACTCATCTTTTCCACCCTCCTCACTCGTCATCATCATCCACTTTGGAAGCTGCTTTTACCTGCACCATAATCTCATCCTGCGAATCCTTCTGCATCAGTACAATAATCACTGCTATGGGAACTCCGAAGCAGGCAGCCGCAATGCTGCTGACTCCAAAGAACTGAACCAGGAAAAAGCCCAGGAAGAAGAACGGGAAGATACTCTTTCTCTCGCTCAAAATTCCAATCAGCACAGCAAAACCAATGGCAGGCATAACGCCGCCTGCTACGGACAGACCGTTTAAAATCCACTCCGGAAGAATGGCAAGCAGCTTTTCAATAACTGCGGAGCCAAAATATACGCCTATAAATGCAAATGGAAACTTTGTTACTAAATTCATAATCAAGGGATACCACATCGCGCAGCGGTTAATCCCTTTGATATCGCCCTTTAATGCGTGCTTATCAGCCATATGCGCAAATTTTGCATTGATAATTCTTCGGATCTGATTCAAAAATACTCCCAATACTCCAAAGGGAACGGCAATTGCAATCGCTGTTCCCGTGTCCGCACCTATGGACAATGCAATTGGGATACCAATTAAACCGGCTAATGACATATCTGCCGGCATCTCGGAGCCGGGAGCCACCATACCTACATACATCATACTGATAGCGCAGCCGATAACCATAGCTCCCGGAACATCTCCCATAATCAGCCCAATCGGTAATGCTGAGAACAATGGGAACATCCAGATTTCATGTGTGCTGTAACCAGGTCTCCAGCCTGCGATGGAGTACCAGATTCCTGAAAATAAAGCAACACCTAACATAATATGTACCTCCTTCTTATCGTTACTTGTTAAATATTTTCACAATCTCGGCATATTCCATTTTGGCGTTTTCAGGAACCACCTGGATTGTAAAATTCACTTCATAGTCCTCATACAGCTCATTTATCAGATTCATTTCTCCGTTATTCAGGGAAACTGCCTTCATAATCAATTTCTTTTCTTCCGTGTGGGGTACTCCTCCGAGCTGTACCTCAGTAAGCGGAAGACCTTCCTTAATCATTCTGCTGCAGGTAGCAATATCTTTAAACAAGATCATTACCGTGCCTGTTCCGTACTGGTTTTTGTTCCAAAGGCGCAGCGCTTTCTCCTCCGTATAAACCTTTACCGTAATATCTGACGGTGCGGCAGACGCATAGACCTTTGTCATAAACTCATCTGCTGCAAGAATGTCATCAATCACAATGATCTTATTGATCGCAATTACCTTCCTCCATCTGGTAATAATCTGTCCGTGTATCAGTCGAAAGTCTACTCTTGCCAATTCAATTTTTGCCATTTTGTTTCCTCCTTATATCCTTGTTTCCTCATTGTCAAAGTCCTAAATGTTTCTTGACATTGACGATTCCATCTATCGCCGCTTTTATGCAGTGCTCCGCCAATTCCTGTACCGGCATATTTGGCCGTGACTCCAGCGCTTCCAGCACCATTGGCAGATTTACTCCTGTTACGCACTCTGCCGAAAACTGGTTCAGCCAGGATGCTGCCGCATTATAGGGACTTCCTCCCATCAGGTCTGTCAAGATCAAAACCCCGTCCCCGTCATCCAGCTTTTTGATGTACTCCGCCACCTGATTCCGATAAAGCATCACGTCATCGTCGGAGCACAGCTTCAGGCATTCCAGTTTTTCAACCTCACCCATAAACATCTCCACGCCCTCAAGGATTCCCTCGCAGAAGCGACCATGCGTCAACAACAAAATCCCTGTCAACTCAATACCTCCCTTCCATTGACAAACTATTTGAAATTTTCTGCCGCATCTACTATAATGAATATCAATTATATTACTTATCTTCCGCAGAAATTTTTGTTTTTTATACAATATACCTATTTTTTAAATTATTTCAATATGTTTTTCGTCAACAGTGACAAATTCAAAGATCTGTAACACTGAATCATTCGATTTTTTAGCTAATTATGACAAAAACGGGGAATGTGTAACATGGAAAAATCCAGAAATCCAAAGAATATTTTTGTTAAAGAATGCCTCTTCACCGCACTCCTGATATTGATGCAGTCCAAAAATTTTCATGAAATTACCGTTACAGAGCTAACCAAAAAAGCCGGTGTATCCAGAATGGCTTTTTACCGCAATTACGAAACTATAGAAGACATTATTGTTGATTATTTTAACACTACAAAGCTGGGAATCAATGAGAATAACGCCGATAAAATCATGTATCTTCCAAACATGATTTTACGGACCTGCGAATTTTTTTACGCCCATCAGCAGTTGATGAATGATTTGATACGCTTTCATATGACCGATCTCATTCTCAATGCCATTGAGGCACATTTTCACACCACTTTTTATCTCTTACTTTATTCTTACGGTTTTCAAAGCGATTATGAAATTTCCGCATTGGTGGGTATCTTTTTTAAGATCCTCATAGATTGGACAAAAAACGGCATGACAGAAAATATTGAACAGATGAGCATCACAATTTATGATATCATGACAAAATTCGACAATTACTAGGCGTTACAATTTTCAGATTTTTGTCACTATATCCTCCTTTCTTCTTGCAATTTTCGCCTTTTACCCTAATATAGTAAAAAAGCGATTGCTTAACAGGGAAAGAGAGGTACTTTTTATGAAACTTCACATCTACGACACTTATGAAGAAATGAGCCGGGCAGCCGCAAATATTGTTTCGGCCCAGCTTCTGTTAAAGCCAGACAGCCATGTGGGATTAACCGCCGGAAAGACTCCTGTCGGTATGTTTGCAAATTTGGTCCGCCTCTATCAGAATAAAACCATCTCCTTTGCCGATGCCTGGTTTTATAATCTGGAAGAAAAAATCGGTGCTGCAAAGGATGATCCTTCTACCTGCAGAAGCTATTTCCACAAGCATTTTATGGACGAAACAGATGCTTCTCCTGAAAGGCTGCTCCTTCCTGACAGTCAGTCTCAGGATATTGCGGCCGAATGTGAGAAATATGATTTACTGCTGAACAATCTGCCGGGCGGCCGTCTGGATATGCAAATCCTGGGAATCGGCGAGGATGCGCATATTGGAATGAACCGTCCAAATGAGGCATTGAATCCTGCTACCCATAAAGAGCTTCGTCCCAGCGGTGAATATATCGCTATGGGTGTTTCTCATATCCTTCTTGCAAAGCGTATCCTTCTTATTGCCAACGGCGAAAGCAAGGCACAGGCCGTAGCAGATATGTTTGCGCAGGGGATCTCTTCCGCCGTTCCCGCTACACTTTTGAAGCTGCATCCGAACGTTATTGTCCTGCTGGACAAGCCTGCGGCCTCGAAGTTAACACTCACATAAGCATATATACCGGGCAGTATAAGCAGGGGGGATATTCCAAAAGCTGAAAAACAGCGTTGGCATTCCCCCTCTTACTCCCTATAACCGCTCTGATTTTATACAATATTTTTCCTACACACTTTTCTGATGCAGATACTTCTCCTTTGTAGCCATTCCTCCCCGAATATGACGCTCCGATTTGTTGATATCCAATACGATTCTGGCCTGCTTTGCAAGAGACGGGTTGATGTGGGTCAAACGCTCGGCCACGTCTTTATGTACCGTAGACTTACTGATTCCGAATCGCTTTGCCGTCTGCCGCACTGTTGCGTTGTTCTCTATGATGTAATTAGCGATGGCCACCGCCCGTTCTTCGATATATTCCTTCAAGGTAATCCCCCTGAGAACGTTTTTTACATCTTATGAGTAAAAAAGGGGGAATATTCCATGATCCATATTCTCGGTTTCTTACGGCGTCGAAATCAGCATATTCATATTGCTGAGCAGACGATCAATAGCTACCACCGCCGCCCCGTACAAAATCTGGTTGACTGAAAAATCCGTGTAATCTATCGTAATATTCTCATACAAAACATCAATAATTCTTTCTTTTACAGTCTTTTTAACCTCTTCTAACAGCAATGCGCCTCCTTTTGACATGGCATCGCTGATAATAACTACATCCGGATCATAAATATTGATTACCGCCGCAATTCCGCACCCCATATAAAATCCGGCTTGCTTAACCATCTCCAGGCAAAGAGCGTCTCCTGCCTCCGCTCCATTAAAAATATCAAAATATCGGATGCTCTCCAGTTTATTCAGGCTGCTCTGCGGATACTTAGGAAGCTCCTCCATCGTATGCTTTACCAAGGAAAGCGCGGAGCAATACAATTCCATACATCCCCTGTTTCCGCAATCACATTTTTCCCCGTTTATATCCAAAGAGATATGTCCTATCTCCCCTGCAATCCCCCTGCTTCCTGCAAATATTTCTCCATCTACTACGATTCCGGCCCCAACGCCTTCCCCTGCCAAAAAGTTTACCAAACATCCCTGGTTCCTTCGATACTTCCCATAGCGCCACTCTGCCAGCGCGCCTGCATTCGCCCCATGCTCAATAAATACGGGAACCGGGAACTCCTTCAAAAATTCCTCATTTAAATCAAGCTTATCCCAGCCCGGGAACTGTGTCATCAAAGCAATGCGCCCCGGCTTTCTTAAAAACGGACCCGGAACTGCGATTCCGACTGCGTGAATCTTATTCCCTTCTCTTTTTAAAAGCTCCCATATCCTTTCTTTTATTTTGCGAAGGGCGCAGGCGGGATTTTGTTCCTCTTCCGCGCGAAACCGCTCCTCCTGGTGCTCTATCATAGTTCCTTTTAAGTCAAAGAGTCCTATGGAATAAGAAACATGCCCCAGCTTCACTGCAATTACTTCTATTTTTTCTGCCGCCAGCTCAATCCCGATGGATCTGCGCCCTCTTTTTCCTTCCACAATTCCGACTTCCCGGACTACCCCCAACTGTATCATCTCTGTAATGATATTCGTAATGGTAGCCTGCTTCAGCCCTGTTTCCTCCGCAATTCTTGCTCTGGTACAAATATTATTTCTTGCAAGAATTTGTAGTACAAGAGAACGGTTAGCCTGCATCAAATAATCGGCGTTTCTTCCTTTTTTTAACTCCATCTCTACTCCTTGCCATAATTAACGAAAGTTTTCTCAATTGTACCATTTTTTTCAAGAACCGTAAAGGCTGCAGGCCACAAAATGGCCGGGGCTGAGTTCTCTGGGCATAACCGGCTTCTCTTTGCACTTCTGCTCGGCATAGGGGCATCTGGTATGAAACACACAGCCCGCCGGCGGATGAAGAGGCGAGGGAAGCTCTCCTGTCAATTCTATCCGCTCCTTCCTGACTGCGCCAATCTGCAAAACGGCAGAAAGCAGCGCCTGAGTATATGGATGACATGGATTTGAAAATAATTCCTCCGTATCCGCCTCTTCTACAAGATGTCCCAAATACATCACCCCCACTCTATCGGCGATGTAGTTGATTACGCTCATATTATGAGATACAAATAAATATGTCAGTTGTTTTTCTTCCTGCAAAGCATCCAAGAGATTCATAATCTGCGCCTGTATGGAAACATCCAGCGCGGATACCGGCTCATCGCAGACAATAAAGGACGGATTGACCAATATAGCCCTGGCTATTCCTACCCTCTGCCTCTGCCCGCCCGAAAACTCATGAGGAAAACGGTTATAGTGTTCCGGTCTAAGACCAACCGTTCTTAAAGCCTCCTGACATTTTTCTTCTCTGACAGTCCTGTTCTTCTCTCCATGAATTTTTAATACCTCCTCCAAAGTTTCCCCAACGGTTTTCCTGGGATTTAAGGAGGTATATGGGTCCTGGAAAATCATCTGCATTTTCTTTCTATAGGGTCTGAGCTGTCCGGGAGACAAATTGCTGATATCATTTCCTTCCAGCCAAACTTCCCCCTCTGTAATCGGAAAAAGCCTTAATATGCTGCGCCCCAAGGTAGATTTTCCACATCCGGATTCTCCTACAAGTCCGTAAGTTTCTCCTTTGTGAAGGGTAAGAGACACATCGTCTACCGCTTTTACAACTCCCGTCTGTTTTCCCAAAGCATCCTTTATGGAAAAATATTTTTTCAGATGCTTTGTCTCCAAAATTTTCTGCCTGTCTTCATTCATGCTAACTTCCATCACTTTCATTCGGATACCAGCATCTTACACAATGCTCGTTCTTAAAGGGCGCCAGCTGCGGCATTTCCCTGCGGCATCTTTCACCTGCTTTTAAGCATCTCGGCGCAAATCGGCAGCCTGCGGGAATTTGATTTAAAAGCGGTACGGTTCCCTGAATGGTGCGAAGCTTCTGCCCCCGCTCCCCCCCTATCATCGGAATCGATTCCAACAGGCTTTTTGTATATGGATGGCCGGGATGATTAAATATTGTTTCCGCTGTGCCTTCCTCGACTACCTGACCCAGATACATCACAAGCACCCGCCGGCATGTTTCTGAAACAACTGCCAGATCATGAGTAATTAACATGATCCCCATATTCAATTCCTGATTCAGCCTCTTCATCAGCTCCAGGATCTGAGCCTGAATCGTAACATCCAGCGCAGTGGTCGGTTCATCCGCAATCAAAAGCTGCGGACGGCAGACCAGAGCAATCGCTATCATAACTCTTTGACGCATACCGCCGGAAAGCTCAAACGGATATTGATAAAACCTTTTTTCCGGCGCAGGTATCCCAACCTGGCGCAGCATTTCTATCCCCTGAGCGATTGCCGTTTTCCTGTCCGCTTTTGTGTGAATGTGGATGGCTTCCGTAATCTGATCTCCGATTTTCATCAAGGGGTTAAGAGCGCTGAGGGCATCCTGAAAAATCATGGATATTTTTTCACCCCGTATCCTTTTCATATCTTTATAGGGAAGCGTCAAAAGATCTTTGTTTTCAAAAAAAATCTCTCCCTGATAGCTGACCGTCTTCTTTTCATCATACAGCCTCATAATGGATTGTACGGTTACGCTCTTTCCGCAGCCGGATTCTCCGACAATCCCCAAGATTTCACCCTTTTTAACAATAAAATCCACGCCGTCCACAGCCTTCAGGCTTCCCTGGTCCGTTCGAAATGTAGTTGAAAGATTCTTTACGTGTAAAACAATTTCCTGCTGCATCTGTTCTCCTTTCAACTGTTTTGGGGATCGAAAAGATCCCTGAGACCGTCTCCAAGCAGATTCAGGCCAAATACGGTAACAGCAATGAAGATACTTGGATATACCACCAGCCACCATGCCTGGAACATGACTGCCCTTCCCTCATAAACAATATTTCCCCAGCTGGGTTCCGGTACGGGAACTCCTACACCCAGAAAGCTTAAGGAGGCTTCTGTCACAATCGCCGTGGCAAAAATAAAGGATACCTGTATAATGACTGAGGACAGAATATTTGGCGCAATATTTAACCATAAGATCCTGTTTGCTCCGGCCCCCAATGCCTCCAGCGCTTCAATATATGTCTGCTCCCTTGCTGTCAATACGGCTGCCCTTGCAATTCTTGCAACATCCGGCGTATATACAATGCTGACGCTGATAATCACATTGCCAATCCCCGATCCCATAATAGCCAATAACGCAATTGCCAAAAGAATGGATGGTATGGATTTTAAACTGTCGCAGATGCGCATAACTATATTGTCTACTGCTTTATAATATCCCGCATACAGGCCGATGATCAGACCGAATACCATTGTGATAACCGCAACTGCGGCGCCGACTCCAACCGAGACCCTCGAGCCATACAGCAAGCGGCAAAGGAGATCCCTTCCCACCGAATCAGTCCCCAGAAAATGCGCTTTTGAAGGCGCTTTCAATCGTTCCGTTACCTCCATTACATGAGGTCCCTCGGGAAAAATAAATGGTGTAAGAAGCGTAAAAAGAATAATGAGGAAAACCAATATGCTTCCAATGATAATTCTGCGGTTTTTTAAAATTCTTTGGACTCTTAAATATCCCATTTTCATTTTATAATATTCCTTCCGGTACTTGTGCCTCTTTTTTATCTGCTGTCCAACCGTATTCTTGGATCTATAGCTGCGTAAAGGATATCCAGTATCAGCATCATAAACATATTAATCAGTGCAATTACAAGAACAACAGCCTGTATCACCATATAGTCCCTTCGCCCAATGGAGGTTACTACCAGCTGGCCTATTCCCGGAATATTAAAAATTGCCTCTGATACGACTGCCCCTGCCAGAAGTGTCACCGCCGTCTGACCAATCACCGTTATAATCGGCAGCAGCGCATTCTTTAACGCATGCTTTGTCATGATAGCAAACTCACTCACGCCTTTTGCTCTGGCCATCTTGATATAATCGCTGTTCAGCACCTCCAAAACAGAAGAACGAGTCATTCTCATAATCAAAGCCATATGAATAAATCCCAATGAAAGCGCCGGCAGGGTCAAATACCAGACATGAATACCTATCCCCTCGCTCATAGGCTTATATCCTGCAACCGGAAATAAATGAACAGAAAATGCCAGCAAAAGCATCAGGAGCAGAGCCACAATAAAATTGGGTACGCTGATCCCGCACAGAGATATCAGCGTCACGATCCGGTCCAGGATTCCCCCTTTATACCTGGCTGCAAGAATACCGCACGTGATTCCCATTCCTGCCGCAATCAAAAGTGCATAAATCGTCAATGATACGGTCGGCTTCATATGCGTCCAAATAATTTCTGTCATAGGCTGATCAATGAATAAGGACTCGCCCAAATTCCCTTTAAAAATCCCTGTCAGCCAATTGACATATTGTAAGGGAAGAGGCTTGTTCAATCCCATTTTTTCCTGCAATGCAAGAACCTCTGATTCTACCGCATTGTCTCCCAATATAACCCGCGCGGGGTCGCCGGGAGTCAGATGAATAATTGAAAAAATAATAATAGAAGTTATGAAAAAAACAGGTATCATAGTCAAAATTCGCTTGAAAATATATTTTTTCACTTAGTTCCTCCTGTCCCGGCCAATTGCCCGCGGATTTGTTTTTCTCAGTTATTCCTCAATTTGGGCATTTCCGACATACGGCCCGTTAAAGTACATTAACCCTTTTACCTTTGCGCTGGAAACGCTGTAATTAAAGAACTCTCCGTATTTTATTACCGGAAGAGCCTCTTCCCAGCAATATTTCTGCGCCTCGTCCCAATACCCCTTTGCCTCTTCCACAGACAATGCCGCGTTGATCTTCCCATTTAACTCCTGCAGCTTTTCATCTGTCGTCCAGCCCGGCCAAGAAGGATTCATATAAATCTGCATACTTGGAACACATACGGGGATGGGTGTGGCTAAGAAAGCATCGTAAAGGGTGGAATCATTTCTCTGGTTCAGGAATGTAGCCGCCTCCACGCTATTCAGTTCTACAGTCATCCCGATATCTTCAAGCTCCGCCTTAATTACAACTGCCATAGCGGTGAAGAAATTATTGCTGCTGTTGACTAAAATACGGAATGTCTCACCCTGGTAGCCTGCTTCCTTTAAGTATTCCTTCGCTTTTTCCTTATTCACGGCATTATAAGATTCGCTTCCCTCTTCGCTATGCCAGTTGGCCTGTTCACGGCTCATATAGCTTGATTCCATTCTGTAAAAATCTTCCGAGGTCCATGCCGCCTGCATTACATGCTCCGGTTCCACCGCATATAATACGGCTTTACGTATCAGCGGATTTGTGGCCAATCCTTCTTTTTTATTAAATACTGTCATTGCCGAACCGGCGTTTTCTTTGTAAATGCTGATATCCTGATTGCCTTCAAACATGGAATAATTATCGGAAGGAAGCTGGAATGCAAAATCATACTCTCCGGTCATAACCCCGGTCCCTCTGGTTGTTGTATCCGGCACAAAATCAAAATATACATCCTTGATATAGGCGTTCTTGTAGCCCCACCAGCCGCTGGCTTCACCCGGATTGCCATAAGGCTGATAGTCTTCATTTTTTGTCAGCTTTACATATTGGCCGTCCGCCCATTCTTCGAAGCAGTAAGGTCCTGTTCCGATATACTCCTTAATGAATCCCGTAGATTCGTCTACCTCATTAATCACAGTTTCAGGCATGATAGCGGAGCATTGGCTCTGGGCTGCTATTAATTCGTTTAAAAACAGCGCCGGCGTCTCCGTGGCAATTTTTACCGTGTAGTCATCTACCTTTTCGAATCGGGCGTCTCCTACCATTTCCGCCACACTGCCGTAGGAATCAATCCAGCGGTTCATAGAAGCCACAACATCATCCGCCTTCATCTCCTGTCCGTCATGAAACAGCACTCCCTTCCGCAGATGATACGTATATTCCGTACAATCCTCATTTACTTCACAGCTTTCCGCAAGCTCCGGCTTCGGAATATATTCCTCCGTCATGGTCATAAGGGATTCCCAGATCATTCCATATCCGATGATTCTGGCCAGCTGATCACTCAGCAGATGAACATCCAATGAATCCGGCACCGCATGCATGGCTATATGGATTACATCTTTAGTTGTTTTCGATGTATCCGCATTGTCCGATTCTGATCCGGCGCCTTCTGTCGTGCTGCCCTCCGTCTGATTGTTTTCCGTTTGACTGCCGCCGCCTTTTGCGCATCCTGTCATCAGTATGCTCATGCAAAGCGCAACTGCCGCAATTCGTTTCCATGTCCTTTTCATACTCCGTTTCCTTCCTTTCTTTTTTATTACACTACAATATCTCTGTTGCAGTCCTTTGAAAAAATATAGGAAAATTCACCTCTTCCGATTCCATAGGCTGCCTGCGGAACATAAGAACCCATCCATATAAAATCTCCTTTTTCCACAGGAGTCCAGGTCGTATCCAATAAATACATGCCCTGTCCCTGTAATACAAATGCTCCATGCTCCTGCAAATGAGTTTCCACAAAACTATGGCATCCCCCCTCCTTAAACAGTAAAATATGAAACCCTATATCAAACGTAATATCTGAGGGAAGAAGATTCTTACAGAGAAGATTGTCCATGCCGTCGCAGGGCGACCATTCTAACTTCTCAGTATCCCCCCATACGATCCAAGGCATCTTCTCCTGCAACGGACGGAAATGGTTTTTATACAGAAAGGCTTCACCTATTATGCTGCGGCATTGAAATTCCAGCGTATTTCCGGGAGGTACGTAAACATACTCTCCTTTTTTTAAGCTTCGTCTTTCTCCTTCCACCTCTACGTAAAGTGTTCCCTCATTTACGTATAAAAACATCTCGATCTCATTTTCTCCGCCAAAAGGCAGTATCGTTCCTCCTTCGGTCTCCAGTTTAAAAATGTAAGACGCAAAACCCGCCCCTAATTTGCGGCTTGCTAAAATAGAAGCCCTGCATTTCTTTAAATTCGGCAAAACATTTTCTACCCTGCCTTCCTGCGGCAGCAGTGCATAGTACCCGGGAGCAACTCTCGCCCTGGACGACAGCAGCCTTTCTATCTTCGACATCTTTACCTCCAAACATTTCATTTATCAGATTTAATAATTAATTCAATTAATCATTAAAGTAATTTTAGCATAAGAAATATAAAAAAGCAAGACTAAACTTAAAAAGGGGCTGTCGCTTTAACGAATGAAAATTCGTGAAACGGCAGCTTCATTTTTGCTGTTTTTATATGTGATTTCAAGAAAAATCCCTTGATTGCCCTGTTATTCTATAAAAAGAGTATACTTTAATAAGCCATCTCACATGGCTTGAATGTTTGTTTTAAGATGTTTAAAATCAAGCGCTTTTCACTGGAAACAAATGAGTTCCTGTCCTGCCTTTTTGAATCTTATGATGGAGCTTGTTTATGTTCCTCGCCATGGCGAGCAGTATGCTTTCCGCAAGCACATTTGACGTTCCTTTGCTTACGTATCTCCGAAACTGCATGTCCTGCTTTAAATCCCCGAAAGAGCCTTCTGCCTGGATGCTCCGGTTCATCCTGAGAACAATGCCTTCATCAGTAAGGATCCGCTCCAAATCTTCCTGTCTGTATTTTAGAAACGTCTTGGCAGCTTGAAGTGTTTTCGTCCTTTCTTCCAGGGGCGTTTTACAATTGTTGCCCTTGATGCATTCAGTTTTATACGGACATCCGCTGCAGTCCTCACATTTGTAAATCGTCTTCTCACTTATATAACCTGTTTTGCTTTTGGAATGTCTCACATGGTCTGGCACCAGCCTTTTCGCATTTCGGCAGATATAGGCATCCGATTCCGCATCATACTCCATATTTTCCATTCTTCCTATGTCATTCCTGTACCTGCGTGTTTTTGAAATCTCATAGTTGGCAGGCTTTATATAGGAAAGCTGCCCGTTTTCTTCAAGAAACACATAGTTTTCTTCACTTTCATATCCGGCATCCGTAGTTATGTTTTTATATTTAAATTTCAAATGTTCTTCCGCGTCTTTTAAAAAAGGGATTAATGTCGTTGCATCTGTCGGCTGCAGGCCTATGGCGAGCCATGTAATATATTCGGAATCCACTCCATGCTGGAGATTATATGCCGGTTTTAGCTGTCCATTTCCCATGGCATCCTCTTTCATCCTCATAAAGGTGGCGTCGTGGTCCGTTTTGGAATAACTGTTCCGTCCGCCGCAGATATGTATTTGATGATTATATTTTTTGAGCCGGGACAGATAATCTTCGAGGGTTTCAATGCTCTTTTGAAGCGGCGTTTTTCTTTTCCCAATGCCATGAACAAAGACCACGTTTTCAGCCTGTTTGATGGCATAAAGCTTCTTGCGGAGTTTCTTTACATGCTTCATTTTTACGGTGTCGCCATAAACAATCTTTAAATCGTAGAGCTGTTCGCACTCCGCCACAAAATCAGCAAGTTTTATCAAAAGCTTTGTCTGATTTTTGGTTACGGCTTTCTTCCAGACAAACGTGTATTTGTTTGCGGCCGCTTCGATTTTTGTGCCGTCAATGAAAATCGTTTCACCTGAAATTTCTCCCAAGTCAAAAAGCGCATTGGACATTTCTGCAAGGATCCGCTTAGAACAAGGTGCAAAATGAATGCTCCGGAACCGTGCAAATGTTGCATGGTCAGGAACAGGCGCGCCTTCTAAAAGAAACATGAAATTGATATCTCTTTTACAGTTAAGCTCCATGGAACGGGAAGAATAATCCCCATTCATGTAAGAGTAAAGCACAATCTTCAGAAGTGTTCTTGGGGATACTGAATTTATTCTTTCGTAAGTAGAATATAAGTCAGTCAAATCCATTGCCTCCACAAACTGACTGAGTAACCGCACAGAATCATCTTCCGGAATCATTGTTTCAATATTTAGCGGAAGTTTTAATTGATATCCGCCTTGATTTAGGCTATAATTTTTCTGTAAGTTAATGTGTTTGGTCATACATTAATTTTACACCAACTGCCGGATTCTTTCGAGGTCTGGCAGTTATTTTTGCATAGAAAAGGAGCTGCGCACTAATTACTTAGTGCGACAGCCCCCATCCTTTTCCTTTATTTTACATCACGATTCAATTAAATCTCCACTGCCTGCTCCACAACAAAGGCTGCTGTCTTATCAAAAATCAGCCCGGCTTCTACTGTCTCCCGTCCATACTGCTCTTCAAATGCCTCCGGACTCTCCGCCCCGTACTGCTCCGCCAAATCCTTTAACCCCTGCTGATATTCTTCCTCCGTTATCTGAATATTCTCCGCAGCGCTTACAGCCTCGATCACCAATTGACTCTTCAATTGATTCTCCGCCCTGTCTGCGGCCTGCTGCCGAAATTCCTCTTCCGTAATGCCGTTCATATAGTACTGCAGAAAATCCGCCAGATCTATTCCGGAAAAAGATGCGTACATCTCATATTCCTGCAGAATATTTTCTGTCAAATTGTCAATCTCCTGTTGATCACATTCAAACTCACTGTCGTCAACCACTGCCTGTATCACACGATTCTGCCATTCAGCCGGCTGGTTCCGAATCTTTTCGTCCTCCAAAATAGCTTTTGTGCCCTCTTTATATGCTTCAATGGTATCATATTCCGTATACTTTGCCACAAATTCATCCGTCCACTCCGCATCTACATACTCCACTATCTCATGAACCGTTACTTCAAATACAACCTCCTTACCGGCCAAATCCGGATTCTTATCATATGGCACCGGGAAGGTCATAGGCAAATCATACGTATTACCAATCTCCTTTCCAATCAATCCCTCCTCGAAGCCCGGTATAAAAGAACCGGATCCAATCGTCAAATCATAGCCTTGATTCTGGGAACTGCCTCCCTCAAAGGCTTCTCCTTCCAACCGTCCTACAAAATCAATGTGAACGGTATCTCCCTTTTCAATTACGGTCTTTCCCTCTATGGGCTGCGTGGCCGGATAAAAGGACAGCAAGGCATCAATCTCCGCTTGAAGCTCTTCCTCGGTCACCTCCGTACTGACAGCTTCCGCCTCCACACCTTTATAGTTTCCAAGCTTTACTACCTTGCTTTTATCGGCAGCTTCTTCTGTCTCTGCCTCTTGAGGGGTTTCCTTTACTTCCCCCTCCTTTTTACTTTTGCAAGCTCCGGTCATTGCAAGGACTCCTGCAAGGACTAATACCAAAATCCATCTCTTTTTCATAATCTTTCTCCTTTTTTTATTAAATAGTTTCACAATATCCTTCTCCCGGCCTCTACAGAAGCGGAGAAAACAGTCTGGAAAACTGTTCCTTAAACCGCACCAGATAAGAACGCCTTCCATAAAGATACTGGGTGACTCTGGTACAATGTTTTAGATCTTCCAAAAAAATATTTTCCAGGCGTTCTGCAGTCCGCACACTGTAAACGACTGCATTCACTTCAAAGTTCAGGCAAAAGCTGCGAATATCCATATTTGCCGTGCCATAGCAGCTTACCACACCGTCCACAACCATTCCCTTCGCATGAAGGAAGCCATTGTCATAAGTATAACATTTTGCTCCGGCCTCCAGCAAATCTCCAATGTAAGAATATGTGGCCCAATATACAAAGGGATGATCCGGTTTGCATGGAATCATCACCCGCACATCTACGCCGGACATCGCAGCAATGCGGATAGCGTTCAAAATGGTCTCGTCCGGAACAAAATAGGGAGTCTGAATATAAATATTCTTTCGGGCCTTGCTGATCATCTTCAGGTATACGTTGCGGATATTCTGCCACTTAGAGTCAGGGCCGCTTGTAATAATCTGAACTGCCTCTTCCCCCCGGCGCTCTTCGCCGTATTCCCGAAAATACCGATCCGTCATAAATAAATTCTGCTTCGTGGCATAATTCCAGTCTAATATAAACCGGATATGCAGGGAAAGCACCGCAGAACCGCGAATTTGTAAATGGGTATCCCGCCAATAGCCAAATTTCGGATCCATCCCCACATACTCTTTTCCTATATTGAAGCCGCCCACAAAAGCAGTCTTTCCATCAATCACTACAATTTTTCTATGATTCCGATAATTGATTCGAAGCTGCAGCCGCCCAAACAGAGCCGGGAAAAATTCACCCACCTGGATTCCCGCATCCCGAAGGCGCTTCCAGTCACTCCGTTTCATACTTCTGCTTCCCATGCTGTCATAAAGCAGGCGGACCTCCACACCCTGGCGCACCTTTTCTGCCAGAAGCTGCTCAAAGGGCTGCCACAGTTCGTCGCTGCGGATAATATAGTACTGAATATGAATATACTCCTTGGCTTTTTGCATCTCCTCATAGAGAGCTTTAAACTTTTCCTTTCCGTCCGTATAAATCTCAATATCATTATCCGCCGTGTACACCGCATCCGCCGTCCCCAGGTTCATCAAAACAACATCCATATACTTTTTAAGCCTTGGGTCCTTAGGCTCAAATTCATCACGGATAATCGTCTCCTCCTGGCGGCTGATAGCGGAATATATGGCGTCCTCTATCTCTTTTGTACGAAACATATGCTGCTTATGAAAGTCATGTCCAATCATAAAATACAGAAAAACCCCCAGGATAGGGATAAAATACAGCAGAAGAAGCCATGTCCAAACTGTCCGCGGCTCCCGGCGTTCAAAAAACACAATCAAAATAGATAAAACAATATTAATAAAAAGCAGATGCTCCATCCAGAAGCCAAAGATCTGAACGAGGCCGCTCCATAGAATACTCAGGATTGATAACATAAAACCTTCTCCTCTCCATCTTGCTAGTATAGCATTTTCCCTTGCGCTTTACCAGAAAAACTGATATAATATTTTTTATTTGAATACGCAGGAGGATTTTTATAGATGTCAACACTTAGTATTGTCCTAATTGTTATCATTGTTGTACTAATTGCTGCTCTGGTAGGATTATATTTTTTCGGGAGAAAGGCTCAGAGACGTCAGGCTGCTCAGCAGGAGCAGATGGAAGCCATTGCTCAGACCGTCAGCATGCTGGTTATCGACAAAAAGCGCATGAAGATTTCACAATCCGGACTTCCGGCCCAAGTCATCGAACAGACGCCAAAGCTTCTGCGCTGGAACAAGCTGCCCATTGTAAAAGCTAAAGTAGGACCTAAGGTCATGACTCTGGTTTGCGATGAAAAGGTATTTGAACTGATTCCGGTAAAGCGTGAAGTTAAAGTTGTAATCAGCGGCATCTACATCAGCGCTGTCAAAAGCGCACGGGGCGGTCTGGAGACGCCGCCGCCAAAGAAAAGCTTTTTCAAGCGTTTGTTTAAAAAATAATAATTTCTAAAACCGCCTTGAACAAATCCTGTTTTGCTGCAAGGCGGTCTTTTTATGTCCTTATGCAGATAATTTTCCAGGCTCCCGCCACACCTTCAGCGGACAAGAGAATACACGGTTTTGCACCACAGATTTGGGAAGCACGTTAACTCAGCCGAAAATTTCCTGCATCTTTTGATTTCACATTGATCCGAATGGAGCAGGCGGCCAGATATTGTTCATTCAGATCCAATGAATAATCTACATGAACGTCGACGTCCGTCTCACTCTCTTTTACCTCGATTCGATGGGCCAGAATCCCCACCTTGATATCTCCAAAGGGGGTTGCATATGTAGTTAGGTTCTGCTTTCCTTTCTCAAATATCATATGCACTCCGGACAGTCCTTTTTTTATAACCTCCAGCTTATCTTCCTCAATCTTAATAATATTTTGGATATGATCCGAACACCCCTCCATCACCTCATCGTAAAGGATGTAATGCTTCCCGTTGCGATAATAGTAATTTCCTCCGGTCACAAGTTCTACGGGCGTTTCCTCTTCCCCATCCATTAGCTGCAGTCCGGCAATGGTGAGCAATACCTCATTTGTCATGCATCAAAACTCCTCTATCTGAATCTGTTGTGTACTGGTAATATCAAAGGGTAAAATAGAATTGGCAAATGCTTTAAAGCGCTCCGCCGCATCGCTTACAAAAAACTCATAGGGATTCTCCTTTGTCTTATTGTGCCCCCGATTGTCAATCTGTTCTTCCTGTAAAAGCTCTCTTAAACTAATGGCTGTCTCATAGGCCGGGTTCACCAGATTTACCCCCTCTCCCATAACCTTGCGCACCGTTGAGCGCAGCAAAGGATAATGAGTGCAGCCCAAAATCAGCGTATCTACCCTTCGCTCTTTCATTTCCTGAAGATAGCGCTCCGCCACAGCCTCCGTGATGGGGTCCTTCCACCATCCTTCTTCTGCCAACGATACAAAAAGAGGGCATGCTTTTTCAAACACCTGCGTGTCAGGTCTGAGGCTTTGTATGTAATCTCTATAGATATGGCTCCCTACCGTACCTTCGGTTCCAATCACACCGATATTTCCTCCGGCCGTCTCCCGGGCCGCCACCCTTGCCCCCGGCTTTACTACTCCGATGATAGGTAAATCAATCTCCCTCTGTAACGTCTCCATCGCATAAGCGCTGGCCGTATTGCAGGCAATTACAATGGCTTTTACCTCTCTTGTCTTTAAAAACCGGACAATTTGCCTGGAATAGCGGATGACCGTATCCTTGGACTTGGTGCCATAGGGCACGCGGGCCGTATCTCCAAAATACACGATTCTCTCCTGGGGAATCTGGCGCATAATCTCACGCACTACCGTCAGTCCCCCTACTCCGGAATCGAATACTCCTATGGGAGCCTCTCTTATTGCATTCATGCTTTCCTCCTATTGAAAGTCGCTTCGCGACGGCACTAAAGGGTAAAGTCGCTTCGACACACCTGTAATGAGAGAAACTTTTATTCGAAAGGGCACTCATAAAAGTTCCTCTCGTGCGCCTTTGCGACTTTACCGGCCGGCAAAATTTTTTCTAATAAATACTTGGCATTTCTTAGCTGGACTATTATAGTCGCTGCGCGACGGCACTAAAGGGTAAAGTCGCTCTCAATCATTTTCATTTAAGAAGGTCAGATACTTAAACCGCACTTTTACCGGAATCTCTTCCTCCGTACCTGCTGTCTCTTCTTCCCCGACAAGCTTCACCGCTCCGGGCAGGCAGTATTCCGGATAAACGCCGCCCCACCAGGCCAGCTGCGCCATAGGAGCCGGACTGCACACCGGCAGCTTGCCGGCACATAAATAAGTACCTGCCGCCCCGATACTCAATGACAAAAACAAAAGCAGCAACTGTATTCCATTCTTATACTTCATGGTCATCCTCCTTGATCCAAAGTGACGGCTGCTTGCTCCGTAAAGCGCCTGCACGCAGTCACTTCGTCTTGTTTCTTTGAGGATTCCCATATATTTTCCATATTATACCGGTTTTTCACGAAGACCTGATAAAATAGCCTCCTCCTGGTTATCAATGTGCTGACAAATCGCAGCGCTGACCGCCTTTTTATCTCCATTCCTGATCCCGGCGAAAATTTCCTGATGCTCCCGCAGAAGCCTCTGGCGGCTGCCCGTATCCTTCAGATATTCCAGTCGATAGCGATACATCTGCTCCCGCAAGTTATTTAATATATGAATCAGCCGGGCATTCCCTGTAGCAGTATAAATAATCTCATGGAACCTGACATCCGCTGCCGCAAGAAGATTCACATCCTCAGTCCCTTTCAAGCGTCCAAATTCTTCCCCGGCTATTTCAAGCTCTTTCAAAAGCTCCGGCGTAATCCGCTCACAGGCTACCTCCCCGGCCAAAATCTCCAGAGTGCGGCGCACCTCCAGCACATCCTTTAGATCCTTCTCCGTAATGCTGGCTACCACAGCGCCCCGCCGCGGAATCATCACCACAAGGCCCTCCAGCTCCAGCTTGCGGATCGCCTCGCGGATAGGAGTACGGCTCACTCCCAAGCGCTCAGCCAAATGAACCTCCATCAAGCGCTCCCCCGGCTTTAGCTCGCCTCGCAGAATCGTCTGACGAAGCGTCTGAAACACAACATCCCGGAGAGGAAGATATTCATTGATAACCGTATGGATTTCCTTACTCATTGCCATTCCTCCCTATATTGTCAAGTGATTTTCCTTAAAAATTCAAGGAATTTTTATTGTTACTCTCAGATAAATGAGCCAAGGAAATGGACATTTCTCTGTATCTGGTACGA
>CAJTDE010000052.1 GCA_910574835.1 Clostridia bacterium | reverse complement strand
TAAAATGAGAAAAATTTGGGCTCAGACAAAAAAACAGGACATGTAACGTGTAAGTAAAAAATTTCAAAAAGTCCCGTAAGCCGCATATTTGCTGGCCTTTTGGGACTTTTTTGTCTTTTTAGTGTCAAAAACGGGATTTATTTAAAAGAAATGCCATCAATTTTTCCGGCGGAGACAGAGATAAATCATACAGGTAAATACCAATATAAATCCAGTTATGAAAAAGTTTCTGCTGCTTTATTACAAGGAATCCATCTTTCATATATTAATTTAACAATGCAAAAAATCCCCGAAGCGCACGGCTCCGGGGATTTTTTGCACTACACTAAAAGTCTCCTCCTTCTATCTTTTCTTTACTAAATCCAACAATCACACGGAATAAAGTCAGATAAATTCATCTGCATATCCTCCCATTCCTTTTCAGCCTCAAATTTATCCGCTAATTCTTTCAGTGATATACCTTTAAATACTGTATATCCGTACTTCTCTTCTTTTTCTGCCATCTTTTGATATTCCCCCGGGTAATGCTCCCATACAAGCCTGAAATATGCTTTTCCTCCTTTGGCGCACGGTATGCAGTTATTATGGGCCAGTGTTTGGTATGCACTTGGCAGCTCAATTCCCCATTCGTCCCTAATGATCCGTTTACACTCATCATTGCTAATTCTATTCGCAACCAGAGGGAACTTAACGGTTCTTCCAATCAACTCATTTCGTGCCACAGCCTTTTGTACCCTTCCCCATTCATGCGGCCCGTACCCGATATACTCAATCCACTCCTCGCCGCATCGTTTTAGATACTTGTAATACTCCTCTTTCATTCTCTGCTTTAATTCTCTTGTGCAGAATGGGAAAAAATTACTTGGGATCATCCTATTTCTATCCATACAGTCCCAGATATCCTCGCCTCTGCCCCATACTGTCATGGGTATACCTATTCTTCTGGCAACTTTTAGACGAAATTTCTCAGCGTCCTCACACTCGCTCAATGTGGGAGTATGTAGAAAAACTATATCTTTAAATGGAATTTTTTTATCATTTGCTAAAAGATATGCCGCATAACTACTTGCAGCACCACCGCTAAATAATACTACATGTTTCATACCAACCATTTACCTTACGGCTCATGGTAATAGCGCAACCGGCTTGGATTCGTTATTAAGTGCTTAATTAGGCACAGCCACTCCGCTCTACTTTACGTTGTAATTCACCATACTAGTTTTACAGCAACCGGCTTCACCGGATTAGGTATTACTCCTTTCTGCTACTATTTTTATCATTTTCTTTTACCTTTTTCTCTTTGCTCTGAATAATCCCTAGTTCTCATGGGAGCTTCACATCGGAAAAATCTTTCGATATATCGTATACTCATGCGAACGCACAAAAGTCATACCCTCTGGCAATTCAAGGCCTAAGTCCAAAGCATTTTGAATAGCCCTGTCTGAAGCCTGCTGGTTTACCGGCAGTCTTCGGATATACCCCTTTCTGCTTCTCATTTCTTCCTGATATTCTTCCTTGATATATTTTCTGCAGCTTTCTTTATTCCTTCTAACTTGATTGCTGCAATTTCTCTCATAACTATATATAGCTAATGGCTGATGAGGGTAGTGGAACTCTCTTTCAAAGGAGTCCACCTGCCTAACCGCATAGTTTTTCTTTCGGTCAATCTCATAATTGCAGGTTAAAATCATATAATTTTCCAGAATAAAATTTTCTACCCTTTCATGCCATTCCAGACAATTGGAATATTCAAATATACTGTAAAATACCTGGCTTTTTGTATGATAATATCCGGAATATTCTCCATTTCCTTCTGTCACAACACGATAAAGCAAAACAATCTCATCATTTCTAAATATTTCTACGAAATATACCGTTTTGATATCTCCTGCATTTATAAATTCTGCTGATATTCCTTTTACCGGCAGCAGATAGTTACGATGCTTTAATTTTTCCCGATATACCTCTGTGCTTTTCCATATACGCGGAAAAACAGGTTCCTGATGCTGGTATGGTTCCTCAATTGCAATCTCCATTGTTTGTTCAGAAATATAAGGTATCATTATGTATTGATTATTGTCATATACTCTTGAAACTGCTTCCAATACTTGTACTTCTTCTAATGAATGGAAATCATAACCATATGGTTTATAAGCTTCGTGCAAATGTTTTACAGTCAGTTTATTTCCACCTGAAATATAGTTTTGCATATATTTCTCCAGCTTATATCCGCCGGCATCAATATAGGGATATGGATTTTTGCGAAATATCGGATCACCTTTTTCTGTTAGTCCAATAATACTGTCATCAAGATGTTCCCGGCAGAAATACAGTGATTGCTGCATCAGAAGGCTTAAATATGCATCAAATATTTTCTTATAGCTTTGTTCCTTATCAATCTTAATCCGCCTCTGATGTTCTAACAATTCCATAAAATCAAAGAAATCCTGGTATAGATGATTTTCTTCAATAAAAATACAAGTTTTCCGATAAAAAGAATCCAACTGTTCTACGAATTTCTCAGGATAAAGTACTGCTTCTTCCATCTGCATTTCATATTTTCGCAAAAACTTTCGTATTCTCTCGTCGTCACATTTGAAATATAAACATAGTTCAAATTCATCAAATCCGACTCCTACAACACTTGCGATAATTTGTACGGCCGTATTAATTGTTCTCTTTCTTATAATCCAGTCATTCCATGATTCTGAGCCTCTTTTCCCAAACTTTTTTTGATAATGCAATAATGCTTCTATTGTCTTTTTTGTATTTTCCATACGTCCTCCTAAACGGAAAGGGAGCACTATATATGCTCCCTTTCCCTTCCATTCTTTAATAGGCTTCTTTCATTAAACAAAATTATTGTATCCATGCCATATCCGGCATACATGCAAGCAGCCGTTCGTATTCCTTTACTTCCTTGCACCAGCAGTATTTAAAACCATCTGATGCATCATTTGCCTTTTCGTACGCATCATTGAGCTGCTTAACTAATTGAAGGTATCCCGTATTTTTATCACGTAAAATATCCATTGCAGCTTTTAGGCAGTCATATCTATATATGAGACCTATATATGCCCGGAACACTACAAAACATCTTTGAGCAGTCTCAATTAGCTGTTGTTTTCCCAGCCTAAACAGTCTTTTTTCTGCTTCTTTTCTGGCAAGTTCGGCTTCATATCCAAAAGACAGTCCGGAATAATCACCTTCATAAAGATCCCATCCCAAAAGTGACTCTCCTCTTCCAACCGCTACAAAAAAATTATCAAAGCAATCCGGGATATATTCCTGCCGCAGATCCTCACACATATTTTCACATTCTGCCGACAAATCCGCAAACATCACTTTAAATTCATATGCCTCATCTTCATTCCCATCAAGGGCATTAATGAGAGTCTCATCATCCTCTTCAAAATAGTACCTGACATCATCACATGCTTCCATGATATCGTACAAATCTTCTTTCATTTTCTCCAGGTTGATATCCTTTGCAATCGCTTTTTTGTAACGTAAATTAAGAGCCTTTATTCTTTTTGTTTCTTCGGCGTCCGCATTTTTCTGTTGCAACTAAATCATCTCCTTTCCCAGACCTTATTTAATTATGACAAGACTGAAGTTGTTGATATTCCTGCAAGGCTTTGGTAATAAAAATATTAAGCAGTCCGGACGGGCACTCATCCACTACCATATATACACTCTGTCCCCGATCAAAGATGATTTCATCTTCAAAGACTACAATAGTCTGAGCCCAGCGTTTATTATCTTCAGAAAACCGCATATCCCAATTCTTATGCCTGACTGTCACAGCCAGCACATACAGCATTCGTTCAAAGCCAAACTGCTCTGCCACTTCCCGTACTGCCTCAGCATCTAAGTGATTGTTACTGTAATGTTCATTTACAGCTCTCGCAATGGCTGTCTTACAATCTATATTTGCTTCATAAGACGCCCAGAATAACTCCAGCTCATCATGCTTCGATGCATATTCGCCAATATGTTTGTATATCATTGGTTTATCCATATCAAAATCCTCCTTTTACTTTGAGCTTCTCCGCAAAAAAGGCACTCAGCATGATCCAAACCACACTGAATGCCTTCTGCATTACCTTATAAAATTTTCAACAATGAGTTTTGCTGTGACTCCTTAATTACCTAGTGAAAAGCTGATACGGCCTGCCAAATAATTCGGCACAGCCAGCTTCTTTCCTTCTCTGGCCCCGTAAGTATCCTTCAGGTTATAAATATAATCGAGTTTTCCGGCTTCAAGCAATTCATTTGCTGTTCTTGCCGTATTATTTCCAGCCTTGACTTCTAAGCCATAATTCTTATAATCCAGCAGGCTGCGGCAGTAAAAATCCAATTCACCGGAAGTTCGCTCATATGTTCCAAACCACGGGTTTGCTCCGGCTATCTCATGTTCTGCCAGCCGCTCTAACAAGTTTAGATACACATAATTTTCGCATAGCACGCCTTTTATCATGTTGGGTTCGGCCCCTGAATGTGTCAAAAAATAATTTGCCAGACCTACATCCCGATAATAAAACCTACAGTTATCAACCAGGTTCAAATAATCACAGTCTATGCTTTTATCTGCATAACCTATCTGATGTGACAGATACAGCCATCCGATTGCGCTGTTAATCATCTTTTTGCTAAGCTTGTTGCTTTCTTCTTTGAAGATGATTTTAGAAAAGTCCGTAACCAGATCTTTGATTCCCTTTTTCTCCTTTAAAAGTACAATTGCAACTGTACTGAGAATTTTGCGGAAAATCTCATTTTCCAAGGGATCTCCAAAATATTTTGTGGATTCCATAATAAATACCTGGATAATTTCTTCAATCTTTTTCAGACATTCTTTCACATCTCTTTTTTCCAGATAGGTCTTTACTGCTTCCGGATATCCGCCAATCTTTAAGTACACCTCAAAATACGCCTTCAGTTCATCGTACAGCTCATGCTTGGATTCACCAAATAATGAAACTTCCTCATAGATATGGCGCCTGTCAAATGCATCCAGAAATTCCGGAAAGGTCATGGTTGTCATAGTAAGGAAATTCACATCCCCTGCTGCCTGGAAAAACTCCTTTTCCCTGGTTTTCCCAAGATAGCTTCCTGTTACGATAAAATCACAGCGAAACTCTCTTGCAAAGCTACGGATTTTCCCATATACTTCCGACGAATCCTGAATTTCATCAATTATAACCAACACATCTTCCGTATCTTCAAAATTCTGATCATAAAGCTCCAATGCTCTGTGTATTGGTTTCTCAATCCGCTGGCTTCCAGGTTCCCATGAAGATGCCGTATCCAGACATTTTAAGAACGCTTTCCCTGTATCCTCCACCATATTAATATAGATACTGTACTTATAATTTTCACAGGCAAACTTCTTTAAAATAAATGTCTTTCCTACCTGCCTTGCACCGGATAATTCCAATACCTTTCCGGTTCGCTCCTTTTTCCAGTCCACCAGTCTTTTATAAATATCCCGCTTTAGTTCAACTGCCACATTCTCACCACCTGTCTATTAGCTGTCATTCATGTACATTATACTAGAAAACGAACTCCATCTCAACAAGTTTCATTTTTAAGAATATGACTCCCAAATGTTCAATAAACCGGTTTACTAAAAGTGGAGCCATTGCTCCATAAATGATTACTCATCTATTTTGCAACAGCCCCTTCTAGACTTTCTAACCAAAAAATATTCTTTATTTCCTTTCTCAATCATATCACCCTCTTTGTCCTCAGCATCTTCTAATTTATATCCTATTAGTAGCACTATGCAGACTACAGATTTATTCATTAATTTTCTATTCTTTTTCCTATTTTGGCTTTCTTCTTTTCGTTTAGCAATATCTTTTGATAAAGAATGTAGCTCTAAGGAAAATACAAATACTTTTACATTTTGTAAAAAATATGTAACCTATCTACCGTTTACAAAAATATCGTGCCAAAGCCCTTGTTTAATAAAATTATTAATTGTCTAATATTCATTATATTGTACCTCACCAAGAGGTACATATTCATAAAATACTTTTCGACCAGTTTGTTCATAATATTCTGTCATAAGCTGACCATTCTTATTATATTCATAAATAATTGTATTTGTTCCATCTAAAACGCCATCATTACTTTTTATACTCTTAGTATATGAAAGAACTTTTCCATCCAAATCCCTAACATAATTTGTAGTTTCTACCGACATATAACTTTTTCCATCTATACTATAATAAACGTGTTCTATTTCTTCTACTAAGAAGTTATAATCATCATACTCATATGTACATATCGAATTTGTTATTCCAAATACTACGGTCCTACATATACAGTTATTATTTACATCATATTCATATTTGTATATATCCTGTGACACTACCTCATTATCTTCCAAATGAGATTCAATTTTTTGTATACAATTATTATTTGCATCATATTCATACTTTGTCTCCATCATATCATAATATCCATCTTTATTAGCAGTATATACTTGCTCACTAATGTTTCCTACCTTATCATAATTAGTAATTAAAACTTCATTAACAATATCGCTTGAGTCATAACTTATTTTCTTTATTTCTCTTCCTTGTTCGTCATAATTGTATTCTTGATATTCAATAAGAGTGTCATTAAAATCCACCGTTTTACAATTCACGATATGATTATTACTATCATATTCATATAACATTTTTGTCTGATAATATTCATAACTTTTACAAATCAAACGTCCCTTTTTATCATAATAAAAATATGTATTACTAATCGTACCATCAGAAAATCTTTCATATTCATGAGACAATACTTCTAATGATAAATTTTCACTTACTTCTATTTCTTGTTGAACAATTGATTCCTCATCTTTGCCAACTGCATTTTTATTTGATATATTTATATCAGTTATTTTAACATCTTCTCCTCCAGCCCATACATATGAAACGCTTCCTTTATTATCATAAATATCTGTCCCCCATATTTCGTTTGCATAATTAATTGATTCTGTCACAGTATGAAAATTCCCATTATCTGATGGAATCATCAATTTTTCAAAAATTGCACTTTGCATCGCAAAAGCATACCATATATGAATTGGATCAGAATTTCCGATTACACATTTTGCTCCTCGATCTAACAGTGTTTGTGCCAAACTATCCATTTTTTCTTCATCTGAATCTGATAAGTAATCCTTTAATGAACTACAGGCATTTAAATAAAAAATACTTCCATTCAATGCACTCTCTGTCAAATGCTTATCAAAAAAATTTGATGTTACTTCAATTACACCATTTGAAAGTAATATCAATGAACCATCAGCAAATTCCTCTTGAAATATTAATATATCTGATTGACTAAATTTTTCAACTCCAAGGGATAACATAGAACCTTTACCCTTAATGTAATCACCATGTCCTTGCCAAATAACTATACTATTTTTATATGAAAGGTTATAAAGTAAATCTAAATCTACCTCTGAATTGTGATAATCACCTATCCAATAATAGCAATTTGCTATTTTTTCTATATTTTGTGCAATTTCATCAGTTGAAAGTACATCCTTTTGTTTAAAAAGGGCTATAATACTAGCCACATTTTTATTAAGCCACATTTCAAAACTTGAAAAATAAGGTTCGATAGTAATAATATTGATATCTTCTGACTCTCCATTAAGCATACCTTTTATTGGTGGCGAATAAACACATCCTAACCAGTTATCAATCTGATAATAAATTCCTGTATCTCCTTCTTCATAAGAATATTCTGTTATTACCCCATTTTCATACAGATTTACTATATACACCTTTATACATTCTAGTATTTCACTTTTTTTATTTAAATCTATAAAGCCATCGATATCTATATATTCATTTTGAATTGTTTCTATTTCTTCGTTAATATCATAATACAAATCAATACTTTCCGCATATATCGACTTTTGTTTAGGAAAAAGGGTAATAACTCCAATAACAAAAAATAATACAAAAATACTAATAAATATATATTTACGATTTTTTTCCATTTTATATTTTAACACTTTTTAAATACCACATAACCTTTCTTATTAGATTTTCTCATCTTTATTTAAATTACACCAGTTTACAACTTTTTGAATTTTTGAAAAATAAACCTGAATTATTCACCGCTACACGGTGAAAGTAACTCAAAGTCCCATAGTTATTGTATTTAAGCTGTTTATTGCATTTCATCTATTAAATGAATAAAAAAGAGCATCCAGTTATGGTAAAATTAAGGTGTTCAACGTCTTAATAATCTCACAAAAGGAGCCCTTTATAGATATTTTAAACACCTTATCACTTAAAAGCAATAGACAGATTAGAATAAATTTTAACGGAGGCGTTCTATCTTCCGATGCAGGACTTCTTATAAAAGAGTTCGCTGCAAAAATCGACTTTGCAAACCTGATCAAAAAGAAATTTAAAACCAATGATAAATCCATCCTCTTCCACAAGGATGACGAAAACCTTATACAGATGATTTATCAGATCATCTCTGCATATTTTGCTGATGACTGCGCTGATGAACTAACTTCGAATCCTGTTTTTAATCCCATTCTTGAAAAGAAAAGTCTGGCATCGCAGCCTACATTATCAAGATTTTTCAACCGTATGAACGAGGATTCCCTCACACAGTTCGATGATATTGATAAAAGCCTCAGGGATATCATCTATTCCATAAAGCGGCCGGAATATATGCTTCTTGACTTGGACAGCACCCTGTTTGGCACTTACGGCAAGCAGGAAGGAGAAGGCTTCAACTTCCATTATCAAGCATATGGATATCATCCGTTACTGTGCTATGACGGGCTGAGCAGAGATCTGTTGAAAACAGAGCTGCGTGACAGAACACTCTACTGCAGCAATAATGCGGATAAATTTATAGAATCCTTCTTTCAGGAATACATGGAAAGAGGAATAAAAACTTATCTCTGCAGCGACAGCTGATTCTCATCCCCAAAACTTTATAAAACCTGTGAAATGAATGGCTGTTCCTATGCTATCCGCTTAAAATGGAGTTCTTCACTTATTGCCCTTGTTTCGGATAAAGATGAAGATTTTGTACAAAACATCCAAAGAGGACCAAATTAGCTATAAAGCAACTTATGGTGAATTCGTGTATCAGGCCGGTACATAGGAATATCCAAGACGTGTGGTTTTCAAAATCGAGAAATCATACGGCCATCTTATACACAAATGAACCTTTATCGTGACAAATATGGATATGGAACCCTACGGATCATTCGGTTTTACTGTGGTCGTGGCAGGATGGAAAACTTTATCAAGGAAGGCAAAAGCGGATTTGACTTTGCCGCTGTCAGCAGCCATTTCAAGGCAGTAAATGCCAACCGAATGCGGATTCATATGCTTGCGTACAACTTATTCAATTGGTTCCGGCAATTGGTACTTCCTGCAAATATGCGAAAGCAACAGGTTGATACCATTCGATTAAAGCTGATAAAGATTGCTACAAGAGCAGTCCGTTCAGCAAGATATATCACATTCAAGCTGTGCAACAGCAGTCCCTATAAAAAGGAATTCTACGGGACACTGGAGAACATCCAGCGACTGACTGTACAGTTGGAATAGAAACTATTAAAGTAACTTGTTATGCTAGTTGATTGTTGATATAGAAAAACTTCAACACCATATGCTATCCTATAGTTGTACACGACTACAGACTATGAAAGGAGACACATGATGTTGAAGTTTCAAGATGATTATACCACTCTCATAGCAGCTTTTGAAGATTTTATTTTGCTTGTTTACACAATTGTTGATGATTTATACCGGCAGGTTGTTCCTGTGTCTGTTTCGCAAAGGCGGAACGTCCACACGGCTAAAATGTCTGATTCCGAAATTATTACCTTAAGCATCTGCGGCGAACTGACTGGCACAGATTCTGAAAAAGCATGGTATTCTTTTGTGAAACGCAATTACCGGCATCTGTTTCCCAGACTCTGCAGCCGTACCCGCTTCAACCGAACCAGGAGGGCGCTTTTGCAGGCAGCGGAACTGTTCCGTCAGCAGCTGGCACAGTCCTTTCCTATACCAGTCAGCCGTTATTTTGTCATTGACAGCTTTCCGCTTCCGGTCTGCAAGTTTGGGCGTGCGCATTACTGCCATTCTTTCTGCACGGAAGGCGCGAATTATGGAAGGTGTCCTTCCAAAAAGGAAACTTATTTTGGTTTCAAAGTCCATGCCCTGATTACGCTGGAGGGTTACATTTCAGCATTTGAGATCTCTCCGGCATCCGTGGATGACAGGGAAGGGCTCCGGGACTTTGCGGAGAATCACCTTGGTCTGGTAATCCTTGGGGATAAAGGATACACGGGAGAAGCCCTGTCTGCCGACATGCAAAACAAAGGGATCTACTTAATGTCCTTAAAGCCTTCCAATTATAAAAAGAACTGGCCCACAGAAATACGGCGGTTGATTTTTCGCTTCAGGAGGAGGATGGAAACAGTATTTTCCCAGTTAAGCGGACAATTGAATGCTGAAAGAGTGCTGGCAAAAAGTTTCTGGGGATTATGTACCCGACTTCAGAACAAAGTCTTAGGACATAATCTGTGTATGGCATTCAACAGTATATTCCTAGAATACCGTGACATAGGAAAAATCAAACAACTGATATTCTAAAAAAATTCCGAAAATTCATAGGGACTTTTTGAGCTTTTTCAGTGTTTAGGCAAAGTATGCAATATTAGTTATTTAAGTAGCACAACGAGTTAAAGTACCTTGACAGTTCAAAATGGATCAGTCGGATTCCATAAGGGTTGTTTACCCATTTTTAAGGAAAACTCGATTGATTTCAGAAAAACTGGAATAAGGTTTTGCAGTTCTAAACATTTTTACACTACCCATGAATAATTCAGGTTTAACTATGCTTTAATTCTCCCACTTATCTGCAAGCTCTTTATAAAGCTGCATAAACTCTTCGTAATGCTCCTCCGGAATCTCAATCTTCAGACTCTTCATAGGAATCTTTTTCTTTGGATGAAACACTTCCTCAAACTCATCATCCATACGCATGCTTTTCTTAAGCTTTGACACATTAGCTGAGGTCATAACATCCCCATACTTATCATATAGCATTTTCTGGACATCTTCCATAAAATACACAAACTTAAGAACCGCTTTCCGGTTGATTCTTCTGTCATAATATAGCTCCTGTATTTCCGGAATTATCTTTTCCCCTATTTGGAGATCCTCATAAATAGCGGACTTCTTAATCCCCAGATCCTGCTCTATCTGATCAATCCTTCTACCCTTTTCATCTACCTGCGACTTCATTAAATCCATCCGATGTTTCACAATCAGCACACGCAGCTGTGAAGCGAACTGTCCGCGTTGAATGTAATTGGTATCAATGATAATTTCCTTTGCTTTATACTCGTCAATCTCATCCTTGCCGTAAATAATAACCGGAATATTTTTATAATCTCTTTTCCTTTCGCTTTCGTCATATTCCTCTAGGATTTCCTTGTTTGCCCTTACACGATTATGGCCTGATAAGATCATGTAACGTCCGTTATCCCGTTCCCACACCAGAATGGGTGCCAATATTCCATTATTCATAATAGACATTTTTAGCTGAAGGAATTTTGAATGTTCTAATGCCGGAAAGAAATTCCACTCAGGCGGAGCCGAATCAAGCAGTTCAATCGGCAGCGTTTCATCTTCTTTTTTTGATTTTTTAATATATTCCTTCATATCCAGTTCAGCCTTAGCTTCTTCCAGCATCTCACTCTGAGCCTTTGTCCCTGTAGCTGATAACTGATTTAAAATTGCCGATCTATTCATTCCTTTTTTTGGTGCCATATTATATTCCCCTGCCTTTCTTAATCCTGTCCAGCATCTCGTCCGTAATTCCCCGAAGCTCTTGACTTGCCCTGCAGCTTCTACTGTATATCATAACCGGCATCCCTGCAAACTGCGAGTTTCCAATATTCGAATCCACACGCAGCATACTGTCAAATATCACATCCCCGAATTTAGCCCCGGCCGCAATCTTGGCTTCCTCTACGGATCTCTTTCTTTTATCCACCTTGTTAAATACAACTCCCAATAGCTTTAATCGCTCATTGTATCTTTTTACCTTTTCAATCTGAACATCCATCACATACAACCCCTTTAAATGATACATTTCACATTCACAAGGAATCATAATATAATCACAGCCGCATAAGATTGTTGTATTAAACAGTCCAAGGTTTTTATCCATATCAACCAATACAAAATCGTAATAATTTTCTTCCATAAGGCCTTTGAGGGCATTTGAAAATATCTGTTCCCGAAACTCCATCGCCGAAAGCATAACGTCCATTTTTGAAAGATTTGTATTGGAAGGTACAATATCAAGCCCGTCATAGTCTGAGCAGATAATATGCTCTCTGATATCCATATTTAAATAGTCCGAGTTCATACAGGTGAACAGATTTTTCTTTTCAATCTGTTTCGCATAAGAATCCTCCTGCTTCATCATCTCGGCGTCCTCGCTCGGCAGGATAGTAGTTGTACTGTCACCCTGGGAATCTCCATCGACTAGTAGAACATTATACCCTCTCTGTCCAAGCTCGCACGCAACATTGACTGCCATAGTTGTCTTGCCGCCGCCTCCTTTATGTATATCAAAAGCTATTACAACTGGCTGTTTAAACCTCGGCATATCAGGCAAATCATTATTTATAGTTGAGTTTAGTATAATTTTTTCAAGCTCCTCATTTCCCGGAAGCGATAAGTCCGCATCCCCTGCATCAATAGCTTCCAAAACTCTTTGATCGATTCCAATTGCTCTATGCCAGTCCTTGTTGTCCCATCCTCTTTTATCTCGGGCCTTTATGATTTTTTCCCTAATTTTTTGTGCGTTATTCACCACAAACCTCCTTCTTCTCCTCTTTTATTCTCCATGTCCTTTATATTAATCTATTTTTATTTTTAATGCAAGTTTTTAAAGCTATCTATTTTTTATTTTCTAATATTTTTCCGCCGCGCGGAATTTTTCCGTGGATTTTTTCCGCCGGGTGGAAATCTGTTCCTACTGTGAGGCGTCTGACTTATCACATTTTCTTTGTAAAAAAGAAATATGAGATTAAACAGGATTCTATAAATCATATTTGCAAAAACGAAGATTTCCGCCAGGCGGAAAAATTCTTTGGATTTTTTCCACTTGGCGGAAATCTTCGTTACATATGAAATCATTCTCTTTAACCGATTTTAACCTCTTCACTTTGAGAACTGCAGCTATCTAAATAAAACTCACTTTCTGGAATAATCTTATCCAATGCCTTCCCCAGTTTAAAATATTGCTTTTTAGACTCATAATTTAACAAACGCATATGATAATTAACCATATCAAGCAGATATTCTATATCATCTTCCTGATACGGATAGTCTGTACTTAATATTTTGGCTACCATAGTTTTTGTTGAATAGCGGCATAGAAATCTATTTTCATTACCCTCAAGCAGTTTATGTAATGCATTTAAAAATTCGAGATATTGAAATTGCTTCATACTATCCACCTCATATATTTCTCCCAAGACAGTCTCCATCAAACAGCTTTTAACTGCATCTTGCTATACTGCATATTCAATCAGCATCCTATGACTGCATATGTTATTTTAATTATATGTTCTGAACAAACGTTTGTCAACTTTCTACTCCTTATATTTTTAAAAATATATCTATATGAGTTTCAGACGTTCCAAAAAAATATGCTCACTTACATTTTTACATGTCATAATACTGTTCATTGCCCCAAACACATAATTTGAAATATCGGTCGTATACAAAATTACTTCGGTTCTAAGGAACTCATCCATGCTCTGATGATAGTATAAGGCTTTAACTGCGTCCATGTTTTCACATAGCACTAATACAATTGCCGGTTCATCCCGTCCATACATTTGAGTACAAGATCTTACAATCTTAATTTTCTGCAAAAATCTTTTCTCATAACCAGAATGAAGGCGTATGCTTATTACATAAAGATGAAGCGAAAGAGCAGCAGCTCTCCGAATCCGGTAATACAGATCTAACTCCGCATAGGAAGAACCCAGTTTTCGCTTTTCCGCATAACCTCTGTATTGAATAGCTTCTTTTAAACTAACACTTATTCCAATATCAAACTGGTTCAGTGACAAAAGTTCCAATATACGTTCTTCGCTTATTTCCCGTTCAATATGGTGTGTCGTATAACCGGCAACATCCCTTGCATAACTGTATGCTCCTCTGGCAAGATCATAAAAGCGGATGGAACAGTGTTTCGCCTTAGTATCCAGCAGCTCCTCCGAACCGGATACAAAGCAATATCTGTTTATAAGACCAGCTCGTACCATCTTGGATACATTGTCCTCATAAGACGCTTTTTTGTAGCTTTGGGAAAGAGTGCTGCTATTAATACAATGATTCAAATGTGTTAAAGCCAAGTATCTGTAACCGGCCATGATTCTTATAATACAAAAATCAACAGCATTGAGAAGTCCCTTTTTTTTCATTTCTTCAATCTGTTCATATGTGCAATTTAAATTGCGGTTCTCGCAGCAAAGAACCTGCCCCTTTCTCCATATGAATGGCGAATCTTTTAAAAGCATTCCGGCTTTTTGATAAATGTTTTCGGACAACTTTTTCTTTCCTTTCTCATAGTTCTATCTCTTCGGCAATACAATCCTCATAAAGAAGCAGTTTTTTGGAAGAGATTTTTTCCTTAAATACTTGATTTTCAGTGCCTGTTTTATCGGACAAGTCTGGTTCTTGCTCACTAATTTCAAGTACATGACAGCTTTTTCTTAAAAGCAGTTCTTCCTGTGATAGAAAAATTGGTGCTTTCTGCTCCTGTACATCCTCGTCTTTCCCTGCCCGGTAGACCGGTGTTTCTTTCCGAACTGTATCGAACGTATATTCTTTTCTTTTTTTATCCTGCCAATCCTCCGGCCTTAAAAATTCTACCTTTCCATGTATCACCTCCAAAGGCCTTCCATTACGAGTTGTAAAAAAGGTTACTTCCTGAAAGTCTTTAAGACGTATATCTATCTCTTCCAGTGTGTTTTTCTGTGTAACAGATTCCCTCTGTGTATAAGTCAGCTTCGTATCCGCATCCGATAAAGCTGTCTGTGTGATCCCTTTTTCTTCCTCCAGCTTATCACATACACCGGCAAACTTACTGAATATCTCCATATCTGTAATAGATGATCTTCCGAATACCAGGATATGAGCGCAGCCCAGAATAACGCCCTTTAAATATTTTGTAATATCATTTTTCTCCATCTGATCCAATGTCTGGATTGCCACAAACATTGCAACCCGGTACTTTCTAAACAAGGAAAAATTCTTTTCTATGGACGGATGGATTAAAACAGGAAGCTCATCCACATAAAAAAAATGGGGTATTCTGGTATGCTCCGTACCTGGACGAGAGAGTACTGCATTATTAAAACTTAAAAGAAAGAACAAGCCAAAGGCCGTTGCATCTGTATCACCAGCAGCAAGATTATAGTTGCAGACCGTAATTTCTCCGTTTTCAAGAATCCGGTCAAAATCTATGGATTCCTGGCTGCAGAACACTTCCCGGTTATATGGCATCAGCAGAAATTCATTGATGATATTCCTTGTCCCCCGGGATTGATCCTCTATTTTGACCCTTCCACCTCCGAGAAGATCCGATTCAATATATTTTATTACAAACTGAAATTGATTGAGTCCTTGATCCAATTCCTTCAACCGGGCCAGCGGTACTTTAAGCTTGTCAAAATCATTGATAACCTCCTGAAGATCCATTGGTGTTGCCTGTCTTTTATGAAGTACAGGTATTGTCAGCATCACCAGGATCGCAAGGTTTGCTATCATCTGGCGGTTTACTCCGGAGAAATAGCTGTCACTTTTTCCTTTCAGCTCGGTAATTACCTGCATTACATCCGCAAAAATTACAGCCTTTTTCACAATCAATTGGTTTTTGTCTTCGCCATTCATGCCGCTGCGAAGATAAAAAGGATTCATACCGATACTGTTCTTCTTTCTACGTCCGTCCGCAAGCCTGGTAGGATCGATCCGGTTATAGGCAATACCTCTTACTTCACACAATCTGCAGACATCATCGGTAAGGCTGTCATCCGGAGCAAGCACTGTAATCCCTGCAACCGGGTAGCGCAGGACAAGTTTATCTAATTTTTCTTTTATATGGGCTTCCTGGTCTTCTGTATCTGCTCCTCCTGAATCTTTCTCACGGACTGCCGGATAAAAATCACCGATGCCTGGTTTTCTTCCGCATGAAACATAAAAAACTTCTCCCTTTTCCTCCATCTCCTTAAGGGCCTCAAGCTGTTTGTCCTCCATCCGGCAATGCGCTTCCAAATCATCACGTATGGCAGGCAGGATAGTAGAAGATGTTTTTCCTGTTCCTGAACTTCCATCACAAAGAAAATGAAGAAATCGATCCTTTTCCAAAACCGTTACATACTTTCCACTGTCAATATCCTTGACAATACGTAGATCGTAAATTCCTCTTTTTGGCTCCAGACTATGCGAAATCTTATAAGAGAGAATCGGCTTCAGATTTTTTTCCTCAAAAAACACAGCTTTCAGTCTGGCAGCTAAAAAGAAAAAAATACCGCAAACCGGCAGTTCTACACAAACACGCCCAAGTACTATAATCATATCCTCTGTAAATGCCTTTCCGGGGCTGATTTTAAATATCATCGGAAGAAATAATCTGGAAAGCAGACGAAACGCGAAGGAAGTAAACTGTAACACTTCCGCAACAAGACAAGAGAGCAGCAAAACTTTCTTCCTGTTTCTAAAATGAAACCACTCAAACATCGTACTGCCCAAAAATACGGCCGGAGGCAGCACAAAGAAAAATATAGTATACTGCCATTGGTAACAGTAGTAGGTGTAATCCAAAAACCAAAATGCCAGTATGGATCTGACAAGCATTGCAGTAAGATGCAGCAGCATAATCAAAAGCAGAAAAAGAAAACTATAATATTTCATAAATCATCCTCCCAAAGCTCCATCAGCCTGCCGTCTGCCTCTTCTAAAAAGATTGTTTTAAATTCAAATTTTCCATCCTTTTTCCTGACTCCATAGGGTGACAGCATTAGGTTCTGGAAAAACATCTTATTCTTGGAGAGAAACGTAATCACAATTTTCCCTTTTCCTGTCCAAGCTATTTCTTTTTCAAATATCTCATAAAAATCTGAGGCTTCTTTTTCACCTCTTACAAGCAGGACAAATAAAAGAGGATTTGTGATGTTCATGCTTCTGCAAAGCTTAAGGAACCTGGAGACACGATAATATCCTCCGATATCCGCGCCGATATCTTCCCAGACGGCCAATAAATGCGGCCACACAAAGACATTTCGAAACCAGATTTCTTCTTTCATATCCTCCAGTTTGTACAAAAGTTTAAATTTCGGCTCTATATCTATTGGGTTAATCCCCATACAGGCAAGACATTTTAAATACTCCTTCTCCATCCGGAACTCCCGAAGCAAAAGATGAGGCTGCTGGATTGTTATATCATGCAGCGGCAGAAGATAAATCCTCATTCCTTTTATAAACTGTTCCCGTAAAACCTTATTTTCCGGCATATCTGTAAGAGATAAATACAAATCTTTATATCTCTTTTCAAAGGCAGAATCCAACGCCTTCTTTTTTTCCATGCCTTCTATGCCTATTCTTCGGCTGCTATCCTTAAATTTTTCAAAGCTTAACATATCTGTTCCCTTCCGTTCATCAAATCCGGAAAGGAAACGTATTGCCTCATCACACTCCTTGTTTGTAAACAAACATTCAATGGGCGTTTTTTCCTCTCTTGTCCGCATAATATTTAAAATATCCGTCAAGTAAAGCTTTTCATTTCTTATATGCTCCAGAAGCTTCCATAACTTTAATATTTTCAAAGAAATCCGATAGATGTGCATAGAATCTTTTTTTCGCAGATTTTCCTTCTTTTGTACCGATAATTTTGAATCCACACAAAATACCAGGACATTCCGTTCCAGTTCCAGAAACGATGAAAATATTCCTGCCGTAATATATTTATTTATTTTCTCATTAATTGCGGAACTTCTTTGTGTCTGGTTATCCTGCTCCACAAAATATTTCATACCGCCGGATAACTCCAGATACCCGTCGCTGCGGTTTACTCCTTCCCCGTATACAGGAAGATCGTTTTCATAAGGATATTCCAACCTCCAGGCAGCAATTCCTCCGTCACATGCGGAAAGATAGCTGCAATAAAAAGTATTGGTATTCATTCTATGTAAAAACTGCGGTGATGTACGAGAGGGTAGAGGTTTTTCCATCTGCCGGGCAATTCGATTCAACTCTTCTTTGTCAAAACAGTTCTTTACATACTCTTTTCCCTTTGCGGTTAATACAACAGCGATCCGCCGGTTCTGAAAAAAGAAAGTTTCTATGAACCCCTGCTTTTTTAATTCTTTAACAGCGATCCGATAGGATTCTCTGCTCTGCCCATGAAAACCGGTCATCCATAACTGGTCATAATTAATAACTCCTGTCTGGGCTATAAGCAACAGATCTCTATCGGTCTTTGATAGTTGTTTTAAACTTTTATATTCCAGCCTCCTGCCAGACATGTTTCAATACCTCCCAGCATTTTTTGTGATACATAAAAAGCAGGAAAAGAAACTGCAATTGCCATAATTTCTTTTCCTGCTTTTTCAATATGTTAAGAAAGATAAATGAAGAATAAACTGATAAAATCATTATAAAAATCTTGGCGGATTTTGACAAGTATTTATAAATTATTAATTTTACGTTTTTTTACAGAGATATATATTTCTATTTTGTTGGAATTATAGGAATACAGGGAGGTGTGTAGGCATATTCATGCTTTATATCATACATTTACAAATATAATATATTTTACTAACATACATTTACGAATTTTAATCATATATTGGTAAATAGGAAATACGGAAAGCCTTGAAAATAAAGGGATTTTGCGGTTTTTTGAGGGAAGCGTTTTTCCAATTCCAGATGGATTATTCCCACAGAGAAGGTAAAAATATGGTTTATAAGGATTAAATTCTTATAAAAGTGGAAAAAACTTTTCCCAATATGCGGAAAAAATATTCCAAGATTGGATAAAATATTTCCGTTAAAGCAGGTTATACGGAAAAAACTTCCCATAGAAGAATGGCAAAAAAGCAGATGCTCCATAAAAATATGGGGAAATCTGCTGAAAATCAGAACCGAACGGAGGCAAATGTTAAAATGTAAGACAGGTAAAAGGAAATATTGGGATGATAAAGAAAAAAGGGCATAACAAAAAGAGCTGTTTTTATGCAGCAAGCTGAGAAAAGGTATGTGCTTCCCGGATTTCTGGAATTATGCTTCTTACAAGGCCAGGCAGATTTTCAATGCCTGTGTGGGAAAGTACAAAATTTACATATATGTAATTGAGGGCATCTAATATGTCATGGAGAGAGAACTGCCATGACATTTTTGCCAATTCTTCAATGTATGTCCGGCTTATAAAATAATTTTCGTATTCGGAAGGATGAATTTCTTTGTAGAAAATTTCCGGAAGAATATCTTCGGGCCGGGCCTTGGCTTCATTTATTAATTCAAAGTTGTCATTGAGCTGCTTTACGTAGTCAGAGATCCGGTTTCTGGAATCCTGGATAAGCTGTTCCTTGACTTTTTTTGCATTGTAGTTTGGATTCAGCTTGAAGGTAACCGCTTCACTGACTTTGAGCTGAAAGATTGGGTTGTCGATATTGCTGGACAGGCCTTTTCGGACATGATTGGGTTTGTAATAGCCGGGAAGACAGTCCAGGAGTTCATGGTAGGATTTTTTGAAAACCTTGTGCTCCGTATTAGCGTAATTATCTGCGTCAATTAATTGATGCAGGAAGAGCCTCAAGGTGGTCAGATCCCTAATTGTGAGCAGGGCTTTTACAAGCTCAATGGAAAATATCATGTAACCGCGTCCGCCCTGTTTTGCAGGCTTGAAATAAGAATCATAACCTTTTATAATAACATTAATGTAACCACGCTGATTTGTCTTTACGTATGTGATGTAATCGTAGTTCTTAAGATGCTCAAGGTTGGAGATTACTGTTTTGCGGTCACAGCCAAGGAGTTCTTTTAATTCTGTGATATTTAAATCAAAGATGTGGCCGTAACGGTTCGGATGCATCATATGGATAACGAGGAGCAGCTTTAAAGCATTTGTTTTCAAAGTTTCGGAATAACCGGTTTTTACAGCATAGCGGTTGCCTTCGTTGATATATTTAATCGATTCTTCAACTGTATCTTTGTAAACGCAGTGCTTACAGTTGGCACAGGTATAACGTGCAGAAAGATAAGGCTCACTGTCGGGCTGAGTTTTATAGACCTGCAGAAGAGAGTATGTTGAACATTCAAAACAGCCGGATGCCTTTTCATCCAGCTTGGAAACCGTTCTATATTCAATTTCTTTCCGCCTGCGCTGAAGGCCGATGGCATTTTTTATTACTAGCTTGCCGATGGGAGCGTACTGTTCCATAAAATCACACCCGTTAAAGTAACTATCAGTTTTTCTATCTGTAAAGTTCCATTTTTTGTATTATATGATTGAAAAATAAGGATGTAAAGTCCCCCGAAAGTTCGTAAATCAAGGTTTGAATATGAAAAGGTATGAAAGGAGGGGGTTTTGAAGAAATTTTCTGGTTCGTAGATTATGGTGTTATTTTCTAAATACATATTTCTCAATGGTTTTTGTAAAATAAATTTTTTTTCAATAAATAAGTTCGTAAATAAAGGTCTTATTTGGGTTAAATAGAAACAAAGTCAGGAATGAAAAAGGATTATTTAATCGAAATACGCAGATTGAGGTTATAATCTTAACAAAGTTCGCAAAAAAAGGATGTAAAAAATAAATATTAGGCAAAGATATGGAAACATTTTAGAAATAAGGTTCGTAAAAATTGTTTTTACTTGAAGGAAGTTCGCAGATTTATGCTATTTCCAAAAGATAAAAGCTTTAAGGTTCGTGAAAATAGGTATTATTATCTTGAGGATAGGCAGAGAGAGGGGGTAATCTGATGGAAGGGCGTGCTTAAGTTCGTAATTTTTGGTGTTATTCTCTTGAAAAATACGTAATTTTTAAAAAACCATTAGAAGTTCGTAAAATATGGTTGTATTTATTGTAGAAATCAAGAAGTAGCAGACGGTATTAATAATAAAAAATATTTGTTTTTGATGGAATATATAGGAAAAACAGTTAAAGTTCGTAAAAAGTGGTAGTATAAATAGAATAAAACGTAAAGTTCGTAGAAATAGGTAATATATTTCTTAAAAAAAGCTGTTTTATAAGATAGGTTATTATAAAAGGGCAGAAAAACGGTGCAGAAAAGTAGATATTCTTAGGAACGACAGCTCCAAATCCTGGTGTGGCTATAGAATTATCGCATTGAAAAGAGAAATTTGTTGGAAATTACTTATAATTAGGTGCTCATAAAAGAATAGAAAAGTTCGTACATTTGGGGTGGAAAAAGATAAAAATAGTTAAAGTTCGTAATTAATGGTATTATTTATTAGTCATATATAAATTTTATGATAGAAGATGCAAATTTTTTATTTTTTGATACTGTATAAATTTATAGAAGCTATAAATTGTATTTAGATGGAGAGGGATTGACAAAATATAGAGTTATAAAATATAAGTTCGTAAAAAAAGGTATTATTTAAAGGGGATTCTGCTGTTATCAATAAGAATTTATAATGTGAAATTAAAGTCAGCTTATTATGCAAATTTGCATAATAGGCTGATTTTGCATATATAAGATGATTTATAAAAAGATAATTTCTGAAAAGGGTATTATTTTGCATTTTGTGTATGATATTTTCTCCTAGTTGGCTTTTTGTGATGTCTACAAGCATAATATTTATTTTTTGATTATTCACACATAATGATAGCAAAGCATAAAGAAAGGCAGTTGCTATCTATGATTGATTACAGTCCGCTCTGGGAAACAATGAGAAAGAGAAAAATATCGCAATACAAACTGTTAAAGGATGAGACAGTAGATCGCAGAATATTGGATAGATTGAGGAAAAATAATAATATCACAATATTGACCCTTGAAAAATTGTGCCATGCTTTGGATTGTACGCCGAATGAGATTGTTCGGTTTCCCATTGATGAATAGCTCAACAGTTCGTCTATGGAAACCAGAAGCCTCTACTTTTAAGGAGGTATTATTAATAAATAGAGAGAGTTATATGAAGAAGGCAGGGCTTAGCCAAGGTAAAGAATTACAGTAAATCTTAAGCAAAAATCAATAAATTTTGTAAGGATTGAGTAAAAATGACAAAAGAGAAAGCAGAAAATTTGATGGTTAAAATCCAGAATGAAATGTATTCTGAGATTAGAGACTATGTTTTTGCTTCCTGTAAAGACATGGAACTGACAAAGGATATTACTCAGGAAGTATTTTATGAGGTCTTCCGTCATATAGAGCGGATAGCAGAGCATGAAAATTATCGCGGATGGGTATATGAAGCGGCAAAACGTGTTATCAAAAGGGTTACGGTGAATGAAATAAAGATACAGGTAAAGCAGACTCCATTGGATACCGCAACAGAAGAAGAACTGCTGACAGAGGATTTTCACGAATTTCTTATATTGGATGAGTTCAGCCATGTTGTGAGCAAGGAAGGGCTGGAAATATTAAAACAGCATTATCATTACCGGAGGCCTATTTCAGAGATTGCAGAGATGCTTGGAAAAAGTGAAGCTGCATGTAAAATGCATCTTTCCAGACTTAGAAAAGAAATTAAGGATTATCTGATGCTGCAGAAAATGAAAGTGGAGAATATGAATGTTAGAAAAAAATGAGAAATTAATACAGGATCTGCGTGATGAGATGGATGCAGAGCTTGAAAAAAGTGCGGAAGAGATGGACACCGATAAGATCCGTCATATTGTGCAGCTTTTAAAAGATCTGGAAGAGTGGGAGCCGTTTCCGGAAGATCTGGAGCAAGAAAAGTTTTTTGAAGAATTTGATAAAAAATATGGAATAGATATGTCCGAAGCGAGAGCTGCTGCGAATGGAACTAAGAAAGTGAAGCATAGTGCGTGGAAGTGGAAAACAGCAACGGTTGCGGCAGGAGTGGTTCTTGCTATTGGAATCGGTAATGCAGCGACTGGTCTGGCAGTAGATAAATCCCTTTGGCAGTTGGTACGAGAAAATTCGCATATAGCTTATTTTCATGTGATAGGGAAAGATGATGGAATTGACAAGGAAGAAGAAGCTTTAGAAGCACAATATGAACAATATGATAATTGGAATGTATTAAAAAAATCCATAGAAGAGCCAATGCTAACACCAGAGTATATTCCAGAAGGATTAACTTTGGAAATACTTGACTCAAACTTCCCACATTAAAAATGGGATTTGCACTTTGAAAAATCAATACTTTAGTCCATAAAAAAGGCACAAACCTGCACTTGATGGTATAATTGAATTGCGAATAACAATCACACA
>CAJTDE010000051.1 GCA_910574835.1 Clostridia bacterium | reverse complement strand
TCACCGCCAGCTTTATTCAGCGGCTGCCAAAGTACATGCAAAAAGCATTGGAGTGCGGTTCAGCGGCTGCCTGAGCGCTATTTTGTGAGCTAAAGTATTGATTTTTCAAGGAGCAAATACCATTTTTAATGTGGGAAGTTTGAGTACTTGAAAAAATGACACTGGAAAGCTATATGGCAGTGATGGCAAATTACCGGGGAGAAAATGCATATTTGAACTTCTCTTGTAAATGTTACATGGAAAAAGGGGCGGTTGGGAATATTATAGGGGGAAAAGAAGGGGTAGGCCAGTATACATCAATGGGGGGCAGAACTGTACAGATACGAGAGACGGATGAAATTAATGTATCTTTTACAGACCATGAAATGTTTTACTCAATTGATACTGATTTAGGAATTGAAGAAATAGAGAGATTTATAGAAAATTTAAAATAAACTATTTGAGAAGAGAATTAATAAAGTGGAGCTATTGTGTTTTGTATAGCTCTACTTTTTTATTTTTTATACAGTATTTCAACAAAGATTTTATGAAATTATAAAAAATGAAAAATCATGTTACTTTTTAGCTGATTTTAGTGATGTTATTTATGAAAGGGTAAATAAAAAGGATAAAAACACGAAGAAAAATAAAAAAATCGAAAAATTTTGTTACCTTTTGGCTGATTTTAGTGATGTTACTTATGAGAGGACAAATAAAGGAGGAGATACAAGCAATGAAATATTTAAAAAAGATAATGGCAATAATACTTGTTTGTGCATTGGTACCCCTAAATGTGTGGGCAGCTGATCCAGTAGGAAACCCAGAAATAGTTAAGATGACTGAGGAAGAAGCAGAAAAATACTGGAAGAGTTATTATCCGGATGATGGTAGTGCAATGTATGGTACATTTCGAGACGGTATAATAGGAGTTCAAAAAAACGGAAGCAGTCTTTTAGTTTTATATACTGTTAGTACTGGTGAGGTTGTCAGCGAACTTGGAGTAAAAAATATTATTTTAGAAGTAAAAAGTGGATTGATATGGGTCCCGATAAAAATAGCTGAAAAAGATTGTAGAACAAATGCTAGTAATTTTACAGGTGGGTTTTATTACAATAATCCAACTAGTGGAAGTGTATATCGTGCATCTGGAATACTTTATGCAATTATAAATGGAAAAGAATATACCACATTAGCTGACTCCGGCAGCTTCACATTTCAATAACCAGAAAAATATACCTGACAGATAAAAAGAGAGGCATCTTATGAGGACGAGCAAAAAGCAGAGATTTCTCACCATCATCTTAGGCTTCCTGCTTTGTCTGGCCTTCCCACAGTCCGCACATGCAGAAGAGATCGAAAACGAGCGAACTGGTCTTGAAGTTATCTTTGTCATAGACTGCAGCGGTTCCATGAAAACAAATGATCCCTCCAGGGTTGCGGTTCGAATGGTACAGGCATTTATCGATTCTGTGCATACAGAGGAGCTTCTGGTAGGCTTTGCGGCTTACAATGACACTGTGGCGGCATCCGCTACTCCAGTTTCCATTACAGACCAAGAGGAGCGTCAGAAGCTTAAAGATTCCATTGATGCTGTACCTTATTCGGGAGATACGGATATTGGCCTGGGACTGTCCTATGTGCAGGAACAGATGCCAGAGCAGGAAGGTTATCAACGGGTGATTGTGCTGATTTCAGACGGGGAGACAGATCTGAAAGCAGGAGGAAGCCGCACTGTGGAAGATTCCAATGCGGAACAGGAAGCTTGTGTTCTCCAGTGTATGGAAGAAGAGATCCCGATTTACACAATCGCATTTGGAAAATATGACGGGAACAAAGAGGTACTTACAAATATTGCAGAGCGCACGGATGGAGAAAGCTATACGGTTGAAAGCCCAGAAAAACTCATTGAGGTTTTGTATGGAATTCTTGAAAACAATGTTGCCTATAAGATACAGCAGTTTTCTAATGGAATCTATGCGGGAGGAACACAGGAGATCAAATGCATCCTGGACGAACCGTATCTGGACGAAATAGATGTTCTGCTGATCTCCGAGGGGGAGATAGGGGAAACTTTTCTTAAGTATGGAGACAGCCAGATTCCCATGAACATGCTGTCCAATTACGCAGTAGGAAAGATAGATGAAAGCACGATTCAGGACTCCGTTAAAGAGCTTACAATTCATGTTTCAACAGCGGAGAAACAGAAGCTGCAGGTATTTCTTTTAAGCTACCGGAAGCTTGCTCCTATACTGGAGATAGAGACTCATATTCCGAAAAACCAGGAAATACCCTACAGGATTTATTTCAGAGACAGCGATGGAAATATTATAGAAGATGAGGCATTTTACAAAAGCTTCAGTTGGGAACTGAAAAGTATAGAAGATGAGACAGAGCACATTTTCATACAGCCTTCCGTAAGGCAGAGTAGCAGGGGAGTGGAAGGAACTGTGAAAGCAGGACACTCCGGTGTTTATACCTTATCGGGAATACTTTCAGATTCTATGGGAAGATATCCCTTTCTTTTTTCGGTGGAGACAAAGAACAATCCTCCCTCCGGAGAGCTGCCAGAGATTTCATGTACGGTTTTGGACAAAGAATTGTTCTTTGACTTAAATACATATTTTGCAGATGCAGATGGTGATGATTTAACCTATGCCCTGGAAGGAAAAACAGGAAACCAGGCAGCAGTAGAACTTACGGCAGATGATAGGCTTTGGATAAAGCCGGAGCAGACGGGAACCCAGACAGCTATATTAACGGTCTATGACGGCGAGGATACCTGGACGTATCCGTTACAGATAACCATAATTCCTTTATGGAAAGCATACTGGTGGGTGACGGGACTTATTGTGAGCGCTGTCCTTTTTGCCGGAATCGCAGTTTATCATCTGCTCCACAAGCCGAAGCCCAAAGAAGAGCCGGAATTGCTGGTGGAAGAAAAGAAAGCATACCGTTTCTGCGGAAGAATGGATGCCTATTTTACCCTGCAGCCTGAGAGCGAGAAGGAGATACCGCCTCTTACTTTCCAGATGCATAAAGTAAGAGATAACAAGATTGTATTAGGCGATCTTCTGGAAAAATATCCGAAAGCAGCAGATGCACTGGGGCTTTTTGAAATCTGTCTGGTAGCAGATGAAGATAGAAGGATGGTTCTATATCATACATCGGAGAGCGTGGTAATGATAGGAAATTCTATTGCCTGCCGGAAAATCCGGTACAACGTAAGTTTTGGGGACGTCATCTATATAACTTCCCCGGACGGCATGTATGATCTGGAAATCCATTATATAGCAATATTTCAAGAATAAAAAAGGGGAGTGATAGCCTGTGGAAACAATTATGCAGACAAACAGAACGATTCTGTTTGCCGAAATCAATCCGGAGCGCTTAAACCTGCTGACCATGATCTCGGATGTGCGGGGAAAAAACAGTCTGGATGATGAGAAGATCAAGGAGATTAATGAAACGCTGCTGGTGGGAAGTCTGGATGAATTTATGGAAAAGTTCAGTCCGGTAGTATATTCCTGGTGTGATGCAGGATCGGGAAGCATCCAGTACAGCCTTGTGAAGCCGGAGCATATTCCGGAGAATTGCATTACTGAGATTCCATTGAATGAGAATAATGACCTGCTCAATATGCTCATCACCCTTCTGGACACGAAACGTGCCCAGGGAGTGGCAAATGTGGACTTCGGCTTTGCAAATGTGATGGACATGATATCACCCAGAAAGATTATGGAGGATATCCGCCAGGTCCGCAGGGAGATCCGGTATACCTATGAAAAATATGCGGAGCTTGACGAAGAAGATCCGAAGCGTCTGGATTTGGGAGATACCTTGAATTACCAGTTTGAGCAGGCAAGCCAGAATTATAATAACGTGCTTGCTATGCTGCCTCTGGCAATCGAAGATTCCAAGACACGTCTGCTTCTGGGTTCGGGAGAGGCAAAACAGGGAGGCCCTGATTTCAAGGCAGGCCTGTTAAGTCTGGGAGAGGATGGAGAGCTTAAGATCCTGGAAATGAAGCAGGAGGAAAGCACAGAGCTTGCTGTAGTGGAGGATGAGATCAGCACCAGTCTTACGGAAGCATTCAAAGAAGATTACGATGCACTCAATGAAGAAAAGTCCGATTATGTCCGGGAGCTGGTAGTAAGAACCTTTTGCCCCTTAAGCACAGCTATGGACAGCACCATAGACCGTGAGACGGAGATGCGCCATTACAATCAATATCTGGAGTTCTATAAAAAGAGCAAGGATGACTTTGTAAAGGCAGTAAAACCGCTGATTGAAAAGATTCTGGGCGTAAAGGCATTCTTTGATCAATACCAGGTCAAAGAAAAAGGCATGCAGCCCAAGCTTCTGATTACGAATACGCCTTTGGATATGATGGTAAAATCCAGCAACCTGCCTCGGCTTCTTGCCTATTTGAATACCACAAATGACAAGAACGAGTTTGACAATACCATTTGGTTCGGAATCGTGCCCGATGTGGAATTGAACCAGACAGACGGCGGAAAGCTCCAAAGAGTCCGTTTTGCAGGAAACCGTAAGGTGGAGAGGCAGGGCACGAACTCTATGGAAAGCCTGGCAACGTTAATGAATGCGCTGCTTCCATACCGGATTACCACATTTTTCAGCTTCTGCACAGGAGAGGAAACGACCTTCAGCTATATTGCAACAGAAGGCATCCAGGTGTTTAAGGAAAAATGCCTTCCATTGATGAAGAAAGAATACAGCGAATTTGTAGTTCCCTGTATTCCCAATGCCACTATCATTCCCAAGGATAAATCGGGGCTTGTACTGGACCGGCGGATCGTTATGGATGAAAGCGGAAATACGGCTCTTTCCAATGAAAAGGAAGATATTTTGAAGATGTGGCTGGAGGGAATATACGTAGGAGCTGCTTATGAGGCTGCAGGAATTGTGGCAGCATGGCAGTGCCCGGAGTACCTGAAGGAGCGTTTCCAGAATACCAGTATGGAATATCCCGGCGTGCGGTTTGATGTGGAAGCTGATGATAACGCGCTTCTTGCAGCAACCAGCATGACAAAAGAGATATCGGGCTTTACAAATGCAATTAAAAACTCCATCAACCATACCGGCTTTGGCTTTGTATTTTCCTCAGACAATGCAAAGTACAAGGACAGGGAGATAAAAAATATTACGGTCTATAAGGCACGGAACCTGTTAAGCAATGGCAGTGAATTTGAGCCAATTTATAAAACCCTGGTGGTAACCTATATAGAACGGATGCTTAGATTTAGCAGCGGAGACTTCAAGCAGGATAAAATCCTGAAGTTTTTCAGCAGCAACCCCAGCAGCCAGAAGAGCCGTTGGGATACAGATCGGTCTCATGTAAATTCAATTCTGCAGAATGGAGATGAGCTGGATTATACCATTGATGAGAAGTACGGCATTTGCAATGTCCAGGTGACATTTGCAAATACCACAAGGAATCTCAAGGTACAGCTTACAAGAAAAGCGGGAGAAAAATAATAAGCTATAAAAATATAATAATTTTAGGAGGAAAGAAGAATGGGATTACGTTTAAAAATTGAGGGAAGCGAGTCAATCAGCCTGCCGGAAACAAGCATTACAAGCGTAGTGTTCGGGGCGGATATCCCTCACGATTCAAATGCGAGATCTACGGATCTTGGCTCTACGGTGCTGATCAAAGGTAAGATATTGGCAGCCGTAGACGGTGAAGCGGCAGATGACACCAGTAAGATCGCCAAATGGTCTCTGGTGCCGGCTGAGAACATGGACTGCTACAGAAGGCTTCAGATTGATGTGGTAAATGCATCCCAGATCGTCCGTCAGATATCGGTACCTAATGCGTTTGTTGTGGACTACCAGGAAGATTTTACAGATGAAACAGGTGCTGGAGTATTTTCACTTCTGGTGAAGCAGAAAAAAGATAAGATGGCAAGTCTGAAATTTGAAGGCGGATTCAGCGGAGAATAAGTTTATCCCGGATTTGAGGAAAGGAAGGAGATATTATGGGATTTACAGTAAAAGTAGAAGGACCATCAACAATTGAATTGGGAACAACCAGTATCACAGGAGTAAAGTTCAGAACCGATATTCCCCATGACAGCAACGCGCGTTCTACCGATATGGGAAGCACTGTGACTATTACAGGAAAGATTCTGACAGCAGTGGACGGAGATCCCTTTGACAGTACAAGGCAGCTGGGGCTGTGGGCGCTTGTTCCGGCAGAAAAATCAGACTGCTACCGCAAAGTAAGCATAGAAGTAATTGCGGCTTCCCAGGTAGTACGTAAATATACATATCCCAATGCTTTTGTTGTGGATTATAAAGAAGATTATGGGGATGTGGAAGGTGTTGGAACGTTTACACTGATTATCAAGCAGAAAAAGGATAAAATGGCGCAGGTCGCAGTGGAAGGCGGATACAGCGTATAAGAAAAAGGGGCGGTCTGTTGACAGACTGCCCTTTTAAAAATAGCAGGAATGGACAGGATACATGAAAGATTATTACAGAATATTAAATGTATCGGAAACGGCTTCGGAGGAACAAATAAAAAAGGCTTACCGCAGGCTCGCAAAGGAATGTCATCCTGATGCGGCAGGCGATGATCCGCAGAAAGAACAGCGCATGTACGAACTCCAGGAGGCTTATGAAATTCTGGGAGATCCGGAGAAAAAGAAAGCTTATGACAGTAAGCGGAACAGCTTTTCCGAAAAAAAGCAGGCGAAAAAGCAAGAGGATTTTCCGCAAGATTCCCAGGACATTTCGGATGCAGGCGCATTTGAGCGTTTTTTTGGTTTTCAGCCGGGAAAAGGAATGGAAACTTATCAGCATAAAAAGAAAGAACCGGGAAAGCAGAACGGCCCCATGAAGCCGGAGGAGCGTTTTGCATCTTTTTTTGAACATATCAGATGAACAGGAAAAACAGATGGAAAAACAAAGGACCATAAAAATAATATGTGACGGCATTATCATACTGGTTTGTATTCTGCTGGCAGCAGGAATCTGGTATCTGAAGGCTGGAGAACGGTATCTGGAATGGTATTTTGCAGTGCTGATTCTTTGTGCAGGCGTAGCGGCAACCGACATGCTGAGTCAGCTTCGCAGACCGGAAGAAAGCGGAAGGGAACCTGTCTGGGATACAAGCAATGCTCCGGCGGTAAAGGAGCTTTTGCTTCTGGATGAGAACAACAAACCGGTAAAGGCATGGAATATGGCAGGCCGGATCTCCATGATAATCGGACGCAGGAATGAAGAGGAAGAGATTGACGTAGATCTGGAGGACTGTGAATACAGTACCTTTGTAGAGTGCCAGCATGCAGTTCTTAATTATTGTCTGGAACGATGGTATGTGGAAGATCTGGGTTCCGTGAACGGGATCCGGATACAGAAGGCAGAGGACGGCTGCTGCTACAAGGTGACGAACCGTCCATGCAGAGTTGAGGCAGGAGACATTATTTATGTGGCAAATGTAAAGCTTTTGCTGTCGTAAAAATTACAGGTGTGTCGAAGCGGCTTTACCCTTTAGTGCCGCCCACAGTGATTTTGGATAACAGCAATACCCCCAAAGCGCATAGAAGAATTTACAGACGCATGTATCTGCGGCTGGAAATTCTTCTGGATAGAGATGTGCTGAGAGGGGTATTGCAAAACTGGAATAGGAGGAAGAGGCATGAGCCTGGTGAGATGTCCTAACGGACATGTATATAACGCAAGAAGGTACGGAAATCTGTGCCCTTACTGTAATATGAAACTTTCTGAGGAAGCAGAGGAAAAGAAGCCGGTGGGGTTTGAACCTCCGGTGGAGCTTCTGGAAGAAGAGGTGCAGCCGGTCTGCGGCTGGCTGGTCTGCATCAGCGGCGCAAGGGTCGGCATGGACTATAAAATACATAACGGGAAAAATTTTGTGGGCCGTGGGGACGATATGGACATCCAGATCCTTGGTGACAATGAAATCAACCGGAAAAATCATGCAGTAATTGTCTATGACAAGAAAAAACGTAATACGGTGATTCTGCCGGGAGATTCTTCCGGAATTGTCTATCTGAATGATGAAGCGGTATATGTGCCGAAGGAACTGAAGCCCTATGACACGATTGAAATGGGAAAGAGCCGTTTCCTTTTTCTGCCCTTGTGCGGAGACAGTTTTGAATGGAATGACATCGAAGGATGACAGAGATTATGGGGAATACGACTATGCTGATAATTCTGGCAGTCCTTCTGGTTCTGGCTGTGTGCGTCCGTCTGGGGCTTCCAAAGCTTCCGGCTAAGAAAGGCCTTTCAGTTTCCCTTGAAAAAGAGGTAAAGGAGCATACCGGGATAAGGGAAGCTGCCGCTGGTGTGGGAATCAGCCAGACCACAGGCACCTGCGAACTTCAGTCAGACTGTGCACAGGTAAACGTGAACAGGGCAGGAGTTCTGGCAGTCCTGGCAGATGGAATCGGAAAGGCCAATACAGGAAAGCTGTCGGCGCAGATTGCGCTGGATACGGTTTTGGATCGTTATGAGCCATACCATGTTTTGAATAATCCGGAATACTTTTTCAGGACTGCATTTTACGAAGCGAATATCAGAATCCAGAAAACCATTGGAGAACGCCGGGGCGGAGCATGCCTTGCGGCTGTATTTTTGAATGGAAAAACAGCCAGTTATGCCTTGGCCGGGGATGTGAGGATTGCATTACTAAGGGGCAGGGAGCTGATTCCGATCAGCCAGGGACATACCATAGATGTATTGGCTGCCGCTTCTTACCGGGAAGGGAAGATATCCAGAAAGGAAGCCCTGTGGAGCCAAGAAGAGAAACAGGTTTTTAACTATCTGGGGATGGATGGATTCCGGGAGATTGAGACAGGGGAACTCCCTATTCTTCTAAAAGCGGGGGATGTGGTTCTGATGGCCAGCCGGGGTATCTGGCAGGAACTCTCCTGGGGAGATCTGGAGGATATCCTACTTGGCAGCGGCAGCCTTCAGGAGCGGGCAGAGCGGATTGTCCGGGCCGCAGAATATAAGGAAGGCAAGGAAAAAGAAAACGGAAGCATATTACTTGTGGAGGCAGAGACGGTAAATGAGACGGGGCAATTCTGAATTTCGCACAAGCTTTATATCGGAAGAAGGACAGGAATTAAAGAACAGAGATTATTTTGGATATGTGGAGATGGATGATTATGCCTGCTATGTGCTGGCAGACAGTCTGGACGATGAACCTCATTCCAATAGTGCGAAGATAGCAGTGGAAAGCTTGATCCGCAGTTTCAGTGAATCTCCGTCTATGGGAAAGAGAAAGCTGCGCCGGTATCTTTATACAGCTCACAAGGAGCTGAAAAACCAGAGAGGCGGCATGCACCTTAAGGCGTCCGTGGTCATGGTGGTGACGGATTACAGAAAGATCCGGTACTGCTATGCAGGCAACAGCCGCTTTTACCTTCTTCGGAATGATCGGTTTCTGATACGGACGGAGGATCAGTCTCTGACAGAGAATCTGCTCAGGGAGAAAAAGCTTACCATAGATCAGGCAGCCCTTCACGAAGAGAGGAATAACCTGTATTCCTATCTGGGCGGAAGAGAGCGGCCGTCTATTGCAGTATCCAAGAAAAAGCCTCTTTCTGACGGCGATATTTTGTACCTGATGAGCCGCGGCGTGTGGGAAGCCTGCAATGATGAAAAAATTTTAGAATTTTCCAAGGATGCAAAAGAACCTTTGGAGATTTTAGAGCAGGTAGAGGATCAGATTCTGGGAAAACAGGAAGAATACCAGATTGATAATTATACCCTTGCGGTAACTTTTATTGATAAGGTATACCGTTCACCCAAAAAAAAGATATCCATAAAAACCATACTGATGATTGCAGTTCCCCTTATCCTGGTCATAGGGGGCATAAGCTTTGGACTCTGGCTGCGCCATCGGAGCATCCGCAATAAAAAAGAAAGCCTTATCCGTTATATGGAAAGCGGAGAGGAATATCTAAGATATGACAATTATGTAAGAGCCTCCGAAGAATATGCGGAGGCGAAGAAATTAGCGGATTCTTTGAAAAAAGGGGAGGAATCGGAGGAAGCCGGGCAGTATCTGAAGCTGTCGGAACAGATTCAGATAGCGGATGAGGCGCTTCGGGAAGAAGATTATCCAAAGGCGCAGGAATTTTATCTGACTGCCAGGGATATGTCAGAGGAGGCTGGAAATGTTGGCAGGAACTATATAGCTGCGCGTCTTAAGGAGACAGAAGGACATATTGAGGTGATTGATCTTCTGGAGCTTGGAACCAGCAGGGAAGGGTCCGGGGATCGGGAAGGGGCTTTGGAAGCATACCGGGAAGCCCGTGAGAAAGCGGCAAAGCTGTACGACATAGAAAGCAAAAACGAAGCCTTTGAAAAACAGACAGCCCTGGAGACAGAACTTGCCCAGGAAAGGCAGCAGGAAGAAGCAGCGAAAAAACAAGAGGAAGAAAAGGAAAAGGCTCTTCTGGCCGAACAGAAAGAATTGGAAAACGAACAGAAAAGTAACGATCAGAAAAATGCCATTGATCTTGAAAACAAGGGAAATGAGCTTCTGGCAGAAGGAAAATATGACAATGCCATTACCTATTACCGAACGGCACAGTCTATTTACAACCGTCTGGAGCTTTCGGATCTGGCAGCAGGCATAGATGGAAAGATAGCGGCAGCCCAGGCAGGCATGGAAGGAGAAGCAGGATCATGAGCCGGTATACCTATACACTTAATCCGGGACAAAAAGAGCTTACAAAGAAGCAGACATATAGAAAAAGCCGGCTGGAAAAGATGACCCTGTTCCAGCTTAGGGAAATATGCAGAAAAGAATGCCTGGTCATTCCTTCCGGTCTGGAGCAGGATCGGGAGGGCCTGGTGCGTCTGGTGGTAAGGTTCCGGGGACAGAAGGAGTACCGGCATATGGAAGAGGCTTGTGAGGGCGGATTTGAGCGGCTTCAGGCATTTTTGAATCACTGTATGGTGTCGGCATCATATGACGGCAGCGTCCGCATCCCGGGAACCATTGTTTTGCATGAAGATCTAGGGCTTAACGAGCTGGACGGCTACAGGATCGAGGCTTCTTTTCCGCTTTATGAGGGGAATCTTCTTTTGGTGGACGAGGAAAACCAGCTTTATACCTGTTTCTATATACAAGAGCGGGGAGGCTGTTTTTATCTGTTTAAAGAACAGGGGATTCCGGTAGTAGAGCTTCAGAAGCACCAGTATTCGATTCTTTACTTTCCGGAGGAACGGATCTCCGAATATCTATATGACTGTTATATGGGGATTCCTTCTATGGAACCCGGATATGCAGAAGGCATTCGGATTCCCCTTCTGGATATCCAGCTAAGGGCGGTTGAAGAGGCGGATCTTCCTTTGGTAATCGACTTCGGAAGCTCCAACACAACAATGGGGATCTGCCTTCCGGACGGCTCCCGGCAGATTGCCAAGGCAGAGGGAGGCCATGTTATTCCAAGTGTGATTGGAATTACCAAGCTTAAGGACGGAACACCGGGCTATGCCTTTGGTTTTGAGGCACTGCGGATGGCCGGCCAAGTTTACCGGGATGAGGACGTGCCGGTATTTTATGATATCAAGCGCTGGATCAGCGATGCCGGCCGTCAGGAAAGCGTTATTCTGGGAAATGGGCACAAATATCAGATATCCAGAAAGGAAATGCTTAGAGCCTTCCTGCTTTATCTCATTGATATTGCAAAACAGCAGTTTAAGTGCCGGTTCCGGAATATCCAGATGCTTTCTCCAATCCGCCAAAAGGAAAAGTTTCAGACCCTGTTCAAAGAACTTCTGCCGGAGTATCAGGTGGACTGTGTTCTGGATGAAGGAATGGCCGTTCTCTTTCACAGTATTCAGGGGCTGATTGATCAGGGAAAGTATGAACAGGGATACCCTTATCATGCACTGATTATTGACTGCGGAGGTGGAACAACGGATCTGACCTCCGGCCGGTTCCGGATCGAAAACAGCAGGGTATCCTACAGCGTGGAGTTGCAGACCAGTTACGAGAACGGCGATACAAACTTTGGCGGCAACAATCTGACGTACCGCATCCTCCAGCTTCTGAAAGTATGTATTGTGAAGGAGCTTGGCGGAGTTCTGGGCGAGTATCCGGAAGCTTTGGATCTTCTGGAAAAACTTGAGCGCGAGTACGAGGCTTCGGAGAGTTACCTTCCTACCTGCTTTAAGGATTATGAAGGGCGCGGCAGGGAAGAGTATTTCTTTGTGAAAAACAATTATTATACCCTGTTTGAAATTGCGGAACAGGTAAAGAAATTATTTTTCCAGGCCACATTCCGCTATGAGCTGTATATCAGCACCAGAAAGGGAGAGGACAAAGATACTGTTTTTCTGGACAAGTGGAAACTGTCTGTCTTAGAACAGGGGAGATTCCATCAGATGGGACGGGAAGTGAAGTTCCCTATTTATCTGAATCAGCTTGAGGAGCTGCTGCGGCCGGATATATACAATCTTATGGAGCGATTCCTGGAGCAGAAGTTTGCAAAAGGGGAGCTTCAGAACTATGAGATGATTAAGCTGACAGGACAATCCTGTAAATCAAAATTATTCATGGAGGCATTAAAACAGTATGTGCCCGGAAAGCTTATCCATACGGCAAAAAGGGATGAAGAAGGGACGGAGCTTAAGATGTGTTGCCTGGAGGGGGCATTGTCTTATTTCTTAAACTGCAAGCTTGGTTATATGAAGGTAGAGCAGAATTACCAAGTAGGCGCCCTTCCTTACGAGATTATGGCTTATACCCACGAAAATAAAGAAAAAGTGCTTATAAAAAGCCAGGACAGAGAAGGGCATATCGGCTGCATTTCCCGGTTCCGGATTGGAAAGCAGCTGGATCTATACCTGCGTGACAGCCAGGGCACAGACCTGCGTACCTATTATTTTGAATACGATACCGCAAAGTTTGAGCAGACAACCCAGGAAGAGATTGATCGGGAATACGCAGGAACTGTCATCCAGGAGGAGACAGACATCATTCTGGAAGGAGAGATGAAATTCTTTGTATGGGTGTCCAGGAAACGATGGGGATTTTTAGTACTTCCGGTTCTTCGGGAAGGAGAGAAGCTCTATCGGGGAAGCGAAGCCTTTTTCGATTTTGAAAATGATACCTGGGAGAAGAACTTCTTTGACGGGAGGAAATAGCGATGTCTCAGATAGAGAACATGAAGGAAATGATACGATGTGAACTCCAGACTATCAGCAGCCTGGAGGATCGGGTAGCTCTAAAAGAACTGATGGAACGTGTATTCCTGCCTCTGTACGAGACAAACCTGGAGATGTACCGGGAACTGGAACAGCGCATCCAAGAAGAACTGGCTTATGATGTGAACCGGTATCTCATAAGAACGGGGATTGTGGATCGAAGATATGTGGATCTTACGCATCATCTGATGGCGCCTATGGACAGCAAGGATCTGGAGGAAAGCAGCTACCGAATGGATGAGCTTTTAGAGGCCCTTCAAGCAGAGGGGGAGTATCCTCTGATGACAGTTATGCTGCGGTGCGACTTTATAGAGTTAAGGGAGCTGTGGAAAAAAGATCCGGAATTTACGGGAACCATAGAAACGGAGAATCCTAAGCGGACCTGGGAGATAAAGGTAAAGCTAAAAAAGAATACAAGATATCTGGAAAAAACAGCGGAGCTTTACCGGCTTTTTATTAAGAACGGGATTCCTTGGCAGACCATAAATGCGCCCTACCTTTATAAGATGGCGGATGTGGTGTTGGTGAAAGCAGAAGAAGGGCTGACTGGGAAAGAAAAGATTACTAAAATCGAGATACAGTTCGGCCAGTGCAGCTCTTTTATTCATTATCACATGGTTCCGTTATGGAATGTGCGCCAGCTGCTTTTAGATAGCGTCGGCTTCCCGGTGCCCTGCGAGGATCATCAGAACTACGAACATATCATTTCCATCCAGGAGTACGGGGCCGGGCATGCGTATCTGGCAGACGACAATCAGGAACTTGGAAGAGTTGTACAAAGAGAAAACAAGCTTTTTATAGTCAGCAGAGCCGGGGAAGCAAAGAAATGGAGCATCTATACGATTCGGAACGGCACAGAGAGCCGTATTGATTATGAAACTTATCCGGTGATGAAGAATCACCGGACAGAAAGTTTTTCCGAAGGTTTTCGAAGAAGATGGAATCTGGACATAAAAACGCGGGCAGAGCTTGCACGCTTTATCCGGGGGTTTGGGATGGAAGATTTTGTACATTACCAAGACTGCGAGGTTCTGGACAGGTATGAGGAAGAGATGGAAACCTATTCCATGAATCCCTTTGTGGAGGATGAGATCCGGGATACATCCGCACAGAAAAAATTGATATTGCACTTTAAGCCGGGAGCAAGGGAAGCCTGGCTGCAGAGAGATGTTGCAAGTTTTCTTGTTTCGGAGGTTCAACGCTTGTATCCGGAATATGAATGTGGAGGAAAAATGCTGTGAGATATCTTTGGGAAGCTGTTTTAAAAGCTCTGGAAGAAGGAGTTCCACCCGGCAGACTCCGATTTGGCCATGCCAGAGGCGGAAGCGCTTATATGGAACTGGCATGTCCCTATCTTAATCAGGACAGCCTTATGGGTGAAAAGGAGATCGAGGTCAATACCTATTACCGTTTTTATCCTATCTTTCAGGATTTGTTCGGGCCGGAGGAGCAGGAAGCGGAAGCGCTGAGGGAGAGCCTTACAAACCTGGTTCTTCATATGCTGGCAGAGAACGACATCCGCAGAGGAATGAGCAGGGACGAATATTATAAGAAGCTTCTGGCAGCAGATATCGGGAAAAATGTTTATGGAGAAAATATAAAAGAGGTATTCCGGGAAATGGAAAGGGAGAAGCAGGATACACTGCTGAACGGCCTTATCAGAAGCTTCCGCACCGGAAGTTCCCTGATTATCTTTGCGGAAATGATACGGGATCTTATACCGGACAGCATTGTTTACCGCAGCAGAGAAAATCCGGATGAGATCATCGTTTACACGGGACGGGCAAAAACCTATGCATTGGAACGGAGAATGGAGCTTATAAAAGAACTGTTTCTGGATATCCGGTACCGGCTGGAGATTTTCTACGGGATGCATTTTGGAATCCTCGGCCTGAACCAGACCATGCGGACGGATGAGATTGCCATGTATTAGAACTTATAAACAGGAGGCCACATGTTTAAAAATATACACCCTTTATTTGAGAAAAAACGGGTTTTAAAAAAGGAAATGCTGGAAAACCTTCGGGACTATCCAAGAAATCTGTTCCGGAGCGAGTTTCAGGACTATGGAAACGGAGTACTCTGGGGATGCGGCCTGTCCGTTCATGCAGGTGAAATCTGCATAGCCCCGGGGGTTATCTGCTTCGGCGGCATTCCTTATATCCTGGAAGAGACGCTCCGGATTGCCTGCGAAGCGAACGGACGGACATCCTATCTGAAGGTTCGGTTTCTGGATAAGGTGCTGAGTATGGAGCAGTATGAATATTTGTCGCAGATCTGCCTGGATGAAAAGGCCCCCAGGAAGGATATGGAGATTGAGCTTGCGCGCTTTAAACTACAGTCGGGAGCACGGCTTCGGGACACATATACAGATTTTTACGACTATCACACGGAATTTGACACCTTGGATCGGACAAATGCGCTTTATGCCGCCCCGGGGAAGCACAGCATATGGCCGCAGATTCTCAGATGCTTCGGAGATTCCTTAATGAAGTATGCCATACAAAGCCCCTGGGACTATGCTTTCTGCTTAAACTGTATGCAGCTTAAGGAAGCAATGCCCTATGATGGGATAAAGGCCTATCTGAATGTGCGGCTGAAACAAGACAGGGAGTACACAAATGCCGATATTTACGAGGCGCTGAAACAGATACTTATGGAGGCCGGCGGCCAGGGAGCCAGAGGCAGAGCGGAAGAGAACCGGGAAAGAAAGCTGCTGCTTTTGTAAAGGGAAAACAGCCGGAAGGAGGGAACATTCATGGAAATGGATCTGGAAATTGCGCGGCTTCAGAGGGAACAGTGGGAGCTTGCCGAGCAGGAAGAACGACAGAAGGAACTGGATCTGTATGATCCGAAAAAACGAATTACCTACACAGTGGATGAGCTGGCGGAAGGAATCCGTAAGGGAAAGCAGTATGTCTATACGCTGAAAATGGAGTTTGAACCGCGGACATTTCTCCAGGGCAGGCTTAAGATGCCCTTTATCCTGGATTTCTTTGAGGTAATTGAGGAAAAGCAGGATTATCTTCTTCTGGTCAGTGATAAAAGAAATGTCAGTATCTCCGTAAGCTGCATACCCGGGGAAAAGGTCGAAAAGTCCCTAAAGGATTGGGCCGTACAGAGCTGCGAGATGCTCCGGGGCATGAAGCTGTCCGCAAAGCTTGACCAAGTGAAGGCCTTGGAGCTGATAGAGTATTTTACCTATGAGCTGCCTACGGCGGAAGGAAGGGTCTACAATACAGTGTTCCGGTTTGTGAAAGAGGGCTGTATTTTTGCAGGCGCGATGAACTGCGCAGCGGAAGAAAAAAAGGGTATGGGGCTTTTATTGGAGGCTCTGATTCATGTGACTGACGAATTAAACGGACAGGAAGGGGAGTAGGGTTATGGATGCCGTTACCTGTGGAAATCTTATATTAATGTTAAAAGATACGGCTCTTAAGGTAATCAGCCTGGCCATAGAAGAAGGCCCGAATTGTCACGGCCAGATGGTGCTTACAGCCGTGTCCGAAGAGCAGATGAAGGACTTTCTCATTTATGAAGGCGGAGAATATGTTGCATTATATGCGGTTCAGGATGGGGAGCAGCAGCCGATCTTTTATGGAATCACCACCTGGATGAAGGCCTTTGCAGACGGGGGCACCTGCCTGATTCAGATAAAGGCTATAACGGAAAGCTGCCGAATGGATCTGGAACCTTACAACCGTTCCTTCCAGGATATAGCTATGACTTTTCCGCAGCTTATCAGAAAGGCGGCGGACGGATATCCGGGCAGCCAGATACAGTTTTCTATCGGGGAGCATCCTATGGGACGCATTGCGGTGCAGTACCAAGAAACAGACTGGGCGTTTATTAAGCGGCTTTTGTCTCTGTGCCGGGAGCAGGTATATGCGGACAGCACTTCCAGGGGAATCTGTTTGTATGCCGGCCTGCCGGAGCATCCGGAGCAGGCAGACTGGGACAGATGTCCTTATGTGATGACGCGCAGTATGGCGCCGGAGGATCAAATCTCCTTCCTGGTAGAGACTTATGAGATACTTCCTCTCTGCTCCAGGATTAGATTTCACGGCAGGGAACTTTATATCGGCAGCGTTTCAAGAAGCCTTGAGGAAGGGCTTTTGGTCAGTCGGTATGGCTTATATACCCGAAAAGGGCTTGAGAACCGGAGCTTTCATAACCCATTGCTCAGCGGAGTGTCCATTCATGGAAGTGTAACCTCTGTCCGAAGAAATCAGCTTCGTGTAAAGATGGAGACAGATGCCCTGGCAGGCTGTGCCGATCAGCATTACTTTCCTTTTTCTACGGTGGCGGCCTCCCCGGATGGAAGCGGCTGGTACTGTATGCCGAAGGCAGGAGATCCGGTCCGCATCTTTTTCCCGGCTGCGGACGAGACAGAAGGGTATGCCATTGCAAATGTACAGGGAGACTCCGCGCCTGCCGCAGACAGTCCTATGGGAAATCCCGATCTGAAAGATATCACAATGCCGGATGGGAAAAAGCTGAAATTTATTCAGGGAGGAATCCAGCTTGGGGTAGGGAAAGACAAAGGTACGGTAACGCTGACCAACGATGGCAATGCAGTGATTATGACAGAGGAAGATATTGCAATCAATGCGGCGGAGCGGATTTATTTTACCTGCGAAGGGATTATGAATGTGTCTGCCGGCACAAAGATAGAGATGATCTGCGACGGAGGCAGCAGTATCAGCATCACGGAAGATACCGTGGAGATTAAAGCATGTGTAATAGAAAGCAACTAACGGAGGTGCTTTATGGCGTACAGTTTACATGATGTAAAAGTAAAGGGAATCCAGGCGGCAAAGATTCTGGACTGCCAGGTGGAAGCACGGTATGGAGAACACAGCTGTCTGACCATCCTGGCCTATGCAAAAGAGCCGGAAGAGCTTTTGTACGGGATACCATCCTTTCAGCCGGTGGAAGTGGAGCTAAAGAATGGTTCGGAAAGCGTGCTGCTTTTTTCCGGTGTGATATCAGATGTACAGATACAGGCCAGTACCGCAGCAAAGGTAGTGCGGATAGAAGGAAAAAGCTATAGCTGGCTTATGGATCTTACAAAGCGCTCTCGTTCTTTTCAGGATAAGGGAATGAGTTACCAGGCATTGGCACAGGCAGTACTGAAGGATTATCCGGGCAGTTCCCTTTTCTATGCAGGGCCGGAGCAGTCCGTCGGAAGCCTGGTGATCCAGTATGAAGAGACAGACTGGGAGTTCCTGCAGAGGGTTCTGTCGCTGGCAGGAATTGCGGCCACGCCGGAAAGCAGGAGGGCCGGTTTCTGTCTGTATGCCGGGATTCCGCCGATGCCGGCATCCGGACTTTCCGGTGTAGTACAGAATATAGACAAAGATATGGCATCATATTATTACCTCAAAGCAAACGGCCGGCCGGTGCCGGCGGCAGCGTTTACCAGATATCAGGTGACGTCAGGGCAGCCCCTTGGAATACTGGAACGCGTCAATGCAGGAGGGCAGCTTCTGACTGTATATGCCTGCCGCTATACCTTCTATGATCAGGAGCTGTGCTGTACCTTCGGTCTTCAGAGAGCGGAGGGGCTTGCAAAAGCTGCCGTATATCCTATGCATCTTATTGGAACGGCTCTTTTGGGAGAGATACAAAAAACATCCGGAAGCAAGGTACAGGTGGCGATGGAGATAGATAAGACATCAGGGAATCCGGCTCTTTACTGGTTCCCTTATTCCACCATATCGGCTTCTACAGACGGAAGCGGCTGGTACTGCATGCCGGAAATCGGGGACAGTGTGCGCGTGTATTTCCCATCTAAATATGAGAGAGAAGCGGTGGCCTTAAGTGCGGTGAGCAGCTATGCGGCTCCGGCCGGCGGCGGAGAGGACCGGATGCAGGACCCGAACAGCAGATATCTTAAAACAAAGACCGGCCAGGAACTGGCCCTTGCTCCGGGACATATGCGGCTGTCCTGCGGAAAAGGAAAATCGGCCGTAACCATACACAACAGCGGAAAGATCAGCATTCAGGCGGTTAGCGCAGTAGAGGCCGAGGCGGAAGAAGAGCTTACGGTTCATGCGGAGGAGGAATTGCTTCTGCATGCAAAGAAAGGTATTATTCTCCAGAGCTTAAGCGGCGGAGCGGCAAAGCTGGAAGGCAATAAGGCCACATTCCAGGGAACGGAAGTAAAGCTGGAGTAATGAGGGGGGAAAAGCATGGAACGGGAATACGCCTTAGAACAATTTCAGGAAGCCGTAAAGGGAAGGCTTGAAGAATACAGAGACCGGATAGGAGAGCATCTGTTAAAGCATGGGGCTTATCTGGAAGAACTGGTTAAAACAGCGATGAACCGGCTGGGAGAAGAGATGCGGAAGGAAAAGAAGGAATATGTATGCTACTTGTATCTTTCTTTCTTAAAAACCGATTTAATAGAACGCCGGTATCGCTTATACCTTCATGGTCTGGACATCCGGTGGTATCTGGACGAGGAACCGGCAGAGGTATATGTGGACACGGAAGATCTCCTGGAGCCTCTTGAGCAGCTCTGGGAGGAGCTGACCGAGGAGAGCCGGAACTATGGAGGGGCAGTCAACAAGTATGATATTCAAGGACTGATTTTTGACGAACTGAGGGTGATAGACAGCACCATCAGCCAGATTCTCCGTTGGCGTCTTCGCGACTGGGAGGAGAAGATGATCTTTGATGAAGTTGTGCGGACTCCTTACTGGATGCTTAAATGGGGGGAATACCGGGATCAGACGGAGATTCTGGTAAAAGCGGATCGGACAGCGAAGGAAGCTTCCGCCTGGAAGAAAGAGCTGAAAAAGGCGCTGCACAAACCGGAAACGCTGATATTCGGTTACTGGTATCAGGGCACATATAAAGAAAGCCGTGCGGCAAAGCTTGATATGCGGTTTACTGTGTTCGAGGAGTGCCGCCTTAAAAATATGACCTTCCAAAGCTGTAATATGGAAGGCAGCCGTTTCCCAAAGAGCAGCCTGGAAAACTTGAGCTTTGAAAACTGCAATCTGAAAGGGGCGGATTTTACCGGCTGTACTTTAAAAGGCATATCCTTTGCAGGCGCGGATCTGGAAGAAGCCATATTTCCAAGGGATATCATTCCGTTTCTGGGGCTTGAACCGGAACAGTTTCAAGTTATACGGCTGAAAGCCCCCGAGCCGGAGCCTTCGAATGGCAGGAAGGAGGAACAGGCATGAGATATTTTTTTATTACCCAGGATGTAGATCTGCCGGGAACGATTCAATACCGGGATTTTGATATCACAGGAGGAAGGCAGCTCTTCTTAAAGTCCGACAGCGGCCGCCTCCATGATGCTACGCCTCTATATCTTACGGGAACCGGAAAGGAAGCAAGGCCGGATTTTTTACAACGCCCTGTGCTGATGTTTTCTCAGCGGCTTAAGGAGATTCTCTATGCCTATGAACCGGAGCTGATTTTCAAAGAAGTCATATTGATCCATAAAGAGAGTTCCTTGCAGTACTACTATGTGCATACCTTGATGGAGCCTTTGGACGTACTCAGCGATAAGACGGAATATTACCCGAACCAGACGATAAAGAAGCTGGTGCTGGATCAGAAAAAGATAGGGAGACATCATTTGTTTCTGCCGGAAGGGAGCCAGAGAAAAGATCCGGTGGTAAGCCTGGCTCTTGCGGAAAGTCTTCTGAGACGCAGGGTCACGGGGATATGTTTTGAGGAGGTGGAGACGCAATGATGGAAGAACGCTTGGCAGATTTGGAAAGCGTACAGAGCGAGGCATTTCAGGCTTTGCAGCAGGATGCGCTGGCTTATGAGGCGGCTAATGAGAAGTTGGCGGCAGCAGAGGAGGCATTTCAAAAAGCAAACATGGACCTGTGTAACGACTATGACTGCAGGAGTATGAAGGAAAAGAACGAGGCGTTGATGGAAGCCCAGAAAGCTCTGGAGGAAGCCAAGGAAGAGGTCAAAGATGTGGAAGAAGCTCTGGAAGAATCCGCAGAGAAAGCCCAGGAAGCGGCCGATGCCGTGAAAAAGAAGAAAATGGAGCTTCGTCGGTTTGCTATTGCGGACACTTCCTATGTAGTCCACCAGGCCCGGATTGAGTGCAGCTTCGGAATACGCGATAGTCTTCTGGTTCTGGAGGAGGGCCACGGTGTAAAGACACGGCAGTATGCACAGATGACAGAAGGAGACTGCGTGTTTGATAAGAATATCATCAACTTTGGCGGTTGTAAAAGCAAAGAAAACCCAAGCACCCAGGAGGCGGCGCGCCAAGCAGTGGAGGCGGCACAGGCTGCAATTGAAAAGAAAAGATCAGAAATGAATTGGTTTGAAAAGGGTGTTGACTGGGTTGCAAATATATTTGTGAAAGATCAGGAGATTGCGCCCACAGAGGATGTGGTAGAGCAGTGTGTGGGAGAATGTCTTGCGGAGTTTCCGCCCGATGCAGTATGGAACTTTGCGGATGATAAGGTAACAATCAACGGGGAAAAGGTACTTCTGCGCAGATGCTATATGATGTGCAATCACGGAGGACGCATCCTGATTCTGCTGTGCGGACAACCGGAATAAAGAACGAATAATACAGATTATTACGGAACTGAACTGGAATAAAGGGAGGAAAGCTATGGAGATTACATATCAGGGGCTTCGGATAAGCCTTCCCATTGAGGGATTGATCCAGGTGGAGGATTTTACACTGAATGCCGCCTTTAACTGCCATGCATCCGTAAGCATGCTGATTCTGGCGGAGGAGGAAAGCCTGGAAGCTTCCATACAGGGACTGGCGGATGGTGCTGCCATTGAAATCTGCGAGGAGGAAACGCTTTTTGTAGGAAAGATTACAAAGGCGGAACTGGTACGCAGACAAGGACTGTGCCTGCTTGCGGTGACGGCGGTTTCCTATACGATGGACTGGGAGCTTGCTCCCGTAAGCCAGAGCTTTTTAAACCTGGATGCTACCTATGGGCAGGTTATGGATAAGGTGCTTGAGAACCAGCCGGGGGCGGAGATTATGGACTGCGTTACCCAGGGGGCGGTGATTCCGGATTTTCTGCTTCAGTACGAGGAAAGCGACTGGGACTTTCTTAAACGTCTGGCCAGCCATTTCCATACGTTTTTAGTTCCGGACTGCAGGGCTGGACATGGAAGGGCCTACTTTGGAATCCCTGCCTATACGGAGGAAACGGTTCTGGAGGCAGGGCAGTACCAGGAGATCAAGCACATGGATCAGTACTATCATGCCGGGCAGAAGGCAGGGCTTCTTCCCCAGGAGCATATTTCCTGGGAGATACGGACGGGAAGAACCTTAAGCCTTGCACAGCGGGTACGGTTCCACGGCATACGGACACTGGTTACGGCAATCTCTTGGTATACGGAGAACGGCGCTCTGGTTCGCAGCTATGAGCTGGGCAGGGAAAAGGGAACCATAAGCCCGGTGCTGAAAAATCCGAATATTTACGGAATGAGCATTCCGGCCACTGTAAAGGAGCGTTCCGGGAACTGCATCCGTGTGCACTTCCATATCGATCCGGAATATGATACGTCACCCAATGTAAAGTACTTTACCTATGCCATTGAAAGCAGTTTTATCTACTGTATGCCGGAGGTGGGAAGCCAGGTGCATATTTACTTTCCGGGGGATGATGAAAAGGATGCCGTGGCGGTGCACGCCATCCGGACGGAATCGGCAGGGGGAGCTTCCGGCACATCCGGTTCAGGAAGTTCTTCCGGGAAAAGTTATGCCCAAAATCCGGATAACAAGTCCTTTTCCAATGTGAACGGAGCGGAGCTTTTGATGACGCCATCCGGAGCAAGCGTATCGGCGGATTCCGATCAGAATACCTGTGTTCAGCTTGATACAAATGGAAATGCCAAGATTACGGGAAAGAATGTCATAATATGCGCAGATAAAAACCTGTCCCTGGGAGAGCCGTCCAGTGAGGACGGAGAAGCAGTAAGCTGTGTGTACCTGGAGGCGGAGACGATCAACCTCCAGATAGGGGAAGAGGACAGCAAAGCAAAGATCGAGCTTACGGAAGAAGCGAAGATTATAGCGGCTTTTATTAAACTGGATGCCTCGGATACGACACCGGCGGAGCGTCCAGCGGAAGAGCTTAAGAAGGAGCTAACCGCCAATGATGCAGAAACAAGGGGAATGATCAATGGAGGAGTTTCCAGTCAGTTAGTAAATAAATATGAGGAAGGGAAACAGAAGGTACTGAAAGGATTTGCCACGATACTTAAGGTGGCAGTTACCATTACGGTGCTGGTGGCATTTACCGTGGCAACCGGAGGATGGGGAGCCGCAGCTTCCGGCCCCATGCTAGCTTCTTACGGTCTGGGCTTGGGCATGACTACATCAAGTATAGCGGAGATACAGGAGGGCACGCAGGACATTGAAAAGAGCATGTCTGGAGATCTCAGCGAATCCCATAATTTCCTCCGTGATGACTGGATTGCTCCGATAGTAGGAGAAGAGAACAAATATGTAGTTTATGAGTTTGCAAAAGCAGCCAATGAAATCGCTTTTGGAATTGTAACGGGCAAAGCTTTAGGGAATGCATTTGATGCGGCGAAGGCAGCAGGAAAAATAGGAAAGTTTGCCTGCGGAAGCCAAGAATTAAAGAATCTAAAGACTGCCATCCAGGTAGGCGGTAATGTGGGGAACGGTTTATTGAATCAGATAGCTACCACCGGGACCATAGATCCGTGGGGGCTTGCTGTAGATATGGGAATCGGCGTAATCCAAGGACAGATTGGAAGCAGTGTCACGGACAGCATTACAAAAAAGTTGGGAGTTGCTTCAGACATTGGGAAGATCGCAATTGGAACAGGAGTAGATACTGCTATGGACGGTCTAGTCAGTCACATGACAGGACAGGAGTTCAATGTGTGGGAAAGTCTGGCTCAGAATGCCTTTGCCAATACCCTTACCACCATGATCAGCGATCCGGTGGATGCTGCTACAGGAAGTTATACTCTGCATACAACCGATTTTATTCTGGCCGGCATTCCAGAAGCATTGAAGATCGAGCGTACTTACCGGTCCGCTTGCAGGGAGATCTCTGTCATGGGAAAGGGCTGGCAGTTCCCCTATGCCAGCAGACTTTATCGGGATACGGCAGTAAATGGACGAGTCCACTTAAGCACCATCACCGGCCACAGCGTATGCTTTGAGCAGGAAAAAGGGAGCTGGGTAAATAAAAGCAGGGGAACTGCCCGGTTCATGCTGAAAACACTGGAAGAACAGGGCATCCATGTGCTGACAGACGTGATCGGCCATACCCTCTGCGTGTATGATCGGGAAGGACTTCTTTCCTACGTGGAATACCCCAACCGCCAGCGTCTTTCCTTTGCATACACGGCAGAGGGCCTCTCGGAGATAAAAACATCTCTTGGAAACATCCTGAAGGTAGAGAGCCGGAATGGACGGATTCTTCAGATTGTTGACGAAATCGGCCGCAGGACCCAGTACCGGTATGAGGACGAGCTTCTGACGGATGTGGTTCATATGGATGAAGGCATCACCCATTACGGGTATGACAGCAATGGGTATATTACATCGGTCACGGATCAGAACGGCATCCGCTATCTGGAGAACGCATATGATGAACAGGGCAGGATTACGAAGCAGACCTTTGAAAGCGGTGTATATCAGAAGTTTTCTTATGACAACAGGCACCGGAGGAATACCATCACTTACAGCGAGAACGGAAAAATGGAGGTTTATGAATATAATAAAGAACTGCTTATGGAGCGGATTCTTTATGAGGACGGAACCTGTATCGCTTATGCGTATTCGGAAGATAACCTGCGCACAAAGGAGACGGGGCGTACCGGGGCCGAAACCCATTGGGAGTATGACGCATACGGCCGCCTTGTCCGGGAAACCATGCCGGATGGGTATGAAAAGCATTATGCCTATGATGAGAACCAGGATTTGGTACGGGTATGGGACACAGATGATCGAGAAACTGTATATGTATATGACAGAAACCATAACCTTCTGTGCACTAGGGAAAAGATCTCTGAGGAACAGTGGAAGGAAACCCACTGTCAGTATGATGAAAAAGGGCGGCAGATCTCCAGCGAGGATGCCTTAGGCAACGTGACTATACAGCAGTATGAGAAGAACGGAGCGCACCCTGTCCGTATAGTTACATCTAAAGGAGAAGAGACTGTTTATGGCTACGATAAGGTCGGCCGGCGCATGTCCATCAGCAATCCTTACGGGACAGTGGAATTAAGCTACAATTCCCGGAACTTTGTCACCAGGCGGATTGACGGGGAAGGATACGAAAGCCACTGGTTCTATGACCGGATGGGGAACCTTACATCCTATTACCCAGCCAGGCAGTGGAAGGAGCAGGAAGGTGGTTACGAGTACCGGTATGACTTCCTGGAACGTTTGGAGGAAATCATATCGCCCCTTAAGGAGCATCAGAGAGTGTTCCGGAACATTGATGGAGACATTGTGCGTTCCGTTCATCCGGTCAGCTATGAAACGGCAGGAGAGAATGGAGCCGGCACCCATTATGACTATGACAAGGACGGGAACTGCATACGGATTCATTACCCGGACGGCGGAACGGAGCGCAGGTTCTATGACGCCGAGGGGAATATGCAAAAGCAGGTGCTTCCGGAAGCTTACGACCAGGAGACAGACGGCGGAAAAGGCTTTGCCTACGGCTATGATTCCGCAGGCCGGTTAACCAGCGTCCGCGATCCGGAGGGCTGTCTGCTGAAGCAGTATGAATACAACGGCCACGGCCAGGTGCTCCGGGAAACAGACGGAGAGGGCAAGGAAACCCTGTACCGCTATAACGGCTTGGGGCTTAAGTCCCGGGAACAGACAAGCATCCGAAGAGAAGGAGAGGTTACTTATTACCGGGTTATTTCCTACCGTTACGACAGGCAGGGGAATAAGGTTGAGGAGGCTTACGGAAAGCAGGAGGTAACCAGGGACGGGGAGCCTTCGGGCTGGCATAA
>CAJTDE010000050.1 GCA_910574835.1 Clostridia bacterium | reverse complement strand
GATAATTTACCCATTTTTGTGGATAACACGATTGATTTCAATGGAACTGGTTCAAAGTTTTTGGAGTATTGAGCATTTCTATATGTTCATGAATAATTCAGGATAAATATAATAAATATAATTCCCGGAGACCTCCGCTTTCGGAGCCTCCGGGATATTTGCATTGCAGGCGAAAAAGCAATTGGTATGAGTTAAGCACTCCCCTGCAATAAAATAGATGCACACAGGAAACCGCAGTAAAAAATCAAAAATCCAAATCCAAAAGCCTTCAAAAATCGCTCCGCAAATTCCTTGTACCTGCCTCAAAACCATGCTATATTAAAAGAAATATCCCAATTTGGCCTTGTGTGTTTGAAAAGTAAAGGAAAGTGGTTCCAATGGTACAATTTTATCAAGGGACGCCGGAGTCTGTTATGGAACGGCTATTCAGAACAATCTCAAATTTTGACAGCTCATGGAGCAGTAAATGCGTATCTGCGTCAAACGAACAAATTCAACAATTAGAAAACATCTGTGCTGAGTACGGTTACCATATTCCAAAAGTATACCTCGACTACCTAAAGGCAATGGGAGAAAGTGATGGAGGTTTGCTTGAAAGAGAATGGGATGGTTATATGGAGCCGAACATCCATACCATTCTTGAGCTGTTTTGCGATGAAGATTTTGATGCGATAGAATATTTGCAGCAGGGGCTTCTTCTGTTTTCTTACCATTGGACAGAAGCACATTGTTATTTGAGGATAGGAAAGCAGGAAGACAATCCTGTAGTTACGGACTGGAAGAATCATTACTTTGCCGGGAGTTTTGAAAAATACTTATTTCAGAAAGCATTTAACATTTATCAGGAAAAATTTGAGCATAAGTCGTCAGTTGGAACATCTATCAATTCATGTGATGCATTATTGAAAAAATATTCATTTCCATGTTCGGTTTGCGGTGGAACGGCAGAAGAAAAGATGGAATTTGTGAGATGGCTTGTAGTAAGGTCCCTTGATCTTCACGAAAAGGAAGCATGGTTTGGCGATAAACTTAATTATTTTAGCTATAACGACCATTATGCACTGAGCGTTAATATATATCACAGTCTGCTGCTTGTCTTTTCCTGTGATGATATCATATGGAAGAAAAAGCTGGATGCTCAATTAAATAGCATATTTTCGCAATAATAGCCATCTTCCGCCCGTATGCTCCGGGAACATGAATAGGAAATGGGAAAATTCAATAAATATACGGCAAAAATATAAATTATATCACCAGAATGACCTCAGTGACAGACAGTACGGACTTTATTCAAAAGCCACACCTGCGCAAAACTGCAAAAGGGCTGTTAGCTATAAAAGAGTTGAATAACAACTAATCGCAGAAGGAATATACAATAACCTCCGTAGACAAGTCTGCAATAAAATCAGGCTGTGAAACCCGGCCTCCCATACAATAAAAATAAAAGAGAAAGGGGCATAAAATGGCACTTTCCAATATAAAAGCAAGCTTCCGGGCCGATATACGGCTCGTCTGGAATATTGTAACCTCCTTAGACAACACTTCATGGCGCAGCGATCTAAGCAAGGTAGAAGTCAAGAATGAAAAGCAGTTCATCGAATACACAAAAGAGGGTTACGCCACCACCTTTACCGTCACCGCAAGAGAGGAATACAAACGGTGGGAATTTGACATGGAAAACGACAACATGTACGGCCATTGGACCGGAATCTTTTCAAGCAGGGATGGAATAACAGAGATCGATTTCACAGAGGACGTCACACCAAAGAAATTTTTTATGAAGCCATTTATAAAAGCATTTCTGAAAAAACAGCAGTCTCTCTATATAGAAGATTTAAAAAAAGCATTACACAAAAGCAGTAATTAACCCCGCAAACCTTCGTGCCGCGATTCACCATCTGAGCAGCAAATAAGTGCAATTTTGGCAAGAAGGAATACAGCTGCACACAAAACGCCAGACAGCGCAACCCCGTGCTTTTCCAGGAACTTTTTATTTTCCAGGAACCTTTCAGCATGAATCAGTCATACACAACAATCATTTCGAGTACTATTCCTTGGAAAATGTGGAAAAACTATGATAATAGAGCTATACACGTGGAAAAAGAAGAAAACTTCCGCTATCTGTGAGTCCATGCAGACGTTTTACCATGTTCAGGAATTGGAAAGGCAGAAGATTATCATAATAAGACGAAAAAGAAATATTGCCTAAGACAAAAAAGAATACCTCTTAAGACGAAAAAGAAATATCGCCTAAGACAAAAAAGAATACCGCCTAAGACAAAAAAAGAGTACCGCCCATACTGCCATATTCAGCAGCACAGGATAGTACTCTTATATTTACAAACATCTTCCAACAAGCAGCTCCAATCTACAGCTTCGCCCGATACTTCTCCATAAAAGCCATAAATTTCTGCCGTTCCTCCTCCTGACTCACATTGTCCACAAAGCTCTTGGAGTTCTGCTCAATATCACTGAAGCCGAAGTACATGGATTTTCTGCCGCGCTCCTTAAAGTCCATATCCAGACAGTGATCCTTCTTCCGGTATTTCACATACTTAACCTCTGAAATCTCAATCTCAAGAGGCTCGGAAAATTCCGTCAGCTCAATATTCACAGGAACAGCCACTAACTTAAGATCGCTCTCCCGATATCCGAATACAAGACTGATAAACTGATATACCTGTGTGTCAGACAGAATCCCGTCCTCCTTCCAGGTGGAGCCGGTGGTAGCGTAGAGAACCTCATAGGAATCTCCCTCAGACACCGCCCGGTTAAATAACCCGCGCATTTTCACCTTATTTTTCTGTGCTTCCTCCATGTCAATCTTAGGTTTTCTTGAAAATAATCCCATAATTCATTTCTTCCTTTCAAACTATTTTTGTATATTTAAACTCTCTATTTGATTCGAAACTGCCCGATAAGCTGATTCAGTGTCTGTGCCTGGTTGGAAAGCTCGTTGGAAATAGCGGCGCTTTCCTCGGCGGCTGCGGAGTTTGCCTGCGTTACCCTGGAAACCTCCTTGATGCGGCCCTCCACGGAAACAATCATTTCGGACTGCTGAACACTGGCAAGGGATATCTCATCCATCAGCGTCTTGATAGACTGGATACATTCGTTGATGACCTGCATAGCGGAAATGGCATGGCTTGTGGATTCCGTGCCGGTCTTCACATCCTCAATGGAGCGGCCGATTAAGGTGCTTGTACTGTTTGCTGCCTCCGCGGACTTGGCGGCAAGGTTCCGTACCTCATCCGCCACTACGGAAAAGCCCTTTCCGGCGCTTCCGGCCCGGGCAGCCTCAACAGCCGCGTTCAGTGCAAGAATATTGGTCTGAAAGGCAATGTCTTCAATGGTCTTAATGATGCTGCCGATTTGGGTGGAGGACTTGTCAATGTTGGTGGTAGCCGTCACGAGCTGCTCCATCTTGGTATCGGCCTCCGATGCGTAGCCTGTGGCCCGATCCACGAGATCACTGGCATTGCCGCAGCGGGCCGTGCTTGTCTGAATCTGAGCGGTGATGTCCATCATATTGGCCACGAGCTTATCAATGGAATCCTTTTGCTGAACCGTTCCCTGGGACAGAGCCTGGGCGCCGGCGGATACCTGGTTTGCGCCGCTGTTCACCTGGTTGGCAATCTCGGTGATGTCGCTCATAACATCCGTAAGATGAGTGCGGATGCTCTTGAGGCTTTGGGCAAGAACCTTAAAATCTCCGATGTAATAGCTCTCATTTTTCGTTACATCTACGGCAATATTTCCGTTGGCCATCTCGCCCAGAATACGTCCGATGTCTTCAATGGTTTTTCGCAGACAGTCGCAGACATGATGGATGGTTCCGGCAATCATACCGATCTCATCCGTCCGCCCGTAAAAGGCTTCCAGCTCCCGATCCACGGAAAGCTCCAGATTCCCCAGGCGGCTGATAGCGCCCTCCATTACCATTAGCTCTTTTCCCTCCCGGTGAAGGATCAGAAGAGTGGCAAGCATAATAACGGCCTCTACCAGTGCGCAGAGAATCCCTACCGTAATGCGCACGGCGGATACCCGTCCATAGACCTCGGATGCATTGTCGCGGACCATGAAAACCCAGTCACGGTCGCTTAAATACTTGTATACCACAAGCTGCTTTACACCGTTTTCATCCCGGTAGGAGTAAGTGCCGGCCTCCGTGCTGCCGTCCGTGCGGATTCTTTTTAAGATTTCCTGGTAGCCGATGTCGGTGGTCTCGGTGTTTAGAAGCTCTTCGTTCTCATGGTACAGATAAGTGCCGTTTTCCACGTTCAGAAAGACGTATTCACTGTTGGGAAGTCCCTTGATATCCAGATTCAAAAGCGCGTCCATAAGGCGGCTGGCATAAACGCCGGCGCCTACATAGCCGATGCAGTTCTTGCCTTCAAAAAGGGGATAGTACATGGAAATGATCATGCTTCCTGTTCCCGGTGATTTCATAATGCCCAGATTCGTAAGCTCCGGGCCGGCCAGAATCGTGTCTTGAAATTCCTTTAAGGAGTCGCCTTCCCGGGTGGTGATTCCGATTGCACCCTGGGAGGTGTGGGTCAGTATGTAGGTGGAAGGGGTGCCGATATAAAGACCTTCAAAGATGCCTTTGACGGCGGCAAAGTCTTCCGTATATTTTTGGCCCTTTTGCACAAGAGCGGGATTTTCGGGATCGGCGAGAAGATCCTGAACCTCGCTGCTTAGGGCAAAGGCTGTCATATATTCCTCTGCGGATGCTACGTAGTCGTTGATAATGGATGCTCTGGATTCAACGGCGTCAATCATCTGGTTGGTGATGTTGTCTTCTACCATTGATGATACGCGGCTGGATACGATGAACCAGAGCAGCAGCATTCCCAGACAGGTTATGGCTGAGGTGATAATGCTGATGCGTGTTGCGAGCTTTCGATTTGCTAGAAATTTCATTGTAGATTTCCCCCTGCAATAAAGAAATTTATTAGAGATTTAGGTTGGCACCGGGTCTGGGGATTACAGATTGTAGTCCGACAATTTGGGTGCGAATCATTTTAACATATTTTGCGGGGGGTTTCAAGGATGCGGGGGTGTTTTAAATGGCTTTTAATAATTTTTTAAGGAATTGGGGGTGGACGTTCAGACGGGCTGCGGCGAAATCCGCCCTTTGGCTTTTCCATATCCTGTGTTCGGACGGTTCGCGTACACGCCGTATGCTCTGAACGGACATTTTTTTTGGTTTTTTGGGGCTTCGCCTTTGGGAGGTTTTTGTAATGTCCGCTCATATCATACGACGTGTGCGCGAACAGCCGGACACCGGATATCGGAAAAACCAGAGGGCGGATTTCGCCGCAGCCCGTCTGAACTGGTTTTGGGTGTGGATGGAGGATTTTTTGGCTTGGAAAATTGAGGGGGAGAAATTATAATAGGGGTGTGGAAGATGGATGAAAGAGGGGGATGGCGTATGAAGGCGAGAAGGAAGGTTTATTTGGGGGTTGTTGTTGGGGTTGGAGTGGTTTATTTTTGTTTGCTTTTGATTCTTTTTTGGTCGGAATCGGGGGATGGGGATGCGGTGATTCGGACTTTTGGGGATGCTTTTTGGTACTCGCTTGTGACGTTGACTACGGTGGGGTATGGGGATTTGGTGCCGGTGACACCGCTGGGGCATATGGTGGGAATGGTGTTTTTGCTTTTGTCGGCGGGGATTATGGTGACTTTGCTGGGGGCGGTGGTTTCTTTTATTGCCAGTGAGGGGGTGCCGTTTTTTTTGCTTGGTCTGCAGAGGAGGAAGAATTGGTATTATTTTGCGGATTGCGGGGTGGAGTCGGAGGCGTTGGCGGGGAATATTTATAGGGAGGATGAGGAGGCGCTGATTATTTATGGGGAGAAACGGGGCGGTCAGAGTGTGGTTCCTGATTATCCTTGTGTTTATTTGAGTGCTTCGCCGGCCAGGGTTGTGGCGAAAAAGAAGGAGATTGGGGCGGCTTGTAAGGTTTTTTTGATGAGGGAGAATGATATTGGGGTTAATAGGAGAGCGGGGAATCTGCATGAATTGCCGGTGGAGGTGTATGCCAGGACCACCAATGGGCAGGATAGGCTTTCGGGGAATATTCATTTTTTTCACAGCTATGAATGTTGTGCTAGGCAGTATTGGCGGTCCAGGCCGCTGTGCGGTCATGAAAGGGTGATTGTGCTGATTGGGTTTGGATGCTATGGGAGCAGTATTTTGGAGCGGGCTGTTTTGACGAATATTATTTCTGTGGATCAGAATGTGACGTATCATATTTTTGGGGATGCGGGGGAATTTCTTGCCGTTCATTACCGTTTGGGGGAGGTGTTTTCTGTTAATCGGGAATCAGGGACGGGGGATTGTTTGATTTTTCATAAGGATGCCTGGGAGGAGAATCATTCTGTTTTGGAACGGGCGGACCGTATTATTATCTGTGAGGATGATGAGCAGGCAGGGTGGGGGATTTTCTGGACCTTGCATAAGTACTACAGAGTTTTTGGGAGGATTGATCTGCGGAGCAGCTGGAGGGTTCCGGGGATTTCGTGTTTTGGGACAAATGAGGATATTTATACGCCGCAGCAGATTATTCGTACGGAGCTGAACCGGGCGGCTGTTATGATTAATGAGATTTTTCGTAAGTCTGTTTCTTATCCCACGCGGACTTGGGAAGAGCTTGATGATCTGCATCGGCAGTCTAAGATTGTGGCGGCGGATCATCTTTTGATGAAGACCAGGATTCTTTTGGAGGATGAGAGTATTACGGAGCTTACGGCGGCTGCGGTAAGGGAGGCTTATGACAGGTATTGCAAGAGGAGGGATGTGGAGAGTGTCAGGGAAATGTACCGGAAGCTGGACCATATGCGCGGGAGGCGGTTTTATACCTTTTATAATTGGAGCTATGGGCCTGTCCGGGATGATATTGCAAGACAGCATCCGATGCTGCGGCCGTATGAAGAGCTGACGCCGGAGCAGAAGCGGGAAAGGGATGCGGCCTGGGAGCTGATGGGGCGTATTTCGGCTGAGCTTGAGTAAAGGGATGGAGATGGAGGCCCTTACGGGGGTCAGCATCGCGCTTCTGACCGTGTACGATATGTGTAAGGCGTTGGATAAGACAATGGAAATTGGGGAAATTTACCTCTGTCATAAGGCGGGAGGCAAGAGCGGAGAGATTTGGAATCCCAAAGAAGGGAGAAAAGTGGAATAATCGGCTTATTTTCCTGTGAAATAAAGCTTTTTTTGTTTCTAAATATTGATCGAAACGCCAAAATACAGTATGATAGTATAAGATGACTACATTATTACTTGCAAAGCACAGGGGGAAGAAGAAATGTACCAATGCCATCTTAAGCTTTATCTGGTGGGCGATTCCTGTAAAGTATTTGAAACCATTAAGGAGATGTCTCCGCTTGAGAGTTTTACTCACACTTTTTCGGAAAGCCGGACGCCGGAGGCTTCTTTGACAGCAGCGGCGGATGTGATTATTGCCAGGATGCAGGGCGGGGCCGTAAAAGAGCTTTTGGAAGAGCTGATTTCCAATAAGCGGCGTGAAGCCGATCTGATATTGCTTGTGGATTCGGGACAGATGGAAATGCTCTTTCACTGTCTTTCAGATATTAAGGACGTCTGGATGATGCCCATGTCAGAGGAAGAGGCTGAGTTTCGTTTTTTAAGGTGGCAGCAGAGCTGTAAGATGAGCAAGGATTTGTGGCAGACCAGCCATTATCTGGAGGCCACCATTGACAATGTGCCCAATCTGATCTGGTATAAGACCAAGGACGGTATTCATGAAAAGGTGAATAACAGCTTTTGTAAGACGGTCAACAAAACCAAGGAGCAAGTACAGGGGCAGGGCCACGCCTACATCTGGGATGTGGAGCAGGATGATCCGGCCTGTATTGAGTCCGAACGGATTGTAATGACAAAGAGAGAAACGTGTATCTCCGAGGAAGTGGTCCAGGCCGGCGACGGCACAAAGCTTCTTACCACCTACAAATCCCCGCTCTATGATCTGGACGGAAGCGTTATGGGAACGGTGGGGGTTGCCATTGACGTTACCCAGGAGCGGGCCTATGAACGGGAGATTATAGCCAAGAACCAGACGCTTGAGACGATTTTCACCACGATGGACTGCGGAATCATGTGCCATTCCATAGACGGCAGGCGGATCGTAAGCGTCAACCGGGCGGCTCTGGAGATTTTAGGCTATGAGTCTCAGGAGGAGATGGAGGCCGACGGTTTTGATATGATTGCTCCTACCGTTATGAAGGAGGATAAGGAAAAGCTTCGCGCCTGTATCCGTGAGCTGAAAAAGGAAGGGGACAGCGTAAGCGTGGAGTACCGTGTCTGCCCGAGAGAGGGAGACATCCGCCATGTGATGGGCAATATCAAGATCATAAGAGAGAACGGGGAGCTGCTTTACCAGAGATTCCTTCTGGATTATACGGCCCAGAAGCTTAAGGAGACCGAGAACGAGCGCCGCCATATGGAGCTTTTGCATGCGCTGACCATTGACTACAATCAGGTAAGCTATTTTGATCTGGATACGGGTATGGGAATGCCCCTGAGAGAAGAGGAGAACGCGGATACCTTTTCCGGTGATGTGTTCGATGGAGAATATTCTCTGGAAGAGAGTATGGGGCGCTACATAGATCAGTTTGTTTATGAGGAAGACAAGGAGATGCTGCGGCAGATTATGACTGCGGAGCGTCTCAAACGGGAGCTGGCGGATAAGAACCAGAGCTATGTGAATTACCGTGTGATACTGAACGGAGAGATGAAGTACTCTCAGTTTAAGATAGTGCGGGCCGGGGGATGGACGAAAAGCCACGGCGTTGTTCTGGGACTTCACAGTGTGGATGAGGAGATCCGCCATGAGATGGAGCAGAAAAGTCTTCTTGAGGATGCTCTATCCCAGGCAAACCGGGCCAACAAAGCCAAGAGCGTATTCCTGTCCAATATGTCCCACGATATCCGCACGCCGATGAATGCCATTGTGGGATTTACGGCTCTGGCTATTACGCACATCGATCAGAAGGAGCGTGTGGGAGAGTACCTAAATAAGATTATGACCTCCGGAAACCATCTCCTAAGCCTGATCAATGATGTCCTGGATATGAGCCGCATTGAGAGCGGCAAGATGCACCTTGAGGAAAAGCCATGCCGACTGCCGGATATTCTCCAGGGGCTCCGCAACATTCTTCAGGCGGATATCCGTGCAAAGCAGCTTGAGCTTTACATGGATGCGGTGGATGTGCTGAATGAAGATATTTACTGTGATAAGCTGCGGCTGAATCAGGTGCTTTTAAATCTTCTCAGCAATGCGGTGAAATATACAACAGCCGGCGGCATTGTCAGCGTGCGCGTTACGGAGAAGCCGGGCGCTCCGGCAGGCAGCGCCAACTATGAGTTCCGCATCCGGGATACGGGCGTGGGAATGAGCGAAGAGTTTGTGTCCCATATTTTTGAGCCGTTTGAGAGGGAGAAAAATTCCACTACAAGCGGTATCCAGGGCACGGGACTTGGAATGGCGATTACAAAAAATATTGTGGATATGATGAACGGCTCCATTGAGGTGAAAAGTGAGCTTAATTCCGGTACGGAGGTGGTAGTATCCTTTACCTTCCGTCTTCATGCGGAGGCTATGAAGGAGCCCCAGGATATTCCGGAGCTTCATAACTGCCGGGCTCTTGTGGTGGACGATGACTTTAATACCTGCGACAGTGTGACCTATATGCTTGGGCAGATAGGGATGCGCGCGGAGTGGACTTTGTCCGGAAAGGAAGCGATTTTGCGCACGCGGCAGGCCATTTCCCGGGAGGATACTTACTGTGTCTATATTATTGACTGGCTGCTGCCCGATATGAACGGAATCGAAGTCACCAGGCGCATCCGCATGGAAATGGGAGAAGAGGTTCCTGTGATTGTGCTGACTGCTTATGACTGGTCGGAGATTGAGGAAGAGGCGAAGGAGGCGGGCGTTACCGCATTTTGCAGCAAGCCCATGTTTTTCTCAGAGCTTCGAAGCTGCCTTCATTCTATTGTGAGCAAGGGAGACACCAAGGAGAAGGAGCAGGCCGGGAAGGATACGACGGCACAACATTCCCACAAGGGGCGGATTTTGCTGGCCGAGGACAATGAGCTGAACCAGGAGATTGCCGTTGCAATTCTGGAGGATGCCGGATTTTCAATTGATGTAGCGGACAACGGACAGCTTGCCGTGGATATGCTGAAAAAATCAGAGCCGGGGCATTACCTTCTGGTTCTGATGGATGTGCAGATGCCGGTGATGAACGGCTATGAAGCTACGCGGCTTATCCGGGATCTGGATAACCGGGATTTGGCGGCTATTCCCATTCTGGCTATGACGGCCAATGCCTTTGAGGAGGATAAGCAGGAGGCGGCCAGGTGCGGCATGAACGCACATATTGCCAAGCCCATTGATATTAAAAATCTGCTGAATACTCTGGATCAGGTATTAAAATAGAAACTGTGCGGTTACTGGGCGCGGAGTGAACAGTAACACTGTGCGGGCTGCCGGGCAAGCAGCCCGCAAGGATTGGTACAAATACACCGTTCTCTAAGGAAACAGGAAGGGATGAGACCTGTTCTCTGGAGAGGGGTGTATTTGTATTATGGGAAACTTTTTATTCTTATATCACAGTTTGAACACAATTTACTGCTAAACTGAATATCAGTACGGTGTTCGACGCATAACCGGCCCGGTTGCCTGTCCGGTTATTTATCGTATGCCATACCGGGAAAATTCGGCGTAACAGCTCCGGGAGGAGCGGCTGCGGTTTACAGGACCCCGGCGGACGGATGGAAGGAAGCAGTTACCGGGGCGCATAAGCTTGGCAAAAGTATCCGAATAATAATGGAAAATATGATACAAAGGAAGGAGTTATGGCTTATGTATGAATATGGCGGCGGAGGGTCGGATTCGGAGAAGAGATCCTCAAGTGAGTATCGGTACAGCGGTCCCTTTTACCAGGATAATATTGGTTCCTCTTCCTCACGCAGTACCATCGGGGAGGTTAAGGTGAAGGAGAAAAAGAAAAGCTTTCCCAGGCTGATGATGAAGGTTATCTGCGTGGCTCTGGTATTCGGCATTGTGGCAAGCGCGGCCTTTCAGACAACGAATTATGTCGGCACAAAGCTGCGGGGTGAGGATGCAAAGACGGCGGCAAATGAGGAGCCGTCCGTGGTTCCGGAGATTGAGTCCGTGATACCCCAGGCGGGAGGAGAGGGTCAAAAGCCTGCCGGCAGCGACGTGATCTCCATTGTGCAGCAATGTATGCCTTCTCTGGTAGCCATTACCAATGTCAGTATCCGGGAGGTGGAAAGCTTCTGGGGCTTCGGCTGGTACAATATGCCGCAGCAGAGAGAGCAGACTTCCACAGGTACGGGGATTGTCATAGGCCAGAATGAGACGGAACTTTTGATTGTCACTAACAATCATGTGATTGCCGGCGCTACGAATCTGACCGTTCTCTTTAGCGTGGATGAGGGCAAGGACGGGGCCAGTGCGGTGGAGGCCCAGATCAAGGGTACGGACGCGAGCAAGGATGTAGGTGTAATTGCCGTTCCGCTTAAGGATATTCCTGCGGAGACCTTAAGCGAGATTAAGGTGGCAACCATTGGAGATTCTTCCCAGCTTATGGTGGGGGAGCAGGTGGTAGCTATCGGCAATGCCCTGGGCTATGGGCAGTCCGTAACCACCGGAATTATCAGCGCCCTGAACCGGGATGTGACCTTGCAGAATGACGATGGTTCCCTGATTAACAACAGCCTGATTCAGACGGATGCGGCGATCAATCCGGGCAACAGCGGCGGCGCTTTGTTGAATATGAAGGGTGAGGTTATCGGCATCAATGAAGCCAAGTATTCCGCAAACCAGGTGGAAGGAGTTGGCTATGCCATTCCCATCTCCGATGTGGAGGGAATTATCGGGGATCTGAAAACCATGACCAACCGTCCCGAGGTGGATGCGGAGGATATGGGATATCTGGGCATTAACTGCCAGGATGTGACGGAGGAGATTTCCAAGCAGTATGATATGCCTGTGGGCATTTATCTGAAGTCCGTAGTCAGCGGCTGTGCGGCGGATAAGGCAGGACTTAAGAAGGGGGATATTATCACCCGCTTTGACAACATCGGCGTGAGCAGCTATGATTCCCTCCGGGACCGTCTGCAGTATTATGCGGCCGGCGAGACGGTGGAGGTTACGGTGATGTCGTCGGAGAACGGCGAGTATGTGGAGAAAACCGTGACCGTGACCCTGAACAGTAAGGCGGAAGTGGAGGCGGCTTCCCAGTAGTTTGTATCGGAAATTTTTGTGCATATTTCTGAGTAACAGTACTTGCATATCAGCACTATTTTATAGTAAGATCGGACACCGGGAGAAAAGAGGTATTTTTTTCCCGGTGCTTGGTCTTTTTTCAAATCTGTGTTATACTCTAGGGAAAGGAGAGGACGAATGGACGAGAAAGATTACTTGGAAGAGGTTGAAGTAGAAGATACAAAGGATTCGGAGGACAAGGACGACAGGGACAGTGATTACGAGGAGGTCTGCTTTCTCTGCCACCGGCCGGAGAGTAAGACCGGGAAGCTGATTAACCTGGCAAAAGGGATCTGTATCTGTTCGGAATGTATGCAGAAAACGATGGATACCTTCCAGAACAGCAGTCAGGATTTTTCCAAAATTCCCGGCTTTAGTTTTATCAATCTGGCGGATCTGCAGAATATGATTCCCCAGAGGCAGAAGGTGAAAAAGAAGAAGCCCAAGGAGGAGCAGCCGGCAAAGGAGCTGGATATCCGCAGTATTCCCGCCCCTCATAAGATTAAGGCCAGCCTGGATGAGTATGTCATCGGGCAGGAGCATGCCAAAAAGGTCGTATCCGTGGCTGTTTACAATCACTATAAGCGTGTGGCTACGGGGACCCAGGATGAGATTGAGATAGAGAAGTCCAATATGCTGATGATTGGGCCTACGGGAAGCGGAAAGACTTATCTGGTTAAGACGCTGGCAAGGCTTCTGGATGTGCCTTTGGCTATTGCGGATGCCACGTCTCTTACGGAGGCGGGGTATATCGGTGATGATATTGAGAGCGTGCTTTCCAAGCTTCTGGCTGCCGCGGACAATGATGTGGAGAAGGCGGAGCGTGGGATTGTCTTTATTGATGAGATTGATAAGATTGCCAAGAAAAAGGACACCCATCATCGGGATGTAAGCGGGGAGTCGGTGCAGCAGGGGATGCTGAAGCTTTTGGAGGGCGCGGAGATTGAGGTGCCGGTGGGAGCCAACAGCAAGAATGCGATGGTGCCTTTGACGACCATCAATACACGGAATATTCTCTTTATCTGCGGCGGCGCGTTTCCGGATCTGGAGAATGTGATTAAGGAGCGGCTCAATAAAAAGTCCTCTATGGGCTTTCAGGCGGATTTGAAAGATAAATACGATAAGGAACCCAATCTGCTTTCCAAGGTGACGGTGGAGGATTTGCGGAATTTTGGTATGATTCCGGAGTTTTTGGGCAGAATGCCGATTGTATTTACGCTGGAGAGTCTTACCAAGGAGATGCTGGTGCGTATTCTGAAGGAGCCGAAAAATGCCATTTTGAAGCAGTATCAGAAGCTTCTTGCTCTGGATGAGGTTCAGCTGGAGTTTAATGACGGAGCTTTGGAGGCAATTGCGGATAAGGCTATGGAGAAGGACACGGGAGCCAGAGCGCTCCGGGCGATTATTGAGGAATTTATGCTGGATATTATGTATGAGATTCCCAAGGATGACAATATCGGCCGGGTGACGATTACCAGAGAGTATATTGAGCATACGGGCGGTCCGGTGATTACCATGCGCGGTGTTCTGGCTCTGGAAGGGCAGGGATAATTGGAGATTAGCAGTCTGTGGATGATACCGGAATGAAAAATGATTGTTTAAATGTGTGCAAGGGGATTGCGGCTTTTGCCGTTGTGCTGATTCACTGTAGTTTTCCAAGTCCTGTGGGCGGGATGATGAATGGTCTGGCCCGGTTTGGCGTTCCTTTGTTTTTTATGGTCAGCGGGTATTTTTCCTATGGGAAAGGGACAGACACCGTAAAACGGAGGATGCGGAAGCTTTTTGCTCTCTTTCTTGGGGCGAATGGAGTTTATTTTGTGTGGAGGCTGCTGGCTCTCTGGGAACAGGGCAGTCTGACCTTGGAGGCGGCCGCAGGATTTTTTAACTGGAAGTCTCTGCTTGGATGGGTGCTTTGGAATGAATCGCCTTTTATGGGGCATCTGTGGTTTTTGGGAGCCTTGCTTTACTGTTACTGTTTGTATGGGATTTTTGTGAGGAAGGGTCTTGAGGAGCGGGTGTATTTTTTGATTCCTCTTTGTCTGGGGGCTAATCTTCTGCTGGGAGAGGGGCTTTCTGTTTTTGGGAAGGGCATTTCGTTCTTGTATGTGCGTAATTTCTGGCTGACGGGGCTGCCTTTTTTCCTTTGGGGGCATTGGATGTTCCGGGAGGAGCGGAAGGGAAAGCTTATGCGGAACCCCGGGTTTTGTGCGGCCGGTATTGTCTTTGGGGCTTGTCTTTCGATGGGGGAGCTGGCGCTGTCCGGGGGAGGGGAGCTGTATCTGGGCAGTATTTTGATGACGGCGGGAATATTTTCGCTGGCTCTGCGGAGGCCGGATTTTGGAAAAGGGAGCTTTTTGGCTCATGTGGGGGAGAAAACGGCTCTGCATATTTATCTCTGGCAAATGATTGTATTTGATGTTGTGGAGAAGCTTGCGTATATAGGCGGTGTCCATGAGCATATGGTATATCAGTGGATGATGCCTTTGACAGTCGGGGGGATTTCCTGGCTTTTGGCGGAGGCGGTGGTTTTGGGAGTATGTTTTAAAAAGGTGCATTAGGTTATAAAGCGGAACTGTGTACAGAAGAATTTGCGGACACATGCATCTGTGTCCGAAATACTTCTAATACCCGTGTATGGTTGGGGCTTTGCGGAACTGGAATGGAAAGGAGCAAAAGGGCAATGAACAAAGAAGTATTGGACGACATCGGAAGAGTGATTTCAGGGGCGGCGGACACAGTGAGCCGGAAAACCGGGGAGATTGTGGAGCTGACAAGGCTGAAAAACCAGATTTATAATCTGGAGCGGGAGATCAAGCGGGATTACGCAGACTTGGGAAAGATGGTTTATGAACAGTATCTGGAGACGGGGATTGTGGACGAAGCCCTGTTGCCGATCTGCCAGGGGATTACAAAAAAGGAAAGCCTGGTGGAGCAGTACGAAGGTGAAATCGAATGTCTCAAAAAAGTGCATTAGATGATAATGCTTTCCGCGGGGAATGTACTGCCGCGGATCACATGAGAGAAAAAAGAAACGGCAAACCACAGGCAGAGAAGCGGGCATTTTTTCTCTGGGGTGGTTTGCTTTGTATCAGCGTGCTTTTTCATCTGGCCGCCCGGTTGATTCCGGGATTTGCGGAATGGTATGCGGTTTATGTGTATCCTGTCTTTGTGGGGACCCTGGGGAGGCTTTGCTCGCTCCTGCCCTTTTCGGTGATTGAAATTCTGCTTTATGTGGGTATTGCGTTGATTCTGGCGGGAGTTATCGGGGTGGTGATGAGGAAGCTGGTCTTTAAGCGCGCCCTGGGGATTCTGGCGCGGACGCTGATAGTGGTTTTTCTGGTGTTTACTTTAAACTGCGGTATTAATTATCAGAGGCTTCCGTTTTCGGAGCGGGCGGGGTTTGTGCTGCAGGAGTCTACGGAGGAGGAATTGATTGCTCTCTGCGAACGTCTGGTGGAGGAAATTAATGCGGCGGCGGAAGATATTGCGCTGGATGAGGACGGGCATTGTATACTGGAAGGGGATCTCACGGAGCTTGCCAGGGAAGCGATGGCAGCGGCGGCTCTGGAGTACCCGGAGCTTGAAGGATATTATCCCAGGGCGAAGCCGGTGCTTTCCACCTGGTATCTGTCCAGCCAGCTTCTGCAGGGCGTGTACAGTCCCTTTACGGTGGAGGCCAATTATAACAATGGGATGCCGGATCAGGACAAGCCCTCCACGGTCTGCCATGAGCTTTCTCATTTGAAGGGCTTTATGCGGGAGGATGAGGCGAATTTTGTGGCTTATCTGGCCTGCAGAGCTTCGGAGAATCCGGGCTTTCGGTACAGCGGAAGTATTTTGGCTTATATTTACAGCGGAAATGCTCTGTATGCCCAGAATCCGGCGGCCCTTCGTAAAGTTCGGGAAAAGCTGTGCGATCAGGCGGTGCGGGATCTCCTGGATCACAATGCTTATTGGGATACATACCGAGGGGCCATTTCGGAGGTTTCGGATAAGGTGAATGATATGTATTTGAAGGCCAACGCACAGGAGGCCGGGACAAAGAGCTATGGGCGTATGGTGGATCTTCTGCTGGCCTGGAACCGGGAGCAGGATAAGACGTAAAGGAAGAAGATTACGGAACTGGAAAACAGTAATCTTCTGGCAATGCACAGCTCGATTTACAGACACATGCACTGGTGGCTGTAAATCGAGCTAGTCAAAGGTGCATTGGAAGAAGATTACGGAACTGGAATAGGTAAGAAAGTATGGAATACATTGATTTGCGCCGGGAGGATGGGAGCCTTACGGGGGAAGTAAAGGAACGCAGCCTGGTTCACAGAGACGGGGATCTTCACGGCACCTCCCATGTATGGCTGATTCGGTATCATGAGGACAGGCGGTCTGCGGATGTGCTGCTCCAGAAGCGAAGTGAGAATAAAGACTCCTTCCCCGGAAGCTACGACATTTCCTCGGCAGGACATATTCCTTCCGGGGTGGATTTCCTGGAATCGGCATTGCGGGAGCTTGAGGAGGAGCTTGGCATACGGGCAAAGGCGGAGGAGCTTATCTATGCTTTTACCCATATCGGGCGCCATGAGGCGGAATTTTACGGGAAGGTGTTCAAGAACCATGAGTACAGCCGGATTTATTTGCTTGAATGCAGTCTTTCCATAGAGGAAATGCATTTGCAGAAGGAGGAAGTGGAAAGCGTGCTCTGGATGGATTACCGGGAATGTCTTGGCCATATACGAAGGGGCGATCTGAATCACTGCATTTTCTCGGAGGAGTTTGAACGGCTGGTTGTAGAAATTGAGGCTTATTTTGCTCGTACCGGGCGGCCGCTTGGGGAAAAGACGCTCACGAAAACCTGGGCCGAGGACGCCCAGGCGGAGCTTGAGGACTGGATTGAAGAGCAGGGGATCTATATCCGCCAGTGAGAGAGTCCGTATATGGAACATTTCTATTTATTGAGGGAAAACAGCCCTTCGGCCGTTGGCCGGGGAACGGGCAGGCACTATGCTTCCTCTTTATTTACGGGAAGCGGCTCCTGGGAGGTCTGCCTTTTGCGGCACAGCAGATTGTTTAACAGAGCTTTTTCATACCGGCGTTCGGCCTCGGTCCAGTTGATGATGCGGAACCAGTTGTGAATGTATTCCGCGCGAAGATTCTGGTATTCCAGGTAGTAGGCATGCTCCCATACGTCCAGATTCAGAACAGGCGTCAGGTTCTTTGGCAGAGGGGTATCCTGATTGGGAAGGGGCAGAATCACCAGCTTGCCCCGTTCGTCAGCGGCAAGCCACAGATTTCCCGAACCAAAGAGTTCTACTGCCATCTGAAAAAAGATTTCATAAAAGCTTTCCCAGGTTCCGAAATCCAGCAGCAGGGCATCTTTCAGTTTCCCTAAGAGATGGGTGGGGTTAGGGGACATGCCGGCAAAATAGAGCTGATGGTTGTAAACGCCTCCGGCATTGTTCCACACTTTTGTGCGGATATCCTCAGGAAGCTTCTGATTTTCCAGAAGCAGCCGTTCCAGGGTCCATTCGTGGAACTGGGGATAGGGCCGAAGAAGGGCGTTGAGATTGTCTACATAGGCGGCAAGATGCTTGGAGTGGTGGAAAAACATGGTTTCCATATTGATATTCGGCTCCAGGGAATCGTAAAGATAGGGGAGCGGCAGTACTTCAAAGGGGTAATGCTGAATCATGGATGTACCTCCTGATGGACATCATTTTGGAACTTGTTCAGAAAATCTGTGCTCATATGGGGTGGGTTGTACCCCAGCAGCCGGTCGCCGGATATTGGAGAAGCCGGAGTGTGGATTTTGCCGCAGGCTGTCTGAACAGTTACGATATTTTGTTATAATTCACACCCACGCCAGTTTTTGAAAAGTTTTTATTTGATAAGGGTGCGAATTGTAACAGGGACTGCCCATTTAAAGTCGCCTTCGGCGAGGGGCAGTCCCTTCGGCCCCATAACTGTATCGGCTCCACGCCAATCAGCGGAGTGATTGGCGTGGGTGTGAAAAGTAACGATATTTTCATTGTATGTTTCAATAATATAAAATATGCACTTGACAAATGGGACAGAATAGCATACAATAATATTCGCACGTGACGGAGTATGGCGTAGCTTGGTAGCGCGCTCGGCTGGGGGCCGAGAGGTCGCAGGTTCAAATCCTGTTACTCCGACTTTTATATGAGAACTTATATTACATAATCTATTTTACGAAAGAAGTTGAAGGCTGTGAATGTGCGGCAAGGTGTAAGGTCGTAAAGGCACCGGAAAAGAAAAGTTCAACTTCTTTTTTGTTATAATGATTTTTCAATAGTCCGCAGACGGATGCGGAATCCTTTTTATCATGTTTCCCAAGCATATTACCATTTTTATGTTTGAAAATCAATAAGAAAAGAACGTGAAGTGCAAACAATTCGTAATTGCAGGAACGAATAACAGAATTTCATGTTGCAGCAGGAGGTGTGACGATGAAGAAACCGTTGCCGATAGGTGTGGAAAATTTTGAGGACATAGTAAAATCCGGTTACTATTATGTGGATAAAACGATGTTTATGAAAGAATTGCTGGATTTAAAAGGAAAGGTAAACCTATTCACCAGGCCCTGGCGTTTTGGGAAAACACTGAATCTGAGCATGCTCCGCTATTTTTTTGAGGATACCGGAGATGCCGGAAAGAATGCGGAAAATAAGGAGCTTTTTCGTGATTTAAAGATTATGAAGGCAGGCGAAGGGTATGTAGGACAAATGGGCAAGTACCCTGTGATAAATCTGACGCTGAAATCAGCAAAGCAGCCTGTCTTTGAATCGGCATATGGCAAGTTAAAATATGAAATTGCGGAAGAGTATAAGAGACATCTGGCCGTATTGGAAAGCACGAATATAAGCTCTGCTGACAAGGAATTGTTTCAAAGAATCGCAGACGGGGAAGCCGGATACGATAACTATACCGGCTCGCTGAAATTTTTAAGCAAATGTCTCTATCAGATGACCGGAAAAAGTACGGTTATTTTAATAGATGAATATGACGTTCCCTTGGAAAATGCGTATTTCAGAGGCTTCTATGAAGAAATGGTGAATTTTATCCGTTCGCTTTTTGAATCTGCTCTGAAAACGAATGATTATCTACAATTCGCGGTAATTACCGGATGCCTGCGGATATCAAAGGAAAGTATTTTTACCGGGCTGAACCATTTGAACATTATCTCTGTTCTCGACAAAAAATACAGCGAGCATTTCGGCTTTACGGAAACAGAAGTGTTGGAGCTTATGGCCTATTATAATGTGGACAACCGTTTTCCGATAATGAAGGAATGGTACAATGGATACCTGTTTGGAAATACAAAGGTTTACAATCCCTGGAGCGTCATTAAATTTTTATATGATTTGTATTCGGATGTCAATGCATTTCCCCGTCCCTATTGGATCAACACCAGCTCCAATGATATTATCAAGGAACTGATTGCCCGGGCAGACCGTGAAACAATGGGGCAGATAGAAACGCTTCTCAAGGGCGAGACATTGGATATCCAGGTACATGAGGAGATTACCTACGAGGATATGTACGGCAGCGGTGAAAATCTATGGAATTTTCTCTATTTTACGGGGTATCTTACAAAGTCAGGCGAATATTTTAAGGAATCCTCCATTTACTTGAGGGTGTGTATTCCCAACACGGAGGTGAAAACCATCTATCAGAATACAATTCTAAGATGGTTTAAGGAAAAAATAAAGAAAGAGGATTTCCGCGATTTGTACCGGGCGATGGAGGAAGGCGATGGGGAACGGATGCGGGATATTCTGAATGGGCAGCTGTTCCATACCATCAGCTTTTTTGACAGCGCGGAAAATTTCTATCATGGCTTTCTGACGGGAATTTTGAGCCAAAGTGAAAATTATCTGGTCAAATCCAACCGGGAAACAGGGAACGGCCGCGCCGACATTATGGTGAAAAGCCCGTCTCTCAGAGGCCGCTCCTTTATTCTGGAGGTAAAGGTTTCCCATTGCATTGATGATCTGGAGGAGGATGCTCAAAAGGCTTTGGAACAGATCTATGAAAAGAGATATGAGGAGGAGTTGAGGACAGAGGGGTATCGAAAGATTGACTGCTATGGAATATCTTTTTACCGAAAGGACTGTGAAGTGCGTTTTGGAAAAGGTAATGCGGGAAAGGCGGGGAATTAGGAGAGAGAGCTTTTCTATGATAGCATAAAATTTATATGACCGATATAAAGCAGGAGAAGGACTAATTATCCTATCACTCTCCTGCTTTTTTATTTTTCAGAAAAAGATTGCGGATTTTTGATTTACGCGAAGTTTTTTACTTTGGGCGGAAGTGTTTTTAATCATTTCTTTCGTATTATATGTAACAAAGCTATAAAGCAAAGCCGTGAAATGATTCAATTGATATCTGTTGAAATCAGCTCGGCAGTCAGTGTAGAGTAAAAAGAATTAAAAATGTACTTCATAAGAAAGAGGTGCCTGTGTTGAATGACAAAAAAATAATTGCAGCCCTTATCAAAGGGGATGAAAAAATACTTGCATTTGTCATACGAAAATATTCCGGGCTTCTTTGGAAAATAGCAGCGTCCATTTTAATCAACGCGGCTTCCGCTCAGGAGGTGGAGGAATGTGTTGCGGATGTGTTTATTCATTTATGGCAGCATCCGGAAAAATATAACCCTGACCAGGGAAAGCTTTCGTCCTGGCTTGCAGTTCTTACAAGATCAAAGGCGATTGACAGATACCGCCGGATAACTAAAATAAGGGAGCTTCCCATAGAAGAAATTGCGGCTGACAGTCTGGGGTATATGGAATGGGAGACTGTTGATGAGAAGAAGGAAAAACTGCTGTCCTGTATAGGGGAGTTGGATGAAAAGGAAAAGGATGTAATTATCCGAAGGTACTATTATGAGCAAAAGCCAGCGGAAATTGCGACGGCATTGGATATTCCAAAGAAGCAGGTGGAGAACCGTCTGTACCGGGTAAAGCGAAAGCTGCGAAGACTTATGGAGGCATAAAGCTGCGGGACTTCTGACTTATAACAGATGGAGCAGGATGGAAAGGAGGATGAATAAATGGAAAAGTTTAACAAAACACATCTTGAGAATATACAGAAAATCGTCTGCGAAAAATCCGGTGCGGCAGTTATGGCAGGCCCGATAGGAGGACATAGAAAGAAACGGCTTTTACTTCTGACTGCCTGCTTCATGTGCTTTGCGATGTTATCGGCTTTTGCATATATGAGATTCTCGGGCCTGAACGGAGATGAACTGAGCTTTGCGCCCGCATATCTGGGGGACGGCCGGTTTGAAATAGTGGTTGTAAATCATTCTAACCGGGAATTAAAGCTCCAGAACAAGGTTAAAGTTATGCAGTGGTCAACCGGTGAAGACGTAAAAGGCGACAGCAAAAAAATCATTATTACCAATCAGACAATCCCGGCCCATTCCCAAGAAGTTGTTTCTCTTGATATATCAAAGGGCTACAATGTGAAGGCAATGGAGGAAGCTCTTCCTAAGGGAGACTGGTATTATTTTGTTTTTACCAATTACAATTTTGCCTTTGGACATGATTGGATGTGTTCCTTTGATTTTGAGACAAAGACTGTGGAGGAGGCGCAAAAGGGACTGGCTTTCCGGCAGGAGCACAATACGCGGAAGGAAGAGGCAGGGGATAGCGGTGCGGAAGAAGCCGGTTACGATATTACGGGCCTTATGGCGTCCGATTGGATCTGGCCCACGGAAAGTCAGAAGGTATCGGATTCCTATGAAGCTTCGGAAAATGAAACAGATTCGGAACGCACCATTCACATAGCCGGCAAAGTGGGGAATGAGGTCTACGCGGTTGCAGAGGGGACCGTAGTGGAGGCGGCATTTGACAGTGCCTGCGGAAATTATATTGTATTGGATTTGGGAAATGGCGTTATGGTGAAGTATGGGTATTTAAAGAAAATAAGAGTAACGGAGCAGGAAGAGGTCCGGCAGGGGCATGTGATTGGAACCCTGGGGCAGACCGGTATGGCTACGGGGCCTAATCTGATGTTTACGATTATCACAAAATAGGGAACCTCGACAGATACGGAAATGGGTTTGATTCATACATGGCCGGGATTTTTCTATTGACAAAGACTCTCATAACTGCTATATTTTGAAACAGAGCAAAGGCGTTCAACACAGGAAGAAGAACGCCTTTTTTCATTGTCAGACGGTATGGCCCGGGAAGCCTGCGGCGTAGGGATTAAGATTTTAGAAGGAAACATTCTGCGGACAGGGTGAATCTGTCAGAAGGGTGAAGAGAAGGAGAGAAGATATGAGCCATTTTACAAAAAAAGATATCTTAAGACTGGTGGAAGAGGAGGATGTGGAGTTTATCCGCCTGCAGTTCACGGATTTGTACGGCAATCTGAAAAATGCGGCTATCACGGTAAGCCAGTTGGAACGGGTGCTGGACAACAACTATGTATTTGACGGCTCCTGTGTGGACGGATTTGTGGATGACAATGATACGGATATGTTTCTGTGCCCGGATCTGAATACCTTCGTTATTTTTCCCTGGAGGCCGCAGCAGGGAAAGGTTGCCCGCCTAATCTGCGATATTCAGCGGCCCGACGGTACGCCCTATGAGAGCGATCCGCGGTATATTCTGAAAAAAGTTCTGGAGGAAGCAAAGAGCATGGGCTATCAGTTTGATGTAGGGCCGGAATGTGAATTTTTCCTCTTCCAGACGGATGACAACGGGGAGCCTACCACCTTCAGCCGTGAGCGGGCAGGCTATTGTGATATGGGTCCAATTGATCTGGGGGAAAATGCAAGGCGCGACATGGTTATGACCCTGGAGGAAATGGATTTCGAGGTGGAATCTTCCTTCCACGAGGTAGCCTCCGCACAGCATGAGATTGATTTCCGCTATGATGAGGCTCTTTTGACAGCGGACCAGATTATGACCTTCAAGCTGGCGGTAAAGGCCATTGCCCGGCGGTTCGGTCTTCACGCAACCTTTATGCCAAAGCCCAGGACAGAAGAAAATGGTTCCGGTATGCACACCAATATGTCCCTGTCCAGGAACGGAAAGAATATTTTTCAGGATTCCAATGATCCCAATGGACTTAGCAGGGAGGCATACTACTTTATCGGCGGTATTATGAAGCATGCCAGAGGTATTACGGCCATTACCAATCCCCTTGTTAATTCTTATAAGCGTCTGTTTCCGGCACAGCAGGCATCGGGCTATATGGCTCCCGGCTATGTGGCCTGGTCAGCCGTGAACCGCGCCCAGCTTATCCGTATTCCGGCACAGAGGGGCGAAAATGTGCGTATTGAGCTTCGAAGCCCCGACCCGTCCTGCAATCCTTATCTGGCTCTGGCCGTGTGTCTGGCTGCCGGACTGGAGGGAATCCGTGAGCAGATACTTCCGCCGGAACCGGTGGATCAGAGCAGCCGGCGGATGACGGAAAAGGAGCGGGCAGAGAGAGGCATTGAAGTCCTTCCCAGGAATTTAGAGGAAGCTTTGCTGGCTATGGAGGCGGATGAGCTGGTGACAAAGGTGCTGGGAGAGAAGGTCAGCCGCAGCTATTGCGAGGCGAAGCGCAGAGAGTGGGAGGAATACTGTACGCAGGTATCGGCCTGGGAGATTGACAGCTATCTTTACCGGATTTAGACGGCGGTTAGGACTTTTTGTTATAGTATGGTACAGGGGGATGTACATGACAAATATTATTGTTTTGTTTCCAAAGGCGGAAGATGCCGGAAATGTACGCAGCCTCCTGGTGCGGCATGGATTTTTGGTGTCTTCGGTCTGCACAACGGGGGCGCAGGCGCTGGCACAGGCGAATGTTCTGGGTGACGGGATTCTGGTCTGCGGTTACAAATATCCGGACATGATTTATTCGGAGCTGCGAACGGCCCTGCCCTCTCATTTTGAGATGATTTTGGTTGCCTCGCAGCGTGTCTTAAGCGAATGTGGAGATCCCGACTTAATATGCATTACATTGCCCATTAAGGTGCGGGATTTGTTAAATACCATAGATCTTATGGCAGAGCAGATAGCCCGTCGGAAAAAACGCCTGCGGCAGAAGCCGAAGATCCGCTCGGAGGAGGAGAAAAGGATCCTTCTGGAGGCAAAAAGTCTTCTGATGGAGCGGAACCATATGAGTGAAGAGGAGGCACACCGTTATATACAGAAATGCAGTATGGACAGCGGGACGAATTTGATGGAAACGGCACGGATGGTGTTGAGCCTTATGAATTTTTAACTCATGTTACAAGATATGAACAGTAATATACAGCAAAGAGCACAAAGTGATTTGCAGGCACATGCGCTTGTGACCGGAAATTGATTTCAAAAAGATTTACATTCATGGAGGTGTACTTTGAGGGATATTACGGAACTGGAACAGTAATATACAGCAAAGTGCACAAATCGATATCCAGGCGCATGTATCAGCGACTGGATATCGATTTCATGGAGGTGTACTTTGAGGGATATTACGGAACTGGAATAAGAAGGAGACTAAGATGAAGTTTACGAAAATGCATGGAATCGGTAACGATTATGTTTATGTGGACTGTACGAAGGAACCCTTAAAGAATCCGGAGGAAACAGCCCGCCTGGTAAGCGACCGGCACAAAGGAATCGGGGGAGACGGTCTGATTTTGATTCATCCGTCCGAAGAAGCAGATTTTGAGATGGCGATGTACAATGCGGACGGTTCCTACGGGAAAATGTGCGGAAACGGAATCCGCTGTGTGGCAAAATACGTATACGATCACGGCTTAACAGACAAGACAGATCTGCGGATTATTTCCGGAGGAGCCGTCAAGTATCTGAAACTGACCGTAGAGAACGGCAAGGTATCACAAGTAAGGGTAAATATGGGCGAACCGATTTTACGGCCTTCTCTTATTCCGGTGAAAGGGGAAGGAGAACGGCTTGTGGCGGAGCCGATTGCCGTTGACGGCCAGAACTACGAAATGACCTGTGTTTCGATGGGAAATCCCCATGCAGTTGTATTTTTGGAGGATATAAAGAGCCTGAAGCTGGAGGAATTGGGAGTGAAGTTCGAGACACATGAACGATTTCCGGATCGGGTGAATACGGAGTTTGTGCGTATCATTGATAAAGAAACCTTGGAAATGCGTGTGTGGGAGCGAGGCTCCGGGGAGACTATGGCCTGTGGGACAGGGGCTTGTGCGGTAGCTGTGGCTGCGGCTCTTAATGGTTTTGCCCAACGAAGCGTTACAGTTCGTTTGTTGGGAGGCGATCTGCGGATTGACTGGAGCGAGGAAGATAACTGCGTATATATGACCGGCCCTGCGGCTGAGGTGTTCCAAGGTGAGATAGACATGGAGATGCTGCGGAATCAGAGATAAGACCGTGAAATGTGGTAAAGGTTTTTGGAGCAAGTTTATACCAGAGCAACGTAGGAATAAATTATAAATATATTGTACATAAGGCCCTGGCAGAATATGTCAGGGCCTTTTTCAGCTGTTTATTCCAGGAGACCACGAACAAAGAGGGCATGGCCGGATTGCTTTCTTGATTGTTGAACACAGTAAATTTTTGTAAAAAGTTATTGTATTTTTTTGGAAATATGTTATACTAAATACGTTATAAAAAACTGGTAAAATACTGGTTTTAAGGATTTCACAGGAAAACAATTCCGTTTTCCCATTCCCATAATAACAAAAAAGAATTTAAAGAGAGTGTGATGCCTATGAATGGCTGACTTGAAATTTTAAATTCCAGTGCAGAACTAAATTCCATCACATGTTATATTTTGCTGATTTTGCAGGAAATTTTAAACCCAAATTTCCTGTTTTCTGCTATAATTAAGCCAACTTATCGAAAAATACTTGATTTCTGTGCATGTGAAACGGACCGCTGGAAGGCAGTGTGCGGGACTGAATTCCAC
>CAJTDE010000049.1 GCA_910574835.1 Clostridia bacterium | reverse complement strand
TCGAAGAGTTACGGGCAGTCAAGGCTTTATAGTCATACTGCCTTTTTATTATGCAGATAAAAGCAGAAGATTTCAAGAGGAATAGGAATAATGTGACCGAAAAGAGATGTTAGCTGGCGAGGACATTGTGCTGTTCTACATTCCGGTGGCACATACCGCCCGTGACATGGGCGGGGAGGATTTGCGGGATTTCCTTGTCAAGCAGTTAGACATGTGGATGCAATGGTCAAATTCCATGTACATCAAGGAGATTGCAAAATGGAAAATGTGCGCCGTGCTGAAATCGCTGAAAGATTTCAAGGGGGCAAAGTGCTATGTCGGGGTTGACCTGTCATCCGGAGGGGATTTGACCTCAATCGCAATCATTATCCCGCACGTGGTCGGCGATGTAAAAAAGTATTTTGTACATACACATTCATTCATACCAAAATCACGGGTGGATGAACACATCAAGACTGACAAGATTCCTTATGACCTATGGATTGAAAAAGGTCTTGTGACGGTCACGGAAACACTAGGGGGAATCAAGACAGATTATAAATACATCATCAAATACCTTGAGGAACTTGTGAAAGAGCATGACTTGAAACCGCAGTTGATTTGTTATGACCCGCATAATGCGTCGGCGTTCCTGTCAGACCTTGAGGCGTTGGGGTTCGATTCCGTGTCCGTGACACAGACGGCGAAAGAGTTGAACGATGCGACCGTCGATTTCAGACTGGAAATCCTTGCGGGCAACGTGGAGATTGAGGGTGTTGAGGTCGGAAAGGGAGACAAAAAGAAAGTCGTTCCGGTGGACGAACTGCTGACATGGTCAATCGCAAACGCAAAGACCATTTCCAACAATTACGGGGAAATCAAGATTGACAAGGACATCACGACAGACCGCATCGACCCGATTGACGCAATCATCGACGCATGGAAACCCGCAATGAAAGAGGAATACAAGCCGGACATTAACGAATCCGTGAATGACTGGCTTGAGCAATACAAGAAATATGTGAAAGGTGGTGAATAAAAATGAACCCGTTTCAGAGGCTTGCAAGCCGTTTCGTGAACTGGTGGAGGGGCGCACCGCAGGACACCGGAGGGGTGAGGACGCTGAACTCACAGTCTTTCCTTGAATCACTGGGATTGCGCCGGAAAAGGAAACCGACATCAGAGGTGACGTATTTCACATGCCTCAAGATGCTATCGGAGACGCTTGCGAAAATGCCTGTCAAATATTATCAGAAAACGGACAGGGGAATCGTGGAGGCAGAGCAGACGGAAACGTCAAAGCTGCTGACAAAGAGACCGAACCCGTTCATGACACCTACGGTATTTTGGAACACCGTTGAAATGAACCGCAACCACTACGGGAACGCCTATGTGTACATGAGGAAAAAGTTCATCCGGAAACGGTATGGGGGAGAGTTCCGCATTATTGACTTGTGGGTGATGCAGTCAAATTGTGTGCAGATAGTCGTCGATGATGCGGGGATATTCGCAGGGGTAGGGCGTTTGTGGTATGTCTACGCAGACCCGACATCCGGCAGACAGTACGTTTTCAGCACCGACGAGGTGATGCACTTCAAGACATCATTCAGTTTTGACGGAATCACGGGATTGCCAGTGCAGCAGATATTGAGAGACACCGTGAGCGGGGCATCGGCATCACAGGAGTTCATGAACGGCATGTATGAGAGCGGGCTGACAGCAAAGGCGACGCTTGAATATACGGGGGAACTGAACGAGGGTGCGAAAGAGGCTCTCCGGAAGTCGTTCGAGGAGTTCGGCAGCGGGGCAAAGAACGTCGGGAAAATCCTGCCCGTGCCGTTGGGGATGAAACTCACGCCCCTGGACATCAAGCTGACAGATTCACAGTTCTTTGAACTGAAAAAGTACACGGCGTTGCAGATTGCAGCAGCGTTCGGGGTGAAACCGAATCAGATTAACGATTATTCAAAGTCGTCTTATGCGAACAGTGAATTGCAGCAGTTGTCTTTCTATGTTGACACAGAACTTTTCGTTATAAAGCAGTACGAGGAGGAAATCAACTACAAGATGGAGACGGAGGAGGGGCAGGAATCCGGATTCTATTACAAATTCAATGAAAAGGTGCTTTTCCGGACGGATTCAAAGACACAAATGGAATACCTAAAGAACGGCGTGGGAGGGTCAATCATCAAGCCCAACGAGGCGAGGAGGAGGCTTGACATGCCGGACGCAGAGGGAGGCGATGAACTGTTTGCGAACGGCAGCATCGTTCCGCTGACAATGGCGGGGGCAGCATATCAGAAAGGCGGTCAGACAGAGGCGACCGAAGAATCGGAGCAGCCGGAGGAGGACGAACCGGACACGGGGCAACAGGAAACAGAGGAAACAGAAGAACCGGACGACACCGACGAGGGGCAGGACGGGGAAGAACAGGGAGGAGGTGAGTGAAATGGCACTGAAAAAGCGTTTTCATTTCACAAAAGAGAACAGGCGCACCAAAAAGACGGAAAATGTCGGGTATCTTGATTTCGCCGAGGGCGAGGAGCAGGGCAGGTGTACCTTGTACTTTTACGGAGACATCGTGTCGGCGACATGGCAGTCCATGTTTTACGAGGAGGACAAATGCCCGCAGGATATCGCCGATTTTCTCAACCAGTTGGATGGTTACGAGGAAATCGACATCTATTTCAATTCCGGAGGCGGTGACGTGTTCGCAGGACTGGCAATCTACAACCAGTTGAGGCGGTACGTCGGACACAAGGTCGGATATGTGGACGGGATGGCAGCGTCCATCGCATCCGTCATCATGTTCGCATGTGACGAACTGCATTTTGCGACGGGCGCACAGGCGATGATTCACAAGCCCTTGTGTATCACGATAGGAAATGCGGACGACCATGAGGAATCCATAAAGCAGTTGAACATGTGCGAGGATTCCGTTCTTGACATCTATGAGCAGCACACAAAGGACGGTGTGACAAGGGATGAACTCAAGGCTCTCATGGCAGCGGAGACGTGGTTCAACGGAGAAAAACTGGCAGAGTATTTCGACGTTGAGGTCGAGGAACGGGCAGCAGTCGCAGCGTGTACGTCTGACTTTTTCGACAAATACACGAACACACCACAGCAGGTCGGGGAGACAGGCAGGACAGGAACGGACGACATCGTCGATGCGGTGATTGCGGAAATGCAGAACCGTGAGAACCGGAGAATCGAGGCAGAAAAGCAGGAGATTCTTGCGGATTTAGATTTATACGGGATTTAAAAAATGGAGAGGAGAAAAAACCATGAACAAAGAAATGCAGAAACTTTTGAGGCAAATCAATGAAAAAAAGAACGAGGTCAAGAGCCTTGCCAATGACGGGAAACTTGACAAGGCGAGGGCAGCGAAAGAGGAACTCAAGGCGTTGCAGGAAAAATTTGACCTGCTTTTCGATTTGGACGAGGAGGAGCATGAGGAAATCGAGGACAAGGTCGGAAAGGGAACGGCAAAGGTCATCGGCGGTGAAAAGGCTGACAAAAAGAACCTTGTCAAGTCTTTCGTCAATATCGTCAAAGCCGGATTCCTGCATGTAGAGCCGGACGAGGCAGACGTGAAAGTCTACAAGGACGCACTGACCTCCGACGCAACGCCGAACGACGAGGGGCAGCAGGGCATCGGGGTGACGATTCCGGAGGACATCAGAACGGACATCATCGAGTTGCGCCGTTCCGCTGACAACCTTGAGCAGTATGTCAACGTGGAGGGAGTGACCACAAAGACGGGAACGAGGAACATTGAGGTCGATGCGGAATCCACACCGTTTGACAACGTGGACGAGGCTGCGGATTTTCCGGAAATGGATGACCCTGTTTTCGAGCCTGTTGAATACAAGGTCAAGAAAAAGGGAGGAATCCTCAAGATGACCGCCGAACTGCTTGAGGACACGGCAGCCAACATCATGGCGTACATCAATAAGTGGATTGCCAAAAAGACAAAGGCGACCCGCAATGCGATGATTCTGAAAGTGCTGAACACCATGACGGCAGGGAAAGAGGTGGTCGTCTCCAACCTTGACAGTCTCAAGGACATTTTCAACGAACTGCTTGACCCCGCAGTCGCAGCGACCTCCATCGTCATCACGAATCAGAGCGGTTTCAATTACCTTGACAAGCTGAAAGATTCGGACGGCAATTACATCTTGCAGAAAGACCCGACGTTGCAGACAAAGGGAAAGTTGCTTTTCGGGGAATACCCGATTGTGAAACTGTCAAAAAAGACGCTGAAATCAAAGCAGATTCTTGCAGAGGACGGAACGACGGTCACAGGGTACAAGCATCCTGTTTTCTGCGGTGACTTGAAAGAGGCAATCACGCTTTTTGACCGGAACGTGCTGACCATCGACATCAACGACAAAGGTTCGGGGATGTGGGAAAAGGACTTGACCGGAATCAAGGTGCGTGACCGTTTTGACGTGCAGCCCGTTGACAAGGGGGCAGTCATCAAGGGAGAAATCACGGAGGTCGTGAACGGGTAGGAATGAGCGGGGCGGGATGACCGTCCCTGCATGAAAGCAGGTGAGGGCATGACGGACGAGGAAAAAAAGGAATACAGAGCGGAAATGATTGAACTCTGCAAAGAGTATTGCCATATAGACTATGACGACGACGCTGAAATCGTTGCGTTGATGTTCGACACCACGATGGAGGATATGGAGAACTTGATTCCGTCGTTTGACAGGTACGCAATGACAAGCCGTCAAAGGCTACTTGCATGTATTTCCACGAAAGAACTTTATGACCACCGTGAGGAGTATCAGAAAGAGACAAGGACGCTCACGAACGCCGTTTCCTCCATGCTGCTGAAAGAGATTTACAGAGGAGGGAACACATGACCGGACGGATAAAGGTGATAAGGAAAAAGACGGAGGTTGTTGACGGCAGGAGGCAGCAGGTGTCATCGACGTTCTACGAATGTTGGTGTGAAGTTCAAGACCTTGCAACAAATGAAAAGTACACCGCATTACAGACCGGACTTGAAAACACGATTGTTTTTAAAGTTCGGAACTGTAAAAAGATTGAGGAAATCAGACTGAACTTGAAAGAGTTCTATGCGGAGTACAAGGGAACGGAGTTCAAGATTTATAATGCGTCACCGATGGTCTCCGACAACCGGAGGGTGCTGCTGAAATGCCGTGCGGGTGCATAGTGTCATAATCTGACACCGGAGGCGATGGAATGAGGATTGAAATGGAGTTTGAGGGGCTTGAGGAACTTGTAAAGGCGTTTGAAAAGGCAGCGAGTGACGAGGAAATCAAGGCGACAAACAGAAAAATCGTTGAGCGGGGAGAACCCGTGGTCAAAGGAATCATGTCGGGAAAAGTTCCGAAGTCTGCGGACATATCAAAGAGCGGACGGGGGTTCGGCTCAAAGTCGAGCGTATCGTCTCACGCAGCCGACAGTGTGCCAATCGGGAAAATCTCAATAAAGGACACTGGAGCATCGGCAGAGGTCGGATGGGATAAGTACGACCGGAGCGAGCATTTTTATGTGAAGTTCATAAACTGGGGAACTATCTACCAACCGCCGAGGGAGTTTATATTTGCGACAGGGCGGGAGGCGGACGGCGAGTTGCAGAGAATCGCCGAACAGGAATATCAGTCATTTTTAGACAACACAGTGGGGTGATAAGCATGGGAAACAGTCCGGACATCATAAAAGACGCATCCGAGACCCTAAAGCCTGTCAGCGGACGGGGAATCACGGTGATGCAGGGATGGTATGACAAGGACATCAAGGCGTGTCATGTGACCTTGTGGGATTTAGGGGAGACGGACGACAATTTCTCCGACGATGACGCAGAGGGCGTGACGTTATTCGTGCAGGTCACAATCTTTTCACAAGAGGACGAGGTGGAACTGGCAAGAGAAATCAAACACCTCATGAAGTCGGACGGATTCTCTTTCGAGGGCAGGAACGGAGACGATTCAGAGCCGGAGGATGGGATCTATATGAAAGCACAGAGATTCTCAAAATTTTATAAAAGCGAGGAATGACAATGGGAGAAACAAGAACGAAAATCAGCGAGACCGTGGAAAAGATTGTCCGGAGCAGGACATGCGGTTGCAAGGATTTATATGCTGCGGTTGTTTTGCAGAACACGGCGACGCAGTATGTGACAGGAACGCCGAGGAAACTGTCAAGGATGGTGAAAGCCAAGATTGATGAAAAATGGAGTTCCGAGAAGATTTACTCCGACGACGAGACGGAGGAGGTCATCACAGCCTATGAGGGAACGGATGTGGAACTGGAGGTCAATGCCCTTGCACCGCAGGACAGGGCGTTCCTGTTCGGGCAGCGGTATGAAAAAGGCTACCTTGTAAAAACATCCAACGACATGGCACCGGAGGTCGCTATCGGATGGCGTGAAAGAAAGCTGAACGGAAAATATGAGTTCAAATGGCTTTTTGTCGGAAAGTTCGCAGAGGGCATCAGCGACGAGGCAAACACCAAAGAGGGAAAACTGTCTCCGTCTACAAAGAGCATCAAGGGGTCATTCTATGAGCGCAGTCTTGACAACCAGTACGAGATTTCCGTCGATGAATCGAACCTCATTGACGAGTACACGGACGCAAAGACGGCACTTGAGAACTGGTTCTCTGCGGTGCAGGAATATCCGGACAGCGTTGAAAACGCAGGAGACGGAACGGAGGACAGCAGCGGAGACGGTACAGAGGACAACACCGGAGACGGAACAACCGAGCAGCAGTAAAAAGAGACCATATAACAGGAGGAAAGTTCAATGCAGAGAAAAATCATTGTAAACAAAAAAGAGTATACCATGCCGAAAATGTCAATCGACACCTATATGAACTATCTGGAATTATCGGAACTGATTGACGCAAAACAACGGTATACCAAACAGGACATTGAGGCGATGGTGCTGTTCGTGTGCGAGGCATACGGAAACCAGTTTACAGACAAAGAAATCAAGGATGTGGATAACGGTCTTGATGCTGTTGGAATTATTATGGAGTTCCAGTTCATCGACGTGGGTATTGGAGAAGAACTTGCCAGCCGTGTGGAGAAAATGCAGAAAAATTTTCAGAGTGGCAAGTGATTCCGGAAATTGAAATCACTTGCAGGGGAGGAACGGTTTTCATCAATTCTGTGACGGTCGAACAGTACAAGAAATATGTGAGCCTCATGGAGAGGAACGGTTCTGACCGGATAACGGATGCGATGTTCTTCAACAAGAAAATCATTCAGGAAATTTTCGGCAACCGGATGTCTCTTGCGGAACTGGGAGGGGCAGAGGCCATCGAATTTCTGACAGCAGCAAAGGGAATCCATTTCATCATGCAGGATGTCATTTCGGAAAAGCTGCTTACGATTGTGGATGTCGAGCCGATAGAGCGGGAGGCATCCGCATTTGATGAATATGACGTTGAAAACGGGTATGAGGACGACATGGAAATCGAGGAAAACCCGTGGAAAGCATGTGGAGAGATTCTTGACAGGGTCATAAAAATAGCAATTCGTCTATTGAAAAACTCATACAGCCAATGTATGAGGGAGGACATTGTATCACTTTTGGAATATCTGAAATTTGAGTTAGACACGGTAAATGAAAACATATAAATCCGGCAGCAGACAGGACGCAGGGAGGGGGCGACAGAATGGCTTATACGAGCGTCAAAATTACAGCGAGTTCGAGCGACTATCAAACGCAGATGAAGTCGGCAGCAGCGCAGATGAAAACACTTTCAAGCGAATATTCCGTTGCAGCGACAAAGGCAAAACTGTTTGGTTCAGCAACGGATAGTCTCAAGGCAAAGTCGGAATCTCTCACGCAGAAAATCACTGTTCAAAAGAACATAGTTCAGATGAACAGGGAGCAACAACAACGTCTCACGGAGCAGCTTGAAAAGCAGAAAGCGAAACAAGAAGAACTCAAGACGAAGATTGACGCTGCAAAGGAGGCATATGCACAGTCATCATCGGAAACGGGAAAAAACTCCGAGCAGTCAAAGGCGCTAAAAGAAGAACTTGCAAAACTTGAGCAGGAGTTCCGGAAAAATGAGACCGCTATCGGAAAGACAGAAACAGCACTGGCAAATCAAACCGCAAAGACAAACCAGTCAAAAGTCAAACTCATGGAGATGGAATCGGAACTAGAAAGGGTAAATAGGGAGTTAAAAGACCATAATCTTGATGTATTTGCGAAAGCGTGTGAATCAGCCGGAGAAAAGATTGAGACGTTCGGAAAAAGAATGACCGTTGTTTCCGGTGGAATCGTTGCATTTTCAACGGCGGTCGGGAAAAGCGCATTTGACACAGAAAATGACTTGATGGCGATGCAGGGTCAACTGGGGCTGACGGCAGAGGAGACGGAGCAGCTAAAAACCGTCGCCCAAAATCTGTACACAAACGGATTCGGGGAGGGGCTTGCAGACTGTTCGAGCGCCGTTGTCACGTTGATGCAGAATGTCAAGGGCGCAAAGGATATGTCCGTAGAGCAGCAGCAGGCAATCGCCGAGCAGATGATGACGATGCAGGACATGTTTGAGACAGAGAATGAAGAACTCACAAGAACGCTCACAACCATGCTGAACAATGGTGTCATTGATGACATTAGTGAGGGAATGGATGTTCTGACGGTCGGATTCCAAAACGGGGCGAACTATTCGGGCGAATTACTTGACACAATGCGAGAATATTCCCCGAAGTTCAAAGAGTTGGGGATGGATGCAGAAACGGCGATGACGTATCTGATTCAAGGCGCAGAAAACGGGGCGTTCAACCTTGATAAAGTCGGCGATGCGATGAAAGAGTTCAGCATCAGGGCGGTTGACGGTTCGGACACGACGGTTGACGGATTCAAGCGGATAGGACTGAACGCTGATGAAATGGCGGGAAAGTTTGCAGCGGGAGGAGATACCGCATCACAGGCTTTCCGAGAGACACTTGTTGCATTGAGCAGTATGGATGACCCGATTTCACAGAACATCGCAGGTGTAGACCTGTTCGGAACGATGTGGGAGGATTTGGGGAAAGATGTCATCCTGTCTCTTGCGGATGTAGAGGGAGGACTGGAAAACGTCGAGGGTGCGACGGTGAGGGCGGGGGAGCAGGTAAACAATTCCTTTTCCACGCAGCTGAAAAGCCAATTTCGGGAACTGCAAACATCACTCTTGCCGTTGGGAAATGAACTCTTGCGACTGGGAAAGGACGTTATGCCGAGCGTGAAAGAGGTCATCGGAACGGTGACAGAGGCTCTCAAGGGCATGGATTCAGAAACGGCTCAAAACGTCCTCAAAATAGGTGCAGTCGTGGCAGCAGTAGGACCCGCAACAACCGTATTCGGGAAACTGACCAAAGGTGTGAAAAATGTTGTTGACGGATATAAGACGATGCGGGATTTTGGCGGAAAGGCAGCAACGGTTGTCAAGACATTTGGAACAAATGCGTTAAGTGCCGGAAAGAGTGCAGGAACATTTGTTGTAAATTTGGGAAAGTCGGCAGCAGGATTCGCCACACATGCAGCAAAAGCGACAGTAAGCACGGCAGCAATGGTCGCACATAAAACCGCAAGCGTCGCCGGAGCAGTAGCAACAAAATCAATGACAATGGCACAGTCGGCATTGAACGTCGTTATGTCTATGAATCCGATTGCACTTGTTGTCATTGCAGTTGCAGCATTAGTCGCCGGATTTGTGCTTTTATATAACAAATCAGAAACATTCAGAAACGCCGTAAACAAGCTATGGTCAACCATCAAAGAGGCGTTTGGGAAGATAAAAGAAACTATTGTCGGAGCGTTCAACAGTGCGAAAGAGAAAATAGAGGAGGTAAAAAATAAATTCCTAAATTCGGGAATCGGACAGGCAGCGTCAAAGGCGTTCGGTGCAGTCAAGGAAACTGTCTCAAAGGTTATGTCGGCAGCAGTCAGCACAGCAAAAGAAAAGCTGAACAATATGAAAACCGCATACGAGGAAAACGGAGGCGGTATCAAGGGAATCGTGGCAGCAGGATGGGAGGGAATTAAAGGATATTATACATCCGGATTGACATTCGTTGACAATCTGACCGGAGGAAAGCTGACAGAAATCAAAAATAAATTCTTAAATTCGGAAATCGGGCAGACAGCCTCAAAGATGTTCGGAACGGTCAAAGAGACAGCGCAAAAAGTCATGGGTGCGGTGGTCGAAACGACAAAGCAGAACCTGTCAAACATGAAAACCGCATACGAGGAAAACGGGGGCGGTATCAAGGGGATTGTGGCAGCAGGATGGGAGGGCATCAAAGGGCATTACACATCCGGATTCACATTCGTTGATAAGCTGACCGGAGGAAAGCTGACCGAACTCAAGACAAAGTTTTCCGACAGGACATCGGAAATCAAAGAAAAGGTCTCTGAGGGTTGGACGAACATGAAAGAGACCGTCACGTCAAAAATGACGGAATGGAAAACGAACGCATCCAACAAACTGGATGAAATACGGACAAATTTCACGACGAAAGTGTCCGGAATACAGACCTATGTTGCGACGGGATGGTCGCACATGAAATATACAATCACATCGACGATGCAGCAGTGGAACTCCGACGCATCGGCAAAGCTGACATCCCTCAAGACAAATTTTTCGTCACGGGTCAATGAGATAAAATCAGACTGGACGGCAAAATATACGGAAATCAAAGACAAGGCGACCTCCCTCATGGAGACGGCAAAGTCAAATGTCTCCACAAAGTTGGAGACGATGCGGTCGGATTTTTCGTCAAAGCTGAACAATGCGCTCTCCACCGTGTCCTCTGTCATGGAGAATATACGGGCAAAATTTTCTGAAAAGATGGAGGCAGCAAAAAGCGTCGTTTCCGGTGCGATTGAGAAAATCAAAGGATTTTTTGATTTTGAGTGGTCATTGCCGAAAATAAAACTCCCGCACTTTTCAATTTCGGGGTCGTTCAGCTTGAACCCTCCATCCGTTCCGTCATTCGGAATCGAATGGTATAAGACAGGCGGTATCATGACGAACCCGACCGTGTTCGGGATAAACGGTTCACGGCTCATGGTAGGGGGCGAGGCAGGGGCAGAGGCAATCTTGCCATTAAGTGAGTTTTATGCAAAGCTGAACCACATGCTTGACCGAAAGATAGACGCAATCAATCAGCAGATAAAGGCGTACGTCGAAGTCCATACCTACATTGACAGCGATGAAGTGTCGAACAGGACAACGGAAAAGGTCAGTGACAATCTAGCCATCGAAAAGATAAAGAGGAGGTAAGCGATGAAGATTGACGAGACAGACATCCGGACATACAGTGCGAAACAGTTGACTGTTGATTACACGCCACCCTCCACGGCGGTGAGCGTTGACATGTTCGACGGCGCACTGATTCCGTCCGAGGGCGAGACACACACACCGCTTTCGGGTGTCACGGTGGGTGTTCTGTTCAGAGGCAGGACGAGAGACGAGGTGCAGAGTTACGTCAGTGATTTCAATGCAATGTTACAAAAAGGTGTTGCGCTCACACTGGACGGATATTCAAGGCGGTTCAAGGGGTATATGACAGGGAACACACTTTCAAAGACCATTACAAAAGGGAGGTACATGGCAGACTTTACATTCACGGGGTACTGGTTCAGTGAGACGGTGACGCTCATATGGGAGAATGTTCATGAGGTGGAGTTTGAGGCAGCAGGAAACAGGTGGTCTCCGTGCAGGGTGACAATCACAGCGACGGAGTACATCGAGGAAATGAGAATCAACGGCTTTTCGGATGAAATCATCATCCACACGATTCCGAGAGGGGCGACGGTCATCATTGACGGGGAAAAAGGATTCGTCACGATTGACGGGGAAAACAAGTTCAAGGATGTCAAGGGGATGATGGAGTTTCCGTTTTTAAAGACTGGGGAGGCGAAAAGCCACCATCTCATATTTTCGGATAAAAACGCAATCGTGACGATTGAATACAATCCGATGTGGCTCTAGGGGGGGTGCAACATGGAACTTTTCAATGATATGCACGAAAAGGTGTGCAACCTGTCCGGAATAAAAGAAATCTGCATCACAAGCACTTTGAAAACAGGAGACAGGGAAATCTCTTTCCAGTACCGGAAAGATAACACCTATGCAAAAGGAATCAGAGAGGAGGCATATATCAGAACCGACGAGGACGAGTTCGTCATCAAGCAGATTGAGCCGTCCGGTGACTGGTATAAATGCACCGGAATGATGAACGTCGAGGAAATGGAGGGCAGGCAGTTCCACACCGGATTTGAGACCGTGGAAAAGACTGCGGAGGACTGTTGCAATGAAGCAATAGCCGGAACGGGATGGACGGTCACATTCTGCGGGGTAAAGAAAAAACGCACGGTCAGAATCGAACAGAACTGTTCGGCGTGGGATGTGGTGCAGCAGGTCATCAGCACATATCGGTGTGAAATCAAGTTCGATTCCATCCATAAGGGAATCGCAATCTATGAGCAGATAGGCGAGGACAGGGGAGCGTATTTCATGGAAAGGCTGAATCTGAAAAGATTGCAGATACAGTCAAATTCATACAATTTCTGTACAAGGCTAATTTGCATCGGCAAAGACGGATTGATGCTCAACATCGGGGGAAAGAACTACCTTGAGAACTACCAGTATTCGAGGAAAGTCAAGACATGTACATGGAAAGATGAAAGATACACCGACGAGGAATCCTTGCGGGAGGACGGGGAGGCGAAACTGGATGAATTGTCAAAGCCTTATAAATCATACACGGCAGATATTATCAATCTTGCGGAGGCGGTGCAGGACGAGGAGGAAAGAGAGCGTTATCGGGAAGTATTCGACATAGCCCTGGGAGACACCGTTCTCTTGATGTCAAAGTCAACGGGTATACGGGAAAAACACCGAATCGTGAAGATGTACCAGTACCCGCAGACAAGGTCAAAAAACAAGGTGGAACTTGCGAACACGAGGCTCTCTTTTGAGGAGGTGCAGAAAACGGAGCAGGAATTGTCATAAACGGGGAGGTGAGGAAATGCAAATCGTAAGACACATAAAAGTGGATTTATACGGGGCGGTGAAACGGTTTGCGGTCGCAGCCAAGCAGATGGATATGGGTACAAGATATATCGGGGTCACGCTCATGGAGAATGGTGTCGTCTATGAAATACCGAACGACGCTGAAATCATTATCAACATGACAAAGCCGGACAGAACCCATGTCCATAATGACGGCGAAAAATCCGGAAACGAGGCTCTCATTCCGCTGACCCGCAACATGCTCATGGTTCATGGAACGGCATATTGCGAGGTACAGTTGTACCAGTACGGCGCATTGCTGACAAGTGCAAATTTTGAAATGGAGATTTTCCCGTCGCAGAGGGATGAATCGGAGATTGTACACTCCGGAGAGTATACGAGGCTTGAGAATACGATTCACGCTGCGAGAGAGGCGTTGCAGATTGCCCAGGACACACAGAACGCCATTGATGCAGCGGAGGCGTTGAGGGTAGCAGCGGAAAAGGCGAGGGAACTTGCGGAGCGGGCGAGGGAAATCAGAGAGAGCCGGAGGGAGGACAGCACGGCGAAAATCATTGCCGAGTGCGCCGAGACAATACGGGAAGCGGTGGAGCAGACGCAGGCGTGTCTCAAGGCAACGGAGCGGGCAGAGGAAATCATCATTTCACAGAGCGGACTTGATGCGATACTGGAAGCAGTCAGAGACTATTATGAGCGCATCCGGCAGCTTGAGACGGACATCAACATCAAAATAGACGGAGGAACACCGTTCTCAACGGATTCATTACTGATGGATGGAGGAACACCGTTCACGACGGACTATAACAAATGCTATGCGGGGAGACCGCACACAATTTAGGAGAGAGGTGAAAAAATGGCGACAACGACATTTACAGTCAAGAAAGGCACGACCGCCGAATGGATTGAAAGTCATCGGGTACTTGATGACGGGGAACTGGGGCTTGAGTTGACCGTGGACGGACACCGAATCATCCGCATTGGAAACGGTGCGACGGAGTTCATGGATTTGCCTGTTTCTTTTGACATCGAGGAGGTCAGAGAAATTAAGAAAGGCATGGACGACAACGCCAAGACCTATTATGAGGATATGGTCGAAAAGGGAACGGAACTGCTTGCAGAAATGAAAGCAATGGCAACAACCGTCGAACTGGAGGACGATGCGACGGGAATCAAGTACCGGATGGGATTGTCCGGAGGAACGCTGTATTTTGAGGAAATGAAGAAAGAGACAACCGTTCCGGATGTCGGGGGCGACACAGAGAGCGGTGAGACCGGAGGAGGTTCAGAGGAATCCGGTGAAACAGAAAACACAGGACAGGAGGAAAATGAGTAATGGCAGCAGGTGACAGAATATTCATGGCAAAAGAATCCACGTCACAGGAGATTCTTTCAAAGACAAATCAAATCATTGAGGCGGGAAAGGCAAAGCCGAAAAGATACGGCATGAGAATCAACCGCCTTGACAGCAATCCGGCGACCCGTGTGAAATATGTCCTTGATGCGGTCGGGATGACACCTGCAGGGATGAACTACTCCGGAGGCGGGTTCGATTATGGAGACTGGGGGGATATTTGGTTTGTGAAGAACAACCGCCCCGTCATGCTGCGGACAGACGGAACAGTGGACTATGAACTCAACCATGAAAACCACACCTTGAAACTGACAGGCGGGTCGTCGGATATTGCGAACGTGTCATATGGCGGGAACGCAATGTCTGAAATCCCTCTGATTTGGGTCAAGCGGTACTCCATAGCGAACTATGATTATGTGATCTTCTGCGAAACGCAGTATGATGACACATACAAGGCATACGCCCACACGGACGCAGACGGGAACATTTTGCCCGTGACCTATTTCCCGATGTATGAGGGGGCGGTCATCAATAACCGAATGAGGTCATTGTCCGGTCAGACACCGACAGCGTCACAGACGGACGCACAGGAGACCACGGCAGCGCAGCAGAACGGCGACAGGTGGGATAAATTATCATTTTCGGAAATCAACCTCATGTATGAAATGTGTACGATGATTTCCTGCCATACGAACTCGCAGACAAAATTCGGGAGCGGATGCAGCAATTCCGAGAAGTTCCTGCAGACAGGAACGCTCAACGGCAAAGGTCAGTTTTTCGGCAGCACATCCACGACGGCAGCGGTAAAGATGTTCTATTGCGAAAACTTTTTCGGGAATTATTGGAAACGGCTACGAGGGCTGCTGCTCATTAACGGCGTGTATCATATCAAGCCCGTTCCTCCGTATAATTCGGAGGGTACGGGGTACATCAACACGGGAATGACCGTGGGCGGTACATCCGGAGGATATATCTCACGGATGGAACTTGCGTCAGACATCGGCAGGATTCCGACCGCTGTGTCCGGAAGTGAGACCACATACGAATGTGACGGGTGTTGGTTCAACAATGCGATTATCGCTGTTGCCCTGTTCGGTGGCGACCGCGGTTCCGGGTCGAAGTGCGGTTTGTCGTGCTGGTATGTGAGCGCCCCTGCGACGGACGTGGTCGCGAGCATCGTGGCGAGCCTTTCTTGTAAACCACCTGTGCAAGCTGCGTAAGCAGCAGGGGGGAACGGGGGGAGCCATCCCCCCGCAAAGGGAGGTTCGGAGGGCTTGCCCTCCGAGTGTTCCGGAGATTTCAGAATTTCCACGATAGTGGAAACACGGCGTATTTTACGCACAAATGAAAATTTTTGTGATAAAATCTCCGTCATGAATCAAAAGCCGATGACCCGACGTGACAGGGGATTCGGTGTGCGTCCTTGCCCTGTTCGGTGGCAACCGCAGTAACGGGTCGAAGTGCGGTTTGTCGTACTGGAATGTGAACAACCCTGCGACGAACGTGAACACGAACATCGTGGCGAGCCAATCTTATCAATGACGGAGCGTATAACCAAAAGCACACCGTTTCCCTACACCGCAGGGCGTTGAAATACGCCTAACCAGTGGAAATTGTACCGATGCAGGCAGGGGCGAGTAAGTTCAGACAGAAAGTCCTTGAGGTGATAAGAAAGATGGGTAAAAAGTCCGTCAATAACCTGTATAAGCCCATGTTAGAGCATGGCAATGTTGAGAAGAAATTTCACACGGCAGCACGGGGGAAAAACAACCGACCGGATGTCGCTGCGATATTGAATCCGGGCAACATTCAATCACACGTCAATTTGGTCATCGAGCAGCTATCCAATACCGCACCGGAGGGGTACGACGTACCTTTTCCGGAGCGAGCATGGAAACCGACGAACCACGGGAAAGTCAGAATCAACGAGGGAACGACGAAAAAAGCGAGGGATATTGAAAAGCCACGATACAATTATGAGCAGGTCGTTCATCATATTGTGGTATCTGCTTGTTATGAAATATTCATGCAGGGGATGTATGAGTTTTCGTGCGGGAGCGTTCCGCACAGGGGCGCACATTACGGAAAGAAGTACATCGAAAAATGGATAAGGACAGACGGGAAGAATTGCAAATATATCCTCAAGATGGATATTCGGCACTTTTTCGAGAGCGTTGACCATAGCGTCTTGAAAGAATGGCTTGCAAAGAAAATCAGAGACAAGAGGATGCTGCATATCTTCAATCTGATAATAGACGGGGCGGGAAATCCGGCAGGTGACGACCGGAAAGACAACAAAGGTTTGCCGTTGGGGTTTTATACATCACAATGGCTTGCGAATTTCATGTTGCAGCCCCTTGACCATTACATCAAAGAGGAACTCCGTGCGGTGCATTATATCCGGTACATGGATGATATGGTCGTGTTCGGGAGGAATAAAAAAGAATTACACCGGATGCAGCAGTCAATCGCCCTGTTTCTGCGGGATAGGTTCAACCTTGAAATGAAAGGGAACTGGCAAGTGTTCCGGTTTGAGTATGTCGAGCGGAAATCCGGAAAGGTAAAAGGGAGACCACTTGATTTCATGGGGTTCGAGTTCCACAAGGACAGAACGATTTTGAGAGAATCCATCATGTTAAGCTGCACGAGGAAAGTGAACAGGGTGTCAAAGAAAGATGTCATCACATGGTATGATGCAACGGCTATCCTGTCATACATGGGTTATCTCACGCACACGGACACCTATGAAATGTATTTGCAGAGGGTAAAGCCCCATGTGAATGTAAAGAAGTTAAAGAAAATTGTATCAAATCACAGCAAAAAGAAAAACAAGGAAATGCAGTCAAAGGGAGAAACAATGTTTTATTGTTCAATTCATGCGGGAGACAGCAGATCAAACGGTCATTGTTGGGGAGGATTTTGGGAACCTGCGGTCGGTGTTCCAAAAGATGCGCCACGGAAATGTTATAGTTGTAAATATTATAGAATGAAAGGAGTAGGAAAGCATGAAAGAATGGAGAGAAGTGTTCGGAACGGAGACGGAGAGACCGGAGGAGTTCGACACGCAGCAGTCGCCGACAACGGTGTATCAGAGACGGAACATAAAACGGGAGACAAGGGCAGAACCGGACGGAACAAAAGTGACCGGATGGCTGCGGGAGGAGCGGGAGTTGACGCTTGAGGAATATCATCAGATGGCACTCATGCAGCAGGTCGTTGCAGAGAACACGCAGGGAATCGTCGCATCCGTCACGGAGTTTCAGAAAGGGGCGGTCATCGACGAGTACACAATGCAGTTGATTGAGGAGGGAATCATCTAATGAGAATACTTGCGGAAAGCATCAAACGATTGTATGTCGGCGAAAAGCTGACAAAAGCACAGGTCGCCGAACGTGTGCAGAAAGGAAGTATTTCAGCGGAGGAATATGCCTACATCACCGGAGAGGAATATCCGGACGGTGAGGGCGCATGACAACGCTTGAAATAATCTCACGGTTATGTGGCATAACGACCGGATTGTCTGAAATCGTGAGGAAACAGCAGGAAACCATTGAACGCTCAAAGGTCGAGGAGGCGGTCAAAGAGGAACTCCGTCAGATGGTGGACGGGGCAGAAAGGGAACTGGATGTCATGGAGTATCATTTGCGGAGAATCGTTGACACCGACGACGTTGAGACGTTCGGAAAGGAGTAGACGTTGACGGTTGAAATCTCACTTTTGTTGTCCGGAATCTCTGTTGCTGCTGCAATCTTTTTCGGCATTTCCTCAAAGAACAGGAATGAACGGAAAGACACGGAGCAGGCGACGGAGGACAGGGCATCAACACACACGCTTTTGATGACAAAACTTGAGGATATTGCGGACGATGTCAAGGACATCAAACGTGATTACCGTGAGACCAACGCAGAGGTGCAGAACCTTCGTGAGAGGGTCGTGGCGGTGGAGCAGTCATTGAAAAGTTATCACAAGAGACTGGACGGGGAAAAATCCGACCAATAACAGGAGGGCGGGAAACAGGCAGGAATCAACGGCACGTTTGGAGGAACAAAAATGAGGATGACCAAGAGCGAGCGTCGCAGATACATCCGACATCGGAAAAAAATGGAGCGGATGGCATTGCGGGCAGCGGAAAAGAAAGAAAAGGTCTCCGGTCAGTTCATGAATCGTGTTGTGATTGCGATGATTCTTGCAGCTTTTATCTTTACAGTCGTGATGATATTTGTGTTTGTGAGAACAGGGTCAGAGCCGTCCACGCTGATTGAAAATGTATTCAGATTTCTTTCAGTCGAGGGCGGGGCAATGGCACTCATAAAATCCGTTAAGACGGTAACAAGAAAGAGGTCAGACAGAGAATCAGAAATACAACATGAGAACGAGCCGGAGCAATGTGAGGAGGAATGACAATGAAATTCATCACGGAGAACTGGTTTGTGTTTGTGGCATTTGCAGCGGTGGCAGCAGCGGGAGGGTATGCGGTATATACTTTCGTGAAAATGCCGACCGACAAGCAGTTGAAAAAGGTGAGGGAATGGCTGCTCTATGCGGTCACGAAAGCAGAAAAGGAACTGGGAGGTGGTACGGGTCAAATCAAACTGCGGTATGTATACGACATGTTCGTGGCAAGGTTCACATGGTTTGCACAGGTGATCTCTTTTGAAATGTTCAGCATGATGGTTGACGAGGCACTTGAGAAAATGAAAGGGATGCTTGAAAGCAACAAGGCGATGCAGGAACTTGTGAACGGAAAACCGGAGGATGATTTAGGCAATGGAGAAACGGAGGGGATGGAATGATTTCAAACTGCGGACATGATGAAAATAACAGATACAAAGGCGGGAAAGCGGGAGACCAGACCGGAGGGGAATGGGCGTTGATTAAGTGGTATAACCGCCCGTGGAAATGCGTTCTCCGTCATCCGGATGCGAAAGTCCGGAAAATGATTTCGGATATGGCGGTGGCAGCAGCAAAGAACAATAAAATCGGGTATGACCAAAGTGAACGGCATACCTTTTGGCAGCATTTGAAAGCGAGCGGTTACGACCCCGCAGGAATCACGGTCGCTTGCGAGGCTGACTGCAGTTCCGGCGTGGCTGCAATCGTAAAGGCTGCGGGTTATCGTTTGGGGATCCAAAAGCTGAAAGACGTGAGCATTTATTGTTATACTGGAAATCTGCGGGCAGCTTTAAAGGCTGCGGGGTTCGAGGTATTGACAGAAAGCAAATATCTGACAGGCGATGCGTATCTGCTTGAGGGCGACATCCTGCTCAATGATTCCTGTCACACCGCAACAAATGTGACAACGGGGGCAAAGGCAACAACGACGGAGCAGAACGCCTCAAACGGGGCAACGGTAGTCACAAAGGTTGATGCTGCACAGGGCAAGGATAAGAGCCTCACCGGAACATATGAAGTCACAGCGTCGGACTTTTTGTCTCTGCGGGCAGGGGCAGGAACGGGAAAGACCGAACTTGCAAAGATGCAGCACGGGGAAAGGGTTCAGTGTTATGGATATTATACGGACGTTTCCGGCGTGAAATGGCTCTATGTGGTCTATAAGGGAATCACGGGATTCTGCTCAAGCAAATATCTGAAAAAGAAATAAGGAGGACGGATTCATGTTATATTATTTAGGCAAAGGAACGCAGTTCAAGAAAGAGGAGTGCAAGGAATACAAAACCATTGAGGGGGCGTTGCGGGCAGCAGCAAAGGACGAGACCCTCACCGTTTGGGATGAAAACGGAAAAATCGTCGGAGGGCTGACTGACAATGTTCCGGAGGGAGCATTGAAAACAAATCCGGATGGTAGCGTTCCGGTGTTTGATGAAAGTGGTCATTCAGTCGGAACGGTGGACGCAGAGACGGCAGCAGCGGTCACGGGAGCGGTGGTACAGAAAGCCACCGGAGAGAGCGCAGAGACCGCTACAGACGGGCAGAACGGGGCAGAGCCGGAAAAGAGTACACCGGAGACAGAAAACGCCGGAAATGGGGCAAATACAGAGCCGGAAAAAAGCGGGCAGGATTCCGGAGGATGCGACGGGCAGCAGGAGGCACAGAAAGCCACCGGAGAGAGCGCAGAGACCGCCACAGACGGGCAGAACGGGGCAGAGGCGGAAAAGAGTACACCGGAGACCGAAAACGCCGGAAATGGGGCAAATACAAAGCAGGAGGAAAGCAAGACCATCATTCCACAGGGAACAATGAGAGTGACGGTCATTTGTGACGGCACACTCAACTTGAGGCGTTCGGCAGACTGGGGGAACGGGAATATTTGCGGTCGTGCATCACGGGGGCAGTCGTACTATGTGAAAGCGATTCATATCGTGCAGGGAAAGAAGATGGTGCAGACGATTGATGACGTTTATCTGTCCGGACAGTCTGAACATGTACAGTTTGAGCAGTTATAAAATCCAATAAGTGGTGACACAAAAGCAGTCATGTGATATAATCAAAATAATGTGAGAGCGTACACGTGGGGGTAGATAACTGACAAGTAACTGACAAATTGCTTGAAAATGCTGTATTTTGGGCGTTTGGAACTATGCAAGAGATAGACAAGCGAGGTTTCAGATATGGATTTCGATCCCCAAAACTATATGTTTTGGGGATTTTGTCTGTTCTTTGCATATTGCGGAGGGAGGATATACTTTATGACAGAGCGGGAAGCAGTAAATGCGATAGCAGAATATGCCAAGGAGCATGGCTGCAGTTTAGAGGAATATTCAAATATAAGGGATGCTATTTATGATCACAAGAGGTCATTTGTCATTGGATGGAGAGAAAAACATGTAACCTATTTTAAAAGCCAAAATTGTTCGATAGCTCCTCCGGATGAAATAAAGTGGTTAAAGCATTTGTATATGGTCAACTTAGAGCAAACAACGGGAGACTTAACTTGGCTGGGAATGATAGAGAATTTGGAATACTTGACGGTAGATGTCTGGCAAGAAGAGCTTCCGGAAGTATTGGCAGATAATCTTCTTTTAAAGGATATTACGCTGCATTATAATGGGAATAAAAAATATTCCAAATTACCGGCGGTTATTCGAAAATGCAAAAATTTGGAGAGTCTGTCAATACTTAATGCATTAGGTCCTTCAATGGAGCTGCCGGATTGGTTACATGAACTTTCAAAACTGAAGAATATTGATTTGTGTAATTGTAGAATTAAGAAAATCCCTTACAGTTTGGTACAAACAGGGTTAGAGTTCATTTTAGAGAATATATATGATAAGGAAGGCATTCATCTATTTGGAGCGCGTTTAGATGAAGGAGATTTGGGTCTGTTTGGACAGAGCAGGGAGGTTATTGAGCGATATTACAGCGGCCGGCAGGAAAATATAAAGGAGTGTAAAGTGATTTTCCTGGGAGACGGTGCGGCAGGTAAAAGCTCTCTGATTGATCGCATTATAAAGGATGAATTTGAGGAAAACACTCAGGCTACGGACGGGATCCGGACTTGTAGGTGGTTTACAGCAGTAGATGGTGAAAATTTAGCTCTCAGGATCTTGGATTTCGGAGGCCAGGAGATTATGCACGCCATGCACAGGTGTTTTCTGACAGCCCACACTGTCTATGTAGTGGTATGCGAAATCCGCAATGACAGCGATATTGATCGGGAAGCGGCCCGGTGGTTGGAAAATGTAAAGGCATTTGCACCAACTTGTCCGGTGCTCCTGGCCTTGAACAAAGCAGATCAAAATAACAATGTGTCTGTAAATGAGAGAAGTCTGCGGGAAATTAATCCGGCGCTGCGATGTGTAATCAAAACTTCCGCAAAATGGCCCAGAGAACAGGGAGTGTCCGAATTAATAAAGGCGATTCAAAACGAGGTTCCGGCCTGCATAAGTAATTTTATGGTAAATGCGGACATGCTCGGGATAAAACAGGAATTGGAGTGCATGGAGAGGGATTATATCTCGGAGGAAGAATACCAGGGGATTTGTATTCGGAATCATATTGAAGAGATTGACTTACAAAGAGATATGCTGAGCTGGTTCAAAGAGCTTGGCGTTGCTTATTTCTATTCCTCCAATCAACTGAATACTCATTTGGAAAATGTCCGGGTTTTGAATCCGGCCTGGTTGACGAATGGGATATATCGTTTGATTCTGCGCACTCCTTCAGGCGGGTTTCTGTCTCACAAATTAATCAAAGATGCACTGCGGGCCACGGACAGTAAGGATATTATGCCGGATAAGGTGTATACTCCGCAGGAGACGGAATTTATTCTGTATGTTATGCGGAATTTTGAGATTTCTCTTAATATGCAGAATGGCGTTGAGATGATCCCTATGAAGATGGATAAGACCCCGCCGGATACGGTGGATGCATTTTCAAAGGAGGAAGCCTTGCATCTTTGCTGGAGAGGCAACTATATTCCCAATAATGTGATACACCGTCTGATGATCCGCAAAAGTGCGGAGCTGGATCAAAGCTGTGTCTGGCGGACGGGAGCGCGCTTTGGGAGGGGCAGCAGCTATGCCTTGGCGGAGATGAGCGAGACCTCTTTGGACATTTACGTAATGGCAGTTTATGACAGCCGTCAGTATATGGAGGAGTTTCGGGCATTGGTTTGGCAGATTCTGGGTGAGATGAATATTTCCTGTCAAGAGGTGATCTGCTGTAGGATTGACGGACAGGAAGGCAGGATTCCCTATGAGGATGTATTGCAGCAGTACCGGGACAAAAAGGAGGAAATCTACATCTCTGAAATAAAGAAGTACATATCTCCGGCAAGACTGCTGAAGGAAACGTATTTGGCTCCGGAAAAGGAGGTGGAGCGATATTGCAGCATAGAGACAGTGAATGTGGTGCAGGGAGGAAATTTTGCTATTTCAACCGGAAGCGGCAATGCGGTCATTCAGTTTCAGAAACCGCAGGAGATCAAAAGGCTTGCACAGGCAATTCGTGATACGGATATGGTAGAACGGCAGTCTATGGAAGATATCCGGAGTGTTATGGAGCTTTTTTCCCAGAATAAAACCATATCTTTTTGGGAACGCAGAAAAATAAAGTCTCTGCTCAAAAAGATGAAGCGGGATACAACTAAGGGAAATTGGGAAACAATCCGAGGGTATCTGGGGGATGCGGCGAATTTGACAGCATTCATTACTTTTGTACGGCAATGCGCGCCGTATTTACTTGATTTTTTCCATAATCTTTTGTCCGGGATTGGGGTTTAGCAGAAGGAAGATGACTTGGCATCAGTGCGGTGCCAATGTGAGACAGTATAATTGCAAATAAAAAGCCAGGAATATTGATAACTGTAACATTCCAGGCTTTCCTTAAGCAGATAACGGGAATCGCATACGCAATTTTCACTGGAAATTTTGGCTGTTTTCTATGTATTTTATGAAAAATATAGGCTGTTTTTGCAGTGCGTTTTTATTCTGCCTATTTTTTGTGTCCCGATTGTGTCCTGATTAATAGTCGTTTTCAGCACAGATTAGTTCCAGGCGTTCGGCTACCTCGGACTGCTTAGAGGGGAAGAGGTGGGAATAGATATCCAGGGTGGTTGATACGTTTTCATGGCCGAGCCGTTCCGAAACCAGAAGTGCAGAGAAGCCAAGCTCTATGAGTAGTGAGGCGTGAGAATGTCTTAGGTCATGGAGCCGTATACGCTTGATTCCGGCCGCTTTTGTGTGCTCCTCTAGCTGTCTGGCATAAGAGGAATGAGAGGCCGTAAACAGCCTTGTAGAGCTATCGGGGCGGTATAAATGGGTCAGGTGTGTGTTTATCCGGCTGACTAGAAAAGGCGGCATTATAATAGTTCTATTGGCCTTGGCTGTCTTAGGCGGAGTGACAACACTTTCCCCATTGATTAAATGGTATGTTTTGTTTATGGTAAGCGTAGCACTACCTGCGTCAATATCACCTGCTGTGAGGGCTTCCAGTTCTCCTATACGGATGCCGCAATAATATAGAACCAGAAAGGCCGTATAATAAGGATCGGCATGGTCAAAGGTCTCTATAAACCGGTCAAATTCGCTCTTTGTCCAGAACGAAAGGCTTTTCTGTTTCTTCCCTACGGTGTTTCCGGCAATTCGGCAGGGATTCACGGATAGTCCGTAGAACTTTACGGCAAAGTTAAATACACTGGAAAGCTCTGTGACCAGGTTTTGCATGTATCCTGGGGATAAAGGGGCACCATTTGCATTTAAGGAGTTTTTTAGCTCCGCTTGCCATTTTCGGACATCCGTAGCTGAAATGGAGTCAGAGGGCTTTTTCCCGAAGTATGGCAAAATCCATTTTTCGAGACGGTTCTTTTTCGTTTCATAAGTAATCTGCTTGCTGTGTTCCCTTTTATCCTCCAGATAGAGATCCACCAAAGCAGAAAACGGCATAGAGGGTTGGGCTCCTTGCTTAAGTAGGAAGTTCATTTCCCATTCCTTGGCTTCTCTCTGAAGCTTAAAGCCACGCTTCTTTTTCTGGTGCTTGGTTCCGGTGTAATCTTCGTAAACACATTTCACGTACCAGGTCCCATTGTTGCTTTCATCCTTGTAAACTGGCATAAAAATCAGTCCTTTCTTATAAAATTCGTGCATTTTACAGAGGACTGTGGTATAATATCGCTGTGAGGTGGATATTATACAGTCCAATGTATAGTATCTGGAACCGTCCCGGTATTGGCGTGCTGGGGCGGTTTTTGATTTTTGTAAATATAAAAGGAAATGGGTGCGGCTATAATAGTGGTTACCACATAGGCAACTTATGCTTAAAATATTCGCACACTAGTATAGGCTTACGCACCCATCCAACTTCATTATATGTTGTTTGTTCAATAATAATACCATGTAGGTGCAAAAAAATCAAGGCTTTATGTAGAAAAAGTTTTACTCGGAAATTTTAGTTTTTTATCGATACATGATTTGAATTGGCTATAATAGAGCCCGTCCGTATATTCAAAATAACCATAAAGAGCATTTGCAACATAATCCGCTGCTTGTACAGGATAGGCGTGCCTATCATCAGAATCCATATATTCAACATTTAATTGTATATCGTAGTTTTTTTCGTATATCAAGTGAAGCTTAATATATTCTTCAAATGAATTAACAGAGCCAACCTTATTTGTATGGTTATCACAGATAATATTTATTGTATTTCCGTTATCTTTCTGTGAGACTAAGCGGTCAATCAGTAATCTCATCAAGTAATTATAAAAAATATTTTTTTCTTTCAATAATGCAGGCTTTACATGCTTAAGATCTGCCACGATATATGAGATGCTTAATTCCTTTTTAGCAATAGTTTCAAGGATATGGTATTTGATGCAGGGATAAGCTTCTTTTGCCTTTATTTCGTTAGAATGTAAAAGTGCCAGTTCCGGGAACTGCTTTTTGGCAATACGGAGCTTGTTTTTCATAACATTATGTAATGACTTATAGTTTTTGGTATCAATACATGCAATTACAAAATACCTTCCGGAATTTCCAAGATTACCAGATTCATCAAATATTAAACATCGTTCATTTTCATACTTATTATGTGGATTCTTCAAAATGCGTCACCTATTTCTTTTAAAATGTGCCCCCTGGGACACATCGTTGAGAGGTGCGGGGGCTTCTGTTACATGGATTATATACAGAAAACCGGAACCAAGTCAATAGATGTGGGAAATTTTGATAAAGTCGTAAAATGAAATTTTAAATTCTACTCTTCTTATGAAGAACTGAATTTACTCCCACACAGTTCATATTTACTCTTTCATACAGAAATGTTATAGTTGTCTCTCCTTCTGACAGCAGTAGAAGGAGAAACTCCATGAGTAAATATATCCCTGGTAACCAGAAACATCTTACTCTTAATGACCGTATCTATATTGAAAATGAATTGAATAAAGGTACCTCTTTTAAGGATATCGCCAGATTCCTTTGCAAGGACCCTACCACTATTTCAAAAGAGGTGAAAGCTCACCGTCTTTCTGATTGGTATCATAAAGGCACCTTTTATAATGCCAAGAACTTCTGCATCCACCGCTATCACTGCCGCAAGACCAATGCCTGCGGAAAAATCATCCTGTGTGGTGTC
>CAJTDE010000048.1 GCA_910574835.1 Clostridia bacterium | reverse complement strand
AGCAAGTAATATAAGCTTGCGATACCCGCCTTTCAGGCGAGCAGTAACAGAGCCCTTGGGGGCGTTTTTCAAACCCCCACTTGAAGTGGGGGTTGGTGATTAGTATTAACAGTATCAGCTTGGTTTATTGGTTAGAATAACTCTACACGACCAAGCAGTAGGTCTATTAGATTGCAATGGAAAATTCCGTTGTCATCATAGAAATTGTGAGGAATATCCATGCGAACAATGATTTTTTTGAAAAAGTCCTTTGTCAGGATCAACGATGCAAGCTCAGAGGATTCCTTTTTATCTGTATCCATCTGAAAAGCTGACTGGATATAGATTTTTTTATCTGCATCGTTTACAACGAAATCAATTTCTTTTTGCACATTTGCACCGCCGGTACGGTCAGTTACAACACCAACATCAACGGAATATCCTCTGCGCAGAAGTTCGTTGTAAATGATATTCTCCATAATATGACCGGGATCGTACTGACGGTAGTTCAATCGAGCATTACGAAGGCCGATATCCGTGTAGTAATATTTGTTCGGATATTTGAAATAGGTCTTTCCTTTCACATCATAGCGCTTGGCCATCGAAATGAGGAATGAATCGATGATATGCTGCACGTAGCTGGAGACCAGAGTGGAGTTGACCTTTTCATTCTTCATGCTGGTCAGCGCATTAGCAATATTCGTAGGATTGGTCAAGGAGCTGATATGTGAGGCGAGAAAATCCAGAATGTTATTCAGAATATCCTCACGTTCGATACTATTGTGCTCAACAATATCCTTTACATACAGCTCGCTGTACAGAGAGGAAAGATAATCCTTTTTGTCCTTTTCGTCTGTTAATGCCAGTAAACGTGGCATGCCGCCATAAAGCATATAGGTGTCCAGAGCCTTTCGCTCGTCACCACCTACATGAGAGTAAAACTCCTCAAAGGACAGAGGAAATACATGAATTTGGGTAGCACGGCCACGGAACTCTGTAGCAATGTCCTTAGACAATCCTTTTGAATTACTGCCGGTCACATATACATCCAAATTCTTATATGCCTTAAGTTCATTCAGCATATCATAGATGGAAACCTCGATGCCGCCATTTTCTTTATCAATCACTTTTGTGGTAAGCTGGACCTCATCAATGAAAAGGTAGAACTTCTCGTCTTTCTTTCCGGAAACAAGGTCCTCGACATATTCACAAAGTGTGATTGGATTTCTGAACTTATAGTAACGTCTCTGGTCCAGTTCGATTTTTATGATATGGTCTTCCTGAACTTCCTGTGAGAGAAGGTACTCATAGAACAAGTCAAACAGCAATACCGACTTTCCGCAGCGGCGGATGCCAGTGATTACTTTGACTTCGCCGTTCCACATATGATGAATCATACGATTCAAATATGAATCTCGTTTAATCATTACATTCACCTCGTACTTGCGACGAATGCGTCGCTACTTTCTTGTATAGTATACCACGATTTTTTAAAATTATCAATATCACCGCAGAAAGTTCATAATAAAGTTACGACATTTACGTCGCAAGTATAAGGTAAGAGTGTTAGATTCCGTCCGGGATAATGTCGTCGATATACATTTTACGCTTCGGTTTTGCCATACCGTGATACTGAAATGTTTCTGGATGATAATTATTGATGAAAAATGAAAGGGATTGCAGGGAGCCGATTGATTTTTGAAAAGAGAATCAACCGGCTATCTTGATCAATAATTTTAGCCTCCCTTAAGCCAGATGTGATAAACTATACTTACCAGACTGTGAATATCCGGTCAGATATACCCTAAGAGCGTCCTGCAAATTCCCCCATGCGGGACACGCAGACCTCTTCCGACAAGATACGAGCAAAAACGAGGTGACAACATGAGACTTTTGATAGCAGAAGATGATCCCAGACTGCTGAAAACACTAATACACATCTTTGAAAGCAACAAATTCATCGCAGACGGCGTATCAAACGGCGCCGACGCCCTGGCCTATGCGGAGACAGAAGAATACGACGGCCTGATACTGGATATCATGATGCCCGGCTATGACGGCATACAGGTATTACAGAAATTACGCAAGAAAAAGATCACAACCCCAGCTCTCTTTCTAACCGCCCGCACAGAAGTGGAGCAGCGGGTAGAGGGCCTGGACGCCGGAGCCGACGATTACCTTCCGAAGCCCTTCGCGGCCTCCGAGCTTTTGGCAAGAACAAGAGCCATGCTGAGGCGGAAGGACAACTACTGCCCGGACCTGCTGGCTCTGGGAGACGTATTTCTCAACCGCTCCACATACGGCTTAAGCTATAAAGAAGGCATAGAATCATTGAGCGGCAAAGAATTTCAGATTATGGAAATGCTGATGCTAAAGCCCCATATGATTATACCCACCGATCAGTTTATATCACACATCTGGGGATGGGACAGCAACGTGGATACCAGCGTGGTATGGGTACACATTTCCAATCTGCGAAAAAAGATCAGCCGGCTACATGCGCCTCTGGAAATCCGTTTCATCCGCAGCGCAGGATACATACTGGAGGAAATCCCTTAAAAGCAGCAGCACAAATCAACCCGAATGACACAGCGATACCCGCCGGCCTTTGGCTGTGCCGGAAAAGAGGAACTCATGATTTACAGCTTACGCAGAAAATTTATCCTGATCTCCACCATTTCCGTATTCTCCGTACTCATTGTCATCTTTGCAGTCATGTACGTAATGAACCATATGCAGCTAAATCACACAATGGATACACTGGCAGACGCCATAGTTTCAAATGACGGTATTTTTCCAAGACAGGATAAGGGAGGGCGGCCCTTTCCCTCCGGCGGCCCGCCGCACATGGACATTATTACAAAAGAAACCCCTTTCAGCACCCGCTTTTTTACAACATGGCTTGGAGAGGACCATCAGATTGAACAGGTAAATGTAGAATCTGTTTTTTCCATCACAGAAGCAGAATCCCAGGAATATGTAGACCACGCACTGGAAAAAAAACGTGAAAGAGGCTGGGTATTCGATTACCGTTTCTGCATTTTCCAGTCAGGGAATAAAACTGCAATCGTATTTGTAAACGGTGAAATGAACCGCATGATGTCCCGCCGTTTTCTGCTGACCGCGTTCCTGACTTTAGTGGGAAGCGGGATAGCCGTCCTGGTATTGATTATCCTTATTTCAAAGAGAGTCGTTTATCCGGTTGCGGAAAGCTATGAAAAGCAGAGGCAGTTTATCACAGATGCCAATCACGAATTAAAGACGCCTCTTACACTGATATTATCAGACCTGGATATCGTGGAATCAGAAGTCGGAAAAAATGAATGGCTTGACGATATGCGAAGCGAAGGCGAGAGAATGCGTACCCTGATCAATCAACTGGTTACCTTATCCAGAATGGATGAGGATCACGCCAACCTAAGCATTGCGCCCTTTGATTTGAGCGGAGCGGTATTAGACACCGTATCCGAATTTCAGACCCTGGCAGCAGAACGGAAAAAACACCTGACAGCCAGGGTGGAGCCGTTGGCAGAGTACTGCGGCGACGAAGGACTGATCCGCCGTCTCCTTGCGATTCTTCTGGAAAATGCAGTGAAATACTGCGACGACGGCGGCAGAATAGAAGTTACGGTCTATGGGAAACGCCACCCGGTCATCAAGGTTGAAAACACATATGGAAATGTGGACAGCCTTAAGCTTGACAGGCTGTTTGATCGTTTTTACCGCGGCGATAAGTCGCGAAGCTTTGACGGAAGCTTTGGCGTGGGCCTGTCCATTGCCAGAGCAATCGCCAAAAATCATCATGGAGATATTGCCGCATATAAAAAGGAACAGACCATCGGATTCAAGGTGGAGTTAAAGCAGTAAAGCCGCAAACCTTTACCCTTCAGTGCCGTCGCGCAGCGACTAGAATAGGAGACAATTCATGAATCAATATCATAAACAAAAAGCCCCGTCTGAGGGCGTCCGCATTACCCTGAGCGGTTTAAAAGAGCAATTATACACCCTCAATATGCAGATGCTTCTTGCGATACAGTGCCGCGATGAAAAAACACAGGAACAAATCAGAAAGAAAATGGAAGAACTGCAAAAGCAGATGGATCGTTTGAGCATGGGAGAAAAGCTGACCTCCTAAAACATGCTTACAAACTTACAAATATCCCCGACAGGAAACGCAATGCGCCAAGACATTGATTCCTGCGGGGATTTTTTTACCTTTGTGGCAGTCTGCCGCCGCCCGCCCCTTATTTCACAGACTGTTCACAGGCTTCTTTAGGTAAGCTTAAGGCCGTGCTGGTATCGTAAGGGAAGCCGACACAGCCTGCATCTTTTGGCAGGCAGATGCAAAAAAACAAAAGCAGCAAGGAGGCCTACAATGATTTCAGTAGAACATTTAACAAAATGCTACGGAGACGTAACGGCCGTTGACGATCTCTCCTTTGAGATCGACGAGGGTCATGTATATGGATTCCTGGGACCCAACGGGGCCGGAAAATCCACAACCATGAATATTATGACCGGATGCCTGTCCGCCACAGAGGGAAGCGTAAAGATTGACGGTTACGACATCTTTGAGGAACCGGATAAAGCGAAAAAACTCATCGGCTATCTTCCCGAGCAGCCGCCCCTTTACATGACGGAAACGCCAAAGGAATATCTGCGGTTTGTGGGAGAGGCAAAAGGACTGCGGGGAACCGGGCTGGAGCAGCAGATAGCCGATGTAATGGAGCAGACAAAAATTGCGGAGATGGAAAACCGGCGTATTTCGACGCTCTCCAAGGGATATAAGCAGAGGGTGGGAATCGCACAGGCCCTTTTGGGAAATCCAAGGGTCATTATCCTGGATGAGCCTACCGTGGGTCTTGATCCCATTCAGATCATAGAGATCCGCGCTCTTATCAAAGAGCTGGGAAAAAACCATACCGTTATTTTCAGCTCTCATATACTTTCCGAGGTTCAGGCTATCTGTGATCAAATCCTGATTATTGCAAAAGGAAAGCTGATTGCCTTTGACGGCCCGGAACAATTAGAAAAACGGCTGCTTGCGCCGGGTGAGATCTTGATTACCGTTCAAATGGAAGAGGAGGAAATCAGGGAAATTCTGGCGGAAACAGGGCACATCACGGAGATACTTGTAGAAACAAGGAACACCGGCTTTCATGTGGCGCATTTGCGGACGGATCATGACAATATTTATGAAGTATCCGGCTCCGTATTCTCAGCCTTTGCCAAAAAGAAAAAGCCCCTCTTTGAAATGGCCGTAAAGAAAGCAAATCTGGAGGACGTCTTTATCGAACTTACGGAGGGCGGCCCCGGTTCGGAGGAAAGGCTTGAGATTGTAAAGGAAAAGGAGGCGAATGAAAAATGACTGCGGTATTGAAGCATGAGCTTAGGCTTTATTTTCACTCCCTGACAGCCTATCTATTCGGCGCTTTTTTGCTGGCCTTTATCGGAATCGGCTCCATGCTCTACAATCTCCAGGCGGCCGTCAGCAATTTTGAATATGTATTAAGCTTTGGCTGTCTTGTATTTGTTGTGATTGTGCCGATTCTGACCATGCGGGTCATTGCGGAGGAGCGGAAGCAGAAGACAGACCAGCTTTTATATTCCCTTCCCATTACCGCCGCACAGGTCATTATGGGAAAGTATTTGGCACTTCTGATTGTTTATTTTATTCCCCTGTGTATCATTTGCCTGTATCCGCTGATATTTTCACAGTTCGGCGATGTATATCTTTTGACCTCCTATGGATCGATTGCAGCTTTTTTCCTTATGGGAGCGGCATTGCTGGCCCTTGGGCTGTTTATCTCATCTTTAACAGACAGCCAGGGCTTTGCGGCCGGAATCGGGATTGCCGTTATACTGCTGAATTATTACAGTGTCAGTCTTTCCGAGTACATTTCCTCTACGGCATTTGGATCCGCCGTTGTCATTTGCGCCATGATTTTTGTTCTGGCATGGGTGATCCGCCATTTGACAAAAAACGAGGGATTGGCCTTTGGAACGGGGCTTGTGCTGCTTGCCGTTACAATTGCGGCTTTTTATATGGATGTAACAAAATTCGAAGGCCTGCTGCCGAAAATCGTCACAAAGCTTTCCCTGTTCGAGCGGTTTTACAGCTTTGTAAACGGGGTCTTTGATTTGACAGCGGTTGTCTATTATGTAACCTTTGCGGCCTTTTTCCTGTTTCTCTCCGTACAATCTCTGGAAAAGAGGAGGTATAACTGATGAAATACAAAAATATTCTGAAATTCCCGAAAAAAGCGGAGAAACATAAAATAGCCCTGCAGGGAGGCTCCTATTCCCTGGTGATTACCGGCATTGTACTGGCCATATTGATTGTAGTCAATGTTTTTACTTCTGCCCTGCCGTCGGCTGCAACCAAATATGATATCAGTTCCGCGAAGCTTTACTCCATTACCAGCAATACCAAGGCAGTTGTCAACGCACTGGAGCAGGATGTGGCCATCTATTGGGTGGTGCAGTCCGATGAGGAGGACGAAGTATTGGAAAACCTGCTCGGTAAATACGACAGCCTTTCCGAACACATTGAGATCGTGAAGAAGAATCCCGATGTGTTTCCCACCTTTGCCGCCCAGTATACGGATGAGACCGTAGAGAACAACAGCCTGATTGTGGAATGTGGGGATCGGAGCCGTTTTATCAGCTACGGCGACATTTATATACAGGAGGCAGATATGTATTCCTACTCCTATAACACCTCCTTTGACGGGGAGGGTGCGATTACCTCAGCAATTGATTATGTGGTAAATGAAGAGCTTCCCCAGGTTTATGTACTGGAAGGACACGGAGAAAAAGAACTGCCGGATTCTTTTCGGGAGCAGATGGAAAAGGAAAATATAGAGCTTCACACTCTCTCCCTGCTGAACGTAGATGAAATCCCGGAAGAAGCGGACTGTATTCTCATCTGCGGACCGTCCGGTGACATTTCACAGGAGGAAGGAAAAATGCTGTCCGATTATGTGGCCGGCGGCGGAAAGCTTTTTGTTATGGCAGGCCCTGCGGAGGATGACAGCCTGGATAACCTATACGGCCTTCTGGCTGATTATGGGGTGGAGCGGACCGAAGGGATTGTTGTGGAGGGCGACCGGGCATACTATGCTTTCCAGGCTCCGTATGTGCTGCTTCCTGAAATGGCGGACAGCGAGATAACAAATTCTCTGATAGAGGAGCATTATTATCCGATTATACCCATTGCCCAGGGGCTTACGGTGACAGGAGATTCCGGGAAAGGCACGGTAACGGAGCTTCTTACTACCTCTGCCGCCTCTTTCAGCAAAATAGCCGGATATGATATTTCCACTTATGAGAAGGAGGAAGGAGATACGGACGGACCCTTTGCGGTGGGAATTTCCGCTGCGGATCAAAGCGGCGGGCAGATCGTGTGGTTTTCCTCTTCTGAGTTTTTGGATGACATGTATAATGCATATTCCTCAGGAGCCAATGGGGATCTGGGGATGAATGTTTTATCTGCCCTCATAGGAGAAAGTGAGGCAGTGGCGATTCGCAGCAAATCCTTGAATTACAATTATCTGACCATCAGCGAATCCACGGCATCTTTGCTGAAGGTGCTGATGATAGGCGTATTCCCGCTCCTATATCTGGGCTTTGGAATCAGCGTCATTGCGGCAAGAAGGAGGGTGCAGAATGAAACGGTCTAAGAAAATTTATATACTTCTGGGAGTTTTGGCAGCAGCCCTAACCGCAACCTTCGGCGTTATGGGATATGAAGAGCATAAGGAGCAGATTCGAAACAGCGAAGAAATTATTTTGGAGATTCCAAAAGATTCGGTGAAATCTGTTTCCTGGGAGCTTGATTCAAAAAGCTTTTCCTTCCGTAAGGATGATACATGGATCTATGAGGCGGATGAGGCATTTCCCGCAGATGAAGAAAAAATAAACGGGCTGTTAGAACAATTTGCATCCTTCGGGGTATCTTTTGTCATCCGGGAGGTAGAGGACTACGGCCAATATGGGCTGGAGGAACCAATCTGCCGGATTCAGCTTGAAACGGAGGAACAGTCCTACGAGATTCTCCTTGGAAATTACAGCAATATGGACGAGAAGCGTTATGTCTCCATCGGGGACGGCAATGCCTATCTGGTAGAGGAAGATCCCCTGGAGCAGTTTGATATCGAACTGCGGGATCTGATTCGGCATGATGAGATACCGTATTTTGAAAAAATAAGCGGGGTTCAGTTTGAAGGAAAGGAAAATTACAGCTTCGCTTATGAGGAAGACAGTGCGGACACCTACAGTGAGAAGGACGTTTATTTTACGGAACGGCAGGGGGAAAAGAAGCCTCTGGATACTTCACGGGTGGAAAGCTATCTGAACAGTATCAGCAGCCTTGGCACAATAGATTATGTAACCTACAATGCAACGGAGGAGGAGCTTGCTTCTTATGGAATGGACGCGCCGGAGCTTACGGTTACGGTGGATTATTCCTTTGAAAATGAGGACGGAGAAGAAAACTTTGACACTTTCGTACTGCATGTGAGCCGTGATCCCAGGGAAAGGGATTCCGCATCAGAAACGGAGGAAACAGAGGAAACGAAGAAAACGGAGGAAACAGAGGAAAGCAGTGACGAAAGCTCGGAGGAGAAAGTCACGGCCTACGCAAGAGTTGGGGAATCTCAGATTGTCTATCAGATAACGGGAGTTGAATATCAGAATCTTATGGCAGCGGCTTACGATGACCTGCGTCATCCCGAAGTGCTGTGGGCGGATTTTGCAGATATTACACAACTGGACATTTCTCTGGACGGAACGGTGTATACATTTACCTCGGAAGAAAGGGATGAAGAACAGATCTGGTATTACCAGGAGGAAGAGACGGAAATTTCAGACTTAAGAACGGCGTTTGCGTACCTGGAGGCAGACCGCTTTACGGAAGAACAGCCGGACGGGAAGGAGGAAATCAGTCTGACGGTCTATCTGGAAAATGAGAATTATCCCAAAATCGAGATAAAGCTGTACCGGTATGACGGGGAATACTGTCTGGCCGCTGTGGACGGAGAATCCGTTTCTCTTGTCAAGCGTTCGGCGGTGGTGGATTTGATAGAAGCCGTACATGGGATTGTACTTTAGAAGCTAATTTTCACGCCCACGCCAATCACTCCGCTGATTGGTGTGGAGCCAATGAAGTTATGGGGCCAAAGGGACTGCCTCTCGCCGAAGGCGACTTTAAATGGCAGTCCCTGTTACAATTCACACTTATAAAAAGTAAAAACTTTATGAAATCTGGCGTAGGTGTGAATTGTAACCTTTAGAATACGGACCGTTTGAAAGGAGTGGGTTTGTGTTGAAGGATAAGAACGAAACATACCGGCATGAATTGAAATATCGAATCAGTCTTGCCGATTATTATGCCATCCGCCAAAGGCTGCGCCCGGTTATGAAGCCGGATGAGCATACAAGAGCGGACGGGCGGTATGTGATTCGGAGCATTTACTTTGACAATGTGGACGACAAGGCCCTGCGCGAAAAAATAAACGGCGTGCAGAAGAGGGAAAAATTCCGCATCCGCTATTACAATGATGATTTTTCTTTCCTTACGCTGGAGAAAAAGATAAAACGGAGCAGTCTGTGCATGAAAATAGATGCGGGACTTATGGAGGAGGAGTGCAGGGCAATGCTGGCCGGAGATACGGGATGGATGATAAGCCATCCTTCCGGTCTGGTGCGGGAGCTGTACTGCAAAATGAAGAGCCAGCAGCTGCGCCCAAGGGTTCTGGTTTCCTATGTGCGGGAACCGTATGTATATAAGGCCGGGAATGTCCGCGTTACCTTTGATTCCGACATTCGAAGCACGCTTTTTCACAGAGGCTTTTTAGAAGAAGCCGTGACGGATATCGGCGTGGCCGGCAATCCGGGCGAGATGATATTGGAAGTGAAATATGATGCTTTTCTGCCGGAGGTGATTCAATCCCTGCTGCAGACAGAGGGAATCCGGCAGCAGGCATATTCAAAATACGGCGCATGCCGCAGATTTGGTTAAAAAGAACTGGAAACAGTAATATCCCTCAAACCAGTGTAGTGGGAGGGATATTACGGAACTGGAATAGGAGTAAAAAAATGAGTTTTAATGATATTTTCAAATCAAGTTTTCTGGAAAACGTATCGGAATTTTCTATGATTGACACTTTTATCGGACTGGCAGCGGCCCTGGTGATCAGCCTGTTTATTTTTGTTATCTATAAAAAGACTCTGACCGGCGTAATGTATTCCGACAGCTTTGCCTTAACGCTTGTAGGGCTTTCTCTGGTAACAACACTTGTTATCATGGCAGTTACATCCAACGTAGTCCTGTCCCTTGGCATGGTAGGCGCTTTGTCCATCGTACGCTTCCGAACGGCAATCAAAGAGCCGGTGGAAATTGTTTTCTTATTCTGGGCGCTGGCCGTCGGTATTGTGATAGGAGCGGGAATGATTCCCCTGGCCATGATTGGCTCGGCAGTCATTGGAATAATTTTACTGTTGTTTGCCAATCGAAAAATTCATAACTGTCCTTATATTCTAGTCCTGGAACTAAAGAACGAGAAGACGGAAGAGGCCGTTTTGCAGATTTTGAAACAGAGCGCTGAACATTACATAGTAAAATCCAAAACAATAAATGCCGCCGGTATGGAGCTGACAGCAGAGCTGCGCACAAAAGACGCCGGGACAGCATTTGTCAACCGGATTCACGATATTCCGGGAGTGGAAAATGCAACGCTTGTGAGCTACAACGGCGAATATATGTCTTAACGGAGGATCAAGCTATGATCGCACAGAAACATATGACCAAAATCGCCGCCGCACTTATGGCCGCTGCGGTCTGCCTGTGCCTGGCCGCAATCATTTTTGCAGGAAAGATTTCAGAGAGCCTCGGCGGTTTGGGCATAGAGATGGAATATAAGTCCAGGCTCTTTGACACGGAAGAAATCCTCAGCATCAATCTTGTGATGGACGAAGAGGATTGGGCGGATATGCTTGATAATGCCACGGCAGAAACTTACTATTCCTGTGATGTGGAAATCAATGGAGAAATGTTTTACAATGTGGGTGTCCGTCCAAAGGGAAATACAAGCCTTACTGCTATTGCCAGCGACCCGGATACGGACCGGTACAGTCTGAAACTGGAATTTGATCAGTATGTGGACGGCCAGACCTGCTATGGGTTGGACAAATTGATTTTAAATAACGGCTATGCCGATGCAACCGGTATGAAGGAGGCATTGGTTTATGATATGTATCAATATCTGGGCGTGGATGCCTCTCTTTATAATTATGCAAAAATATCGGTCAACGGCGAATATTGGGGTGTGTATCTGGCGTTGGAGGCAGTAGAGGACAGCTTTCTTCTGCGCAATTACGGGACGGAAAAAGGCGCGCTGTATAAACCGGACAGTATGAATATGGGAGACAAAGACAGCAAAAGCTTTGGCGGTATAGAGCCGCAGGAGCGCAAAGAGAAGAATACTTTTAACCCTGGCAGACAGGGCGCGCCTGCAAATGAAAATGGTTCCGCAGAAAAAATGCCCGGTACGGAAAATATTTCCCCTCCGGGAGACGGCGGGTTCGGGGGTTTTTCCATGAACGGCAGCGGCGCTAATCTGAATTACACGGATCAGGACCCGGACAGCTATTCCGCTATCTGGGAGGGAGAGGTGACAGACACCACGGATGCAGATCATAAACGTGTAATAAAAGCACTGAAAAATATTTCAGAAGGCACAAACCTTGAAACTTATATGGATGTGGAGAATCTTCTCAAGTATATGGTGGTTCATGTATTTTCTGTCAATGAGGACAGTCTTTCCGGAATGATGGCTCATAATTATTACTTGTATGAATCCGGCGGTCAGCTCAATATTCTTCCTTGGGACTACAACCTCGCGTTTGGCGGCATGGGAGGTATGGGAGGAAGGAACCGAAGCGACGATGGAGACAGCAAAGACAGTAGAGACAGTAGAGACAGTAGAGATAGTATGACAAGTCTGGTCAATGACGCCATCGACAATGCCTTTTCCGGTACGGAATTTTTTGATACGCTTATGGAAAATGAAAAATATCACGCAAAGTACTACGGTTATTTGAAGCAGCTCGCAGAGGAATATATTTATGGCGGCGGGTTTGAAACATTTTATCAACGCACGCGCAGCCGTATTGATTCCTTGGTTGAACAGGACCCTACGGCTTTTTATACCTATGAAGAATACGAGGAAGCGGCGGAGACCTTTTACGAAGTTGTACGGCTTCGCGGCCAGTCCATAAGCGGGCAGATAGAGGGAACGATTCCTGCCGCGGAAGAGGAGCAGAGAGAGTCGGACACACTGATTGACGCCTCGCATCTGGACCTGAGCGTCATGGGCAGTATGAGCATGGGAGATCGTATGCGGAACTGGAACGGAGAGGGAGAGGAAGACACGGCGTCTCCATTCGATAGTAGCGAAGCTTTACAGAACCTTGAGACATCCCCATTCGACAAAGAAATGCCAGGCGGCGCACCGCCGCCCGGAAGCAGCATGGAAAATATGCCCGATATGAATTTTGACAAAAACAGTGCAGGCAAGACAGCTGCGGACAATCTGATTTTGTATGGCGTGTGCGCAGGCATTTCAGTGACTGCACTTGTGTTTGCAAAACAATACCGAAGGCGAAAATACTGATTTTTAGACAACACAAAATGTCCGCAAAAGGGAAACACTTTGTAAGGAAGTTGTTTCCCTTTCTTTCTATAATCAGCCAGAATGATCAAATGGCACAGATTTTCCGCCCGCTGTGTGGAAAGATGCATCAGAATCCGGAGATTTACTGCAATGATGTCGGGCTTTTGGACGGCAGAGTCTGCATAAGCGCAAAGAAATACTCAGGCTTACCGGTACGGAAGTAATCGTACCACGCTTCCAGGGTATTTTCTTCAAAAACGCCTAACCGTTCAATAATTTGTTTTGCCCACAGCAAGGCGCCGGTGGAACCTGCGGTAATCAGGTTGTTATCCGCAACTGACGGCTTATCAATATAAAAACGCTGCCCTTTATAACAAGGAACAACCATTTCAAGAAATCCCGCTCCATTACTGGTATGGGGGCGATGATCCAATAACCCAAAACCCGCAAGAGCAGCGGTCGCTCCGCAAATTGCACACACCGCAGCTCCGCAAGAGAGCAGCACACCGGCTTTTTCAAGAATAGCTCCGTGCTTTGGATCATTCCATGTATCTGCGCCCGGCAAAAGCAGCACACTTGTTTCACACACTGCAATATCATCAATTAAGCAATCCGGCATAATTGTCAGACCGCCCATAGTACGGACCGGCTCTTTAGTAAAGCCGACAGTTTTAAGCGATACGCCCTGGGCATCCTTTTTGAAAAAACGGCCGGAATGAAGCTCCGAAATAACATGCCCCAACTCCCAGTCAGCCAAAGTATCAAGAACATAAACATAGATTGTAAACATAAAATTCTTAGAGTATAATTATCATTGGCAAAAATAAAGGGAAGAGATCGAAACCTCTTCCCAATCATACAGATTTTGCTTATGATTGAGTTTGCGAATAAACAAAGATAAGGGACTGTATGATGAATTCTATGATAATGGAAAACGGTGTAACATTCAAGACATTAGAGAAAAATATTTTTTCATGGGTATGTGAAATCGGCCGGCAGTTCACAACCGAGTTCCTGGAATGGTATGACCGGATGCTGATGGAGGAACGGGATAAGAAAAAGTACCGCCACAAGGGTTACCGCCAAACCACAATCAAGACCGTGTATGGGGAAGTGACTTACCGGAGGGCGGTCTGTGAAGTGACACAAGAAGATGGCTCCCGGCATTTTGTATACCTGCTGGATGAAACCCTGCAGCTTGACCACGTCGGCCTGATTTCCACAAACATGGCTCAACTGCTGGTAAAAGGGGTCACCGAACTGTCTTACCGGGAGTGTGCGGCAAAAGTCAGCGAAATGACGGGGCAGACAATCAGTGCAATGGGCGTATGGAACGTAATACAGTCCCTGGGAGAAAAAGTGTGTGAAGAAGAGGCACAACTGGTGGAAGAACATAAAAAGGGTCATATACGGGGAAAAAAGGAAGTCCCGGTGCTGTTTGAAGAGGCGGACGGGGTTTATGTAAGACTGCAGGGAAAAGACAGAAAAAGCAGCCGTCAGGACAAGGCAGAGATAAAAGTGGGGATTGCCTATGACGGCTGGAAGAGGGCCGGGAAAGAGAGGTATATCCTTTCCGACAAGGTGGTGGTGGCGGGTTTTGCCAGGGCGAAAGAATTTCACGAATACCGGGAGGCAGCGATAGCCGAAACATATAACCTGGAAGAAGTATGCGAACGGATACTGAATGCAGACGGGGCATCGTGGATAAAAAAAGTAAAAGATAAAAGCACGTGTTTCCAGTTGGATCCATTCCATCGCAACAAAGCGGTCCGGGAGAGGGTCCACAACCTGAAAGCGGTGAAAGACATCATGGAGCTGCTGGACGGAGAAAAGATTGAAGAGTTGTTTGAATACCTTGAACTATATCGAAACAGTCTGAGCGAAGACGGGGAGATTGAAGATGTGGAGGAACTGATTCGGTATTACAAGAACAATAAAGAGGGACTGCTGCCCTACCAGTCGCAGGGCCTCGAACTGCCGAAGCATCCGGAGGGACTGGAATACCGGAACATGGGAACGATGGAGAACCATGTATATTGGCAAGGATGTATTGCATACGCTCCGGTCCGAATTGTTCCAGCACCGCTTTGACAGCGGCCTCGGTATTCAGACGGTTATCTCCATAATGGGCGCCGATGGCCTGTTCAATGGCTTCTTTGCAGGCAAGATTGACTTGCAGGGAGGCGCGGTACTGCGCCATCTCCCCATGCTCGGACGCATAGGCGGCGGAGTGGGGATAGATCGGGACGGCTCTCTGTTCCTCTTTTGCCTTGTGCATCTCATTCGCCCGTTCCTCAATGCTTTCCCGGATCACATCCATATAGCCGGTTTCCAGCTTTTCAAAATGGCGGTACACATCGGCCAGCGGGGAGGGGGAATCCAGAAGCGCCTGGGCCTGGTTATCGGAGAGTTCCAGTTCCTCCATCGCCATCACAATGTCCTCCCGGACGGTGTACTCATAGGCTTGGTTTAAGACCTCCTCCGGGGACTGGCTTTTCAGCCAATCCCGAAAAGCGTCCTGTTCAGCGGCCATCTTCTCATAAAGGGCCGTATTCTTTTCGTTGCTGTTCATATTATCTTGCCTCCTGTTCCTGTTGTTTGGGTTTCTTTTCCATGCTTCTGGGCGGGATGGGGCGTTTCAGCCCTTCCAGCACCGAGGGTCTTGCGCGTTTGGCAATCGTCGCTTCGGGCTGGGACTGCCCCTTGCTGTCCATGTTCAGCTCCATATCCAGCTCCACCAGACGGGCGTTCTTGACCTGCAATTTCTCCTCATAGGGGAAGGTTTTGCCCACTTCCTCCTTCGCGGCGGCCTGCTGCTGGTAAAGGTTATCCAGCTGGACTTTGACGCTTTCCAACCGCTGGGGCATCTGGGAAAGGGCGTTGTCAATACGGGTCAGGTTGCCGCCCGGAATATGTTCTATGACGAGCAGGGGCGTCATGTGCGGACAAAGAAAGAGATACTTGATGGGGACGGAAATATCCGCAGGGGCTGTAAAATAATCAAAAAAGGAGAAGTGTATGAGCGTAAAATTTTTACCATAAAAGACGGACGCTTTAAGCAGGAATCTTTTCTGGACGAGGTAAAAGTATTTTATACGGATCTGATCAATCAGATGGTAATTGATGATAAAGACAGGTTCAGCATATTTGACAAAAACGGTCCGTATCTTGCAACTAAGAAAGTCGGCAAAAATAATCCGAAGGCGGAGGAAATCAAGGCAGACAATGAAATCCGCATGGAATGGAACAGAACTGTTGACCGTGCGATTGTAAGCGGTGTACCTGATACGGAGATTTTGGAACTAAAAAAGACGGAAATCACAGACAGGGTAAAGGAATCCGTGGAGCAGAACGGACAAAAGCCGGAGCTGTTTGGAGAGATTGTCAGGGCGGCGATTCTGTTATTAGAACTTCTGATTGCGAAAGCTATGCAGAAGGTAATGGATATAGCGGAGAAAGTTATCGGAAACGCTGTTGACGGCATAAAAGAAACATCAAGAGAAACGGAAAACTGTATCCATGCAGGAGATACTCTGGCAGTCCAGTCGGAAAGGAAGAAGATACCATTTCCCATAAATCCGCATCGGAAACCGGATATGCAAAAAAATACAGAATATCCAGCGGTTGTGTCCACAGGGAAAGAAAGTATTATTAAGAAGATAAAGACTGAGCAGAATCCTGTTCCGACTGAAACCGAACAGATAGCGGAAAGGCCGCCATATCCAAGACCTTTCGTGCTTGCAAGTAAATATCCCAGCCTGCAAGAGATCGAGGGCAGGCTGAAAGAACAGAACAAGGTAATCTTCGGACGTGAGAAAAAGGGGGATGAACTAAAAAAGGAATTGTCAGGATGCACGGGCATTTTCAAAGGCGGCAGGCGTAAGGAGTTACAGCAGGAGATGGGCCATCTTGACAATCAGATTTCCAATATGAAAAAAAGGCTTTCTTTTATTGTGAAAGAATATCATTTTGATTCTGTTCAGGCATTTTATAAGGAACTTAATGCGGCAAAGAGAGAGAATCAGGATTATGAGACAGCTTGCGCAGAGTATGAAAAAATTTACGGAGAAAAAGTAGTGGATGCAAGGAGCGTCAGGAACAGGATCAGGCAAAAAGAGCAGATAGTAAAAGAAAAAGAGACGAGCAGGGCGCATCAGTCAAGACAGAAAGATAAGGGGGCAAGGTAGTAAAGGAAGATAATGGAAAAGTAAAAATGTATGTCAAAATATAAAATTAAAGCAATATGGGGAAAAGGTAGTTATAGATGAAAAAGGAATACAGTGAAACCAAAAGAGATATATATTATAAGGCACAAGGGTTTGGGGCATAAACTGCCATAATAGTGAACTGCGTTAGTAGTTCACTATTGCTTTAAGGTAATAACGGTATGAAAAGTAAGCGAATCATCATTATAATACATCTGTAAATTGCCATGATATTGGTCTACCACTTTACGAATGCTTTTTAATCCAAACCCATGTCCGTTTTTATTGTCGTTTAGCTGCCTGTCCTTACAGAGAAAAGGATTTTTTCGGCAGGAATTGATAACTGTTATCACGAAAAACGGTGTTTTTTCATGTTTGCTTGTATTGATCTCGATAAAAGAGTCGGGGATATTACTTGCTGCCGCTATAGCATTATCCAGCAAATTGCAAAACAGAGAGGTAAGGTCGTTGTCTGCAATAAAATCCGTTGTCCCGCTGCGTATGTCAGCATGAAAAGTTATGTGGCTGTCAGTGCATTGCTGCATATAGCGGCATAGAATGGAATTCAGCATTTCATGGTCGCATAGTCTGGAAAATTCCTTCAGGTCTGGGGAGAGTACCAATTGCCGGATATAGGCGCTTATTTTAGCATACTCTTTTTGTTCATTCAGCATATCAATGGACTGCAGGTGCTTTTTTATGTCATGGATTAAAATACGCTGGTTTTCATTCTGTACATTCAGCATCTTATAATATCTAGCCAAATCTGACTCTTTTTGGAGCAATAACTGTATTTCTGTAAATTCCATGTTTTTTTTCTGATGATACTGGTTGATTTCAAACATAAGCAGATTTGCTGCCAGCAAAAAAACAGCGCCCACGGCAACCATCCAGTCAAGTGACGCTGGGAGGGAAACGGATTCGCCAATACTTATGAAAGTAAACATAATAAAGATTGAGGTCAGGGGAATGAAAACAAGAAGAAAAACAGACTTGTCATACTGCCCTGTATCCTTCTTCGGGTTTCTCATTAGGTGCATCAGTATATAAGCAACAGCAAAGAATATGAGTTTGCTAAAGACCGAAAAAAATAAAAGATGATAAAATTCCCTGCCATTATCAAGGAAATGAGGGGCAAACCGTTTGGTAATTCCATAAACAACTAATTCACTCATTGTCATAACAGCCGTCAGTATGGAAGAATGAAATACTGCCGTGTACCAATTCAGATAACACTGGGTCATTAAAAAAATGAGGTTCAGAAAAAAATATAAAATGATATTGAGCCATATAGATTCAAACAGTGACACGCAAAACAGGATAAAATATAAGCTGCATAGTACAGCCAGTTTTCTTTGAGGGGTGCGCTTGGCAGGAAATAAATCGGAGGAATACTGCCAGAGTATAATTGCTTCTACAAAAAAACTGAAAAAATAACAGATTGTATTTATCATTTGCTTTACCTCGTACTTTCTAAATAAAGGAGATAGGCTTCTTTAAATGAACTGTATTTCCTTTTTGTCAGATAAGCAGATTGATTATCAGCCATATGGACAAGATTACGGTCAAAATCTGTAACATGCTCAAAATTGATAATGAAACTGCGGTGTGTCTGGAAGAAACGGTTTTTAGGGAGAAGTTCCAGCCAGTACTGCATATTGTGGGTGGATTCAAAATCACACAGAGTGGTATGTACCGTTACCTTTCTGCCCTGTGCCTCTACTGCTATGACGGAGGATGCAAGCAGTGTATGCACGCCCTGTTTTGTTTCAACCGGGATTTTTACTGTCATGGTGTTATACAGGTCAACCGCATCTTTCATATTACGGAAAAACCGCTGCTTATCCAGAGGCTTTGAAAGATATCGGAATACATGGAATCGCATTGCCTCATCAAGATATTCGGAATAAGAAGTCACAATAAAAATAATAATATTTTCATTCTTCTTTTTTAATTCCTTTCCCACATAGATGCCATTCATTCCGGGCATTTCTACGTCAAGAAACAGAATGTCTTTTTCGCCTTTATCTGCCAGCAGGGATTCCCCGTCAGAAAAGCAAATTAATTCCGGGCATTTCACACCAATGTTTTCAAAAAAAATTTTTATATATTTCTGAAGCTGTTCAATTATCAGCGCATCATCGTCGCAGATGAGTATTCGCATTTTCATACCTCTTTTCAAATAATTTACAACATTTACCCTTCATATTATACAATAGCGGTCAGGAAAATACAAAAGCCTTGCATGAAAAGACATTTTTTTGTGGATTTTGGGAACGGCATTGTGTTGTCCGCAGGGTTACAGTTTCCTTGCATTTACAAAAAATAATGAAAAAATTACCAGAATGACCAAATGAATGAAAAAAATGTCGTTTGGTGCAAATGGGGTTGAAATTATGACCGGAATAAAAATAATAAGAAGTGTCATTGATTTCAAAGAACAGCTACACAAAAGTTCACTACCTAATACAGAATGGAGAAATTTGATATGGTAAAAACAAAAAAATTAAGTGGAAAGAAGTTTTTTGCAAAAGGAGAAAGTCGGATGAAAAGGCAACTATGTTTGATGTTGATTGTTATTTTTTCTATGTCTATATTTGGGTGTGGAAATTCAGGACAGGGACAGGATTCTGGAAGTAAAATATCAAATGTTCAAAATGAAGCGGGTTCTGAAACAGAAGAACCTTATGTAGAAAACGATATACCTGATGAGAAAATTACTTTTCCAGCGAGTTACGAGAACACCATAGAAAATGTTGATTTTAAGATGGATGTTATTGTTGGTGCTGATTTAGGAGAGAAATTTCCAATTACCGCGAAAGCAAGAATGTTGAAAGTAAATGAGGAGCGGGCATTTCAATCATTATTCAGCGGTAATGATGATTACGAAGTATACAGTTATGAAGAAAAAAACGAATATGGGGAAAAAGTAGATACGGCAACTTATGTCACTCCAGAGGAAATAACGTTATCTTATGGTCCGCTTTCCAGTCAGATGTCATATATGCAAAGAGATTTAATGCCATATATACGCAGCTCTTTTGTACTTGATCCGGCAGATGAGCGATATAATGCAGGTTTGTATTCTACAGAAGAACAATTGTCGTTTATGACGCGTGAGGAGGCTTTTCAGATAATTGATAACGCATTAACAGAAGTGAATATTAAATTTGAGCATGTTTATACGGGATATGCGTTAGATTACAATTGTATGCAGTCACAGGAATATCACGAAGATATGGACGGAAATATTGACCGGGCAAACTATAAAAACGGGTGGTCTGTCTCAGATGAAGGCTATTATTTTTGTGTCAATCAGATATACAGAGAATTGCCGCTTTATCATGTGTATTGTGAGATATTTTCAGATGCAGCAGATGTAAATGCTCCGGTACAGGCATTTATATCAAAAGATGGAATAGAGTATTTGAACATTGAAAAAGTATTTGAAATTTCCGATGAAGGAATGGCAGTCTCTTTATCTCCTATGGATGTGATTGCTGAAACGGTTGCTCATAAGTATAACCAAATACTCGGAAGCTTAACATACGAAATGACAGAAGCAGAATTATGTTATTATGTTGATTTATCTTCAGGAACAGGCGTATATGATGTAAAGCCTGTCTGGATCGTGAAGGGGATTGAAAAAAGTGAACAGCATGAGCAGGATATTCAGGTCATTATAGATGCACAGACAGCGAAGGAGATTATACCTTGAGAAAATTTTGTAATTATTTAAAAACAGACTTAAAGAGGTCTGTATGCTCAATGAAGTTTCTAATATCAATTGCATTAATGATATGCGTACTGCTGTTTTCAACACTGGAAGGCATTGCTTTGGACACAAATGTATTATATGTTTTTTCTATTGTTATGTACGGGATGCCGGCAATGATGATATTGGTATGTGGAGCCATTGCATTTGCAGATAGTTTTTGTGAGGATATAGAACACAAATACGTTATTCAGCAGGTGATTCGAGGGGATATTGAACGGTATGTTTCTGCTCGGATACTCAGCATTTTTTTCGTGACGATGCTTTCTGTTACATTTGGTATGTTTTTATTTGCAAGTATACTGCATTTTAAATTAGCATGGGTGGATGTATCCGGTTTGCAGTATGATCATATCATTCATGCCGGGGGATTAAGATTTTTTTTAATACATAAATGGTATTCCCTGTATTATTTTTGTTATGGAATTCAGTATAGTATATTGGCGGGAATTTTAGCTTTATGGGCAGCCTATTTCTCCATGTTCATCTCAAACCGTATGCTTGTGTTATCGGCACCAATGATTCAGTATTATTTTATGGATTATATTCTGTCAGCACTTTCCTCCGGAACGCTGAGTTTGGCTGCGATTTTTTCACCTTCGAATAATATTTTTTTAAATGATTTTTTGTCTGTATTACCGGTAGTTATGATAGCAGTTATGAATTTGATTTTGCTTAGAAAACTTTTAATTAGGAAATTGAGGAGAAAAATCTGTGAATAAAATAAAATATGTATGGGAGGATTTTATAAGTAATTTTTTGAGTAGGAGGCTGCTTGTTTTCTGCGTTTTTCAATTTTATATTTTGCACTATTATATCCATTCAGTGAAACAATTTTCTGTTGTGGCAAATTACCCTGCATCACCTTGGATACTGCCTTTTGCCGGACAAAATGTATATTTTTTATTTGTATATGGTATTTCTGTCATTTACTTTTACTCTAACATACCGTTTATGCAGCGGAACGAAATGTATGTGCTGATAAGGCAGGGAAGAAAGAGATGGATACATATTAAAATATTAAGAATTTGGTTATCTGCTGTTTTGCTTTCAGTTATTGAATTGATTTTAAGTATATTGCCATTGTTTCCATGTCTGGAATGGTCTACAGAATGGGGCAAATTATACAATTCGCTCGCCATGACAAATGCAGGATTGGAATATAATGTTAAATTATCTTTTTCCTATGAATTAATCAGCGAGCATAATCCTCTCATAACAATGTTAATATTTGGGACAATCCTTTGTATATCTACTGGATTGATTGGGATGATTATGTTTGCTGTGAGTATTTGCATGAATAGAACAGGCGCTGTGCTTATAGGAACTTTTTTTTCGATTTTGCCGGTTGTATTTGCTAATCTGCATTTATACCAGCAATGGATTAGTTTTATTTCCCCATTTTCATGGTTAAATCTACTCTTATTATACGGGAAAGTATGTAAAAATGCACCATCTTTTTTCATGGTAATTATTATGACAGTAATTTTATCATTTGTTTTAAGCTATATTTCTTTAAAAAGAATATATCTAAAAGATTTAAATTGGATAGATGAGGAGTGATAGTGTGAAAGAAAGTAAATTAAGCCAAAAACGTGAAATAGATACAAAAACAAGGCTCACACCGTGAACCTGAATAAGAGTATTCCCACCTTGATAAAAGAAGCGCACCTGCACATCAACAACAAATGGGTGGGTGCATCTGACATTGATGCCGGGAATGCCTTATAAAATCAAGTCTATTGTAACACGAAAACTTGAAGGTGTGAACCACTTTCATCACTATTTGTGCCGCCAACTGAAAGGCGGCGGAATGGAGATTTTTATGCAGGATAAAAATATAAAAGTAAAAGATGTATGCAAATGTTTTGGCAAAACACAGGTGTTAAATCATGTTAATATGGAATGCAATCAAGGAGAGATTACAGGGATTATAGGAAGAAATGGTGCAGGGAAAACAGTTTTATTTAAAATAATATGTGGTTTGCTGTCTTTGGATTCAGGTGAGATTGTAATAAACGGCACAAAACGGGAAAAACAAGCAGATGTTCTTCCTTCTGTTGGAATTATTATTGAAGAACCAGCTTTTTTAAAAAATTATTCCGGAATAAAGAATTTGGAATATTTATATATGATAAATAATAAGAATAATAGACCTTATTTAGAAAGTATTCTGGATAAAGTAGGACTTGATCCGAAATCAAAAAAACATGTGGGAAAATATTCTATGGGGATGCGCCAAAGGTTGGCTATAGCACAATCAATTATGGAAGAACCTGATTTTTTAGTTTTGGATGAGCCGTTTAATGGACTTGATAATCATGGCGTAGATGAAATGAGAGAATTATTTCTTGAACTGAAAAAAAGTGGAAAAATAATTTTAATTGCCAGTCATAATTCAGAAGATATAAATATCCTTTGTGATCATGTTTATAGTATGGAATCAGGGAATTTAGAAGCTGTACGCTGAGATTTATACTCTTTTCAAAGAGTGTTTTTGGGGGAAGCAATGTCTATAAGTACCTTTGCTACACTTTTTGGTTCATGCTACAGCTATTTCGCAAGTTTGTGGACTGTCCCGGCAGTGGTTCAGAATGAAATCCATCCGTATTATCAGGAGAATGATGTAATCCCGATCATATCAGGGAAAATACGGAAGTTTACCATTTCAGTCTGACCGAGGATGAAATGGCACGGATAGATGCCCTTGACCGGGGCGAAAAACACGATTGGTATTAGGAGGAATGACAGTGAAAAATCTTTGTTTTATGTTTATCTTTGCTGCTTGCGGCCGTTATGCTCAGCGGTTGTGGGACTTCTCCCTCCGGCAATTATCTTGCTGCCGGATCAGGTAAGCAGCAGCCGGAGGAAAATACAGAAACGACATTTTCAAACGAAACGGAGGATTCTGAAAATATGGACTCTAATTCTACAGCAAAAAATCTGGTTGTATATTTTTCCATGCCGGAAACTACGGAACCTGAAAATATGTCGAGGGAGGAAGAACTCAGCACCGTTGTGATTGATGGTGAGGTTTTGGGGAATACCCAGTATGTTGCTTACATCATTGCAGAAAATACGGGGGCAGATATTTTTCGGATTGAGCCGGTTACACCATATCCGCTGGATCATTCGGAGCTTGAGGATATTGCGCAGAAAGAACAGTCAGAAAATTTCCGGCCCGAAATTGCCGGAATGGTAGAGGATATCGACCAATATGACACCATCTTTTTTGGTTTCCCTAACTGGTATTATGATATGCCGATGATTATGTACAGTTTTCTTGACCAGTACGATCTGGCAGGGAAAACAGTGGTTCCTTTTGTCACATCCGGCGGGAGCGGTTTTTCTGACGCAATCAGCACGATCAAAGACATGGAGCCGGACGCAGATGTGGTTACAGATGGCCTTTCCATTTCACGCAATGTGGTTCAGGATTCGAAATCTGATATTATCGAATGGCTGACAGAAAAAGGGTTCATTCAGTAAATTGTCATAGAGGCGGGCAGCATGAAACATAAAACAATTTTGAAAATAGTAGTAGATATTGGAATGACAGTTATGCTGCTGTTTCTGATGGCCTATGAACTGATTGGTGAAGCAGCTCATGAGTGGCTTGGAATCGGGATGTTCGTTCTTTTTATCATTCATCATATTTTAAACCGGAAGGTGGATGCCTCGTGAGATTGCCGCCCTTGTTGCCGGGTATGGCGTGTATGCTTTCATACGGCGGGAAATCGGGCATTATATGTTTTTACAAAATCAATATGTGTTTTTCGATTTTGAGGAACCGTTGATTTTCTTTCTGGCAGATTATATGGCAGTAATGGTTTTGTTTGTATGGGTGAGTCATTACTTTTCTAAGGGGCTGAGATACATAATACAGAAAAGAAAAACAATATAGAAACTATTTTTTATATCAAGGCAAGCATATCTTGCCCGGAAAGGTCAATCTGCCTTGTGGGGATTGGCCTTTTTAAGTAAGCCTGCCCTATGGCCGGTCCCTTGGATATTTAATGGACCTTTCCGGTTTTTCAGACATGATATGAGGGGACGAACTGGTACGCAACCATTGGTACTTACAAGGATATTGCCGCAAAAGAAATGATTTTCGGCTGTATACGAAAGCTGATATACGGTGTAAGACAAAAAAGTCAAACTTTTATTATCCTGATGGCGGCTATACTTTCTATATAATAAGCATTGTACTTTAGGTTTTAAACAATGGGCATATTTTTTGAAAAAGAAAAATTATTTTTAATCACAACCATATATTTCTCTAAATAAATAAGAAGATATACACAAATCAAAATGTTGATGATAAAAATTTGGAAACGATCATTTGTTTTATGAAACCGCTTACTTAACAATAACTGCCGCAATTTTCACGGCTTCACCGGGCTTCTTTTCATCGCCAAGAAGACCCCGATAAGTAATCTCAACAGTATCCCCCACAGCAATAGGAGAATCTCCTTCTATAATTTCAGCGTTCTGCGTAGAAAAATAATAAAACAAGCCATCGCCTGGATCTTTGATTGTGATGGTATCATCCGCATACGCTTTAACAATTCCCGTAATGGGATCAGCCTCAATGACTTCTTCATCCTGCACAGTTTCTTTTTCCGTATCTTCCGCAGCCTCAGGCTTTGATGTTTCATCGTCATTCGTTTCGGATATTGCAGGCTCTTTATTTTCCGGTTCCTGTTCCAAAATAGTTTCGGCAGGCCCTGTGTTTTCCTTTGAACCGGATGAACAAGCCGCCAGTCCCATAGTCAAAGCGAACAGAATTACCAATATACATTTCTTCCTCATAATTATTTCTCCTTTAAAAGTCGCTGCGCGACAGCACTAAAGGGTAAAGTCATTTCGGCACACCTGTGATGAGAGAAACTTTCATTCGAAAAAGCATTCATGAAAGTTCCTCTTGTGCGCCTTTGCGACTTTACCATCCAACAGAAAAATTTCCTCAAAATTACTTGACATGGCTGAGCGTATCAAAAAGCTCTAAAATTATATCATACGAATTTCATCAGCGTGAAATACATCATTTTCAAATCGGCCTTTCATTTCAACTGACATATATTCTTTCAAATCCTGAAATCCGGCTTCCTTGTCTTCATAATTTTCTCCGTCTCCCTGAATCGTTCTCATGTAAAAATAGGTATTATCATCAAAAACCACACGAATAAGCTGGGAATCAGGAATATCGGCATTGGAGCTTGGAGAGCTTCTTGTTATGGAGCCGTCTTCAAGAAGTGCAACCTGCTTTTCCACAATCAAAAAGGAATCTTCTTCCATTTTCCAAACCTTACCCATAAAATCCGCGTCAACAGCTTCGGCAAGCTCCGGTTCAAAAACCTTCCATTTGCCTCCGGTATTTTCCTGATTTTCATTACTGTTATCTGACAATGTATCCTCCGGTTCTTGCTGCAACATCTCATTTCCCTGAGATTCTTCCGTTTTAGCATCAGAGCCGGAACCGCATCCGGCAATCATTGTATCTAACAGAGAGACAATGACAAGCAGTGCGCTTATTTTTTTCAGTTTCATTTTCATAAGAAATTTCTCCTTTTCCATTTTTTGATTATAGATTATGATACAGGAATCTCTAAAAATTCTCTAAAACGGAATAACATGTAGAAATTACACTATACCTTTTAAGAAAAATCCGATATATACAGTACAATGCATTCAATTAAATACACTTAAATAAGTGTGGCATTTATGAGTATTTTGGGTAAAAACTGGTGTAGTTAATTAGTGAACGATGTAGCAAATCGTATGTCCTATCCTCTTTCAACACCTTGAAATAAGGCTTTTTTTATTTCCCAATACTCTTGCAAATTTATTTTTTCTTTGATATAGTAATGGCGTTAGTGGCGTTATTATCCCGGAGGATTTTATTATGGCATATTACTTAAAGAAAACTAAACTCAAAGGACGTACGTATCTCTCCATTGATGAAAGCTTTTATAGCCA
>CAJTDE010000047.1 GCA_910574835.1 Clostridia bacterium | reverse complement strand
TGTGTGATTGTTATTCGCAATTCAATTATACCATCAAGTGCAGGTTTGTGCCTTTTTTATGGACTAAAGTATTGATTTTTCAAAGTGCAAATCCCATTTTTAATGTGGGAAGTTTGAGTTATTTATTTATAGCTTCTGAAATCCCTTTTATTAAATGGAAGCGGTCGCTAACTTGGATTGAATCAGGATGTGAGTCCGTTGCTGCTGAAGAATAAGTGGCTGCCCCATCCCTTGATATGACTTGGATATTAGGGAATGTCGCAAGCCAGCTGGCGACATCAGCCGTTTCCCTGGAAGGGATCAGGTCAATGATCCGATGGCTCTCAAGGTCAACCATGACCGTTCCATAGGAGAACCTTTTCCTGAGAGCAAAATCATCCACACAAACTTTTGTAATAGAAGACTTATCCACAATTACTGGCATTTTTTTTAAGCAGGCTGCAAATACTGCTTTTACATACTGTGATATGGCCGCTTTTTAAAAGCTTTGACGCGTTCAGGGAACTTAATTGTGCTGAAGTATGGAGGATATTTTTAACCAGACGGTCTGTCTTCTGGGCCTTCGGCGCTGCAAAAGGATGTATCTCAGCAAATGTCGTATGCCTGCACTCCGGGTTGTCACAAAACATCTTCCGTGTAGTTACCAATAAAATAACCTTTTTCTCTTGGAGCGGGAGATCCTGAATTTCCCTTTCATATACAGAATGGGTGCGTATGGACTTTGAACCGCAGAACGGACACATGTCAGCTCTGTCCTGCCGGATTGGATATGGAAAATAATTGCCTTGTCTTTCATCTGATAATGCACTAATTCATAGTCTTTGTTGAGAAGTTTGATAAATTCATCCATATAGCCACGCCCTTTTCTATAATCTTAGTTACATTATATTGCTTTCAAAAAATAAAATCAACTAAGTTTGGAAAGAACCTATCTACCGTTTACTATAGAGAAACTATTTTTGATGAATATGGAAGAAAAATAGGTACGAATGATTATACAGATCATCAACGACCAGATGTTCCAACTCATACAAATCCCCATCACCATACAAACCCATCCATTGATCCGTCGCAGCATGGAAAACCAGTTCCAGGACTTCATCCAAATACACCTTAATGGTAGAAAGGTTCTTATTATGTGTAAAGATACATTAGTTGCTCACTATTTACATACTGCAGTTTCTAGCGAATATTATGTAAAAAAAGATTGGGAGGAATGGGCAGACAGAATAATCATGAATAAAGAGAATCTTGATATGTGGATATATGACGTATCAATAGCAAAGAATCTGGAAGAATTTTTTGCGGCAATATATCCACAACTATGTCAAGAATATTTTGAAGAGGATGATTTTATTCAGAACCAGATATTATTATTGGGTATTATTATATAATGTATAAGGAAGGAAGAATGACTTTATTTGAATTGCTATCAAGAGTAAATGATGATGATGCTTCATCTGGGGCGATGTTATATAGGAATGAAAGATTTAAAGAACTTATTCATAAACTTTTTAAGGATATATTATTACAACAAGAGATGCAATATGTTAAGGAATTAGATGCAATAATAGCTCCTTTAGAAAAAGTAGCATTTCGACAACAAAAAATTATAAAAAATTATAAAGGATAAAAGTGTAATCTAGCAAATTAAAATCAAGGAAGGCAAAAGCAGATTTGACTTTACCTCTGTCAGCAGTCATTCCAATGCAGTAAATGCTAACCGAATGTAGATTCACATATTGGTGTACAATTTATTCAATTGGTTCAGGCGATTGGTACTTTCTGCAAATATGCGAAAGCAACAGGTTAATATCATTCGATTAAAGCTGATAAAGGTTGCCGCGAGAGCAGTCCATTCGTAAACGGTATCTATCGTTTACTGTGTTTAAAAAGTATGGATTAACAGCAGCTGATATTATGGATAATGCAACACCAACGAAAGGACTGATATTTAAGGATATCTTAGATAAAAAAACGGGTGAGTATATTAGTGGGGCACATACAGGAACTTCCGCTGGCAGTTATGCACACCAAGAACTTAAGAAAATACTTCAAACAAGTGAAAATTATACTCAATATGTAGAAGGTGTAAGAAAGTGGGCTGATAAACATATTGAAGGAGGTGCGGATGCTTTGCCTGGATATTTTAAAAGAGGGGAAGAATTGCCTGAACATTTAAAAGAGCAGGAGGTAAAAGATAGACCATGCCCATGATGCCTGTATGGTTATGAGTTCAGTTTAATTTTATTATGTCTTTATAAAAATGAAAGGAACGAAAATAAAAATGAGAGAAGTAGATAAGAAAGATTATACGTTTAGTAACGATGAATATGATTCTATTTTTGTGGGGGTTTGCAAATCACAGGAATTACTTGACGAATATTTAGAGCAAGACTATGAATTGTTAAATGTGGATTGTATAGGTTCTGAGTTTGGAATAGATTTTAGTATTAACTTTTTTGATGAAGATTTTTTGGTATCGGTCGTAAATACTAAAATGTCAAATAATTTAGATGAAATATTTGCTAATGCAACAACTTTTGATATTGATTTGCTTAAAAATGATTATCCGGATAATTTAGACAGGCTTTACAATACGGCTATTGTTATAGGTGGGTTAAAATATGAGGGAGAAATAAAAGAAATTCAAAATGAGGAATTTGGCTATTTCAAATTTTTGGGAACATATCCTGCTGAGGAGGGGATAGGTTTCTAGTCAGAAGGCACAACTTCGGTTTTGAATTGATATTGTAAAATAATAGGAATAATCCGAAGAGAAGGAGAGGTTGCTTATTACCGGGTTATTCCCTATCTCTAAGATTATCTGGGGAATCCGGCACTGAATACATGTCTGCAGGTCTCCCTTTCCCTTAAAGTGGGAGAGGGAGATTACTTGCTTCCAAAATTCACTCTTCGTTTTCTATCCCTTCCGGTTTTTTAGGCGCCTGTATATTTTTATAACGGTTAAATTTAAGGTCTGCCCGTTCATCTTCGCTTAAGGGATAGAAATAAATCCGAAACTGCATGGATGTTTTACGCTCGAAACTTTTCACCACAATCTTCTTTTCCATGAATTCTTTCAGGCTTTCTTCTATAAGATCCATGTTTTTCTTCTTTGACTGATTCGGAAAACGGACGCTGCTGGAGAAAAACGAATATGGGTAATCAGCGGAAAGTTCGGCTGATTCGCTTGTATCCTTCATGGATAAGATAATTCGCTCTTTAAAAAGAGGCTGATATAAAATCATGCTTAAGTTTAGTTCCAGAAGCTGCATACTTGCAGACTTGATATTGGTAATTTCATTGGTGATAACACTATTATAGAGAAGATTTCCATATGTGAATACAACTTCATCCGGATTGCTTGTATCAACGGAGTCTATAAGGTTGAAACTGATTTTTTTCTTTCCATTTGATATCACGGAGAAATTATATTTTGAAAGCTTATGACAGTGTTCTTCCATCATATTATAATGTTTTTGGCTCGGCCTGTTATTCAGCAGAAGTGCAAGCGTGCGTTTTTTTACCCGAACCTGCCGGGTTGTATAGAAATCCTCGCCCAGTTTCTGAAGAGTGGCATAGAGTATCTTTAAGTCATTCTGGTCCATAGAGCTGAGCTGATCATTTACGGTCTGTAAATCAGCGCTTGTTTTCAGAATGCCTTCATCATAATCATAGTGTTCCACCAGGGCATCGCCGTTTAAGACCACATCAAGCTTGACGCGTTTGGGCGCAAAGAGTGGAAAATCAAGAAGATCCTTTGGAAAGGGAAGGAAATAGTTTTCAATGGAGCCGTCATACTGATCTGAAATATACTGGTACATGCAGAGCAGCGTGTCGCTGACAAGGGCATCAAAAATCTTGTTGGGGGTATGATTGTGAATCCCCGGAAAGGAGATTAAATAGCTGCTTGGCTGAGCAAGCCATTCTCTTGCCAGGGTCATTTGTCCATCAATCAGTTCATCCAGGGTCTTATCGCCGTATATGGATTTCCATTGCGCCTTTGAAAGACAGCTTTTTTGGGCCACTAACAGCGCAAATGGATAATATTTATCCGTTTCAGGAATGGTTTTTACGTCGCTTTCCAGTTTTTTCAGCCAGCGGGCCTTTTGCTGGCGGCGGTTACGTTTTATGGAATCACAGATCTTTGCTAAATCTTCTTTTCCGGTTTTTTCTCCGACTTTCTCTTCCAGGGTGTACTCTACCAGGCCGTTGACAGAATCTACCTCATACTGGTACTTTTCCTTTGTTTCATCAAAAAATTCTACAATTTCAGAATCAAGATGTTCGCTTATCTCTGCGATTAGCTGCTTGGCATATCTGTTCATGGTCCACCTCTGAATGAAAATTGTTAACAGGATTATAGAGTATTATACTAAAATGAAAGGCTGTTTGCAAATGTATTCTAATCCGGCCGGCAGAAATAAGTAAGGATTCTTCATTGACGCAGAAAATTGATATTCCATATAATTAAAATATAGATCATTCTATTTTTTATTATGGCAGCAGGCGCACCTGCTCCAGAGAAATAAAATTCCCAGTTATGGGTAAAAAAGGAGGGCAGTATTATTTTTGGAAACAGAAAAGCAGTAAGGAACAGGCAGAAAGAAGACGGCAGCTTTGGCTGTCTTTTTTTGCGGAAATTTATGGAACTGGAGGATATGGTATGAACATGGAAGAAACGTTTTGGAGGGGGAACTGATGTAAAATGCATATTGGGAAAATTTTAAAGGAGTGCATATTCCGGCTGCCTGATGCTGCCGGAGGATTCATGGCAGAGGGCAGCGAAGTACTGCAGCAGTTAAGAGATATGCATCCGATGCAGATTCTTAACAGCAGCATTGCGATACCTCTGTTTTGTATCACATATAGGTATGATACGATTCGGGGAAACCGGAGGACCGGGAAAAAGTTTTTTTTCGGGGATGTAGGAGGCAGTGGTTCCTATGAACAGGAAATCATGGCTGATACATATTTATCGAGATGGGTGGACGATTTTAACAGAGTTCATCCTTACAGGACAATCTCAAATGTAGAGATTCTTGAGGTGGTCCATTTTGCAAATGCTCATCTTAGACTGTTGTAGGAGAAACGTATTCTGTTTTTACACCCAGGGAATGGGTTGCCGTAAGATATGGCATGATTGTGCATGGAAGTATCGAAAAAGTAGAAGGTAAGCGGCGTAAAAATACACACCGGCATGGGAAGACCATGAGAAGCATGGATTTATCCGTTTCAGCAAACTATTTTGCAAGGACGGATGAAAATGGAATACAGATACATAGCCGGCAGCAGTTTCGGTAAAGATAGCATGGCTTCGATACTGACTGCCATACGTTATAAGGAACCGCTTGATGCGGTTCTGTACTGTGAGGTTATGTTTGATGAGGATGTGAGCGGCGAGGTTCCGGAACACAGGGATTTTATTTACAAAGCAGCCATTCCGTGGGTGCAGAGCCACAGGATACCCGTGATAGTAGTGAAGCCGGAGCGGACTTATCTGGACGTGTTTTATCAGAAAATAAGGAAATCTTCAAATCCGCTTCTAATCGGAAAATATAACGGATTTCCGCTGGCCGGGAGGTGCTGTATACAGTCACGGTGTAAAGCAAAAGCGCTGGAACAGTATGCAAAGAAGCATTTTCCAAAGGAGGCAGTAAAATATATAGGACTTTCCTCAGATGAACCGCTTCGCCTTCAAAAACTGGCACCCGGGCAGATTTCTTTATTGGACAAGTATGGGATAGGGAAAGAGGAGGCGATGGAGATGTCAAAAGCAGCAGGCCTTTTAAGCCCCGTTTATGAGTTCGCAAGGAGAAGCGGCTGCTGGTTCTGTCCGAATGCGTCAGAACGGGAGCTTGTGCATTTTAGGAAGCATCATCCTGAACTATGGAACAGGCTTCTGGAGCTTGGAAAGGAGGATACCGCTACAAAACGATTCAACCGCAGCTATACCGTTTTTGAATTGGAAGAGAGATTAAGTAAAGCAGATATCCGGAAAGGTTTCTGATAGAAGCGGTAGAATTTCAGTAATGATTGATTAAAGGCGGTATATACGGTATAATAAAATCTATAAAAGGAGTATTGTATGACTGAGATAACAAATGCTGTACAAGCAGCAGGCAGAAAGGCACAGTATGATGAGGCAGCGAAGCGCCTGCTGGGACAGAAAATTATTCTGGCGCATATCCTGGTAAAGACAGTGCCTGAGTTTAAGGGTATGAAACCAAAAGATGTAGTTTTGCTTATTGAAGGAACGCCGATGATTGGCAGTGTTCCGGTAGAACCGGGGCTTACCAATGCGGAGATGGAAAAGAACAATGGGAAACTTGTTGGTTTTAATACGGAAGATGCACAAATAAATGAGGGACTGGTAAGGTTTGACATTGTATTTTATGTGCGTATGCGTGACGGTCTGTCACAGATGATTATTAATTTGGAAGCGCAGCGCAGGAAGCCTTTGCAGTATTCGATATTGAATCGTGCCGGTTTTTATGTAAGTCGGCTTATTTCTTCCCAGAAGGGACGGGATTTTGAAAAGGCGGATTACGACAATATCTGCCCGGTATATTCTATCTGGGTCCTGATGAATATGGAAGAAAACTCTTTAACTCATGTACATCTTACAAAGGATCAATTGTTAGGCTCTGTGGAACTGCTTGGAAAGGATATGTTTAATATCATTTTGATCGGATTGTCTAAAGAGATTCAGGAGCATGAAAATGAACAGGAGCTTCACAGGCTTTTAGGAGTTTTGCTCTCGCCGGTATTGGATGTAAAGGAAAAAATAGGAATCATGGAAAAGGAATTTGAAATTCCAGCAGAGGATGGAATAAGGAGGGATATCAGAGAAATGTGTAATTTAAGTGATAACATCTGGGATGAGGCGCTGGCAGCAGGCATCGCAGAAGGAGAAGCAAAAGGAGAGGTAAGAGGAGAGGCAAATATTATCTTGCAGATGAATCGAAAAGGATTAACCTCGAAAGAGATAGCGGAGATGCTGGATCGTAAGGAGGAGGAAATAACAGCCATACTTACGGGAAAAGAACTAAATCTGGTATAAAGGAAAAGACAAAGCTGGCGGTATAAAACAAAGGACCATTGGCTTTGTCTTTTTAGAAGGTGGAATAAGGAGGGATATCAGAGAAATGTGTAATTTAAGTGATAACATCTGGGATGAGGCGCTAGCAGCGGGCATCGCAGAAGGAGAAGCAAGAGGAAAGGCAGATATTATCTTGCAGATGAATCGAAAAGGACTAACATCGAAAGGGATAGCGGAAATGTTGGATCGTGAGGAGAGAGATTAGAGATATTGTAATTGATGGATTAGTTAATTAATGGTATACTGTTAACATAGAATAGTCTAAGAGGAATGGTCAAAAATGAAATTTGAGTGGGATGAGGAAAAAAATATTATTAATAAGGAAAAACATAAAATTTCTTTTGAAACGGCAGCATATGTTTTTGATGATCCTTATTACATTGAAATGTTTGATTTTGAGCATAGTGTTGATGAGGATAGATATATTGCAATAGGGAAAGTCGGCGATGTACTGTTTGTAGTATTTACAGAACGAAAGGAAACAATTCGATTAATTTCAGCTAGACTTGCAACGAGTACAGAAAAGGAGCTTTATTATGACCAGAACATTAATTATTGAAAATGGACAAAAACCTACGGAAGAACAATTAAAAGAGGTTGAAGAGGCGAAAAAAAGCCCAATTAACTTTGATGAAGATTGTGGGGAATTGTCTCCAGCGATGATGAAAGCGTTTAAGAGTGCGGTTGTGCAAAGAAATCGTAAGAAAAAAGCTTAGAAATTTGGGGGAAGAGTCTTATCCCCCAAATTCCTCCAAATAAAATTGGGGGATACGGTTAAAAAGCCGTTAGCTTATAACAGTCAAAAATCATTGCAAAGCCAGTAAAATACATAGTTCCGGGGATTTTTCAGGATATTTATGAATGGGCAGGAAAGGAGAATGTGATTATGCCGAATATCAAACCAATCTCTGACTTGAGAAATTACAGTGACGTGCTCCGCGATGTATCTGTAGGTGCACCGGTCTTTCTTACCAAAAACGGACGTGGGCGCTATGCAATCATTGACATACAGGACTATGAAAAAACACGGGCAACCCTGAAACTTATGGGTGAGCTTGCAAAAGGGAAAAAATCGGGGAGGAAAACTACCGTGTGAATGGATAGGATGTGTACATTGACCGTGTTCTTTACAGCAGACGGGATTAGCTTCGGATTTTATTTCCTGATTTGCAGCAGAATGACAACGAAGGATAAAGCAAAATATAACAATGATGGAACCGCTGGCTAACGCTGGCGTTTTTTGGCTGTCTAAAGGGACAAGCTTTAAATAAAAAGGTGTGGATTTGAAATCAGTTTAGATAATTCGACAATTTTTGAGTATGTTCGGATTGTGAGGGCAGCCTTTTTCTGGTATACTTTGAGACAGAAAAAGGCTGTGCTTTTTAAAAGTAAATTTTAATTTGACAATACGGATTTGGGGTTATGCGGATTGTGGGAAAGACTTTTAAGCATATGGATTTACAGCAGAGATTGAAGTTAAAGGAAATGCTTGATTCGGAAAGTAGCATTCTTGAAATTGCGAACGTGTTAGGTGTTCACCGGTCTGCAGTTTACCGGGAAATTGAGAGGGGGAGCATAGAGGGCTGCTATGATCCGTATTGTGCGCAGTCATTGTATGAAGAAAGGCTAAAGAAAAAGGGGCGGCCAGAATGTAAACTTTCTAATGAGGACTTGGCAGAATACATTTCTGGTTTGATATTGATGGAGCATTTAAGTCCGGAGAAGATAGTGGATTTGCTTGCAGAAGATGATAAGGGGTTTCCTGATGTGCCGCAGTCTCCAAATACTATATACAATGCGATTGATAGGGGACTAATCCCAAATGTGACCAGAGAATCATTGCTGTCTAAGTCATGTACTGTATTTAGCGGCGGACAGATTTGTATCCCTAAATGGGTATTGGATAAATTGAAGATAGAGGATGGGAGTACATTACAGATGGAAGTAACGAAAGAAAATGAAATTATTTTTCGCAAAATAGATCGATAATTTATTTTTGGTATATATTTGGAATCTATATAGAGAAGGAGAGAGTATGGCAGTGACACAGATTGCATTTGAGATACCACAAGCAATACAAGAAGGAATCGATGCTGGTGCGCCATAATGCGGATGGCAGGAAGTATCTTTATGACCTGCTGGCAATAAAAAAAGAAACGAGCAGCCCGCTTGAGTAAAAACTGTACGGTGAAAACCCATCTCTTTTACAAATGATTGTATTGGAAGGATGGGATTTTGTCAATAGAAAAACAGAAGAATTTCTGTATACAAAATTTCCAAAGTTCTATATTGAGATTGTTACATGGCATCGGTTAGAAATGATCGGTGCTTTCTTTATGCCTGCGGCTCGGATTCGTCCGAGTTTTTTTCATGCTGTTTTTGAGGGGAGGTGGAGAAGCTGCTGAAACTTAATCCCGGCAATACGGAGCTGCTGCGGTGGTATCCAAATCTGTGAATGGGCGGCCTTGGAGGGTGTTCATTTTTGGGTATCCGTTTTGATTGCATTAAAGTTTGTCGGGGAATATGTTCAGAATGATATGTGCTGTAAGTGTAAAAAGAAGATTTTCAGAAATAGTGTGGATATAAAAGATATTATATTGCAATTATTTTTTGATACAGGAGCACTGGTTTTCATTGGTATTTTTAGAAGGATTTCTTGAAAGGAAGCTTGGTTTGAAAATAAATAGCGATTTTTCTTTTGAAACCGTTAAAACAAGAAAATATGTTGTTTTAAAATTTTTCCATACAAAAAATGTTTTACAAGCTGCATGCTATCCCCTGTGGTGAGTAGAGGATAGCTTTTTTATTCAAGTCTAAGTAAAAATGCATTCTGTCACTTTAATATATGCCTCCACGCATTCCCCGTAATATGAGAGAAGCATATGAACAGCCTCCGTAACACTGGAAATATATTCTTTGAGGAAGGAGAGCCGTATTTCATCCCCCGACAGAAAGATAAGGTTTAGGCTGCTTTGAAGGCATAACTGTGAACGGTATAAAGCCGCTAAAGCTGGTTTAAGAATTAGGTCCAAAACACTTTCACCAGAGAATGTTTCTACTTCTATTTTAAAATGAACCACCGTAAATCTGATATCCGATTTTAGATCCGGAAATGAATAAGTAAGGACTCCAAGACCGTCAATATTAAAACTGCATGTCTTCGTGGAAGGAAGGTAATAGGAAATACCGAGCAGCTGATGGAAGTATCGGTCCGTATCGTAGAGGGGCAGTTCTTTGGCAGGGATTGAATTTAGCTGTTGATATATATTCGGATAATATTTCATAGCATAGCAGTAAAATGACAATCCATATAGATTCTGCCGGTTTTCCAGAAGTGTAATAAGTTCTTCGGGAGTGCGTTCCTGTTTAACAGCAGAAGTACGATGCTGAAAACGGAAAGTCTGGTGAATGGAAAACAGATGCTCCGGAAGAATCCCCTGTTGAAACAGAAGCCATGAAATATAGTATCCATCAAAAGAGATAAACTTCCGCAATGCACTTTTACGTTTTATTACAGAAGAAACGAGCTGTATGGCCCTGTGGCAGCTGGGAGAGAACACAAAATAGCACTCACCCATATAAAGCAGAATATAATCCTGCTCATCATCCATGCAGTAACCGCCTTCTAATGAAATAAAAGGTGAAATCAGCAGTTTATTTTCCAACAGTTCAAATACTTCTGCCGGACTGGAGGGAGAAATGCTGTAATAGTCATATCCGGCCAAATCATTGATAGAAAAATGAAAGTCTGTCATAACAGATGCAGCAGGAGCAGATATTTTGGGAACATCCGGTTTTTCGGATGAAGGGACAATCTCTGCCTGATTTACCAGAAAAGCACTCAGCTCTTTAAACTGCAGGTCGGGAGCGGACGGGGCTTTTTTTACTTTTGTGTCCGCAGAGAGCATGTAGTCAAGAGAAATGGCAGATGGCTGCAAGATACCGGCCGCTTGGCTGGAAGGAGCAGGACTTTTCCTTTCAGAATGTGCCTGTTTTTTTGCACTCTGAATTGTCTGAACAGCCATATTTACATGCTCAATAGAAACGGTTTTGCCGTTTTTAATCAAGTTATTGATATAAGCCTGGACAAGCTCCTGCGGCTGTCCTATAATTCTCTGTCCGGTTTCTTCTTTAAGGGAAGCAAAATAATTACGCAGCAGCTGATTTCTTTGCGAACCCAGGTGATAGTTACCAAGCATATATTCATATAGGCTGCCGTGCAGAGGGAATACAAAAAAGGAGTCCTTCGCTCTGCAATAGAATACGGACTTAAAAAAGCTTGGCTTTAATGGAGAGGAAAACATACATGCAAAATTAGAATAATCTTGTAATATATAAGACAAAATAAGGCCTTCTTCTGTTTCAAACCGATTCTGGTAGGAGGCGGAATACGGACAGGCAGGACAGATAGTCCGGCAGTATAAAAGATTCTGGATTTTTCTACAGCTGATACCTTGTACCATTTCAATCTGTTCCGGAGCAGGAAGCTCTTCTGAAGAAATAGCTTTTAAAAGGGAGTAGCAGATCTGGCGGCTGTTTTCCTGGCTGGGGAAATGAATCTGGCTGAGATGGCCGAACAATGACAGAGCAAGCTGGGCAAAGTTGTGCGGCCCGGTACTTTTTTCTTTTAAATAAGGGATACAGATTGGCAGAGTGATTTTTTCCATAGTGTTTCTCCGGCATATATTTTTATTATTATTATAAAGAAATAATCCTTTTGTGATCTGGAAAAAGTTTACTTAAAAATCAAATCTCTGCCATTTGTTTTTAAAAGTATGTCTTATAGCAGAAAATCCTTTTTTTAATTCGTACACTGCATTGCTATTCGTGAAAAGGGCGGATATAATATAATTATTATTGTTTAGATGAGCAGCAGTCATGGTTTAAATTCCTAGTAATAGGTTTGTGGACCGGAGTGCAGCCATAAATGAAGATGAGGTTCAGAAATATTTTTCTGGACTTTTTTATTTTAGGGGCTTAGAATTTTGACTTTACTGCGCCGATTTTGATAGCATAATGGTATACCTTATTGGATATCAGCAATCCAATAACATAAGTTATCGAAGGAGGATGAAGTGATGAAAAAGGGAAGTATAGCAAAAGCGTTGATGGTTATGCAGTTATCCGTCATGTTAACCGGCTGCGGAAAAATTGATATCCGGATTCCGGAAGACGGAATTACAGTTGAACTGGGCACAGAGCTTTCAGTGGATGCATCGGAGTATGTAACTGCAGAGGAATATGAAGATATCAGCATCTATACGGAAGAAGTTGACACCTATACTGTGGGAACGTATACGGCGCCTGTATATTATAAGGATAAGGAAGCCGGTGTTTTACTGGTGGAAGTAGCTGATACAACAGCTCCGGAGGCTGGCTTGGAAGAAGATATGCGAATTGAGAACGGGCAGAAATGTCTTGTAGATGACTGTATAACAGATATAACAGATTTGTCAGAAGCAGAGGCATGGTTTATGATGGATTCGCTCCGGTTACAGGATGCTTCGGAACCCGAACATAATTTTGGCGAATTGAATCTGAGCAAGTATGTCAGTGTACCGGAGGAGGGCGCTTATCAGATAAATATTCTCGTTCGTGATATTTATAATAATTACAATATTTATCCATTTCTGTTCGAAGTATATACGCCGGATGTTGAACCGCCAGTCATTGTAGCGGAGGACAGGATGGCTGAATACGGAGAAATACCGGATTATATGGCTGGTGTTACGGCAACAGACAATGTTGACGGCGATGTAACTGAAAAGGTTGAAGTAGATGCGGCACAGGTGAATGTGAACAAAGCCGGAAAATATACTGTTATTTATACAGTTTGTGATGAAGCTGGCAACCAGGGAACAAAGGAGATCACGCTTACGGTAAAAGAAAGAATCATTCAACCGGCACAGGCCGCATCTGTGCCCGTTTACCAGGCGGCAGGAAATGTTCCTTCTTCCATATGCCCGGGAACAAAGGCGGATGATGCAGTTACAGTTATTCCGGAACAGAATTATGAAGCTGGCAACAAAGACAGTAACAGTGACGCAGTTATTGTACAGCCGGAACAACAACCAGTACAGCCGGAAACACCGATTGCCGCAGCGGAGTTTGACAGCGGAAAAGCGGATGAACTGTTGGCTTTGGTAAATGCAGAAAGACAGGCCAGAGGCATAGGAGCCGTTTCGGGAAAGGACAGCTTGATGGAGAAAGCGAAGGAGAGGGCGAAGAGCGGAAACGGAAATGGAAGCGGTGTAATTTTCTGCCGAGGAACGGGCGCTGTAAGTGCATCTGTTGTAGTTGACAGTTGGAACAGAGATTGGCCGGATGGAACCTGGATGACGGAGGCATGGAAATATGCAGGTGCGGCCTGCTATAAAGATGGTGAAACTTATACGTGGGTTATGGTATTTGGCGCATATTAAATAAGAAAAATTTTAAAAGGCACTCGCAAGAGTGTCTTTTTTTGTGCAGCAAAATCCGCAGATATACCTTTTATGAAATTTGCGGAATCAGCTCCTACAGGATGCTCATACTCATTTGTGGAAAAATGTGATTCGATTCAATAATAAATTTTAAAAATGACAGGAGGTTTATATGGAAAGGACGAAAAAAGAGCGGACATACAGTTTTCTGTTAGCAATAGTCATACTGGCGACATCACTGCTTTCAAATGCTGTTGTTGTTTTAGCGAAAGACCCCGGGAACTTCAAACATAGAATTTCAATAGAGAAAACAGAGCATGGCGCTTTGGTTCTAAAGGATGATATTCATACAATTGATGCCGGTATGGTTGTGCGGCTTATAGCTGAAGCAGACGAAGGCTGGCGATTGAAGGAAATTCAAGTCAATGCCGGAGCGGTTCCGGTAGAGCAGCTTTCCGGAGCGGAAGATGAATTTCAGTTTGTTATGCCGGATGAAGATGTTTTCATAAAAGCAGATTTCATTCCGGAAGCAGCAGAAGAAACGGAGAAAGAAGAGTCTGCACCGGGAGAAAAAATAACGGGTGTATACTTTGAGTTTCAGACAATGGAAGAGATTCTGGAACTGGCTGAGAGGGGGCTTAATTTACAGGAGTTTTTTCAGTATTCTATATGGGGCTTTTTAGATATTGATGATATACGATACCTGGTAGAAAACGGAATTACATTTGATGATCTTTATGCGGCCATTGAAGGAGATTCTACCTATTATAATAGTGAAGAAATCTTAGCTATGACAGAAGCATATCAGAGGAGTGAGGCACGTATTTCCACTTTTGCTTTTAGAAGTATATCCGGGTCAACGGCGACAGCAGCGATTTCCGGTGCGGTATCTGATTCTGCTCTGGGTTCTATTTCCGCTTTCGGTTCCGGAAATCATGGCAGTATGCTCCGCATCACGTTGTCCGGAGAGTCTGCGTTCTGTGCCCAATATGGCGCATCCTGCAGAACGGGAATGACCTATAGAAAAGTGAGCGGTGACGAACTTGGTATTGATCGGACACAGCAATATCTGATTTACCGGATTGTCGGCTGGTATTATGAAGCACAGCAGATCCATGACAATACTGGAAATTATGCGATTTGTCAGGCTGCTATCTGGCTGGTAAGAAACGGACGCTGGGGTTCTGCAGAAAGCATGGCAGAGGCAATACGCCCGATGCTTACAAAGGTCAGTGTCTTAAGCGATGAGACAAGCGTTATTCTTTTTAAGGCAATGGCAGATTGGGTAAATGGGGATGCACAGCCGAGAGTTGGTATTGATTTCTGGGAAAACGGGCCAAATCAATATCTTGTGACTGTGGGCGGCGATACCTATATTGAGACAGAAGATCCGGAGTATTCCGCATATGTGAAAATTGAAAAAACAGATTCCATAACAGGCGAAGGCATCAGCGGCATGGCCGAGTTTAAGATTTATACAGAGGATGGGACTGATACAGGAGCCACATTTTCTAAATCTGGCAGTACATATATTTCCAGTGTACTTATTAAAGATGAAGAACATGATACATTTTACGTAATGGAAGAGCGTGCGCCGGATGGGTATTTAAAGGATTCTGAAAAATACTATTTTACCATTGAAGACGGAGACGAGGAAGCTGAGAAAGTCATTACAAACAATGGCAGCAGCTTTCAGAACAATCCCTACTGGGTACGGATTTCCATTCCCAAAGCGGATTCAGAGACAGGGAAACAGATTGCAGGAGGGGCAGAATTTACTGTATCAGCACAGTCAGGAGCCTTGAGCCAGCCGGTAAGCTTTACAAAGCAATCGGACGGTTCTTACCTTTCCGGCAGGATATATTATAATGAATCAAATAAAGGAACATTTTTTGTACAGGAAACGAAGGCGCCGGCTAACTATTATGGAGATTGGGCTGATGAATCGGCTGCAAAGACGCCGGGAAGCAATCAGAATAAGGTAAAATACTCTTTTACCGCAGGCCGGGAAACACATGAACAGACTTTGAAGATTACCAATAAGGGGGATTTGTTTTTAAATGACAGGGTTAAGGGAACTATTAGCGTTTCCAAAATTGATATCGAAGCGGGCGCCTATGTGACAGGGGATACTGCTCATGGGGATGCTGTTTTAGACGGTGCTGTTTACGGCCTGTATGCCAGAAAGGATATTTTATATCCGGATGGGACAAGCGGAGTGAAATATCCGGCAGGGGCATTGGTGGCACAAGGCACGATTCAGAAGGGCGGGCTCACATGGGAGAATTTATACCTGGGTTCCTATTTTGTGAAAGAGATTACGCCGCCTGTAGGATATCTCTTAGACACAAAGGAATATGAGGTTACCCTTACTTATTCCAATGAAAGCGTACAGATTATCACCGAAGGTACGACCGTTGCTGAACAGGTGAAGAAAAGAGCCTTTCAATTACGCAAACTGGAAGGAGAAAGCCAGAACGAGCAGCTTGAACTGGCCGGAGCAGGGTTTAAGGTTTATTTGCTGAGCGATCTGGGAATTGATGCATCAGACAGGGCGGATGAAGCGGTGCTTAAAGAGGTTATGGAAAAATATCCGGACTATAAAGCCGGCCTGGACGATGCCGCTCTTGCAAAGCTTTATGAAAATGACAGCAGCGAAGTAACCAAATATAATGCTGTCCAGGCCGAAGCGGGAGGTTTGGGTCTGACGCAGATTGGCACAAACCGATACATGCTGAATGAAATATTTACGGATTCCGCAGGCTGTGCGATTAGCCCGGAGCTGCCCTATGGCACTTATGTGGTGGTAGAAACTACTGTGCCCAAGAACACGCTGATAGATATTAAGCCTTTTATTATACATATCGATGAGGACAGCAGAGAAGTAATGTATCAGCGCTATTTTCTAGATAAGGATTTTAAAGCTAAAATTAAAATTGTAAAGACAGACAGCGATACAGGAAAGACGGTTCTGAAAGCAGGAACATCCTACCGCATTTACGACATTAATAACAAAGAATATGTGAAGATCCCAGTTGTTGTAAACAACAAAGAAGAAATCAAGGAAATATTTACAACAGATGAGGATGGATATATCTTAACAGATGCCGTGCTGCCGTGCGGAAAGTACAGGATTGAAGAGGTACAGGGTCCGGAGGGGTTTTATAATGAGGCGGTTGGGACGAACAGTACCCTTGGAACGGTTGAATTTGAAATCAACACCGATCAGATTTATGAAACAAGCGGTATTTCCGGAGATGCAATTATTGAATTTAAATATTTCAATCGTGAAACCCGGGGCGAGCTGACGATTAAAAAGGTTGGCGAGAAATTGGTATCAGCAAAAAATGTCCCAGGAACGACATCTGTTTTGGAGAACTTGGCGAAAATACTGGGTATGAGGAATAAGGACATCGGGTTTGTATATGAAAAACTTCCGATTGCTGGAGCAGAGTTTACAATCAAAGCCGCTGAAAATATTTATACTCAGGATAACCAGTTGGATGCAGACGGGAACAAAACCATGTGGTTTAAGAAAGGCGATACGGTTGCGGTTCTTGTAACCGGTGAGGATGGTCAGATAGATACTGTGAAATATCCGACCGGAGGGTATACGGAACATCCAATTGTCCAGATTATTCACAAGGGGGAAGAAGGGAAAGTATCCATAAGGGTGCCTCTTGGAAGCTATACAATAACTGAAACGAAAGCGCCTTATGGCTATCTGCTTACCGATGAAGCAAAAGAGGTAACATTTACATGGAATAATCAGACGGAAGAGATTGTATTTGATACTACGCCTGCAACTGACGAAGAAGGCACTGCAGTTTTTGAAAATGAACGGGTGAAGCCGATCCCAGAAGAGGGATTTACAGATATTGGTGTTGGCATCTATAAGAAAGATCACGATACAAAGAAACCGGTTGAAAATGCAGTGTTTGGTTTATACACCAAAAATGACATTTTTAATACAGAGGGCAGTTTAGTCGTAGCAGCAGGAACACTTCTTGGTACTGCAAAGACAGATGTGGAAGGCTTTGGGTACTTTGCGATTGACATTCCGTATATGTCCGAAAACTATGGCGGAGATGATGCGGAAGGGCTGAATAGCGGGGATTATTATATTGTTGAACATGAAGTGCCAAAAGGATTTTTCCTGGATCAGACGCCGCTGCCGGTTCATTTTGAGTATCTGGATGAAAATACGGCTTATCTTGTTGTACAGGCAAAACAGGAGAATATATCTACGCTTGTTGATATATCCAAACAGGAGCTTTCGACAGGGAAACATCTTGCAGGAGCATCTCTGCAGATAATTGAGAAGGCGTCTGGCAAGGTGGTTTATGAGTTTACATCAACAGAAGGCGTTTATACGCTCAGAGGTTTGAAATTAAGTACGGAAGATGAAGAAAATATTTATGTTCTTCGTGAGAGCCAGCCGCCGGCCGGCTATGCGACAGCAAAAGATATTGAATTTAAGCTGATACAGGCCGCAGGCGAGGATGGAAAACCTCTTATGAAAGCGGATGTTTACGTTTTGAAGGATATGAATAAGGAACAAAAGGAGTCAGACACGGCAAATGGCAGAATTGAAGAACAAGAACAGATGGTATTTTCTTTGCTTAAGTCCGGTCTCTTACGTGGAGAGGAGGCCGCAAAAGAAGATCTTGCATGGGTAAAGGTTTCCAATGAAACTGTAATTATGAAAGATGATATTACGAAGATTGATATTGCCAAGGTAGATGTGGCAGGGAAAGAGGTTCCAGGAGCACATCTTGTTCTGAAAGATAAGGATGGCAATATTGTAGATGAATGGGATTCAGCAGAAGAACCGCACCGCATTGAGTGCATTGAACCTGGTGAATATACATTGACGGAAACCTTAGTTCCGGACGGTTATGTGCAGGCAGAAGTGATGACTTTTACGATTCAGGATACCGGTGAGGTACAAAGAGTAGAAATGGTAAATATTCGTGCGGAAGAAAAAGGCCATATTGAAATCTATAAGATCGGCGACATGCTGACAGGATATACGTCCCATTCCAGTGACTTCGGAACCATCTATCGCATGGAATTTGAAAAGAAAGATTTGTCCGGAGTAGAGTTTACGGTATATGACAAAATGGGAAAAGCGGTTGACATTATTAAAACCAATGAAAAAGGCTATGGAATTTCCAAAGAGCTTGCAACAGGTGATTATGTTGTAAAAGAAACAAAAACACCTTCCGGGCTTGCCGCAAATTATGAGGAATATAAGGTAAAAATTACACACAATGGGGAAACCGGTACTGTGAACGCTGCATTGAAGGTTGAAAATCGTGTTCTTGATACGGAAATCAATGTATATAAGGTCGGAGAGATAGTTCAGTCCGCGGGCGGAACCTTTGACTATGGTTCGAAGCCATTGGAAGGGGTTTATTTTGGGATCTATACTGCCGGAGAAATCAAAGCAGCGGATGGGCGCAGCATTTTGTCGCAAGACAGTTTAATCGGTGTGATTAAAACAAATAAGGATGGCAAAGCAACACTGAAAAGCGCACTTGTAAGCGGAAAGTACTACTATAAAGAACTTCAGACGCTTCCTGGATATATACTGGACAGTTCAAAGCATGAGTTTACCCTTTCTCTGGGAAATGAGCCGACCACTGTTTTTGAGGTAAATAAGGAAAATCCGTTATTGAATAAAGCTAAGAAAAACTTAGTTCAGTTGATTAAGGTTGATGCAGCGGACACAAGCATACGCCTGCCAGGGGTTGAGTTTGAGCTTTACAGGGAAGATGGGGAAAAGATTGGTACTTATCTGACAGACGCAAATGGTGAGATTCATATTACAAATCTAGCCTATGGCAAGTACTACTTCAAGGAATCCAGGAGCTTGAAAGGATATCAGATAATCCGTGGGAAGATCCATTTTCAAATTGGTGATGAAAAGGTGGTCATCACCTGCAAAAACAGTACGATTCCAAAGCTGGGTTTTGAAGACAGTTATTTGAATTTTGCTGTGGGCGGAGTAATTATTGCATCAGCCGGACTTATTATATTAATGGTTTTACGGGCAAAGAAGAGAAAAATGGAAACAGATAACACAACAAATTGATATTGGCTGAAAGGGCGCGCAGCAAAGCGCGTCCTTTTCTTAGAAAGGAATTATATGAAAAAAGATATTATTTTGACAGTGGCAGGTATTTGTATTATTTTAGCGGCAGGATGTGCTGTTTTTTTGATTCCATACAAAAAAGCGGCAGAACGGAATGACTATGAGAAGATACTCATTGAGGAGTACTTAAAGCAGCAGGAAGCCAGTGATTTTAACAAAGAAACAAATATTATGGAAGAGCCGGATCAACCGTTGATTTATGAGTTTTCAGATGTGGATTCTTCAGCATATAAGGGCGAGATTGATTCGGTACTTGTAATTGATAAGATTCATCTGAAAAAAGCGGTTATCCGGGGTGAATACAATGATTATAACCTGGATAGATATTATTTTGTAACGGCTGACCAGATATCCGTGCTTGGCAGAGAGAACTATATTATTTACGGTCATTGTTCACAGACATACGGCCATAGCTTTAACCGGTTAGAAGAATTGGAAGTAGGGGATGAGTTTCAGCTTATTCAAGAAAGCTGCACCTATCAATATGCAGTAAGCAGTATTCGCCGGGAACTAAGAGAAAATGCCTCACCTTATTTGAATACGGGTGAAGATACGGTTCAGCTTCTATCCTGCGAAAAGAAAAAGGTAAACGGATACCCGGAAAAAAGATTGATTATTGTAACAGCTAAAAGAGTGTTAAAAGGATCGAATTGAGTCGTAATTTTGAATTTAAGAATTAGTTGTAAGAAATAAAGAAAAACGCTATAATAAAAATGTATTTAAGGTGTCAGGAAGAAGAGGTATGCAGTATGCTGTTTGAAAATAATAGGATTGATATTTCTTACAGAGAAAGCCAAGTTTTGAGAAATGCAGCCAGGGCATTTAGGGAAGATATCCAGTATAATGATCGTTATTTCATTGAACATAAAAAGAAGCTTTGGATAGAGCTTATTATTTATGGTCATAAAAAACCCTTACAGAGAGAATACTCGGATAATTTACTGATTGACATGCTCAATATGGATGATGATGTATACGATGCTTTTACGGAATTTATAAAATTTCTCGTACAGTCGGATACAATTACCATAATGAGTAATTATCTATTGAGTAATGGAATGGGAGTACACCAGTTAAATATGTATAATTAAAATTTCAAAATGTATGCAAAATTACTAAAGGTACGCATTATAATTGCTTTTTTCCCTTTATGTGTCCAAAGTGTTGCATATTGCCATTTTTATCTATATAATAATCGCATAGCTTATTATTTGAAGAATACCATAAGATGAAGAGTCTTCTGACGTCCTGTGATTGTTTTTCCAATAATAGGTTTATGTCTGGTTTTAAGGCTGCTCCTTATGGGGCAGCCCTTTTTTTGGCTTTTTTGCTCGCATAAAGGACTCTCATGTGTCAAAAATGGTAAGTTTGGTTTATAGGAGGAGCGATTATTAAATGGAAGTTATAAAAAATGATAATGAATTGTACGAAATCATCCGAGAACTGAAGATTTTAGATGCACACATAAAGACCTATAATGAAGGGGCGTACCCGGCATTTTATCTGCAGATGAAAACAGCTTTTCGAGTTGTAGACGTTCTTTCTCTAAAACTAAAAGATCTTTATGATGTTATTGACGGAACCATTATTGTGAAGGATAAAGTTACAGTAAATGAAACAACTTTTAAGCTGGCGCCAGAAGATAAAATGACATTTGCTACTTATATTCTGCACAGAACGCCAATTAATATTGATGAAGATGAAGAGAATATCATGGATGATTTTTTGTGCGTTAATAAACAGGGAAACCAGCTTACGAACCAGGTGTATCGAAAACTTCTGGAGCGTGCGGTATACGAATTAAGTTTAAAGCATGACTTCAATACATTTTACTTGCACTCACTTTATGGATACCTGCAATTTGTCTTTGCAAGGAAAACCATACCGGCGCTTATGAAGGAATATCATTGCAGCAAATATTATCTTATAAATCAGATTTGGAAAGGATTTGAAATCGGATATGCGAGCAAGGTTGTACGTCAGGCAGCGGGTATTGGTGATACAGGGGGGATATAAATGATAAGCGATATAATAGCAAAAACCGTGTCCAATGTGTTAGATGTTTTTTTTGAAGCTCCCTATAATCGGAAAACATTTGTAGAGGTTCTGGAGATTATAAAAAACTATCTGCAGGAAGGAGAGATAACCATATATGGCAAAGAAAATGCAGCAGTAACCAGGATAGCCACAACGTTTATAGACGCAGATGAACTTCGATGCCTTGACAGCATTATAATGAAATCCTTTGACACAATGGAGATACTGCATACGAAAGAACGCCGTGAAGGTGTTACAGATATGCTTTTGATACCGTTAATCTATGGTAAATATAAAGGTATGCTGGTCTATGAAAAATACACCGGGCAGATAGATATGATTACAGGGAATGAAAATTTGCTGTTTCGGGTATTAAGTATCTGTTTGGTATCTTATTTCCAGGACAGGGAAATGAGAAAAAACTTTTATATGGACCCGTTAACCAAGATTCCGGAGCAGAATTATTTCCTGCTGTATTTGGATAAGTTGAAGGCAGATGGATTGAGTCAATGGATACTTGTAACAAGAATTACAGATTACAGCAGCCAGATACAATTGCTTGGAACAAAAAAGTGGAATCAGATAGTAGTGGAGGCTGCAGAGAGCTTACGGCTAAAGGGCAGAACATATCGCATAGGATGCGACACCTTTGCAACGATACTTGCCGGAAGTAAAGCGGATGTGTATGAAAACACTTTGACAGCAAAAGAGGAACTGCGTAGTAAATATGATATGAAAATGCTGTTACTCGACATTCTGCTTTATGATGATCTGCTTGCCGCCATAGAAAGGGAAATGCCAAAATGCCGACAGGGAAATGTCTATATTCCGGACAACAGCGAAAATACTATCTTTGATATTTTTAAAGAGCAGATCAGGAAAAAAGACAAGAAAACAACAGCGGCAGAAAGTTTTCCAAATAATGCCGATTTTGATTTGTTTGATTTATTGTGAGGTATGCGAAATGAATGAGCTAGTTAATACCCATGTGAAATTTGAAGTATTATTGCTTTTATTGCTCTTAATGCTGTTTGCGGTATCAATAGAAGTCAAAGCTGGTGATGATGAAAACGACATTTATGATTTGCTGGATGAAAAAGTAAAGAATAATTTTTATGAGGGTCTGGACAATGTAGAGAAACAGGAAAAAACGATTGAGATTACCGGAAATATCCCGGAGAGGATTATGCGTTCCCTGGCATGTACATTTTATAAAAATTTGGACGCAATAAAGGCAGGAAGCCTGCTTGCCGGTACACTTTCTTTTCTAGGGGGATTTGTTGTTTTCAAAGTTGTAAAACTGAATAAGGGGATGAAACGATATGCTATATCCGTATTTATGATAACGATTCCTCTTGCTCTTTTTATTTTTGTGTATGCCATATCATTATTTATTAATCTTTTTGTTTCGTAGAAGGGAGAACATTTATGGGAAAATTATTAGAAGCGGCAGATTTATTTTTAGGTACAGTAATGCTATGTGAAAGCAATACGGACAATACGCTTTGCGACGGACTTGAAAAATATGAAGATATGCGGAAGCAGGAGACATTTTTCAATGTGAAGTTTGACCGGGTAGACAGAAAGGGAAATTTCTATCATACTGATGGAAAAATTACCGTTATGATGGAAAATAAGGAAGTGACGGGACGGCAGTATGATCTGAAATTTAAATCAGACAAACTGGCCGATGAATACTGTGTAATGGTGAACAGTGTGGATTGGCAGGAAAAGATCGTATATGTTTCCCATTTTGCCGCAAAAGAAAAAGTACGTCCGGAGATTGAGGAAGAAATAATAGCCGCCCTTGAAAAAGGAGAGACAATAAAGGTCAAGGCAAAAATTAATCGGATTTATTCCAGGGTAGTAAATGAAGTGAAAAGTGATATGGGGGTATGGGTAGATATCTGCGGAGTCGGGATTCCCGGATACATTCATATCGGAGACTGGGCAAAGACATTTACACCGATTTTACGTGACAGAGTAAAGTATGGAGATGTCATAGAAGCAGTTATTAAAGAAAAGCGTATTCGCTCCAAAACAAAATTAGAGTATTATGCCTGCTCCAGAAAAGAACTGGTGGAAGATCCGTGGCAGTCACCAGATTTGACAGAAACATACCATGTGGGGGACTTGGTTCGTATTACATGCCTTTCAACACATGCCAATTACTGGTTCGGACATATCAAGGGGCTGGATGAAATCCAGATATTAGGAGAATACCCCTCTATAGATCATCAATTTGTTGTTTTACCAGGGATGGAATATATGGGGAAAATATATCATCTGAATCCACAAGAACATTCATTTAAAGTACGTGTTTTTCAGGCGCTTACACAGGAAGAACTGAATGCGGAAAATGCGAAAGAGTAAGGGAGGCCTGATATTCATGGAGGAAAAAAGAACAGCAAAAGCTATTGTAGAAAGTTTCGCACATAATACCATATTTGAGTATACACCTGAAATGGAGCTAATAGTTCCGGAGACAGATCGGGGAAATTCTTTGAGCAAAATTGCTTTTTATTTCCGGGATAATGATCTGACTTTATCAGATTTATATATTGGTTATGTGGTGTCACTGTACAAATATACTACTGTTAAAGTTGTGTATGACACACTTAGGGTTTTAGGCGATTTTTGGCCAAAGAAAAATATTCCTAAAAATGTGAGCCAGGAGGCTCTGCATTACCGGATGAAAAAAATGTGCCAGATGGGAATGCTGCGCAGATATAACTATCAAAAAAATGGGATGAATATTGTTCTGTTCACAACGACCTCGGAATTTTCAAAAGCTATCTATGTATCGTTAAAGCTTAATACGGATGCGCGGCCGGAAAAAGATTTGATAGCGCCAATTGAATTTATGATGAAAGTTTCTGCATCTTTGGCGGCAAACGAGCTGATGAAAAGCATATTTCTAAAAAAATTTGATTTCCTGGCTTCTTATACAAATCAGGAACTAGGGAAAAATATGCTTTACTGTGAAATAACAACACAAAGAGACGGGGTAGATTTTTCGACGATAGTGGAACCCTTCTTTACACGATGCGACCTAAAGAGGTACACAGAAGAAGAGTGGGAAAAAGAACTGATTAAAAGGGCAAAGGTTGTGCTGGGTTATATGAAGGAGCGGTATAGCAAAAAGGAGGGGATGGCACAAACCATTTTTGTAGTAGAAGATAAGACAGATTTTAAAGTGCTGTCAACTCTGGTGTGCAATCTATTTCCGGAAGATATGCTGGGACAAATATATTTTACTTCTGAGGGAGCGCTAAGGAGTGGAAACTTTGATTTAAAGAACAGCATTATTAGAATCGTAAATACAAGAGAAGCCTTAGAAGGCAATAGAAAAATTCTGGGCAGCGTAACATCCCAGGTTCAGTATGAATTTTTTTAGGGTAAATGTTATGTTTGGGAAGAAAGAGAAAATCGTCATAATATTAATCGCTTTTGTCATTGCAATGGTTCTAAGTGCAAAGGGGGTGCTGATGAAAGTGCTTGCCGGCATCATAGCCGGTATAATCGTCTACAAGTATTTAAGAGATAATCATATTATCTAATTTCTTTTTTTGTCGGAGTATTTCAAATACTAAAATACCACCATGTTGTGCTTTACTTTTTCTACATAATATACTCATTAAAATCAAGAAAGACATATGTTATTATTTTCATTCTTGTTATAGAGAGCCGGAAGGGGGATAGAAGAGTCTATTTTACGAAAATGTAGAGTGGGGCAGAATAAAAGTAGTATTTTAGTATTTGAAATACTCCGACATTTTTGGTATAATATATATATCTTCTATTTTAAGGAGTTTACGGATATGGAAAATATTTCTTATTTAAGTCCTGAGCTGGAGGACTTTTGGGCGCTTTACGAGAAGCAGCTCAAAAGCGAAAAAACAAAACGCACTTACTGGAGTGATATTATCAGCTTCATCAAATTTGTAAAAAAGGATTTCCTGGATATAAGTCAAAATGATGTAGATCTTTTCTATCTATACCACACAAAAGAAAAACCAATTAAGTTAGCTACATTACAGAAAAAGTTCCGCGAACTTTCGGCCTTTTCCGACTTCATATCAGACAATATAGCCTCCCGGCTAGGCGATGATGTCTATTTTGAGAATTACTTTTATGGGAAGCTCGCTGAACTGAATGCCCTGGTAAAAATGGCAAAAGGCCATATCCCGACAATCCGGGAAATGGACAAGCTCCTTAAAGCAGCCAAAGGAAATATTATGCATTACGCGATGTTTACGCTGATTTTCAGATGTGCAGTCAAACCCTCTGAGTTATTAAAAATACGGCTGTCTAACTTTATGGAAAGCCAGGGGCATCGATTTCTTGAAATAGGAGAGAAGAGCAGCCGAAGGATCATTCCGCTTCCGGAGGACGTGGCCGCTGTCCTTGACCAATTTGATTTGAAAAGAGAAAAAAACACCTCTTATTATTTTTATAAAACTCCTCTGGAAAAACTCAATGAAAGAACTTTGGAGCGCATGGTACAGGATTACGCATTAAAGGCTGGAATACCTCCTATTACCATGTACGGCATCCGGGACGCCTCCGTAGCACTCATGTGCACAAGTGGAGCCACTGATTTCCTTATTGCCAGAGATTGCGGCCTTACAGAACGTGCGGTAGAGCGATATAAAGAAATAATTCCGGCTTATACTTTAAAGGAGAGCGCCATCCATCTTATGCAGATTCGAGTTCTTCCTCCGGAAAATGAGTGAAAATTAAAAAATAACCTTGATATTCTTTATTGAAGCTTATTCACTGTTTGGCGGTAATGTGCTTGAAAATTTGCAGATATAAAATTGCATTTGTAATAATTATTTAGGGTTAGGAGCTTCCTGTATAATTCAAATATAAGGAATTCCAAGAAGGGTGGTTGATAAAAAGATACCTCAGAGTAAAATAAGATTACTGACTTTTGGACGGTTAGTAAAAATCTTATTGAACAGAG
>CAJTDE010000046.1 GCA_910574835.1 Clostridia bacterium | reverse complement strand
GAGCGAAGACGGGGAGATTGAAGATGTGGAGGAACTGATTCGGTATTACAGGAACAATAAAGAGGGACTGCTGCCCTACCAGTCGCAGGGCCTCGAACTGCCGAAGCATCCGGAGGGACTGGAATACCGGAACATGGGGACGATGGAGAACCATGTATGGAGCGTAATCGCCAGGCGGATGAAGCACAACCATACAAGCTGGAGCAGGCGGGGAGGGAACCATTTGGCGAAGATTCTGGCGAAGAAGTGCAGCGGAAAACTGTATGAGGTCACGGAGAAACGGAAGCGACCCGCATTTGAAGAGGAAAAGGTGGAGGAAATCTATGGCGAGATATTGATGTCGGCAAAAACGCCAAAGAGAGATGGGAAGGGGTATGCATATCCGGTGCTGGGTCGTTTGGTGGGATTGGAAGGAAAGGTACGGGGGGACAGAAGAAAACTGCTTGCAATGGCCGGGTGCTAGGACGTGAAGTATGGCTTGAGATACAGCCTGTGTGTAGCATCAAAAATCTGTATGAAAAGAGTTGCCAATGATTACTTGACAGTAACCTGTAAGAGATCCTTTCGCTTCGCCTCTTGTATCATGAGAGGGAAGGTGATAAGATATAAAATAGAAAAGCGCGGCGGCAGTCATATGCTGTGGAAGTGAATTACAAAGGAGAGAATGGATGAAACATTTATATATAGCGGCAGTTTTAGCCTTTAGTCTTACGCTTTTCACAGGCTGTAAGGAAAAGAAGCCTCAGCCTGAGGAATTGCTTATGGAATATATGGATTTGCTGAATGAAGAAAAATATGAGGAAATGTATGCGTATCTTACCGAGGAGGCGAAAGCCTCTATTGATCAGGAAGCTTATGTGGAGCGCTATGAAAATATTTACGGCGGAATTGAGGCTATGAATATCCGGGTAGATATTGAGGAACGGGAGGAAGGCCACAAGGATAAGAAGGCGGTCACTCAGAGATTACAATATTCACTGACAATGGACACCTTAGCCGGAGAGCTGTCTTTTGACACAATGGCTATTTTTACGAAGGATGAGGAAGGCTTCTACAAAATGAGCTGGGACAGCCAGGATATTTTCCCCGGCCTTTACGAAGGATACAAGGTGCGTGTAAAGACAGTCCCGGCAAAGCGCGGAAATATATATGATAAGAACCGGACGGCCTTAGCAAGAGAAGGAACAGCCTCATCCGTGGGACTGGTGCCGGGGAAGCTGGCGGATAATCGGGAAGAAGCCCTTGCACGGCTTTCCGAATTATTGGATATCAGCGCGGAGCGGATAGAGAAGGAATTGAGCGCCGGCTGGGTCCGCGACGATACGTTTGTACCGCTTCGCACGGTTTCGAAGGAAGCTTACGAGCTGAAGGAACAGCTTCTGGAGATTCCGGGAGTGATGATCACGGATACAACGGTACGTTATTATCCCTTTCACGAAAAGGCGGCCCAGCTGACAGGCTATGTGCAGAGCATTACGGCAGAAGAGCTGGAGGAGCGCAGGGGACAGGGGTATCATACAAACAGTCAAATCGGAAAGGCGGGAGCAGAACGAATCTATGAAGAACTTTTACGTTCGCGGGACGGCTATTCGATTGAGATCATCAATGAGCAGGGAGAAGTGCAAAGTGTTGTGCTGGAAAAGCCGGCAGAGGATGGAAAGGACGTTGTTCTGACCATTGACATTGTTTTGCAGCAGCACTTGTATCAGGAGCTTGAAGGCGATGAAGGCTGTGCGGCAGCCATAGATCCAAAGAGCGGCGCAGTATTGGCTATGACCAGCGCCCCGGCCTATGATCCCAATGATTTTGTTATGGGATATACCTCTTCTGCGTGGGACAGGATAAACAATGATGAGACCCAGCCGCTGTTCAACCGTTTTTTGGCTGCGTGGGTGCCCGGCTCGGTGTTTAAGCCTGTTACGGCAGCTTTAGGACTTACAGGCGGCAGCTTAAATCCCGACGAGGATGTAAAAAATGAAGGCTTGAGCTGGCAGAAGGATTCCGGCTGGGGAGACTATTATGTAACTACTTTGGCGGACTATCCTATAAAGGATTTGAAAAACGCATTGATTCATTCCGATAATATTTATTTTGCTAAAGCGGCAGTGAATATGGGAGAGGAAGCCTTTGCAAAGGGACTTGACTCCCTGGGCTTTGGCGAAGAGATGGAATTTGATTTTTCCCTGAAGGCTTCTTCCTATGGCAGCGAGGGAAAGATAGGCTCTGAGACAGAACTTGCGGACAGCGCTTATGGTCAGGGGAAAATCCTTGTGAATCCCATACATTTGGCATCTGTTTATTCTGCCTTTGTAAATGAAGGAGATATGGTGAAGCCTTACCTGACAGGCGGCGGGGCCGGAGGTTTTTGGAAGGAAGATGTCTTTACACCGGAGGCGGCGCAGAAAGTATTGGACGGGCTTTATCAGGTGGTGGAGGATCCGGAAGGAACGGCTCATGAGGCATACCGAAGCGAATACCGGCTGGCAGGAAAGACGGGAACAGCAGAGATTAAGGACTCAAAAGAGGATACGAACGGTACGGAGCTTGGCTGGTTTGTTGGGATGAGCGGCGAGGATACGGAGAGGCCGCTCTTGATAGTAATGATGATAGAGGATGTAAAGGGACGGGGCGGCAGCCACTATGTGATTCCCAAAGCTATGAAAGGCTTTGATGTTTACAATAAGACAGATGAGGGGGAAGCAGAATATGAGGGATGATTCATTTCGGAAATATTTGTTTATCAGCCTGGCCGGAGCTATAGGCATCATTCTGTGTATTGTGTTTTTCTTTGCATTGTTCCGCTTTCAACAGGTGATGGAGGGGATACGGACCCTGGAGAACATTCTTATGCCTTTTATCTATGGGGCTGTGATTGCGTATCTCTTAACACCTGTATGCAATTTTGTAGAGATACGCCTGAATATCTTGCTGAAGGAGCGGTTTAAGGTAAAGGAGCAGAAGGCAGGACGTTTTTCGGCGGCTATGGGGATTGGACTCAGCCTTTTATTTGGCTTTTTTATAGTCTATTTGCTGCTCGCTATGGTACTGCCCCAGGTATTTGTGAGTGTGCGCGGGATTGTGGAGGTACTGCCCGGAAATGTGGTAAAATGGAGCGATTGGATTCAGCAGAAGCTGGCGGACGATGAAGTTTTGGCTAATTATGCGGAGCAGTTTATCAATACGGCTTATCAAAATATGCAGGTTTGGCTGAATACAAAGCTTTTGCCTAATATGCAGGTGATTGTAAGCGGCGTATCCGCGGGGCTTATCAGTGCGCTTGTTACGGTGAAAAATATTGTGATTGGTATTTTTGCGGCGGCCTATATGATGGGAAATCGAAAGAAGTTTGCCGCACAGGGGAAAAAGCTGATTTACAGCTTTGTAAAGGTGCCGGTAGCCAATGGCATCCTGGATGAAATCAATTATATCAACCGCGTGTTCGGCGGATTTATAGACGGGAAGCTGCTGGATTCCCTTATTATTGGAATCCTTTGCTTTGTGATTATGAATCTGCTGAATATGCCCTATACGATGCTGATTAGTGTAATTATAGGGGTGACGAATATTATCCCGTTCTTTGGGCCGTTTATCGGAGCAATTCCCTGCGCCCTTATTGTGCTTACGGAGAGTCCCATCAAATGTATCTATTTTCTGATTTTGATTCTGGTGCTTCAGCAGCTTGACGGGAATTTTCTGGGACCGAAGATCTTAGGGGATTCCACAGGGCTGTCAAGCTTTTGGGTGTTGTTTTCCATTTTGCTTTTTGGAGGCTTAATGGGCTTTGTGGGGATGGTGATCGGCGTGCCGACCTTCGCAGTTATCTATGATTTGATTAAAAAGTATTCCAATTGGATGCTGCGTAAAAAGAAGCTGTCCACAGACACTGCTACCTATGAAGAGCTGTCCTCCGTAGAGATGGACGGGGAAAGCTACCGGTACGTGCATGCCGGAGAGGAAACGGAAGAAAAATAGCGGAACCGAAATAGAGGTGATCAATATGATTCTGGCAATAGATATAGGAAATACCAATATTGTGATTGGCTGTATTAGGGAAAATGAGATCCTTTTTGTGGAACGCCTGTACACAGACGTTAAAAAATCAGAGCTGGAATATGCCATCAGTATAAAAAATGTCTTAGAGATATGCCAGGTGGAGCGAAACCAGATAAAAGGCGGAATTATCTCGTCCGTAGTTCCTCCGGTGACGGGAACTATCTGTCATGCGGCGGCTAAGGTGATTGGGAAAGAGCTGTTGGTAGTAGGCCCCGGCGTTAAGACAGGGCTGGATATCCGAATTGACAATCCGGCTCAGCTGGGTCCGGGCTTGGTGGTAGGCGCGGTAGCAGGTATTGAAGAGTATGGCAGTCCGCTGGTGATTATTGATATGGGAACGGCCACCGCGTTTACGGTGGTCAATGAAAAGCGTCAGGTTATCGGCGGAATGATAATGCCGGGAGTTGGCGTCGCATTGGATTCTCTGATCAATCGTACTTCGCAGCTTCCCAAGATTAGCTTCGATCCGCCAAAAAAATTCATCGGAAGCAATACCGTTGATTGCATGAAAAGCGGCGTGCTCTATGGCAATGCCTGCTGCATTGACGGCATGATTGGGCGGATTTGGGAAGAGCTTGGCATGGAGCTTAAAGTGGTAGCCACCGGCGGGATGGCCAGGCATATCATTCCTTACTGCAGAGAAAAAATTTATATGGATGACGCTCTTTTGCTGAAGGGCCTCAATCTCATTTATGGAAGGAATCAGAGCAATTTTTAGGTTATAAAAAGCGTCCCCGCTTAATTGCATGTTCTCCGTATTTTTTGCGGATAGCGTCCATAGCAGCATCCAGCTGTCTGAGTTTTTCCGGGGAAGGGGAGTTGGCGGCGTTTTTTCCTTCTGAGCTTTCGGAGGCGACAGCGGGCAGATCGAAGATAGAGAGCTGAATCGGCTCGCTCTCGGACGTCAGACGGGAACTGCGTACTCCAAGGAGGCGAAAAGGTCTTCCGTCCCAGAGACTGTCGAAAAGGGAGCAGGCCAGGCCGTACAGTTCATTTGTTGTGCTACAGGGAGACAGAGTTTGAGATTGATGTGAAGCTTTAGTAAAATCATGATACTTTATCTCTACCGTAATTGTTCCGGCAAGCTGCCCGGACTCACGCAGACGGCCGGAGACACTTTCACAAAGAGACAGGAGTACTTTTTTAGCCTCTATGCGATCTGCGACATCTTCACTGAGCGTAGTGGAGTTGCCGATTCCCTTGGCTTCCTGCCGTTCTGAGAGGACGGGAGAAGGATCAATGCCGTTGGCAAATTCCCACATCAGGCGTCCGTGGCTCTTGAAATGGGCGGTGAGAAATGCAGGATCCGTATGGGCCAAATCTCCGATGGTCCGGATACCGAAGCCCACAAGCTTTTCCGCGCTACGGCGCCCTACCATGAATAAATCGGACACAGAAAGAGGCCACATTTTAAAAGGGATCTCTTCCGGATAAAGGGTATGTATCTTTCCGGGCTTTTCAAAGTCGCTGGCCATCTTGGCTAAAACCTTGGTGTGGGCAATCCCAATATTGACAGTAAAATGAAGCTCATCAAAAATCTGGTCGCGAATACGCGCCGCCGCTTCCTCCGGGGAGGGATAGAGGTGGGCGATAGGCGTAAAATCCAGATAGCACTCATCAATGGAAACCTGCTCCAAGTCAGGAGAGAAGGTGTACAAAAGCTCCATCATAGCGTGGCTGTAGCGATGATAAAGCTTGTGGTCCGGCGGTTCCATCACCAGAGTAGGACATTTGCGCAGGGCGGAGGCTACCGGCTCAGCTGTGTGAATACCGTACTTTTTGGCAGGAATGGATTTGGCAAGAACAATACCGTGACGGCTTTTTTCGTCTCCGCCGATGATGGAGGGAATGGTGCGCAGATCCACGCTGCTGCCGTTTTTTAATTTTTCCAAAGCGCTCCAGCTTAAGTAAGCGGAGTTAACGTCGATATGGAAAATGACAGGGGACATAAGCAGTTCCTCACAGGATATATTTGCTTGTTATTATAACATGAAAGAACATTTGTTTGCAATAGTTTTCGTATTTGTGGGAGAAAGGGAGTATTAAGATGTACAATCCATCATCTGGGATCGCAGAGGAATTTATTGCTCATGAAGAGATCATGGCATCCATTCAATATGCTGAGGAAAATAAAGGCAACCGAAAATTAATAGAGTCTTTGCTTGACAGGGCCGGGGACTGTAAGGGCTTGACCCACCGGGAAGCGCTGACGCTTTTAGAATGTCAGGAGCCGGATCTGGTGGAGAGAATGTTTTGTTTGGCCCGGGAAATTAAGCAGAAGTTTTATGGGAATCGAATTGTTATGTTTGCCCCATTATATTTGTCCAATTATTGCGTCAATGGGTGCACCTACTGTCCATACCATGTTAAGAACAAGCATATAGCCAGAAAGAAACTGACGCAGGAAGAGATTCGCCGGGAAGTAATTGCTCTTCAGAATATGGGGCATAAGCGTCTGGCGCTGGAGACCGGCGAGGACCCGGTGAACAATCCCATTGAATATGTATTGGAAAGTATCAAAACCATTTACGGCATACAGCATAAGAACGGAGCAATTCGCCGGGTCAATGTAAACATTGCGGCGACTACTCAGGAAAATTATCAAAAGCTTAAAGAGGCGGGAATCGGAACTTATATTTTGTTTCAGGAAACGTATCACAGGGAGAATTATGAGAGGCTCCATCCGGCAGGTCCCAAGCACGACTATGCCTGGCATACGGAAGCTATGGATCGGGCTATGAAGGGCGGCATTGATGATGTGGGCATTGGCGTGCTTTTCGGTCTTAATCATTACCGCTATGATTTTACAGGCTTACTGATGCATGCGGAGCATTTGGAGACGATGTTTGGGGTGGGGCCTCATACCATCAGTGTGCCCAGGATTCGGAATGCGGACGATATTGATGCGGCAGCCTTTGAGGATGCTATTTCTGATGAACTTTTTGCCCGGATTGTGGCGGTGATTCGGATCGCTGTTCCCTATACCGGAATGATTATTTCTACCCGGGAGTCAAGAGCTACGCGGGAAAAGGTGCTGAAGCTGGGAGTATCTCAGATTAGCGGCGGTTCCCGCACCAGTGTGGGAGGCTATGCGGAGGAAGAGCCGGAGGAGGAAAGTTCCGCCCAATTTGATGTGAGCGATACAAGAACATTGGATCAGGTGGTTGAATGGCTTTTGGATCTGAAGATGATTCCGAGCTTTTGTACGGCCTGTTATCGGGAGGGACGCACCGGAGACCGGTTTATGAAGCTGGTGAAGTCAGGACAGATAGCCAATTGCTGCCAGCCCAATGCGCTGATGACCTTAAAAGAATATCTGACAGATTATGCATCGGAGGATACCAGGCGCAAGGGAGAGTCCCTCATAGAAGAGGAGTTAAAACGAGTAGCAAGTGACAGGATACGTCAAAGGACGGAAGAAAATTTAAAGGAGATTGAGCATGGAACAAGAGACTTCAGGTTTTGAACAGGACCTTAAGGCATCGAGGAAATATCGCTGGAAGGAAAGCAAAGAAGGAGAGATAGAGGGGGAGGATCGGGCTTATACACAGATCTTTGAGACAGTTTGTCCGGTAGATTCCTCTAAGGTGGTTCATACGGTACGGTTTTTGAAGAGTACTTGTACACGTGTGGATGATATTGTGGATGATTTTCATTGTAATCGGAATGGAAATTGTGTAAAATGTACGGAAAATTATCGGTGATGGCTTTTTTGGTCGAAAGGTGTATATTATTGTCAGGAGGCGCCGGTATTGCGCTTTTCCACGGAACGATTTATAATAATGAAATATTAAGTAATAAGGTTCGGATTTACAGGAAGGTTAGAGGGCTGTTGCAAAGGAAGGGGTTTGTAACAGCCCTTTGAGAATCGGTCAAGAAAAGATATTTCGATCAAACTTTCTTGCAAATAGATGGGGCAGGGTTTTTAAAAAAGCTGCATCAGCTTCCTGAAAGGTATAAGGACTGTTGTTGTCCCCGCGTTCCCAATCAACATAACGCAGATTGCCCAAAGAAAGTCCGGTTCCAAAGGGATCGAAGACTTGTTCCATAAAGGAAGAATTGACGGCCAACGTCTGCAAAAGCAGCTCGTCCGCACAGACGGAATGGCGGAAATGCTTTTCAATCCAGTCTTCTTTGCTCAGGACATATGCGGCAAAAGCATGGGTAATACTGAACCAGTTAGCGCCTTTTTGCAAGGAAAAAGGTTCTTTTTTCAGTCGGTTTATATGGAAGAGTCTTTGAAGCCTGGTAAAGAGCATGTCCAGAGGTTCGGCCAGAGGAAAGGAGCTTTCACGAAAAATGTGATAAAGGGATATGCGCTCCCGCACCTGAGGGGGAATTGTGCAGGTATCAAAATGTAAAAATTCTTTTCCGGCATGGAGGTCAAAAAAACGGTGGATTTGCTCCTGAGTTTTCAGTGGGAAATCAGAACCGGAAAGAAGGTGATAATATGCATAGTGCCGGGGAACAGAAGCCTTTAAAAGTGTTAACTCACAGGCTATTTGACTGTAACCGCCCCAGTGAACATTTAAACGTTTTGTAAAATACAGATTTGATTTTTGGACAATATGAGAAAAGTCTGAAAAATCAAAGTGCAAAACCTTTTGATCGATGTGGATATAGATATCATTGCGCTCATCATCCAATGCTAGAATAAGTTCTTTTAAAAATGGAAAATGATGATGAGCCATGATAAGGTATGCATGTCGGTTCATAGGAAATTCTCCTTTGGGCATCTGTTATAGGGAATATGCATGAATATGCCCGTATCTTAGTATATCATAGATAAAAGAGAAAGCGCTATCCTTTGAACAGATTTTTCCGGATCTTGTTACAAAACAGATTATTGTTCACTCCGTGACCAGTAACGCTTGCCGTGATGCACAGAAATACCTTGCAAAACGGCGATGTGCAAATTGCAACTTATAAAACAGTTAATAGACATCTTCGCATAAGGAGGATGTCTAATTGGACCTATTAAGGATTACCTTTTCTTTGGTTCATGAAATATTTTGCTCGGATTCATTTTGTGAAAAATGGTGTTCTTTGTAGAATAGGTAATTCATATAGGATACCAGATTGTTTTTTGCGGCCGGAGACAGCTGGTTATAGACTTTCAGAACGCATTCCTGCTCTTCCGTCAAATCCTTGGAAGAACGTTCAAAAAATTGTGAAACAGATATTCCGCATGCGGAACATATTTTTTCAAGTGTCTGCACACGAGGATCCGTATTTTTGTTAAACATGGACGTTAATGTTGAAAGCGAAACTCCGGCTTTGCTGGCAAGGCGGTATTTGTTGAAGTGATTCTTTTCCATAAGTTCTTTAATGCGTTTAATACAAAAATTTTCATCGTACATAAAAGCGAACCTCATTGCTATTATTATACGTTTTATTTTAATATATTATACAATGTATTTAAAAGGGTTATAAACCGATGAAAAAGATAGATTATACGTCGCAAAATGTGATACAATGAAGACATGGTATGTAAACAAATGAAGACAAAGTATAGTAAAAGGAGATGAAATAATATTTGAACAGAAGAATTAGAAAGAAAAAGGGCCTCTTAAAAGATCAAAATTATAGCAAGCTTAAGAAAGAGATTTTTAGGCAAATGGAAGAAAGAGCCTCCGCCTTGGAGAAGCGGTCGAAAGGAGGATTAGAATAAGTTTACCGGAAGTGACAGTAATTATTATCATATCAGGCAGCAATGCTATTTGTCAGAATAAAAGTCTGTCAAATGGTTGGCGAATAGTCAACCTATTATAATAAATAGTTGACTATTTAGTCCGGACATGCTATAGTTGTCTCCGGAGAGCAGAAAACATCAATTACAAAGGAGCAAGAGGCACCCGATTAAGAGCAGCCTTTTTATTTCCGTCAGAGGAGGCAGAAGATGAGAAACCAAAAGACAAAAAACATGATCCTAAGCGCTATGTTCGTAGCGTTGATTTCCGTAGGTGCTTTTATTAAAATCCCCGTTCCGGTGGTTCCTTTTACCCTGCAAGTCTTATTTACCATGCTTGCCGGTCTGCTGCTGGGCGGAAAAAGAGGTGCACTTGCCGTATGTGTCTATACCGCACTCGGTCTGGCCGGCCTGCCGGTTTTTACCCAGGGCGGAGGACTCGGCTATATTTTTCAGCCGACTTTTGGCTATATTATCGGATTTGCAGTAGGGGCCTATGTCACAGGTGTTATAGCCAACCGCTCAAACAGGCCCGGCTACAAGCGGCTGCTGAGTGCTAATTTTGCCGGCCTTGCTATTATATACCTTTTTGGAATGGTGTATTATTATCTGATCTGCAATTTCTATCTGAACACTCCTATTGGAATCTGGCCCTTATTTTTATACTGCTTCCTTCTTGCGGTTCCTGGAGATATCGTATTATGTATCGTGGGGGCGGTTCTTGGAAAGAGGCTGATTCCGCTGGTAAAAGAAGGAAGGTTATAATCCTTCTCTGAAATATAAATGAAAGAGATACCGTGCAATTGGAATGAGAGGAACAAATGGATATCAAAACTTTAGGAAATGAAATCATAAAAGGAAAACAAATCACCCGAGAAGAAGCCCTCTGGCTCTACTCCCAGCCCATTAAAGAACTGTGCAAAAAGGCGGATGAAATCCGTTCTCATTTTTGCTCCAACGGATTTGACATCTGTATGATTATCAACGGAAAAAGCGGCCGCTGCTCGGAAAACTGCCGTTTCTGCGCCCAGTCCGCCCACAATCATACGGGAGCCGACGAATATCCCCTGCTTTCCGCAGAAGAAATACTGGCGCAGGCCAAAAGGAACGATGAGCAAGGGGTACTCCGCTATTCCATAGTTACCTCCGGAAAACGGCTCTCTGACCGGGAGGTGGATCAGATGTGCGATGCGGTACGCCGGATTCGCAGTGAAACCGGTATCAGCGTATGCATTTCCTTCGGCCTTCTCAATGAAGAGCAATATAGAAAATTAAAGGAAGCCGGTGCAGCAAGGGTACATAACAATCTGGAAACATCACGCCGGAATTTCCCTAATATATGTACCACCCACACCTTCGACGACAAAATCCGCGCCATTCGGGCTGCTCAGTCAGCGGGACTGTCCGTGTGCAGCGGCGGCATTATGGGGCTTGGCGAAACGGTAGAGGATCGGATTGATATGGCATTGACTTTGCGGGAGCTGGGCATCAAAAGCGTACCGGTCAATATGCTGAATCCCATTCCGGGCACGCCTTTTGAGCATAACAAGAGGCTTACCGTGTGGGATATGTGCAGGATTGTGGCGGTTTACCGGTTTATTCTTCCGGATGCCTCTATCCGACTTGCCGGAGGCAGGGGACTTCTTGCAGACAAAGGCAGAAGCTGCTTTGAATCCGGAGCAAATGCGGCTATTTCGGGTGATATGCTGACTACGGCCGGCATTACGGTGGAGACAGATTTGAAGCTTTTAGAAGAGCTGGGCTATGAAGTGAGGTATGGAAATGAGTAAGACGCTCTTTGTCATCGGAACCGGGACAGACATAGGGAAAACCTACATTTCCGGTCTGATTGTAAAAAAGCTGCGGGAGAGCGGAAGCAGAGCCGCTTATTATAAGGCCGCCATGAGCGGAAATGAGCGCAGAGCGGACGGCAGCCTGATTCCCGGAGATGCGCTCTTTGTAAAGGAGGTATCCGGAATCAGCCAGCCTTTGGAAGAAATGTGCCCTTATATCTATGAGACAGCCGTTTCTCCGCACCTTGCATCCAAAATAGAGGGCAATCCGGTCCGAATGGAGGTAGTGCTTGAGGGCTTCCAAAGAGTCTGCGGCAGTTATGAATACGTTACATTGGAAGGCTCCGGGGGAATCCTGTGTCCGCTCTGCTTTGACGAAGGAGAGCTTTGGCTTCCGGATGTAATAAAGGCATGCGGTGCGGGGGGCCTGCTTGTTGCAGATGCCGGGCTGGGGACTATCAACAGCGTGGGGTTGACCGCATTTTATATGAGAGAGCATGACATTCCGCTGAAAGGGATTATATTTAATCATTTTAAGCCGGGGGATGTGATGCAGGAAGACAATTTGAAAATGTGCAGGCATCTGACCGGCGCCGAAGTGATCGCCTGCGTCCGGGAAGGCGATACGGAGCTTGATATTTCCGCGGAGGATTTAAAAAGCCTATATGAATAAAAACAGTAATATCCCGCACATTAAACAAATTACGGAATTGGAAACAGTAATATGCCTCACAATGCATAAATCGATTTACAGGCACATGTGTTAGTGACTGGAAACCGATTTCATAAGGTGCATTGAGAGGGATATTACGGAACTGGAAACAGTAATATGCCTCACAATGCATAAATCGATTTACAGGCACATGTGTTAGTGACTGGAAATCGATTTCATAAGGTGCATTGAGAGGGATATTACGGAACTGGAATAGGAGTTAAAATATGATTTGGTATCCATACGAACAGATGAAAACCATGAAGGCCCCTTATAAAATCGTAGATGCGGAAGGCGTCTACCTGCATACGGAGGATCAAAAGCTGATAGATTCCGTATCTTCCTGGTGGAGTGTGATTCATGGCTACAAGCACCCGGAGCTGAATAAGGCGATTGTCTCTCAGGCGGAAAAATTTTCCCATGTTATGCTCGGAGGGCTGACGCATGAGCCGGTACAAAGACTGGCGGAAAAGCTAAAGGAGTTCCTGCCGGGCGATTTGAATTACTCCTTCTTTTCCGACTCCGGCAGTGTGGCGGTTGAGGTGGCGCTGAAGATGGCCCTTCAATATTATATGAATCGGGGCGACGAACAGCGTACCATGATTTTAGCCTTGAATCATGCATACCACGGAGACACCTTCAAGACGATGGAGGCCGGTGATGATGAGGACTATCATTTTGTTCTCAATGCTTATGGCCCGAGTAAATATGTCGTACATATACCCACGGAAATTTGTGCTCTGGAGCAGGCGTTTGAAAAGCACCACAGACGTCTGAACTGCTTTATCGTGGAACCTCTTCTTCAAGGGGCCGGCGGAATGCGGATGTACGATGTTTCCTTTTTAAAACGAGCAAGAGAGCTTTGTGATAAGTATGGTGTGCTGCTGATTTTTGACGAGGTGGCAACCGGCTTTGGCCGTACTGGCAACCGTTTTGCGGCCGATCTGGTACAGCCGGACATTCTGGTTCTCGGCAAAGCGCTGACAGGCGGCTATATCGGACATGCGGTTACTGTTGCCAGCGAAAAGGTATTTCAGGGCTTCTATGATGATAATCCGGAGCATGCTCTGATGCACGGACCGACCTTTATGGGAAATGCCCTGGCCTGCAGTGTGGCGCTCAAATCCATCGAGCTTTTTGAAACCCGGGATTATATGGCAAAGATCCGCAGAATTGAGGAAATCACCCGTCGGGAAATGGCCGGGTTTTCCGATGAGCGGATCAGGGAGGTCCGAATCATGGGCGGCTGTGTCTGTGTGGAGGTAAAGGAGGCCGGCGTGCTTGCGGGGTATCAGCAGTTTGCTTACGAGCGAGGCGTATTCAGCAGACCCTTCCTGAAATATCTTTACGCAATGGTTCCCTATGTTATTTCCGAGGAAGATTTGGTAAAAGTGTTGAGGACTATGAAGGAATGGTTTGCCAGATAAAAATAAGATGTGATATGATAGATTCAATGCCAGAATAAAAAGAAGGGCGATTGAAATGATACTAAGCGTCAGCAGAAGGACAGACATTCCCAACTATTATGCGGACTGGTTTTATAACCGGCTCAAAGAGGGTTTCCTGTATGTAAGAAATCCCTTCAACCCTCATCAAATCAGCAAAATCCCCCTGTCGCCGGATGTGGTGGACTGTATCGTGTTCTGGACAAAGAATCCGGAGAACATGCTCGGCCGGTTAGAGGAGTTAAAGGCTTACCCCTTCTATTTCCAATTCACATTGACAGGATATGGAAAAGACATGGAGCCTGGAATACCCCATAAACGGGAGCACATGCTCGGTGTATTTCAAAGGCTTTCGGAACAAATCGGAGCGGACAGAGTGGTATGGCGGTACGATCCCATTTTATTCAATCACCTGTATACACCGGAATATCATCTCAAAGCATTTGAGGAAATCGCAGGAAGCTTAAACGGGTATACCCATAAGGCAGTTATCAGCTTTGTGGATTTCTACGCAAAGGCAAAAGGAAGGATGAAGGAACTGGCCCTTCGTGCGCCCTCCGAAGAAGAAGCAATATCATTTGCCCGGAAATTGGCGGAAATTGCAGGGAAAAATAATATGTCCGCAGAAGCCTGCGCGGAGCGGATGGATCTGAAAAAGGCAGGCGTGAATCCCGGAAGCTGCATTGACCAGGCGCTGATTGAAAAAATCACCGGCTGTAAAATAGCGGGAACTAAGGACAGGAATCAAAGAGAAGCCTGCGGGTGCCTGGAGAGCATCGAGGTGGGAACCTACAATACCTGTCAAAACGGATGCCGTTACTGCTACGCCAACGGAAGCAATGAAGAGGTAGTCAGGAATACGGCGTTATATGATGTAAATGCACCCCTGCTGTGCGGCAGAATCGGCCCGGAGGATACTGTGACAGAGCGGAAAGTGAAATCTCTGAAGGTCGGCCAGCTGGGGCTGTTTGACAGGAAGACATCCAACGATCTCCAAAAGATCCCGGGCATAGGCGCAAATATGGAACAGCACCTGAACAACATCGGAATCCGGAAGATTGCAGATTTAAGGGGAAGAGATCCGGAAGAGCTGTATCATCTGAACTGTCTGAAAAAAGGTTACCAGGATGACAAGTGCGTCCTGTACGTATTCCGCTGCGCCGTCTATTTTGCAGAGCATGAGCAGCATGAACCGGAGAAATTAAAGTGGTGGTATTGGAAGGACCGGGACTACCCGGAACCGGAGACATAAGGCTATTGATACTCCCCCTTATGCTGCTGGGCATAATAAAACATATACTGCTGCATAATGCCGGCAGCATCCCCATAGGCGGAAAACGGCGCCTGCCCCTGATATTCCCGGTCAATAATCTTCTTAATCCAGGTATCCACAGGAGCCAAAGCTGTCCGTCCGTAGGAGAAAAGCGCAATGCAATTGGCTACCTTATCCCCCACGCCCCGGACAGATTTCAAAGCATGGAACAGCTCCGTATCGTCATAAGCCGCAATCCCGTGCAAATCAAGCTGTCCCCCATACACCTTATCAATGGCGTCCAGAATATAAGAATTGCGGTATCCAAGGCGAAACTGCTTCAAATCCTCCGGGGTTACACGGCACATCTGCGCCGGAGTCGGGAACAGATGGACAGTTTCGTAATCCGTTTCCACGGCATCCCCGTAGATTTCGGCAATCCCTTCCACCGCTCCTTTGATAGAGGGTATGGTCCGTTGCTGGGAGATAATAAAGGTAATCAGCATTTCCCAGGGCTCCTGACGCAGAATACGAAGCCCGGAACCGCAGGAGGCCGCTTTTTTCATATAGGAATCCGTGTCCGGAATCTGACGGCGGATCTGACGGTAACTGCGGTCCAGATGAAAATAAGAGCGCCAGAAATCCCGCCACTGAGCTTTTGTGCAGCTAATCTGATAGAGACCGGGTTCCGCTTGCTTTATGTATAAAATATTGCTGCCTGTAATAAAGCGGTACATTCCGTCCGGAAAAGCCTTCACACGAAAGCACTGGCCGCTGTCGGCAATTTTCTGCAAATCAAAATCGTCCGTAATCTTTATATTCATAGAAACGTATCCTTTTGTTTTTCTGTGTACAAATTTTATAGTAACATAACTTTTTGCTTCTGAATACTGACATTTTTTATAAGTTCGGAACATTTTGTGTTATACTATTAAAAAGCTCTGCACCGTCTGTATGGGGAGAAGCTTTTCGGCGGTGATATTGTTTTGATTTTTGGATAAGCTATAAAAGAATGATTTTTGTTCATTCCATTGAATTTGTACATGGACTGTTCAGAGGGAATGAAACAGAGGTATGAAAATTGATTTATTATAGGTGTTTCGGAAGGAATCTTACGGAACTTCTAACAGGAGAAACAATATGTGCACAGCGATTACCTATAAAACAAAGAATTTCTATTTCGGACGCACCCTGGATCACAATTTTTCCTATGGTGAGGAAATTACAATTACACCCCGAAATTATCCCATCCCCCTTCGGCATACGGAAGCTCTTAAGCAGCATTACGCCGTCATCGGCACGGCGCATGTGGCCGGGGACTATCCGCTGTATTACGACGGCATAAACGAAAAGGGCCTGGGGATGGCCGGTCTGAATTTTGTAGGAAATGCAGTCTACCAGGATCAGGATACATCCGGGAAAAATGTGGAGACCTTTGAATTGATTCCCTGGATTCTGGGCCGATGCGCTGATGTTAAGGAGGCAAGAGAACTGCTTTCAGATCTCAATCTTATGGGTACACCCTTTCAGGCTGCCCTGCCCGCAGCGCAGCTTCACTGGATACTGGCGGATCGGGAGGAGGCTATAACCGTAGAATCGGTAAAAGAAGGGCTTCGGATCTATGATAATCCGGCCGGCGTACTGACCAACAATCCGCCCTTTGAACAGCAGATGTTCCAACTGAACAACTACATGCATCTGTCTCCCAAGGATCCGCAGAATCATTTTTCCGGAGACTTGCCTCTTTCCACTTACTGCCGCGGCATGGGCGCTCTGGGACTTCCGGGAGATCTCTCCTCCCAGTCAAGGTTTGTAAGGGCGGCTTTTGTAAAAATGAATGCTGTCTCCGGGGACTCCGAATCAGAGAGCGTCAGCCAGTTTTTTCATATATTGGGATCTGTGGATCAGCAGCGGGGATGCAGCCTGGCAGATGATGGAACATATGAAAGGACCATCTACACTTCCTGCTGCAATGCGGAAAAAGGGATTTACTATTACACCACTTATGAAAACCATCAAATAACGGCAGTACACATGCACCGGGAAAATTTGGACGGTTCTGTCTTAATCCGGTATCCGATGCTTTATGAAGAGCAGATCCGACACCAGAATTAGGACATTTTTGTGAAAAATATTTTCACAGGTAAAAATGAAAGGAACAGGTGGCTCTATGAACCAGGATATTTTACTCTTTTTTGATAAGCACCCGGAGGCATTGCCTTTGTACGAAGCTCTGGAGGAGCGAATCCTCGCAGAGCTTCGGGACGTAAAAATCAAGGTGCAGAAAACACAGATTACATTTTCTAATAAGCGTAATTTTGCCTTTGTCTCTTTTCTGCCTGTGCGAAAGGCCGGGGAGCGGCCGGATATTTTTATTGTTGTAACCTTCGGATTGAGTTATCGGAAGGAATCGCCGCGGATAGATGCGGCGACAGAGCCCTATCCCAACCGCTGGACGCACCATATGCTGATTTCCCGGACGGAGGAGATAGATGATGAGATGATGGGATGGATTGAGGAAGCCGCTGTTTTTTCCGCAGGAAAGAGATGAGCTGCCGGGAGGCAAAATGATTACCAACGAAAGTATCAATCGGGCCATAGACTATATTTTGCTGCATATTGAGGATGTGACTCTGGAGGAAGTGGCATCCTACTGCCATTTTTCCAAATATTATTTCTGCAGGCTGTTTAAAGCGCAGACCGGGGAGAGTGTTCATAGCTTTATCAAACGGGTGAGACTGGAGCAGAGCGCCTTTCGTCTGAAGGTGGAGCAGGAGCGTTCCATTACGGAGATTGGGGCAGATTACGGCTACAGCGCTTCCAATTACAGTACGGCTTTCCGGCAGCATTACCAGGTTGCTCCTGTTGCATTTCGCAGAAGCATTTCCGGTGTTTCTCTTAAACATCCCTTTTTTCACCGGGAGGAATGGAGGGTGGAGAGCTTTGAGGAGTGTAACGCTAAAATCACAAGGGAAGTGCTGCCGGATTATTATGTGATTTATGAGAGAAGGTTCGGAAGTTATGAAGGGATTCGCAGGTCCTGGACAGAGTTTTTGGAAAAATATGGAGCATACATTACGGAAGAGACGTGCCTGCTGGAGCGGACCTATGACGATCCGGCGGTGACGGCGCCTGGGAATTGCCTTTATGATATCTGCATGAGTGCGGAGATAGAGTGCCCTCTGGAAAATACGGCATTGCTGAAAGGCGGCTCCTGTGTGGTTTACCATTTTAAAGGCCATGCAAAACACATATATGCGGCCTATCAGACGATTTTTTTGGTGTGGCTTCCCCGGACATCTTATGAACTGGATGCGGGGAGGAGTATGTTTGATATTTATCACATGGTGGACAGTGATACGATGTATATGGAGCTGGATATCTGTATTCCGGTGAAATGAGAGGCGAAAGCTCTGCTTTAGACCGGCAAAGTGCGGTTGGGAAGAAGAGGGCAACAATTCAGAAGTTTATAATTTGATTTCTTTATATAATGAATACCGTCACTTGACAGGAGCATATTTGTTTCTGCCAAGTGACGGTATTATTGCTTGATGGGGAAGAGCAAGGAAACACCCTGCGGGTATACCTATATGCCCAAAAAACATGGGCAGAATTAAGGAAAGGAGAACAGATAATTATGGACTTACAACAAATCAAACAAAACCAGGCCGGCATGATTCTGAGATTTTCCGTCCCGGCTATTATTTCTATGCTGCTCACCGCATTTATCACCGTAGCGGACGGATTTTTTATGGGAAATTATGTGGGGAAGGAGGGAATTGCGGCAGTCAATCTGGGTCTTCCCATTGTCTACTTGTACCTTGGCGTGGGGCTGATGATTTCCATAGGCGGTGTGGCGATGGCAGGAATGGCTCTTGGAGCGGGTGAAAGAGAGAATTGTAACCGCATATTCCGTCAGACAATTGTCACGACCATAGCAGCCTCAGTTCTTTTAAGCTGTATCATGCTCCCCGCCTTTACGCCTATGCTTGCCGTTTTAGGGGCGGAGGGACAGGTGAGCCGGTATTTCAGGGAATATTATTGGATTATGCTGCTGGAGCTTCCCGTAATGGTGGTAAATTCCTCCTTCGGCATGTTTATTCGGGGTGAGGGGAATCCGGAGTATTTTCTCAAGGTGACCATTTTAAATGCCGTGCTGAATGTGGCTCTTGACTATCTCTTTGCCGGCTGCCTGACCTGGGGAGCAGGCGGAATCGCAGCGGCTTCCCTTTTGTCCGCCCTTGCTTCTCTCTTCCTTATTCTTTCGTATTTTCAGAAAAAGGCCCGAATTTACCGTTTGGGAACCTTCCGCTTTTCGGGGACTCTTTTTGTGAAAGGTATGTTAAATGGAAGCTCGGAATTTATTGGAGAAATGTCCACAGGGATTGCTATGTTTGCCTATAATTTTGTAATTATGAGAAAAATAGGCGCGGATGGGGTGACAGCCTTTACCATAGCCGGATATGCGGCCTACGGCTTCAATATGCTTGTGGTAGGCTTTGGACAAGGGGCCAGTCCGCTTATCAGCTTTGCCTATGGTGCAAAAGAATATGAATTGGCCGGAAAACTTCGTCAGAGGACCAACTGCTATGTGTTTTTTGCCGGAGCGGCGGTATTTTTGGCAATGACAGTGAACTCCGGGTGGTATGGCAGCCTTTTCGTACAAAATGAAAACATCGCGGAAATGATACGTTCGGGAATGGTGATTTTTACAAGTGCATTTTTCTTTGCAGGAATTAACGGGATTACCTCTTTTTATTTTACGGCCACTGGGAGAGCTTTTGAATCGGCGGTTATCTCCCTTTCAAGAGGACTGGTGGTTCTATTAGCCTGCATCTTCGTTCTTCCGGCTTTGCTGGGGATGACGGGGGTGTGGATGGCTGCCCCGGTGACGGAGGCTGTGACACTTATGTTGACTGTATTTTTCTTATATAGAGATAGAAAGAGATCTCGATGAGAGAATGGCTGCCATGAAAAGATTGGGATGCTTCATATTGGCTTTCAGTGTCCCGAATTTGAGGCGGTTGGAGTGGAAAAGATATAACTTTGAGTTTAGGTTTACTATCAGGTTTTGGTCAGTGTTCTGGAGCCTTTAACATTTACGAGAGAAATTACATCATTGAAAATGATAAATGATGATTACCCCAAATACATCATTACAATGGATGAACTGCCAATGGGCGAGGATGGCATCAGGCAGATAAATGTAATAGATTTTTTGCTGCAAAATAAGTGAACAATATTGACTTTTACAGTAAACTATGCTATTGTCAAATAGTCAATGGGATAGTGATTGCAAAAGCAAGCTAAACCTACATTCCAGGAACAGAAGTGTTTCTTCTGCAGTGGTGTGTAGGTTTTTTTTTATGGGGAAGCGGCGATGGTAATTGAAAAAGTACTGAATAATAATGTGGTAGTAGTTCGGGAAAATGATGTTGAAAAAATCGTAATGGGTCGTGGGCTGGCTTTTCAGAAACGAGCGGGTGATGAATTTGATGAGGATTTGATTGACAAAACTTTCATTTTAACCAATCAAAAAGCAGCCAATAAGTTTCAGCAATTAGTGGTTGATATACCGATAGAGCATATTGAGCTTGCAGAGGAAATTATCTCTTATGCAAAGCTAAAGACAGGAAAAAAACTGAATGATATGATTTATATCAGTCTGGTGGATCATATTTATACATCCATTGTGCGCTTTTTAGATGGAATCGCGGTAAAGAATGCATTGCTGTGGGAAACAAGAAGATTTTATCCCGAGCAGTTTGCGATTGGAAAGATGGCGCTGGATATGATCGAGGAACGCTTTAAGGTGCGTCTCCCGGAGGATGAAGCGTTTGCTTTGGGCGCTCTTGGAGATGGAATGGTGATTATGCCCACAGAGGGCAGAGTGTATGCTCCCTTGGACGGAACGGTTACTACGCTGTTTCCAACCCTGCATGCCATTGGAGTTACCGGGGACAGTGGAGTTGAGGTTCTGATTCATCTGGGAATTAATACAGTGAATATGAACGGCAAAGGCTTTCAGGCACACATTCAGCAGGGCGATCATGTGAAAAAGGGTCAGCTGATTATGGAGGTGGACTTGAAAGAAATTGAAAAAGCAGGATTTTCCGCACAAACGCCCATCATTATCACAAACTCAGATGACATGATGGATATTTTGAAAACAGATAAGAAAAGTGTGGAACATACAGATACATTAATGACAATATTGTTTTAACGGAGGTGACAGATATGGCGTTTCGGAAGAATTTTCTGTGGGGCGGTGCGGTGGCAGCCAATCAATGTGAAGGCGCTTGGAATGTAGATGGGAAAGGAGTTTCTGTGTCAGATATCTGCACGGGAGGTTCTTACAGCGTGTCTAAGAGGATCACGCCGGTATTGGAGGAGGGAACTTTTTATCCCAGTCATGAGGCAATTGATTTTTATCATCATTATAAAGAGGACATTGCCATGTTTGCGCAGATGGGCTTCAAAGTGTTCCGATTTTCCATTGCCTGGACGAGGATTTTTCCTACCGGTGAGGAAACGTGTCCCAATGAGGCAGGTTTGGAATTTTATGATAAGATTATTGATGAGTGCAGAAAATATGGGATTGAACCATTGATTACAATTTCTCATTATGAGCCTCCATTTGCCCTGACACAGAAATATAATGGCTGGTCAGACAGACGGGTGATTGCACTGTTTCTCAGATATTGTGAAACCATTTTCCGGCGATATAAGGGAAAAGTGACCTATTGGCTGACCTTTAATGAAATAAATGTAGGCATCTCACCTATGGGGAACCTCTTTTCGCTTGGAATACTGAATGAGGGGACATCTGATTTTTCAAATCAAAAGGATGATCCCAAGCTGCGCTTTCAGGCGCTTCATCATCAGTTTATAGCCAGCGCAAAAGCAGTGAAACTTGCTCATGAAATAGATCCGTCCTATCAAGTAGGCTGTATGCAGGCTTTTGGCACGACTTATCCTTTGACCTGCAATCCGGACGATATACTGCGTTGTCAGGAGTTCAACCACAGGCAGAACTGGTTCTGTTCGGATGTTCAGGTGCGGGGAAAATACCCCAATTATATGAAGCGCTATTTTGAAGAGCAGGGGATTCGGATTATGATGGAGGAAGAGGATGAAGAAGTTTTAAAGGAAGGCTGTGTAGATTTCTATACCTTTTCCTATTATATGTCAAGCTGTGCAACATCGGACGAAGCCCGGAGAAAGGTTGAGGGCAATATTTTTGGAGGTGTTGCCAATCCTTATTTGAAGACCAGCGATTGGGGATGGCAGATTGATCCAAAAGGGCTGCGATATACATTAAATGAAATTTATGACCGGTATCAGATTCCTTTGATGGTAGTAGAAAATGGCCTTGGAGCCTATGATAAACTTGAAGAGGACGGAAGCATTCAAGACGATTACCGGATTGAATATCTGCGTCAGCATATTGAACAGATGCATGAAGCGGTTTTGGACGGTGTGGATTTGATGGGGTATACTCCCTGGGGATGTATCGACCTGGTGAGTGCTTCCACAGGAGAGATGGCTAAGCGTTACGGCTTTATCTATGTAGAAAAATATGATGATGGAAGCGGGGATCTTTCAAGGAAAAAGAAGAAATCCTTTGATTGGTACCGGAAAGTAATTGAGACAAACGGGGAAGACTTAAGCTAAATATCTTTAAAGAGGGCAGCCGTATTGGGCGGATGCCCATAAGGAAGTAAATAGAATTTCCGGAAAAACCGGCATGGCAGAGGTCACGCCGGTTTTTCTGTCAGTAGTTCCGGTTTGGCAAGTGGAATCCGGATTTTCCCCACATAGGTAAAATAGACTTCAATCGTGACATGTTTCTTCCCGCCGATCTTCTCTGGGCTGTGGATCACAATCTTTTCAATCAGCTCATTTACCGTAGCGGCGTCCAGCTCCTGCAAATCGGAATACCTGTCGGCAAGCTGGAGGAAACGCCCCACATCGGCAATCTGTCTGGCTTCATTTTCAATTTCTCTCTCCAGCGAAGCTGCAAGCTGCTGAATTTCCGCCTGCTCCGCTTCATACTGTGCCGAAAGTTTTTGAAAGCGGAGGTCGCTCAGCTTGCCAAGAACGGAATCTTCATAAAGCCTTTGGATGATCTTGTCCAAATCCTCCATGCGCTTCTGCGCCCCGGAGAGGGCTTTCCGCTTCTGTGCCAGTTCCGCCTTCCGGCTGGCTTCGTCCTGCGCCAGCATTTCCTGGGTGAAATCATCCCGGAACAAGCGCACATAGGTCAGCGTCCCCTGAATACATTCCAGAACCCGCCTATAAAGCGTGACTTCCCGGATGTAGTGGATTTTACAGGAACCTGTATTGCTCTTATAGTTGGAGCAGACAAAATGATCCTGTGAATCATCCTTGTAGGTGTTGCAGGTACAGTAATAGAGCTTCGCACCGCAGTCGGCACAGTAGACAAGTCCGGAGAAAATGCTGGTTTTCCCTGTCTTTGTCGGCCTGCGCTTGTTGGCTCTTAACACCTGTACCCGTTCCCACTGTCCACGTTCAATAATCGCCGGCTGCGTATCTTCAAATACCCTCTGGTTTTCTTTCGGGTTTTCCATCCGCTTCTTGAATTTGAGGGATTTGGTATAGGTCTTGAAGTTGACGGTACAGCCAGTATATTCCGGCCGCTCCAGTATTCCAGCGACAGACTTCGCACACCACTGGTACAGGTTATCCGGCATGGACCATCCTTTCTGTCTGGCGTTATACGCAGTAACCGTCAATACCCTGTCGGCAGTCAGGATTTTTGCGATCTGCATGGGGCCTTTGCCCGCAATGCATAGGTCAAAGATACGCCGCACCACCTTTGCGGCTTCCTCGTCTACAATCCATTTCTTTTTATTCTCCGGGTCTTTGATATATCCGTAGGGCGGATTGCTGGCGATATGTTCCCCGGCTTCTCCGCGCATTTTTACGACTGCCCGGATTTTTTTGCTTGTGTCCTTTGCGTAATAATCGTTAAATATGTTTTTGAACACGGCGAAGTCGTTTTCGCCCTTTGCGCTGTCCACATCATCGTTGATGGCGATAAACCGGACATCGTAGGCGGGGAAAATGAAATCCTGTAGCCGCCCCATATAGGAATATTCCCGGCCCAGACGGGACAGGTCTTTGACAATCAGGGTAGAAACCGAATAATCTTCCACATATTTCATCATTTCCTGAAATCCGGGCCTTTGAAAATTCGTTCCTGAGAATCCGTCGTCCACGAAAAACATGGGATTGCGGAATCCGTGTTCCGCCGCATATTTGGACAATAACGCCTTTTGGTTGGTGATGGAATTGCTCTCCCCATCAAGAGCATCGTCCTGACTTAGACGGCAATATAACGCTGTGATCTTATCTGGCTGCTGGTTCATAGTAGCTCCTTTCCTCCCGTATATCGGGATAACAGCCAGGTAAACGGTTGCCTATATTATAACGTGCCGTTCCTCTTTTTTCAGCAGCTTTCATTCGGTTTCCTCCAAATTTCCTGCCATGATACGGCGCAGCTTGTCCAGTACGCTTTCCGCCTCTCCCTCCGTATAATGGGGGATGACATGATAGACCGTATTCCCTTCAACGGCAATCATTTCTTCTGTGGTGAAATCAAACTCGAAAACGCCGTCTTTGAAATGCTCTGCCACACGCTCGGCAATTTCAGGTTTCAGATTTTTTGGAAGTTTGCTTAAATCCACAGGCTTACACAATCCCATCACGCTCCTTCCTTGCAGGCAAAATATTCAGCGTAATGACCGCCGGACGGCCAAGCCCCTGTTTTTTACGGATGATTAGACCGTTGCGTTCCAATTCCTGAAATGCCCTAGTCGCCACCTGCCTGCTCCTATGTAGTTTTCCTTTTGCTTCTTCCAGCGTAAAGTAGAGACGAATCCGCCCGTCCGGTTCTATGTATCCGTTTTCTCTGGAAATACCCGCCCGGTCTAAGAGCAGGGCATACAGTACCTTTGCATCGTTGGATAAGTCCATCGGCACCAGAAAACGAGGAAACGGCAGATAGGGCGGTACGCCGCTGTCCTCTTTGTAAGGCATCAAAAAATCATTTTGCATTATGTACTCCTTTCCATCAATCCCTCCCTGATTGATTGGATTGATATTGACTTTCTTGTTATTAACTTTTTCTCTTTAATTTCCGTCTAAATATGGGCCGTCAAGGCCGTCTGGAAATCCGCCGCCGGAAAGAGAGGAACAGGGCTGCCCGGAGCGTCAGGTTTTCCAGTCTCTGAAAATCCAGTATTGGAGAATCCCATATAGGTGGAAATGGCAAAAGCGGTAAATTGGCAAAGTAGAAACCAACACCTATCTGGGGAAATCCCGTTTAGGTTAAAATCGTCCTGCGGACAGTTAAAAGCAGGTTTTAGAGGGGAGCAGGGGATTTATCCCTCATACCCGTTGACCGCAGCCTGAAACGCCAATAATCTCAAGGCTTTTTTGCTTCTAATTGTCCGCATTGGAGCCGCCTTTTCCTGTCGCTGGCTGTTTTCTGTCTGCGGTGGACTTTCTTTGCACAGAGTTTACAGTATTTTGCCCGGTTGGAACCGGGAAGGAATGATTGGCCGCAGACCACGCAGCGTTTTAATTCCTCCCGGAACAGCAGCGCCGTTTCCAGCGGTCCGTCCAGCGGCAGGACAGCGCAGCGGAACCATTTGCAGAGAAGCGAATAGGAAATACTCTGGACGCAGACACATTCCTCCCCGTTGTCCAGAAGAATACAGTTTCCGTTATCGTAGTTGCAGCACTCGTGTACCAGTTTACGCATCCGGCGGTACTGCGGATAATTCATTACTGGAATCTGATTGTGGATAAAAACGCCTCCTTCCTACCGTAAAAAAATATCCCTCTACTATACAGTTCATTTTTGGGGCAAAATGACGGGGGTATTTTGCAAATTTCACAAAAAATTCATAATTGCCGTGTTCGGGTAAGCGGTTATAAAATAAACCCCTCATATATCCGTACATTTTTAAGAGGAAAGTTGCCGTCTGCATAAAAATTTGTCAAAAAAATCCGCCACAGTTGTTCCTGCGACGGATTTTCTATGGAGCAGACAGATATTCAAATTTATACCCGATTCCGGCAACACTCTCAATATAATTTGGCAGATTGGGTTCAAACCTTAGTTTCTTCCGAAGTTTGCTCACATGGTTATGGATTGCCTTCCTTGAATAGAAATTATAATCCTCTTTCCAGACTATATCGGTAATCAATTCATAAGTAAAAACACGCTTTGGGTTGGCAGCCAGTAATGCCGGTATGTCAAATTCTTTGCCTGTCAGAGAGATAACTCGCTCCCGGACTCTTACAATACGGTGCTCCAGGCAAAGATAAAGTTCGCCTTCCTGTATTTCTGTCAGGACATTTTTGATTTTTGTAGGTGAAGCATGATAAGAATCACGAACAAATTTAGGGGAACTCTCTTGCCCCGTTTTAAAAACACGGGGCAGGAACGGATGTGGGTAAGAAACAAATCCTCCGTTGCAAACCTAAACACACTTGCCCATATCAGTCTTTTGGCTGTTGCCATTGCTGCAGTTACTGGCAATTCCGGTCAATCCTACCGCAAGCTAAAATCTTTAAAACGGACTGCCTGACTTTTGTAACTGAATATTCTCTGATTTTCGTAGGTTTTGGACTTACGTTAGCTTTGTTATGCCTAAAAAGCGTCTTCCCTCAACATTAAAAGTCTAACAGCCAAATCTCATCTTAAAATCAATGCGTTTTGCTCTTCTCTATCAACTTTATTTCAAGATTTTTACCATTATTTTGAATCTTCAACAAAATACATAATTCTCCGTATCAGCTCCGGGATATTTACCGGGGAGATGATATAGTCGTTCACGCCCTCATGCCGATATTCATATTCCGTGGCAAGGTCGCTGTTCTCGGTGAGGATAAAGAACGGCAGAAGCCGGACAGGGGGATTCTTCATTTGGAACATCCCCTCCACCCGCCGCAGCGCATGAAACAATTCCATTGCTGTACCGTCCGGCAGTTCCACATCACACAAAATCAGTTCTATTTCCTTATCCTCAAAAATCCGGCGCTTAGCGTCTGCAATCGAGGGAACCAGAATCAGGTCAAAGCCCTTTTGCAGCATAGTAGCCCGCAGCACTCCGGCGCTGGTATCTTCCGCATGGACAAAGAGCAGCTTGTGAAAAGTCGGGGCCTTTTCGCCAGATAACTGCCGGTAGGCGTATTCCACCAGCATATCCTGTAGCAGCATCCCTTTCATTTTGTCCATACACAGCGTCGCACCCCGTTGCTTGGCCTCCTGTTCGTAGTCCTCTTTATCATGGCAGGACACCAGAATAAAAGGCAGTTCCTTGTCTGCGGCCCGCACCTCGTCCAGAAAGTCCATGCCGGAACCGTCCGGCAGGTCGAGATCACAGCAGACCACCAGCGGCATTTCCTCTTGGATGGCGGCCCGCGCTTCTTTCAGCGTACAAGCCGTTTTCACCGGGTAACCGCGGTGCTGTAAGTATTTTTGCAGACACCATGTATAGGTGTCGCTGTCGTCGATCAGCAGTATCTTTTTCATGTGTCCTCACCCCCAATATTGATTTACCACAAGTATAAACTACAAATGTTACACAAATGTCCGAGGTGCCTTTGATTTCGACAAAAAAACAGGCTGAATTGTTACAAAGCTCGGACATTTCAAAAATTTTTTGAGAAATAGCGAAAAAGCGGGGCAGCATACGCCGCCCCGCCGATCCCATACGGTTATTCCATCGCCCGCATTTGTTCGATCAGGGATTGTTTTTTCTGTCTGCGGACTGTCCATACAGACAAGATCAGTTCCATTCCGAACAATACCAGAATGAACAGACCCATTTCCAAAACCGGGAATTTGTAAGGCACTACATTTCCGGCAAAAGCACCTACACTCATTTTTCTGCAAGCAAAGATGGAAGCCGGAAGCCCAACGATCAGCGTCGCCAATGTTGCAAAGAGCGCATAGCACAGCCCCTCACAGATGTTCATTTTACATAGCTGTTTTTGTGTTAGGCCGATAGAACGCAGAATACTGTTTTCCTGCTTTCGGGCTATCTGGTTAGAGAGTGTCGTATTGATAAGGTTGATAACGCCAAAGAGAAATACCAACCATGAAAGTATCTCCATACTGCCAAACGCAAAAGAATTTGTCATTTCTTCATATTCAATCACTGTATTGATTTCATCTAAGGCAATATTACTATGGCTGGCAACAATATTTTTCAATTCAGCTCCCACATAGTCTGTTTTTTTAGGGTCATTTACAATGCTCCATGAATAGTCAAAAGAGGTGATTTCCGGGTGCAGTTCGTGGAACAACGCTTCTGGTGCAAAAAGAGTTGCCCCATCTAAGTGCATCCTGTCATGTCCTGAATATACCTTTGCAGGAGCGTATAACCCCGATATGGTAACAGAAACGGATGGCTGTTCTTCTCCCAAAGAAATCTCAACCTTTGAACCAACACCCATATCCTCATTCTGCTTTAGCACATTATAGTCAATTACAATACTACGGGAATCTGTTGGCATGGTTCCCTCTGTCAGAGCCGCTTCAACTGCCGCATAATTCTGGTCGGTCAGCATATCGCACATACCACCAGCTTGATGAATCTCTGTTTTATAAGTTGCATGGAGAGATTGCCTGCTTGGAATTATATCTGTAACGCCATCAATAGATATAGTAAACGACGTTAATTCTTTCCGTTTGACTCTAGGAAAAAGAGCATAAAGTAGCAAGCTTGTCATTGGGCTTCTTAAAAGTTGAAAACCAATTATCA
>CAJTDE010000045.1 GCA_910574835.1 Clostridia bacterium | reverse complement strand
TGTTCAATAAGATTTTTACTAACCGTCCAAAAGTCAGTAATCTTATTTTACTCTGAGGTATCTTTTTATCAACCACCCTTCTTGGAATTCCTTATATTTGAATTATACAGGAAGCTCCTTATTAAATGTTTTCTATTTCAAAAGATCCGTATAGACAGCCGTTTCTTCCGACATAGCTGCTTTCTGCTGCAGATCAATCTGCCTGTTAACCGCTTCCTCATGCCCCATCACCCGATTTAAGAAATCAATCATTGCTTCATGCCCGTCAAACACATGCTCCGGGGCAATAAATGCCCTGTTATGTAACGTCTGCCGAAAGCCAAGAATCAGCTGATTATGTAAAAATGCCTGCTTCACCGCCGATAAAATCTCACCTTCATGGTTGATATCCAGATAATAATCGCAGCTGTCAAAAAGTTCTGCGGCCTTTTTTGCCTTGACACCCGGGTACAGCAGCACATTCTCATACTGTGACAGGCCCATCAGCTTGGAAGACATCTCCGTGATGGCTGCGATATGGAAGCGCATCTGTGGAAGCGCTCTGATCAGTTCCTCACATTTTTCGATCCTGTCAGAATTTGTGCAGATCAATGCCTCGTTTTTGAATGTATTCTGCCGGCTGTACGCGTAGGCAAACCCCAGCGGTTTCAGTATTTCCTTTGATACGCCGAACTCGACCAGCTTTTCATAGCTGCCCTTTTTCTGTACATAGATAGTTTTTGTGCGCTTTGAATTTCCCTCCAGAATCATCCGCATATTGCCGGGGATGTCTTCTCTCGTTCCCTCCTGCCAGAACAGGATATCCTCCCGTCTGCCGCCCGGCATCCGCTCCGATAAGAAAAGCGGCGTAGACAAAGAATTATAGAAGATTCTGCTTCCCACGGCTCCAATCTCTTCCAAAATCTTCAAAATAAGATCTACGATGCCTTTAAATATATAAACTCTGCCCTCCCTGTTCAGAATCATATCGTGGGTCGCAAAATTCTCCAAAAGCGTCTCTCTACCCTCCGCATCAAAATACGCCTTGCAGAAACGCTTTCCATCCTTGCTGAAAAAGGTCCTTGCATACAGAAAACCATATTTATTGTAATGGTCGCTAGAGCGGACCGTTCCCTTCTCATCCAGCCAGTCCACCACGCGCACCAGCCTTTTGTGCTTCGGCTCCGCATAAAAAATCCGTCCCCTCTCCCGATGCAGGTCATGCACTTTTCCCTCGCTATTGTTTCCACTGATTTCCCAGTAGTCCGGAACATTGATCTGATTAAAATACCGCGCCCTGCCAGGTCCCTTGCCGCTTTCCTTAAAGTCGCCGCAGAAGTACTGATATACCGAGAGCACGTCCTCCGGAAAAAATCCGTCATCCCCAATCACAATCACCGGTCCCGTAAAACCCGCCCTCCGAAATGACTGGTGGAGCATCTGGCTTTCTTCCCCATAGTTATCCAGCAGCAGTACCGTATCTATCATCCCACTATATTTTTCCATCTAAGCTCCACCTCCTTTGTCAAAAATTTCTTTGCTTTCTCATAAGAATGTTCGTGGAAACTCTCCAAATCATCCTCCGTGAACAATCGCACCAGGCGCTCTGCCACCGCTTCGATCTTCTCCTTCTGCGGCGTATCCTCATCCACCGGAATCAGATATCCGTTCTTTCCATCGTCAATGAACGTAGGATTCCCGTACCGCACATCAAAACCGATGATCGGAAGTCCGCCTCCGATAGCTTCCATCAGGGTCAGGCCGAATCCCTCGCTCATGGAACCGGACAGATACAATTCATAATCCTGATACACTTCCTTCAGATTCTGTTGTCCGCGCAGGACAATATAGTTTGCCGCTCCCAGCTTTTTTATCAATTCCCGAAGCTTCTGCTCTTCCCCGCCCTTACCGTAGATATCCAATGTAAGCTGAGGAACCTTTTCCCGCGCCTTCACAACAGCCTCGATGATCCAGTCGATATGTTTCTCCGATGCCAGTCTGGAAGCCGTCAGGATAGAATATGGATTCCGGTTCACCGTAGGATATTTTAACTCGTCCAGACTGCCTACCGGAATAGTGTAAACATCCGGCTCCACTCCCATGTATTTTAAGAATTGTTCCCGCAGGAGTTTACTCTGCGCATCTGTGGAAGTCACATAGAAATCGACATGTCTATGCATTGTAAAAGAATACTCATAGAAGTTATTCCACAGAATATTATTATTGTCCGTGTTTCCCTCACTGAAATGATCTGCGTGGATGATGATCCCCACCCGTGCCTTACCGGCATTTTGCAAGATTGCCTGCCCTATACCCGTGGTGCGGTCGATAAGCACGGTATCCTTCTCCGTCAGCCCCAGACGTAATACCATGTATCCCACAAACTCCTCTTTAGAGCACAGGAGCCTGTCCGGAAACTGGTACATCACCTTTCCATCGTCGTTAATTTCTTCATAGGCCACCGTGCCGTCTTCATTGAAAAACCGGCGCAGATACATATGTGCCTTATTGTCCAACGGCGCATAATACTCCGTGAAAACTCTGCCGTAAGTGAAAAAGTCCTTGCGGATCAGATACCCGCCTGAGACAATCTCCACTCTGTGGACCCGCTCTGACTTTTCATCCACAAAATAAACGGCATAATAGTTATTATTTCCCGGAAAGATCACTCTTCCGGTCTTTCCATCTCTTCTATAGGTATATTTTTGTGTGGGAAATGTCTTTTTCAGGTCATCTAACGTATAAGAGACCGGTGCTGTCTTATAATCTGTAAAAAAGGTATACAGCCAGATGATCTCCGAGTCCGGAAAACCGATATTCTTTGTCAAGTGTTCGATATTCTCCGTTACGATCAAATCCGTAAATACAAATTTTGCATCGGCTCCAATCTTCCTGAGTATGGATGCCCGATAACTCTGGGCATATTCCACACCGCTGGAAGCCCAGCCAATCCCAAGATTAAAATTATAAACCATATCTGTCTCCTATTTTCTCCGAAATTTTGCTCCGCAGAATTTCAAATCATCGCAGCCGGTATCATGGAAATAAAACCTGCATTTCCCCCGCCTTGCCATAAGATTTCTGTCCCAGAAAAACGTTCCGCACGATATCCTTTTTAATTACTTTCTCCATGCGGATAAAAGAATCATAAGCTTCTCTGTGATACTCGAACACAGGATTCCTCTGTGCAGTGGCAAGACCGCTGACCACGTACTGCAGCTGCTGAAGATAGTCTACCTGCTCCACCCAGGCATTATCGATAGCCTGCAGAGAACACAGGCGGATATATTCCCTGAGTTCCTCCTCCGATGAAAACAATTCCGTTTTTCTTTTCCACACTGTCTCCACATAAAACCATATCTTCTTTTTTAGCATTTTCTTCTTCATATGCCTGGCATTCGAAAATCGGTTATCTAACCGATAGGAAAGATTATCCAGCATATACCTGTTAATCTCCCCGGCAGTAGGATGTGGATGTTCTTTCAGGAACCTCTCTACACCTTCCCAAGCCAACTGCAGTATCAATTGCTGCTCCAAGCTTCCCCCATCCAGCAGTCTGTTCCTGACGTCATACATCATCATCCGCTGACGCTTTAAGACTTTGTCGTAATCCACCGTGCTCTGTCTGCTGGCAACGCTCCGCTCCTCCTGGACTTTCTGTGTCCCATTAATCAGCCTCCTTAAATGTCCTTTAGAGATCGGGCGATCCTTATCCACATATCTTTCCAGTACCTTCTCCCCAACTGCGGAAACCGCATCATCCTCAAGAGAAACGAAAAACTGACTGCACCCCGGGTCTCCCTGACGACCGGCGCGCCCCCTAGCCTGGCGTTCCACCCGGATATTCCCCATGCGCCCGATTCCGATGACGGCAAGACCGCCTAGTTCAGCCACCTCGTCCCCCAGACGGATGTCCGTTCCTCTTCCCGCCATGCCGGTGGATACCGTAACGATTCCTTTCTGCCCTGCTTCCTTAATAATCTGGGCCTCCCAATAGGCATTGTTAGCGTTCAACACACTGTGGGGCACCTGTTTCTCAATCAGCGCATGAGACACCAGCTGCGTATCGGCAATAGTTGATGTCATAACCAGCACCGGCTGTCCGGTTTCGTGACGCTCCAGAACTTCCCTGACAGCTTCCTCATACTGCTGCTCTGCGTTCTTAAAAAAAAGGTCTTTCTGATCCACTCTCTGCAATGGTTTGTGCGGCGGAATAACGGCGACTTTCTTTTTATATATTTTGCGCAATTCTCTTTTCGCATCAGAGATTGTGCCGCTCATACCGGACATCCGGGGAAACAGCAGGAAGAGATTCTGATAGGTTATGGAGGCAACCGATCTGTTCTCCTGCGTGACCTGCACCTTCTCCTTCGTCTCGAGCGCCTGGTGGATACCTCCCCTGAGCTTCATCCCGGGAAGGACTCGCCCCGTGCTGTTATCCAGAAGGGATATCTCCCCCTTTTCAGTGACAACATAATCCTTATTTCTCTCCATGGTAAAATGCGCCTTTAGAGCAAGTGTTACATGCCGATTCAGTTCAAAATTTTCCGCCTCATAGAAACCATTGATGCGGAAATACCGCTCTGCATAGGCCACCCCTTCATCCGTCAGCCACACACTGTTTTCTTCTTTTATGTAATCTCGGTCCTCCTGCAGCGTAGTAACAAAAAAATCCGCAATCTCATACAGATTGGACTGCACGCGGGGTGCACCGGAGATCACAAGGGGCATCGTGGCCGCATCCATAAGCACCATATCCGCCTCATCAATGATTACATAGTAAAATTCCCTCATAAAGCGATCCTCGGCGCTGGATACCAGATTGTTCATAAGATAATCAAATCCTAACGTCGAATGTGTGGTATAGACGACGTCCGCATTATAGATCTGGCGTTTCCAGGCATTATGAGGTTTCCCCTCCTCCTCCTGCCTGACTCCGGAACGCACCGTTATACCCAGAAATTCATACACCGGCCCCATCTCTTCCGCATCACGGTCTGCCAGATAATCATTGGCTGTGACCAATATTGTACTTTTCCCGGTCAAAGCATTAAGATAAAGGGGGAGCGTAGCAGTCAAGGTTTTGCCCTCCCCGGTATTCATCTCCGCCAGATAACCGTAATGCAGCGCAACACCTCCCAGAATCTGGCAATCGTAGGGCTCCATACCCAAAATTCTCCGATCCGCCTCACACACCACGGCAAATGCTTCCGGAAGAAGGCTATCCGTAGATGCCCCTTGTGCAATACGCATTCGGAACTCTCCGGTCTTTCCGCTCAGCTCCTCATCGCTTAAGGCTCTCACGGCGGGCTGCTCCTGCTTTATTTTTTTCAGGATACGATAAAGTTTTCTATTCGCCATCTGTTGCTTCCGTTATCATAATTGAATGAAAATGAAACTGCGCCGCCCCGGCATTGATTAGCTGCACCTCATAGCTGAACGTCTTCATGGGGCACCGAAAGTCTGCCTCTTTGTCCCTGACAATCTTGCTCCCCGCCTCCACGTCATAGCGGTCATAAAAGATGAGCTTCAAAAGCAGTCCATCTTCCGGCTCCGCTGCCGCATCCAGACTGATATGGTAGCTTCCTTCTCCGTCTATCATAGGAAGCGTCGGCTCAATCCGTGTCCCCTGATAATTCACCTTGGAAAACCATCTCTTAACAACTGCCCCTGGCTGTATCAGTTCGTTTCGAAATTCAACATCGTCCTTTGCATGAAAATATACCTCCGATCCATACAGATAGGTATCTTTGGCATATTCATTCCAGTAAACTTTCCATGCTTCCCCCGCCATCGCTTTCACCCGCCTCTTCCGGTTTCTTTTTCATCAAAATCCTTCCGTATGATTTCCTGATACTGGTTTTGAAACCAGCTCACAATACCGTATGTATCATCATTGTGCCTGCCATGAAGTCCCTTCCCATATATCCATGTATTTCCTGCACTTAAATGATCCTTAAGATCTTCATATGCATTTCCGTCAAGATCGTCCTCTATCATATATGCTGCCGCAAATCTGGTTTTACTCCAGTCCGTACTGTCAAACCGCTCCCAAAATCTGTCATCCAGCCGCCTGGCGGCCTCCGGTTTCAAACTCCCGCACGCTTTGTGAAGAACATCCAGCCAGGAATGAGAACCCTCCGGACATTTGAGCCGTTCATTCTCAGCTACCATTCCCATATTAGTCAAAGGTTTGCCTAGCAATATGGTATGCGGCCGGATCCTGCAGCCGTAATACAGCGCGCCGAATGTCCCCATGGACAAGCCGGACAGAATCACCTGACTGTGTTTAAACGAAAGCGCTTCCATATATTTTCGGATAATACGTTCAATCGTATTTTCAAACGCTTTTGACCCGAGATAAAATGCTCCGCCTTCCAGCCTGCACTCTGCAATCAGTAGGAATGGGTGCCCCAGATTCCGCATCATATAATATCCCTCAAACCCTTCCTTCGTCTTGTAACCGGAAAAGTAGACATTCAGGGGCGGCTTTAAATTGCCGGGGTCGAAATAATAAAATATCTCCTCCCGTTCCGCGGTGACTGCTCTTTTCCCCCCAGGCAGGAAAGCTCCCTTACCCCTTCTGGAATAGCGGTCATGCAGCCCTGTAATTGTCAGGCGTCCATGCCCTTTTGCTTTTAAAGAAACAAATAAAAAGCCTCTCTTATCCAGATGATTTTCAACATATACAATATCCTTCAAATCATCTTCAGAAAATGACCAGACTTTCTGCGAATCCGGCTTCGTGTCATATGTAAAATACAATAATGATATTTCCAGCGATATGGCAACGGTATCCTCTTTGGCATATTCCAACCAAAATTCAATCGCCTGGTTTTCATTAATAGGAATATTGTTCCGCCAGAAAACGATCTGGGCCAGTTCATCGCCGTAATCGCCGGTAAGATTAACGTTCTCATAACCTCTCCAGGAGACAGAACCCTTGAATCCCTGTGCTACGGACAGGAACTGGGGCACATACTTTTCTCCGTAAGACCCCGGAAAATAATCCGGCAAGTCATTCTCCAAAAGGCTCCTCAATTCTTCAAAAGAAATCTTCTTACCCATCTTCCTCTTAAAGAGCTGTCCTGTCACACTGCCCTTTCTGGGAACTGCGTTCTCTGTCAAAAATACGCAGTATGCCTTGGAAAACCGAATCAGATAATCAAATTCTTCCTTAGCAATTTCCCTGTCCAGGATGAGAACATCAAAATCCTTTTCCGGCAGTTCCGAAAAATCAGGCTCATAGCACCACTTTGCACATGCTGATACATGCATAATTGTGCTAAAATCTCTATTTCCCAGCTGTAATACTTTTACTGTGTCCAATCCTGTCAATTACCTCTTTCCATTGCTCAATCAAATATTGCGTCGTATGGGTCTTTCCCAGCTCAAAAGATTGAATCATCGCTGTGTTCCAATTGTTCAAATTTTCCAAATAATATCTCAAGTCCTCTCCCAGTTGGGAAATATCCCGGCATATGCGTCCATTCTTGCCGGGACGCATATATTGGGTGACACTGCGCAGAATCTGCGGAATGCCCATCCCCACACAGGAAATCTGCAGAAAAAGATCAGGCGGATCCTCCAGATCCACAAAAACCCGCTGCTGACGCACACATTTACTCACCGACAATTCATCGACACACTGCTCTACCATGAACAAAATAGGAATCTGGTCCTCCTCATCCAGCCAAAACTCAGCCTTACTCCGGTCAACCTTTCTGGCCCATCCTGGCGGATAGCCGTTTTTCTCCAGGCTCTCGCTGACCTGCTTTAAGATCGCATCCTCGCGCCCAAAATCAGCATTTCTGGTAAACAGGCACACCCTGGCATCCTTATTCTCTTCCAAGTAAGCTGCCAAATATTTTACCGCTTCCGCCAGATCCTCCGGTGCCAGATGATCCACCGGAAACAGAATTTTTTGCACCGGCAGCTGCAGGCTGATACCCGGATCTACTCTTGTATCATAGGGCGGTATATTAACTTTCGTATTTTTTTCAGCGCCGTCAGTCTTTAACAGAAGTTCCAGATTATCCTCCGAATCCGTCACAATACAATTTCCCCGTGAAAGTGCCTGCACGGACTTCTCATCTTTCAAGGAGAGCCTGTTTTGAAACACGGAAAAAATAGTTCTCCGATTTTCTAGCAGCCTATCCAGCAGGGGCAGGTGCTGTCCATGTGCCGCCGCACAGAAAATATCTTCCTGCCGAGTTGTCCGAAGCCATGATGCCAAAACCTCTTCGATAACCTCCTCCATAGACATGTAAATATTCTTTAGAAAAGGAATCTCCTCCTCCCCCCTAAGTGTTTGGATTAAATACCGGCTGCTATGCGGGTTCACAGCTACATGTCCGTCTGTGAAACGGCACAGCTTCCAGACTCCCTTCTCCGTCAGATACTGTTCATATGCTTTCTTCCCATTCTCATATACTTCCGTACAGGATATAAACCCCCTGTCATCATATATATTTTTCCGGGTGATCTGCCCGTTTCGATATAAATCCACCTGTATGGGATTTCCATACTCCCCAAACTCAATATTCGCATACATTTCTCCCAACAACATGGCAATAACAGAAAAAGGCGTATAGACAAACTCCGTGTCTCTTGGCCAGTTCAGATTATGGAAGGAGAACATCGCCTGCTTCCTCCTGCGCACCTCCTGAATCGCATCAAACACAGACCAATAAGGTGCGCGGAATACGCTTTGCCGATGCAGAAAATGTCGGAAGTTCGGCGCATGGGCCAGCAGCAGAATCTCATACTCGCAGATATGATTTCTCCGGAACAGCTGAACCTGTTTGACAGTATCATCTGTCTCCGTCTGCGTACGACGTATATACCAGAGCTGCTCATTTTCCTTCCATTCATTTTTTAAATACCAGGCCGGTATAAAATACAACATGAACTATTTTTCATCCTTTCAAACAGTCAGATAAAAAACGTATACGAGTCAAACTTCCGATAGGATTTCACTTCTCGGTACAATGGACATCCAATTCCGGCTAATATCGACCCTGTGGCCGGAAATAACGCCAAATCCGATGATATCACCCCCATCAATGACAACCGCAGCGATATTCCCATCATCAGACAAAGGATACAACTGCTAAAAATGCATAATTTCAAAAGCTTCATCCGCAGATACCGTTTTGTCTTCTTTCCGGCATATATTCCTACAATGCTGTCGCCGCCTTTCTGCAGCTGTTTTGCCATCTCGCCCGGCATGAGCATAATAAACGAAAACAAAATGTTCAGAATGACGATAATCCCCAGATAAACAGCAACACCCACATCATCGTTCAGGTTCAGCCTGCCGCTGATGTTCTGCAGCGTCCTGTTATTCTCATCCATCCGCAAAAGAAGTCTGATAAACAACTGCGGCAGCATAAAAAAGGCGGCAGCAAACATGACCGGCATCACGCCAATCGGGTTGGGTTTAAAAGCAATAAAGCTCTTATCTGCAAATTCATTATGGATCGACACCCGCTGAACCGGAATGCGGATAATCCGAATCTCCATAATCAAGATTACCACGGCCATAACCAAGCAAAGAACCAACGGCCTGGAAAATTCTTCCCAAGTATATTTTCTAATAGTGGAAATCAAGTTGTCCAGAATATTTACCAGAATAATGGGCATCTGTGCACCTATTCCATGTTTTCTATTCGACGTCGCCATATGATATACAATCACAGCGCCAGCTATCATTTCCACAGCAGCAATTGCTCTCAATACATCTAGCGGAAGGTCTGACTCCTTAAATATCAATCCTTCTGTTCTTGATACCGCAAAACAAACTGCCAGAAGCAGCATGATTGCAAACGTTATCCGTTGGGTTCTGTGCGGCGAAGAACGCGCCTTAGCTTCGTCTCCCTGGAGTGCCGTAAAAACCCACATGATTAGGTTCGCAGTAATGTAAGGCATAATCCCCAGCGCAAATAAGGTATACTGATACCTATCTCCGCTGATCATAGAATTCACTAGATTCTGGGAGTTCAGTTCCTCCAGCTGATAAGCAGCCGAATCTACGCCGTACAACAGAAGGTTTCTTCCAGCCATATAAACTGCAAGAATCATCAAAGTAAAAAGAAGTCTATTTCGTAACTCATGTGTTTTAACTTTATCCAAGAAATTCCTCTCATAGCTATCTCTCCGGCAGAATTGCCGGAGAGATATTATTTCATTATAATTGATCACGTTTCAATATCGCTTTGCGTTTATTCCTCTCGCTTTTCATCGCCCGATTCTTCTTTTTCCTTCTTGTTCTGGCGATAACTCTCAACAGCACTGGCAATTGCTCCTATCACAGGAATCCAAGACCACCAGATCCTGCCTGCTGCCGGTGCGGCCAGCGGTACCTCATTATCATCAATATCTATTGTTGTATCGGTCAGTTCATCGTCTAACACTCCAAGAGGAACTTCCTCATCAGTAATATCCAACGGAGTTTCTTCCGGAGCCTCTGCCGGAGCCGCCGGAACTGCCGGAGCCACTGCCGGGGGTGCCGCTGCGACCGGAGGTGCTGCCACTGCCGCAACAGGCGCTGCCGCATCCGCTGCCGGAGCTGCTGCCGGCGTATCAGGTGTAACTACCGCTGCTTCACTAGAGCTGGTCGATGTACTTGCGCTTGCACTTGCACTCTCACTACTGCTTAAGCTCTGGCTCATACTTGCACTAATGCTCTCACTCATGGAAGTACTTAGGCTCTCACTCATGGAAACGCTCAAGCTCTCACTTGTGGAGATACTCAAACTCTCGCTCGTGCTGGTGCTAAGGCTCTCACTTGTGGAAGTACTCAGGCTCTCGCTTGTAGAAGTGCTCAAGCTCTCACTTGTGGAAGTACTCAGGCTCTCGCTTGTAGAGGTGCTAAGACTTTCACTTGTAGAGGTACTCAAGCTCTCGCTTGTAGAGGTACTCAGGCTCTCACTTGTGCTAGTGCTAAGGCTCTCACTCGTACTTGTGCTCAAGCTCTCACTTGTGGAAGTACTCAGGCTCTCACTTGTGGAGGTACTCAGGCTCTCGCTTGTAGAGGTGCTAAGGCTTTCACTTGTAGATGTACTCAAGCTCTCGCTTGTGGAGGTACTCAGGCTCTCGCTTGTAGAGGTGCTAAGGCTCTCACTTGTGGAGGTACTCAAGCTCTCACTTGTGCTGGTACTCAGGCTCTCACTTGTGGAAGTGCTAAGGCTTTCACTTGTAGATGTACTCAAGCTCTCACTTGTGCTAGTGCTAAGGCTCTCACTCGTGGAGGTGCTAAGGCTTTCACTCGTACTTGTGCTCAAGCTCTCACTTGTGCTGGTGCTAAGGCTCTCACTTGTGGAAGTGCTAAGACTCTCACTTGTAGAAGTACTCAAGCTCTCGCTCGTGGAGGTACTCAAACTTTCACTTGTAGAAGTACTAAGGCTCTCGCTCGTGGAAGTACTCAAGCTCTCACTCGTGGAGGTACTCAAACTTTCACTCGTGCTGGTACTCAGGCTTTCGCTTGTACTTGTGCTCAAGCTCTCGCTCGTGCTGGTACTCAGGCTTTCACTTGTGGAGGTACTCAAGCTTTCACTCGTGGAAGTACTCAGGCTCTCACTTGTGGAGGTGCTAAGACTCTCACTTGTAGAGGTACTCGAGCTCTCGCTCGTGGAGGTACTAAGGCTCTCACTTGTAGAGGTACTCAAGCTCTCGCTCGTGGAGGTGCTAAGGCTCTCACTTGTGGACGTACTCAAACTTTCGCTCGTGGAGGTGCTCAAACTCTCACTTGTGGAGGTACTCAAGCTTTCACTCGTGGAGGTGCTAAGACTTTCACTTGTGGACGTACTCAAGCTTTCACTCGTGGAGATGCTAAGGCTCTCACTTGTAGAGGTACTCAGGCTTTCACTTGTGGACGTACTCAAGCTCTCACTCGTGGAGGTACTCAGGCTTTCACTTGTAGAGGTACTCAAGCTCTCGCTCGTGCTGGTGCTAAGGCTCTCACTTGTGGACGTGCTAAGGCTTTCACTTGTGGAGGTACTCAGGCTTTCGCTCGTGGAGGTACTCAAACTCTCACTTGTGGACGTACTCAAGCTTTCACTCGTGGAGGTGCTAAGACTTTCACTTGTCGAAGTACTCAAGCTTTCACTCGTGCTGGTGCTAAGGCTCTCACTTGTGGACATACTCAAGCTTTCACTCGTGCTGGTGCTAAGACTCTCACTTGTAGAGGTACTCAAGCTCTCGCTCGTGCTGGTACTCAGGCTCTCACTTGTAGAGGTGCTAAGGCTCTCGCTCGTGGATGTACTCAGGCTTTCGCTTGTACTTGTGCTCAAGCTCTCACTCGTGCTGGTACTCAGGCTCTCACTTGTAGAGGTGCTAAGGCTCTCGCTCGTGCTGGTACTCAGGCTCTCACTTGTAGATGTACTCAAGCTCTCACTCGTGGATGTACTCAGGCTTTCACTTGTGGAGGTGCTAAGACTTTCACTTGTCAAAGTACTCAAGCTTTCACTCGTGGAGGTGCTAAGGCTCTCACTTGTGGACGTACTCAAGCTTTCACTCGTGCTGGTGCTAAGACTCTCACTTGTGGACGTACTCAAACTTTCACTCGTGCTGGTGCTTAGGCTCTCACTTGTGGACGTACTCAAGCTCTCGCTCGTGCTGGTACTCAGGCTTTCACTTGTGGACGTACTCAAGCTCTCGCTTGTAGAGGTGCTAAGACTTTCACTCGTGGAGGTACTCAGGCTCTCGCTTGTAGAGGTGCTAAGGCTTTCACTTGTAGATGTACTCAAGCTCTCGCTTGTAGAAGTGCTAAGGCTTTCACTTGTAGATGTACTCAAGCTTTCACTCGTGGAGGTGCTAAGGCTCTCACTTGTGGACGTACTCAAGCTTTCGCTCGTGCTGGTGCTAAGGCTCTCACTTGTGGACGTACTCAGGCTTTCGCTCGTGCTGGTACTCAAGCTCTCACTTGTGGACGTGCTCAAACTCTCACTCGTGGAGGTGCTCAAACTTTCGCTTGTAGAGGTACTCAAGCTTTCACTCGTACTTATGCTAAGGCTCTCACTTGTGGACGTGCTCAAACTCTCGCTCGTGCTGGTACTCAGGCTTTCACTTGTGGACGTACTCAAGCTCTCGCTCGTGGAGGTACTAAGGCTCTCACTTGTAGAGGTACTCAAGCTCTCACTTGTGGAGATACTCAAACTCTCGCTCGTGCTGGTACTCAAGCTCTCGCTCGTGGAAGTACTCAGGCTCTCACTTGTGGACGTGCTAAGGCTCTCGCTTGTGGAGGTACTCAAACTCTCACTCGTGCTGGTGCTTAGGCTCTCACTTGTGGACGTGCTAAGGCTTTCACTCGTGGAGGTACTAAGGCTTTCGCTCGTACTGGTGCTAAGGCTCTCACTCGTGCTGGTGCTAAGACTCTCACTTGTAGAGGTACTCAAGCTTTCACTCGTGCTGGTGCTAAGACTCTCACTTGTAGAGGTACTCAAGCTTTCACTCGTGCTGGTGCTTAGGCTCTCACTTGTGGACGTACTCAAGCTTTCACTCGTGCTGGTGCTAAGGCTCTCACTTGTAGATGTACTCAAGCTCTCGCTCGTGCTGGTACTCAGGCTCTCACTTGTAAAGGTGCTAAGGCTCTCGCTCGTGGAGGTACTCAGGCTTTCGCTTGTACTTGTGCTCAAGCTCTCACTCGTGCTGGTACTCAGGCTCTCACTTGTGGACGTACTCAAGCTCTCGCTCGTGGAGGTACTCAGGCTCTCACTTGTGGACGTACTCAGGCTTTCACTTGTGGACGTACTCAGGCTTTCACTTGTAGAGGTACTCAAACTTTCACTCGTGCTGGTGCTTAGGCTCTCACTTGTGGACGTACTCAAGCTCTCGCTTGTAGACGTGCTAAGGCTTTCACTCGTGGAAGTACTCAAGCTCTCACTTGTGGAGGTACTCAGGCTCTCGCTTGTAGAGGTGCTAAGGCTTTCACTTGTAGATGTACTCAAGCTCTCGCTTGTGGAGGTACTCAGGCTTTCACTCGTACTTGTGCTCTGGCTCTCACTTGTGGAGGTGCTAAGGCTTTCGCTCGTACTTGTACTCAGACTCTCACTTGTGGAGGTACTCAAGCTTTCACTCGTACTTGTGCTTTGGCTCTCACTCGTACTTGTACTCAGGCTCTCACTTGTGGAGGTACTCAGGCTTTCGCTCGTACTTGTGCTTTGGCTCTCACTTGTACTTGTGCTCAAGCTTTCACTCGTGCTAGTTGATGAAGCCATGCTGGCTTCGTCACTGGTCTCTTCTATTTTTCCGTCATACTCTGTCTCAGAAGTACTCTCATCGCCACCAGCCCTTGTATAGTCTACTGTGTCACTAATGATAAATTCGTAATCACCAACCTTATTTCCATTTTTATCATATAACCTCCATATACCATCTGGATCCGCCCTTAACACATATTTATCTGGCTTCAAAAAACTGCCACTATAAATCGAGCTGCCATATTCGTTCTCGCCTGTTTTTAATTGGAAAAATCCCAAATTATTAATCATAAGCTGATTATATTTATTACCATCCTTCAGAATCAGCTTATGCCAGTTACCGTCAGAATCCTGAACAACCACATATCTGCCAGCACCACCCCATCCAGCGTTTCCTCCAGCCACATCGTACGAGTTATTGCCAACATTAGTCTTTCCTACTTCAGTGTATCCACCATCGTTATTAAGCAACTTATTTGCTAAGTCCTCATTAACCTGATACACTACAACCTTCGCAGTAAATTTATCCGCATCGATAACAACCGTTTTTCTATATGTTACAAAGCCACTACTATTCTGCGTTTCTTCAATGATATATTCAATTGTTCCGTTTTCATTTTTCTGCACACGTAGAATTTTCGTTTCAGTTCCATTTATGTCAATATACTGGAAGCCATCTTCTTTTGTACTTATCTCATATCCAATGTAAGTTCCATCCCCTGTATTATAACTTGCATCCGCCTTGTATACATGCACATTGCCATCTACCACCTTGTGCTTGTAGAACTCGGTTACCGTCTTTCCCGAAGCATCCACATAAGTTATCCTGTATTCGCCGTTCCCAAGCTCCTTCACATCTGCATTCGTGCCTTTACAAGCTGCTTCATACTCAACAATGCTCTTCGCAACTGCATTCTCAAGACTAGCTAACTCCTCGCCTGTCTTACCTTCAGCTTTAGCCTTTTCCAAAGCAGTAAGGTTACTCTTATAATTCTCTAACAGTCCATCAAGTGCTGAATTCTGCCCTACTACAGCGCCGTTTTCTTCCGCCAGCATTGATGCCTTTTCGTTCACAAATGCCGCAATAAACCTATCAAACATTGTCTCACTCGCCAATGCACTTAAGGAATCCGCCTCAGATTCACTAGTGGAGACGCTGGCGCTCTCAGATGCGGAACTCACTGCCGATTCACTCTCAGACGTGCTTAAAGATTCCGCCTCGGATTCACTGGCGGAAACGCTGGCCTCCTCAGATACAGATGCAGCCGCACTCTCGGATATACTTGCAGCCTCTGCCTCAGATTCACTGGAGGAAGTACTGGCCTCCTCAGATACAGACGCAGCCGCACTCTCAGATATGCTTGCAGTTTCTGTCTCAGATTCGCTCTCACTCTCAGATGCAGTCCCACTCTCGGATACAGACGTAGTATCGCTCTCGGATTCAGATGCAGTATCGCTCTCAGATTCAGACGCAGTATTGCTCTCGGATACATTTGCAGATTCCTTCTCCGATACAGTATCCTCATTGTTCTTTCCGGAATCTTCCTCGCCGTCTGACTCTATTATTTCGGCGTTTTCTGCAGCAGATTGTTCACCATCAGAAATCAAGTTGTCATTTTCATTGTTCGCATTGTCTTCTTTCGGCAGGAGAGACTCAAACTCGCTATGCGATTCACTCCCCAAGTCATCTGACTCTGACCCCTCCGGTGCAACGCTGTCACTTTCCGCCGCAAATACCACATTTGCGTCTATCATTGCTGCACCAAAGACAAGGCCCGCCGTGCCGGCCGCCTTTAAAACCCTGTTCGCTTTACTCCTTTTTCTACGATTCTTCATACTTCCATACCCTCCTGCAAAACACTTGCTCTCTCTTACTTATAATTGAATGATGGGAACGTCAGCCATTGATCCCATTTTTCTTTTCTTATGCTACAGTATAACAAAGCGGCTCTTTCACAAACTCTTTCATATTACATATTTTGTATATTTTTTGTCGTGAAAGTTAAATTTCCGATAAATACCAAAGTTTCTTCTACCAGATATTTCCATCATCCAAAAGCTGGCATCTGATCCCGCTGCGGCCGCCGCAGCGCTTCCGGAAATCTATATCAATACGTGTTCCGATATCCGTAATGTTATCTTTTTCCGCACCTATACACAGCAATAAATATTGATTCTCACTGTATTTTGTGTATACGTCCCCTCTGCGCATATGTGCACGAAAGGATGCACACAATTTTTCTCCCTGCTTCGTACAATATTCCTGGTCATTGGCAGGTTGACCGTTTGTGTCCAGAATCGTACATAAAATAAGGCTGAAAAGATTCCCGCCTCTGTCAATCACACGCTTTAATATACGAAAGCAATCTAAAAAGCTCATAAGCGTACAAGCATAGGCCCCTTGCCCTGGCGCCGGCTCCATCAGACATTTATTGATATCCTCCGCTGTCCCTTCCGGCTGCTGCATCTTATCTCCAAGCTTGCGGAACCGTTCCTGCTGCCTTTTTGACAGAAGCCCGCCTGTCCTCTGCATATCCGTTACTGTTTTTCGATATGCTTCTTCCGCCTCCTTATAGCGTTCCAATGCCATCATACTTTCAATTTGCCAAACTTCCCACCCATCATAAGGATAGATTTCCGCCGCACGTGCTGCTATACTTTCTATTCTTTTATAGTCACCCTCTTCTTTTAGCACACGAAGCAGATATTCCAGCATTCCAAAGTATAGCTTCTGGTAATTCCGGCTTTTTTCTATGACCCACTGTTCACTTGACAGCCAAGGCAGAAATTCCCCTTGATAAAGCTCCCAGCCCTTTTTACACAGCTCCGCCTTTCTTCCTTTATCCTGCTCCTTTTCAAATTCCTGTGCCGCACATTCGAAGCTCCAAACATCCGATTCTACTTCAATCTCACCACCGTCAAAGCGCAGCACCCCTTCACTCAACTGCAGATACTCGCCGGGAGGTAAAGGTGAGGTCTCCAAATATTTCCGAAGCCGAAAAATTATATTATTGAGACTTGCGTTGGTATCTTCCACTTCATCCCATCCGTAAAGGCTTTTGGCAATATCACTTTTGTCGAACCCCTGTCCGGGCCTAGTCGTCAATATCTGGAACAATTGTCTGAATTTAGAGTCCTTCTGCCTGCCGAATGTCAATACCTCATCTCCATAAGAAGCCGAAAATCCTCCAAACATTTTAACCCATAGCTTTTTCACCATCACACCTCATTTCTTCCTGATACACCTTTTCATTTTCTATGTGGTGTATCCCTCTATCCGTTCCCCAATTTGCGCTGGCTGAAGTTCATAGCAATGGTGAATCAAAATATTATTCTCTTGTCTGCCTGCAAGAAACCTTTCCTTAATTCTAGACACAATCAAATCTGTCTGCCCTTCCGTGGTATCAATGACAAGGGCTAAATACTGACTGCTTGAATACCTGGTATATACATCTCCAATTCTAAGTGCAAACTCAATATTCTTACCTAATTGTTCCATCAACACATCCTTTTCTTGTGGAAGAAGGCTTCTTCCTTGTTTATCCACCACGGTAATCAGAATTACGCATGCTTTCTGTCCGCTTCGAATGATTCCTCGTTCCAGGAAACGATAAATGCTCTTAAAGGTTTCATAATCCCGACAATAGGCTCCCGGTTTTTTAATCTGCTCGATTAATTCTTTTCGGATCTGCCGAACATCCTTTATGTAATGCTCCCCTTCCTTATCCTTCTGTTCTTTTTGTATTTCCAAACTTTCCCTTTGCTTCTTCATTTTCTCGACCGCAGACTCAAACAACTTCTCATAAGTCAGCCCGGACTGCCACATAACATGCACCACCGTCACAGAAAGGGGACTATTGCCTTTTCCTCTGTTGGCACGGAAGCGATTGCCAATACGTGCGCAAATCTCCTGTGCCTGCTGTACATCTGTGCAGCTTGGCATGAAAATGACAAACTCATCTCCACCACTTCTTCCTAAAATATCATCCGTAGAAATCATGAAGGAGAGAATCTGTGCCACCTGTTTTAGACACTCATCACCAGCTTGGTGTCCATACTGCCTATTAATTCGTTCCAGATCATCCACATCACACAAAAAAAGCGTACCCCCACGCCTCTCATTTACCTTGAATGCAATTTTCTTTTCTGCAATATTTTTTTTCATCACGCCTGTAAGGCGATCCCAATCCTTTTCCTTCGGCTGTCTCTCCCCCTGTTTTTCACTCAATTTTCCTAGCTTGTTCAACTGTACCCCCATAATCAAATTCCCCTATTATTTCCAATTATTCAGGATATCCTATCTTTCTTCTCCCTCTAAAGTACTATCTAGCAGCTTTATCAGTTCCAAAGCACTTCTAAAATATTCTTTTTTCTTTAATACTTCCATAAGGGAAGAGAACTCAACAGACTTCGCAGAATATAAATAGCAGAAGCTCCCCTTTCAAACCTCTTACTTAAAATAAATACAAAAAATGCCCTCTTAAACGGTCGCAGATGACCATACTCTGCGACATTTTTAATTGCTTTTTTAACATTATACCCAGTTACAAAAGATTTTGCAATACAAATTCCGAGAAAACACTACGGAGAAAAGCCTTATAGAAAAAAATTAGGCCATAGTGTTTTTGCTTTGGAGATAAGATCACAGGGAAACTATATGCATATATCTTAACTTATATTTCCTTTCATACAGGAACGCTCTCCATCTGTCGCAGAGTATGGTCATCTGCGACATTTTTGTAATTATTGTAAAATGCTGCTCCTTTGATATTTCTATCAGATCTTTTGAATTGCCATAGGCCAATATTAAAATCCGGCGCACCAATCCATTCGTGAACCTGCTCTCCCCAAAATTGATAGCCCATGAGAAAGAGCATTGCTAAGGTCATCAAAACATCCATTACACATTTTATTGTCTGCAATTTAGATTTCAAAGCATCACCCGCTTTCATGGGCGAATATGTCCGATTCCAAGATAATCTACCGTAGCCTAGCTGGGGGATTAGGGTTTTATATTCAAAAATAAAGGGCCAATCCACACAAGGCAGACTGACCTCTTCGGGCAAGATATGCTTGCCTTGTTTCAAAAATCCAAACTACTTGATTCCTATACTACTAAGCCATTCCTCTATGGTATCTCTGGAAGTTCCTGCTTCAAACCGTCTTCCCTCAACCCACTCCACTGTGTCAGGGCAAAGTACATGAAGGTTTGTTGCACTGGAGCCAGTCCCACTGCTATGAGAGGTACAGAATGGAACTATCGTCTTTCCGGAAAATTCATAGCTTTCCAAAAATGTACTAATAATCCTAGGAGCCTGCCCATGCCATATAGGATAACCAATCAAAACCGTATCATAACTGTCCATATTCTCCACACTTCCCGATATGGCAGGGCGTGCATTAGGATCATCCTGTTCCTGATCGGCACGGCCTCCCGTATAGTATGCCAAATCCGCCTCCGTATAAGATTCCTCTGCTACAATCTCGTAAATATCTGCCTCAAGAATCTCCGCCGAATACTCTGCTAACGGTTTTGTAGTTCCTGTTGCTGAAAAATATACTACTAAAGTTTTTGCAGTCATATCTGTCTCCTGTCCCTCTGCTGAAACAGATTCGGATACCTCCATTTCTGTTTCCTGCTCTGTATCTTGTGTCATGTTCCGTTGTTCATCGGATTGTTCCGCTATATCAGTGATATTATCTCCGGTGCTATCCTGCTGCACCTCATCTGACTGTACGGATCTAGAATCGGACTGCTCCCCCTGTTTTTCTGAGGCGTCTATACGGTTGCAGGCCGCCAGGGAAAAAATCATTGCAAAAGAAAGCAGCAAACCAACTGTCCTTCTCATCATCCATCCCGCCTTTCTCCCAGAGCTTTCAGCAAATATGCCATATTCTGACCAAGATTTTTCATAGTCTCAATACCTTCCTGATCTTCCTTCACTTCTCCCGGCATTCTCCCATAGGCTATAGGCCAGTAAGAAGAGCCAACAATAAACATATCCTGCAGCATGAAAAAATGATTCATTGCGTCCAGTGCGTTCAAGGCTCCGCCGCGGCGGGCTGCTGTCGCCGCTGCACCTACTTTATGCCGGAGCAGCTTTTCGTCCCGGTTCATATCCGCCACAACGGATGCCCGTTCCAGAAATGCCTGCATATTTGCGGAAATATTCGCCGTGTAAACCGGCGAACCCAGAAGGATTCCATCTGCCTGTACCATCTTTTCATAAATCTCCTGAAACATATCCTTTTTATGAACACAGTTTTTCTTGCCGCCGCAGGCCCAGCAAGCTTTACAGGGTTCTATCACCTTACCGGCAAGCTGTACCATTTCAGTTTCTATCCCTTCTTTCTTTAATTCCTCAAACACTGTATGGATAAGAAGCGCCGTATTTCCATCCTTTCTTGCACTGCTGTTAATTGCCAAAACCTTCATATTCCTTTCCTCCACTTTTCAAAAATCATTTTTAGTACCAGTCATGCTTTTCGCCACGGTCAAGGGCGTTCATATGCTCCATTTCCTCTTCCGTCAGTTCAAAGTCAAACAGCTCTGTATTCTCCTTAATATGGTCGGGATTGCTGGAACCTGGTATTACCACCACGCCCTTTTGGAGATTCCAGCGAAGGATGACCTGAGCAGAAGATTTACCGTGGGCCTGCGCGATTTCGGAAATCACACCATTTCCCAGAAGCTCTGCCGTATATCCTCTGCCGCCAAGCGGATACCATCCCTGCACCACAATACCAAGTCCTTGAATATAGGGAATCACATCATTTTCCTGATAGTAAGGATGTATCTCGTTCTGAACCAATGCCGGAGTGATGTTCACCTGTGGCAGAAATTTCTCCAGTTCCTCCACATACCAATTCGATAAGCCAATAGAGCGGATTTTTCCTTCCTTCACAGCTTTCTCCATAGCAAGATAAGCCTTTACATCATCTGTACCGGGATGATGAAGCAGCATCATATCAATATACTCAATGTCCAGCTTCTCCAGCACCTCTTCAATAGCGGTTTCCGGATGGTCAAATTGGTTGGGGTACAGCTTTGTAATGACAAAAATTTCCTCCCTGGGAATACCTGAATTTCTGACTGCCTCGCCCACACTTTCCTCATTATGATACATATAGGCGGTATCAATCAAACGAACACCGCTGTTCAGTGCTGTTGTAACGGAATCCACACAGGTTTTTCCGGTTAAGCTGTAAGTCCCCAGTCCATAGATGGGCATTTCATATCCGCTGTTCAACATGACCGTTTTTGTCTCAAAATCAAATGTGATATCATTCACCACTGAATCGTTGCCCTCCTTTATTTGTGCATCTTTCGCATCTACCAGGCTGCTGTCCTCTGATTCTGCATCCATCGATAGTTCTTCTGTTACTGTCGCGGAAGTTTCTGTCTGTTCTGTCGATTTCGGGCTTTCTGACTGCCCGACATATGATTCTTCGGATTGTCTCCCGCAAGCTGACAACATGACCGCAAAGAACAGCACCATTAACAAATCAGTCAATCGTTTCATCCTGCACCTTCCTCTCTTTTAAAGTGACTTTTTTCAATACTTTTGCCGGAACACCTCCCACCACGGTCAAAGGCGGGACATCCTGTGTCACCACCGCTCCGGCCGCCACTACTGCCCAGTCGCCTATTGTGACACCTGGCAGCACAGTTGCGTTAGAACCTATCCATACATGATTACCTATTTTTATGGAAGCATAGTGATTCTTTCGGTTTTCTCCCGGATCAAGATCATGGTTAATGGTTGCCAAAATTACATTATGGCCAATCAGGACGCCATCCCCAATCTCAATTCCTCCCTGATCTTGGAAATGGCATCCGGAATTGATAAACACATCTTTTCCAATGGTAATATTTTTTCCGAAGTCTGTATAGAACGGAGGAAACAGCCGGAATGTATCATCTATGCTTTTGCCCGTCAACCTGTCCATAATCTCCCGCAGTTCTTCCGGGGTATGGTATTGATTATTCATCTCCATACCAAGTCGGATTGCCTCCTGACAAAGTTCATTAAACAGCTTTTTCCATTCCGGACTTTCCGCGCCCGTCCTCTTTTCACTATCGAATTCTGCTAAAATATTCTCTATTCCCACTTAAATCACCTTCTCACTGTTAAAAATCCCGTTCTGATTCCTCGTTCGTGGCCTCCAGTTTAAAAATCACCGGGCGAAAACCGTCATTGCAGCAGCTGATTGCCACTCCTGGCTCTTTTACCAGTCATCATAGAAGAACCCTTCTCTTCCGCCCCCATTGGCAAGCGCAAAAACATACTGGTAAATCGATCTCCATGCCCCATCACAGAATCCTTCCGGTCTGGTTCGATCAGCATAAAAAACCTGCCCTTCTTTCATAATGGAACAGGGCGCAAGCCCTTCAACACCATATTCCTTTGCCAAATCTTCATAAAAAACAGCTTTCAGGACAGTAATCTTCACCTTCTTCATGGTCTTGCTCACATCTCCTTTTCCCATTCCCGAAGCGTATGTACGCCGGTTTCATCCCCCAGTCTTTCCAAACGGCTGATTTCTTCAGCGGTTAGTTCAATCCTCACAGCCTTTGCCGCCTCCTCCACCTGCCGCACTCTGTTCACTCCGATAATTGGGAGCGTTCCTTTCGCGATTGCCCAGGCTGTGGCAATTTGAGCAGGGCTAGCATCAAAGCGGGTTCCTATGGTTTTCATTTCATCAATCAGGACTTCCAGTTTTTTCAGATGGGGGTTATATGCATCTCCCCGTCCGGTTCCTGCCGGGAACGGATTTTCTTCATTGTAGTGTCCGGTAAGAGCTCCCTGCTCCAGTACCATGTAAGAATAAAATGTAATGCTGTTTTCTTTACAGTAATTCAGGATACCGGCCCGCTCCGAGGAACGGTGCAAAAGGCTGTATGTCTTGTAAGTATGGGCAGCATATCCGCACATTTACCGTCCTTTACAAAAGTCATGCACTGCTCGGTTGTCTGCTGGTCGCATCCTGCATCCGGCAGGTTTTGATATATGCTCCCATACAAATCATTTGCCTCTGCCATATCCTTATCCCTCCTTCTGTTTCCATTTTAATTCACTTGTATTATGATATCAAATGCATATATAATATTGCTTTCCATACCTAAAAAGTATTTGTTGTGTATAAGATATTTTTTTCGGGTTGAATGAAATCCTAACTGCAACATTTTCAACTGCAACATTTTTGACCGGTTTTTCTTGCCTTTTTCCATTCCAGAGGGTAAAATTTCCTTAAAGAATGGCCGCACAAAGGACAGACTGCATTTTTTCTTTTTGCCGAAGTTGTAAATGCACCCCATTTATTCGTATGGTATTTCCCTTCTGTCCTGCCTTCTTATAAGTATTCCGGCTACTTCAAAAGTACCGGTGTCAGGTTAATGGAATCGGCTGGGCTCTTCTCAAGGCCAAGGACAGTTGCGGTCTCCTGGCCGTAGATTTTAGTAAACAAATCTATAATTCCGACAGAGAACAACATACACATGGAAAAGGAGGAGCTTCATTTGGATATTCGAGTGTTACAATATTTTCTGGCGGTGGCAAGAGAAGAAAGCATAACAAAGGCCGCAGAATCTCTTCGTATGACCCAACCTCCTCTTTCCAGACAGCTGAAAGACTTAGAAAAAGAATTGGGAAAACAACTGCTTGTCCGTGGCAGTAAAAGGGTCACTTTGACCGAGGACGGAATGCTGCTGCGCAAGCGCGCAGAGGAACTGGTTGACCTGATGGAAAAGACAAAAGCAGAACTGACCTCTTCCAGTGAAAATGTCAATGGAGAAATCTATATCGGCTGCGGTGAAACGGAAAGCATTTCCTTTCTGGCACAGGCCGCCCAAAATTTGCAGAAAAAGCATCCTCTGATTCATTGCCATATTTACAGCGGTGATGCGGAGCGTGTGATGGAGCGGCTGGATAAAGGATTGATTGATTTCGGTCTTTTGGTGGGTCAGATGGATATCAGCAAATATGATTATATCCGGCTCCCCATGAAGGATATTTGGGGCGTGTTAATGCTTAAAGATAGTCCTCTGGCAGCAAAAGAGACGATTTCCGCAGAAGATTTATGGAATAAGCCTCTAATTATTTCCCATCAGACTTCCATTAACAGCGAAATGTTCTCCTGGCTGAAATCAGATATTTCCAGATTGAATATTGTTGCCACCTATGACTTGGCCTACAACGCGGCACAATTTGTAAAAAAGGGATTCGGATATGTCATCGCACTGGACAGGCTCATCAATACAACTGGTGACAGCAACCTCTGCTTCAGGCCACTCTATCCTGGTCTGGAAGCGGAGCTGTGTATTATCTGGAAAAAGTATCAGGTTCTTTCACGAGCCTCTAATATGTTTCTGAAACAGTTACAGGAAGAATTGGATACCACTCAATAACACATCTTTTATCATAATCCAATACTACTGGTTATACCGAAAGCCAGATTATAGTCCCAATCCTCCGGCAAAAACAGCATGAGGGACAGCAGGCCTTTCGCTTTCAGGGAGAGCTTCACATTGCGCAGGTGATGGTTGCACATGACCGTGAAGTCTTTTGTTTTTTCTACCTGGAATACAGCCATAACAAAAACCTCCTACTTTCTTTCCCTCCTGGCTATAAGACATGGTCCCTGCGGTCATAGTGCAGATGTCCGCCCGGTGCAACCTTCGCGTGGTTCTGTTTCCTGAGTTCTCCCTTTTCCTGCAGGTCCTTGAATTTCTATAAGCACATCAAATATAACCATGTGCCGCACCTCCGGGTCGAAGCGTTCCAATCCCATGATGTCATGCCCCTTAAGCTGTTCGGCGCGGATCTCTGCCTGGCCTGGGCCAGCAGCTCGCCAATGATCCGCCCCTCCTGGAGCAGCCGGTAGTTCTTCCGAATATCATGTACGGCCTCCATACACTGTACATCCGTCAGGGGGCGCAGTTTCTCCATGAGGCTTTTTGCAGCCTTCCGTCTGGCCGGGTCCCCGGCATACCGTGAGGCCATAGACATTTCCTGCAGGACGGCATACCGCTCACTTCCCTCTGTCTGGTACAGCATCCGTTTTTCCATTTCCGTAAATTCCATAAGAATCCCTCCTGATTCCATCCATCAAAAAAGCCACAGCATTATACTGTGGCTAAAAAGCAATACTTAAATTGAAAAAACAGAAGCATTATTTTATTCTATGAAAGAGAAGACACTTCCTATTTCTAAAAATGTCCTCTCCTAGTAGCTCCACTAACGCTTTCCTTGCATCCCGTATCTATGTTTTTGTTTTAGGGTTCACAATCGTATGGTGTGTGAAATCCTTTTGTTTTATAATTTTTATATGACTTGACTTGTAACAAAAAACCTTGCAAACGCCGATGTTTACAAGGTTTTTCAAGCTCCCCGAGTTGGGCTCGAACCAACAACCCCGCGGTTAACAGCCGCGTGCTCTACCATTGAGCTATCGAGGATTACTTCTTCTTTTTCTCTTCAGATATATTCTATGCTTTCCTTCGCCTTCATATACCTTCAAAACTATATACTGAATTATCTCTTCCACATCTTGGTTTTCTCTTAGTCTTTTCTGTTCTTCTCTCTCCTATGACGCTTGGTCAAGCCCTCGACCGATTAGTAGCAGTCAGCTCCATACATTACTGCACTTCCACCTCTGCCCTATCTACCTTATCGTCTTTAAGGGGTCTTACTTCTTTCGAATGGGATATCTCATCTTGAGGGGGGCTTCACGCTTAGATGCCTTCAGCGTTTATCCCTTCCCGACTTGGCTACTCTGTCATGGCCTTGGTAAACCAGCAGATACACCAGCGGTCAGTCCATCCCGGTCCTCTCGTACTAAGGACAGCTCCTCTCAAATATCCTACGCCCACGCCGGATAGGGACCGAACTGTCTCACGACGTTCTGAACCCAGCTCGCGTACCGCTTTAATGGGCGAACAGCCCAACCCTTGGGACCTGCTACAGCCCCAGGATGCGATGAGCCGACATCGAGGTGCCAAACCACTCCGTCGATGTGAACTCTTGGGAGTGATAAGCCTGTTATCCCCAGGGTAGCTTTTATCCGTTGAGCGATGGCATTCCCACTTAATACCACCGGATCACTAAGTCCTACTTTCGTACCTGCTCCACCCGTCGGTGTCACAGTCAAGCTCCCTTCTGCCTTTGCACTCTTCGAATGGTTTCCAATCATTCTGAGGGAACCTTTGAGCGCCTCCGATACCCTTTCGGAGGCGACCGCCCCAGTCAAACTCCCCGCCTGACATTGTCCCACCACCGGGTCACGGCGGCTGGTTAGAAACCCAATACTGCAAGGGTGGTATCCCAACAGCGGCTCCGGGACAACTGGCGTCATCCCTTCNAGCCTCCCACCTATCCTGTACATGCAGTACCGAATCCCAGTATCAAGCTGGAGTAAAGCTCCATGGGGTCTTTCCGTCCTGGCGCGGGTAACCAGCATCTTCACTGGTACTTCAATTTCACCGGATGCATTGTTGAGACAGTGCTCAAATCATTACGCCTTTCGTGCGGGTCGGAACTTACCCGACAAGGAATTTCGCTACCTTAGGACCGTTATAGTTACGGCCGCCGTTTACTGGGGCTTAAGTTCAAAGCTTCGGGACATTGTCCCTAACCTCTCCCCTTAACCTTCCAGCACCGGGCAGGCGTCAGCCCATATACCTCACCTTTCGGTTTCGCATAGACCTGTGTTTTTGCTAAACAGTTGCTTGAGCCTATTCTCTGCGGCCGGTTCTCACCGGCACCCCTTCTCCCGAAGTTACGGGGTCATTTTGCCGAGTTCCTTAACAATGCTTCTTCCGTCGGCCTTAGGATTCTCTCCTCATCTACCTGTGTCGGTTTACGGTACGGGTACCATATAAACAATAGCGGCTTTTCTTGACGCATGGCTCACGGACTTCCCTACTCTAATTCGGTACGCATCACGCCTTTGGATTGCAAGGGGGATTTGCCTCCCTTGCTCCTACTTCGCTTGCACCGGCTTTTCCATTTCCGGCTCCCGCTCTCCACACGTGTCCCCACAGTTCTGTTATACGGCAGTACAGGAATCTCAACCTGTTGTCCATCGACTACGTCTTTCGACCTCGCCTTAGGTCCCGACTTACCCAGGGCAGATCAGCTTTACCCTGGAAACCTTAGATATTCGGCCGGAAGGATTCCCACCTTCCTCTCGCTACTCATTCCGGCATTCTCTCTTCTTAACAATCCACAGCTCCTTTCGGTACTGCTTCATCTCGTTAACAATGCTCCTCTACCAATTGACATTCGTCAATTCCTGAGCTTCGGTGGCGTGTTTTAGCCCCGGACATTTTCGGCGCAGGACCTCTCGACCAGTGAGCTATTACGCACTCTTTTAATGTATGGCTGCTTCTGAGCCAACATCCTGGTTGTCTTTGAAATCCCACATCCTTTTCCACTTAACACGCACTTTGGGACCTTAGCCGCAGGTCTGGGCTCTTTCCCTTTTGACTACCCAACTTATCTCGTGCAGTCTGACTCCCGGTCATCATCTCTATGGCATTCGGAGTTTGATATTCTTCGGTAAGCTTTGACGCCCCCTAGGAAATTCAGTGCTCTACCTCCATGAGACTAAACCGAGGCTAGCCCTAAAGCTATTTCGAGGAGAACCAGCTATCTCCGGGTTCGATTGGAATTTCTCCCCTACCCACACCTCATCGCCACCCTTTTCAACGGATGTGCGTTCGGCCCTCCATCGCCTTTTACGGCGGCTTCAGCCTGGACATGGGTAGATCACCCGGTTTCGGGTCTGCCTGGTCTGACTCTGGCCCTATTAAGACTTGGTTTCCCTTCGGCTCCGGACTTTATGTCCTTAACCTCGCCAGACCCGGCAACTCGCCGGACCGTTCTACAAAAAGTACGCGGTTGACCTCTTAAGGGTCTTCCACAGCTTGTAAACACAGGGTTTCAGGTTCTCTTTCACTCCCCTCCCGGGGTCCTTTTCACCTTTCCTTCACAGTACTATGCGCTATCGGTCACTAAGGAGTATTTAGGCTTACGGGGTGGTCCCCGCTTCTTCCCACAAGGTTCCACGTGTCTCGTGGTACTCTGGATACCGCCTTGTCAGCTCATCTTTCATGTACGGGGCTTTCACCCTCTTTGGCTGGCTTTCCCAAAACCATTCCATTAAACTTGCTGAATCAATTTTGCGGTCCGAACCCCAGGATGCACGCATCCTGGTTTGGCCTCTTTCCATTTCGCTCGCCGCTACTTTGGAAATCGATGTTTCTTTCTTTTCCTCCGGGTACTTAGATGTTTCAGTTCCCCGGGTTCCCCTCCATACGTTATGTGTTGGCGTATGGATACCTGAGGTTTGCTCAGGTGGGTTTCCCCATTCAGATATCTCCGGCTCATAGGATATTTGCTCCTCCCCGAAGCTTTTCGCAGCTTATCACGTCTTTCATCGGCTCTTAGTGCCAAGGCATCCACCCTGTGCTCTTTATGCTTGACCATTCAGACTTTGACCGGATGTCATTGTCTGTCCATGCATAGCGTTGCATGATGGTCATAGGGTTATTTTTTTAAGAAGTTTTCTTCTTCTAATGACTATTCTTTTGATATCTCTATCTTAAGGATAATCACCTCGGATGTCTTGTTCAGATCCTTTCTTTCGATTGAATCTGATTTTGATATTTTCAGTATATAGTTTTCAAGGTGCAATGTTGACTGAAACTTTAATCAGTCATTAGAAATCTTAATGGCTTAAAATCTCTAATCACTGGTTAAAACCAGTTATATAGAACAGCACTTCCCTGCTGGTAGGGTTAACATATCTTTTAACACAGATTTCATCATTTTTTCCATCCATTCAGATATGTCTGTATCTATATAAACACTCTTACGAGTTGTTTTTAAGGAATCTGGCAGCCACCTACTCTCCCATATCGTCTCCAACATAGTACCATCGGCCGCTTAAGGCTTAACCTTCGTGTTCGGGATGGGTACGGGTGTTTCCCCTAAACGTATCGCCACCAGATATCTTCTTTGATTCAATTGTCTCTCAGTTCCTGCCGCTTCCGCTTCCTAGCCTTCCGCAGCTACCCCTGCTCTCCAACCGAACCCTCATAACTAAACAGTGCCTAACACATTCCTGCGTTTCCCTCTACTCGTTCTCCCTAGAAAGGAGGTGATCCAGCCGCACCTTCCGATACGGCTA
>CAJTDE010000044.1 GCA_910574835.1 Clostridia bacterium | reverse complement strand
ATAATTGTATGGACAATTTTTAGGAATAATCTGATGGGATGGAGGAAAACGCAGGAATAATTTGCGGGAATAGGGTAAAAAAGCTTAGATTTAATTTGATGTTTGGATTAGCCACAATTTGACGTTCTACACCGGAATGAGGTTCTCGATTGCATCCGCATCAAACTCAAGAATCGGGTTCGCTTTTATCCAGTTTTCCGGCGTGTACCAGTCGTCCTCTGCGTCCATCTGTGCGATGTACACGAACTGACTGTCATTCTCGAACACGCCCCTCAAGAGATTGCAGCAGTATTCGTATAATTTATAGCAGGGCGATTTCAAATCGAATCCCGCCGTCGTAATGACTGAAATCAGTGCCGACTTGAGTTTCTTGATACCGCCCTCAAGCAGTTTGTACATCTGATTTGTTTTGTGCGCGTGATACTCGTCAACGATTCCCAAATACGCACGGTGTCCGTCCAGTGACTTCGTGTCTCCGGACAGGGCTTTGATTTCTGAATGTGTGAACAGACAGTCTATTGTGTAGTTGTGTTCATGTACCTTGAACCACTCCGACAAATCCTCGTCCGAATTGATGAATTTTACAATTTCTTTCCATACGATGTTTGCCTGCTCCTGCTTTGTGGCTGTGCAGTATATTTTCCCGTACTTGTAGCCGTCAAAATTGCCGTAAAATGTAGCCAAAATCCCGTTGAGAAATGACTTTCCGTTCTGTCTGCCTAACTGCACATAGGACGTTCTGAACCGTCTGTAACCTTTTTCCTTTGTCCTCCACCCATTGAGCGACCCCAAAATGAAACACTGGAACGGGTACGCCGTGACGCTTTCCTGCTCCTCGCCCTCCGCAATGGTGAGTTCCTCCGCAAAATTGATGATTTTCTCGGACTGTTCAACGTCAAAATAGTATCTGTACGGTGCAGCCTTTGACTTTTCAATGTCATCAAGATGCCTCTGACATGCCAGTCTCACAAGTTCCCCTGCGGTGATGCGCCCCGCTGTGACATCAAGGGCGTATTGTGTGCATCGGTCGGTGATGCGCTCCGTTTTCGCCATTATGCGTTAGCGTACTTGCTGAACTTGTTTTCCGGTTTTTCCTTTTCCACTTTCGGAACGACCAAACGGCAACGGCTCGACACGGTCATCCCGAAATCGCTTGCCCCCTGCCGACACTGTTTCATGCAGCGGTCTTGTATTATCATGAGACGCTCACGCTCCCCGTTCACGACCTGCCTTGTTCCGACCTGTACCTGCTCTTTTTCCCCCGTGTCCGGATTTGTCCTTGTCTCATAAACCGGAACGTCCAACATCAACGGCGTTCCCCTTATCTGCACCGTGATTTCTAGGAATTGTTCCTGTGCAATCAGCAGCCTCCCCAGTGCATCACAATCGACATTCGCAATCAGTTTGATTTCAAGCAGTTCTTTCGCCAGTTTCCGGAATTTCTTCTTGAGTTCCGGTGTTAGGTATGCCGGAGGCTTGACCTTGTCATTCGGGGCGACGACCTCGGCGTTTTTCCTTGCCTCAATCTCCGCTTTTGTGAGGTGTTTTTTGCCTTTCATGACCACCAAATCCGTGGGCTGTCTCTGTCCTGCCATAGCAACGTCAACCCCCTTTCCGTCCGGCGTTCAACGGTTTTGTGTCACATTCTGACACCCCTCCGGCAATCCCCTGTATGCTGAAATTTCCGTGGGGAGTTTTCTCCAAGCAAAAGAGGGGGCGTGACTAGAAAAGCGTCACTCAAAACTTTTTCATATCCCCCCGCCTCTTTGAAATGGTGTTCAATCAGCGACCGCAGCCGTTTTTGTGTTGCCCTCATGCTTGCGTTGCTCTGTTTATATAGTGCTGTGATGGTGCTGTGTGTTTCATGCTTGAGAGGTATCAAGTTCAGCGGGTTCAACCTCTGCTCCCAGTCCTCCTCAAGTTCAACGATGTGGTGAATCGGGTCGGATTCCTCAAGAGTTTTCAGTTCGTGCAGGATATACAATGCGTATATATCCACATGCCCGTACACACTCATGATGACCGTACGCAATGCCCGCCACTCCTTTGATATGTAGAACTCTGCTGCCCTCTGGTCTCGGCGTGTATTGTTGTACACCACATACCTTGACTGCTGCCTCTGCTCACATTCCCCGCACATCTTTATTGATTGAGGAATCAGCTTTCCACACCTGCATGTTTTCAATAGCATGGTTCATCCTCCTCCCTTTATTCCCGTTCCTGCTATCCGCTTTTGAGAGGCGGGCAATAGACCGCATCGCTGCGCCCTGCTGCCCGCTATAACAGGAGGGCGAACAGGCAAGAAAAAAGCGACTGCATCTCTGCAATCGCTCGTCTCAACTGTTCACGCTACCATAATAGCACACCGGAATCCCTTTGTGTTCACCCACTTTTGACCCCCTATTTCACCCACTTTTCACCCTGTTTTCACCCCGTTTTGTTCAAATTGTTTTTATTTTCAGTGCAATTCGTGTCATTTTCTAACGCTTTCGCACCGAATAACTTTATCGCCAACCTCGGAATCATAGCTTTACACCATTTCTTTGGAGAGTTCTTTCCGCATCCGGTCTCTCTGACAATCTCCTCGTATGTCATGCCCTTTATATAGACCGCCTCAAGTGCCTCGTACTTGTACGCCTCACCTGCTGCCTCCGTGTCCTCTTTCAGCGACGCAAGGGCTTTCCGCAAGTGTTCAAACAGGATGACCGTCTCTGCCCTGCACTCCCTTATTGATTGCAGGAACGCCCGCTCTGCTGATATGTTGTATCTGCCCGCATCCGGAATCTGCGACACTTCCGACACCGCATCATTGATATACCGCTCCATTTCACGGTAGTTCTCAAGATATAAATATGTCTTGTCGATGACCGTTTGTTCTTTTTCCTCTTTCACGCCGATTCCTCCGTTTCATTTCATCACTTGCCCTTTCCGGCTCTCATTCCCTTTTGACAGTCCGTACATAGGCACTTCTTTCCTATCTTCCACCCGTCATTGCGGGCGTGTACTGCTGCCCGCTGCTTTGACACGTTTCCGCACCAGTACATCATTGTTCCGCAATTATCGCAGATAACTCCCCGCACTATTGGCATGATTCATCCTCCTCTTTCAGAATATGCTCATTCTGCATCCTCTGTAATTCCGTCAAGCCCTTTCTGAACTCCATGTCATCACCGTTCATGCAAATGTCGAAAAGCTGTTCGTACTTCTCAATATTCTCGAATATGAACCTTGCCTCCGCTGCCGTCCTGCTCGCACTAAGGAACATCCCTTTGACCGCCTCTTTCATGGTTTCACACCGCAGTCTTTCCTCCTCGGTCTGTGGCGGTGTCTCCGCAATCATTTTGTTATACTGATATTCAATATCCTCAAACGTGTTCCCCTGTGCAATTCCCGTGATGCGGATGTCTTTCTTTCCTTTTGCCGGAATCAGCCTCAATCCGTCATCATATGCGCTCATATAATAGTTTAACTTTGCGTCGAAATTCTCCCTCGGATTTATGATGATTTCCGGTTGACTGCTGCCCGCCGTTTCAATCCTTACCCCGACATATCTTGCCCCGACCGCTTTTGCGTTGGAAAATACTGCTTTCAATGCTCTTTTATTCATCATCCTGTTGCCTCCCATCTTCTCCGTCTGTTCTTTTTCGATTTTCTCCCACCTTTTTCACGAGTTTCTGTGTGCATTCGGAACACATATCCATTTCAAAACTACTATCTTGTTTAAGAAAGAACATTCTACTTCCATATTGAATATTCACCTTATTTCCCCTTTTTTTCCTCACTTCTTTTCCGCACAAATCGCATCTAACTAATTCCATGATTTTTCCTCCTCGTCCGTATCGTGAGGAATCCCGTTTCTGATGGTCTCCTCGTCCTTTTTTTGCCATTCCCTCAACTGCATCATATCCATAAGATTTCCGAACCTGCTCTCCCCGCCCTCTTTTGCATCCTCCGTCGCTGCCAACGTCATGAGGCTTTGACCGATGCAACGGAGATATGCCATCCGCTCCATTCCGGATAATTTTTCATTAAATTTGACAATAAGCTGTTTTTTCTCCTCGTCCGATATGAGCCACACCGCCGTCACGATATTTCTCATTTTCAGACTTTCCGTGAACCACGGGCGCAAGTCCGTGACATATTTCCTTTTCATCGTCCTTATTTCCTCCATTGCTATCACTTTTTCAGCATACCGCCCCGCCTTTTCGATTGCGGGCTTGCATTGGTATGATGTGCAGGTGTGCAGGTGAGACCCATCGCAGAACTTACATGCGTTGAGCCTCACCCACTCCTCTTTGAACTGCTGCCACGTCATTCCCTGCCACCGTCTCTCACGATGCTCACGGCTTTGTCAATCAATATGTACTCCCCGCCCCCGTCGATGCAGCCGTCGCCGTTCGCCCTTATATCGGCGCATATCTGCCCCAAATCCGCTCCCTGCAACGTCTCCCCGTCCTTATTGACAAGCGATGTCGCCATGATGCAGAATCCGTCCTCAAGTCCGGTGTAATCCTCAAGGATATATGTCACCAGTTTTCGCACCATGCGTCCGGTGTTCCTGCCGTCCGCAAACTCCATCAATTCAAGGATGTCGCCCTCTTTATATCCCCTGTCATTCTTCCGGAGTTCAAAACTCTTTCTATTGCTGCAAGCGTCCTCGAAAAAGGATTCCCCCAGTCTTATCTGATGCACTTTCTGACCATTCTCGCCGGATGCGGACGGAATCTTGTTCATGCGCTCCTCGTCTGCCTTTTCACGGAGTTTCTTTGCGGTCTCCTTGTCAATCCTGTCCTGCTCGTCCGAATACCGCTGCTCGTCGGTCTTGTGCGCCTCCATTCTGTTCTTGTACTGGTCGCACTTTGTACATGTTCCGGTCTTGACGTTGCAAGTCTCGTATTCTGTGCAGGAATAGCAGAGAGAAGTGATTCCTTCCGGATGCGGTGTCTGATAGCCGTCACCTGCTGCCATGTCAACCCCGATATATGCGCCCGCCTCCTCTGATACCTTTTCCGGCTCTGTATTTGCCCCGTTTTCGCCCGTTTCGGTGTCCGGTGTACTCTTTTCCGGCTCTGCCCCGTTTCGCCCGTCCGTGGCGTTCTCTGCGCCCTCTCCGGCTGCTTTCTGCGTCTCCTGCTGCCCTGTTTTTCCCTCTTTCATCGTCTTTATTTCCTTGTGGGAGAGTTCGCCGGATTCCTTGAACCTTTCAAGTGCCTCCTGCTGCTCCTGCTTTGACATTCCGGACAGTTCATAGGCAGCGGAAAACGTGAGACGCTTGCTTGTTAGTTCTTCCTTAAATTCCGGAATCAGATTGTTATTGACAGATTCAATCTGTGCAACCTTTGTCTTTGACATGTGCAGCATGGAGGCAATGACATCCCGCAGCCGACCGGACGTGAGGTCATAGCCTTTTATCTGCTTTCCTGCTGCTTTCATCTTTTCCAGTGATTCCTTGAGGCGTTTTTCCTCCTCAATCATGTCGGCAACGCTCTTATTCCGGTATGCGTTCGCAATGATGATTTCCACCTGCTCCTCGTCCGCATCCTGCGGTGTGGTCAGCTTACTCGTCGCCATTTCAAACTCTTTATAGCCTTTTGATACAAGATGCTTTAATGCAAGCCATCGCCTCTCCCCCGCAACAATCCTATACTCGCCCTTTTCACACGGCTCATATACAAGTTCAAGATTCTGCTTGAGACCAAATGTCAGAATGTCTCCCGCAAGTTCCTCCACCGCTGCGATGCTGTAAAAGTTCATTTCATTCCGGTACATCTTGAAAATTGAAATGTCTTTCGTGCGAAATCTCGCTTTCGGTGTCTCCTCGATGCCCGCCTTGCTATTCTTGTTTAATGCGTCCATGACGCTGAATCCCGTTGCCATCACAATTCCTCCTGTTCTCTAAACTGCTTTATTGTGCAAACCCCTCCATAATGTACGCTTATATATTCCAAAATCGGTATGCAAATAATAACTCTTGCTTCAATACCATCTAACCCGTATTTTATAGACTGGATGCTTTTGAAATATATGCAAAAACCCGTTTCCGTCAGCAAAACTAATTTATTTGCCGTATTTTTTGCACTTTCGTTCATTATCTTTCTAAATTTGTTTGCTACTGACAATGCCTCCTCTGTTGTTTCAAACAACAATATTACATTGCCCTGTTCTCCTGCCCGTAAAATTCGTATCACATCATTTTCATTCATTATTTTCTGTCCTCCTGTCCTGTTTTTCACCGCCGTTCATTATCTTTTCCATGTCCTGCTACCTCCTGTCCTTTTATGTATGCAATCAACTGTTTCCCTAAAAATTCCGTATATGCCGGAGGGATAGCCTCTGCAAGTTCCGCTCTCGTCATCCAGTCAATCCCCCCCAGTGCAAACCCCCAGTACAAAGGGATCTGTCTGCTGTTCATCCCTCTCACGCCTCCGCTGCCACATATAGCGATGAATCCGTCCTCCCCAAACCCGTTTCCTGCAGTCGGTGTCTTTTTCTGCACCATCGGCACGTCCGGTGTCCGGAGTTCGATGTTGCTCTCAAAAAGCCGTTTTCTCTGTGTATACAGATTCTTGAATTGTGACCCGTACAATGCAATCGGATTGACAAGCGGTGCGCCGTCCACATTCTCGATTATGTACGGCTTTCCTATCTTCTTGAGAATTTCCCGTGTCTGTGGTATAAAATCTGGATGCTCACCATATTTCCCGTTGTTTCTTCCCTTAGACAGTGCTTGCGCCTTTGTATGCGCTTGACAAGGCGGTGAGGCGTGAATCGCATCAAACTCCGATAAATCGTTTGTTTTTAAAAATTCGATAGCATCACTTTGAAAGAATGTGTATGGATAATTTGGTTGAGGAAAGATGTCAACCCCTACAACCTCAAATCCGGCTCTATGATAGCCCTCCCCCGCTCCTCCTGCTTTGCAAAAAAGGTCTAATATTTTATATGTCTTTTTCATGCCCTATTGCCTCCTCCATTTCCCTTTTTATCTGTTCTATTTCTTCATGAGATTGTTTCCATTTTGACACATATCCCTCACACATTTCCGTGTCTCTCAATTTCCTCAATCGACACACACCTTTAACCTTTAGCATATTGCTTTTGTGTCTGCTGCATTTTCTATTATTGCAACGATTATCGCAAAACTCCGGAGAATTATTTGTGTTAATCACGATGAATGGTCTATGTTCTTTCATGCTCACACCTCCCTCATGAGTTCCTCAACCATGCTCCGGTAGTCCTGCGTCACAATCCCCCGTTTTGAAAACTCCGGCAACGGTTTCATTGACATGGTCGCCTTTTCCGCAATGATAGAGCGACGAATCGGTGTCGTGAACATCTTCCACCCATACTCCTCATGCAACCACAACTCCATGTCAAGGGAGGTCTTGTTTTTCTGTCGCATCGTCATGACGATCTTGATTTTCAAATCCGGATTGACCTCTTTCAAATCCTCGACCTGCTCCTCAAGATTCCGGAGAGCCTCGTTCTCAAATCCTCCTACCTTTGCAGGTGCAATGACAAGGGAGGCGGACAACAAAATATTGATGACCACCATGTCAAGCAGCCTCCCACAATCGCAAATACAATAATCGTATGCACCCGACACCTCCGTGAGCGCATCCCGCAACCTTGTAACTTGATTTTCTTCCTGCTTGAGCAATAGGTTCATGTCCGTCCGCATGAGATACCCGTTCGCCGGAATGATGTCAATATGTTCATATTGCGTCGTCTGAATGAGTTCCGATGTCCGGTAATCTCCCCCAACATTAACATGACGCTCAAGCAGTTCACTCAATCCGATTCCCTCCGGCTCATACGCCCCGAACGTCTTTGACGTGTCGCCCTGGGGGTCTCCGTCAATCACAAGCACACGTTTCCCGTGTTCCTCTCCTAAAATATAGGCAATGGAATCGGCGGTTGTGGTCTTTCCAATTCCTCCTTTGGGTGACATTACTGCAATAATTTTCATGTTGTTTCCTCCTGTTATCCTCTTGTTTTAATAATTTCTTGTATGACATCCGCATCGGTGCATATACGCCATACTTTCCCCGACCTTATAAAGCAGAATCCCGAATACGACGAACGCCCCCAGTGCGATGACACCTGCTGCCGTGATGACTTTTTTCGTGTTCCTCACCTCCCGCCTATAAATAAATTGTGTAATAAAGATCCATTTGCAAATCGCTGAAAAGAAATTCCGGTGTCTCGTCCGGCTCGATCGGTTTCATGAGATTCCGTTCTTTCCACTGTCTATGACGGATTTCCGGAACTGCTCTGAATTTCTTGACCGCATCCATCCGAATCTCCTCATACATTTCATTGTGCATGACCAATATCGCAAGCCATCCGACAAATACCTCTTTTTCATCCTTGACAATCCGCATCCTGTCAGAGTTCTCAAGCAGCTTGACAAATTCCTCCAATATCATCACGCACCGCCTCCCTTGACCTTGCCATCCTTGAGGATGCTATTGTTCGGATTTTCCATCGCAATCGCCCCTAAAGGTTCTTTTTTGTAGTCCTCAATAATTCTCTTTGCTGCATAATTAAAACAACGATTCAATCCCAAATATTCCGTGATGACACTGATTGCCTCCTCTGCGGAATAGCAGGTTGCAACGAAATGCCCGACCGCTGCCATGTCCGCAAGAAAATCTTTTTGACTGTCCGTCTGCCTGTTGTTCCCGTATTTCATTTCAATGTAAAGCCCGCAGTAAATCCCTTTCGGGTACGGGAGGCATAAATCAGAGACACCCGCTTTCACACCCATCTGTTTCAATTTGACCGCCTCAAGACGGTTCCTGCTGCCCCCGTTCGGGCAATGGTGCAGCCACCTCAATTCCGGATAATGGTTCACGTTGTACTGCGCCCACTGGACGACGGCAATCTGCTCCGTGTCCTCACTCCTCATTGCGTATTTCATATTCATTTCTTTTCCGCTCCTTTCCGTTGCCCCGTCTATGGTGCAAACATGATAATGTTCGCAGAACAGGCAAACGTGACGGCAATCCTTGACCTTGAACATCCACAAAAGCCTCCGGAAAAGCTGCCCGACCGTCCTCACCTGCCCTCTCCCTCCTCGCTACTGAAATAATGATGTCCGATGACCGTGTACGGCGTTCCAAACGAATGGAAATACCCCTCACGGAAATAAACCACCGAATCCGGAAAAAACCTCTCGTTGACTGCATCCTGCACCGCCTCAAGACATTCATCGTCAAGCGGTGCAGCCTCAACCGAACCATTCCCCCATGACGAAAACGCCCCGTCCTGCTTGATGACCTCCTCCACCGTGTCCGGAAAATTCTCTGATTCAACCCGATTCAGAATGACCTCCGCAACGGCGACCTGTCCCTCAAATTCCTCCGTCTTTGCCTCTGCAAATACGGTTTTTCCCATGAGTTCAAAGTCATCCAGTGATATGTAATCAATGCCCGCCCTGCCATATACGGGAACCATGCCCTCTATGTGAGGTTTCACCCACTCCTCAAATTCCTTTTCCTGCTCCGGTACTGCTACCCCTGTCAGCGTTTCGGCAATCCGTGTGCGTGATGACATCATCTCAATGCTCTTTATCCTCTCATGCGCCTCGCCCTGCTGCCTGCCGTCATCCCTGCTCGCTACTGCCGTTAGCAGGAGGACGACCACCGCCACCATCACGGGCAGAACCATCATCCGGATGCGCTTTCGTTTTCTCTCCCTCTGTCTCTTTTTCATTGTCCTTTTTTCTCCTCATTCTTGCGTGCATGTAGAACATGAAATTGAAATCGTTGTAATAAACGCCCGCATCCGTGAAATCAAATTCCGGATACCACCCCGCAAGCACTTCACGAATGGAATCTTGATTCTTGACCATACCGTCAACGTATTTCCCTATCGGTTTATAGCTGCCCTTGCCCTTTTCCGGCTGCTTTGAATGAACGACTTTAACGTTCGGGTCTTGCAGCCCTTGAGAACTATTCCACCGCTTTTCCGACTTGATGCGCTTCTTTTTCTTGACCATGTACCTTGACATTCCGGAGAGACCGTTTTCATCCTTTTGTAGCCTCCTCACCTCATTCCGGCTCGACTGATTCCAACATCCCTCAACCACATCCATGTCAAGCGCACCGTCCATGACAATGTGATGATGCCACCGGATTTCTGCGTCCTCATTGTATTCCGTCACATAGACATACTTTGCGTTCGGCAATCCCCGCTTTTTCCTCTGATAGTTCACCCGCCGGATGTAGTTCTGCATGTTCTTGATTGCTGCGTCGATGTCTCCATCCGGAGGGAGGTGTTCGTCATCATAGGTCAGCGTCAACCATATGTCACGGTCGCCGAAATTCTGATTGATAAGACGCTCCACATATTTCCTCGCATTTTTATCATTCAGATTCTTTTGCGCCTTGCTGTTGTCCTTGACAATCCTCTGCCCCTCTTTTGGCACTTCATCCATTTTCCGGAACTGCGGATATATCTCAATTTCAAACTGTTCTCCTGCTGTTATCTCTTTGAGGGCATACACCATCTTTTTCCCGTGGGCGAACATCTGCTCCACAAACCACTCATTCAAGTCTGCAATGGCTTTGTTGTATGCTGCCTCATAGTCATATGGGATGAATTGCATCCCCCTCTTTTTCCTCTTTCTTTCCTGTCCTTTCTTCTCCATCTGACACACTCCCGTTATCCCTGCCCCTCAAGGTTTTCGCTGACTTGTTACTATCTATTACAAGGACACTGAAAGCCCGAAAAATCCCTTTAAATGAGGCTTTTTTCATGATTTCATGCTTGTGTTTTGGTGTCAGATTTGTTATAATGTTTCTTGTAGAACAACTGACACAAAGACACGATTGAAACGGACGACTGCTGCCAACGGTCGCCCGTTTCTTTTTATCCTTTTCAAGCTGCTGCCTCTTTCTCTCTGACCTGCACCGTCACCTTGACCTGCTCCCGTTCAGAGATTATCCGTGCAATGGTCTCATAAAATTTCTTGATGTTCTCTGCGCTCACCTGCTGCCACCTCCTATTTTCTGCAATCGAAATCCTCGAACCTTTTACATGAATTGAATACAATGCGGTTATTTACCCATCTTTGCAACTGTCTCAATTTATGGTTTTTCGGAATATCCTCTTTGTTGTAAAGCATCACAAACGGGTTGTAACTCAAATCACGCAATGTATAGATTCTTTCCAAATCCTGCTCAATCGTGGTGTCGAAATTGCACAACACATATACTGTGAGTTTCCGGAAATCGTACCCCGTCACCTCTTTAAACATCCGCAGCTTTGGAATGATGCTGTCTTTGTCCTCATACCTATCCCATGCAAAATGAATGTTCTTTGTCTTGATACCTTTAATCATGAGAGCCTTTTCCTCCGTCATGAGCCGGATGTCAACGCCCTGTGTGAAATCCACCCATGAACCGGAATCAATTAGCTGCTGCAATATATCCCGCCATTCCGGACACGCAATCGGGTTCGGGTCTAATAAGACAATGTTTTTCTGACCTCTCCAAAACTCTGACAGGTCAGCGACCTTGTATGACCTTTTTCCCTCTTTTGCCTCAACGTGACAAAAACCGCATCCCCTCGGACATCCCCTGCTCATGAATCCGTATACTGTTTCTTTTGTCAATTCCGGATAGATTGAATAGTCCGGATATATATGTTCAATCTCCGGAGGCAACTGCAAATCCCGCTCCGGATGAAATATCTCTTTCCCGTTTACCGTTTCGATGCAATACCCGCTCCCGCCTCTTTGCAATTCTTTTGAAATGACACAATGCTCATAGTCGGGAGTGAATGAAAAAATCTTTGACATATAAACTTTGTCATAGTAAAAGTCACGTTTCGCATATGTTACCGACGCAATCATCGGGTCGTACCACTCCACGGAATCCCCCTGCGCTTTATGCCATGCTGATATTTTCATCAATGGAATGTTTGGGAAATTATGACCATCTACATCAATTAGCCCGATTTTCATTCGCCGTCACCTCCCGACCTGCTTATAAATTAAATTCAAAATCCCAAACATTCTCATTTCCCTTGAGTTCTATATCTCCCGCATGTATGTACGCTTTGCACCGGAAAAATGCCTCCGAATGGTCGTGTGATTCTTTCACCCTGTTTTTGTCGATGTCTACCTCAATCACGCTCATTTTCCTCATTCCCCGTATGACAAGGAACTTGCAGGAATCCCCCGGCTTTTTGCATAGATAGACTTCTCCATCCCATGACTTTCTGATTCTTCCCTCGCCGACGATTTTCTCCATCGCCTCCCTCGGTGCTGCATGATAAAATTTCACAGTCAACCTCCCGTATATTCAATGAAAATCCCGTTTTCCTCTGCACACCGGATTTCTGCTGCCATGCCCTCCGAAATTCCGTATTTCATCCCGACAACGACCGCATCGCACCGCCTCAATATTTCCGTTCCTGCTGCCAGTCCGGTTCTCCGCTCTCCCTCGATGCTTTCATCAAGGCATTGCGTCATGTAAAGGTGTGTTGCCACCGGAACATCGCCCTGCAGTAACGCATTTCTTGTCAGCTCCCTCGCATAGTCAATGTTCCTTTGCAGGGTTGCATCATTCTCCGCTCGATACGGAGAACATATGTAAATCAATTTCACTCTGTCTCGCCTCCGTTTCTGTACCCCCCCCACACACAAAATCAAAGAGTGACATTTGAGCCTTTTCCTGCTCAAGTCGCTTGTTTGAGAGGTCAAAATAATATTTGTCTAACTCGAACCCCACATATTGAAATCCCATCTTGTGACATGCAATGAGGCTCGATGCGCTCCCGACGTGCGTGTCAAGAATCCTGTCTCCCTTCTTTGCGAATATCCTCAAAAGCCACGCATACAAATCAACGGGTTTCTGTGTGGCATGAATCCTGCAGTCGTCCTTTGCATATTTCCGGAAAATCTTTGCCGTCATATCAAAATCAGTCCAGGCGTACTCACACATTGCAAACGTCACATTTTCAGACTTATCCGGTTTATCCCATATAACGAAACACTTTGCCGGAGGCAGGTTGAAATAATTCCCGCCCCATATGATTGAATGTTTTGCTACTCTGAATAGTTCTGTGAAATATTCCGGAGGCGGGGCGGTTTTATCCCAGTACGCTTTCGGATAATTGCTTTTCTTTGTTCCATGCCTCCGACCCATGTTATTCTTTACTTTGATACCATAGGGCGGGTCTACAATGGCAAGGTCGAAATATTTATCCGGAAATTGTTTCATCCCGTCCATGCAGTCCATGTTGTAATATCCGAAATCTAATTCCATGCGTCCTCCTGTCAAATAAAATCAAATAGGCTCATTTGTGCCTGTTCTTGCTCTATGCGCTGCTTTGCCTTTTCAAAATAAAATTCATCTATCTCAAACCCTAACCACTCATGACGTGTACGGTGTGCTGCTATGCAGCAACTCCCGCTCCCCGCATGAGTATCAATGATTCTGTCTCCGTCCTTTGCGTATTTGCTGATTATCCATTCATATAATGCGATAGGCTTTTGAGTGGGATGGAAACGTACCTCCGTCTTTGTTCCTTGCGGTCTGTGACTGAATATCTTTGCATTGTCATTGAAACTCGTCCACGCATACTCACACATCGCCATCGAAAAATTTTCCGGCATTTGCTTTTCCCATATCAAAAAACATCGTGTCGGAGGTAAATCAAAATAGTTCCCTCCCCATATGATTTGATGAACTGAAATCCTTGCCAGTTCGTCAAAATACTCTTTCGGCGGTGCAATATCCCAGTGCCTTATATCTTTATCGTTAGGGCACCCTCGATTTGGTATTTCCTTGACCACGTTCCCTCTGTCCGTTTTGCTGATATGGTACTTGTCAAACCTTGCACCGAACCTGCCTCGCTCTTTATCGTTCCACTTTTCATTATGCCCGCCTTGCAGTCCAATGTCAGAGGTTCGCTGTACCCCCCCCCCGCCATACGGAGGGTCAACGATTGCAAGCTGAAAATATTTGTCCGGAATTTTCCGCATTGCCTCCATGCAATCCATGTTATAAAGCCTATTTAATTCAAACATTTCTGTCTCCCAACTTAAAATTAATGCAGAACGCCCGCCGTCTCTGACTGGGCGCATCCCCTCACCTGCTACCGTCAAGCCGTTGCGACTGCTGCCTGTTTCTGCTCCCATCGTCTCCGCTCCTCCGCTTTTCCGGCTGCTTTGCCCTCCGCATATGCAGACATCATCATGATGGTCATTGACTTTCCCTCAAGGTCATCAATTCCCATGAAACGCTCTGCCATGCTCTCAATTACCGCCTTTTTCTCGTTTTTGGTCATGAATATTCCTCCTCTCCGATTTCCTCTGCCTCACAAAAATCAACTATAGGGAAACGTGATTCCTCTGCTGCCTTTTCCTCTGCCTCGTCGCTTGTGTCAGCCTCAACCTCAATCTCCTCACTTGCATATACAGTCACTAACCATCTTTTCAAACCAATCGCTCCTCCCGTTCCGGTGGCTCTCTCCTTTGTCATTGTGATTCCCCCGTTCTTTGTCGTATCTTCTCAATCTCAAGTTCTACATTCTTTCCCGAATATTCTTGCAATAGTTTTTCTGATATGTGATAAGTCCATATTGAGGACATTTTTATTGCCGTTCCGATTGGCAATTTTCCCTGCTGCATTGCAATCCTCACGAATTGCGGTGATACATTCAAAATCATCGCAGCCTCGGTCGGCAATATTCTCCCGATTTCCACCATCACCGCCTCCTTTTGCTTGTCCTGCTGCCCCTCCTGCCATATAATAAATGTGCGACCATCTTATAAATGACAGGAGGTGAGGGCTTTGAAAATCAACCTTGATTTTGACGAAATATTAAACAATGCCGTGAACTCTGCTATTGATGTAACCGTCAATCTATCTGACAAGAATCCGGATGCAGCCTGACACGCCGAACAGATTGAGCGCATTGCAAAATTTCCGCAGGAGTTACGGTTAAAATTCTCCGTGAGTACCACGAGCTGCTTGCGGATTCCCTTGATAAGCTGCTAACCACTCATTGAGAACCGTTTCCTTTTTTTCGCTCTTTGCGGTCTGTGCGTATGCAGACCGCAAATCCTTTTTTAACTTCTTGCTCGCCTGTTCATGTACCCAGTTCTTGAAGTCTTCCCTCCCGCTCAAAAAGCAGAAACATGAAAATATCTTTATTGATTCCGAATTTCTCATGTGCCTCTCCTCCCAGTTCTGAAATCTGCTCATTTGTGAGCGTTGCCCCTGCCATCTGCATGGTCATCAAAAATTCTTCCATTCCTTGACCCTCCTGTCCTTGATATGCGGGAGGCTTTCGCCTCCCTGCTGCCTCTATGCTATGAGTTCGATTTCCCTGTGCTGTGTATCAAGGCACTGTGTATAATCAAAATCAAAACTCGTATTCAAATTTAGGTCTTTTCCCTCTCTTGACAGTTTTTCTAAATCCTTGTCCTCAAGTGCTTTGACTATGAATTTTCCGGTTTTTATATCAACGTCCACCAGTTCAACATATACAATGTGATACCAACATTCGTTAGGTGTTTTCATGTAACCGCTCCGGTCTCTGACACACATTTTTTTGATGTTCTTTTCCTTTTCCGGCTCCGGAATTGTTTTCAGCATCGGACGGATGCTTTTCACGAAATCCTGTTTGTTGAGAGTGCTGTTCATGTATAATTTTTCGATTGCCTCGAACTGCTCGTCTGTGACTTCCCTCTTTGCGATTTCCTCAAATTCATGCTTCATCATGTTTTTTCACCTCCTGTTTGTTGTCTATGTGGACATTATAGTTCACAACGATGACTATGTCAATAGTTTTTTGTTCACTTTGTGGACTTTTTTATTGATTTTTGTTTTTACCCGTGGTATGCTTGAAAAACAAGGGAGGTGATATGCTATGACGCAAGGCGAACGTGTCAGAGAAATCCGAAAGTCTCTCGGTCTTACATTAGAGAAATTCGGCGAAAAACTCGGTGTCGGAAAAACTGCTATATCCAACATCGAAAAAGGAAACCGGAACCTTACTGAACAAATGACGAAATCCATTTGCAGGGAATACGGTGTTGATTACATATGGTTGACCACTGGTGAGGGAGAAATGTTCGTCGATTCCGACGATGATTTCATTGAAAAGATTGACCGCATAATGGCAGGGGAGGATGATGCCCGAAAGAACATTTTCAAATTCATGCTTAGTCTGAACGATGATGATATTGCAACACTAGGCAGGATTCTTGACCAAATGATAGAATTTTTTAAAGAAAAAGACTGACAGTCTTTTTCAACTGCCAGTCTCATGGGTGTACAGATATAGAACGAATTTATATATTCTCTTTAGGGTTCTTTCGCTCCGTATCTTTCCGACTAACTCAATGATAGTCTCTTTGTAATGCAAGGGAACACCACCCCTTTCTGATGTACATAATAGCACATTTTTCCATGATTGTGGAAAAATCGGCTCGTATTTCCATGATTATGGAAATGTTCTGCCGGACGCACAACATCACATCTCACTGTGCTATACTATTCTTATTTGTACTCAGAATCAAACAGGTCGGTGATTTTGACATTCATCGCAATCGCTATCATTTCAAGCTGAAATAATGTCGGTGACACCTTTCCGTTTTCGATGTTGTTGAGCGTTGATTTTCCGATTCCGGATTTACTCGCCAACTGCATCAATGTGAACCCTTTTGCGGTTCTCATTTCCCACAAACGAATCTGCATCCTGTCCACCTCCTTTCAAGGAAAAGTGTACAGTGAGCAAAATTCAGATTATGGAGGTGTATCTATGAAAAAGAAAATATTGACCGCAATGTGTATCCTCGGATGTGCCTTGCTTACTGCTTGTAGCGGAAATAATTCTGCTGACGAAACAAAGTCAGATGCGTCCGCTGTTCAGAATGAGGAAAGCGAAACGAACGCTCCTGTGGAAAGTTCTACATCTGAAAAAGACTTTGATGGAGATTCTTATTCCGACACTGGTGACGGAACATTTATGCTTGCAAATGCAAGTGGTAATACAGAGAACGGAAACGTCATTGTTGTATATGTGTCTGCTGATACTGCTCTTGAGCAAATAGGTTATGAAACATCGGGGATGAATGGAGGTGCTTTGTCATACCTCTATATTGATGGTATGCTCTCCACGAAAGAACAACTCGGAGATTCTCAAGGCTCTCTTGACCTGTCCGGAGATTTTCTCTCTTCCGGAACGCATACGGTCGAGGTCGTACAATACGAGGATGATTCAGAAGAAAATGCTGTGACCGTTTATAAATCAGCCTCGTATGAAGTAAAAGAAAAATAGACTAAAAAAGACGACCCACGCTGCAACGTGAACCGCCTTTGTGAAACTCCTATCTTGCGCCTCGCAAAAAGCACTGACAGAATGTTCCGAACATAACCATTCTATCATAAAACCGTGCTTTTTGCACTGGTTTTATTTTTTATACTCTTTTTAGGATGGTGATTTTATGAAACTCCCGAACGGTTTTGGTTCAGTCTATAAGCTGTCCGGAAAAAACCGCCGAAATCCCTATGTCGCCAAAAAGACAAAAGGATGGGAAATCGACACTGAAACCGGAAAAACAAAACAATTATATATAACTGTCGGCTACTACCCGACCCGAAAAGACGCATTGAACGCCCTCGCAGAGTTCAACAACAACCCCTATGATGTCAATATTGCAAAGGTTACTTTTGAGGATGTATATGAACGATGGAGTGATGAACATTTCCCAACTGTGAGTGATTCCAATGTGACAGGGTATAAGGCAGCCTGGGCGTTGTGTGATAAAATTGCAAAGATGCGATTCGTCGATGTGAAACTTGACCATCTGCAAATGGTCGTTGATGAATCCGGAAAAAATTATCCCACGCTCCGAAAATTGAAAGTCCTCCTCGGCATGATGTATAAATACGCCGTGATTCACGAAATCATACCAAAAGAGCGGAATCTTGTTGAATATCTCGACATCGCAAAAGCGGGCAATCCGAACGCCTATAACCGAAAACCATTTAGTAAAGCAGAGGTAAAAAGGTTGTGGGATGTCAAGGACGCAAATATATATTACACGGTCATCCTCATGTTAATATATTCCGGATGCCGTATCGGTGAATTATTAGATTTGAAAAAAGAGAACGTGAACCTTGAGGAAAGATATTTCAAAATCATCGCATCCAAAACGGAGGCGGGAATCCGAACCGCTCCGATTGCTGAAAAAGTATATCCGTTTTTTGAATACTGGTATCACCGGAACGATTGCGAATATCTGCTTTCAACACCGGAGGGAGAACATTTCAAGTATAGGAATTACTATGACAGTTATTGGATGCCTCTGATTACAACCTTGAACATGACGCACCGCCCGCATGATACACGCCACACCTGCATTTCCATGTTGACCGTCGCAGGTGTCTCCGATAAGGTCATTAAAAAAATTGTTGGTCATAAAGGGCAAGGGGTCACGGAGGTTGTTTATACACACTTTGAGATTGAGGAACTACTGGACGCAATCAACCGCATATAGTGAGGTGTGCCATGAATAGGACTGAATACAAGAATAATTTTTATAAAGAGCATTATGAGAGAATCAGTCTTGCAGTACCTAAGGGAATGAAAGATATTATCAAGGCTCTCGCATCTGATAAAGGAATGTCGGTCAATTCCTATATTCAAGACTTAGTCCGTAAAGACCAGTGCGGAATGTTTGACACGATGCAGATTGCGGAAAAGAACAGAGAAATGATTTCCGGCATAAATGGAAACATGCACGACGGATATAATGTCATATTCAAAGACGGTCACTCATGCCATTGTCGCACAAAAAAGGATGTCCGGTCATGTATCATTGAATACTGCTGCAAAAAGGGCGATTGATTCGTCCTTTTTTATTGCGAAAAGTGTCTTGCACAAGATTTCAAAAGTCTTGCACAAGACCATATATTATTTGTCAGTTACGTGTTAGTTACGTGTCAGTTACCGTGAAAATTTTGTGTGTTTTTGTGGTGCCTCATAGGAAATCCAGAATATTAGAAAACCCCGAAAACATCGTGTTTTCGGGGTCTGTTGCTCTTTTGCAATATTCGCTTGAATTATCTCTTGCTGAACTGCGGAGCGCGACGAGCCGCTTTGAGGCCGTACTTCTTACGCTCTTTCATTCTCGGATCACGTGTCAGGTATCCTGCCTTCTTCAGAATCGGACGATACTCCGGATCTGCCTGAAGCAGCGCTCTTGCAATACCGTGACGGATGGCTCCTGCCTGTCCTGTGTATCCGCCGCCGTGTACATTCACCAGTACATCGAACTTGTCGGTGGTTTCGGTTGCTGTCAGAGGCTGACGAACGATAACCTTCAAAGTCTCCAGACCAAGGTATTCATCAATGCTTCTCTTGTTGATGGTAATATTTCCGGTACCAGGTACTAAGTATACTCTGGCGATAGATTTTTTTCTTCTGCCTGTTCCGTAAAATCTTGAATTAGCCACTGTAGATTTCCTCCTTCCGCTTTCTCACTTAAAATGTTAATACTTCCGGCTTCTGAGCCTGATGATTGTGCTCCGGGCCGGCGTATACATGAAGCTTGGTGTACATCTGTCTTCCCAGTGGTCCCTTCGGAAGCATGCCCTTTACAGCAAGCTCTACGACCTTTGCCGGTTTCTTTGCCATCATCTCACGTAAGGTAGTCTCTTTCATACCGCCTACATACTCGGAATGATGATAGTAAATCTTCTGATCCAGCTTTCTGCCGGTTACCTTTACCTTCTCCGCATTAATAATGATTACATAATCACCTGTATCCATATGAGGTGTAAAGATCGGCTTATTCTTGCCTCTTAAAATCTTAGCCACCTCTGAAGCTAAGCGTCCTAATGTATATCCTGAAGCGTCAACTACATACCATTTTCTCTCAATTGTTGCCGGACTGGCCATGAAACTCTTCATTGGTTCTCCTCCTGAAAAATTATTCAACACTCTATACCCATAGGGCATACCTGATTACACGCCCTCACGGGCCGGCGGACTTCGTCCGTTAACGTATGAAAAATGCCTTTACCGGGGCTTGGAACCAGCATTTCACACTTCGTCGCACCAAAATATTATAGTACACTCACCCTTGTGTGTCAACCTGTTTTTTCTATTTTTCCTTGCTTTTTCCTTCCCATTTTAAATGTAATTTCAAATTATTTCAGCATACCGCCAAAACCCCCAATTCAATCAATAAAAACCAAAACCGTACCACTGCCTCCCCTCAGTAAGAGTACGGGCGGCCCGTACTCTTATGTCCCAACTAAAACTGAACCGGCTCCACCCCTTCCGTCAAAGGCTCCATCCGATATTCCGGAAACTGCTCCAAAAGCTCCTCCAGGCAAAGCCCTGTCTCCTCCACTACATCATGTGCCAGCATAATAATTGTCTTTCTCCCCAAAGTACTTGATACCGCATTTTCAATCAGTTTTTCCGCCTTCGGACTGGAAACGGCGTCCTCCAGGCTGGCGTTCCAGTCGTAGTAGATGTATCCGCGGTTTGTCATCTCTTCCGCAATCTGCTGATAGACCTGCTTGTTATAGCCATTGATGCTGCCGCCCGGAAAACGAAAGAGCTTCGCCTCCACACCTGTCGCCTGCCACACTGCCTCCTGCGCCTTTTCAAAATCTGCCACATAGCTTTCCACACTGGCATAAAGCGCTTTATAATCATGATTATAACAATGAATCCCTATGGTATGTCCCTCATTCACAATTCGTCTGGCCGTCTCCGGATGCTTTTCTACATTCTCACCCACCAGAAAAAAGGTTGCTTTGATATCCTTTGCCTTTAAAATATCCAAAACCCGGTTGGTATTCGTATCGGAGGGACCGTCGTCAAAAGTCAGATACATCGTCTTGGGATGTAAATATGCGTCTATCCCCGCCGCGATTCCCTCCGCCAGTTTTTTCTGATATTCGATGCTTGCCAGCTTTTCCCCCTCCGCTTTATTAGAAAGAAAGCCTGTCTCAATCAGACAGGAGGGCATCATACATTCCCGAATAACATAAAGCTCCTCGTTTTCTACGATTCCTCTGGGCGCCGCTCCCGTATTCCAAGACGCATACTTTTGAATCACCCGGGAAAGGCGTTCGCTCTCTTCGCCCATATTCTGACTGCTGTACCAAACCTCGATCCCTTCCGCATCTGCCTCCTCACTTGCGTTTTGATGAATACTTATATAAAGATCGGCTCCTGTCTCGTTTGCCGTTTTTGCCCGCTCCTCCAAAGTAAGATCCATATCATAATCACGGGTAAGCCGCACCCGATATCCTTTTTCCAAAAGCTTTCTTTGTACCCCCAGGGCTATCCACAGATTAATCTCTTTCTCCTCCGCCCCATCCTTCGAGCAGCCCTCATCTGCTCCGCCATGTCCCGGATCGAGGACCACCAGAATATCTCCCGGCTCTTTATTCAGCGTATCCGCGGGGATACTTGGTATTATCTCTTGTTCCGCTTCCGGAAGCAATTTCAATTGCTTTTTATCAATGCCTTCTGTCACAGCCCCTTCGGAAGCTTGGCTTGCTGCGGCCCTTATCTGATTCATCCGTCCTGCAAGGGGATTGACCGAGACAATCCCAATGACGGCAGCCAGTAAAAAAATCGCAATATTTTTCCCTGTTCCGCCTATTGGCTTCTCCCTCCATACAACATAATCACTATATTCTCCGGCGTATTCCATATATGCGCCTGACAGGTGCAGACCAGATTTCTTCATTTGTAATGCCCCTTTCCTACACTGCTAAAGCTTTCTACCTACAGCATATTCGGGGGCAACATCAAACTTTCATATTTTTAGCATCATTTTTGCATCTTTTCAGGTTAGTTTAATAAATACTTCATTGATTCCCTCGTAGAAGCCAAGCGTGACAATCGTACTGCGCTCTTCCATTCCCGGAAAACGATATTTTACAAAATCCGGAGTTGTCTCCATAAGCGGATTTTCCGAATCATATACCTCCCTTCCCGTAAGTCCCAGATATCCGCCCCAGGCGTCCATGATCTGTTCCGGCTCCATCTGTGACCAAAGATTGTCCGTCCGGGCATAAAAGCTGTAAATTTTTCCGGAGTCCGCATCAATATAAACATCAATCAGCCGGTTTGCCTTATCCGCATTCTGCTGACTGGTGGAAAGGCTTACGCGCCAAACGGCCATATTATTCTGAGGCTCCAGCACATCAATTGCGGAATACAGCACGGCGCTGTAAGAAGAAGGCTCTACCTCTTTGACGCTTTCGGAAAGAACGCCAAGTTCTTTTAAGGCCGCCAGCTCTTGGTTGCAGATAGCAAAAATCTCCTCGTCGGCAATCTCTTTTTCCGAGGGACCCTGACGATTTGTCACAAAAGCATAAGATCCCATCAATCCCTCATAGCCCTGAGCCGAATTGTCAGACTCCGCCCTTGTCACGGCGCTCAGCTCACTTTCCGGCAGAACCTGGCGGCTCAGACATTCCGACAATAGATACAGCTTTTCATTGCTGCTCAAGGTATAGCGGTAACCCTGGTTCAGCCCTTCCGTCTCTTCCCTTGTAATCTCATTTAAAATACCGCGGTCCTTATAGCGTGCGATCTGTTCCGGCCCCAATACCGCCGCCAGCAAAATCAACGCTGTCACTGCCGCTACTGCCAGACCTTTTACCTTCCTTTGTTCCATCATGCTCTATCTCCTCTTTCGGTATCTCCAAAGAACTCTTCTCATCCTCCGCTCCCGCAGGTCCAACCGCTTCTATCCGGTAAGGAATCAAAAAAGCAAAGGTGCTCCCCTCTCCCGGAACACTTGTAATCTCCAGACTGCTGCCGTGAAGCTTTAAAATCTCCGCGCAGAATGCCAGGCCCAATCCGGCGCCGTTGTGGCTTCTGGAACGTGATTTGTCCACCATATAAAATGCCTCCGTGATCCGTTTACAGTCCTCGGCAGAGATCCCCATCCCATAATCCTTCACGCCGAAAAAATATCCCTCCGGCCTGTTTTCTCCAAATACTTCTATGGGCTTGCCCTCTTCGGAAGCCTTACAGGCATTGTCTGCCAAATTTAAAAGCACTGATTTTAAAAGATCCGTCTCACCGCAAATGCGACCGGATTCATACTGAAACAAGAAAGGATGCTCCTTCTTTTCCCGATACATATCCCTCAGATAATCGAAAAGAACCTCCACATTCATCTCCTGCGGTATCAGCTGCTCCCGCTTTGTCACAATGATATCCAAAAGCCGCAAAGACATAGCCTCCAGACGCTTTCCCTCCGTATAAATATAGTTTGCTGAGAGGAAATGCTTCTCATCGTCTAATTTTCTGGATCGAAGGAGATCCGCATAACCGATTACCGCTGTGAGAGGCGTCTTTAGTTCATGGGAAAAGGCGGCAATAAAGTCCTCTCTGGCCTGCACCTCAGCCTCCAAATCGTGGATATTTTCCTCCAGCACCCCTGCCATATGATTAAAGTCCCGGGTAAGCTGACCCATCTCGTCCCTGCTCACTTGCTCCGCCCGGTAGCTATAGTCTCCGTCCGTCATCTTCCTGGCGGCCTTTGTCAGAAGGCGTATGGGCCTGGTCAGCCAGGTGGAAATAAAGAACATAATCACAGAGCTAATCACAAGAATCAGCAGCATAATATTCCGGTAAACGGAAAATCCTCTTGTCCGCTCCTGATAAACCGCCGTTACATCGCGCATGGTTTCCAGATACAAGGTTCGATCCAAGGCCGTAATCTCGGTTCCCGTTTGAATGTAATAATGATCGTCCGGATGAATCACGCGATACACCCTCGTCTGCTTCTCAATGCTGGCCAACAGCTCCCTGTCCTCCACAAAGCCCTCGCTGAAATAAAGAATCTCCCGATTCTCATCTGAAAGCCGCAGAAGCCGTGTGGCTCCCTGGCCTCTCTTTTCCAAATTGGCCCCTATCTCCTTTACCGCAGAATTTTGAAGTAAATCATATTTCGCCGGAATATTAAGAGCCGCCGTCTCAAAGGCAAACTGAAGAATGTTGCTGTCGTCTGCCGCCTGCTCCATCTCGCGCTCCATAGACGCCTCAAATACATCGTTTACAAAGAAATATCCGCCGATTCCCAGAGCAACCGCCATTGTAATAATACAGCTCAGCAATATTTTATAAGAAAACTTCATGTGCGATCCCCCTGTATTTCGTTTTGCCGCATCTATGTCAGACCTCCAATCGATATCCTACCTTATACACCGCTACCAGATTCTTCTCCCAACCCATCTTTCTCCTTAGTCTCTGGACATGCAGCTCCAGGGTCCGGCTGTCTGCCAGATATTCATCGCCCCAAACCTTTTCATAGAGCGTTTCCTTAAAAAGAGCTACATTTTTATTTCGCATAAACAATACTAAAAGTCCATACTCTTTGTTGGTCAGCACAACCGGCCTACCTGCTCTGGTAACCTTTCTGGCCTCCAGATCTACTGTCACATCCCCGGCAGTCAAAGTCTGCTCTGTCTTATGGAATCTGCGCAGCACTACCTCCACGCGGGCCGCAAGCTCCAGCACATCAAAAGGCTTAACCAAATAATCTTCCGCACCCAGCTTCAGGCCCTTGATCTTATTTTTCACTTCTCCCCTGGCTGTGATAAAGATAACCGGAACCTTCAAAGGGCGGATATATTCCATAATGTCAAAGCCGTCCGCCCCCGGAAGCATAATATCCAAGAGAATCAAGTCAAAGCTTTCCCGCTCAATCAAATCAATGGCCGCCAGCCCGTCCTGAACACTTTTGCAGTCGTAGCCTGCTGCCGATAAGTTAATATCAATCAAATCACAAATTGGCTTTTCATCATCTACAATCAATATCCGAATCATTCCTCTACCTGCCATCCCCAGTATTCCCGAATCTTTTGTATCATGTCCTCCATTGTGTCCTCTTCCGTATACTGATAATAATCCTGAAACCCGGTATCCGCTTCAAAGCCGCTGGTCCTCTGATAATAAATTGAGCATACGTTTTCCACAATCTTCTCGCCCGATTCATCCTCCCTGCTGTAGCGGGCCAAGATTACCAGATCTTTCATTCCGTCGCCGTCCACGTCTCTTCCGTTGATCCCCTTCAGCGAATAGAATCCGTCAAAATCCAGCATAGGCTGAAGACTCCATACAATCTGCCCCTGCTCATTGACCAGATAAATCATAAAGAAATCATACCACGCCATGCGAAAAACTCCCGGCACCACTTGAAGATGCCCCAAGCGCTCAAATTCCCTTGTATACTGCTGATCCTGGAAAACGGAAAAACCATTCTGCGTCAATTCCTCTAAAGTTGAAACCGTATAAAGAAATTCCGTAGATACTCCGTCCCGAACAAAAAATAAAATCTGATTGGTACTTTTATTCATGCTGAACCGATTTATTTTGTCAGAAATCCGCCAATCACGATATAATTTTCCCTCGCCCTGAAAGATTACATCCCCTACCTTGTAAGGAATCCCTGCATAATCGCCCGTTGGATTCTCGCATCGGTTAACCAGAATAATATCCTTAAGTCCGTCCCCGTTTACATCGGAAAAGGCCACGCCCACCACATCCTTGACCGCCTGCTTAAGCTCGCCCGAGATGCGGTAGTTGGCCTCCAGCTGATTGTAGCGATATATAACCTTTCCCTCCTCATCCATGAAAAAAAGGGCTAATCGCTGAAGGCTTTTGTCAACAGCCGGGACTAAAAGCAGTTCCTCCTGATAAATCGTTTCCAGCGTCACAGGAAAGATCTGGTTCTCCATAACCTCATACTGATTTTCCTCCAGATCCTCCATGTGCTCAATGGATTCAAAGCGTTCCTCATAGCTTCGATACTCTCTTAAAAGCTCCTCCTCATTGTCAGACGCCTTTCCATGAAGTGCCGGAACAAAAAGGAGGAACGCCAGCAAGGCCACCTGAACCCCTGCCGTTCCTCTGCCTTTTCTTTTTTTCTTCTGCGGCCTTCCTTTTTTTACTTCCTGCATCATGGCTGCTCCCATTCTTCCTCAGCCGGCCGCCATGCCTGTCCAAAATTTATGTCCTTGAACAAAGCGGCAAGGCCGGTAATCTGCTTTAACCTAAGAATCTCATCCCTGTCCATTCCCAAATGCTTCGAAATCCAAGCATCGGAACGCCCCAATTCATGCAGCTCCTTTATAATATTGCTCATCAGATCCACGTCGTGGCTGCCCCTTGCCCGATTATGACGAATGGTGCTTGCCATCCGCTGATCAATCGGCTTATCTATCACCGACACGGGAAGCATTCCCTGTTCCCGCTCATAAATATCGGGATACTCCAGCATTACACGATAGCGGTGAAAGCCGTCCACTATCACATACATATCTCTCATTTTATCATAATAACAGACAATGGGCATGGTATAGCCATCCTCCCGGATACTGTCGTACAGCAGCTTCATTTCCGGCGGCGCTACGGTATTGGGGTTATAGGTATTTGGCTCAATCTTTCCGATTGGTACGGAAATGATCTGATAAACAGGACTGTTAAACTTCATAATGTATCTCCTCATAATTATCCGGCTATTGTATCAAAATTCGGAACTAAAACCGAACAATTACATTTCTTCTAAGCTTTTGTATTTACTTCGTATGATGTCAATCTGCTTTTGCTGCTGACGGCTGATTCCAAAGCCCATGAATCTGCAGGTGTGATCATTTTTTAAAATGCAGTAACACATCCGCTTCCAGCTTGGAATATCCTTGGTTGATTTGATGTCGTCCGTATGATCCGGAATCTTTCCTACAAATACAATCCGCGACTTCCGACTCAATGTATAATTAGAAACCCCATTCCTCCGAATATGGTAGCCATGCTCCAAAAGCTCCTGAATTGTCTCTTCATCCAGTCCCCCTCCTGTCTCATGCCAGAATTTAATGGAGGTATTGAACTTTTTCACATAATTATTTCGAAGCCGCGCTGGCAGAGTATCTAAAAGGAATTGTGTATAAGATTTCCAGGTATGACCCTCCGGGAGAGTCACATTTCGGTATCCCATAGCTTTTGTTTTTCCATAAATGGCTGCAAAATTCGCCCCCTGCACCCGGCCTAGGAGCCTGACCCAAATCTCCGGATCAATCACCCGATACAGGTTGAGAGAATCCTTGGAATAATCGTTAAACGGAGACGCCACCCGCATCTGCGATACTTTAAGCCCCGCTTTATAATAGAGATCGTATAAGCGATTATAATCATATTCAAATATGTAATTGGCATGCCAGACATCTTCCAGGGACCAATCGTACATCGGAGAGGCACACCAAACATCCTTAAATGTTTTGCTGATCCAACATTCTCCATGATACCCATACTTTTTGTTTAAAAATCCGCTGTACCTTTGAAGGGATTCATTGGCTCTTGTTCCGAGAAGGCAGACGGTTTTCTGATTCTCATGGGCCATTCGGTACCAACGTCCGAACTGTTTCGCCAAATCCTCCTGGTGCATCCGGTACCGATATGTCGTTACGGGATTATTTTCCATATGTATAACGTATTTTCCTTTTGGAAGCTCCCGAACCCAGCTATCCTGCTTTTTATCATCCCAGGGATACCAGTACATTTCGTAGCTTCCCACCGCTGTCCGAGTGGCCATAGGAAGGCATACCCAGTAAAGCTCCACGCCCGGCTCTTTTTTCAGGCGTTCAAAGGTTCGCTTCACATACTCCGTTGTCACCGTATACTGAGCTTCAAAATCTTGATGAAATACGCCTACCTTTTTCTCCGGAAAAACCTCCTTTCGGTAATCCAGCGCCATATTCAGAAGCAATCCGCTGTCTTTCCCTCCCGAAAAGGATACGTAAATATTATCAAACTCCTCAAAAATAAATTTCAGCCGTTTTCTGAGAGCTTCATACACATTCTGCTCTAAATACTCTCGTACCATCATGACTCTCCTCCTGGCTGCGGTAAGCATTTATATGTTATTACAGGTAAAACCCCAATGCCTATGGAAACCTGCTTTGCGGATTACCCTTGAATATAATTTATCACATTGACGGAGTAAATTCAACACAAGCAAAAATATCATACTCCCGAACAATAAAAAAATGTGACAAATACGGCATTTCTGCCATATTTATCACACCCTTAATCCATGCAGGAGATGGGACTTGAATTTTTCTCCTGCATAAAAAACCAAGAGAAATGGAGGGTTTTTGCACCTCATCCTTCTCATCGTACCAAAATCGTACCAAAGAGAAATTTTCCAGACAGTTTTGATATGGTATCATAAAGAACTAACCCTGTCAATCCCCGGATGTACCAGGTAAAATCCCCTCTACAACAGATCCACATTCTTCTCCAGCGCATCCTCCAGCTCCCGGCTTCCAAGGCCGATGTACCTCTGGGATACCGTCACGCTGGAATGCTGCAGCAGCACCCTCACCAGCTCGATATTGTACTGGTTGTCCACGTAGATGTTCGTAGCAAACCCCTTGCGGAAGCTATGGGTGCCTACTCCTTCGATTCCCAAAAAGTCCACCGCCGCTTTCAGATGCTTCAATACCGCACGCTCCGTGATGGGAAACAGCCTCGCCTTCTGGCCGATCCCATTTTGGTATGCATAATCCCTCACAAACTGATACACTTCCGCAGGCACCGTGAAATTCCGGTATTTTCCCGTCTTCTGCTCATATATGTCCAGCCGGTACCGGCTCCCATCCTTCACAAAGGAATTCACGCACAGCTTCAGTATGTCCCCCACCCTAAGCCCCAGGTTATACTCCAGCATCAGTATCACCGCAATCCTCTCATTGGGCTTATGCCGGATCCCTTCGTGCAGGAATCCCTGGCGTATCACCTTGATGATCCTCGCATATGTCTCTTTGTCCACCGCCCTCGTCCGCTTATTCATGCCAGCACCCCCTTAAATTCCCGAAATTCCTAAAACAGCCGCCGGAAAGTTCCTTAAATCCTCCGGCCTCCCGGCCAGGCCCCGTAAATACGCCACAGTTCCTAAAACGGAGGAAATACGCACCCGGCGTCGGAGCCGTAATCCGCCCCGTGTGGCCCGGCAGGGCCCAAGTGGCACAGTAACGCAGCCAGCCCCGTAAAAACGGCGTGTGGACCCCCGTGCGCCCCAGAAAGGCCGAAAAAGCTTCCGGGACGAGCCCGTACCGGTCAAAGCCGGGCCCATACGGAAAGGGCTTCCCCGGTCAGCCACGCTTCAGTACCCCGTCCGGCGAAAAGATCTGCGCCAGGATCTCCAGATTCATGGCCTCCATATACCAGAACAGCGTCTGCCACTGGGACTTTTCCATGCGGAAGCACTGTGCCAGTCTCTGCCTTACGGCGGCCTCTATAGTTTCCATCTGCTCCATCTGCCTCAGCACCGGCCTTTTCCACATCTTCCCGTCCGTGATGTCTAGGTACGGCTGTCCAATAAACTTAAGGGATACCCCCCTGTTTGCACAGAAACAGCCGAACTCCCGTACTTGGGCCACACTGGCAAACCGGTTGACGCTGACCGTGTACACCGTGTCTCCCTGTACCAGGCATCTGGCAAGCTCCCCAAGCCGGCTGCTGTCCGCCAGATGCTCCGGCCTCACCTTTTTGCTCCGGAACACTGCCATTGTGGTGTCATTATCCGCCTGCGAAACCACCCCATAGACCATATACATTCCTCCTTATGTGTTAATCGATGCCGGGGAGGCCGCATGGGCGCACTCCCCCACCGGAAAGCATAATGTCATCTTGCCCGGACGGGAGACGTCTTTCTGAAATGGTTCCTATTCCGCTATCTGAAAACGGAGCTTTTTTGATGAAAAAATCCCCCTAAAATCATCAGATTTTTCCCGGAACCCTTTTTTCCTGCTCTGAAGCCCCAAAAACAGCCCCCTGTCAAAAAAACGGACAGCCACAGGAAATGAGGATAGGAACCTGCCGGGCCCGTCTTAAGCAGCGGTTCTTGCCCCACGGAATACCCTGTCTTTTCCACCGGCCGGACGTACATGCCGGCAGGGAAATGCCGCCGCTCCCGGCCATGCGGATTTTGACAGGAAAGAAATTCTAGGGACAGGCCAGGAAAGCTCCCCACGGAAAAGAAAAGGTTCTGACAAGGCAGAGCAGGTCAAAACAGGACAGAACCGCTTAAGCCCCGGACGATCCGTTTTACCGGAGACTTCTTTTGACATGGCTGTGCTTCTTCAAACGCTAAAGAATCGCTGGAGACAAAACAGGACAGATGCTGACGGGACAGTGTGCATCCGGACGCTTCAGAAAAACTCCGGACAGCAGCCTTCCAAGGGGCCGGATACCCCGTATTCCCCTGTTTTCCAGGGAAAACCGGAAGATACTGGCCTCTGTGGACAATCCTTAAGCGTCCGGGAACTGTCTCCTGGTTATCCGGAGGTCCTGCTTCGAAACTCCGTACCAGAAAGAGCCGTATTTCATGCAATGGTTCAAAATTACGTACCTGGAGGTGTCTTTCTGGCAGGGCGGCGCTTCCTTAAAACCAGCTTTCTGCCCCTACAGAAAAAAGGCTGGCAGATGCCTCCCAAAAAGGAAGAACATCTGCCAGCCGCCATGACTGACCTAATCTGCCGCCCTTTATGCCCCCGGATGGCAGTATAATTACTCTTGCGTGTATCGCAGACTCGTCTGTATTGTGTGGTACCCAAGTTACCATCCTTGCCACAGGGAGTTGCAGCTCCCTGTGGTGGTACACCTAACGTCTCTTGATTTTCCCGTGGTTATTGTAACATACACGGGACCTCTTTACAAGTCAAAAAAGGACTGCCTTTCCGTTAGTTACTGTCAAGTAATCATTGGCAACTTTTTTCATACAGATTTTTGATGCTGCACACAGGCTGTATCTCAAGCCATACTTCACGTCCTAGCACCCGGCCATTGCAAGCAGTTTTCTTC
>CAJTDE010000043.1 GCA_910574835.1 Clostridia bacterium | reverse complement strand
ACTGATATTCTAAAAAAATATTTCGAAAAATCATAGGGACTTTTTGCGCTTTTTCAGTGTTTAAGCAAAGTATGTGTTATTAATTATATAAGTAGCACAACGAGTTAATTTAATCCTGTCCTTGACTACAATGATTTTCTTAAAAGAATCGCCAATATGCACCAATGACTTCTGCTCCTTCTGCATTTTGCTGCTGTCCGGAATCGCAAAGGCAGACTGAATATAATATCTCTGATTGCCACGGTTGCAGACAAAATCCACCTCCAACCTCTTGCGCACCATCTTTCCATTCTCATTGCGTTCGGAATGCTCCACAACGCCAACATCCACATTAAATCCTCTAATCAGCAGCTCATTGTAAATAATGTTCTCCATAATATGGTTTTCTTCCTGCTGTCTGAAGTTAAGCTGGGCATTGCGCAGCCCCACATCCGTGAAGTAATATTTAAAGGGGGAAGCAATATATCTTTTTCCCTTGATGTCATACCGTTCTGCTTTGCTGATAAAAAAAGCATCTAACAGATATCCGATATAAATTCCTATAGTTTTATCGCTGACATGCATCCCATTGCTGCCAAAAGTATTCGCCAGTTTTAGAGGATTGGTCAAAGACCCCACCGCCGATGCAAGGATATTTACCAGTGCCGCCATACAGTTATCTCCGCGCAGCCCATGACGCTCTTCAATATCCTTCAGATATAACTCCCTGCACAAATCAATCAGATACTTTGACTTTAATTCATCTGTTTTTCTGCTCAGTATCAGCGGCAATCCCCCATAGGTACAATAATCCATCCACGCATCATATTTATCTCCTGAATATGCCGAACTTTATGGAAAATTTACAATTTCTCGAAGTAATAATTAAATCTGCCGTCATCTGCCAAAACGGATATTTTATGATAATCGGAGCGTTATGTTTATTGCGCGCCATTTTCCTCTTCCTGCAACAGCCAATCAACTATATTGTAAATCTCAATACCCTCATAACCATATTTCGGGTGCCTGGTCCTGGCAATGACCTTTTTGGGATAAGCATCTCGGATTTGCAGTAATGGCAAACATTCTCTTTCAAGGGTATTCTGATCCGAAATATTGTCACTGACCTGGATATAGATTTTCTCGCTCCCTTTTTGCACTACAAAATCAATTTCCTTCTGATACAATTTTCCGACATACACATCATATCCCCGGCGGAGCAGTTCAATACAGACCATATTCTCATATACTCTGCCATAGTCTATATTCCTGCTTCCCAAAATGGCATATCGGATACCTGTATCGCACAAATAAAATTTTTCAGAACTTTCCAAATACTTCTTTCCCCGGATATCATAACGCTTTATGTCATAAAAAACAAAGGCATTGCACAAATATTTAATATATCTTCCGACTGTTACATGATTAGTTGTTGTCTTATTTGCTGTCAGCAGCTGACTGACCTTGTTTGGAGAAGTAAGGTTGCTGATGTTATCCATGAGAAATTCGCTCAGTCTTTGCAGAACCAGCGTATCCGGCAAAGAATATTTCTGCACAAGGTCTCTCGTGACAATCGTTTCATAAACTTCCTTAATGTAATTTATTCTATCCCTTTCCGTTCTGTAAGCGTAAGAACCTGCCAGTCCTCCCTTTATGAAATACTCATCAAAGAGTTTTTCCTTATCGCCAGTCTCATCATAATACTGGCAGTATTCCTGAAAACTGAATGGAAACACATGAATTTCAATATAACGTCCGGTAAAAAGAGTTGCCAGATCAGCACTTAATAAAAAGGCATTAGAACCTGTAATATAAATATCATATTTTCCTTTGGAATAAAGACTGTTGAGCGCCAATTCAAATTTGGGACACATTTGAACTTCATCCACGAAAAGGTAATTTGCTTTTTCCTCTTGAAAATGTTCCTCTACGTAAGCATGAAGTGCGTGATACTCTCTGATTTCTTCATATATCAGATCCATAAAGTCAATAAAGATAATATTGATATTTTCATAATGATTTTTCAGGTACTCAATATATGCCTGCATCAATTTTGACTTTCCCGAACGACGAATGCCTGTAATGATTTTAATATCAGGAGTCTGGTTCAACTCAATTACCCTATTCAGATACTTTGTTCTTGTTATTGTCTTCATATAATCGCTCGCTTTCAAAAAATAGATTTTTTTATTTTTTTGAAACCACATTGCAATTCCTATTATACCAACACAAAATAGGATATGCAAGGAACCGGTTTCAAAACAGTAAAATTTTTATTTATTTGAAAACAGGCATAAATTGCCTTCGGATTCGCTGCCGTCATCTGCTAAAACGGATATTTTATGATAATCGGAGCGTTATGTTTATTGCGCACCATTTTTATTATTTATAACAGTGTAGTTGGTGCTTCTTGCTTTTCCATTCTGCTTTAGCAAGTTGCTTTTCACCATTCTCCTAATGACTCTGGAAGCGGTAGATGTACTTACTTTAAGCAATTCGATTACATCATTTCTTGTAATAGCGCCATGAGACCAGGCATATTCCAATACTCTTTCTTCATCGCTTTGGATTTTTTCAGCCCCGGCAGCAGAACTTGTGATTGATTCCGCTTTCGGTGCAGAAAACTTTCCCGTTTCATATTTTGCGTTAATATTAGGCAATATGATCTTAAAGGCATTTTTGGTTGTTTCAATCGAAGGCTTTTCTTCCATGCCTTCGTATGCCCTCATAATCTTTCCCATTCCAGTACCGTAAGCCTCAATCAGATGCAGCCGGTAGAACACATTCGCAAGGTCCTGATTTCTGCATACGGAAATGCCTACCATAATATCTTCCAGATCAATTCCCGGCATCAATCCTCCAATGGATACAAATTCAATCCGATCCGTATAAATACTGATAAGCGCACTGGCGCTAAAGGAATAATCACGGTGAACCAGCAGATTTAGAAGCGCCTCCCTGACGGCGATCTCAGGATAGTCCCTGACATCAATTCTCAACAATCTTTCTATGGTTGCACGGGTTTGATTGCGGAAATCGATAAAATCATAAACTTCGTTCATTTGCTGCATCAGCGATCCGGTAAATTCCCGGCGATCCTTAAAAATTGTCTGATCCGTCCCCTGAAAAACAGCGACTTTAATCGTATGGACGCATTGATCAGACAGAAGCAGACCTAAGTTACTGTAGAGGTTATCCTGATCGATGAGCTTCAAAGTGCGCATTTGCTGTGACTCAAACTCCACTTTCCGAAGCGCAAATTCTTTTTTTGTGGCTTCAAATGTAAGTTCCTGATTTAAGCAGCGCATAGCTTCAAAGCGGTCTCCATCCGTCTCCTTGATCATACGGCGGATTACCGTGTCAGTGGCGGGGACAGAAAAATATCCCTGTCTGACATATACACCCTCCGGACGCATCCCCTTTTTAGCAAGATAATAAGGGCGATCCGTTCCTCGCTGAATATCCACCTCAACAATTTCTTTTCCATCTTCTTTTATTGTTTTATAATGCAGGAACATCGTCACATCGGGCTTAATTGCATCCCTTACCATATTGCTGATCTGCAAAGAAACACTGTCAGGATTATCAAGTCCGGCTACCGTACCGTCATCCCTGATGCCAATATACAGTTTGCCGCCATGACAGTTAGCAAAAGCAATGCTATTTTCCAAGTGATAGAATTAAATCTGCCGTCATCTGCCAAAACGGATATTTTATGATAATCGGAGTGTTCATACCAACACCAAGCTCCAGAAGCAGCACTTGAAGCCCCTTATGTCCGCGGATAAAATCTGAATATCTTTCACCTGCCTGATACCATCCTTTATCCTGAACAAAGGTGTCATCGGCTCTTAAATTCATTGTCATTGGTTTTCCGCACACGGGACAATGGGGGATTAGCTCGGAGGGTATTTTCATATCTGTCTGCCGTGCAGTCATATCACGATTTCCGACACGGACTGCCGGAGCGTGTTTCACAAATTCATTTCCACCGCCTGCACGCCCCACTTTGCGGTATCTTTGAGCCAAATGAAGGACGTTGCCCGCTACACGCCCTTCATTTAGCTCAAATCTCCCACAAATTCGATGCACATCTGTCAGAAAATAATTTTCAAACACGCTCTACAGATGTTTCACAAATTTGCCCTCTATGCCTACATGCTCTTTGCTTACGACGAAGGCTTGGGGGTCCAGGACACGGAGCCTGCGCTTGAGGGCGGTAAGCTCGTGCTTGGAGATTACAGTGAATATGATGTTGGTGGTTTCCTCGGTGTAGCCGCCTTTGGCTTCCCAGTAGGTGGCTCCCCGGATCAGCTCTTTCAGGATATAGGTCATGATCTGATCCGGATTTTCTTTGGTGAAAATGAATACCTCGGTGCTGATGTTCTGACTGTGGGTGCGATCCATGATCAGGGTGCTTACTGCGGTGTAGATGATGCAGTAGATGACCAGGGTGATGTCAAACAGCAGGGCGCAGGCCAGGTAGATAAACAGGTTTACCGTGAGAGAAAGACGGCCTACGCTGAAATCCTGACGGCGCTTGGTGAAGTAGACGCCCAGGATGTCCATACCGCCGCTGGAGCCGCCGTTTTTGAGGGCGATGCCGATTCCGGCTCCTGTTACGATTCCTCCGATGAGACTGGCTGTCAGGGTATCTTCTACCAGGGGAACAGCCGGTATGGGAATGACGGTGAGGAACATGGTCTGGCTGATAACACAGATCAGGGTGCGTACAAAGAACCCCCGGCTGATGGAACGGTAGGCCAGAAAGAACAGCGGGATGTTGAATAAAAGGTTGATAAGGCCGGCAACGTCTACGCTGCCGAAACTTAAGTGCGCGTAGCGAATTAAGAGGGTACGTAGAATCTGGCTGATTCCGAGTACACCTCCGTTGTAAAGCTCTGCCGGAACTACAAAGATATTGATTCCGATGGAAAAGACAAACATTCCCGCGATGGCTGTGAACAGCCGCGGCAGATCCCGCTTTTCCAGTCCCCATGAAGCTATTTTCATTTGATTGGTTTTCCTTCTTTCTCTGGTTAATCTTCGATTGCAATTCCCTGTCACGCCGGTGCTTCGCTCATTGGCGCGGGTGTTATCTGTAATCTTCTTTAAAATACTGCCTGTCCGTTTTCAAAGGCCCGAATACTTGCCTGGGCGTATATGGTGATTCCCTGGCTCTCCAGCTTTGTCCGTCCGGGCTGGAAGGCTTTTTCTATGAGGACGCCTACGCCCGCTATGGTGGCGTGGGCCTTGCGGATAAGACGCACCGCTCCTGTGGCCGCCTCGCCGTTGGCCAGAAAATCGTCCACAATCAGAATATGATCCGTATCCGAAATGTAATTTTTCGCAAGGGTCAGTTCATAGGAAATGTCCTTTGTATAGGAAGATACTTCTGTCTGCCATACCTCGGTCCCCAGATTTTTTGACACCTGTTTTTTCAGTATTACCACAGGAACATTCAGGTATTTTGCCGTAAACAGCGCAGGTGCAATTCCCGAGGATTCGATGGTAAATACTTTGGTGACGCCCTGTCCTGCAAAATGCTCCGCCATGTCTTTTCCAAGTGCTTCCATCAGCTCTATGTCTACCTGATGGTTGATAAATCCATCTACCTTAAGGATATCCTGCCCAATGACAATTCCCTCATGCAAAATGCGTTCTTCCAGTAATTTCATATGATTTGTTCTCCTTTTTGCTGTGATGAAGTATCTTTCCTATAAATTGGGGATACATATAAAGGACTGCCGCCAGGGGCAAATCCCCGCAGCAAGCTGCATGGTATTTGACCCTAACGGCAGCGCCCGATAAAATAGGGCAGACCCTCGCCGAACGGATATGCCGGCACAAGGGAAGTCCTTACTTATGCTTTTTTTCCTTCCGGCCAGACAATCTTCGGCAATGCGGTTTTTACCTCTTCATGAAGAATCACGTCCGCCTTTTCATCCATAAAGTGCTCCTGACCGTTTATCAAAATCAGACTGCTTCCCTCAAAGTACTTGACATACTGGTCGCAGAGCCCGGAACTGAAGGTTGTGCCGAGAAGCAGCAGCACATCCGCCTTGGAAATCTCATTGACCGCATGGGTCATCAGCTGATTGTCTACCTGCTCTCCGAACAGCATGACCTTGGGCCGCACGGGAATCTGGCACTTTTCACACAGGGGGATCTTTTTTGCGTCTCGTATGTACTCCATCGGATACTTCTTTCCGCACCGCGGACACTCGTTGTCAAAAATCGTTCCGTGAAGATTCAGAACATTCTTGCATCCGGCCCTCTCCGGCAGATCGTAAACGTTATTGGTAATGGAATATTGAAGCTGTCCTTTCCGCTCCAGCTCCGCAAGGGCGGTAAATCCTTCGCTTGGCTCCAAGGTAGGCTCCAGCATCTCTTTCTTATAATACTTAAAGAATGTCTCCGTGCGGTTGGTGTAGAATACGGAGGAAAAGATCTCTTCCGGGGAATAGCCGTACTCCCTCTCTACCTTATATGAAATCTCAGGGGCGCGCATACTCTGCATTCCCGATTCCTTCATCATGTCTGTGCCGCACATAGCTACTGTGTAGGTGCTTTTCTCCAGAATTTCCCGAATCATTCCATATTGATCCATACTTATACCTCCTGCAGAATTCCTTGCATTCCTGGGATTTCTTTCGTCTGCGCCAGGAGTGCATTTATCTTTTTTCTTCTTCTATTGTGCCATTAATTGTAATTTTTGTCAATATTGGCAGCCTTTCTTTTGAAGGTTTATATATTTTGCACAGTATCCGTTCAGCCGGGCAGCGGCAGGGCAGGCTACAGGAGCGCCTCTGTCCACTCTTTTTCGCGGAATCCCGTAAGGATTCTTTTCCCGATGATCAGAGGGCGTTTTACGAGCATGCCGTCTGTGGCAAGCAGCCGTATCTGCTCTTCCTCGCTCATGGTTTCCAGCTTGTCCTTCAGCCCCAGCTCCCGGTACTTCATGCCGCTGGTGTTGAAAAAGCGCTTGAGGGGCAGGCCGCTTTCCTTAATCCAGATTTTCAGCTCTTCCTCCGTAGGATTCTGCTCTACGATATGGCGATCCTCAAATTCAATGTGGTTGGCCTCCAGCCATTTTTTTGCCTTTTGACATGTGGTGCATTTTGGGTATTCGATGAATAGCATAGTTTGTCCTCCGTTTTTGTTTTTAAATGTTTATTTTTTCTCTTTTTTCTGTTCCTGATACCATGTAAGAAACTCTTCCTGTTTATCCTCCACACGTTTCGCCGCCTGCTCCGCGGACAGGATTCCGTCATCTACCAGAGAGGCCAGTATTCCAAAGCCTCCAAGTATCATACCTTGCGCAATGCCCTGCTCCAAGCCTTCCTCAATCGCTCCCTTCCGCAGATATTCCCGCTCCGCCTCTCTCTCCAAGCCATTGTAAAATACAATGTAATTGGGAAATGGCAGAGGAATACACGTATTCCCGGACAGACGATACCCTTTGCTGTTGATGCACCGCTCATACAGCTCCGCAAAATACAGCAGCCCGCGCAGAGGCATATTTGGATTCCACGTACTCTGATGCTCATAAAGATTCAGGGAAGCACCCACCAGAAAGGAAAGATCATTTTTCATTTTCAGATAAATGACATTTTCCAGGGTGTTAATCTCCAGGTCATCCGGATCTTGGTAATTCGTGCCGTTGACGGCGTTTTAAAGAGACAGCGGATCCCTCTTATCATGGAAAGTCAAATCCCCCGCAGCAAGCTACGGGATATTTGACCCTCGCGGCAGTCGCCAAATGGACATGCCAGCATGTCCGCTTGGCTCGTTGCTCGCGGGAATAAACCGAAACAGTTCATCCTTGCACTTTCGGTTGGCCCGTTTTTGGAAACGGAATATTTTGCTTATGTTGATTTTCAATTTGTTCTCCTTTCATTATACGGTTTTCCTGTTTATCCTGCAAGACCATAAAAAACAATCATAGGCATCACACTCGCTTTAAATGTATATTTGTTATCGTGGGAATGGGAAAACGGAATTGTTTTCTTGTGAAATCTTTGAGATCAGCAGTTTCCTCCCGCCGATCTACTTTATAACATACTTAGTTTAACATATTTTAGAAAAAATACAATATAATTTCTATTTTTTTACAATTTTTTAATTATCAACTATGACACTCAGAGAATACAAAATGAATATAAAAAAGTGTATTAAGCTTGTTGGAAAAAATTGTATAAAAAAAAAGGATTCCGAAAACAGCCAGTATCCAACTGCTTTACAGAATCCTTTCCACTTCTCATCTTAATTCATTTAAGAAATCCCGTTCATAATTTACAGCAGAGCATCTTTGATATATGTTCGGCATGGCTCTGGCGATACTCAACTACAAAAGCTCATTTAAACGACATTCCTATTTCATCCCTATCGCTTTGTACGATGCTCTTACATATCCAAAGGATATTTATCCGTAAGGCTCTTCACCAAAGCCTTCGCCTTCTCCGTAGCGGACTCGCCTTCTTTGATCATCATAGCCACAGCCTCCGCCACCGTATCCATATCCGCTTCCTTAAGGCCCCTGGCCGTTACTGCCGGCGTTCCGATCCGCACACCGCTTGTAACAAATGCGGATTTGGGATCATTGGGGATCGTGTTCTTATTCGCTGTAATATTAGCCGCGTCAAGAAGGTGCTCCACATCCTTACCGGTCAAATCATACGGCGTCAGATCCACAAGCATCAGATGATTGTCCGTTCCGCCGGATACAATCTTAATATCCCGCTCCATCAGCCCCTTGCACAAAGCCTGAGCGTTCTTTACAATCTGTTCCTGATATGCCTTGTACTCCGGCGTCAGCGCCTCCGCAAAGCAGACAGCCTTGGCCGCAATGATATGCATCAGAGGTCCGCCCTGGATTCCCGGAAATACGGCCTTGTTGAAGTTGAACTTCTTCGCCGTCTCCGCGTCGGACATAATCATACCGCCTCTGGGTCCCCGGAGGGTCTTATGCGTGGTTGTAGTGGTTACATGTGCATAAGGGATGGGGCTTGGATGAAGCCCTGCCGCCACCAGTCCTGCAATATGGGCAATATCCACCATCAGATAAGCGCCTGCCTCATCAGCAATCTCCCGGAACCGCTTGAAATCAATGGTTCTGGCATAAGCGCTTGCACCTGCAATGATAAGCTTCGGCCTGCACTCAAGAGCCAGGCGGCGGATCTCGTCGTAATCCAGCACACCGTCGTCATTGACGCCGTAAGGTACGACGTTAAAGTATTTTCCTGAGAAATTGGCAGGACTTCCGTGGGTCAGATGTCCGCCGTGGGCCAGATTCTGTCCCATAATGGTATCCCCCGGCTCCAGCATGGCAAATTCTACCGCCATATTAGCCTGGGCGCCGGAATGGGGCTGCACATTTACATACTCACAGCCGAAAATCTTCTTGGCCCGCTCTATAGCCAGATCCTCCACAACGTCCACACACTCGCAGCCGCCGTAATACCGCTTTCCGGAATATCCTTCCGCATATTTATTTGTTAAAGGGCTTCCCGCAGCCGCCATCACAGCCTTGGATACCCAGTTTTCCGATGCAATCAATTCAATGTGGCTGTTCTGCCGCTCCATCTCAGACTGAATGGCCGCAGCCACTTCACTGTCTACCGCTTTCACTTTCTCAAATGAATACATAGGTTCCTCCTGTTTTCAGTTGTTTTATGCGCGCTCTGTTTGTCTTTCTACAGCGTACATTTGTCTTTTTAACACATGCTCCATTATATGCGAGAGCATACAAAAAAGCAAGTACTTTTTTTGATATTTTTCTCAAGCTCCGATTCACACATTTATTATTTCATGGTATACTGTTCTTATTCCGGTGCCGCAGGCACCATACCGGGAGGTTCTATGAAATTACCTGACATACTGCTCTGCTATCTGATTTTTATGAACATCCTCGCCTTTGTTCTGATGGGCCAGGATAAGTACAAGGCCCGCCATAAAAAATGGCGCATACCGGAAAAGACATTGTTCCTCGCCGCAATCCTGGGCGGCAGTATCGGCTCCATCCTGGGTATGCAGCTTTTCCGCCATAAAACAAAGCATACCGCCTTTGTCATCGGTATGCCCTGTATTTTGATTATTCAGATTATTCTGGCGGCCGTTCTTTTTATGCGGCATCTTTCTGAAACAGCTTCATTCTTTACCATGTTTGTATTCTAAGAATAAATTCTATACTTCCTTCTTCTCCGGCAGCTCAATGGCGATGTGCACATCCTTAAGCTGCTGGGGATCGACTTCGGCCGGCGCCCCCATCATCACATCCTGAGCCGTCTTGTTCATGGGGAAGGGAATAATCTCCCGGATGCTCTCCTCCCCGGCAATCAGCATTACCATGCGGTCCACGCCGGGAGCAATGCCCGCGTGAGGCGGCGCTCCGTAACAGAACGCATTGTACATGGCCGGGAATTTGGCCTTCACATCCTCTTCGCCCAGTCCCACCAGTTCAAAAGCCTTCACCATAATCTCCGGGTCATGGTTCCGAACCGCGCCGGAGGACAGCTCCACACCGTTGCACACCAGATCATACTGGTATGCGTAAATGTCCAAAGGATCTTTCTCTAACAGATCCTTCATGCCGCCCTGGGGCATAGAAAAGGGATTGTGACAAAATTCCAGTTTTCCCGATTCCTCCCCAATCTCATACATGGGGAAGTCTACGATCCAGCAAAATTCATAACATTCTTTATTCATATGGCCTTCTACCGTATTTCCCAGAACCTTGCGGAACACACCGGCCGTTTTCTGGGCGGCCTCCTTCTTTCCTGCCGCCAGTCCTACAAAATCTCCCGGCTTAAGGGAAAGGGCCTCCGCTACTGCGTCCTTCCGATCCGCCAGGAACTTCGAAATACCGCCGACCAGCTCTCCCTTGTCGTCCAGACGGAACCAGTACGCCTTATTACCGGTCTGAACCTCCACGTCGGCGCACATCTTATCTATCACTTTTCTGGTAGCGCCAAAGCCGCCGAATACAACCGCCTGCACGTTCTGTCCCTCAAAAGGCCCGAAGCCGCAGCCCTCCATGCAGTCCGTGGCGTCCGTCAGCGTCAGATCAATCCGCAGATCCGGCTTGTCCGATCCGTACCGCTCCATTGCGTCATGGAAGGAAATCCGCTTAAAGGGCGCTTTGGAAGCCGTATGATACGTGCCGTATTTTGCAAAAACAGGCGGAAGCACATCCTCCAGTACCGCAAATACATCCTCCTGAGTGGCAAATGCCATCTCCATATCAAGCTGATAAAACTCTCCCGGAGAACGGTCCGCCCTGGCGTCCTCATCGCGGAAGCAGGGAGCAATCTGGAAATAGCGGTCAAAGCCGGAGGTCATCAAAAGCTGCTTAAACTGCTGCGGAGCCTGGGGAAGCGCATAAAATTTCCCCGGATGATTTCTGGAGGGCACCAGATAATCTCTTGCGCCCTCGGGGGAGGAGCAGGTGAGAATGGGGGTGGTAATCTCCAGGAAGCCATGCTCCGTCATGCTTTTTCTCAGCTCCGCAACTACATTGCAGCGCAGAATAATGCGATCCTTGACTGCCGGATTGCGCAGATCCAGATAGCGGTAGCGCAGACGCGTATTTTCGTCCGCCTCCTTGGAACGGTTGATCTCAAAGGGAAGCTCATTGTAGCGGCATTTTCCCAATACCTCAATGGATTCCGGCACTACCTCGATATCCCCCGTAGGCAGGTTGGGGTTTTTGCTGGAGCGCTCCCGCACCACGCCTGTGATTGACAGGGTGGATTCCGTATTTACGCCGGAAAGCTTCTCCATCATTTCCTCGGTTTCAATAACAAACTGGGTGGTTCCATAAAAATCCCGCAGAATCAGAAAGCCCAGGTTCTTGCTGACCTTGCGCAGATTTTCATACCATCCGGTCAGCGTTACGGTTTCTCCTGCATGCTCCATACGCAGGTCGTTGCAGGTATGTGTTCTTGACTGAAACATTTTACGAATGTCCTCCTAATTAAAGTTTCGCAATATCCCTTACCATACACCCGGTATAAAATGAATCTCCGGTCATGGTTAGCCGTATCTGTAAATGATTTTTTCACTGTGAGGGATATTACTGTTTATTTTATCTATTATCCAAACAATTCCGGCAGCCTGGAAAGCTCTGTCTCCGTCTGTTCCCCTGTTGCCATATCTTTTACATTGGCCGTGCCCTTTTCCAGCTCGTTTGCGCCGATGATTACGACCTTCTTTGCGCCGATTTTGTTGGCATACTTCATCTGGGCCTTTACGCTGCGGTCCATATAATCGGTTTCCACAATCAGCCCGTGGGAGCGGATCTCATTTACCAGCCGGAAGGCTTTCGCCTTTGCTTCGGCTCCCAGGATTCCCACATAGAGATCCGGCGTCTCCATAGGTGGCAGCTCCACGCCCTCTTTTTCCAGGAAATAGAGTATCCGCTCAATTCCCATTCCGAAACCAACGGAAGGAATGTCCTGCTTCTCGTCAATCTCATGAATCAGACCGTCATAACGCCCGCCGCCGCAGAGGGTGAAGCCGTCCTGATTCACAAACTCGAAAACGGTCTTGGTATAATAATCCAGCCCCCGGACAATGCCCGTATCCACCTCAAAGGGAATCTCCATCTGGGTCAGCAGGCTCTTAAGCTCCTCAAAATGGGCGCGGCACTCCTCATCCAGATATTCAATGGTTCTTGGAGCGTCCTTTACGATTTCCTTGCACTCAGGAACCTTGCAGTCAATGACGCGGAGCGGATTCTTCTGCATACGCTCCCGGCAGGTGGGGCACAGCTTGTCCTCATGCTTCTGCAGATATGACAAAAGCGCATCATTGTAATCCTTCTTACAGTTTGGGCAGCCTATGCTGTTAATATGAAGCTTTGCATCCTTTAAGCCCAACTTGGCAATAAAAGCAGTCACCAGGGAAATCAGCTCCACCTCCGCTAAAGGGCTTTTTGCTCCCACAAACTCTACTCCGAACTGATGATGCTGACGAAGCCGCCCGCTCTGAGGCTTCTCATAGCGGAATGCCTGGGTGACATAATACAGCTTGGCCGGCGCCGGATTTGCATACAAATTGTGCTCCAGATAAGCGCGCATCACGCCTGCCGTTCCCTCCGGCTTCAGGGTAATGCTCCGATCACCCTTGTCCGTAAAGGTGTACATTTCCTTCTGTACCACATCTGTTGTCTCCCCCACACCGCGCTGAAACAGCACCGTATGCTCAAACATGGGGGTAATGATCTCTGTCATATGATAGGTACGCGCCAGATCCCGCGCAATCTTTTCCACATAAGCGCGCCTGTGCATCCGCTCGCCGTACCAATCCTCTACGCCTCTTGGGGCTTGTGTAATCATAATCGTATCCTCCTATTCTAAATCGCTGCGTGATGGCACTAAAGGGTAAAGCCGCTTCGACACACCTGTATTGAGAGGAACTTTCATTCGAAAGGGCACTCATGAAAGTTCCTCTCGTGCGTCTTTGCGACTTTACCTGTCGCTGTGCGACAGCTCTAAAGGGTAAAGTCACTTCGACGCACCCGTGGTGAGAGAAACTTTCATTCGAAAGGGCACTCATGAAAGTTCCTCTCGTGCGTCTTTGCGGCTTTACCTGTCGCTGCGTGATGGCACTAAAGGGTAAAGCCGCTTCGACACACCTGTATTGAGAGCGGCTTTTCGTTCTGTCTTATTCCAGTTCCGCTATCCCGACCCGAAAGCTTCCGGGCGCCCATTTGTGCTGCAGCTCCTCATCGTGAATCACTGTCTGAAAAGCCAGAAACACCTTCATATCAAAATTTTTCACTTCCTCAATCATCAGCTCCATAGCCGTCTGCCGGTCAAAGGCTCTCCGATAGGGCCGGTCCGAGGTCAGGGCCGCATAGGTATCACATACCCGCAAAACCCGGGCGCCAATCGGAATCTGATCCCCTGCAAGGTTTTCCGGATAACCGGAGCCGTCATAATTCTCATGATGATACAAAATACTCTCCAGAATATCATCCGAAAAATCATACCGGATCAGCGTCTCATACCCCAGTCTCGGATGCATCCGCACATACTTCATTTCCTCAATATTCAAGGTATCCTCATCCCTGCCGTACAGATAGCCGGACACCCTGAGCTTTCCGATGTCATGGAGCATCCCTGCCACCGCCAGCTCATGGCACTGGTCTTCATAGAGACCGTACTGCTTTGCCACGCAGTAAGCCAGATTGCTGACACAGATTCCATGCCGCAATTCCTCCGTGGCGTCCTCCTCAAACATCGTCCAATCGTCTGTTAGCGCTTCTCTCAATGCTGCCTCTCTCATTGTCTCACCTAACTCCAAAAGCCGCGTACCCGCAAAAACGCCCTGCCCCTATCCTGCGGCCGTGTTCCCAAGAGTACTTAAGTCGCTGCAACAGCCCCGCCGCCGGAACCGTTACAAGTGATTCGCTGCCAAAAAGCTTCTCTTACGTTCGATCATTTCCTCAATCCTGCCCATATACTGAGCCACATCCTTCACATTCTCCACACGCTCAATATGGTCCGCCCCAAACACAAACTTCGAGGCGCCTCCCGCACCTGCGGCCAGGATCGTCTGTTTCTCCTCCATAATCAGTATATTGTAAATTCCGGCTTTGTCAACCTTTGCATACCCTACATTTTCAAAATTTCCCGCCATATTCTTCTGGCGGTAGAGATAATAGGGATAAAGCTCCTGCTCCACACAGCTGCGGTAAGCCAGATCCATAATTTCCTGACTGTTCTTAAGCCCCATCTCCCGGTACTCCTCCTGGAACAGCTTAAGCCGCGCCGCCCGCTTCACCGCCAGGGAATGAACGGTAATGCTGTCCGGTCCCAGTACGCGAAGCTCCTCCAGCGTATGCTTCACCTGCGGCAGCTCTTCCCCCGGCAGACCCACAATCAAATCCATGTTGATATTGTCAAAGCCGGATTCTCTTGCCATGTAAAATGCTTCCTTCGTCTGTTCCACCGTATGCCTCCGCCCGATGAGGTCCAGTGTCGCCTGATTCATAGTCTGCGGATTTACCGAAACCCGCGTCGCCCCATGTTCTTTCAGCACCCGGAACTTCTTGGGCGTCACGCTGTCCGGCCGGCCGGCTTCCACCGTCAGCTCCCGCAGATGCCCGTAATCAAAGGCTTCCTCCAGAACGCCCATAAGACGGTGAAGCTGCTCCGCCGTAAGTGTGGTAGGCGTTCCGCCCCCTACATAAATCGTATTCAGCTTCCTGCCTTTATAAGCCTTTCCCAGAAAACGAAGCTCCGAAAAAAGCGCTTCCAGATAGGCGTCCACCTGCTTCTCCCACCGATTCAGAGGCGAAGAGGAAAAAGAACAGTACAGGCAAATGCTCGGACAGAAAGGAATCCCCACATAAAGGCTGTAGCCCTCTTGATAATCAAGCCCTTTCAGCACCTCCCGTTCCCGGTTGGCGATGGACACGGCCAGGGCCGTCTTTTCATTGCTGCAAAGATAGGTGCCCCGCATATAGTCCGCAATCTCCACATTGGACCTTCCCTGCTCCAGCATTGCCATCGGAATCTTCACCGGACGGATTCCCGTCAGCGTTCCCCAGGGCAGCTTCCTTCCTGTAAAATCAGAGAGCACCCCGTAAATCAACTGCTTCAACTGATTTTTCACAAGCTTCCGCTCAGGATTCTCCACACAAACACGGCTCTTCTTTTGAAGAGCCTCATTCTCATATACCGCAAATTCGATTTCCTCTTCCCCTATGACTGCCGCCATCTGAAGAGGCACATCCTCCGTAAATGCGGTCTTCTCCCGAACATTTACTTCCTCCTCCGGGTAAAAAGCCTTGATCAGAGAATGAATGTCATAGGCAAAGCTTTCCTGATTGATCCTAACTTCTATCATCATCTGTCCCCAATATCTCTGCAAACATAAGCATCTGTCCGTTACGGTTCACACGCCGCTGTTCCGCGGGATGTTTCCATACATTTTGTGCGGAAATCCCGCGTTTTTCAGCGCAAAACCGCATCTTTTCGTTATTGGTCACGGAACGAATTACAGCCCATTTTACATATAAGGATTGTACTTCTTCTCATGACCGACAGTCGTCATTTCCTCATGTCCCGGATACACCTTTACATCCTCCGGCAGCACCAGAAGCTTTTCCTTCACGGACCGCACTAGCGCCGAAAGGCTCCCTCCCGGGAAATCCGTTCTTCCGATAGAGCCGCAAAACAGCGTATCCCCGCTGAACAGCGCCTTCGCCTCCGGCTGATAATAACAGCAGCCTCCCGGCGTATGTCCCGGCGTGAAAAGCATCCGAAAGCTCATACCGGCCTCTTCAAACACCTGCCCGTCCTCAAGAAGCACATCCGGCTTTACCGTAACCGCTGCGCCAAACAGCGCCTTTGACAGATTCTGCGCCGGATCAAGAAGCAGCCCTTCTTCCGCCTCCGCCGCGTAGACCTTCACTCCGAAATCCCGCTTCAAATCCGAAACCGCCAGAATGTGATCCCCATGCCCGTGTGTCAGAAAAACGGCCTTCAAGGACAATCCTTCGTCCACAGCCTTCCTGACAATCACATCCGCCCGGTCCGCCGGGTCCACCACAATCGTCTCCAATGTCTCCTCGTTGATCAGAAGATAGCAGTTGGTCCGCACATCCCCCAAAACAAGCGTCTCTATTCTCATACTTCCCTGTTATCCTTTCTCACACCGCCGCTTCCCATACTCCCGCACACAAACACATTCCGTATCAGCCCATAGCCCGCTCAATATCCAGAACGCTTTCCACCTGATGAAGCTTATCCGCAATTCTCTGCAGCTCATCCTTCCCGCCGATATCAAAGGTAATGGAAATGGTGGCCGTCCCCTGCTTACTGGTACGCACATTGATACTGGTCATATCAATCCCCCGCTCCGTAAAAATCCGGGAAATATCCACCAGTAACCCCGTCCGGTTGTTGGCGTATATCTTAATCTCCGTAGCATACTTCTCCCCGGAGGCCGCCGCTCCCATATCCTGCCACTCCGCGTCAATCAGCCGCCGCCTCTCAAGCTCCTGAAGATTCAGCACATTGATACAATCCGTCCGGTGAATGGAAACGCCCCGCCCCCGGGTAACAAACCCGATAATCTCATCCCCCGGTACCGGGCTGCAGCACTTGGAAAACCGCACGGACACATCCGAAAGGCCCTTGACCACAATTCCGCTCTTGGACTTGGTAATGCGGATCTTGCTGTCCTTATTGTCGGCTACGGCCTCCATCACCTTCTCGTCGGTAAATTCCTTCTTGTGGAGCTTGTCATACTCCTCAGTCATCTTATTGATAACCTGGCCTTCTTTCAGACCGCCGTGTCCAATGGCCGCCAGAACGGAATCCCAGTCCCGGAAGCCGTATTTGCGCATCACGATATTCTGAAACTCCGGCTTCATAATATCGGACATCACAATAGACTTTACCTTGCAGTACTGGGCAAGCATTTCCTTGCCCCGCAAAATATTCTCATCCTTAAACTGATGCTTAAACCACTGATTGATCTTATTTTTCGCCTGAGTGCTCTTAACCACATTCAGCCAGTCCCGGCTCGGTCCCCGAGAATTTTGAGACGTCAGCACCTCAATGCGGTCCCCGTTCTGAATGGTATAATCAATCGTCACCAGCTTGCCGTTGACCCTGGCCCCAATCATCTTATTTCCCACGGCGCTGTGGACACTGTAGGCAAAATCAATGGGCGTGGAGCCGCTTGGCAGGGTTTTCACATCTCCCGTAGGCGTAAAGCAATAGACGCTCTCGGAAAACAGGTCCAAATCACTTTTCAGGAGATTCATAAACTCCTTATTGTCGGACATGTCGCGCTGCCACTCCAGGATCTGCCGAAGCCAGCTCATTTTCTCCGCTTCCTGCTGATCCACGGTTTTCTTGCCGTCGCTGCTCTCCTTATACTTCCAGTGCGCCGCAATTCCGTACTCGGCCGTCTTGTGCATGTCAAAGGTGCGGATCTGAATCTCAAAGGGCTGTCCGTTGGGACCAATCAAAGTCGTATGAAGCGACTGGTACATATTGGGCTTGGGCATGGCCACATAGTCCTTGAACCGCCCCGGAATCGGCGTGTACATTTCATGAATCACACCGAGCGCCGCATAACAGTCCTTCACCGTATCCACAATAATCCGCACGGCAAACAAATCATAAATCTGATCCAGCGTTTTACTCTGGTTCACCATTTTCTTATAAATACTGAAGAAGTGCTTTACCCGTCCGTCCACATGGGCCTCGATGCCTCCGTTTTCCATGTGGCGCTTCACTTCCTCCACAATTCCCCGGACAAAAGCCTCCCTGGTGCTCTTCTTATCGGAAATCTGCTCCTTCAGCTCATAATAAACCTCCGGCTCCAGATACTTAAGAGACAAATCATCCAGCTCATTCTTAACCTTGGAAATACCAAGCCGCTGCGCAATAGGCGCATAGATATCCATCGTCTCCCGGGCCTTTTCCTTCTGCTTCTCCGGCTTCATATACTGGAGGGTACGCATATTGTGAAGGCGGTCCGCAAGCTTAATCAGAATCACGCGGATATCCTTAGCCATAGCAAGAAACATCTTCCGCAGATTCTCCGCCTGGATCTCAATCTTATCCTTAGAATAGGACAACTGGCCCAGCTTGGTAACGCCGTCCACCAAAAGAGCCACCTCCTGGCTGAACTCCTCCGCAATCTCCTCGGTGGTCATAACGGTATCCTCCACGGCATCGTGAAGAAGCCCTGACACAATCGTCTCTTTGTCAAGCTCTAAGTCCGCAAGAATAATGGCAACACAAAGAGGGTGAATAATATAAGGCTCACCCGATTTGCGAAGCTGTCCCTCATGGGCTTTGAAGGCAATACGATATGCTTTTTCAATCATAGAAATATCCGTGGACGGGTGATACTTACGCACACTCTTAATAAGCTCCTGGTAAAGCTCCGCCGGGTCCGTAAAGTCCTGCATCGTCTTCACATTCTCATCCGCCCTGGCCAAAGCCCCGCCCCGGTCCTTTACACCAATCTTCATCTCTGCCATCTGTCAACCACCTGCTTCTATCTCTTTTAAGTACTCCTCCAAACCGTCATCAAAAGCCCGCACATCCACTAACCTCAAAACCATCCGCTCACAGGCCCTGCCTTCTATCCTATGCCGCCCCAAAGTTGCTGTTCACTCCGCGGCCAGTCCCGGAAAAAATCTCCATTTACTCCTCAAGCCGCTTCCTAATTTCCCTCATAGCGAATCACAGAAGCCACATCATACTTAGAAAGCTTCTCCCGGCCCTTAAGCCCCGCAAGCTCCATCAGAAAAATAATCTTCACAACCTCACCGCCAAGCTCTTCCACCAGCTCCGCCGCCGCCTGTATCGTTCCCCCCGTAGCAATCAGATCATCCACCAGAACCACCTTCTGCCCCGGCTGAATCGAATCCCTGTGCATCTCAATCACCGCGCTCCCATATTCCAAATCATACTCCTTGGAAATCGTCTCACAGGGCAGCTTCCCCTTCTTACGCACCAGCACAAAAGGCTTATGGAGATTATAAGCAATCGGCGTCCCAAACACAAACCCCCGGGACTCCGCCCCCACCACCACATCAAACTCAACATCCTTCAAAAGCTCCTGCATAGAATCAATCGCCAGCCTCAAACCATCCGCATCCTGCAGCACAGAAGTCACATCCCGAAAAATAATCCCTTCCTCCGGAAAATCCGGAATACTCCTAACATATTCTTCCATTTTTTTCATCCTTTTATGCTCCTTTCCCTGATCCGCACAAGTTTTCCGTGCATAAAGGTATACCCGTAGGGCATTTCTCTGTTCCGCACATGTTTCCCATGCATAAAGGTATCTCCCCAATCGTAAAGTAACATCACAAACAACAGGGCATCCCACCCTCATCACAACCATTCAGCTCATAGAAGGCTTCCCCTGTTCACCAATGGAACACATTATATCACGGATTTATCCATTTGACAACACTTTACACAATAACACAACCTACCGCCCCCAAGGTAAAAGTTCAGACGGGCTGCGGCGAAATCCGCTCTCCGGCATTTCCGATATCCAGTGTCCGGCTGTTCGCGTACACGCTGTCTGATATGGATGAACATTGCCCCAAAACCACCCGCATAAAAAAATCAAAAGGCAATGTCCGTACAGAGCAGACAGCGTGTACGTGAACCGTCCGAACACAGGATATGGAAATGTGGGAGAGCGGATTTCGCCGCAGCCCGTCTGAACTTTTACCCCCCTACCGATAAGCCTCCACCACAAGCTGCACCGTCCGCTTCCCCATATACTCATTCATCTCCGGATAATAAAGCACAGAAACCCTCTCCTTCCCCTCTATATACTCCAAATCCCCCACCACATCCCCAAAGCTCACCGCCTCCATCCGTTTCCCGTCATCATCCTCCAAAATCACCTTCAGCACATTCCGATTCTTCCCCAAAATCCGCGCACTCAGCACAATAAGATTCCCCGCCGCAAAAAACGGCTTCTCATTCCCCTTCCCAAAGGGCTCCAAAATCTCCAGCTCCCGGATCAGCGGTTCCCCCACATACTGAATCGGCAAAACCGCATCATAATACTTTCGAGGAACCAAATCCTCCTCCGTAAGCACACAATTCTCATTCAGCCTCCTCCGAAGCTCCTCCACATTTTCCTTCTTCATAGAAAGCCCCGCCGCCATAGGATGCCCCCCAAACTTGGTAAACAGCTCCCCGACCTTCGTCATTTCCTCAAACATATGATACCCCTCAATAGAACGCCCGGAGCCTTTCACCCCTTCCTCTCCGTCCGTCAAAATAAAACAGGGCCGATAATACAGCTCCCGAATCCGCCCGGCAATAATCCCGGCCAGGCTCTCATGGCACTCCGGCAGATACACCACCAAAACACGATCCCCCTTAAGCTCTGTCTCCTCAATCTGCCTTCTGGCCTCCTCCGTCCCTTTCACCGTAAGCGCCTTCCTGCTGTCATTGAGCGCCTTCAAATCCCCGGCAAGCTTCTCCGCCTCCCCCCGGCTCTTCGCTCCCAAAAGATTCAAAGCACGCTTCGCCGTATCCAGCCGCCCGCTTGCATTGATACAAGGCCCGATCACAAACCCGATATGATACGCCGTAAGCCGTTTCCCCTCCAAACCATTTGCCCCAATCAGCGCCCGATACCCAAGATTCTTCGTCTGCTCCAGCCTTTTCAGCCCATACCGCACCAAAATACGGTTCTCCCCCCGCAGCTCCATAATATCCCCCACCGTAGCCACCGCCGCAAACTCCGCCAGTTCAAAGACTTCCTCCCTGGAAATCCCTTCCTCCGCGTACAGCGCCTCCACCAGCCTCCAGGCCACCGCCGCCCCGCAGAGCATCTTAAAGGGATACCCGCAATCCGCCTGCTTCGGATTCACAATCACATCCGCCGGAGGCAGAATCCAAACTCGTTCCCCATTCTCCTCCCGAAAAGGAACCTCATGATGATCCGTCACCACCACCGTCATACCAAGCTCCTTTGCCAGCCCAATCTCCTCCGCAGCCGCAATCCCGTTATCACAGGTAACAATCGTATCAATCCCCTCCTTTGCAGCCTTACGGATCAAATTCTCATTCACCCCATACCCATCCTTCATCCGATCCGGAATCACCGTATCCACCTTAGCCCCAATCCTGGTAAGTCCCGTAAGCAAAACATGCGTCGCATTCACCCCATCAATATCATAATCCCCAATAATGCGGACAGCCGCCCCCTCATCCCGCTTCCTCCGAAGCAGCGCAACCGCCTCCCGCATCCCCTTCATCAAAAACGGGTCCGAAAGCTCCTCCATCCCGCCAAAAAGGAACTCCCGAACCTCCCCTTCACTCATCCCGGCCCGGTTCCGAATCATCCGCACCGCCAAAGGACTAACCCCAAGCTCCCGAGCCATCTCCCGATTCCCCTCCATCCGAGGCGCCTCCACCCAAATCTCTCTCATATCCAATCCCCTTTCCATCAAAAAAACTCCTACAACCACTTCCCACCCATTACACTCCCAACTCCCAACCTCCACTCCCCAACACCCTCCCTTTTCCCCAGACCTCCCAAAAACGTTCCCCTTCCCCATCAAAAATACATCCGCAACACCCCAAATTGCCCGTAATCCTTTTAGAAAACAAAATCCTTACATCAAACACCCGTCCGCTCACCCTCCAATTCCCCATCTCACACCCTTTCAACCTTTCATCCGCCCCCAAAAACCAGGAGGGGACTGCCGCGAAATGCGTCATGCGGCTTTTCCGATATCCCATGTCCGCCTGTTCGCGTACAGCCTGTCTGATATTGGCGGACTAACATCCAAAGCTTACACCAGGCGAAGCCTGCAAAAACCAAAAATGTTAGTCCGCCAAGAGCAGACAGGATGTACGAGAACCGTGCGAACAGGGGATATGGAAAAGCCAAATGACGTATTTCGCGGCAGTCCCCTCCGTCCGTCTACTTCTCTTTTTTCTGAACCTTCGTTTTCAAAACAAACCAAAGCGCCCCCGTAATACAAACCGAAGAATAAGCCCCGCAAACAATCCCCACCATCAGCGGCAGAGCAAATTCCTTAATCGAAGCCACTCCCATCACAAACAAAGCCGCCACCATAATAAAAGTAGTAAGCGATGTATAAACGCTCCGCGTCAAGGTCTGCGTAATACTCCGATTCACAATCTCCTTAAGCTCATCCTTCTTCCCCGCGGAAGCCAAATTCTCCCGAATCCGGTCAAAAATAACAATCGTCGCATTAATGGAATACCCCACAATGGTCAGCATACAAGCAATAAACGTATTTCCCACCGAAATCCGCGCCACGGCATAAAACGCCAGCACCACCAGCACATCATGCACCAGAGCCGTCACCGCACTGGCCGCGAACCGCAGATCCTTAAACCGGAACCAAATATAAAGCAGCATCAAAACAGAAGCCAGAATCACAGCCACCAGAGCATCCGACCGAACCTCGCTGCTGATGGAAGAGCTGATATTCTCCGCCGTAATCGCCGTCTCATCCACGCCGAATTTCTCCGCCAGAGCCTTATTCAGCGCCTGTCTGGTCTCCAGATCAAGCACCCTGGTCTTAATCACAACATCATTGCTTCCCTGCACCTGCTGAGCCTGGATCTCATTGCTTCCAATCACCTCGCTCACCACCGGCTTCACATCGGCGTCAATCTCCCCAATGGTCATAGCCTCCGCAAAAGGAATCGTCGTAGAAGTACCGCCCTGAAATTCCAGGCTGTAATTCAGCGCACCGGCGCCGCGCCCGGACTGGACGCCCATAACCACCGCACCGCCCAGAATCAGTACGGCGGAAACAAGAAAGCAAAGATTCTTCTTCCCCAGAAAATCAACTGTTTTCCGCTCCTTCTGAACTCCGTAAAGCTTCTCACTCTTAAGTCCCAGTGCAAACAGCGCATTGAGCACCAGGCGTGTAACCACAAGAGCCGTAAACATGGAAATCACAATACCAAGCGCCAGAGTCTGTGCAAAGCCCTTCACGCTTCCTGATCCCCGAAGCCCCAGTACCACCGCCGCAATCAGGGTGGTAATATTGCCGTCCACAATGGCGGACAGAGCCTTTTTAAATCCGATTTTCATAGCGGAGCGCACTGTCTTTCCGGTAGCAAGCTCCTCCCGAATCCGGGCAAAAATAATGACATTGGCGTCCACAGCCATACCAATACTCAAGATAATACCTGCGATACCCGGAAGCGTCAGCGTCAGCTCAAAGGCATTTAACAGCACCAGCATCAAAGCCACATAGATTGTCAATGCGATACCGGAGGCCAGGCCCGGAAGCAGGTAAACCGCAACCATAAATATCAGCACCAGAACAAAGCCTACGGCTCCTGCCTTCAGACTGGTAGAAATGGCTTCCTCGCCAAGCTGTGCCCCTACAACCTTGGAACGCAGCTCCGTAAGCTCCAATTGAAGGGAACCGATTCGGATAGTGGAAGCGAGACGCTCCGCCGCCTCAAAGGACTCCATATTTGTAATGGAAGGATTGCCGCCCGTAATCTCCGCCTGAACCGTAGGTGCGCTGATCACTTCCCCGTCATAGACAATGGGAATCTGCAGACCGAGATTTTCCCTGGTCGCTTCCGCGAACTTCTCCGCGCCCTCGTCCGTCAGGGTCAGGGCCACCTCGTAGGAGTTCTTGCCCAGGTTGTCCGTATACCCTCTGGCCTCGGCGCTCTTAATGTCCGTTCCCTCAATGAGCACATTTCCTCTGATATCCTGAAACTCCAGAGAGCCGGGCCGTCCAAGCTCCTCCAAGATGGCATTGGCGTCGGACACGCCGGGAATCTCGATGTTAATCCGGTTCCCTCCCTCCTGGTAAACCACGGCCTCGGTGCTGTAGCCCTCCACACGCTTCTGGAGCTTATAGACCGTATCATCCATCTGCTCCTGGGTGGGATTGTCAATCACCGTCTGATAAGTGATGCTGACACCGCCGGCCAGGTCCAGGCCCAGCTTAATATTTTTCGCCGCGCCGGTTTGGGTCTCTCCAAAGCCTACGGCCGCACCGTAGATCAGTCCCGCCGTAACCAGAGCGGTGAGCAGCAAGGTTAAAATTCCTGTGTTTTTCTTCATAGTACTAACTCAGCCTTCTTTCTTTTTTCTTCCATCCCTATATTGCTTTTTTCGTTCCTCACAAGGATATATTATGGTATACCTGCAAAGTTTACCTTAAACAAACCGGATCTCTCCGTCTTATCGGTATATGCTTGGGTGCAGTATTCAGGAGATATGCTTGGTGAAATCCATCTTAATCAGGGTATGCATTGCTTTGCAATTAAGCATTTTCCGCATTTCCTGCTGTGGCTGCTTTGATCATAATGGCGCACTCCACACGTTTTCTCTGCAGCTCGCACCCGATATCGTAGGCATCGTTGATGGAGCCGTGGAAATTGTAGGAATTGGCAGCGCAGCCGCCGCTGCAGTAAAATTTTGCAAAGCAGTTTCGGCATTTTTCTTTGGCGTACACATTGCAGCTCTTAAATTCGTCCCGCAGATCCGTATTTTGAATCCCGTCGAAAACATTTCCCATAAGGAACTTCTCTTCTCCTACAAACTGATGGCAGGGGTAGAGATCTCCCCAAGGGGTTACCGCCAGATATTCCGTGCCGGAGCCGCAGCCTGACAGACGCTTGTAGACGCAGGGGCCGCCGGTCAAATCAATCATAAAATGGAAGAAATTGAAATCATTTTCCTTTCCGTGACGCTTCACCATCTCAGCCGCCAGCCGATCATACTGCTCGCAGAGAACCGGAATGTCCTCCTCCCGGATTGCATAGGGCGCTTCGGGGGGCGCTACCACCGGTTCCACGGAAATCTGCCGAAAGCCCAGGTCCGCCAGATGGAGCACATCCTCGCTAAAATCCAGGTTATTCCGGGTAAAGGTGCCCCGGACATAGTAATTATTCTGATTGCGGCTTTTTGCCAGCTTTTGGAACTTGGGTACTACCAGTTCGTAGCTTCCTTTGCCGTTCCGGAAGGGGCGCATTTTATCGTGAACCTGCTGCCGGCCGTCAATGCTTAAGACTACATTGCTCATTTCCCGGTTGGCAAATTCCATTACTTCGTCATTGAGCAGCACTCCGTTGGTGGTCAGCGTAAAACGGAACTTTTTGCCGTGAAGCTTCTCCTGCTCCCGGCCGTAGGCCACTAGGTCCTTGACCACCTGCCAGTTCATCAGGGGTTCGCCGCCGAAGAAGTCTACCTCCAGATTCCGGCGGCTTCCGGAATTGGATATCAGGAAGTCTAACGCCTGTTTTCCCACCTCGTAGCTCATGAGCGCACGGCGTCCGTGATATTCTCCCTCTTCCGCGAAGCAGTACTGGCAGGCCAGGTTGCAGTCATGGGCAATGTGCAGACACAGGGCCTTGACCACGGTGGAGCGTTTTTTGAAATCTATGATTTTGTCCCGATAGGTGTCCTCCGTAAACAGAGTTCCCTGTTTTTTCAGTTCTTCTATGTCCTCAAGGACTTCCCGGATCTCCTGTTCTTCATATCGATCCCGAAGCTTGTCAAGGATTTCTTCCTGGCCGTATGTTTCGAAGAGGGCAATTGCCTCATAAGCCAGATCATCTACTACGTGAACGGCTCCGCTGTTTACATCTAACGCGATGTTGCAGCCGTTATTTCTATATAAATGGACCATCTTTGTCCCCTTTCTTCCGCACAATAAGGATGTCCCAAAAGCCTGCCTACTTCTTTGGGCTTTTGAGACACCCTTGTTTTTGTTTCTTGTGCTGTTTCTTATTTGTGATTCTCACAGGTCTGGTTGCCTACCGTGCAGGAAGTCTTGCATGCGGACTGGCAGGAAGTCTGGCACTCGCCGCAGCCGCCCTTTTTTACGGTATTCTGTAAAATCTGTGTGTTCAAAGTCTGAATGTGTTTCATCCTCTTCGCCCTCCTATTTTATGTTCCTATAATACATGGTAGCAGTATAGCACACTCCGCAGTAATTTAAAAGTATTTTTTTACCGGCCTGTTCATATATTGTCTTAAATAAGGGACTGTCATGCAAAGGACGGTTCCCCAGTATCTGATCCGGGGAGGAACACGATGGAAAAAGGAAAATCTTATCAGAACATAGCAATACGGATGCTGAAATCCCTTTTGAGCGCTTATATTATCACAGGAATCCTGCTTTTATTCCTGGCCCTTCTGCTGTATAAGTTTCAGCTTTCGGAACCTAAAGTCAATATCGGAATTATCATTGTATATGTGATTTCCAGCTTTCTTGGCGGCTTTTTGGAGGGTAAAATGATGAAGGCCCGGAAATTCCTGTGGGGCGCCGCCGCAGGGCTTCTCTATTTTGCTATACTTGCTCTGATTTCCCTTGCCGTAAACCAGGGCTTCGGAGGCGGGTCTTCCCACTTTGTCACCACACTGATCCTGTGCACGGCCGGCGGGACCTTAGGGGGGATGGTGTCTTAGTCCGGTGTCTTGGAGCAGTTTTTTTGGCTTTCTCATTCTATCGGCTCCACGCCAATCAGCAAGGCGGTTGGCGTGGGTGTGAGCAATAGCCCGCTGTGCCTTCTTTTTGCAGATTTCTTTTGCCGAAGATGTGTCAAAGCATGAGTCAAAACCAAAGCCGAAGCTAATGTGCTTTTTGCCAAAAGCTTTTTGCCAAAAGTTTGCTCCATACTTGCATTTCCCTTAAAAATATTGTATAGTAAAAAAGATACTTTATTACTGTCGAAACGGAACGGAGCTGCTTTTGCTCCACTTCCAAACGGCACATCATACAAAGGAGTGAACTTTTCTTGGATTCAAGTGACGCCATACAATTGGCCGTATTGCTGCTGTTGTTAGGTCTTTCCGCATTTTTTTCTTCTGCGGAGACTGCGTTAACTACCGTAAACAAAATCAGAGTTTTAACCCTGGTGGAAGAGGGGGACAAGCGTGCTCTGCGCCTTCAGAAAATTCTGGACGAACCGTCGAAGATGCTCAGCGCCATTTTGATAGGAAATAATATTGTTAATATGAGTCTGTCCTCTCTCGGTACTGTCATTGCTACCAAAGCTTTCGGAAGCGCCGGAGCCGGTATCGCAACAGGTATTCTGACCTTCCTGGTACTGGTTTTTGGAGAGATTACACCGAAAACCTGCGCTACGCTTTCAGCGGAAAAGCTGTCCCTGCGGTTTGCCGGAGTGGTTTATACCTGGATGCAGATTGCCACGCCTCTTATTTTTATTATCAATGCATTTTCTATGGGCGTGCTGAAGCTTCTGCGGATAGATCCCAATAAGCGCAATGATATTTATACGGAGGATGAGATTCGTACCATTGTGGAGGTCAGCCACCAGGACGGCGCTATTGAGAGTGAAGAGCGCAAGATGATCAACAATGTGTTTGATCTGGATGACCATCAGGCAAAGGATATTATGGTTCCCAGAGTGGATATGACCTTTTTAAATGTCAATGCTACTTATGAAGAAACCATTGAAGTATATAGAGAGAATTTGTTTACCAGGCTTCCGGTTTATGAGGAGCACCGGGACAATATTCTTGGTATTCTGAATGTGAAGGATCTGATTCTCTACGAGAATAAGGAGCATTTTGATGTGCGGCATATTCTCCGGGAAGCTTATTTTACACATGAGTTTAAAAAGTCTTCGGAGCTGATGATGGAGATGCGTGAAAATTCCATCAGTCTTGCGATTGTTCTGGATGAGTATGGGGCAACGGTGGGGCTTGTGACTTTAGAGGATCTTCTGGAAGAGATTGTAGGGGAGATTCGGGATGAGTATGATGGTTCCGAGGCGGAGCTGATTCAGAAAATCAGTGATTATGAGTACATTGTGGAAGGTTCTTCGAAGCTTGAGGATCTGCAGGACCAGATTGGTCTGGAGCTTGAGTCGGAGGATTATGATTCTATCGGAGGTATTGTGATTGAACTTCTGGACCGTCTGCCCCAGGCCGGGGAATCCGTGACTACGGAGAATGGGATTCGGTTGGTGGTGGATGAGGTGGATAAGAATCGGATTGATAAGGTGCATATTTATTTGCCGCGGGAGGATGAAATCGAAGATATGGCAGCAGAAATGTAACCGGATTACATGCGGAGTATAAAAATGGGGCTGTTGTAAAGTCAAATACCCCGCAGCAAGTTGCGGGGTATTTGACCGTCGCGGCAGTCGCCAAATGGACATGCCAATATCCAGTGTACATGAATCGTCCGAACACAGGATATGGAAATAGCTGATGTCTTATTTTGTAACAATCCCGTTTGAGGTTTGAGGATAGCGTAATAAATTTATGCTGTTTCACAGATCATTCCAAGTCTCACCATACAGCTCTTCTTCCTGTATGCAATTCCATATTTTAAAATCGTGGTCATTCCATCCTGATAGAGCTTAGCATCATAACTCATTTTTTCGATCTGTTCAAGGGCTTTCTGGCATTCGATTTCCAGACTGTTCTCATCCGGATATTTTACCTCTATGACAATTCCGATCCGTTCATCTTCTATCTCTATTAAAATATCGCTGTAGCCCTCTCCCGACTCCGCATTGGATACAATGTACCAATCTTCTTTATGGCTCAGCAATCCCAATAAAAGTCCGTGGTAAAAATTTTCTTTTCTGCCCTTTCGAGCACCGGTATCACGGATACCAATTGTTTTCCAAAGGTAAGCATTTAATTGTTCCTCAATGGTATCTACATCTCCTTTCGGAAATGCATCACAAAATGCATCCAGACTTGCGGCATCCCTTCTGGCTTCTTCCTGGAACCATTCCATGACCTGCTCCATAAAAATCTTCCGGATTTCAAAATTGGGAATTGCCAGCTCGCAGGTCTCATCCGTCATTTCGCCCCGTCTCGTCAGATATCCTGTGGTGAAGAGTACGCTCCAAAGATTATCAATACTGCTGTATAAATCACGGTAGGTTAACTCCTCATTCAGCCTCTTCGCAACCGTTCCGCCATTGATCAACTCCTCAATCTCCCGTTTCACGCCTCCTTTTGCCATCCGAAGAAAGGTCCGAATCACATCATTTCCACTGGTATTGATCCAAAAGGCCTTTGGAGAGGCTTCCGGATCCGCACGCAGGAGACTTACATAATTAATCACATCCCACGGACAGTAGACATCTTTATTTCCGAACCGATATCCGTCATACCATTCTTTTATTGCGTCATATTTGTTCTCCAAGCTATAAAACTTCAGCAGCTCCCGAACCTCTCGATCCGTAAAACCAAAATATTCGTCAAACTGCACACCGGTTATTGACAGAACCCTTAGATTATTCAGACCTGTAAAAATGCTTTCCTTCGCAACACGCAGACATCCCGTCAGCACGGCAAACTGAAGACTGTCATTTGTTTTCAGCGCCTGCCCCAGCATTCCTCTTATCAAATTCAGCATCTCATCATAATAGCCATTATGCTGCGCCTTATCCAAGGGAACATCATATTCGTCGATCAAAAGAATCACTTTCTGGCTATAATGCTTCCGGAGCAGACGGCACAGCGTCCGCAGACTATCCTCAAGTACCGCATCCGGCATAATAAATGCCTGTTGGCCGCTTGTATCCACGTTCACAAGCTGCTTGTATTGCTCTTTTTCTTCATCAGAAAGCTGAGGACTCTCCTTCAAAAATGGAAACCTCATCGCTTCATTCCCTATAATGGAACAAAGCATCCCCCGAGTCCTCTCAAAGTTTCCGGAGCCTGCGCCCTTCAAAGTAATTGAAATCACCGGGAACTTCCCCATATATTCCTGGCAGAGATTCTCCTCTTTTTCTATGGAAAGGCCTTCAAAAAGACTGCTGTCACATCCGTATTCAAAGAAATATTGGAGCATATTCATATTCAGGGATTTCCCGAATCTTCTTGGCCTGGTGAACAGATTCACTTTTGCCTTGTCTTCTAGCAGTTCTTTTATCATCCCTGTTTTATCTACATAGTAAAAGTCTTCCCTGCGCATTTCTTCAAAATGTTCGATGCCGATGGGCAGGTTTTTGGTTGTTTTCATGATCGCTTCACTCCCTTGCGGAATCTGCTAATATTTATAGAATTCTTGACTTTTATTTTAACAGATATTGGGGGAAGTTCAACAAAATTTAAGAAAATTCCTAAGCAATTAGTCCATTTTATATCAACAAGATTAACAATCATCCGGATATTTGAACTCATTGTTACATTACTCATAAACGATGGAGCAAAGCATTCTCCGGATTATCTCAAAGTTTCCACCACAAAAACTATCAGTAAATTTTTGCGAGAAACTTTAATAAACATTACTTACTTGTTTCCAAGATTTTGATATACATTCTCTTTTCATATGCATACCATCCAAAAAATCTTCTTCCACACAATCTAATGTCTCTGGGTTATAAGAGCCATATAATTTAATCCCTTCCCCCTCGGCTATTTTTCTAAAGTATCTTTCCGCTTCAAGAACCATTTCATAATTTTTATTTTCTTTTATGTATTCATAAACATATGGATGATATGGTGGCAGATAAAAAATAACGTCTACTCCATCTTTTTGCAAATAATCTATCATTTTTTCAAAAAGCATGCGTTTCTCCATACTTAACATTTGATAATTTTCAATTTGATATATCCCTTGCGATACATATGTTTTCGCATCTGCAAATGTATCTTCTGCACTTCGCTCTCTAAAAGCTTTATTATACTCAATACTACCATCCGTATAGCGAATGCTATCCTCCACATCCTTTTTGTTCGTACCATAAAATTCAATCGCTGATTTTTTTAATAATTCTGGATTTTCAGTAACTAAATGAAAGGCGCTTTGAAAATAAGACAGTGAAACCAATTGCATTTCTTTTTCAAAGGAATTTCGCTCCAGTTGAATCCTGCTATCTGTTCCTTCAACTTTTTTTCTAAATCTATCTACATATTTAGCAATAGACTGATATCTTGTATCCCCGCTGTTATCATTTAAAATCCACGGATCCAACCCGATAATAACCTGTCCAGGGAGTTCACTATATTCATCATAGATACCCAAAATCCCAAGATAGTCCGGAATACCTGCGCCCGAAACCCCATGATTCCAATATTCTTCCTCGTTTCCTATCACTTCATCGGAAAGCGTCATCACTCTACTGGAACCTATAATAATTGCATCCGGAGTTTCTTTGATTCTTCGAATAATTTCTTCCTGCAAAATTCTCTCATCATAATTATCCATTCCTACAACACTTTGACCTGAAAGAAGAATCTCTGCCGCTTTCCGTTCATAGTCTTTTTTAAAAATATTCGCAGGATCTACTCGAAAATTTACAAATATAATAACTATAAAAATTGGAACAACCCCTAGCAATTTAATAAGAAAACGCTTCATTTTTTCAAACACGCCGTACGGCATGCCCTCCTTGCGTCGTCCCTGCCTTCCGGCACAAACAATGCATGAATCTGGTGGTTTATAGTTTCTTCTTTTCCCTTTCCGTGCTATATCATCCATGAGGACATTGGTATACTACAGAGTACGGCGTGGCGAATGACGGAAGACCGCCAAAACCCATATGGATTTATTCAGGTTATAGATTCACACTTTACATATGTAATTCAAAAAAAGTATTATTTTTTAACACCTACAATTTTTTCCCATGCAGCCGATAGCACAAACGTAAGGATTAATCCAAGTGTTAATGTTATATAATACCCATGTTCATAATAGTCTATATGTACCTGTTCACATATCACATGTATATATTTTTGAACCGTAAAATGTATCAAAAACGCATACCGTATTAAAGCTGCAAACCTTAAAACTAACCCTGGCACCTTAACTGTCAAATCCAGTGCGAAACCGAAAATCAAAAGCATAGAGCCAATAGAAAAATTAAATACATATTTGGTAACTGTTCAGCACCCCGTTAAGGGCACATTGATTTTTGGACAAAACAGAGAAAATAAAATTTCTGTTTCGTCATTGCTTTAGTGTAAAAAGTGGATAACTTTCCAGTATAAC
>CAJTDE010000042.1 GCA_910574835.1 Clostridia bacterium | reverse complement strand
TTAATAGCTATAATTCCAAAAGCTGTCGCACCGAAATGCAACAGCTTTTACTATTTTCATAAACTAACGCCATTTTTAAATGTCTGATACTAAAGACAGGTATTATAGCAAGTTTTTGCCGCTTTGTACATACTTCCGTCAGCTTCGGATGATCTAATGCTACCGGTCAGTTACTGTTCACACACCACAGTTCCGCGAGGTGTTTCCGCACATTTTGTGCGGAAATCCCGAGTTTTTCAGCGCAAAATCGCATCTTTTTGCGATTTCTGTGCATCGCGAAGCGTGTTGCCGATCACGGGGTGAACAGTAACACCGGTCACAATGTAAACGCCAACCGCTTATTTTGCAAAAAATGCTACCGCAATCGCCCCCGGTCCCACATGGGTTCCGATGGTGCTTCCGATACAGTAGGAAGGAATCTCACCAATCTCATCTTCCCAGAGAAATGCGCTGTCCCTCAGATATTTCTTCAAAAGGCTGTCCTCAAGGCCTGAATATGCCGTCGCATAAGGCATCTCAAAGTCAATACCGCCGGACTTGCTTATAAGCTGCATCAAAAGGTTATTTCCCTTTTTCGAACCCATAGCCTTTCCTATCATCTTGACCTCTCCATCCTCAATGGAAATAACCGGTTTAATATGTAGAACAGCGCCGGACATAGCCACAGCCGCAGAGATTCTTCCTCCCTTTTGGAGATATTCCAGTGTGCTCAGAAGGGCCATAAGTTTTATCCGCTTTCGAGCCTCTAGAAGCCTCTCTTCCAGCTCCTTTGCAGTAAGTCCTTCCTTTAGAAGCCGAACCGCATATTGAATCAGAATCCGCTCCCCGATACATACATTGAGACTGTCTACCACAAACACCTTTCCCGGGAAGGAGCGCGCCGCGGATACGGCTCCCGCATAGGTTCCGGAAAGCTTGGAGGATAAGGTGATTACAACCACCTCACTGCCATCCGCCGTAAGCTCGGTAAAACATTCCTCAAATTGAAACATAGTGATTTGGCTTGTGGTGGGAAGCTCGCTGCTCTCTATGAGCTTCTCAAAAAATGCCGTGCCGGACAGATCGATGCCATCCGCATAGGTCTTATCTCCAAATTGGATGGACATGGGTATCATATGAACACCCAGCGCTTCCGCTTCCTTCAAATCAATATCCGATGCAGAATCCACTACCAGCTTTACTGCCATAATATAAACCTCCTATTTGAGTCGCTGCGCGACGGCACTGAAGGGTAAAGTCGCTTCGGCGCACCTGTGATGAGAGAAACTTTTATTCGAAAGGGCACTCATAAAAGTTCCTCTCGTGCGCCTTTGCGACTTTACCAGACTCTAGTCGCTACGATACAGCTCTTTTTTATCTACTGTCTATATTCCTATCACATCCCTGTAAAAATATCAACCGCTATTTTTTCCTGATACTCTCAGAGACTTCCGGACACAGCGCCATTTAGAAAAGGGACATGGCAGCCGCCACATCCCTTCGCTTCCTTTTCTTTGACAGCGCGCCAAGCGTAAAGCCGACACGCTTATTTTACTTATGTATCAAAACGAAATCTCCTCTACTTCCTTTAAAACCGGAATTGAGGGCGAAGCCCCCAGCCTCGTCACGGCAATGGCTGAAGCGCGGGACGCCATATCCATAGCCTCCCGAACAGGAAGCCCTCTTAAGATTCCTCCGATAAAGTATCCGGTAAAAGTATCCCCGGCAGCTGTGGTATCCACAGCCTTCACCTTGTAAGAGGACTGCGTAAAGGTCTCATTCTGATCCATATAGATAGCGCCCTCTTTTCCCAGGGTCAATACTATCACCGCATTGGGGAAGCACTCCATTAAGGCCCTACCAAGCTCTTCCTTGTCAAAGCCTTCCTGAATCTCCCGATTTAGGATCTGTCCCGCTTCGATCTCATTGAGCATAAAATAGTCCACATACGCAAGCGGCAGCCTGCGGATCTTTTCATTCATAGGCGAAGGATTCAGCACAATCTTAAGCCCTTTTTCATGAGCCTGTTCCACAATATAGGTCAGCTCATTGATCTCATTTTGCAGTACCAGGAAATCCCCTTTCTCGCAGCGGCCCATAACTTCGTCCACCTGCTCCCTGGTAATGGCCTGGTTTGCCCCGCCATAAAGAAGGATACAGTTGTCTCCCTCTTTGTCATTCTGAATGATTGCATTGCCGGTTCTTGTGTCAGTCAAAATAGTAACACAGTCCGTATTGACACCGGCATCCTCCATCTGCTTTAAAAGAAATCTTCCGTCCTCTCCGATGGAGCCTGCATGCCAGGTCTCAACACCCGCCTTGGCCAGCGCTATCGACTGATTCAATCCTTTCCCGCCGCTGAAAACTTGAAGGGAATCGGAAGACAGCGTCTCCCCTTTTTGTACAAAATGATCCACCTTATACGTATAATCAATATTCAATGAGCCAAAACAGATTACCTTCATTACCCGTTCTCCTTCTTTTTTTCCATAACATCATACCATACTGTTCATTTCATGACAAGCAACATAATTCTATCCGGGCATTTTCTGCCGCATCAATTTCTGCAGTACCTGAATTGCATCCTCATATTTCTTCACGCTGACATATTCATTGGGCTTATGTGCCATAGACGGCTCCCCTGGTCCAAACAGCAGAATCTTCTTTTCTCCCGCCCGGTCCAAAACGGAAGCATCCGTAAAGAAATTGACGCCGATATCGCTTCCTTCGTATCCATATGATTGAAGAAGCCTGCGAAGAGTTGAAGGCAGCCAGTCTCGGCTGTCAATCTCAATGGCCCGGCGATCGTTTAAAACGGCAAATTCCGCCGCAAAACCGGGTTCCTTTTCCTGCTCCTTCAAAAGAAGCTCTTCGGCCTTCTCAAGCACCATCTCTTTTGTCAGCCCGGGAACCATGCGAATATCCATTCGAATCCCGCACTCGTCCGGCGTCATATTCATAGCCACGCCGCCCTGAATCATGGTAATCTGCGCCGTAGACGCTCCAAGGATCTGAGAGGTAAAGCTTTGTACATAAGCCTTAAGCCCTGACGCCAGCTCCACTCCATAGTCTACCGCGTTGATTCCCTCCTGGGGATAGGCTCCGTGACTGGTCCTTCCCTTTGTGCGAATCTCAAGCCAGAGACACCCCTTTTGTGCAACTCCCAGACTCATATTCGTCGGTTCACCCACCAAAAGGTATTCCGCATCCATCATTCCGTCCTTAAGGACTGACGACGCGCCCAGGCCATTCTTCTCCTCGTCACAGGTTCCGATAAATTGAATATCATAAGCCGGCGGCTCCGGTGTATGACACAGCGCATACACCATAGCTGCCAACCCACTTTTCATGTCCGAAGCACCTCGGGCAAAAAGCCTGCCATCCTTTAGAACGGCCGCTGCCGGATCGGTCTTCCATTCCTCCAAATTACCATAAGGTACCGTATCCAAATGTCCGTTCCAGATCATACGCCGGCCGGAATCCGTTCCCGGTATATAAGCCAGCACATTTGCATGGTTTTCATCCAGATACTGAACACAAGACTCTATCCCATGCTTCTGAAAGTAATCCGCCAGGTATTCGGCCACCCGGCTTTCCCGATCTTTGGAATTTACGGACGGAATCTCAAGCAGCGCTTTTAACAAATTCAAAGCCTTATTTTCCAATGTACTTCCCCCTATTGTAGTCGCTGCGCGACGGCACTAAAGGGTAAAGCCGCTTCGACACACCTGTGATGTGAGAAACTTTTATTCGAAAGGGCACTCATAAAAGTTTCTCTCGTGCGCCTTTGCGGCTTTACCATTTAATAAGCTTAGATTTCATTACCTGTACATTAGGCAAATAATTAGATTTCCTTTGTCAGCCACTTTGCCAGATTCTGGAACAGCACGTCATAGCCTTCCCACTCGCAGAACTCAGGCGGCGCCCAGTGAGGCGCACAGTCCGTTGTAAATACGGCGGAACGTCCCTCGCCATAGGTTCCAAGAGCGATAAAAGGATCTTCCTCCACAGTTGCAAGAAGTTCTGCGCCGTCACGGATTACAGTCTTATTGTAGCCAAGCACTCTCGGCCACTCGCCAAGTCCCTTCAATACGGGATGCTCCTTTACGGTTACGGGACGAACGCCCTCGCAGTGCTCCATTCTGTCGTCAACGGAAAGAACGGTAACGGGAAGCACCTCCTGTACGGCGGTATCCTGCCATTTGCCCTTTGCATCTACACCGGAGAAGGTCATGTAGCCGCCTACCATCAGAAGTGAACCGCCCTGCAGAACGTAATCACGGATAAGGTTACAGCGGTTGGGCTTCATCTCGCTTCTGGTAAAGGTTGCCGTGGGCAGAAGCAGGGTGTTCGCACCGATATCGGAAAGGATAATCAGATCATACTCTTTAAGCTCCTCCAGGGTAAAGGGGAACTCCTCCATAGCCAGATGGTTGGGAAGGAAGGTAAAGTCATAGCCTCCGCGCTCCATAGCTGCCTTCAGATACTGCTCGCCTGTCTCATATACGGAAGTAAAAAATGTGTCAAAGCCTTTTACATGAGTTGTGTGGCTCATCCAGGATTCTCCTGCTAAAAGTATTTTTTTTGCCATTGTTCAATCTCCTTATCTTAGTTCCATAATATCCTTCCGGCACACCCTGATCTAAATCAATTCCCGGCCGCTTAATGCTGCGCCTGTAAATTGATTTGTGCACTGTCAGGATATTACTGATTTTTAATTCCTACTATTTTTAGTTCTTACTATCTTTACACCACTCTAAAATCGTATTGGCATACACCAAAATGGACTGCAGGTATGCTTCTACACTCACCCACTCATCCACACTATGACACTCGGAAAGATTCCCGGGGCCGAACTGGATGGTGGGGCAGCCGGCGATATTGCGCCACAGTCTGGAATCACAGCCGGAGGGAGAGCCTACAATCTTGATGTCTCTTCCCATCATATCCTTATATGCACCTAAAAATGTCTTCACAAATGCATGGTCCGGCTCCATCTCAAAACCGTTGCCCGCCTGATACATGGTAACCTTGGGGGGATGCTCCTGCATCCAGGGATCGGCCTGAGCCGTCCGGCTGACCGTATCCGTAAATTCCTTCACAACCTGATCGTGACTCATCTGATTGGGAATAAAATGCACGCAGGTGGAAAATTCACACTCGCCGGGAACCGTAGAACCCGCCGTGCCGCCCTTGATAACGCCGATATTCAGATTGGGCGCCGGAAGCAGCGGATGCTTATACTGAAGCAGCCAGTCATGTTCCTTTTCATTCAGCGCCTGAATCACCTTGATCGCTTTGTCAATGGCGCTGACGCCGTTCTTCTTCCCGCCGGAATGACAGGCTCTTCCCTCAAACTCTACTTTGAAAAACACCCATCCCATATGGGCCAGTATCAGCTCGTCACTGCTGCCCTCGCAGTTGATCACGCCGTCCGCCTTAAGGCCGCGCATCACCGCCTGCATGGAGCCGTTGCCGCCGCCCTCTTCATCGCACACTGAGGTAATGATGACATCTCCGGGAAGCTCGCACCCTGCATCCTGCAAAAGCTTAACTGCCATAGCGGAGGCCATCAGTCCGGCCTTCATATCCGCCGCGCCCCGGCCATACAGCTTGTCGCCGACGATCACCGGTTCATAGGGAGGATGGGTCCAGCCGTCCGCCTCATCCGCAGGCATTACGTCAATATGGCTGTTAAAGAGAAGGCTTTTTCCTCCTTCCTTTCCCTGAAAGGTGGCATAGACATTGTACCGGTCCGTCTGGTCATGGCCCAGGTTTCCCTCCTGATGCTCCCTTAAGCATGCTTCGATGACAGCCTCCTCCATCGGGTCTTTCTCAATCTTGGACGCGCCCATCTCCTCAAAGAGCTTTACCATATAATCCTGGCCCTCTTTTTCCAGACCTCCGCCGATCCCATGACCAATGTCATGGGTATCGATGGCAAGAAGATCCATTAAACGCCGTATGTACTGCTCTTTATTTTTTTCTAATACTTCCTTTAGACTTTCCATTCATGAATCCCTTTCACTCTAGCTGTAAAGGCGAAGTCCTTCCTCAATAATATCCCAGAACTTCTCCGCATCAATGCCGATAGCCACATCTGCCGTAGCCGGAAGCTGCTGATATCCGAAGAAATCGCAGTTTGTTCTTCCGTAGGACTGAGTGCTTCTGATATCAATCTGCACATTCATAGGCTTTACTTCCACAACGGAAGGATCAATCAGGTAAGCGATGGTAACCGGATCGTGAAGAGGACCGCCCTCCCAGCCGAACACTTCCTTCTGGGATTTGCAGAAATGCCCCATGAGATCCACAAAGAGCTTGGATGCATGGTTTCCAATCTTGCCCATACGCTCAACAATGCTGGGATAGCAGAGAACCTGTCTCGTCACATCCAGTCCCATCATGGTAATGGGTCTGCCGGATGTAAAGCATACATAAGCCGCGTCCGCGTCCGCAATAATGTTAAACTCTGCCGCCGGCGTCACATTGCCGTTCGTATAGGCGCCGCCCATCAGAACGATCTGCTTAATCTTATCAACAATCTTAGGCTCCATACGGATCGCCATGCCCAGATTGGTCATAGGCCCTGTGGTAACCACCGTGATATCGCCGTCGGACTCCATCAGGGTGCGGATGATATAGGACACCGCGTGCTCCTTTTCAAGCTCTTTGGTCAGAGGAGCAAATACCGGGCCGTCCAGACCGGTCTCTCCATGAATATCGCCCGCCGTCATCTTCTCCCGAATCATGGGACGGTCACAGCCAGCGTACACCGGTACGTCGATCCCTAAGCACTGAACAATATTGCGTGCATTGCGCTCCGTGTTCTCAAGAGTCTGATTTCCCGCTACTACGGTAATTCCCAGAAGATCAATCTTCGGACTCTTTGCCGCCAGTGTAATCGCAACCGCATCATCATGTCCCGGATCGCAGTCCAGAATTATCTTAATCTTATCCATTTTAAACAATCCTCTTTCTTTTCTTAATATTCATGCGGCCGGCAGGTAAAAACCGGCCGCATGTTCACTTCCGTTAATGTGTATCGCCGGTAACAAGGGAAGACTCTCTTTTGCGCTCCGCTCCCAGCTTAATTGCCATAGAGATAGCAAGCACAAGAACGGTTACCAGATACGGCATCATCAGTACAAACTGTGCTGGGAAGCCATAAGCCTGCAATCTTGCTCCCACGGAATCCGAGAAACCAAAGAGCAGACAGCCCACTGCCGTGAGCACCGGATTGGCGCCGCCGAAGTACATAGCCGCAACACCCATGAAACCGCGGCTGTTGGTCATATTCTCTACGAACTGCGCACTGTAACCTAAGGAAAGGTGTGCTCCTGCAAGACCGCCGATCAGTCCGGAAATCAGCATCGCCTGATATTTCACGGCATTTACCCGGATACCTGCCGTCTCGGCTGCCATCGGGAACTGTCCTACGGCCCGAAGGCGAAGTCCCCATACGGTTTTGTAAAACAGGAACTGCAGGATAATAATGAACAGGATTACAAACCATTCCGTAAAGCACCAGTTGTTGAATAGCTGATTCAAAAACGGTATATTCTCCAGAAACGGAAGCTGCACTCTGGGAATGGGAATAATCTTGGGATCGGAAAAGGTTCCGTTGGTGTGGAACAAAGTATTTAACAGGAACTTCGTAATTGCAATGGCAAATAAATTGATTCCCATACCAATCGCACAGATTTCCGAATTGTACTTAATATGTCCCACAGCCATAATCATGGCAATTGCCGCTCCCGCAAGCATAGCCACAATCACGCCCAGGAACCAGCTTCCTGTGGTGTAGCTTACCGCTACCGCCGTAAACGCGCCCACCAGCATAATACCCTCCGTACCGATATTCAGAATATTTGCCTGCTGGGTAATGGCCGCGCAGAGGGCCGCATAAATAATCGGAGTAGAAGCCCGAAACGTTGCGTAAATCAGTGATACATTAAATATTTTACCTAAATTTTCCATCAGTCCCATCGCTTACTCCTCCTTATCCTCAGATTCCGCAGGCGGCGCTGTGCCGGGAGCTTCTCCTGACGTAACGGCCGCTGCCTGCTCCTTCTTCTGATTTCTCTTCTTTATCTGAATCACAAATTCCATAGTAGCGATAATGATAAATACGGCTGAAATAGTATCCACAATGGCTTTTGGCACACCGGTGGTCTGCTGCATAGCCATAGCGCCCGACTTCAAAACCGCAAGGAAGAAGGCCATCAGAGGCGTAGTCGCCATATTGGACTTTACAATCAAAGCCGCAAGCATACCGTTGGTTCCCAAATCCTTTGCAAAGCCGTCCAGATAATAACCATGTACGCCGAGAACTTCAATGCATCCTGCGATTCCGCCAAGCATACCGGAGAGAAGCATGGCATTGATAAAGGTTTTCTTTGCGTCAATTCCTACGTAATCCGCATGATCCGGGTTCGTTCCCACGGTGCGGATCTTGTAGCCCCATTTTGTCTTATAGAGCATCAGAATGACGAGAATCACAATCACAATTGCCAGGAACACACCGGCATTTGCCGACGACGGCTTTAAGATCTTCGGTATGGTTACCAGCACCGGATCTGTCTGGGGTGTTGCCACGCCCGCACTCATGGGTCCGCTTACCAGGTAGGAGCCGATATACAGGGCAACCGTATTCATCAAAATGGTTACGCAGACCTCTGAAACATTATAATATGCCTTGAGCGCCGCCGGAATAAAGGCCCAGGCCGCCGCAACCGCCATAGCGCCTGCAAAGCAGGCCAGATACAGCAGGGGAGCCGGTAAGAATCCCCAATGGATTCCTATGTACGCCGCCGTGATTCCGCCTAAGATAACCTCACCTTCCACTCCTACGTTAAAGGCTCCCGCCTGGGCTGCCACCGCAAAGGCAATGGAGGTAAGAAGAAGGGGTGTAAATCCGGCAATGGTAGTTCCGATTCCAAGCTTTGTGCCGAAGGCTCCCTTTAGAAGCGCTCCATAGGCTGCAATGGGATTCTCCCCAATGCTCAGGATAAAGATTGCTCCGATTGCCAGGGACAAAATCATGGTAATCGCAACCTTCAGTAAATTCTTCATGGATTGACTCATGACGCTTCCCCTCCTTTCTCCTCTTCAACCGCTCCGCCCATCATCAGCAGTCCAAGGTTGTTCTCATTTGCTTCGCTTGCCGGCATCTCACCTGTGATCTTTCCCTCATGGATAACAATGATCCGGTCGGACAGGGAAATAATCTCCTCCAGCTCGGCAGATACAAGCAGTACGCCCGCTCCGTCCTTCTTAGCTACCTCGAGGGTGTTGCGGATAGACTCAATCGCTCCGATATCCACGCCTCTGGTGGGCTGTGATGCAATCAGAAGCTTTTTCTTCATGGAAACCTCTCTTGCAACAACTACCTTCTGGGCATTTCCTCCGGAAAGCGCCGAAGTGGGAAGCTTATAATCCGTAGGCCGGATATCAAACTGCTTTACCATTTCCTCGGAATACTTATCCTGTGCCGGAATATCCATCAGCACGCCCTTGGTATAAGCTCCCGAATCAATCTCAACCGCAATGAGATTGTTTTCAATGCTCATGGTCCGGTTGAGACCTCTTTTATTTCTGTCCTCAGGAATGTGGGCCAGGCCCGCCTCGCGAACCTTGCGGGGTTTCAGATTGGTCACATCCTTGCCGTTTAGAATGACGCTGCCCTTCTCTACCTTGCGAAGTCCCGTGATGGCCTCAATCAGCTCTGACTGTCCGTTGCCGTCAATTCCGGCGATTCCTACGATCTCACCTTCATTCACATGGAGAGACATACCGCGGATCTTGGAGGATTCCTTCAGGGCCGGTACCCATACGTCCTTCACTTCCAAAATCGTCTGTCCCACCTTGGAGTAGGTCTTGTCAATGTTCAGGAATACCTCACGGCCGATCATACGCTTCGTCAGATCGAGCGGTGTGGTCTTATCCTTGTCTACGGTTCCCATGTATTCACCCTGACGCATTACGGAGATTCGATCCGATATCTCCATTACCTCGTTGAGCTTATGGGAAATAAATACCAGAGACTTTCCTTCCGCTTTCAGATTCGCCAAAATCTCAAAAAGCTTCTTCGTCTCCTGGGGCGTCAGAACAGCGGTAGGCTCATCCAGAATGATAATCTCGACACCGCGCATAAGCGTCTTGATGATCTCTACTCTCTGTGCCTCACCAACGGAAATCTGACTTACTTTTTTATCCAGCTGGATATCCATATTATATTGTTCAATGTAATGCTCTACTTCTTGTCTCGCCTTAGCAAAATCAATTGTCAGACCCTTTTTCGGCTCAAAGCCAAGGATCACGTTCTCAAGAACCGTCAGATCATTTACCAGCATAAATTCCTGGTGTACCATTCCGACACCGTGTTCAATGGCAATCTTCGGTTCCAGCTTTTTCATGGTTTCCCCATTTATGATAATCTCGCCGCTGTCGATGGGATACATTCCATATAAAAGCTTCATCATGGTTGATTTTCCGGCTCCATTCTCTCCGATCAGGGAATGGATCTCGCCTTTGCGAAGTGTAAATTCTCCATGCTTAACCGCCCGAACCTCGCCAAAGGACTTGACAATATGATTCATCTCAACTACATATTCTCTCATGCATATACCCCTCTAAAAAAAATGCAGGGATATATAATCCCTGCATTTTTGTGTTCAAAGCTTATTGCTCAGGGCCAAAGCCTTCATAGTTTTCTACTACGATCTCGCCAGAAATAATCTTCTGCTCAAGCTCAGCACACTTGTCAACGATGTCCTGCGGGAACTTGTCTCCTAAGTACTCCTTAATTACGGAGAAGTCTGTCAAGCTTACGCCGCCTTCTGCCAGTGTCAGGTAGGAAGTAGTTCCGCCCTGGAAGGTTCCGTTTACTACGGACTCAATCAACAGATAGCAGGCATTGTCTACTCTCTTCACCATAGAGGTAAGAACGGTACCTGGCTGATCATTATCCTGATCCAAGTCAACGCCGATAGCGTATACGCCAGCCTCTTTTGCTCCCTCTAAGATTCCCGGGCCGGTACCGGATGCAACGTTCATAACGATGTCGGCGCCCTGCTCGATCTGTGCCAGAGTCAGCTCTTTACCCTTTAACGGGTCTGTCCATGTTCCTGCAAATGCCTGAAGAATGGTGATATCAGGATTGATGTACTTTGCGCCCTGCTCATAGCCGGTGTAGAAGTCATGAAGTACCGGAATATCCATTCCGCCTACCCAACCAATGATGGCTTCCTCGTTTACGCCGTCAATGTCGGTCTTCTCGGTAAACATAGCTGCTGCCGCACCTGCCAGGAAGGAACCCTGATTCTGTGCAAAGCTTACGGACTGAACGTTGGGAAGATCTACAGTTGTATCAATAACTGCAAACTTTACGTCCGGGTAGTTGGGGCCATGCTCAACAATGTAATCAGCAATGTTGGAGGAAGCGCCGATAATCAAATCGTAGCCCTCTTCACAAGCCGCTACCAGGTTGGCTTCCCACTCCTGAGCGGTGGTTCCCTCAAGGGATTTCAGCTCAATGCCGAAGTCCTCAACAGCCTTTGTCGCACCGATGTTGCAGGAATCGTTGTAGGACTTGTCGCCCAAGTTTCCTGTATAAACGATGCAGACACGAATCTTGTCTCCGGATGCCGCAGGCTCTGCCGCATCATCGCCGCCCTCCGCATCTGCTGCGGGAGCTTCTGTTTCACCTTCATTGGTTGCTGCCGGTGTCTCTTCTTTTCCGCCGCATGCGCAGAGGCTGAATGTCAGAGCTAATACCAGCATCAAGCTTAACACTTTTTTCATTTTTATCCTCCTTTTTCTTCGGAAAAATGTTTTCCTTCCTGTTTTTGTATTATTTTACAGGAAAACTTTTTCCTAAAGTGTTTTCTTTGTGAAATAAGCATACCATCATTCAATCTGCTTGTCAATCTATTTAGTTATTTTTTCTTTACCAATTTTTTAAAATTTTTTAAGATTTTTTGTATACTTTTTTTTCTTTGCAGACAGACGCTTCTCGGTTATAATGAAAACAAGTTTCGATTTACAGGGAAAAGCTATACCATATCATTTGGGAGACACAATATGACAATCAAAGAAATTGCACAGATGGCCGGTGTGTCCATTTCCACCGTATCAAAAATTATGAATCAGAAGGACGCCAGCATCAGCGCCGAAACCAGGGAGCGGGTTCTTAGAATTATTAAAGAATTTAATTATGCGCCGTACTCACACACACCGGGAAGCAGCGGACGCTCTTTTCTCCTGGGACTGCTTGTTCGCTCCTGTGAATCCAACAATACTCTAAAAGGAATTTTAGAGGCAGCCCGGAGCAAAGGCTATGCGGTTCTTATCGGTGAAACAGGAAAAGACCCTTTGGCAGAGCAAAAGGCGCTCCACAAATTCCGGCAGCATCACGTGGACGCCGTTCTTTGGGAACCGCTGAGTAAAGACAGCCTTTTAAACGGTTCCATTCTGGAGGAAGCTGAGATTCCCTATCTGCCCTTCCATTCTCTTTCTATCGCGGACGCCTGCAATATTGATTTTTTCAAAATAGGCTTTACGGCCGCCTCTGCTTTGATTGAAGCCAATCACCGCAATATTGCCTGCCTCTTATCCCATGAAGATTATACGGAGCAGTTTTTGGCCGGATACCGGCAATGCTTTCTTGACAAAGGCATCCCTTTTCAGGAACAGCTGGTTTTTCATACACTCAATGATCACTTGATTGATTGTATCGCATCCCGGGCTGTCACAGGAATTGTCTGCTCCGCCTTTTCCACCGGACTCCGGCTTTATGAACGGCTGAATCATCTGCATTTCCATGTGCCCCGGGACATTACTCTTCTCTCTCTGCGGAAGGATACCCAGGAAGCTTTTGATTTTCTTCCTATTTCTACTATTATGATCCCCTATTTGTACTATGGGCGTCATCTGTGTCAAAGTGTGATTCATTTAGCGGAGGACAAAGGGCCTGTACCAAGGTTTGAGGCAGATCTTTCAATCGAGCATAAGGAGTACCTGTCCGTTCCGCCACTTCACACCTTAAGGAAGCTGACGGTCGTGGGCAGTATCAATATTGATAACTATCTGAAGGTTCAGGAGCTTCCCGTCACAGGAAAAACCGTGTCTACAACGGACTTTTCCCTCTTTCCGGGAGGCAAGGGCATCAATCAATCCATTGGCGCTTCCCTCCTCGGCTCTCGTGTGGCATTGATTGGAGCCGTAGGAAATGACATGGATGCCAACCATATTTTTGCCGCTCTGGATAAGCATGCCATTCACTCCGGCAGCATCCGCCGATGTCCGGATACGGCCACCGGAAAAGCCTATATTTTTGTACAGCCGGACGGAAACTCTATGATTTCTATCCTCTCCGGCGCCAATGCCACCCTGTGCCCGGAGGATATTCTTCGTAATGAGGATGCTTTTAAGGACAGCGGCTACTGCCTGTTCCAGACAGAGATTCCTCATGATGTGCTGATCCAGGCCGGAAGGACAGCCTATAAGTACGGTGTCAAAACCATTTTAAAACCCTCCGCCTGCTCCTTCATCGAGCCGGAGCTTTTAAAATATGTAGATATTCTGGTACCCAATCAGAAGGAAATCAATATCTTATGTCCCGGAAAAAGCCTGAGAGAACAGGCGGATACCTTTTTGAATGCCGGGGTGGAAACAGTGATTATCACACTGGGAGAACAGGGGTGCTATCTGAAAACCCGGCAGGAGGAGGAATATTTTCCTGCTCAGAACTTTTTGGCCGTAGACAATACGGGAGCCGGCGACGCTTTTATCTGTACGCTGGCCGTTTATCTGCAAAAAGGGTTTTCACTCAGCAATACCATTCGAATTGCCACATACGCCGCGGGCTTTTGTGTCTCCAGGGAAGGTGTTACGCCCGCCCTTATCGATCAGAGCACTCTGGAATCTTATATTCGAAAAAAAGAACCGGATCTGCTGCCGGTTTAAATGAACAAAGCAGTCTTGCATATTCCATATAGAAAGAGTATGCAAGACTGCAATTACTTTAATAAGAGGTACGGAACTTGCGCTCCCCCTCCTCCAGCGGAATCTCCGCACTGTCAATATCACTGATGCGGATAAAAGAATCCTCCCTCAGAGCTTCCAGCATCCGGTCAATGACATGAGGCTCCCCCTGGACCTCCATCTCCACACGCCCGTCGTCCAGATTCCTCACCCATCCGGTCAGATCAAGCCGCTTAGCCGCCCAGGATGCCTGAAAGCGAAAGCCTACCCCCTGAACTCTCCCGGAAAAATAAATATGTCTGCGTACCATCTAAAAACCCCCTTCTGACAATCAAATATTCTCGTTCCGCTTCACTTATGCCTCATCTCTTCCGTCTAATTCGCACTGCCGTCCACTTCAAACCAGAACTCCACGCCGTTGTCGTAATTCTTCACGCCGTAATCCTTGTTCATAGCCTCCATCACAGCCTTGACAATGGAAAGGCCGATTCCGCTTCCGCCGTACTCCCGGGTCCGCGCCTTGTCCACCTTGTAGAACTTCACCCAGATTTTATCCAAATCGCTCTCCGGTATCGGCTCACCCGTATTGAATACGGATACTCTCACGGCATCCTCATGGCCGGCAAGCTTCACCTCTATAATCTTATCGTCGCCGCAGTGATTGATGGCATTGCTGATATAATTCGTCACCACCTGCTCCACCTTAAATTCATCGGCCCACACATAAACCGGCTCCTGCTCCTTAAAGATCAGACGAATCTCTTTCTGCTCCAGCAGGATTCCGACGGAATTAAGCACATTGCGAATCAGGTCCACAAGATCAAACCGCTCCATAGACGTCAGATCATTTCCCGATTCCAGCTGATTGAGCGCCAGGAGGTTCTTTACCAGGGTATTCATCTTCCCCGCCTCGTCCATAATTACCTCACAGTAAAAATCCCGGCTCTCCGCATCGTCGTTGATACATTCCTTCAAGCCCTCGGCGTAGCCCTGAATCAAGGCGATGGGCGTCTTTAATTCATGAGATACGTTTGAGAGAAATTCCTTGCGCATCTCGTCAATCTGTATCTTCTGTTCAATATCCCTCAACAGCTCGTTATTTGCCGTCTTTAATTCGGAAATGGTGTGCTCCAGAGTTTCCGAAAGCTGATTCATATGGTGCCCCAGAAGGCCAATCTCGTTGCGCTCCGGGGAGGTGAATTTGGCATTGAAATCAAGCTCCGTCATCCGCTTTGACAGATCCGCAAGCCGCATAATCGGCTGGGAAATCCGCCGGGACAGCCACCAGATCAGAAGGGAGCTTACCAGAATCCCCACCACGCCGCAGTAGGCAAAAAAGCGGTTGGAAATCTGGGCGCTCTCCCGGATGCTTTCCAGAGGCGTCCGCATAATAAACGGCTCTCCCGTATCCAGTGTCCCAATCAGTTCCATATAGTCCGCCTGGGTCAGAAGATCCTTGCTCTCCCGGACAAGATAGCGCTCCGCCTGAAGCACGACCTTGGACATATCCTTGGCCTCAAGCTCGAAAATATAGCCGTAGAGCTTTCTCTGCAGCGTCTTATAGGTGCTCTCCGTGTACAGCCTGGGATTCCCGCTGGTATCCATAACAAAAATGGAAATGTTATCCGTAGCACAAATCAGGGTAAGCTCCGTGGTAAATTCCTCCTCCTCGGCTCTTCCCTGAGACATTCCGCTGTTTAACACATTGTAAGCGCTGATAATCACATTTTTCTTATTTTTTAAATAATACTCCTCCAGAAAAAAATGATTCGCCAGCCAGCAGCAAATCAGCGTAGCGGCCATAACGCCGATAAAGCAGGCGGCCATCTGGCGTTTAATGGAATGCTTCATAGCGGCACCTCTATTTCAAACACTGTCACGCTTATTACTCACAATCACTTGTATCAAACTTGTACCCCATCCCCCAAATCGTTTTTATCAAATCCCCCTTGTCCTTAAGCTTACTCCGCAGCTTCTTCACATGGGTATCAATGGTCCTAGCATCCCCGAAGTAATCATAATTCCAGACATTGTTGAGAATCTTCTCCCTGGAAAGGGCGATTCCCTCATGCTCCATAAAATAAGCCAAAAGCTCAAATTCCTTAAAGCTCAATTCCAGAGCTTCCCCCTCCAGCATAACCATATGAGCGGCCTTATTCAGCTCAATGCCCCCGGCGCTTAAGGTCTCCTCCGCAGTCCTTACGCTCGTTCTGCGTAAAATCGCCTCCACCCGGGCGACCAGAATCTTAGGACTGAAGGGCTTGGAAATATACTCGTCCACCCCAAGATCAAAGCCCTGAAGCTCATCCCGCTCGTCAGATTTGGCCGTGAGCATAATGATCGGCACCTTGGAATATTCCCGAATCTCCTTACAAGTCTGCCAGCCGTCCATCTTCGGCATCATCACATCCAGAATCACCAGGGCAATCCCGTCCGTTTCAAAAAAAACATCCAAAGCCTCGGCGCCGTTTTCCGCCTCCAGAACTTCATAATTCTGCTTCACCAGAAAGTCCTTCACCAGCTTACGCATTCTGCTTTCGTCATCTACCACCAGAATCTTCAATTTATCCATCAGGTATTCCCTCCTGGTTTATATTCTTTGTTGCAGCTATTTTTGTTAGTATAGCAGAGAAATATGTAGGATTTGTGAACAATACTAAGAAAAGCAACCACTCCGCCCCATTTCATCCTGCCCTGGCTTACTGATTGCTTTTTCCGATTCCTATCCTATTCTTTTATCAAAATCGCAGTTACTTCCCGGAAGCTCCAAGGCTGCCCGCAACCATCCCGGCGATCTCCTCCGCCGTTTCCTTTTTTCCGTTCAGCTCCCACATAATAAACACATTCAGCAGCGCGCCTCCGTAAAAGTAGAGCTCATATACCGGAATCTTATAGCGGGGCATAATGCGGTTCTTCATATAGGCGTTCATGGCATCAATCACAATGTAATAAAGCTTGGCATCCACCAATTTTAAAATAAAGCTGGCATACCGGTCAAAATACTGAAGGGCATGAACAATACTGGACAGTCCGTGGAACTCTCCTACTCTCTCCTTCTCGGAAACGCATTCCCGGATATACCCGGCCACAATCTCATGAAAGAAGTCCGCCAAAGCCTCCTCCTTCGTCTCATAATAATGGTAAAAGGTCATCCGTGACACCCCGGCTCTCTTTACAATATCCGAGATCTTAATGTCCCTATACTCCTTTTTATCCATCAGGGAAAAGATAGCCTCCCCAATGCACACTCTGGTAAAGCGTGTTCTCTTATTGTAATTTTTCGAAAATAAATTTCCCACCGCACCGCGCCCTTCCTGCCGTAAATATGTACAGAGAACTGAAAACCCGTGTTACTGGTCATGGAGTGAACAGCAGCCAGGCAACATGCCAATCTTACCTGCCACTAGAATAACATATTTTTGCAAAACAGGAAAGCTAATTCAGCAATTCCTTTATTACCGACTTCACTGTTTCAATTCCGTGAATTTTATAGGTATCCGCGCCGCAGAACATAAGGGCCTCCTCCATCTCGCCCTTTGCCGCATGAATCAGGGCTTCCGTAATGCAGTAAGGAATTTCCGACGGCTTACACTTCCCAAGACAGCCGCGGCACTTTTGAGGGGCAACCCGCTCTCCCCTTTCCACACGCTCCAAAAAAGAATTGTGAATGGCCCGTCCCGGCATTCCAACAGGGCTTTTTACCAGAACAATGTCTTCCTCCCGCGCCTCTACATAGGCCCGCTTGTATGCCGGATCTGCGTCACATTCCTCCGTTGTCACAAACCTGCTTGCCACCTGAACTCCGTCCGCTCCAAGGGCAAAGGCCCGATCCGCCTGCTCCCTGCCGCTGATTCCTCCCCCCAGAATAACCGGGATTTTTTTCTCAAACCGCGTTTCATAGGCCCGGACCTGACCCAGAATCTTCTCTACTTCCTCCTCATAGGCATCCGGGCCGAACTCCTGTAACTGCTCCTTCGTAAAGCCCAGATGCCCGCCGGCCTTAGGCCCCTCAATCACAAGGAAATCAGGAATACGGTTAAACTTTTTCGCCCAGTACCGGAGAATCACCCTGGCCGATTTTTCCGTGGAAACAATAGGAGCTATCTTAACGGAAAATCCTTTCACTAGGGCCGGAAGATCCACCGGAAGCCCTGCGCCGGATACAATAAAGTCGGCGCCAAGCCTTGCCGCCTCCTTTACATATTCCCCGTAATGATTCATCGCCACCATAATATTGAAGCCCACCACGCCGCCCCGGGCAAGCTCCCTGGCTTTCTTAAGCTCCTTTCCCATAGCACGGAGATTGGCCTTCCTGGGATTTTCATCAAAGTCCTCCTCCATAAAGCCAATCTGAGCCGCCGAGATCGTCCCGGCGCCGCCCTCCGCCGCCACAGCTCCGGCCAGACGGGAAAGGCTGATGCCTACTCCCATTCCTCCCTGGAAAATGGGTTTTCTAAGTGTTAAGTCACCTATTTTCAAAGACATTCCTTTCATTCCTGCTCCTTCCTCCATGCGGCCTTTCCATAACCTGTTCATTTCAGCTTATTTGCCAAATGCCATACATCCCCTCAGTGGACAGAACAAATCTTGCCGGTGCAAAATTTAACTTCTTACATATTGCGGAAGCGTTCATACCGGTGATTCTGCAAAGCCTCTGTATCCATACTCCCGTAGGTATCAAGAAAACGCCTAATCTTTGCCCTCATAGGCTCCGTTACCTCGGCAAGCGTTTCCTTGGAAAACTTCCTCGGCTCTCCAAACACATGCTCCACAATACCGGCCTTTTTCAGATCCCTTGCAGTCAGCTTCATCACCTCCGCCGCCTGCTTTGCCTTCTTGCTGTCCTTCCACAGAATACTGGCGAAGCCCTCCGGTGACAGAATGGAATAAATGGAATTTTCCAGCATCCACACCTCATTGGACACAGCCAGAGCCAGAGCGCCGCCGCTTCCGCCTTCCCCGATAATCACCGTGAGAACAGGCGTCTTCAAGCCGGACATTTCATAAATATTCCGGGCAATAGCTTCGCCCTGTCCCCGCTCTTCTGCCTCCAGGCCGCAGAACGCTCCCGGCGTATCCACCAGACAGATAACGGGACGCCCGAATTTTTCCGCCTGCTTCATAAGCCTCAGCGCCTTCCGGTAGCCCTCGGGAGCACACATGCCGAAATGGTGCAGGATATTTTCCTTTGTATTTTTTCCTTTTTCCTGGGCAATGACCGTCACGGGCCGTCCCTCAAACCAGGCAATTCCGCCCATTACGGCCAGATCGTCTCCAAAGTACCGGTCCCCATGAAATTCATAAAAGCCCTCGAACAGATCCTCCACATAATCGCTTCCCACCGGACGGTCCTTATCCCTGGAGCGCAGCACCCGATCCCAGACGCCGATCTTCTGATAGCGCTGCCTTTTTTCCTCCCGGGAAATTTGAGTCTGCGCTTCTATTGCCGATTGCAGAGCCGCCAAATCGGACTGCTCTCCCCGCCCGGACTGCCGCGTATCCTGCCAAATATGAAGTCTTAAAATGTCGCCCAAAACCTGTTTCAGCTCATCCCGCTCCACAATCCGGTCCACAAAGCCGTGCTCCAAAAGAAATTCCGACTTCTGAAAGCCCTTGGGAAGCTTCTGCCGGATGGTCTGCTCAATCACTCTCGGCCCCGCAAAGCCGATAAGCGCCCCCGGCTCCGCCAGAATAATATCGCCCTCCATCGCAAAGCTTGCCGTCACGCCGCCGGTGGTGGGGTCCGTGAGCACGCTCACATACAAAAGGCCGGCGTCACTGTGCCGCTTTAGAGCCGCCGAAGTCTTTGCCATCTGCATCAGAGAGGTGATGCCCTCCTGCATACGCGCACCGCCGGAGCAGGTAAAGAGAATCACAGGAAGCTTTTCCTTCGTGGCGCGCTCCACGGCCCTTGTAATTTTTTCTCCCACGGCAGCGCCCATACTGGCCATCAGAAACCGGCCGTCCATAACGCCAAGCACCGTCTCACAGCCGTTGATCCGGCATTTTCCCGTGACAACCGCCTCATTTATCCGGGACTTAAGCCTTGTAGCCGCAAGCTTTTCCTCATAGCCCTCAAATTCCATCGGATTGCCGCCAATCAGCTCCTTATCCCACTCCGCAAAGCTCCCCTCGTCCGCCAGGCGCCGGATGCGCTCATATGCCTTCACCCGGAAATAGCCCTTACATTTCGGACATACATAGTAGCTCCTGCGCACATCCTCCACCAGAAGAGTTCCCCCGCATTTGCTGCATTTGCACAGAAGTCCTTCCGGCACCTGAGGCTTTTTATCTCCGTCCAGGGAAAATCTTTTGTTCGTCTTTTTAAATACGTGATCCAGATTCATGCTTTCACCTCAACGTCAAAGTCCGTTAATAAATTCAATATCCACATTTCCCGCCAGAAAGTCCGGGTGATTTAAAATGTCATACTGATAATCCACATTCGTGTCCACACCCTCGATAATCACCTCGCCCAGTGCGCTCTGCATCTTCCGAATCGCCTCGCCCCGGTTCTTGGCCCATACGCTGATTTTGGCTATCATGGAATCATAGAAAGGCGGAATGGCATACCCGCTGTAAATAGCGGAATCAATGCGCACGCCCTTTCCTCCCGGCAGATGCAGCCCCGTAACCGTGCCCGGACAGGGACGAAAGCCCTCCTCCGGTTTCTCCGCATTGATGCGCACCTCAATGGAATGTCCCGTGATCCTCACATCCTCCTGGGTATAAGAAAGCTTCCTTCCGTCCGCTATGCGAATCTGCTCCTTAATCAGATCAATACCCGTAATCCACTCTGTCACCGGATGCTCCACCTGAATACGTGTATTCATCTCCATAAAATAAAAGCTTCCGCTCTTCTCCAGTAAAAATTCAATGGTCCCTGCGCCCACATATCCGGCTGCCCTGGCCGCCCGCACCGCAGTTTCGCCCATTTCCCTTCGAAGCTCCTCTGACAAAGCGGCGCTTGGCGCCTCCTCAATCATTTTCTGATGATTCCGCTGTATGGAGCAGTCACGCTCTCCCAGATGGATCACATTTCCATGACTGTCCGCCAGAATCTGCACCTCAATATGCCGCGGTCTTGTGATAAAATGCTCCACATACATCGCGTCATCCCCAAAAGCCTTCTTTGTCTCCGTCTGGGCCAGATAGAAATTCTGCTCAAAGTCCTCCGGCCGCTCCACCATGCGCATACCCTTTCCGCCTCCGCCGAGAACCGCCTTAATCATAACGGGATACCCCACCTTTTCAGCCTCCTTCATACCTTCGGCCGCATCAAAAACAGCGCTTTTGCTGCCGGGAACAATGGGAACGCCGGCCTGCTTCATCGTATTGCGGGCCTCCTGCTTATCCCCCATCCTGGCCATAACCTGAGCGGAAGGACCGATAAAGCAAATGTCACACTTCTCACACAGAGCAGCAAACTTACTGTTTTCAGACAAAAGCCCATACCCCGGATGAATCGCATCCGCGCCCGACACAATCGTAGCGCTGATAATCCTTTCCATAGCAAGATAGCTTTCCGAGAGAGCCGCCGGACCGATACAGACAGCCTCATCCGCCAGCTTTGCATGGATTGCCTCCCGATCCGCCTCCGAGTACACGGCAACCGTCTCAATCCCCATCTCCCTGCACGCCCGAATAATGCGTACTGCGATTTCTCCCCGGTTTGCAACCAGAACCTTTCTAATCATTCCCAATCTCCTATTCCAGTCCCGTAAAGTCCTATCCCACCATAAAGGTCAGTTCCGCCTGAGCCACTACCTTGCCGTCCACACTGGCCACAGCCTCGCCCACTCCCACAGGACCTTTCCGCTTAATGATCTTTGTCTCCAGACGAAGCTTATCCCCCGGAACAACCTTACCTTTAAACTTACACTTATTGATAGCTCCAAAGTACGCCGTCTTCCCCTTGTTCTCCTCACAGGAAAGAATCGCCACCGCCCCTGCCTGGGCAAGCGCCTCAATCGTCAGCACCCCGGGCATCACCGGCTCCCCCGGAAAATGTCCGGCAAAAAAATCCTCCCTGAAGGTAACACATTTATACCCAACCGCATACTCCCCCGGCTCATAATCCTCAACATAATCCAACAGCAAAAACGGATGCCGATGAGGAATAACTTCCTGAATTTCCTTATTATTCAAATGTTTCATTCTATTCTCCAATCCCGCTTCCGCCAAATTCAACCCCGGCTATCTAAAACTATAAACTATCCGCCAAACACCGTAAACCTCCCGGCGGAGGGGAGGAGGGCCGCCCCGATCAGGGGTGGCGGTTCTTGCCCGCAGCCTGCACAGCTTTTTGCTTAGCCAAAATGATGCACCACTCCCGGCGCTACTCCCCATCCGGCGAAACAACAAACAAAGCCTGCCCATACTCCACCATATCACCGTTACGGACACAAATCTCCGTCACAACTCCGTCACAGTCGCTCTCAATCTCATTCATCAGCTTCATAGCCTCCACAATCCCAAGCGTCTGCCCTTTCTTCACCCGATCACCCGATACAACAAACGGCTCCGCACCCTCACTGGGCGCCGCATAAAACACACCCACCAACGGAGACTTAATTGCCGTCCCTTTAAGGTTAGTCCCTTTCGAACTGCCGCTCTCCAAAAAGACCTCCGGCTCTGCCTCCACCATTACCGGCGCTCCTTTACGGGCCGCCCCTGGGCTCTTCTTCAACTTGATTTTTGTCCCATTCTGCTCATAATAAAAGCTGTCCAATCCCGAATTGGAAACACAGTCCACCAATCTTAAAAGATTTTCAAATTCCATTGATTCTACCTTTCTATATCAAGTCAAATACTCCACATCAAGCTCCATAATACATACAAGAGCATGTCATCCCGTAAGGTTCCATAACGCATACAAGATCATGTCATTTCATAAAGCTCCGAACCCCACCGTACAAAAATTTACTTATTTTCATACGCACGGATCAGCACAGAAGCATTATGTCCCCCAAAGCCCAGGGAATTGCTGAGAGCATAGACGATATTCTTTTCCACAGGAGCATCGATTGCATAATTCAGATCACAGCCTTCCCCGGGTGTAACCGTCCCCATCGTCTGATGGATAAAGCCTTCCTCTATGGATTTCACACACACAATAAATTCCACACCGCCTGCCGCTCCCAGCAGATGACCAATCATAGATTTCGTAGAGTTGATAATTACCTGATCCGCCGCCTCCCCAAAGGCCGCCCTAATTGCCTTTGTCTCAAAGAGATCGTTGTGATGGGTACTGGTCCCGTGGGCATTGATATAATCCACCTGGGACGGCGCAATCCCTGCCTCGTTTATAGCAAGCTCCATTGCCTTTGCCGCTCCGCTTCCATCCTCACAGGGAGACGTAATGTGATAAGCATCCCCGGTAGCTCCGTAGCCCACAACCTCCGCATAGATCCGCGCGCCGCGCCTCTTGGCGTGCTCAAGCTCCTCCAATACCACAACGCCCGCTCCCTCGCCCAGTACAAAGCCCTGACGTTCCTGGTCAAAGGGAATGGATGCCCACAGGGGGTCTGTCGCCGTGGAGAGCGCCGTCAGTGCATGAAAGCCTGCCACTCCCGTAGGACAGATACAGCTCTCCGCGCCGCCCGCCGCCATAATATCCGCATCATCATACTGAATCGCCCGGAAAGCGTCTCCGATACAATGGGTGCCCGATGCACATGCGGTCACAACATTGGTGCATTTTCCGCGAAGTCCTAACTGGATGGAAATATTGCCCGCCGCCATATTGGAAATCATCCGGGGCACCATCAAAGGATTCACCCGGTTCATCTTGCCTGCCAGAATCTTTGCATATTCCGTCTCCACAACGCTTAAGCTTCCGATACCGGAACCCACGGTAACGCCTGCCCGGAAGGGATCTTCCTTTTCCATATCAATTCCGGCATCCGCAAATGCTTCCTTTGCCGCTGCTACGGCGTATTGGGAAAATGCCTCCATGCGCTTGGAAGCCTTCACGTCCATGCGCTCCCCGGCCTTAAAACCCTTGACCTCCGCGGCCAGCTTTACTTTGTATTCCGCAGTGTCAAATTTTGTAATCTCTCCGATGCCGACCCTGCCCTCCCGGATGCCGCTCCAAAATTCCGGCACCGTATTTCCAATGGGAGTTACCGCCCCCAGTCCGGTTACAACCACTCTTCTTTTCATTGCTTATTACTCCTCTCACATCACCATGCCGCCGTCTACATGGATTACCTGACCGGTAATGTAGCCGGCATCCTCGGAGGCTAAGAAGCCTACGGCCTTTGCCACATCCTCCGGCTTTCCAAAGGCTCCCATCGGAATCTGCGCCGATGCCTGATCGCGGACCTTGTCGCTGAGCTTTCCCGTCATATCCGTCTCAATAAAGCCCGGCGCTACCGCATTGACCGTGATACCGCGGCTTGCAAGCTCTTTTGCCGCTGATTTTGTCATACCGATGACGCCCGCCTTGGATGCGGCATAGTTGGCCTGGCCCGCATTTCCTGCCACGCCTACCACGGAGGCCATATTGATAATCCGGCCGCTTCTCTGCTTGAGCATGTAACGGGACACAAAGTGCATGGTATGGAAAGCGCCTTTTAAGTTGGTGCCAAGTACGGCGTCAAAGTCCTCCTCCGACATCCGCATCAGCAGATTATCCCTTGTGATTCCGGCGTTATTCACCAGAATGTCGATTCTTCCATGTCTGCCGATCACATCATTTATCAGCTTTTCACAGGCTTCGCCGTCCGCCACGTTGCACTGGTATGCCTCCGCCTGTCCGCCTTCTGTCTCGATGGCCTTCACTACCTCATCGGCCGCCTCACCGGAGCCGTTGTAATTCACCACTACATAAGCGCCTTTTTTGGCAAGCTCCAGGGCAATCGCTCTTCCGATTCCCCGGGAAGCTCCCGTTACAATAGCTGTCTTTCCTTCTAGCATAATTCACCTGCCGCCCTTTCCATGTCCTCCCAGGAGGATATATGATATACGGATACTTCCGTACTGATTTTCTTCAAAAAACCGAATAGGGTTCTGCCCGGCCCGATTTCCACAAAGGTGTCCACGCCCTCTTTGATCATGTACTCCATGCTTTGCTGCCATTTCACCGGGGAGGATACGCCTCTTGACAGAAGATCGGAGATTTCCTCCCGGCGCTCCACCTTTTCTGCCGTGACGTTGGCCACATAAGGTATCATCAGAGGATGAAGCTCTGTCTTTTCGATTTCCTTTCGAAGCTCCTCTCCGGCTGTCCTGAGAAATGGAGAATGGAAGGGTCCGCTGACATTCAGAAGAACGGTGCGTTTGGCTCCTGCTGTCTTTAAGCGCTCTGCGGCGGCCCGGACTGCCTCTGCCTTTCCGGTAATGACCATCTGACCGGGACAGTTGTAATTGGCTATGGTTACATCCGCCGTGTCTCTAAGCTCCCGTTCCAGAGCTTCACCTGTCATTCCCAGTACGGCGCACATGGCGCCCTCTCCCGCCGGAACCGCATGTTCCATAAAAAGTCCGCGCTTGCGCACCAGAAGGACCGCGTCAAGCTCTTTTAAGGCTCCTGCCGCGGCAATGGCCGCATACTCGCCCAGGCTCAAGCCTGCCGTCATGTCCGGCCGGATACCCCGCCGGGTCAGTACACGCGTCATGGCAAGACATGCGGCTACCATAGCCGGCTGCGTGTATTGGGTTTCGTTTAGCTTCTCATTTTCCTGAAAACAGATTTCTTTCAAATCAAAATCCAGCGCCGCGTCAGCCTCATCGAAAAGGCTCTTTGCCTCAGGGCTGTTCTCATAAAAGTCAGCGCCCATTCCGGCTTTCTGCGCTCCCTGCCCCGGATAAATAAATGCCAGCTTACGCATAATTCTTTGCTCCTGTCAGAAGTTCGTCCGCCTCTTTTACCAGGCGCTCCATCAGTTCTTTGCAGGTCAGCTCTTCCTTAACAAGACCGGCGATCTGACCGGACATAACGCTTCCGTTTTTCATATCGCCCTCCTGAACCGCTTTTCTCAGCGCTCCCAGAGTAAGGTATTCCAGTTCTTCCAGGGTCGCACCCTTGCTCTCAAGCTCCAGGTATTTTTTCGTCATATCATTTCGAAGGGTGCGCACGGGGTGGCCGGTGCTTCTTCCTGTCACTCTGGTGTCAATATCCTTGGCCTTGATAATCTTTTCCTTGTAATTCTCATGCACCTGGCACTCTTTGGTCGCCACAAACCGGGTTCCCATCTGCACGCCTCTGGCTCCCAGCATAAATGCCGCCGCGATGCCTCTTCCGTCCGCGATTCCTCCCGCAGCTATCACGGGTACGCCTGCCGCGTCCACTACCTGGGGAACTAAAGACATGGTTGTGCTCTCCCCGATATGACCGCCGGATTCACAGCCCTCCGCCACCAATGCATCGGCTCCGCAGCGCTCCATTCTCTTTGCCAGAGCCACGGAAGCTACCACGGGAATTACTTTGATGTGTTTGCTTTTCCAAAGCTCCATATATTTTTCCGGGCTTCCTGCGCCTGTGGTTACAACCGGGACTTCTTCCTCGGCAACGACCTGCGCCACCTGCTCCGCGTAGGGGCTCATAAGCATCACGTTAACGCCGAAAGGCTTATCTGTCAGCTCTCTTGTCTTATGTATCTGCTCTCTGACCCATTCCGCCGGCGCGTTGGCCGCACCGATAATTCCCAGGCCCCCTGCTTCGGATACGGCCGCTGCCAGATGATATTCCGCTACCCAGGCCATGCCGCCCTGGATAATCGGATATTGGATGCCAAGTAATTTTGCTAATTCTGTCCGCATTGTTCTACCTCTTTTTGTTTCCATTTATTCCGCAATGTTATTTTGCCGTGCTGAAAAACCTGCTGATTTTTTACCTGTTCACAATGCTTTTCAGCAGTGTATTTTTCCTTATTTATGGCTTTCAATATAGTTGATAACGTCTGCTACGGTTAAAAGCTGCTCCAAATCCTCGGAAGGGATTTCAACGCCGTAATTTTCCTCCAGCGCCATTACCATTTCAAAGAGATCCAGTGAATCCGCATTTAAGTCCTCTTTGAAGGAGGTCTCCTTGGTGATGCTGTCCTCGTCTACTCCCAGATTGTCGGCTACGATTGTCTTAATTTCTTCAAACATTGTTTTTTTCTCCTTTTTCTTTGTTATTTTAGTGAAATCCCTGTGCCCCCAAGCGTGAAGCCCTGATCTGTGGCTTATGGACTGACTCTTTGAGAACGTAAGTGTTCTCCTGCGGGCAGTTCATTTGGTGCTGTCTTATTTTTAAGTAAATCAGAAAGGCAGCTCTTCGGGCACTTTTGGATTACTTCCATGTAATAATTGCGGTTCCCCAGGTGAGACCCCCGCCGAATCCGGCAAGCACCAGACGGTCGCCGCTGTGCAGCATGTTCTTCTCCTTCATTTCATGGATGAGAAGGGGGATGCTTGCGGAGGAGGTATTGCCGTATTCCTTCATATTCATGGGGAATTTGTAGGCCGGCTCTCCAAGCCTTTTTGCTACTGCTTCTACAATACGCTCATTTGCCTGGTGAAGTACGTAGTATCGAATGTCGCTTTTATGCAAATGATTCTTCCGAAGCACTTCCTCCACAGCCTGGGGGATGCTTCTGACCGCAAATTTGAAAATGGCCTGGCCGTCCATTTCAATATAGTAGGAAGTTCCCTCGTCCCCGGCGGGCGCTTCCTTTCCAAAGGGATTATGGTTCTGGCGGCTTTTTAAGGTCAGCGCGCCGCCCCTGCTTCCGTCGGAATATATGGACGGAAGATATTTTGTTTCCTCTGCTGCCGTAAGGACTGCGGCGCCGGCTCCGTCTCCGAAGAGGATGCAGGTTCCTCTGTCGCTCCAGTCGGTGACATTTGACAGGCACTCGCTTCCTATGACGAGGATGTTTTGGAAAATGCCGGCTTCTATGTAAGCGCATGCGGTGACGTATGCCATGACAAATCCGCTGCAGGCGGCGCTTAAGTCAAAGCATACCGCCCGGGAAGCTCCGATTTCTCTTTGCACCTTACAGGCGGTACAGGGCATGATTTCTTCCGGGGACATGGTGGATACCAGGATCAGGTCGATCTGCTCCGGGGGAAGCTCTGCCTCTTTCAATGCCTCCGATGCTGCTTTGGCTGCCATAGAGACCGTTGTTTCTTTGACAGCTATGTGCCGCCTCTCTATGCCGGTTCTCTCCTGTATCCATGCGTCGCTTGTTTCCACAAGCCCTTCCAGTTCTTGATTGTTTATTACTTTTTCAGGCACGCAGGCGCCTGTTCCTATGATTTGTCCAGTCATCTCTTATTTTGTAACCTCTGTTATTCGCACTTTCTGTTGCTGTTAATCTGTGACCAGTAACCACTTTCCGCCTTCTCCCCTTGGCTGGCGCCTTTTAGACTGCTGACGGGACAGGGTGCTTTTTGCGGGATGGGGTGCTGCTTTCTGTGCTTTTTGGGTATCGACTGATTACGTATCGACTGATTTAGATTTTAGCAAACTGGTGAATAAATACAATTTACAAAATGGGGGGGAATGTAAGATCTCAGGAACTGGGGCTGGTGATGGTGATGAGAAAATGGAATCCGTTCTCAGGATTTTTCGATATCCGGTGTCCGGTCCTCTGCTTACGTACTTTGTGCCGCATGAAAATGATGGTGTGGAAAATAGAAATATCAGGAAACTTTTTCATGATAAATGTTAAAATATATGCTAAGATAGATTTGCGGCGGATAGCTTATAAAATTCAGAGGAACACATAAAAATATGGAAAAATGGGACTTGTATACAAAATATAGAGAAAAGACAGGAAAAGAGCAGATTCGAGGCGAAAGGATTCCAAAAGGTTTCTACCATTTAGTGGTGCATGTATGGATACGAAACCGCAAAGGGGAATATCTTATTTCCCAACGCTCCCTTAGCAAACTGACATTTCCGCTTATGTGGGAGTGTGTTGGCGGTTCTGTTTTAATGGGCGAAAGCAGTATTGGCGGGGCGCTTAGAGAAGTAAAAGAAGAAGTGGGACTGGATTTAAAACCTGAAACGGGAAAACTCCTTTTTACTAAAATCCGAGGTGTTGATGTGAAATATGAATACAAAGAATTTAATGATATTGTGGATGTATGGCTTTTTGAATACGATGGAGACCTGCATTTGGAAGATGCAACAACGGACGAAGTTGCTGACTGTAGATGGATGACAGTTTCTGAAATCAGAAAGTTATATGAGGAAAATAGGCTTGTGCGGACATTGGACTATTTTTTCTGTGTTATGGAAGCAGATGAGCCGGATTACAGCCATATTATTGGGAAAATGGTAAGCGGAACTGTTGACAGACCATGCGGCACCGCTCACCCCTGTCATCCGGAGATCATTTATCCAATCAATTACGGATATGTAAATAATGTGCTTGCTGATGATGGAGCGGAACAGGATGTTTATTTATTTGGAACCAATAAGCCTCTGAAGAATTTTCGGGGGAAAGTAGTTGCCGTATGGCATCGTTTTGATGATGTGGAGGATAAGTGGATTGTGTCTTTGAATGGGGAAGATATTGCGGAAGAAAAAATATTAGGCGACATCTCATTTCAAGAGCAGTTTTTTTATGGAAAATTGTTTAAATAATGTCAAATTATCGCCAGACTCCGCACAATCTAAAGCACAGCCACAATCTCATTCAAATCCCGCACCTCAAAATCCACCCGAGCTTCCGTATCATTCACACTCCCGCCCGGATTATACCAGCAAGTCCTTATCCCCGCATAAGTCCCTCCTAAAATATCACTCGACAGCGAATCCCCCACGATCAGCACCCGCTCCCGCTCCACATCTCCAATCTGCTCAAAAACCCGTTCAAAAAACTCCTTAGCCGGTTTCTCGAACCCAATCTCCTCCGACAAAAACACCCCATCCATCAGCTTATCAAATCCGGAATTAAGAAGCTTCTTTGTCTGCGCCACCACAGTCCCATTGGACACCACATACTGCCGAATCTTCCCAACAAGAGAACCCACAAGCTCCTTACTATGATCGCAAAACACAACCGTATCCCCAAGCCGCACCTGATAAGCCTCATTAAACCGCCCGCTCAGAGAAGGAGCAAGCCCTTCCGCAGCAAAAAATTCCTCAAACCGCCCAACCAAAATCTCCGCCTTTGTCATCTCTCCCCGCTCCAGCCGATTCCAATACTTCCGGTTAATACCCGAATACCGCCCCAGCATTTCGTCCGTACACTCTCCAAGCCCAAACTCCGAAAAAAGCGAACGGATAGCCGCCTTTTCAGCCTCCAAAAAGTTAAGAAGCGTCCCGTCCACATCCCATAAAATAACATCAAAGTGCTTCATAGCCTATAACCTCCAACCAATCACGTATCCTTACTGGATGACATCTGCTCATCCCTTTCATCCGGCAAAACTCATCCTCTATTCATTCTTTCACACAGAAAATCCCGTAAAAAAACCGGAAACTCCCATACACAAGAGTTTCCGATTTAGTAATGGACCTGAGGGGAATCGAACCCCTGTCCGAAAGCCTGTTCCCTGTTCTTCTACTATCATAGTCAGTTCTTTGACATTCCCTCCACCGACCGGGAACTAACACCCTGACGGCTTTAGTAGCTTCATCATACGCCCATGCGCGCAAAGCTTAACGCAAGTCGTTTCCTGCATAGTCGATGCCGGATTCTTAAAGTGCAGGTGCTCTAAGGCCGACAGCTGCCATTAGGCAGCGTATGCTAAATTGTCTTCAGCGTTTATATTTAGATTTGCGATTTGACGCATCGCCTGCGGATAGCTTCACCAGCTGCGAGACCCCCGTCGAAACCAGTACAAGCCCCTGTAGGGTAAGTCTGTTTCTATAGTATACCCCGAAAAACGAAAAATTGCAACCTTAATTTAAAAGCCGTTAAATAAGCAGTGATTTAGTGGTTACTGGTCACGGAGTGAACAGTAACATTTAGTGATTTCTAATTAAAGCGATGGCAAAAAATCAATTCTGCCATCACTTAATGTTTATACTATATTTTCATGGGATTCTTTTCTTTAACCGAATAAGATTTTTACGCAAACGGCGCCAAATCCTTCACCGCATCCGCAAGCTCCATCACTCTGTCCTCATGATCAATATCCACCAGCGTATAGCGGTCATTCCCCATTCCCAGCTCCTTCATATAGGAAAGCTGACGCAGACCATGACGTGTCTCCATCCGCTCCACCAGGGCATGGTTCTCCTCTTCTTTCATCGCATAAATAATATCCACACATGCCTGATCAAGAGCCAGAATATCCAAAGAAGCGCAGATTCCCACATTGGGCGTCACCACCGGCTCCGCATAGATTCCCTCACAGTCGCAGGAAACCGACATATTCCGCATCACATTAATATAGGCAATTTTTCCCTTAAAATAATCTGCTACGGCCTTCGTTGATTCGGTCATGCGCTCCATAAACTCCTCGTTGCTGATATCCCACTGATCATTCTGCCCCGGTGTGGTATGAATCATAGCTTTCCCAACCCTGCCATCCGCGCATCCGATACCGATATTCTTGTTGGAGCCGCCAAAGCCCCCTTTGCTGTGACCCTTAAAATGAGTAAGAGCCAGAAGGGAATCATACTCCGTAAGTGTTTTACCCATAGACATTTCCGTAAACCATTTTCCGCCCTTAACCGGGAGAGAAACCGTTCCTCCCTCATCCATAATATCCACCGGAGCAAAGGTCCACCCGTTGACCTTTAATGTCTCTCTGTGTTTTTCCGTGGTATCCCGATCCCCTTCATAGTAGGAATTTGTCTCGATAATCACCGCATCCGTAAATTTCTTTTCCAAAAGCTCCTTAACCCACTCCCGGGGAATGATATTGGGACCGTTCTTTTCTCCGGTGTGAAGCTTCACTGCTACCTTTCCGCCCAAAGCCATCTGAACACGCTCATATATCCGAAGCAGCCCCTCCGCTGACAAATCTCTTGTAAAAAATACGATCGACTCCGCGCCCTCACGCTCCTCATAAGGAACGTAGCAATCTCCTCCTGTACCCGGAATGATTTTTTTCTCTGACATCATTACGCCTCGCTTTCCTGTTATTTTTCAGATATCTCCTTGCCGAGCCTGCTGATTCCGGCTCCATTCTTCTCCATTCTACTCCTTAAACCCAGCTTTAAGTCAACAAAAAAACGTTTGTAACGGCCTTATTTCTGCTCTGCTTTTTGGAAAAAACCCGCATGGCATTACCTCTCCCGCTTCTTCCGGGCTGCGAATATATTCTGTGTGATGGCTCTCTAATCTTCCTCCGTCATCTCCAAAAACTGACAGCCATATCCAAATTCCGCCTTCTCCCTTTCGCTAATCCACAGCACCTGGCAAAGCATGGCGGACCCCCGGACGTTCCGCAAGAAGCCTTACCCTCAATAAAAATTTGTCTCCCTTGTGATATTGGTGATCCGAGCCGATGCTGACCGTCACCCACCGGGCTACGGAAGGCGCATGAGCGATATGGCGCTCCTCTACCGCCTACCGAATTTTTTTCGGATGTTCAAATGCCTTGCGGGAAGTGTCTCCCACAAGAAGGGCCGCAAATTCCTCCCCTCCATACCGGGCCATACTGCCGCACAGCCTTCATAGTTGCATAAATAATTCGCTTGACAATACCCTTTTCAAAATCCTGCGGTATAATTTTCACCTATTTTTCTATTTCTTTTTTGCAATTTTTTCATCATTTTTTATTATGTAAATTTTATCAAATTTCATAAAAAAATGGCATGGCAAACGGTTTTAACCATCCTGAATCTGTGAGAATAACACTTCTTGCTTTCGGGAAAATTGATAACAGACATCTATTTGTCTAATAAGCTTGCAAAAACCGTAATGTTCCCTACAATGCAGAAATCAATTTACAGACACATGCCCTTACGGCCCGAAATTGATTTCTTACCGCTGCACAGGAAAGGATGTTGCGGAACTACAATTAGGAGGTGTTGTTATGAATAGAACCCTGGATATTCTGGCCCTTACTATCGGTATCATCGGAGCCTTGAACTGGGGGCTGATTGGATTTTTCAACTTTAATCTGGTCCAGTTTATTTTCGGAAACGGCGGACTGGCAAGGATTATTTATGCGCTGGTAGGTATCTGCGCGGTGTATCTTCTGACCTTTTACGGTAAAACAGGCAAGGTGTCTTACGAGTCATAAGGCACAAATGAAAAAAGAAAGGGAGCCATAGAATTATATGCTGTGGCTCCTTTTTCTTTTAAATATTACTTCCTTGTAATATATCTTTCTTCTCTTTTTGATTCTCAGTACATCGTTCACTAATTAACTACACCAGTTTTTACCCAAAATACTCATAAATGCCACACTTATTTAAGTGTATTTAATTGAATGCATTGTACTGTATATATCGGATTTTTCTTAAAAGGTATAGTGTAATTTCTACATGTTATTCCGTTTTAGAGAATTTTTAGAGATTCCTGTATCATAATCTATAATCAAACCTGTCTTTAGTATCAGACATTTAAAAATGGCGTTAGTTTATGAAAATAGTAAAAGCTGTTGCATTTCGGTGCGACAGCTTTTGGAATTATAGCTATTAAAAC
>CAJTDE010000041.1 GCA_910574835.1 Clostridia bacterium | reverse complement strand
TCTGTGATACAACTGGGGAATTATGTTTTAGTAATCCACAACCCAAAAGCACTTGGCAGTTATACTGGAAAGTTATCCACTTTTTACACTAAAGCAATGACGAAACAGAAATTTTATTTTCTCTGTTTTGTCCAAAAATCAATGTGCCCTTAGCGGGGTGCTGAACAGTTACTATATTTTTTGCTTTAATCATTATTTTCTTCCTCCTTTATCTTTTTCAGAATGCTCATACATACCTCAGTAACCATTGTACTGATTTCGTCGTCTGTAAAGCGGCACATTTTTGTGGCGCAAAGGGATGCAATTCCGTGTGTATATATCCAAAGATGATGATATAGCTTTTTCGCAGATGACTTGCAAATTTTGTAATCATCTTGAATTGACAATAGAATTTGCTCATAACTTTCATCTATCAGCGGAAGTACGCCTGATAAGTCGGGAATTTGTTTTTGCTCCGTCATAAAGAGGAGCTGAAAAAGTTTTGACTCATTAACAGAAAAAAGAATATATTGCGTGCCTACGCCTTTGAAAGGGTGCGCCGCTGTTAAACCTTTTCGGACATATTCTTTATACAAGGCTTTGGCGGCCTCAATCATAGTCTGCTGAACTTCTTCCATATTTTTGAATACGGTAAAAATAGGTCTTGCAGAGCTGGAGAGGTATGTTCCCAATGCTCTGGAGGTTAAAGCTTCGTATCCGTTTGTTCTGACAATGTTTAATGCGGCTTCAATAATTTCTTCTTGTGTAAATTTTGCTTTTGGCGGCATACTCTATTTCTCCTATTCCAGTCGCTGCTCGACGATGCTAAAGGGTAAAGTCGCTTCGATTCACCTGTAATGAGAGAAACTTTTACTCGAAAGAGCCTCATAAATAAAAGTTCCTCTTGTGCGTCTTTGGGACTTTACAGGCCGGCAAAGAGTATTTGTTATAAATGCTTGACATTTCTTAGCCGGACTTTTTAAATCACTTGTTTTAAATCAATTGATTTAATTATAATCAAAGCCTCCATAAAAGTCAATAAGGAAGATGAGATTACTCCCAGCCGCCTTATTGTCTGCTTATGTAAAGATGATTTTCTTTTCTGCAATCTCCCTCCCACATGCCCGTATGTTATTCCTTTTCCGCACTCGTTCTAAGGCGTTTTCCGTTTTTAAGTGTTCCATGATGCTTTGTGGCTGTTTCATCTGCTTTGCCAATCGAAAGAACATATTCTCCGTCTGTTTATCCATATTGGAAAGGTAACCGTTCAATCTGATGCTCGTAGGCAGCGTTGTGTATGTAGTTCTCCGGTATTCATTTAAATACGGCAAGTGCTGCTGTCTCCACAAACCGATAGGTTGTTCTTTTTCGGTTGGTAAGATAAGGCAAGTGCCAAAGACCATTGTTTTCATTATAAATATGCTTGTCCGTTAAAAAATCCTCCGTTATAATATATTTGCACGTATGCCGCAGTTCTTTGATTGCCACACTTTGTTATATCTTGTTATCGGATCTAAATCAGTATTTATGCAGAGTATGGAGGGAAATTAAAATGGTTTTGATGATTGATACAACAATAAAACATATAGGAAAGCAAATTGCAGAGGAATTACTTCACAATGGCGGAAATCCAGCCGCACTTGAATTGATCGATACTGCCGGAATGAATATTTCTCACTGTGTCGGCTGTAATTACTGCTGGCTCAAAACGCCGGGAATATGCGCCATCAAAGACGATTATACACCGATTTTGAAAAAGATGAGCAAAGCCGATCAGGTCTGGCTGATTTCGGATACGCATTTTGGATTTCTCTCTTATCAGACGAAAAACATTGTGGACAGGGTGATGCCGCTTGTCACGATGTATCTGAAATTCAAGGACGGGCAGATGCGTCATGTCATGCGCTATGACCATCAGCCGGATATTGGGATTATCTATACCGGGGATGGCGATCAGGCTTATCTGGAACGGTGGTGCGGGCGCACGGCGCTTAATTTTGGAAGCAGTTCTCTGGGAGTTTTTCCTGCTGAAAACAGAAAGGAGGCGGTTTTATGCATGTTGTAATCATCAACGGAAGTCCGCGCGTGCAAAAATACAGCAACACGGATAAAATCATTGCTTCTTTTGCAAAGGGTTTGTCAAAAAAAGGGGCGTCCTTTGAAACATATGCCATTTCCAACCGTAAATCATGGGAAATCATACGGGACGCTTATATAAAGAATGAGGAAATATTGATTGCGCTTCCATTATATGTGGAATGTATACCCGGGCTTCTTTTGGAGTTTTTGGAAACTCTGCCGAGAAAGAATGAGCATACAAGAATTTCATTTCTTCTGCAAAGCGGTTTTGCGGAGGGGTGTCAGCTTCGATGCGGTGAGGAATTTCTGGCGAAGCTGCCGGAATATCTGGGTGTCCGCTATGGCGGTTGTTTGGTAAAAGGAGATAATTTCGGAATCCGTTTATTAAATGAAGAGAAGCAGGAGCAGATCACAAAACCGTATCAGGCGATGGGGGAACTGTTTACGGAGGGAGATGGGTTCTTACGTGAAGAAGCAAAGAAATTTACCGGTCCTGAATATTTTCCGCTGCCTGTGCGTTTGATAATGCAGCTCGTATTCAAAACTTTTGGGAAAAAGATGTTTCAGAAAGCGGCGGCATCATGGGGGTGTGCTGTGCCGCTTGATAAAAAAATATGGGGGTAAATACCGATTTGCCGGTTGATTTTCCGCCTCAAGTATAGCACATTTCCCCGCTGAAAACGCTCTGCCCTCCGTTTTTGTGTCTAAAAACAGAAAAGAGGGTGCCGCAAAATGATCAAATTAGATGTTTGAGCGGCACCCTCGTTCTTCCTGCCTGTTTTCCGCTGTGTTGAAAATGCGTCAATAACTCAAAAAAACAGAATAGGTTTATTTTGGGGTTTATTTTTGCAAGTAGGTTTTTGAAAATTTAGGTTGTAAAAATTTGTAATCTGTGTTATGATGCAGATACGGACAGGAATTATTTCTGGTAGTGATGGTCTGTTACGAAATGTCTTTTGTCTATGTCTCCAGGTCGGAGAGATTTTCAGCAAATGGATGTAAAGGTATATCTTGGGAGGAAGCCCTAATAGTGCATATTAATTAAGATATGGTACTTTTTAGTCAGGGCTTGGATGGAATTAAGGATATATCTTTATGGACAAAAATACGTGTGGATTGATGAAATACATTATGGGTAAGGCAAGTTTACCTAAAAGATAAAGAGAAGATGCCTTGAGGTATATGCCTCTATGCGCAAAGAATATGCACAAATTAGTAGTAGAAAGGAATGGACAAATTAGTAATAAGAAAGGAGCAGGTTTATGGCAGATTTGAAACAGCATTTTCCCATGATTCAGGAGCGGAAGGAGGTGTTGGAGAAGATACATGATAAAAAGGAGCTTTTGAAAATGTTTTATTCCTGGACGGAGGAGCAGCAGGAGGAATTTCTGGATTTTTGTACGGGGGTGAAGGGGCCGAGGATGCTCTATGATGGGTTTTTTAAAGAGGTGATGAACCCGGAAAGCGCGCCGGAACGGCTGAATGAATTTTTGTCGTTGATTTTGGGTACTCCGGTGAAAATTCATGCGGTGCTTCCCAATGATTCCACCCGTCTTGCGGATGAAAGCTCGCTGTTGATTACGGATATTGTGGTGGAGCTTAAGGACGGAAGCCTGGCAAATGTGGAGGTTCAGAAGCTTGGATATAAGTTTCCGGGGGAGCGCAGCGCTTGTTATTCGGCGGATCTTTTGCTGAGGCAGTATAAGCGCGTGCGTAATAAGAAGCGGAAAAAATTCAGTTACCGGGATATAAAGTCTGTTTATAATATTGTATTGTTTGAATCCAGTCCGGAAGAATTTCATGAATTTCCCGATGTTTACATACACCGTTCCGAGCAGAAGTCTGATACGGGGATCAAGGTGGAACTTCTCCAGAAATATGTATTCATCCCTATTGACATTTTTAAGAAAAGACAGCACAATAAAGGTATTACAGGGAAATTGGATGCATGGCTTATGTTTTTCTGTGGGGAAAAGCCGGAGGAGATTGTGAGGCTGATAGAGGCTTATCCGCAGTTTAAGCCCATGTATGAAGAGGCGTATGAGATGTGCCGGAATATGGAGGATATCATGGGACTTTTTTCAAAGGAACTGCGGGAACTGGACCGGAATACGGTACAGCTGATGATTGATGAGATGCAGGAGAAGTTAGAGCAAAAGAGAGAAGAGCTGAAGCATAAGAGTGAAGAGTTGAAGCATAAGAGTGAAGAGCTGGAACATAAGAAAGAAGAGCTAGAGCAGCAAAAAATACGTGCTGATAAAATAGAGGAGTCTGAACGTCAAAAATCGAAACAGCTTGAAGCAGCTCTGCGTCGGATTGCGGAATTGGAAAGACAGCAGAGTTAAAAAGTAATGAATGGAAAGCACGAAGAAAAAAAGAGGTTCTTCGTGCTTTTTTCTGCATAAAGTTCATATTTTTACTTAATAAAGTTAAGAATTTAACAATCCCATCCCCGATCCCATTCATTTACAAAATCAAACAAAATACTCAAAAAATAGAAAAAATTAGAAAAATACAGAGAATATTTAAAAAGCAAAGACATTTTCTTTTGATTGCCGTGGATAACAGCCAAGTAGATATGCTCCAGGCTAATTTCGTGTCCAAAAGGGCCGTTTTGCGCTGGTATGTCCATTTGACAAGGACTGTCTCGCCTTCTCAAGCATCGCGCCAGATTAGGACCTCTACAGCTTACTGCAAAAGCTTTGATTTACGAGACATTCTGGTTTTTAAAAAACTTTAAAATAATCTGCGCCAGGGGTTGTTAATTGTTTAACAACGTGCTATAATGAACCCAATTGATATAAAATTATCAATCAGTCCCGAAACATGGAAGAAATTCGTTACATTTCCCCTTCCCATACCCAAAGGGTATCCCATTCATGCATACCCCTTCGATATATCGGTTTCATCCAATCAGATATATTTCAGGGCAAAACAGCGAAGGGCAGATTGTAGCGGAAATCAAAGGAAAGAGAGAGGTAAAAGTATGAGTCAGGAAACAGCAAACAAGATCGTTGTAGTTGGCGCAGGTAAGGTAGGAGAAACCATTTGTTACACCTTGATGCTGAAAACACAGGTAAGCGAGATCGTCATCATCGACGTAGACGAGGATCGAGCCAAGGGCGCAGCGCTGGATATCTCCCACGGCACCGCATTCTACAGCCAGGTACGAGTACGCCAGGGCGGATATGAGGAGTGTGCCGACGCAAAGGCTATCATTGTAACGGCAGGCGTTCCCAGAAAGCCGGGCCAGACACGCCTCGATCTGGCAAAGGTCAACACCGGAGTAGCAAAGAGCATTGCCAGAAACATTATGCAGTACGCCAAGAATCCGCTGATTATTGTAGTTGCCAACCCAGTAGACGTCAACACCTACCTGATTCAGAAGGAAACCGGACTGCCCACCGGCCGTGTAATAGGTACGGGAACCTCTCTGGACACAGCACGTTTCCGTTATCTGATCAGCGAGCGCTGTCATGTGGATATCCGCGATATCCAGGGTTACATCTTAGGCGAGCACGGAGATGCACAGGTGCCCATCTGGAGCGGTGTGAACGTGGCAGGAGAGCCGGTAGATCATTTCCTCTCCCAGGATCCTGAGGTACGGGCGAAGGAAAAAGAAGAGATCGCTCAGAAGGCACGCTCCGGCGGCGCGGACGTTATCTCCTTAAAGGGAGCTACCTTTGACGGAATCGCCATGTCCACCTTACGTATCGTAGAGTCCATCATTAAGGATCAGAATACCGTACTTCCCGTAGCCCACGTGTTAGGCGACGACTACGGCGATATGGCGGATTCCTGCATCAGCCTTCCCTGCGTGATAAACAGCGACGGAATCGGCAAGGTTCTGAAAATCAGCATGACAGACCAGGAGCAGCAGCAGATGGTTCACTCCGCAGACACCTTGAAGGCATTTATTAAGGATGTGTGCAGCCAAGATTAAAATACTTTTTTGAGATTGTGTAACTATTGCAAACAGACAGGTGAATTTCAGCATTTGTGATTGCCGGGAAGAATTTGAAAAAATTTGGGAAAGCGGCGTTTATAATGGAGATTTGCTGGCTCCAGGTTCTGATTCCCGGAATGAACAGTAACAAAGAATAAAAGAATCATCATCTTACGAATATTTGGAAAATGACTTCCACAAAAAAGATATGCTATAATCAATAGAAGCAATTTTCAAACATAAAAATCACGATTCACAGCATCCGCCCGTCTGTCCATACTGCCGGCGGGAAAGCCGTGAATCGTGACATCATGTATACTCGAATTGCCCCGCACCAAATCAACAGGCAGTTCCGAGTGTTATCAAAGAAAAGGAGGTTAGCCAAATGGTATACAGCTATTATCCGGGCTGTACCTTGAAAAACAAGGCCCAGGACCTGGATCGATATGCCAGAATGTCAGCCGAGGCTTTAGGCTTTACCCTGGAGGAAATTGAGGAATGGCAGTGCTGCGGCGCCGTCTATCCCCAGGCTTCCGACGAGATAGCCACCAAGCTCTCAGCAGTACGCGCACTAAACGACGCGAAGGAAAAGGACCGCGATCTGGTGACCCTTTGCTCCGCCTGCCACCACGTAATTAAGCGCGTAAACGACGATATGAAAAACGTAGAGGACATCCGCACAAGGGCCAACAACTACTTAAAGCTCAACACCCCCTACGAGGGAGAGACAAAAGTCTTTCATTTTCTGGAGGTGCTTCGCGACCGCATAGGTTTTGACGCGGTAAAAGAAAAGGTGGTAAATCCATTAACGGGCAGAAAAATCGGCGCCTACTACGGCTGCCTGCTCCTTCGTCCAAGCGGCGTGATGGCCTTTGACGATCCGGAGAATCCTACCATCATTGAGGACTTTATCAGAGCTATAGGCGCAGAGCCGGTGGTTTATCCTTACCGGAACGAGTGCTGCGGCGGCTACATATCATTGAAGGAAAAAGCCCTGGTCGGAAATCTGGTGGATCAGGTGATGGATTCCGCGGCCGATAAGGGAGCCGGGGAGCTGATTACAGCCTGTCCTCTCTGCCTTTACAACTTGAAAAACAGCGGCACATCCAAGAAGCTTCCCGTTCACTATATCACGGAGCTTTTGGCAGAAGCCCTTGGTCTTATCACGGAGTCAAAGACCCCGCAGCAAGCTACGGGGCATCAAGCTTGTAGTTCAGCAAGCTGCGGGGTCTTTGACCCTTGCGGCAGTCGCCAAATGGACATGCCAGCATGTCCGCTTGGCTCGTTGCCCGCAGGAATAAAGGAGGTCGGAAAAGGTGCATAGAACAGAACAAGAACAGGCGGAGCTGATCAAAGAAATCAGCGGCGTCAACACAAAGAAATGTATGAAATGCGGAAAATGCTCCGCCTCCTGCCCGGCCTACGAGGAAATGGACATCCGTCCCCATCAGTTTGTCTCCTACGTGCAGAACGCAGACGTAAAAGCACTTCTGGAGTCAAAGAGCATCTGGAAATGCCTGTCCTGCTTTGCCTGCGTGGAGCGTTGTCCCAGAGACGTGAAGCCGGCGAAGCTGATTGAGGCGGTACGCCTTATGGTGATTCGAGAGAGAGGCGGCAATTACCTGACACCGGGCGAGGTGCCGGAGCTTCTCGACGAAGAGCTTCCACAGCAGCTTCTTGCAAGTGCATTTCGTAAGTACAGCAAATAAATTTCAGAAAGGTTGGAGGTGAATCACGTGCAAAGAATAGGAGTATTTGTCTGCCATTGCGGCACCAACATTGCGGCAACCGTTGACGTTGCCCGGGTGGTGGAAGCGGCGGCAAAAGAGCCGGGGGTTGTCCACGCAGAGGACTATCAGTATATGTGCTCCGAAGCCGGACAGCTTAAGATCCGTGAAGCAATCAAAGAGAAAAACCTGACAGGCATTGTAGTCTGCTCCTGCTCCCCGAGAATGCATGAAAATACATTCCGCCAGGCGGCAGAGCGCGCAGGCATCAATCCCTACATGGTAGAGATCGCCAATATTCGTGAGCATTGTTCCTGGATTCATAAAGATATAGAAGAAGCTACAGAAAAAGCGGTGATTCTGGCAAGAGCGGCCATTGCAAAGGTAACCTTAAACGCTCCCTTGCAGGCAGGCACCAGCAGAGTTGTAAAGAGAGCCTTAGTTATCGGCGGCGGAATCGCCGGTATTCAGACAGCCCTTGATATTGCGGATGCAGGCTACGAGGTAGATATCGTAGAAAAGACACCAAGTATCGGCGGAAGAATGTCCCAGCTTGACAAGACATTCCCCACACTGGACTGCTCGGCCTGTATTCTGACACCGAAGATGGTGGAGGCTGCGGCCCATGACAAAATCACCATTTACACCTACAGCGAGGTGGAAAAGGTATCCGGCTTTGTGGGAGACTTCCAGGTGGATATCCGCAAAAAGGCCAGAAGCGTGGATATGAGTAAATGTACCGGCTGCGGCGTCTGCCAGGAGAAATGTCCTTCCAAGAAGACGCCCAACGAGTTCAACCGGGGGTTAAATAACAGAAGCGCCATCTATACCCCCTTTGCCCAGGCCATTCCCAATGTTCCGGTGATTGACCGGGAGAGCTGCATCAAGTTCAAGACGGGAAAATGCGGTGTCTGTGCCAAGGTATGTCAGGCCGGAGCCATTGACTATGAGCAAAAGGATGAGATCGTAACTCAGAATTACGGCGCTATCGTGGTAGCTACGGGCTTCGATACCATCAAGCTTGACAAGTTTGATGAGTATTCCTACAGCACCAGCCCCGATGTAATTACATCCTTAGAGCTTGAGCGTATAATGAACGCGGCGGGACCCACCAAAGGACACTTAGAGCGCATGTCCGATCACAAGGCTCCCAAGTCTATGGTATTTATCCAGTGCGTAGGCTCCCGTTGTGCGGACAAGAGAGGAAAGAGCTATTGCTCCAAGATCTGCTGTATGTACACGGCAAAGCACGCCATGCTCATCCGTGACAAGTATCCGGATGTGGAGGTTACGGTATTCTACATAGACGTTCGTACCCCTGGTAAGAACTTTGACGAGTTCTACCGGAGAGCCGTAGAGGAATACGGTGTAAATTACATTAAGGGCCAGGTAGGAAAGGTTGCGGAGAAAGGCGACAAGCTTCTGGTTCAGGGTGTTGACTTAATCGACAACAAGCGGATTCTCATGGAGACGGATATGGTAGTTCTGGCTACGGCCATTGAGCCCAACCCGGATGTGCGTAAGATTGCCACCATGCTCACCGCAAGCATTGATACCAACAACTTCTTAACCGAGTCCCACGCAAAGCTGCGTCCGGTGGAATCTCCCACGGCGGGGATTTTCCTCTCCGGCGTCTGCCAGGGACCGAAAGACATTCCGGAGACCGTAGCCCAGGCCGGTGCTGCCGCCGTAAAGGTAGTAGGGCTTCTGGCTAAGGATCACCTGGTAACCAACCCCTGTGTGGCCAAGTCCGACGAGCTTCTCTGTAACGGCTGCTCATCCTGTGAAAAGGTATGCCCCTACGGAGCCATTTCCTATGAGGAGAGAGAGGTTAATGATCACGGCATCCGTGAGACGAGAAGAGTGGCCAATGTCAACAGTGCACTCTGCCAGGGCTGCGGTGCATGTACCGTTGCCTGCCCGTCGGGGGCTATGGATCTACAGGGCTTCTCGAATCGACAAATTCTTGCGGAGGTGGATGCGATATGCAAGTAGAAAAAACACAAGTATTTCGGCCTAAGATCGTAGCTTTCTGCTGTAACTGGTGCAGTTATGCGGGAGCCGATCTGGCCGGCAGCAGCAGGCTTGCCTATCCGGCGGACGTGAAGATCATCCGTGTGCCCTGCTCCTGCCGTGTAAATCCCATGTTTATTTTAAGGGCGTTTCAGCGTGGAGCCGACGGCGTGATCCTGTGCGGCTGCCATCCGGGAGACTGCCATTATACAACCGGCAACTATTATGCGAGAAGAAGAATGACCCTTTTGTTCTCCATGCTGGATTATCTTGGCGTGGAAAACGGCCGTACCCGTGTGGAATGGGTGTCCGCAGCAGAGGGCGTGAAGTTCTCCACCACCATGAATGAGTTTGTAGCCAAGATTCATTCCCTGGGCGAAAATGTGAGATTGGGGGATTTGCGATGCAAGAACGATTAATGGAACGAGCAAAGGAACTCCTTACCGACGGAACCGTGGTACGTGTTCTTGGATGGAAGCAGGGAGATCTGGGCTACAATCCGGAGCCTGCCTACTTTAACAGCCCGGAGGAATTAGCGGACTTCGTGTACGACGGCTTCTGCGGAGCTAACTTAAGCAAATATATGATCCAGGCAGGGAAAATGGAGAGAAATACCCTGGTATTCTTGAAGCCCTGCGATACCTACAGCTTCAATCAGCTCATTAAGGAGCACCGGGTAAACCGGGAAAAGACCTACATCATCGGCGTGGGCTGCAAGGGAACTTTAGATATTGATAAGATTAAAAATGCAGGCATCAAGGGAATTGAGTCCATTTCCCAGGACGGAGATATGTTGAAGATTCAGACCATTTACGGGGAAAAGGAATTCCCCTTTGACGACGCACTGTTGGAACGCTGTACCGTCTGCAAGGGTAAGACCCATCTGGTGTACGACGAACTGATTGGTGCCCAGGAGGGGGAGGAAGCCGGACCCAAAGGCAACCGTTTTGAGATGGTGGAGAAGCTGGAAGCCATGATGCCAAAGGAGCGTTTTGCATTCTGGCAGAATGAGCTTAGTAAGTGTATCCGCTGCAATGCCTGCCGGAATGCCTGTCCGGCCTGCAGCTGCTTAAAATGTGTCTTTGACAGCAATAAGTTTGACTCGGCCCAGAAAGCCAATGTGGATACCTTTGAGGAGCAGATGTTCCATGTGATCCGGGCGTTCCATGTGGCGGGCCGGTGCACGGACTGCGGCGAGTGCAGCCGGGTATGTCCCCAGGGAATTCCGCTTCACCTCCTGAACCGGAAGTTTATCAAGGATATCAACGAGTTCTACGGACCCTATCAGGCAGGGGAGGATACGGACAGTCGTGCACCTCTTACCGATTATATGTTCGAGGACGTGGAGCCGAGTGTTGTCACCGAGAGAGGAGGGAAGCACTAAATGTATCAGATAAAGAAAGACCGTCTGCCGGAATTATTTGCGGCAATGGCCGGGGCACAGGATTTGTTTCTTCCTATTCGGAAAGCCGATCAGACCAACTATGGTCTCTGGACCGAAGAGGTGCAGGTGGATCTGGATACCCTGAAAACCGTGAAATCCGGCAAGGACTGTTTCTTCCCTCAGAGCGAGACTTTATATAGCTGTAAAAATGAGGACGGAAAGCTTTCCATCGATCCGGCGAAGCTTACGGATGAGCCTTTTGTGGTATTTGGCATGCGAGCCTGTGACGTGCAGGGCTTAAAGGTTCTGGACAATGTATTTTTAAATGACCCGGTGGACAGCTTTTATGCGGCACGCCGGGAGCACGGCACCGTGGTAGCTATTGCCTGCCATGAGCCGGAGGAAACCTGCTTCTGCAAGGTCTTCGGTATTGACGCAGCCAATCCGGCATCTGACGTGGCAGCCTGGTTTGTAGGTGAGGATCTGTACTGGAAAGCCCTGACAGAAAAGGGCGAGAGACTGACCGAGAGCGTAAAGGAACTATTTACGGACGGGGATGACACGGCTGTGGAGGAAGAGAAGAAGCAGATTCAGGCCATTATCGAAAAGCTTCCCTATTCCCACCTTGATCTTTCCCGGTTTACCCCGGAAAAGACCATGGAGCTGTTTGACTCTCCCCTGTGGGAGGAAATGTATCAGCCCTGTCTGGCCTGCGGCACCTGTACCTTTGTGTGCCCCACCTGTCAGTGCTACGATATTAAGGACTTTAATACGGGAAGCGGCGTGCAGCGTTACCGCTGCTGGGATTCCTGCATGTACTCTGACTTTACCATGATGGCCCACGGCAATATGCGTACCAGTCAGATGCAGCGGTTCCGCCAGCGTTTTATGCACAAGCTTGTGTACTATCCGGCCAATAACGACGGCATGTTCTCCTGCGTGGGCTGCGGCCGCTGTGTGAGCAAATGTCCGGCTTCTTTAAATATTGTAAAGGTGATTAAGAAACTGGGAGGTGAAGCGTAATGGGCGAGTGTACCTGCGGAGGAAATCATAAAAGTGACATGCTGATTCCAATGATTGGCGTTATTACAGATATCCGTACCGAAACCCCGGATGTTAAGACATTCCGTGTAGTAGGACGGGACGGGAAGAAGCTTTTCGAGCATATGCCGGGCCAGTGTGCCATGGTGTCCGTACCTGGCGTGGGAGAGGCCATGTTTTCCATTACTTCCTCCCCAACCAACAAGGAATTTCAGGAATTTTCCATCAAGCGGTGCGGAAGTCTTACGGATGTGCTTCACGGGATGAATCCGGGGGATGAGATTACCGTAAGAGGACCCTACGGAAATGCATTTCCGGTGGAGACGGCTCTTAAGGGAGAAAATCTTCTGTTTATCGCCGGAGGAATCGGCCTTGCACCTCTTCGCTCCGTGATCAACTACGTACTGGATAACCGGGAGAATTACGGGACGGTGGAGATTCTCTACGGCTCCCGTTCTGCAGACGATCTGGTGCAGTTAGAGGAGATTCAGCAGGTTTGGTGCAAGACTGATGGCGTGGATGTATATCTGACTATCGACCGGGAGCAGGAGGGCTGGGACGGCCATGTGGGCTTTGTTCCCTCCTACTTAAAGGAGATTGGATTTACCACCGACAAAAAAGTTCTTGTCTGCGGACCGCCCATTATGATCAAATTCGTACTGGCGGGGCTTACGGAGATGGGCTTTACCAAGGAGCAGATTTACACCACACTGGAGCTTCGCATGAAGTGCGGAATCGGAAAATGCGGACGATGCAATATTGGATCTAAATATGTGTGCAAGGATGGGCCGGTATTCAGGTTTGATGAGATAGATGAACTGCCGCCGGAGTATTGACAGCAATGAGCAGCGCACAGACAAAAGGTAAAGCATGGCCGTCATGTTTGCATGTAAGGCAATGATTTAGCTTTTGTCTGTATGGGGCGAATGCCCCAACCGAAATGGAGCGGAAGCGAAATTGAGGTGTGCTCTGCAAGGCAGCATTTAGATAATAAACAGAAAGGACTGGTAAAAATAAAATGCAGGAAATGGTAAACGTATATTTTTTTGGAAAACAGTATTCCGTACCGGCCGAATTAACCATTATGACCGCAATGGAATATGCAGGCTATAAATTAGTTCGGGGCTGCGGCTGTCGTCATGGATTCTGCGGTGCCTGTGCCACCATTTACAGAATCAAGGGAAATAACGAGCTGAAAACCTGTCTGGCATGCCAGACCCAGGTACAGGAGGGAATGTATGTGGCAACCCTGCCGTTCTTCCCCACGGATAAGAGAAATTATGATATCAATGAGGTAGAGGCAAAGCAGAAGATTATGATGGAGCTTTATCCGGAGATCTACAGCTGTATCGGCTGTAATGCCTGTACCAAGGGCTGTCCCCAGAGCTTAAGTGTTATGCAGTATATTGCATACGCACAGAGGGGCGATTTTGAGAAGTGTGCGGAGGAATCTTTTGACTGTATCGGCTGCGGCATCTGTACCTCACGCTGTCCGGCAGGTATTTCTCACCCCATGGTGGGCGTGCTTGCAAGACGTCTTACCGGAAAATACATTGCTCCCAAGTCCGAGCACCTGGCCGAGCGTGTGGAGGCTATTAACAGCGGTGAGTTTGACAGCCTTATTGAGCAGGTTATGCAAAAGCCCATTGAGGAAATGAAAGAACTCTACAACAACAGGGATATTGAGAAATAGGAGGGGAGCACATATGTTTACAGCAGAAATGTTGGAATCCATTAAAAAGGTAGAGGCTACCAGAGCCGAGCGAATCGGCATGGAGCCCAGAAGAATGACGGCCGAGGAAAAAGATGAGCTTCTCCGCAAATTTCATCCTGATTATCGTCAGGAGGGCTTTCAGGAGTTAAAAGTAGGACCCAACAAGGGTGAGAAAGTGCCCTTTGAATTGGGAACTCTGTTACACTCCAACAGCCGGATCAAGGATGTGCCCATTGACTTGAATCATGCGGCTTATGACGTGGATGTTCTGGTTATCGGCGGCGGCGGCGCAGGTTCCTCCGCAGCCATTGAGGCTCATGAGGCAGGAGCCAATGTCATGATGGTGACAAAGCTTCGTATCGGTGATGCCAATACCATGATGGCCGAGGGCGGAATCCAGGCGGCGGATAAGGAGAACGATTCTCCGGAGCGACATTATCTGGATGCCTTTGGAGGCGGACATTTTGCCGCAAGGCCGGAGCTCTTACGCCGTCTGGTTATGGAGGCTCCCGATGCGATTAAATGGCTCAACGAGCTGGGCGTGATGTTTGACAAGGATAAGGACGGCAGAATGGTAACCACCCACGGCGGCGGAACCTCCAGAAAGCGTATGCATGCCTGCAAGGATTATTCCGGTGCGGAGATTATGCGAGTGCTTCGTGACGAGGTGTGGAACCGTCAGATTCCCATTGCGGACTTTACGGCGGCGGTAGAGCTGATTAAGGATGACAGGGGACAGGCAGCCGGTGCCGTGCTTCAAAATATGGAGACGGGCGAGTACAAGGTGGCAAAGGCGAAAACGGTGATTATTGCTACCGGCGGTGCGGGACGGCTTCATTATCAGAATTTCCCTACATCCAACCACTATGGTGCAACTGCAGATGGTCTGGTGATGGGTTATCGTGCAGGAGCTCCTTTGCTGTACCAGGATACCATTCAGTATCATCCTACGGGCGTTGCTTATCCGGCACAGATCTTCGGTGCTCTGGTAACGGAGAAAGTGCGTTCTCTGGGAGCTATGCTGATCAATGCGGAGGGTGAGGCGTTTATGCATCCTCTGGAAACTCGTGATGTGTCTGCGGCTTCTATTATTCGGGAGTGCAAGGAGAGAGGTAAGGGTGTGCCCACACCTACCGGATTTGGTATCTGGCTGGATACGCCTATGATTGAGATGATTCACGGCGAGGGAACCATTGAGAAGCGGATTCCTGCTATGCTCAGGATGTATTTGAATTATGGCATTGATATGAGAAAGCAGCCGATTCTCATTTATCCCACGCTTCATTATCAGAACGGCGGCCTGGAGATCGGCGGTGAGGGCTTTACCAAGGCGATTCCCAATCTTCTGGTGGCAGGTGAGGCTGTGGGAGGTATTCATGGAAGAAATCGTCTCATGGGTAATTCTCTGCTGGATATTATTGTGTTTGGCCGAAATGCGGGTAAGGCTGCGGCGGCGAAGTGTAAAGAGGTAACTCTTGGAACTATGAACCTTGATCACATTCAGGCTTACGCAGGAGAGCTTGAGAAAGCGGATCTGCATACGGGAGAGGTTTCTCCGCTGCTTCTGCCTAAGTATACTTTTGGTATGCCGAAATAAAATATGGGCGGCGTGATGTGAGACTTTACTTATGAGACAAGGGCCAGATGTCCGTGCAGTGACATGGGCGTCTGGCTTGCTGTCTATTGAGATAATTGGAAGGGGAGTGTGTAATGGGACTGGTTACTTGGTTTCAGGAGAATATATTTTCGAATACGCTGATGATGGTATTTCTCATTGCCGTTATCGGTTATCTGATTGGCAGTATTAAGATTTGCGGACTGGAGCTGGGGACCGCCGGTATTTTGCTGGTGGCCCTGGTCTTCGGTCATTTAGGAGTGGAGATTCCTTCTTTGGTGCAGAACTTGGGGCTGATTTGCTTTGTGACTTCGGTTGGATTCATTGCGGGACCGAAGTTTTTCCGGAATTTTAAGCTGAATGCCACGTCTTATATTTTGCTGGGGATTATTGTGATTGCTGCCGGAGCCCTGACTTGTGTGTTTGTGATTACGGTTTTTGGGGTGCCGGTGGATATCAGCCTTGGGATGATGACCGGAGCTCTTACCAGTACGCCGGGTCTTGCGGCGGCTCTGGAGGCTACGGGGTCTGAGGCGGCTTCCGTTGGATATGGGATTGCTTATCCTTTCGGCGTTATTGGGGTGGTTCTTTTTGTTCAGCTTGTGCCGAAGCTTTTGAAGGTTGATATGGCAAAGGAGCGTGCCAAGTATGAGGCTGCGGCGAATGTGGAGGAAGAGGAGTATCATAAGACGAAGAAGGAAGAGCTGTTTTATGCGGATAGTATGGGATTTTTCCCGTTTTCTTTGGCGATTGCTTTTGGGATTATTCTGGCGAAGATTGAGATTCCTTTGCCCGGAGGTGCGGTGTTTGCCCTTGGGACTTCCGGCGGGCCTTTGATTGCAGGGCTGATTTTGGGGCATTTTGGGCATATTGGCCGCTTAAGTGTTAAGGTGGAGAAGCATGTTTTGGAGTGTCTTCGAGAGTTTGGCCTTGCGCTGTTTCTGCTTGGGGCAGGGTCCCAGGCCGGTTCGGGGTTTGTGGAGATCTTAAAGGAGCAGGGGGCGCTTTTGTTCTTCTACGGGGCACTGATGACGCTGATTCCTATGCTGCTTGGGTATGTGTTTGCGGCGAAAGTGCTGAGGCTTAGTATTTTTAATACCCTTGGATCTATCTGCGGCGGGATGACCAGTACTCCGGCTCTTGGGACGCTGATTCGTGTGACGGAGACGGATGATGTGGCGTCGGCTTATGCGGCTACTTATCCCATTGCCCTTGTTATGGTGGTGCTTGCCAGTCAGTTTATTGGGATCTTTTTGTAGCAAGGGGGGACGGACGGGGCCGTCGCAAAACAAGCCGGCAGCCATTTCCATATCCCAGCAATAAGGAATCCTCCCACCTTGTGGGTCCCTCCTTATCACAACGGTTCGGACGGTTCACGTACACGGCGTCTGCTCTGTACGGACAATCTTTTTTGTTTTTTAGATTTGTGAGTTTTGAGTATTGTCCGTCCATATCAGACACCATGTCCGTGAACAGCCGGACACTGGATATCGGAAAAGTCTGCTGGCTTGTTTTGCGGCGGCCCCTGTGGGGTGTGGGCGGATGGTTTTCCTGGTATTTTGTGTGATAGGCCGAGGGGGAGGATAATATTTGGGGGGCTGTATTTTTAATAGAATTTGACTGTAGCGTATATATTGCAGATAATGGAAATATATAAATGAGGATATGGAGGGGGAGAAGCTTATGCGGGATGTTTCTGTAGAGGTTCGTGTAAAGATAGATGAAGAGATAATGGATGTTCGTGTATCAAGGGTATTTTGTTCCAGAAATCCCAGGGTGATTTAGTATAATGTAAATTTGATGCTTGCCGGAAGTAACAAAGGGATACGATTATACTGTAAAACTGAGGAGGATACAAAGTTGCTGGTTCAAAGAATTCGTGAGGGGCAAATAACAGATTTGACAGATTATCCGGCTAAGTGGAATTTTTGCTGTGCATTTATCAATCCCACACAATAGCAAAACAGTGAAAACCATCAGGAACAGGCGGTCTGCGGGAAAACAGGGAATCCATCGCAGATGCATTCCATTCCTCTGCCCCTCCCGAGCACAGCCATTTGCATCTTGCAAGTGTTTCCAATTCTGGTGCTGAAAGGGAGGTACATATTATAGGCGATTCTCCCGCAAGAACCAATATCTCTTTTCCATCATACTCTGTAATTTCTGTGTCATTGTGCAGTTCAATACGAATCCATGCGACATCTGGCCTTTTCTCAAGTTCCCGCATCAGTTCCCATATTTCAGCAATGGAAGGGCGTCCAAAGTCACAGTCATTTGGTGCAATGGAATCTTCCTCCGTATTTCCCTCAAAAAATTCGTCAAGCGTCAAAAGAGGCAGGCGGTCATCATTTTCCTCCATTAGCTTTTTAAATGCATTTAGCTCTATCACGGTCTTTTCCTCATCTACCAATTCTGATTGTGATTTGATGTTTTTTAAGGGAAATATTAGCTGTTATATTTTGTTATTAAAATCTCGGCTAACCCTTGAAAATACTAAGTTTATCGCAGATGAGCTTTCCCTTATTGTTTCCCTTGTATTATATCTTCCCACAGGGCATTACGAACCCTGATAAGGGAAAAAATAAGGGAAACAAAATCACATAAAACATTATAACACAAAATATACGGGAATTGGTAAACTGATTGAAATGCTTTCAAAAAATCAATGAAAAGAGGACAGACTAAATATGAATATGATTTATGCAACATACAATATCCTCCATAACAGCATTGACGTATACACTTATGCAGGTTATTTCTTGCGGATAGACTGTAATAAAGCGGAAGAAGGATTGAAAACTACTCCCTGCTCTAAATGTGCCTTAAATGCTCTGGCAATAGATGAGCCGCTTGAATACGCAAGACTGTATCTTGAAGGGAATATGCAAATGTGGATGGATGCGGAGGATTCATTGGAATTATGGTAATGTCTATAATAATTGTATTGATATGCTCAATATTTGTATAGTGTAGCTGTTTAATTAACAATTTGAAGCGGATTAACCGAACCGATAACTGCTGATTATGCATGTTATCGGTTCAGCTTTTTCTAATACATTCTTATGACAAAAGATAGTAAAAACAGTTCAAATTTTTTATTGGGGAAATGTTACAATAACCGTCGTGCCTTTTCCAGCATGGCTTTTTACATCAACTTTGGCATTATGGATTTTAGCAGCGTGTTTCACAATAGAAAGCCCAAGCCCGGTTCCCCCTACTGCCTTAGAATGGCTCTTATCAACACGATAGAAACGCTCAAAAATCCGCTCTTGATGTTCGGGGGCAATTCCTATCCCTGTATCCTCCACTGATAAAACTACCATGCCGTTTTCATTCTGTATGTTCACCATTACTTTTCCGTTTTCATGGTTATACTTAATCGCATTGTCACAAAGATTATAAATCACACTGTATAAAAGCTGTGGTATGCCGTTAAGGGGAGCCGGAACGCCGGAAAGCTCCAATGCAACACATACGGTATCTGCCTGTGGCTCTAAGCTCTGTACCGCCTTTTCTGCCAATGTGTATAGGTCGATATTTTCTCTCTGCATATCGTCCGCACCTTCGTCAAGGTGCGAAAGACTGATAATGTCCTCCACAAGCCGTATCATTCGTCCGGCTTCATCATAAATCTTTCCGGCAAAGGGTATTTTATCATTCTCCTTTACCATATCGTTTTTCAAAAGCTCCGCATACCCGGAAATGGAGTGAAGCGGGGTTTTTAATTCATGGGACACATTAGCGGTAAATTCGCGCCGTATCTGTTCCGCTTTTTCTTTTTCTGTCACATTGAAAAAGAAAAGCGCGGCTCCTTTCACAATGTTTTCAGAAGTGATCGGGTTAGCGTCAATTTGATAGCTTTCTCCATACAGCCGGATAATGTTCTCGCCCCGTTCCCCTTGCAGGGCTTTCGTAAGGATTTCCTGCAATTCAAGATTACGGCACAAGGACAGCATATCAGAACCGATACAGTCTGTGTCAGCGTCTAACAGTTTTCTTGCCGCAGGGTTTATACTGATAATTTTTCCTTTTTGATTTAGGAGAATCATGCCTTCATTCATGCTGCCGATAATCGTATTTAATTCATTCTCTTTTTGGAGAAGTTCGGCTTTCTGTCCCCGCAGCTGTTTTTGCTGGCTGTCAATACGCCGTAAAAAAGGGGAAAGCTCATCATAGCCCTCATTTGACAACGGATTATCAAGATCAATTTCATTTAATGGCTTTACTATTTTTTTTGAAACTTGAATAGCCAAAACAATAGAAAGAATCAGCGCGATCACAAATATAATGCAAATCGGCTGTGTCATGCCTAAAAGGAGCGTCAATATAGAATTTTGAGATATGGAAAGCCGTAATATGGTACCATCATTGAGTTTCTGAGCGGAATAAAACGAACGCTCCATCAAAGTAGCAGAATACCGTCTGCTTTCACCATAGCCCGAAGAAAGGGCTTCCCGCACTTCTTCCCGCTCTAAATGATTTTCCATTTCCGAAGTATCAGACGCACTATCAAAAACAACATTTCCCTCTGCATCAATCCACGATATACGATAATTTTTCACTTTCAAATCATGGAAATAATCAATGCCCTCATTTGTAACGCCCTGTGCGGCAAGGGTTGTCTGCATTTTTAGCTGTGTCTGTTCAACATTTGAAAAGTATTCATACAGAACACCCATGAACAGGACAACAGACGCAAGAAAAACAGTCAATGCGACAAGGCAGATTGAACGAAAAATTCGTTTCGTCATACTTCCCCCTCCATTCGATACCCAACTCCCCGTACCGTTTCAATATAGCTCCCACATTCGCCTAATTTTGTTCGGAGTGTTCCAATGTGAACATCTACGGTTCGGGTTTCTCCTATGTAGTCAATGCCCCATATCATTTCAAGAAGCTGATCGCGTGTAAACACCCGTCCGGGGTTTTCCATAAAAGTATGGAGCAGCTTATGTTCTTTCAGTGTCAACTGAACCCGTTCGTTGTTTACAAGTACAATATATGTTTCCAAATTCAATTCTAAATTTCCAATTTTTAGCTTTTTTGTTTCTTCTTTCGGGCTTGTACGGCGCAATACCGCTTTCACACGGGAAATCATTTCCATCATGCCAAACGGCTTTGCAAGGTAATCATCAGCTCCCAAGTCAAGCCCGGTTACTTTGTCGTATTCGGTTCCTTTGGCTGTTGCCATAATAACAGGAATATCTTCTGTCGTCCCCTGCATACGCAGCTTTTTCAATATGGAAATGCCATCTTCGCCGGGAAGCATTATATCAAGCATAATAAGCTGGGGTTTTTCTGTCTGCAAAGCGTCAAAAAGGGTGTCCGCGCCGTCAAAACCTTTTGCTTCAAATCCGGCAGAATTTAATGTGTATATCATCAGATCACGGATAGAGCTGTCGTCCTCAACACAATAAATCATGTAAATCTGCTCCTTTCTTTCCTGTGGCAATATTCCGAACTCAATCATGCCATATTACCTATATTTCATCAATGGCGGTATGTTCACCCCTCTTTGTTCCCTGTGATTGAGAACAGAACCCATTTTGCAATATTGACCGCATGATCTCCGATACGTTCAAAATATTTTGCAATCATTAACAGGTCTATGGCATACTCACCGTCTGTTTCGGGCTTGCTGAAAAGTTCAATCAGCATTTTCTTCACCTTATCGAAATAGGAATCCACCACATCATCATAATCTATCACGGCTTTCGCCATCTGCATATCCTTTTTCACAAAAGCGTCAATACTGTCCGTTACCATTTTAATGACAGCAACCGACATATCATGGATAACTTGTGTGTCGTCGGTGGCGTGGATATTGGCTAATGTGATAATTTCCGCTATGTCTGCGGATTGATCTCCGATTCTTGCCATATCTGTCACCATTTTCAGCGCGGACGATACAACCCTCAAATCTTTTGCCACGGGCTGCTGCTGTAAAAGTAGCTTTAGACACATAGTTTCAATTTCGCGCTCCTTGTGGTCTATCTGAACAGAGAGATCGGGAACAGCCTTTGCAAGCGCGGGATTCCCCTCTGTCAGAGCTTTTGCGGACATAGCAATCGCATTTTCACAAAAAGCCCCCATTGTAATCAACTCTTTATTTAATAAATCTAACTGTTCATCAAATTTTAGGCGCATTATCCAAACCTCCCCGTAATATAATCCTCTGTCCGCTTGTCCTGCGGCATGGAGAATAATTTTTCTGTTTCTCCAAACTCCACCATTTCCCCAAGCAGGAAAAACGCTGTCCTGTCGGAAATTCGGAGTGCTTGCTGCATATTATGTGTCACAATGACAATGGTATAGTCCTTTTTTAATTCTGCGGCAAGTTCCTCTACCTTTGCCGTAGAAATAGGGTCAAGTGCGCTGGTCGGTTCGTCCATCAACAAAACTTCCGGCTCCACTGCCAAAGCGCGGGCAATGCAAAGACGCTGCTGTTGACCGCCCGACATACCAAGCGCAGATTTTTTCAGCCTGTCTTTTACCTCGTTCCAAATTGCCGCCCCTTTTAAGGAACGCTCTACAATTTCGTCCAGCGCAGCTTTAGAACGGATACCATGCGTCCTTGCTCCAAAGGCAACATTGTCATAAATGCTCATAGGGAACGGATTCGGTTTTTGAAATACCATTCCCACACGTTTACGCAGTAGGTTAATATCCATATTTCCATAAATATCTTCACCGTCTAAACGGATAGTCCCTTTGATGTGGCAGCCCTCCACCAAGTCATTCATTCGGTTCAATGTTTTTAATAATGTCGATTTACCGCAGCCCGACGGTCCGATCAGTGCGGTAATTTCGTGTTCCTTAAACGCCACATTTATTTTTTTCAAGGCTTGAAAGTTTCCGTAGAATAAATCCAAATCCTCAACCATGATCTTATCCATCTGTATTTTTACCTCCTATCCGCGCATCTTTTTGCGCATAATGGGATACCCGGAGGGTGTTACCTCCTATCTTTTTTGCCGCAAATCCGGAAAGTGCATTTATCAGAATGACAACAACCAATAATACAACCGCAGTTGCGTAAGTCTGCTTGATATACAGTCCCTCGCCCGAAATAGAATACATATGGACGGATAAAGTTCTTGCCGACGAAAAAATGCTTGTTGCTATTTCTGCAACGGTTCCGGCAGTAAAGATCAGTGCCGCCGATTCCCCGACGATACGCCCGATTCCAAGAATAACGCCGGACAAAATACCCGGAACGGCGCAGGGCAGGACAATAGAGAATACGGTTCGTAGCTTTCCGGCTCCAAGCCCAAAGCTGCCCTCACGGTAACTGTCTGGAACGCTTCGCAAGGCTTCTTCTGTTGTCCGCATAATAAGTGGCAAAATCATAATGCTCAAAGTCAAAGCCCCGGACAGCAAAGACAACCCCAGCCCAAGATATTTTACAAAGAACAGGGAACCGAACAGCCCATAAACGATTGACGGAATCCCGGACAATGTTTCAGCGGTAATACCTACGATATGAACCAGTTTATTTCCCCGTCTTGCGTACTCTGTCAGATAAATTGCTGCACCAATTCCTACGGGAACCGCAAACAGCAGAGAAAGCAGCATAATGAACAGTGTATTGATAAGTGCTGGAAGCAGGGACACGTTTTCTGTTGTATATTTGCTGTCAAATAAATCCGGCGTTAAATTTGGAATCCCTTTTATCAATATATATGCAATAATAAAAATAAGCGCAAGTATTGTAATCAATGCTGCAAGGCATACAGAAAGAAAGAGAACAAAAGATTTAGGGTCGCGTCTGTATGCGCACCATTTCCGTTTCAATTTCCCAACCATTTATTTCACCCTCCTTTTGAACAGGGAGAGGGACAGATTGATAATGAGAATGAAAACAAACAGAACAACAGCCGTACCAATTAACGCTTCACGGTGTAAATCCGTAGAATATCCCATTTCCAATACAATGTTTGTGGTCAGTGTCCGAACGCCGGAAAGCATACTGTCCGGGATAACCGCTTGATTTCCGGCAACCATCATAACCGCCATTGTTTCACCGACTGCCCGCCCAATCCCTAATACAACCCCTGCAAAAATACCGCTCTTTGCTGCGGGAAGAACCGTAAAAAATACACTTCTTTCATGGGAAGCTCCAAGAGCAAGCCCTCCCTCATAGTAACTTTCAGGGACAGCCCGGATTGAAGTTTCCGAAACGCTGATAATGGTAGGTAAAATCATCAGCCCCAGCAGGACAGAAGCAGTAAGTACACTCATACCGCGCCCGCCAAAGGCTTCCCGAATAAAAGGCACTAAGACTACCAATCCAAAAAAACCGTACACAACCGACGGAATCCCCGCCATTAGATTAACAGCAGCTTTCAAAGGCGCATAGATACTTCTCGGAGCAAATCTTGCCATGAATACCGCTGTCAATATTCCAATCGGTACGCCAATAATCAATGCCCCGGCAGTTACATAGAAAGAGCCGACGATCATAGGGAGAATCCCATAGAGATTATTTGCGGGTTTCCAGCTTGTACCCAGCAAAAATTTGAAAACGCCTATTTCTTTTATTGCAGGGATACCGCTTGCAAACAGGAATATGCAGATTAGAATTACCGCTGCTATGGAAACAAGGGCTGTCAAGAAAAAAAGCAGTTTCATCACTTTTTCTTTTATATTCTTCATAATCATGCTCCTTATTGAAAAGGGGCGGCGGCTTTCTTACCGCAGCCCCTTAAAATCCTACTGTGATATTTCACTCCAACGAACCGCATTACCCATAAAAATATCTTTTACCTGTTCACTTGTAAGGTTATTTATGGGACAGTCATTATTAACAATCACTGTAATACCGTCCATTGCAATTACGGTAGCGGTCAGTCCTTTTTCCATTTCGGAATCTTTCAGCTCACGGGAAGCCATGCCTATATCGCAGGTTCCGTCTATTGTGTCAGACATACCAGTAGAAGAATCATTTTGCTGTATCTCAATCGTAACGCCCGGATTTCTCTCAAGATAGGCTTCTTTGAGTTTTCCCATAACCGGGGTGACAGAGCTGGAACCCGCTACAATAATTTTGCCCGAATCCATTTCCCCGCTGTAACTTCCCGCGTCAGATACAGAAATATATCCATTTTCTTCAATCACTGCTTGACCGTCCGCACTCATAATGAAGTCGATAAAATCCTGCGCTGTGTCACTTAAACCGTCCTTTGTCGCAATGTTAAAGGGACGCGCAATCTTATATGTACCATTTTTGATATTTTCAATCGTTGCTTCGCAGCCGTCGATCTGAATCGCCTTTACAGTATCATTCATGGAGCCAAGAGAAATATATCCGATAGAGTATAAATCCCCGGCAACCGTTGTCATCATAACAGACGTAGAATTTGTAACGGCGGCGGTGTCTGCTGTATAGTCGATTTTTTCTCCCGCTTCATTTTTCTGCTCGATTCCAAACAGCTCTATGAACGCGCCGCGTGTCCCCGAGCCATCTTCGCGGGTAAGTACATTGATCTCTCTTGCTGTGTCAAATTTGGCTGAATCGCCCTCGTTCTTATTACTGCACCCCGTTAATGCAGACAGCATTAGAACACTCATAAGGGCAAATGCCAAGTATTTTTTTGATGTTTTCATTTTTTGAATCTCCTTTGCTTTTTGTTTTTCTTGAAGTTTACAGCTATATCATACAGGACAAAAATCAAATCCAATATCGCGGCATTGTAAAATTGATGTAAAGTTTTTACAAGCCAAAAATGTCTTAATAAAATTTTAGAGGGGCATGTCATATTGCCCCTCTGTTTCTACTTTTTGAAATCTGTTTTGTTTGTGTGTCTGCATTTTCCCTTTGATAATTCTGTAACCGTTTGGATATGCTTTCTTCCTGATTTTGTGCTTTTTCCCCGTATTGTTCTTCCCATTGATCCGCTTTGACCCGATAATCGGCATTAGCTGTTTTAGAAACTGCAAAAACTTTGTAGAAATCATGCACCGTTTGGAATCCATATCGTTTGACTATCCCCGACAAACCGACTTTCAGAAGGTCTATTTCCTCGTTTTTGCGGTCAATCCTGCTTTGCAGTTCCCCTTTCTTTGTCAGTTTTGCGAGTCCTTTTAGGCTGTCACGCTCCAGTTCCAACTCATTGCGTTCCCTCTCTGCGTTAAAAATAATCCCGTTTTGGCGGTTTAGTTCCTTATAAATCTTTAGCAGTCTTGGATATTCTGCAGCTTCAGCGGACATAACAGGCTTGAGCGGTATCTGTGGTGTTTCCGGCTGTGCTGTCTGTGTTTTGGACTTCAACACTCGTTGTTGTATTGATAAATCGTCAGTCGATTCTTTATGGGTGATTTTTTCCTGCTTTGGTGTTTTATCCGTTTGCGGTATTATTTGTGTTGTTCTTTCCTCGCTTGGTTTGGCAATCAGCTGTAACGATTCTTTCTCAAAAAGCTTTGCAGACAATTCCCTCGCCTTATCCAATACTTTAGAAATCAGCAACGCCAGTACCATAACAGCAGTCATAATAATACTTTCCAGACGTTCCGGCTGGCTGCCAAATATATCAACGGATTCTCTGATGCGGTCAGTGATATATTTTTTCTTTATCTGTTGTATCTCCATTTCAGAAACACCGCTGACAATCGCCCTGTCTACTTCACAATTCCAGCGCATACGCATTTCGTTATCGGTCTGTATCTGTTCCGCTTTCGGGTTATTCTTCCCTATTTTTTTGGTGGTAAGATATAATCCGCTGCTGTCAAATACATGGAGTTTTTCTTTGTCATCTTTTACAAGAAGATTGATAAGGTCAGTATAGAAATGCTTTACCCCGTCAACAAAATCCTTATGCTTGAACAGTTTATTTTTGGCGGTAAAGAGAATGCGCTCATAGACTTCGCCTTTTTTCACAATCTTACAGCCTTTGCGGACGTCTCCGTTTTCGTCAAGTATCTCTTTTTTCGTGCGGACGTGTTTCCTGTTTTCGTCATAGAACATATTGCGTGTAGCAGTTTTTTCTATGGGTTCGGATAACAGTTCCCGTTCCGAAAAAATAAGGTGGATATGATAATTCGTCTTTCGCTTGTTATGGTGCAGTGCTGATACACACTCCACGCCATACTTTTCTTTAAAACGGTCTGTGAAAATCTGTAACAGCTTATCCGGCTCATAAAGGTTTGGAAATGATTCGGGCAGGGCAATGATAAATTCCCTCGCCTCTATACATTTTCCCTCTGTGCCGCTTTTTAGAAATTCCTGCTGATTGCATTTTGCAAGCTCCGTCCAGTAGCGTCGGTCTGTCGTTTCATAGACCGCATACAGGTTTTCCTGCTTTGCATGGCTGGATATATAAGTGATCCTGCCCCTGACATCGGGCAGCTTGCTCATGCGGATAAATGAATGTCTCTGTATTGTGCTTTGTCCTCCCTCCTGCAAATGGCAACGGGGATAGCAGCAGTGTCGGCATGACAGATTGTGAGCGGCAGCATAGGCGGCACGTTTGCGAACATATCCGCCTTATAGCGGTAATCACAAATGCGTCAGCATTTGTAATTCACGCTAGCGTGAATTTGCCCCCTGCAAGGGCGAAATCCCCATTGCATAAACGCAGTTTGTGCAATGGGTATATTTCGCTCTCAAACGCCGAGGGCTTTAAGAGAAGAGAATCTCCCTTGAAACTGTTCGGATTATGCCGGTAAAATCAGCCTCTATGATAGCAAAAAATACTATCATCATGCCCAAAATGATGTCACTATGATAGCAAAAAGTGCTGTCGCTTATGATAGTAAAAAGTACAACCATGATAGTAGAAAGTGCAATCAGAAATATCAGTTGACTTTTTGCAGCCATCTTACATCACATTGAAAATACCTCCCGAAACATCAGTTGACTTTTTCAACTGAACATACCAAAATCAGTTGATTTTTTAAGTTGGTTTTCCAAAATGAACTTATTTTTTCAACTTGTTTTTGCCATTCCCCCAAATTTCCGCTTGTACCAAAAGGAAGCACATGATATAATCTATTTGCGTGTAGGTATATCATGGCTTCGGTCTGATACATACCTGAGGCGGTTTCGTAAGAAGCCGCCTTTTATACTGCTGATTTTCGTGTTACCGCTTTTACATCGCCCTTATCCCGCAGGTTCTTTCCCTCGTTCACTTCCATGAACTTTTCAAGAATATCGCTTTTGATAAGTACCTTTCGCCCGACTTTTAAGACTGGCAGTTTTCCCCATTCCACAAGGTTTCTCATGGTGTTCCTGCCGATTCCCGTATACTCAGACGCTTCCTCGATTGTCATTGCAATCTTCGTTTCTGTCATCAACTTCCCTCCTTTTGAATTGCATTACGCAATTTTGCGTATACTGATACTATACCGCTTTTATATTTCCTTATCAAGCATTATGATAATGCAAAAATTATTTTTATATTGCATATTGCATTATTACTTTTTGTGTGGTATAGTATGAACATACCGACAAAGGAGGCGTATCAACATGAAAGACAAAGAATTGCGCAAGCTGATCGGTAGCAGGGCAAAACAGCGGAGGGTTGAGTTGGGATTAAACCAGCCTTATGTCGCAGAGAAGATGGGAGTAGCCACTTCCACAATCGTGCGTTATGAGGCAGGGACAATCGACAACACAAAGAAGCTGGTCTTGGAAGGTCTGTCAGAAACACTTCATGTGTCAGTGGAGTGGCTGAAAGGGGAAACAGAGGAGTATGAAACGGACATTACGGATAAAAGGGAATTATTCATTCGTGATGTGATGTCCTCCATTCTCTCAAAGTTACCTTTTGACATGGAACAGGCAGAGTCAGACTTTACAAAGGATTTACTGCTGCTGATGTTAAGGGAATATGAATTGTTCGTGGATTCGTTTCAGTTTGCCTGTAAGAATTTCAAGGACAATGCGGAAAATGCCGCGCTCGCACAAACAATGGGGTTTAAATCGAATAAGGAATATAACGAGATTATGTTCCTTCGGGAAATTACCCACACCGTAAATATGTTTAATGATATGGGCGACATTGTGAGACTCTATTCCAAAAATCCCGAAACAGCCACGACAAGGCTTGCAAATCTTCTTTCTATGGTATCGGGGGAAGAATCCGAATCGGTATAGCGGAACAATCGGAGTTATGATATACTTACACGCAGAAAGCATTTCATCAGTTCCGATTGCTCGTTATCGAAAGGAGAACGGATTATGGCAAAAGGTTCTGTAAGAAAAAAAGGAAAGAAATGGTACTACCGCTTCTATGTGGAGGACGCAAGCGGCAATTTGGTACAGAAAGAGTTTACGGGAACGGAAAGCAAGAGCGAGACGGAAAAGCTGTTAAGGCTGGCAATGGAGGATTACGAGGAAAAGAAATTCATTGCAAAGGCTGACAACATCACGCTTGGGGAACTGCTCGATATTTGGGCGGAGGAGGAATTAAAGGTCGGCACTCTTAGCAATGGTACGGTGGAAAATTATCTCGGTGCGATACGGTGCATTAAGAAACACCCTGTTGCTGACCGCAAGTTAAGAACCGTAACGGCGGAACATTTGCAGATATTCCATGACCTGCTTACTTTCGGAGGGACTTATCCCGATGGAAAAGTGAAGAAGGGATTGAGCAAAGACTATATCCACTCGTTCTCGGCAGTTTTACAGCAGTCGTTCCGTTTTGCGGTATTCCCGAAGCAACTGATTACGTTCAATCCAATGCAGTACATCAAACTGAAACGAAAGGCAGAGGAAGTGGATTTGTTTTCAGAGGAAGATATGGGACAGTCAGGCACACAGCCAATTTCCCATGATGACTATGAGAAACTTATCGCTTATCTTGAAAAGAAAAATCCCCCTGCGGTTCTGCCGATACAGATAGCTTACTATGCAGGTCTTAGGATTGGCGAAGTATGCGGGCTGACCTGGCAGGACATTAACCTTGAGGAACAGTATTTAACGGTAAAACGGAGTGTCCGCTATGACGGTGCAAAGCACAAAACGATTATCGGACCGACAAAACGTAAGAAAGTGCGGACGGTTGATTTTGGGGACACGCTTACCACTATACTGAAAAAAGCAAGGAAAGAACAGCTTAAAAACCAAATGCAGTATGGGGAACTGTACCACCGCAATTACTACAAGGAAGTGCAGGACAAAAACAGGGTATACTATGAGTATTATCGTTTGGAAAATACGCAGGATATTCCGGCAGATTACAACGAAATCTCATTTGTATGTTTAAGACCGGACGGCTGCCTTGAAACGCCGAGTACATTGAGTATCGTATGCAGGACGCTTGCAAAGAAACTGGACGGGTTTGAGGGCTTTCACTTCCACCAGCTCCGGCATACTTACACAAGCAATCTGCTGTCAAACGGTGCAGCGCCAAAAGACGTGCAGGAACTCTTGGGACACTCTGACGTAAGTACCACAATGAATGTGTATGCCCATGCCACAAGGGAGGCAAAGCGGACTTCCGCAAGGCTCTTGGATAAGGTGACAGGCAACGATTAGATACATTCAGAAAAAACTTTCCCTTGTAAACTGCCCATAAGGACAAAAACAAGGGAAAATAGATATCATTTCACTATATGAGGTTCTAAAAGCCTTGAAAAATAAGGAAAGTTCAAATATTTCATCTGCAAATTCTGATTTATCCAATTGAACTGTTTAAAGTATAGCACAAAGCCAGCCTGTGCTCAACCTCATTTTAGGGCATTCAACTAATTCGCAAGCAGGGCATTTGTTCCCGCAATGGAAACAAGCCGGGAACCAGAAATGCGTTGGCTCCCAACTTGTAAAATCAGGAGGCTTATGGTAGTATGGAGATACGAAAACGGAAGGGAAAACAGGTGGGAAGATTGGCAGTGGCGGATAAGCAACATCAGGAAGATTTACAGCGTTTAAGAGGTTTACGACCAATCAATTTAGAAATGTCGAAATTGTGATCGGTTTCATATGTGGAGGTAAAGATGAAAAAAGTAATTTTAGGGTCAATGATGTTTCTTACAGGTGTGCTTTCTTTGTCGATCGTATTGGCAGGAAGTATGGCTAATGAGTGGACTGTAAATGGTCAATTTTCCTCATTTTGGAACATAACGCAATATGGACTTATGCCTGCGGTTTATTGCTTCATTGTAATTGCGATCATCGGACTTGTGATAGCAATATGGGGAATATTTGACAAAAAAAGATAAATAACAGTTAAAGTTAATCTCATTTCGGCAGAGATGTGTTTATCCATGCGGACAACGCATTTGTAAATCTTGATTTCTGCGGGCAACGAGCCAAGCGGACATGCTGGCATGTCCATTTGACTTGGAGGCTGATCGTTTGGAGCACAATATTACGCTGGAGGAGCCGGAATCAAATGCGTTTACAGGGGTTTCGGTTTATTTCGATAAAGCTCCTGAGAATGTAAAAATGGAGCTGAACTTAATTCAGGGCGGTACCATTAACGATCCCCAGAACATGCTTAAAGAGGGCGGACTTGAATCGGGCGTGGGGAAGCCCTTTCTTTAATGGATTTGCATAAATACGGCTATCATCACGCTGCCTGTGCCGATTAAAAATCCTGCAATGATTCGTTTCATTGAATAACCGTATATTTTCTCCGGCTGATTTCGGTCATAACGAATGGTAAGGGGCGTTCCTATCCTGGATGCGAAAGGAACTTGAATGCGGTTCTTTGATACAATGTTTCTGCCGCCTGCCAGATAGGAAACCTTGGCAAATTTGGCATTACGCCAGTTCTCGTTTGTGGGATTTGTTGATTTTATTGAAACAATGGTTCCTTTTGTTTTCATGGTCTTTCCATGTTTTATTGCAAAGAGAATACAGTTGAATAAGGCAAATGAAAATGACACGCCTGCTATTATATATAAGACGATTACATCACGCTCCATGTGAAACCTCCTATGTTAAATCACGCTTTTCAAAAAACCTAATTGACAGAATGGCAGATATGGAAAAAGCGGCAAGGCTGACGATAATGCCGGTAATAAGTATCTTTGTTGTAGAGAGCGTATTTAAGAATTCAAACCTTACGGCATTTTCCGGTTTAAACAGGAAAGCAGACAAAATAGGAGATGCCATAATAACTATGACAAAGAGGAATTTCGCTTTTTCATATCCCAATTTATACAAAGCCGGAAAATAAAAGGATAATAATATGGTGATTACCAAAAAAATGATAGCCGCCATTCTTATATCAAATATGCCCAGTCCTGGAAAAATAAGTGTGTCAATTCCAAAAATCAGGCAGCATGCCGCATAAATAATCAGACAAAAACAGTATTTTGAAAGCACAATCATTTTGCGGGGATAGGGCAATGCACAGAGCAGGGTAGTTGCTTTTGGATACTGGTACTCTTTTAAAGAAACATACTGGGTCAACATGAAAATGCTGAAAATAACAGCAAGTGTAAATCCCATTGCCCCTGCCGCTTCCGGTGTCCGCCAAAGCATAACTGGCGGAATCAAAAATGATGCGACAAGCATGATGCCAACATATTTCTTCACAATTAAAAAATCTTTTTTCACTAAGCTAAACAACATTCTTTTTTCTCCTTTCCGCATTCGCAAGCATGATGTCCTCGATTGTGGGGCGTTCTATAAGAACATCCTGCATATGCTCCACAACGTCAGAAGTCTGTTTTGTTATTCCCGTAAAACCGAATGCATTTTCCTCTATGGTTAAAAAATATTTTCTTGTATCCGGATTCAGTTTTTCCGTACTGCCTTTTATGATTCGGCAGCTGTCAAGCAGTTGGTCTTTTTCCTCTTGAAAGACAATCTGGCCGTCATCAATCATAATCAGCATATCAGCAATCTTTTCCAAATCCGATGTAATATGCGTAGAGAAAAATACACCTTTTCCGCCTTTGGCCATATAGTCCTTTAATATGTTCAAAAGCTGGCTTCGGACTAATGGGTCAAGCCCGTTTGTGGGCTCGTCCATAATAAGCAGCTCCGCTTTGTGGGAAAGAGCCAGTGCCAGGGCATATTTCATACGCATTCCTTTTGACAGGGTATTGATTTTCTGCTTTGGATTCAGCGAAAACCGTTCTAAGTACTCTGTAAAATCCTGTTCGCACCAATTCTTGTAGGCAGGGGCAATCACATTTTTCATTTCTGAAAGTGTTAATTCATCATAAAAGCAGCCCTCGTCAAGCACAATTCCCATGCGGTCTTTTACCTTATTTTCATTCCCGTCCATATCTGTGCCGAAAAATTTTATGCTTCCGGAGACCTTATTTGTAAGTCCTAAGATGCTTCGGAGCGTTGTTGTCTTTCCGGCCCCATTGATTCCCACAAATCCCGTGATGCATCCCTCCGGCAGGCAGAAAGAAATATCTTTTAAGGCGAAATCGCCATATCGTTTATTTAGCCCGGATACTTCTAAAATAGGATCCATTCAGTTTTCCTCCTCGTATAAAATCTCCATCATGGCATTTAAATCCTCTTTGCTGATGCCCAGGGATTTTGCTGTCAGAATCATATCAAGCATTTTCTTCTCCACAAGCCGCCGCTTGGAATCCCGCAGCAATTCAATGTTGCTTGTAGAAACAAACGTGCCGATACCGACTTGACTTGTTATAAATCCCTCTTGTTCCAATTCATCATAAACCCGTCGTATTGTCAGGACACTGACTTTTAAATCATTTGCAAAGGCACGTATGGATGGAAGTGCATCGCCCTCTGTTAGTTCCTCTTTTAAGATAGTGTCTTTTATCTGGTCTTTGATTTGCTGGTAAAGGGGGGCATCGGATGTGTTGGATATTACAATCTTCAAATACCTTGCCTCCTTTAGTGTGATGTTTCTATAAGCACATTATATACATACAACACTTACATGTCAATCTTCTTTTTTCTAAACCCACATGCACCCCATTGGCGCACCACCATAAATGAAAATCGGCAGTGGTGCATGGGGCATCCCTGAACTTAGTTTTCTGCTGCGCAGAAAAGGATCTTTCATAGTAAAAATACAACGACAGAGCTTTTCGTTACTGTTGGCACTCATGGTGTTCACAGTAACAGCTTTTACACTCTGCCCCTTTGCCTGTTTAAATGAAAATGGTGATTTATGGATGCAGGAAGATTTGGAAGAACAGTGGGATTCCAGGGTTTTTTGGTGGTGAAAACTTTCAACTGCCAAGTAAATATTTATCGAAAAGTATGAAAATCTGCAGATAGGTCTGATTCTTCAAAAATAAATGATTTTCCGTCATATATGAATTTTGAAATAGCTGTATTTTTTAATTTATCCATAGTACATAGTTTTTCGGGTGCAAATAGGTAAAATAAGGGTAACTGTTCAGCACCCCGTTAAGGGCACATTGATTTTTGGACAAAACAGAGAAAATAAAATTTCTGTTTCGTCATTGCTTTAGTGTAAAAAGTGGATAACTTTCCAGTATAAC
>CAJTDE010000040.1 GCA_910574835.1 Clostridia bacterium | reverse complement strand
TCTTTGTTTATTCGCAAACTCAATCATAAGCGAAATCTGTATGATTGGGAAGAGGTTTCGATCTCTTCCCTTTATTTTTGCCAATGATAATTATACTCTAAGTTTCCGTTAACGGGAGGATGTCCTTTTTTTGTGCCCTTTTCCGTATCTTTTCTGGCACATAAGGCATAAAAAGCCAGACTGGCAGCGTGTCTGCAGTGCAGGCTGGCCGACACTTTCCACCACATTTTCTTTTCCAGGCCCTGGTCCGGACATTACAGATCCGCTCTTTTCAGACATCCCTAAAATTACATTTTCACGCCTTTTATTTCACAGCACCACTACAAATCCATATCATTTCCCATAATCCACAATTACAAAAGACGGCTTTTCTATCCCAGATAAAATTACAAAACCCGGCTTTTTTCTCCGGGACAAATTACAAAATCTACCTTTCCGGCACAGTCTCCCACTACAAAAATCTCCGGAATCATTCTCTCAAAAATTACAAATCCGAACCCTCTCCGGCATCCCCCACGTACACTTCCTGGGAAATTTTATCCCCCTTTACTGACAAAACCGGGTTTTTATATGGCAAAATCCATTCACCAAATGGCCAAAAATCTCGGCTATATTTCACGCTTATATGGCTGGCCTGTCCACGAAACAGGTCCTAACCCCCCTATATTGCACCGGGAACGGGCAAGATGGGGGTTTTTGACACTATATGAATGGATTGTAGGATCTTTGGTTTGCCGTCCATTAGTCTGCCAGCGATCTGAATTATGGGTTTTAACAAATTTTTTCGCCCAGAGTGGGCAGAAAGGAGTTAACACTCATGAATAAAAATGATAACTTAGTCAAAGCTACAACCATTACACTACCGGTTGCCCTGGTGGATCTTGTACTCAAGGCTTACGGCACAGACAACCGGTCTGAAGCTATCAACAGCTGCTTGCTGGACTTCCTCACAGTCTCTTCGTTCGGAGAACGGATGGACGATTTTACCCTGCACCAGATTCTTTCAATAGAAGAAAGAAATGTAACCAGGACCTGCTCTGTCCGCATCCCGAAAGTTCTTAAGAAAATTATACAAAAAAAGTACCAGGGGGAAAATTCTTTTTCCGACACCGTCACCATTATGCTGTCAAACATGCTCTATCTCTCCGGAAAAGTACCTGCACTTCCCTATTCACCAGGAAATAATTTCTTGCCTCTGGCAAAGAGGACTGCTGACACCTCCATGCATCTTCTGCGTATTCCAGGGAGCAAGTGGAACCAGGCCATGCAGGCTGCGATCCGTCATATTTTTGAAACCTCCAATAAAGTATGGGCAACAAGCATTGAACCCTGTGTCGGTGCACTGGGTATCTTTGCAAACTTCCGTGTTGCTTTTAATGAAATCATTAATGATAAGGATCTCAGAAAAGTAAACCTGTACAAAGCATTAAAGAAAAATGCAAATGGGCTTCTTCTGGAAATGCTTTGTCTGGCAACGCCATTTCTGAAAATATTCTCTGAGTATGAAAACGAAGAAGTTTTTGAGAAACTGAAAGAAGATGAAAAATCCAGAAATGGCAGCAGTAGTCTGAACGGATGCGGAATCGATGTTTCCGCAACCGCCCGTTTTCTGTACTTAAACCTGATGTCCGTCTGGAATGATGGCAGTGCATTCAAATGTTCTAATTCATACCGGAAAACACTGACTGCCATCCGCCCTCTCCATGAGCGACTGGAAAAGACCGTGATTTGTGGGATGGACATTCTCGCTCTTGTAAGAAAGCATAAGAAAGACAGGAATACCATCTTTATAATTGACCCTCCCTACCTGGATACGGATATCTATGCAGACAAGCTGGTAACAGACAATCCTACAGGTAAAACTGTCTTTGGCGACAACGAGCATAAAGAGCTCGCCAAGCTGTTACGTGAAACCTGCCATATGTATGGAAATGATTTTATTTATTTCTGCCGTATTACGAGCACACGCAGAAAAGACTCTCATGGGAAACCTACCATAAGCGTGGAGGAGCTGGCTGAAAACGACAGGCATCTGTTGGGCCGGATTGATGACATGTTCTGGGGCTACGGGTTTTACTATATGGATGTACTGTTCAACGAAAAGGATGGGACAATTGAGCGGATTATAACCAGTTTCCCCTTTGAGGGTGCAAAGCTGTACGGAAAGGGGGGGATCTGATTATGTTTATCCCCTATGATAAAAACGTACATACATTTGACAAAAAACACTTCCCTTCCCTGGCGTTTGATGATATGATGCAGGAGGATGAGGTGCAGAATATAATCAATATGAAAAGAGCTGTAAAATATGCAATGAAAAAGCACCCTTATAAAGTTTACTGCACCGAAAAAAGTGGCTGGTTTACCACCGTGGATGATCCCACGCATCCAGACGGCAAAAAGAAAATCAGAAAATCCAGCGAGGAAAAACTGTGGTTTGCGCTGGCAGACTGGTATGAAAAGGAGGATACCAAAAACATTACATTGGAAGAATTCTATCCCAAATGGTTAAATCATAAACGTCCAACTGTAGTGGAGAAAACTATTAAGCGGATAGAGGCAGAATGGAAAAGTTATTATTTAATTGAAACCAGCCAAAAACTAATCACAACACCTATACCAAGCCTCACAAGCTCTATGCTACGGGAATGGGCTGAATCGCTTATGGCAAAAGTCAAGGGAAAAGACAAAACATTTATAGATAATAAAAAATTCTCACGAATTTTTCAGATTGTTGATAACTGTTTAGAATATGCCGCTGACGAGGATATTGCTATTATTTCAGAAAATCCCTGGCCGAAAGTGAGTAAAAAGCTCCGTAAAGAATTTGTCCGTTCTAAGGGTACACCTCTTGATAAAGAGCAGGTTTTTACCGATAGTGAGCGTCTCCAGCTTAGACAAATGATCTATGAAGATCTGGAGAAATACCCAAACTGTGCATCGAGTGCTGGATTGCAGATATTGCTTATGCTCGAAACTGGCCTGCGAATTGGTGAGTGCTGTGGATTGAAATGGTCAGATATTAAAGATAACTGGATTTCTATTGAGCGTCAAGCTGACAATAATGGAGTATATGAATGGACGAAAACGAATTCAAGCAGACGTGAAATCCCGTTAACAAAAGAAGCTCAGAATATTCTGCAGAATGTAAGAGCTTTTAACCAACAGCATAACTACACTGCAGAATGGATTTTCCAAAGCACCAATAAAAATTACGAAAACCGTCTAGGCTATAACGCCGCAGATCACAAGCTGAGAAAGTTATGCAAACGGATGGGAACAATTATTAAAAGCCCTCATAAACTGCGGAAAACATGCCTTTCCGTGCTGCTTGACAGCCCCAATGTCAATAACCGTATGGTTCAACGTTTTGCAGGGCATAGCGATATCAGCACTACTCTTCGCTATTACTATTTTGATAGAAGCTCAAGAGAGGAACAGGCGAAAGCTTTGGAAACGGCTTTGAGATTATAAAATCGTACCAGAACGTACCATCGGATTCGATGAGAAAAAAACAGGGAAGCCTCATAAATACGGGCTTCCCAACTAAAATATCTATGCAGGAGATGGGACTTGAACCCACACAGCCTTGCGACTACAGGCACCTGAAGCCTGCGCGTCTGCCATTCCGCCACTCCTGCGAACAAATAGTATTCTACCGAATTTTAAATAAAATGTCAACACTTTTTTCTAAAATTTTGACATTTTTTTATGAAGTTAGTACTTGACTTTTTGCTCTGGAAATGGTAGTATAATTAAGTGCCTTGAGATAACAGCTTGAGAGCCGCACAAGATGCGGAAGTGTCGGAACTGGCAGACGAGCAAGACTAAGGATCTTGTGGCATTCGTGCCGTGTGGGTTCAAGTCCCATCTTCCGCATTGGTTTAGAGGACTGAAAACGTTGATTTTTCAATGTTTTCAGTTCTTTTTCTTTTTTGCAAATGCGCGGAAAAAACAGCGTTCTCATATCAGAAGAAGATTGGAATGCTATCCAGGAAACATTATATTTAAATTCCATACCAGGTATGACAGAGATAAAAAACTGTTAAAAGCAAAAAAAATGTTCGTATGCGGTCACATTATGATACCGTAAGATAAAGAGGATGGGAATATCCCCATCCTCTACATCCAAAACGCAATCTGATGCGCCGCCTGATAAAACCATTCCGGGTTAAACTCCTCCACCTTCTCATAGACATCCGTAAAGATAGTAAGCCCGTTAAAAATCATGCTCTGCACAAACAGGACCAGGAAGAAAAGCCAGCCCATGTTCCAAAAACGCGTACCAAGATATTTCTGATTCCACCCGAGGAACAAAAAAGCAACCGACAAAAACAAAAGCCACGTAAAATCCACCAGGTAACGGGGAACAATTCCGCCAATCTGCGTATCCGCCACAACAATAACAAGTGCGGCGCCCAGAAGAATGAACGAAGATGCATAGGCGGCACGGCTATACTCTATATGCCGAAACAGATAAGGCATAAAAGCAAAAATCAAGATAACGTTTGTAGCCGCAACACCGCCAAATCCCGATTCTCCAAGCAGCGTTCCCGCATACTGGCTTACAATAGGCGCCTGCTGATAATAAGGAAATACCCCCGTCATATAAGGAGACTGAAACAGCAGGGCAAACAGTTCCATAGGAATCATACCCACAATAAACTCTCTTTGGGGCATATTCTGGGTCGTCAGATTATACATAGCTCCAAAATCCGTCACACTCCCAAAACGAACATAATTGTAATACATCAACCCTGCCGCGACCAGTAAAACAGGCGCAAAAAAGCAGGTAAGATCCATGATCTTATGTTCTCCCAGAATCCGTTTTTCCTTCACCGGCTTCCAAAAGATAGGAAATGCCAGCAGGGTAACAAGGACCAGCGTCGGACGGCACCCGGCAATCATGGCCAAAAGCAAAGATCCGAATGACATGCGCCAGCGACTGACCCGCTCCCCCGAAAGAGAAGAAAACCAAAAATACAATCCCCACGATCCACAGGCCAATGCCGCCAGAATAGGTATTTCATAAAACCCCGGATTTCGGAAATACGTCCAGATGCCGCTTCCGTTCACTATCAAAAGAGCCATCATTAAATACACGGAAAACGGCGTTTTTGGAAACCAGCGGCGGACAATAGTCCCCAGCAGGGCAAAAATGCCAAGAATAAAGAGTCCTCCTTCAAGCAGGATTACGGCCATTGTGGAAAGATCCTTTCCCGTAATCAGATAATAAGGAAGAAATAGCAAAATCTCCGGCACAACGCCAAAATAAACATAGTATTTTCCCTGGTAATAAGCAGCATCCCAAATATAAGTGCCATCCGTCTCCATCAGCGCTGCGCTTCGAATCCGATAATCATAAGGATCTTCCAGTTCAGCCAGAAAGCCGTCCGGTTCTATCTCCAGCCAAGGCTGCCCCTTTGCCAAAGCATGAGCCAGAAGCTGATATTGCTGCTGATAGACTTCTTTACTGTTTTCCTTTGACTGAGGATTTTTCTGAGCAACTACTACGGCGGAGAAAATCTCCAACGCCGCCAGTACGGCAATGATAAGCTTCCCCCTAAAGGCGTGTTCTACATAGAGCCTTCTGTGAACCTTCGAATCCGGCTTCAGAAAATATCCCGCCAGCAAAAACGCCATAACGGCAAACATTCTTCCAAAGGAAAAGAAAAAGGGTACACGCACATTGCCGCTGATATCATGGATACGAATCAGCGAACCCTCCGTAGAATTGATAATCAGCAGGATATCCTTTACCTCACCGCACAGGTGAAGCCTTATATATTCACTCTTCGGTACTCCGGACACAATATCTCTCTCCGGAATCCGAAAATAACTAGCGCTTGTGCCGTCCTTAACCTTTAATTGAATATTTACGGCCTTATCCGCCGCTGTTGACGCATTTTCCTGAGAAATGCTTATATGAATATTGTGGAGCGTCCGGTTGATATCCGTAAGCTCAATGGTAGCTGTTTCCTCACCCTCTGCTTCTGTTATGCGAAAAAGTGCATTCTCCTCCTTGGAAAGCCCTTCCCCCGTCAGCCAGTTGAATGTCGGAATATGCTCCCCCTGCCAGAACAAAGACTCCCAATGCTTATAATTAAAAACAAATAGCTCCAATAAAACCGCAAGAAAACACAACAACAGCGGAATCTTCCAAACCTTCGCTGTCTGCAAAAGCATTTTTTCATTCCATGTTCTCATCTCTTCCCCCTACACCTCAATCACCCGGTGCCCCGCCGCTTTCAAAAGCCGGTTCATAATCGCCTGTCCAATAGCCGCATCCCCAAAGGACTCCGAATAGATACAATCCACATCTGTCTCATCAAAGCTTCGGAGCACCTCAAAAAGATGCATGGAAATCTCCTCCTCGCGGCTGCGCGCACCAAGGCTTCTGACAAGACCCATACCGTAGCACCCGGCCGTCTCGTCCGTGGCCATGATTCCGACCCGTTTTCCCTCTGCCGCCGCTTCGGCACTCAGCCGGTTCACAGCCTCTATCACATCCTTTGTCTCCCCTTCCACAATAGTCAGGGAAGCTTTGGGCGCATAGTGACGGTACTTCATTCCAGGCGCCTTTGGCTTTACATGAGAATCCGGCGCTATCACAGCCCTGTCTATCTCCACAGGCCCGATAACAGACTCCATCATAGCCCTGGTAATCACTCCCGGCCGCAGAATCACAGGTTGTTCCTCACTCACATCCACAATGGTAGATTCCAGGCCAATCACAGCCTGTCCCCCGTCAAGAATCATCTCAATGCGTCCGCTTAGATCCTCCGCCACATGGGCCGCCGTAGTTGTGCTGGGCCGCCCGGAGGCATTGGCGCTGGGAGCCGCCACAAAGCCGCCGGATGCCCGGATCAAAGCCCTCGCTATCTTATCACTGGGCATCCGTACTGCCACCGTCGAAAGCCCCCCTGTTGTCTTATCCGGAACCAAAGCCTTTTTAGAGAAAATCAGTGTCAAAGGCCCTGGCCAAAACGCCTCCATTAACTGCTTTGCCCGCTCCGACACCTGCTCTGCAATCTGATACACATCGTCTTTTTCCGAAATATGTACAATCAGGGGATTATCCGACGGCCGCCCCTTAGCTGCGTAAATTTTCTCCGAAGATGCCGGATTCAAAGCATTTCCTCCAAGACCGTAAACCGTCTCCGTGGGAAAAGCAACCAAACCGCCCTCCTTTAGAATCCTTCCGGCCTTCTCAATGATATCCATATCTATCGCTGCATAATCCAATTTTCTAATCTGCGTCTCCATCATACACCTGTCCGTTTCAAATCTGTCTGCCCCGCCCAGTCCGTCTTCCGGGACAGTTTCCGAAATCTCCCGAAGAACAGCGTAGTTGTAGTAAGCGCCGCCATCGTATCCGCCACCGGCTCCGCCAGAAATACTGCGAATACCTTATCTGCAAAAAAGTTCGGTAAAAGATAAATCAGAGGAATCAATACAATAATCTTCCGAAACAGTGCCAGAAACAGAGAAATCTTCGCCTCCCCGATAGCCACAAAAGTCTGCTGACAGGACATCTGCGCTCCCATCACAAAGGCCATCCCAAGATAAATCCGAATTGCCCAGGAAGCATAAGCAATCAGCTTTTCATCCCCCGAAAACAAAGACGGGAAAAAGCTTGGAATAAAAATAGCAATCAGCCAAATCACTGAAGACGCACAGATTGCACTGATAAACAACAGGCGAAAAGCTTCCTTCACCCTGGACAGATTCTTTGCCCCAAAATTATAGCTGATAATAGGCTGCGCCCCCTGAGCCAGACCTTGAAGGGGCAGACTGCACACCTGCATACAGCTTGAGAGAATCGTCATCGTTCCCACTGCCAGATCTCCGCCGTACTTCTGCAAAGACGTATTAAAGCAGATATTTAAAAGGCTCTCCGTACTCGTCATAATAAACGGGGACAAGCCCAGGGCCAGCACCGGCAAAACCACCGTACTGCGGACCCTCATATTTTCCTTCTTAATTCTCAAAATGGTCTGATTTCCCAAAAGGAATTTCAAAACCCATACCGCTGAAACCGTCTGGGCGATAATGGTAGCCAGCGCCGCCCCCTGAACGCCCATTCCAAATTCAAAAATAAAAATCGGGTCCAGTACAATATTAACCGCGGCTCCTATCACCACAGTCAGCATACTGATTTTTGTAAAGCCCTGGGTTGTAATAAAGGCGTTTAGTCCTAATGAGAGCATCACAGAGATTGTTCCCAGAATATAAATATTCAAATAATCCAGGGCATAGCCAATGGTATCCTGACTGGCTCCAAACAGGAACAAAAGCGCCTGCCCGTTGAACCGAAACACCACTGTTAAAATAATCGCCAAAACCAGCAGCATTGTAAAGCAGTTTCCCAGAATCTTTTCCGCGCTCTCCGAATCCTGCTGTCCCATCTTAATAGACGCCTGGGGGGCGCCGCCCATTCCTACCAGACTGGAGAATGCGGTAACAAGCATCAGCACCGGAAAGCATAAGCCCAGCCCCGTCAGCGCCAAGGCTCCCTCTCCCGGAATATGCCCAATGTAAATCCGATCCACGATATTGTAAAGCATATTGACAATCTGAGCCGTTATTGTCGGTATGGCCAGCCGCACCAAAAGGCGGCTCACCTTCTCCGTTCCCAGATCTGTTCTTGTGTTTCCCATTTTCTTCACTTCCTACTTCGCCATCTCATAAATCTGAGCAATATCTTCTTTTCCCAGCTTTTTGATTCCGCCAATGGTACGCTGTTCCATATAGGTGCACTTATAGGCCAGCTCTTTTATCTGCTCCTGCGTCACTTCCACTCCAAGCTCATGGATACTTACCGGCATGTGAATAGAACGGAAAAAGCTTTCCATAGCCTCAATTCCTTCCAAAACCGTCTTTTCCGGATCTGCGTAGTCATAAGGAATCCCCATCACATTTACCGCAAACTTAGCAAAACGGGCCACGTCCTCCTTATACACATACCTCGCCCAGCTTCCCCACACAGCCGCAAGCCCGGCGCCGTGCGCCACGTCAAACATGCCGCCCAGTTCATGCTCCAACTGATGGCAGGCCCAATCACCCGTCCGGCCGCAGCCCGTCAAACCATTGTGTGATAAACTGCCTGCCCAGAGAATTTCCGCTCTGGCATTGTAATTCTTTGGGTCTTTTAAGAGAACCTTCGCCGCGCGCATCACAGACTTTAGAAGGCTCTCCGCCATGCCGTCCACCAGATCCGTATCCATTTCATGGGAAAAATACCGCTCCAGCGTGTGCATTAAAATGTCCGTACACCCGCTCATCGTCTGATATTCCGGCAAAGTATAGGTCAGCTCCGGGTTCATAACAGCAAAGCGGGGCCGAATCAGGCTGCTGTGAAGGCCGCGCTTTAACCATCCCTCTTCATTGGTAATCACGGTAGAATCGCTCATTTCGCTTCCTGTAGCCGCAATCGTCAGAATCACGCCCAAGGGTACCGCATCCTGCGCCGAAGCCTTTTTCAAATAAAGTTCCCACACGTCTCCCTCATATCTTGCTCCCAGGGCAATTGCTTTGGCTGAATCAATGGCGCTTCCGCCGCCCACAGCCAGGATAAAGTCCACGCCTTCCTTCCTGCACAGCTCAATGCCTTCATACACCAATGACAGCCGGGGATTGGGCACAGCTCCGCCAAGGCTTATATAAGAAATTCCCGCCGCATCCAAAGCCTCATAGACCCGATTCAGCAAACCGCTTTTTTTCACACTGCCTGTTCCATAATGCACCAAAACCTTGCTGCACTTCTGCTCCTTGATCAAATCGCCTGTCTGACTTTCCGTGTCCTTTCCGAAAACTACCTTTGTGGGGGTATAGTATTGAAAATTATTCATGATCTCTTTTTCTCCTTCCTGTCTCCGGTTCCGTAATATTTCTTCCAATACACTAATAAAAATCAATTTTCTGCTTCCTATTTTAACCTGAAATATAAGACAAGTCGAGTATTATTTTATAACAGCGGTTAAATAACGAATGTTTCTGTAGAAGCTCCGATAACTAAGTTATTTAAAGCTCCTGTTCCCAAAGGGACATGCATTAACGGGGTACATATGGGGTATGACTTGCCGGACAAAATACATCCGCCTTAAAGTCGCATGTATTAATGAGGTATCCGTAAGGTATAATCGCTTAGACAAGCTGAAAAATTCGCAGAATGCGTCTGATTTCCTATTATTTCTAATATACTAAGAAAAAACGGGACTTTTGTAATTATGAAATTGGATAAAAATCTGGGAAAGATAATTTGCACCGCCCTGCTTCTTACTCTCTCCTATTTCTGTGGTCAGGGCATTGCACACCTTCAAAGCACACGCAGCCTTGGCGCTCTTCTTCCCGCAGGCAGCAGCGCTTCCGCAAACTGGGGTTTAAGCTTCCAGGAGGAAGGAAAGGCTCCTGCCGGCAACGCCTCCGCCTCCTACTTAAAGGATTTCGACGCTTACTTTGTGGAAGAAACGGAAGAGAAAAAAATCTATCTCACCTTCGACTGCGGCTTTGAAAACGGCAATACGCCCGCCATCCTAGACGCACTCAAAAAGCACAATGCACCCGCCACATTTTTTATAGTAGGAAATTATATGGAAACCAGCCCGGACCTGGTAAAGCGCATGGCGTCGGAGGGCCACACCGTAGGAAATCATACATATCATCACCCCGACATGTCCAAGATCGGAGAAATGACTGCTTTTCAAAAGGAGCTTTCGGACTTAGAGACTCTCTATGAGGAAACCGTCGGCCAGCCTATGACAAAATACTACCGTCCTCCCCAGGGTGTCTACAGCGAAAGCAATCTGAAAATGGCTCAGGAACTGGGATATAAAACCTTTTTCTGGAGTCTGGCCTATGTGGACTGGTATCAGGATCAGCAGCCCTCCCACGAGGAAGCCTTCGCCAAGCTGATTCCCCGCATCCATCCCGGAGCAGTGGTGCTGCTGCATAATACGTCCAAAACAAATGGGGAAATCCTGGATGAACTGCTGACAAAGTGGGAGGAGCTTGGATATAGCTTTCATCCCTTAAGCGATCTGACCGGAGAGCAGCTTCCAAATGTTCCGCTTATGCCGGGCAGGGCAACAGACTCTGACCTCTGATATACGGTCTGCCCGGAATCAAACAGAAACCATGAATCACAGCGTATTCCTTTATTCTGTGATTCATGGTTTTTCCTTTTCTATAGCTTACCAGAGAGCGTTTGCCCACCTTCGTTTACCATATCTCTTTAGCAGCCCCTTTCTTCTGCAAATTAGGTTTCGTCTCTTTTATGCTTTCATTTCGAGAACACCGCATCATTTTTGGAAAGAAGATATACACAATATTATTTCATACCGATTCCTTCTCTCTGAGAATGTTCTGCCAGTGATCTATGTAGGCTTCGTGGAATTCTCAATTTAAACTGTCCAGAATAATCCTCCAGACTATCCGGTTCATGGATTTCCACACCTTCTTAGATTGTGGCTTCAATCCACGCTTTTTTTGCATCCAGTGCATTTGCCACCGCACTTTCCACAGTCTTTCCACAGGTAATGCAGCCAAGCAAATCCAGATAAGTAGCCATAAATCCGCCTTATCATTTCTATATACACTTTGTTAATTGGTTCATGCTTTTCTGTAAAATCAACATCTTCTAAATCTTCAGAATTTCCATCAATTTTTCTAAGCCTGGTCTATTTTTCGGATTTTCATCTAACATTTCCATAAGGATCATCTTCAGTTCATCATCTATGTCTTCAACATCAGCCAAACAGTCCGAAAATTCAACCACTTTACCCAGAATAATATATGCTATCGTCTTTGCTAGCGAATAAATATCTGCTTTTTCCCAGTCAACTCCTATACCCATATTAGATTTCATAACCTCGGGAGCAAAATACTGGTTTATGTTTTGATTACGCACCTTTTTTTCAACATTCTGAAACACCGTAAATGCCGCATCAGCAGAATCCTTCGTACAATCAAATTTTGCAAGTAAAGGCTTATATTTTCCCCTTATATCAAAAATATAAAATGCATCCGGATTAATATTTCTTTGAAACAATGGTGTTTCGTAGTTGTGTATGGATGCAACCCCTCTGCACAAGCCAGTGATGATATTCATTTTTTGTCCTATGTTCATATTGTTGACAAAGTCATCTGTTAATCTGAGCGGTCTATTTGGTAATGAGTACACCTGAAACCTATAATCTCCATTGCTGCCGCTAATATGCTCCGCCTGCCTGATAACATTTGACGGATCCTCAGCATTATCCTCCCAAAGCTTATTGATAACATCAATATCACGTCTCTGTCCTTGGCTTATGCTGTCTATATCACTTGAAAAAATATGGTATGTTATTTTCCCTCTTCGTTCTTTAACAAAAAGAGATTTTCCGACTTCCAGAACTAACCCCATTTTATCAACAACCTGCTTAGGAACCGCAATATAATCTCTGACAGGAGCCAGCGTACTATCGTATTTTTTCATCTCTCCATAATAGATACATAAAAAGTCATGAAAAGCTCCTGCAACTCTCAGACAATTTTCTTTATTTGGGATATACTTTTCTTCAAAAGTTACATTTTCATGAGAACTCTCACTTCCAAAACCATATAAAAAACGAATAAAAGCCTTGAATTTTCTTCTTACTTCATCTTCGTAAGAAATGTTTTTTATAAACGAATACCTTAACAGCATATCCTCGAATTCTAATTCTCGCCCATCACATAACGCTAGAACAATATTCTTATAATTTAACAAAGATGCCGGTTGCTTTATTTCCGATATTATCTGTTCCTTTATAACAGAAATATGAATATCCTTATAAGTCTCTTGTTTCTTACGTTTCCTTGCTTCTTCATCTAAAGCAAAAGCTTCAAACGCTATTCTGATTTTATGCGCAAAATCCATATAATCAACTTTTAGATGCCTTTCAGCGTCATAAAATTTACAAAAAAGTTCTTCGTTATTCGTGTGATCATACACAAAAGAAAAATTGCCAATCGGTATTCTATCATTTTCCATTTGCAGATATACCATCATGCCACTCCTTTATAGCCTAATGCTCATTCGATTCGAAAGATTTTCCTTCATCTGTTTTATAGCTTCTTTCGATTCTGTATAATATCCTGTTTCCTGTCTAAATCCTTTCTTTGGATCACCTTTAAATGAAAGCCAGTTAAAGCTGGTAATAACCATATACTCATTATCCTTAATCAATACCTTTTCATGTGTATTACTCAATTTAACAAGATGAAGATTCTTTCCATATTGCTTATTTTTAATATCTGATAATCTTTGTAAAATCCATCTATCACTATCTTCTTTTTCGCTGATCCCATATCCGATAACAACCTGTGCCTTTCTTTGCAAAACTCTTTCTATCCGACCAAGTATTTCATAATTGAGTCCACCAGACTTGATCCACGGAGAAACAATCACAACCATATTCTGTGCATGATCCAGAGCTTCCAATAATAAAGGTCTATGGTCATATGTAGATAAAATCCGGTCCGCTCCCTTACGTTCATTCTTCATCTCATCTATCTTCTTTTCCAGGAAGCGAATCCTATCTGTTGCTGATTCTTTCTGTTCCTCGGTGTCATCACTGTTATCTTTCATTGCATCAAGCTGTGTTGTTAAATTTGATATCTCACGTTCTAATGTGGAATCCTTATAAGAAAATGATTTGGCACTTTCGATAATCTCTTGTGGTAATACGCTTATCAGCGAATTATCTGTTTCTTCCTCTGTTGTCTCTACACTGTCAAAATCAAATACATGCGTGTTGTTATTGTATTGCCTTTGCAAAGCTATACTATAATCATCATTGCGTGTTGTACCGTCATATACCTGAAACTCAATATCTTCCGATTTATTATTCAAGAAAACAAGAACATATACTCTTTTGTATTCAACATAAGTCTTTACAATCCGTGATATTTCTTGTAAATCCCCTTCTAATTTGTCCCGTTCATAAGCATGATTCTTCTTAAATGAATTGATGGCACGCTTAACCTCATCATATATCAAAGTGGCAATTGTCGGTTTTTCTATCGTAGTATTAATTGGTCTTATTTCAAAATTATGCAGCTCTTTAACGTTATAAAGTTTTCTTGTATCAAGATATACGTTTCCAATAAGACCATCCACATACAATACATATTCAATATCCTCCGGAACAATTGTTGCGGCTTCTTTCAAGGCTTTCTCACCCTTATCCGTAAGTTTTAACTTTGAATAGAATATGTCAACTGCTATTAAGCTGTTTTTTTGCAGAACCGCAACTGCGTTATTTACCGCAGACTTATTCACTCCAAGGAAGTTACATATATCAGAAACATCATCTATTCCTGATGAAATAAACTTTAAAATAAACTCCTGTAAAACAGACAGTTTTTTAGGTTTTAGCATTGTAAGAATTGTTTCCATATGCCATTGGGGAATCCCAGCTTCGTAATATTTTACAAGTATTGAATCAGGTACAGAATTGGCTTTCAGTTTTGCAAGTTCTTCGATAGTCACGCATCTACACCTCCTTCAGTATACAATCATCCGAATTATCACGAATAAACTTTATAATTCCTACAAATGGATTCTCTTGGCCATTTATATCGAAACGTCTTTGAGCACACTGATGATCACCAACAACAATGAGAAGCTCTCTGGCTCTTGAAAAGGCTACATTTAGTCTTCTTACATCCTTTAAGAATCCAAGATTGCCCTCATCGTTACTTCGCACAACGCTATAGAACACAATATCTGTCTCACGGCCTTGAAACGCATCAACCGTATTAATTTCAACTGTCATATTATGGAATCTTGTTTTGTATTTACTTTCGTACAATCCTGTTAGCCTGTCCCTCTGGCCTCTGTATCCGGCAATAATTGCCGTTTCCTTCCTAAGCTTAAGCTCACCCAATTCTTTATCGATCTCAAGCAGCTGTTCAAATATAATTTTTGCTTCACAAGTGTTTCTATAGGAATCAGATATTCGTTCTTCTTTTCTATCTGACCTGGAAGCAGTCGAAAGCCATACCAAAGGTTTGTTCTCATATATCTTAAGTGGAATTGTTTTTTCTTCTCTTGATGTTTTTGATATCAGTTTACCTTCATAAAATAACTTACTGATGAGATCGCCAATCACCGGATTCATTCGATATTGTTCATCCAAAATATTCTTACACTCATTGTTCAGGCTTCTTTCAAGATACTCAAACAAACTTAATTCAAGATCTTCCTTGCTAATGTTCATTCGTTCCTTATCCTGTAATTTTAACAAAGCCTCGTCAACTACCGGTGGTAACTGCTTATGATCCCCCACCAATACTACTTTTCGTCCTAAGCATATGGGAACAAGGATTTCGGGCGGCGTTGCCTTTCCTGCTTCATCCACAATTACCCAATCAAAATTAGATTCAATTGCGCCACTTAGACTGGCAATGCCAAGACAAGTAGCTCCTACAAGAGTCGAATCCGCAATACTCTCCTGTAATAGTCCGTCCCCCTGTGCAACTCGTTTCTGCCATTCTTTGCATATGCTTTCAATTTTGGAATATTTAGCATATTTCTTCTTATTCTCTTTAAGAGCTGCCTGAATATCAGATTTGACCTGTACATACTCTTCATTTGAAGATATTCCCAGAAGCTCTTTCCATTCATTTACTTCATGGCTCTTTACGCTCAATTCATCTTTCATTGCTGCATATCGGTCTTGAAGTTCCATTTTCTGCTCTGACAATGCGATTGATTCGTCAATAACAGATGCCAATTTATCATTAAGTCCAGATAAACTATCCGTAAAATTATCAATAATCTGTGACAAATGTTCTTCAGTAACTCCTGCAGTCTTAACAGATACTATTTGTTTCATAGAGGCAATCTTATCATTAACAAACTGCCACTTTGAGTCTAAAATGTTTATTTTTTCAAGCTCTGATTCTACTTTTTCAAGCTCCTCCATTAAATCCGCAGTCTCTTGTGTTATACTGTCAATTTCAGTAATGATACTATTCTTTTCTTGTAACGTCTCATCAATTCCAATCTCTTGCTTATATTTTACAAGAGCAGCTTTGCAGTTTTCAATCACCTTCTTTGTCCATTCTCTGCAGAAAATATCCAATGTATATTCCCTTGACGACTCCGCTAGTTTATCTATGATACCTATACGAATCATTTTAATATCCGGAATAAGTTTCTTAATCTTTGCCAATGAATGGTCAACAGCCACATGCGACTGAGATGTTATTAGTATTTTTGCATCTGGATTTCCCCGGTACTTATCATTACCATTTAAAATCTGATACACAAGTTCAGATATAAATGTAGTCTTTCCTGTACCTGGAGGGCCTTGTAACAGGAATATATTATCTGCCGATAAGGCTCTTTCAAGACTTATCAACTTAGACCTGTCAATTTCTTTTGATTTACAGTCATCTTCTGTCAGGATAAGATTATTCTTGGAAGTTGCCTTTGAAGGATGAAAGATAATCTCGCTTATCTCCGGATTCACGTTTTCTTTATATTGAATACTCTTTAATGCTTTACGCTGTCTCTCGATAGCAATCTCTGCCATTCTCATACTAATAGATATTTCACCTGAAGAAGCAATATTTGAGTAATCAACCTGTGGTGCGAGATCAATTATCATATGACCATCGGAAAACTCTCTCATATGGCCAACATCCAAATAACGATGAATGTTCTTTCTTGTTGTCATCTGGAGCATATCATCTGCGGTATAATTCAATTCATATGCTCTATCCGTATTAATCTCAATCTCCAGCGATGCATCTTTTTCATTTATTTTTAAATTACGGTATGTTAATGTAGATTTTTCCTGGCTTATCCGCTTCTTCTCTAATTCGAGAATGTTTTTCCATTTTCCCGTAATATCTTTCTGATGCATATCGTCCGAACGTCGGTTAATAAAATCAGCTTCATGATTAAGCACTTCCTCGCTCAATATCTGTGCGTTAACCTCAGTTTTATAATGAACTCTTGCTCCTCTTCCCACCTGTACGCCATAAGGAATTTCATAAGCCAATTCCTTTTGTGTCATCAGTCTGTCGGCTTGAATAAATTTGATACTTATAACAGTAAAACGCTTCTCATCTCTTTGATCAATTTTTAGAACCGAACTGAACCTTTGGCCATATAATTCAAAAGAACCTTCAAACCGGCCGTCTTGATTCTTAATTGGCCACATATAACATTTTCCGGCATATTCTTCTTCAAGAGCCTTTAATGCTAATGTTGTTTCTTCCTTCGCTATGTAACCAAATGCCGTTAATCTTTTAGTCACGTTGTTGGTAAAACCTAAGCTGATATATTTCTCCTGAACAAGAAGACTTCTCTCTTTTTCAATGTCTCTCCTAAGCTCAGTAATTGTTCCATATCTTAAATCAGGCTCCTCTTCTGTCATCTTCACGAGAATATTCTGCATCCCCAAAGGCAGCCCGCTTACATCCATAGATTCACGAGCAGTAACATTGTTACAAGTGAATATCTCATAAAAGATTAATCCAAGAGAATATATATCACTCTGATATGTAATCGTTTTTCCGGCCAACTGCTCTGGAGAACTGTAATTCTTCGTTACAAATGCAGCTAATGTATAATCACTATAGAAGGTATCCTGTAATCTGCTAATACCAAAATCTATAATTTTTACTATGCCGTCTTTATCAAGCATAAGATTAGAGGGCTTTAAATCACGATGAACAATATTCTTTTTGTGTAAATATTCAATGCCTTCAACAACCTGTTCTATTAATTCAAGCTTTTGGCCATAATCATATCTGCAGATCTCTCCAAACGCCTCTTTAAAGTTCTCGCCCTGAATATACTCAAGCACAATAAAGAAAGCCTTAAAACCCTCATCATAACCCCTGTCTAATATGCGGACTATATTTTTATGATTCAGCTTGTCTAAAGACTCAACCTCCCGATTAAAAACCTGTTTTTGCAAATCTTCATCACCGATATTCGGTTTATTAAACATTTTAACAATAACGGAACTATCCCTGTCGCCATCATCCATATCCGTATCTTCACACAGATGAATTGACGCCATATTTCCACCGCCAATGTCTTTTCTCTTAAGTCTGTAGCGATCTGCAATATATGTAGCCATGTAACCACCTCACATATCATTAGATATTTGCTGTTCACTTCAATATTGATGCTTTTATTGATAAGCAAAAAACCATGAATCATGGCTGTTTCCGCCCTATAATTCATGGAATTTTTACATCTTCACCCACTCTGTTTCCTCAAATATATCCTGTTTAATCAGTCTGGTTCAGTAGCTATAGCAGCTTTTCTTTTTAGCTTTTGCAATTCCGGATTGGCATATTTCCCCAATATTCCTCTGGCAGTTTTTTCTACTTCTTTTGTAAGTGTTTCATCAATAAATTCATCTAATATAGTAATGATCAGCTTCTGATTCTTCTGTGCGTGGATCTCTTCTAATGGCTGCACCGCATTTCCATCATAATAAGCCTGTAAAGCAATCATAGAAACACCTTCTTTCTTTTTCCTTATGTGTTTATTATACTTTATCAAAACATGATACGCAAATAGAACTTTTCCAAAAACCAAACCATTTACTGCACAGTTGAAAAGGGGATATCACCAAATAAGACATCAGCCATTTCCATATCCTGTGTTTGAATAGTTCCTATACATTGGATATTGGAAAAATTTTCTGTCTTATTTTGCGACACCCCCTGGTATCTTTCGGCACTTCATCAATCTTCAATTCGTATACTGCCAATCACCGGCATATCCACCGGCTTATTCCAGGTCTTTGCCCCGTAAGTAGGAACCTCCGCAATGGCATCCAGAACCTCAAACCCGGAAACCATCTGTCCAAAGGCCGCATACCGCCCGTCCAGCTTATGGGCATCCTGATGCACTACAAAAAACTGAGTTCCGGCCGTGTCATAATCATCATCCCTGGCCATCGACAGGGCGCCCCGCTTATGCTCCACAGGATTGGGAATCCCGTTCTCCTCAAACTCCCCCTTGATATGCCACTCACTGTCCGTCATAATATCGTTGTCCGGGGAGCCGGCCTGTATCACATAGTCCTTCACAATACGGCACCAGGCCAGACCGTCATAGAAGCCGCTTCTTACCGTATCCGCAAAATTTTTCACCGTAATCGGAGCAAGCTTGGGGTACAGTTCAAAGACCATATCCCCGAAGCCCTCCGTAGTAATAATACATCTCATAGCTTAATGTGCCAGAACCTTTGCATTCCGGAAGTAAATGTTGGATGAGGAAACCATGTAAACGCCCTCAATATAGTCCTTAATCAGATACGTATTGGACTTGTAGTACAGTCCAAGCACCGGATAATCTGCGGATACAAGCTCGTCCGCCTGCAGTACCAGTTCCGCAAACTTTGCCGGATCCTTCTCCACCTTGATCTGATCTACAATGGCATCATAGTCCGGATTGCTGTAGAAGGAATTATTAGTCACATCGTTGGTGTACAGAAGCGGAAGGAAACTCATGGGATTTACATAATCTGCGCTCCAGCCCATCGCTGCCACCTCATAGTTGCCGGACTGTACCGCGTCATAGAATACGGCCCATTCCGCGGAGCTTACCTCTACGGTAATTCCAAGGTTCTTCTCCCACATTTCCGCAATGGCTTCTGCAATCTTCTTTACGTTATCATCAGAATAGAAGGAAAGCTGTAAGGTCGGGAAGCCCTCTCCGTCCGGATAACCGGCCTCCGCCAGAGCTGCCTTTGCGCCCTCCACATCAGCCGTAGAGGACAGTCCGAAGTCAGAACGTCCCTCCGTCACATCTTTTCCGTCCACCACATAACCGGGAGCCAGGAAGCTGTATGCCGGCTGGCCGTCTACCTGAGCCACATTGTTAATCAAAGCCTCGCGGTCAATTGCCAGGTTCAGAGCCTTTCTTACCAGAGGATTGTTATAAGGCTCCTTGGAGCAGTTGATATCATAGTATACGGTTCCGTAGTTGGGTGTTGATACAAGACCCGCGTTCTCCGCTTTCAGACGGGCAAGATCACTGGAAGGAACGGTTCTCACACCGTCCACTTCGCCGCTCTCATAAGCAGTCAGTGCCGTGGAGGTATCCAGAACATAGCGGAAGGTCAGCTTTTCAAGCGTTACGTTTTCCGCATTCCAGTAGTTTTCATTTTTCTCCAATACCATGCTTTCGCCCATGTTCATCTCGGTAATCTTAAAGGGTCCGTTGCTCACATAAGCTTCTGCTGAAGCAGTCCACTTGTCGCCGTTTGCCTCAATGGTTGCCTGCTGAACCGGGAAATATACCCACATGCTTACCAGGTCGATAAAGTAGGGGCAGGAAGCCTTCAAAGTGAACTCCAGGGTGTTGTCGTCCAGAGCCTTGATTCCCACATCCTCTGCGGAAGCCGTTCCGTCATAGAACTCCTGTCCGTTTACCACATAGTCGGAAATCATATTCACATACTGAGAGGTTGTCTCCGGGGTCAGAACGCGAAGTGCGGAATATACATAATCGTTTGCCGTCAGAGCCGTTCCGTCGCTCCATTTCAGTCCTTCTCTCAGATGGAAGGTAAATACGGTAAGGTCGTCGTTAGACTCCCAGGACTCCGCATTTCCGGGAACAACCTCGCCTTTCTCGTCGTAGGTTACAAGACCCTCAAAGCAGTTGCTTAAGAAGGGAGTTGCAAATGAGTTGTTGGTTACATTGGGGTCGATGCCGTCCGGCTCATTGTTGAGCACGAAAACCATTTCCTGGGTATCCGCAAGCTCTCCCCCTCCGGCTCCTTCGGTATCTCCCGGCTCTTCCCCCTCCGGGGTTTCGGGAGCCGCCTCAATATCATCGATGGTCTGAGGCTCGTCAGCCGCCTTGTTTCCGCAGCCGGCCATGAGCATTGTACCCACCAGGCTTACGGCAAGAAGCATGCTTAATAACTTCTTTTTCATAATGTTTATCCTCCTTATTTTAGGTTGCTGCGCAACAGCGCTAAAGAGTAATTTCTCAGTATCCCTTTTTAATTACTCTTTTTGAGCAGCCATATATTATGACCGCACTTTATGTTTCAGATACGCCTTTTCGAAACGCATCGGGAAACCGCTCTGATTGAAATGATTCAAATCCTTCCTCGGATATTTGCCCTGCCGCATCTGTCAAATAACTGCTTCACGGCCGCCCGGCTTATTGTCCGCAGAGGTGACAGGCCACCCTGTGTCCTTTGCCCACATCCACAAGCTTTGGCGTCACCTGGGAACATTCAGGCTTGGCATAGGGACACCGCGTATGGAAGCGGCAGCCGGAAGGCGGATTGATAGGACTTGGAATATCGCCCTCAATACTGCTCTTCTCCTTCTGCCTTGCCAGCTTCGGATTGGCAATGGGAACACTTCCCAAAAGCCCCTTTGTATAAGGATGGAGGGGATTTTTATAAATCTCGTCCGCCTCACTCATTTCCACCAGCTGTCCCAGATACATCACGCCCACATCATCAGAGACGTAACGCACCATAGAAAGATCGTGAGCGATAAAGAGATAGGACAGTCCCTTTTCCTCCTGAAAATCCTTCAAAAGATTAATCACCTGTGCCTGGATAGACACATCCAGGGCCGAAATCGGCTCATCACAGATAACAAGCTGCGGCTCCAGAATCAAAGCCCGCGCAATTCCCACACGCTGACGCTGCCCGCCGGAAAATTCATGGGCGTAGCGGTTGGCATGCTCCTTTGTCAGTCCCACACGCTCCAGCATGGGGTAGACAAGCTCGTTGGACTCCTCCTTATTTTTCACCATTTTATGGGCCAGAAGAGGCTCGGCAATAATGTCGCGCACGGTCATTCTGGCATTTAAGGAAGCGTAAGGGTCCTGGAAGATCATCTGCATTTTCTTCCGATAGGGCATTAACTCCTTCTGCTTCATATTGGTAATATCCGTACCGTCCAGGATAATCTGCCCGGCGGTGGGATCGTACATGCGGATAATGGTTCTCGCGCAGCTTGATTTGCCGCAGCCGGACTCACCCACCAGTCCCAGAGTTTTTCCTCTTTCCAGGGTGAAGCTGATACCGTCTACCGCATGAACAATCTGCTTTTTTCCTGCCTTAAAATGCTTGGTGAGGTCTTTCACCTCTAAAATATTCTGCTCGCTCATAGCCTACACCTCTCTGCGAAAGGGATTGTTCTCATCTGCCGGCGCATCCGGGTACAACAGGAAGCAGCGGGAGCTGTGTCCCTCTTCCACCCGGATAAATTCCGGCAGCTTTGCCCCGCAGAGCTTTCTGGCATAGGGACAGCGCGGCGCAAAAGGACAGCCGGCCGGAGGATTCGTCATATCGGGCGGCGATCCGGGAATGGGTTTCAGCCGCACAGCCTTGTCCTGCTCCATATCGGGGATGGAATTTAAAAGGCCCATTGTATAAGGATGGCTCGGATGCTCAAAAATCTCATCAATCGGCGCCTCCTCCATAACAAGGCCGCCGTACATCACAATCACGCGGTCACAAAGCTCCGCCACCACACCCAGGTCATGGGTAATGAAAATAATGCTTGTCCCGTATTCCTTCTCAAGCTCCCGAAGCTGGCGCAGAATCTGATCCTGAATGGTTACGTCAAGAGCCGTGGTCGGCTCATCCGCAATCAGCAGCTCCGGCTTGTTGGCCAAAGCCATCGCAATCATAACCCTCTGGCGCATACCGCCGGAAAACTCGTGGGGATAGCATTTGTACCGCTTCTCCGGCTCCGGAATCCGCACCTTTGCAAAAAGCTCCAGTACGGCCTTTTTTGCCTCTTCCCCGGAAATATCCTTATGGTGCTCAAGAAGCATCTCGGCTACCTGCTTTCCCACGGGAATCAGGGGATTCAGGGAGGACATGGGGTCCTGAAAGATCATGGAGATCTTTTCGCCGCGTATCTCGCGCATCCGCTTCCTGGCCGCTCCTATCAGCTCTTCGCCGTCAAAGCGGATGGAGGAACCCTCCTTAATCCGGGCCGTATCCGCAAGCAGATGCAGGATGGACATGGAGGTTACGCTCTTGCCGCTGCCGGACTCCCCCACAATGCCCAGGATTTCGCCCTTTCCCACGGAGAAGCTCACACCCCGTACCGCCTGGACCTCTCCGTTGCTTGTCATAAAGGATACTTTTAAATTGTCTATATTTAAAATCGGTTCCATAGTACTCTCCTATTCCAGTTCCGTATATCCTTTCCAATACACTTGCCGGAAATCAATTTCCAGTCACAGATACATGCGCCTGTAAATCGATTTGTGCATTGGAAAGGATATACTGATTCCAGTTCCGTATATCCTTTCCAATACACTTGCCGGAAATCAATTTCCAGTCACAGATACATGCGCCTGTAAATCGATTTGTGCATTGGAAAGGATATACTGATTCCAGTCTTATTCCAGTTCCGCATACCCCCATTCACCACGCAGACACAGGAGATGAATTTCCGGCCGCAAAGTACACGCGTCCGTAAATCCATCTGGGTGGTGACTGGGGGTATGCTGATTATAACCCTATTTCTTAAGCTTCGGGTCCAGTGCATCCCGAAGGCCGTCGCCTACGAAGTTGAAGGCAAACATAATAAGGCAGATAACCAGGGCCGGGATAAACATTTGGTGAGGACAGGAGCGCAGATTCTCCGTCGCATCGTTGCACATGGTTCCCAGACTGGCAAGAGGCGGCTTTAATCCAATGCCCAGATAGCTCAAAAACGCCTCCATAAAAATCGCGGAAGGAATCAGCATCGTCACCGTAACCAGAATGGAACCCATTGCATTCGGTATCAGATGCTGCAATAAAATGGTCTTGGTGGAAGATCCGATGGTTCTGGCCGCCATGACAAATTCCTGCTGCTTAAGGCTTAAAACCTGTCCCCGGACCACCCGGGCCATATCCACCCAGTACACGGTTCCCAGAGCAATGATAATACTCTGCAAACCTGATTCCAGATACACCATAATCAAAATCACATATAAGGTCAGCGGTATGGTGCTGATAATATCTACGATACGCATCATCACGGTATCCACCATGCCGCCCGCATAGCCGGAAATTCCGCCGAAGAGAATCCCGATGATCATATTCACGGCCGCCGCCACAAATGCTACCATCAGAGACACCCTTGTGCCGTACATCAGGCGGGTAAGGATATCCCTGCCAAGGCTGTCCGTTCCCAGTACATAGGACTTATTCCAGACATGAGCGGAAGGGTAAATGACACGTGTCTGGGGATCTGCAATCACGTAAGGCTTCGCGCCGTAATAGAGCGCCACCTCCGTACCGTTGCAGTCAAAAATCGTCATGGAAGAATCCGATTCCTCCCGCACCTTTTTCAGCTGATTTTCCATCGTGCCGTCCTTATTCACCCGCACTACCTTGAGAGCCTGGGTCACATACAGATAACCGGAGCCGTCCGGCGTCTCATAGACCTTCATCCGCGGCGGGATGTTGACTACCTCCAGATTCTGTGTGGAATAGCTGTAATCCGTAAACATAGGGCCCAAAAGGGCAAACAGCATCAGAATCACAATCATTATCAGGCCGCCGATGGCCGTGGGCTTATGCCGGAAGCGAAACCACACGTCTCCGGCAAAGGTTCTGTTTTTACTCCATATCTTTTCCCGGTCCTCGTTGGAGGCGCCGAGCATTTCCCATTTATTTTCCATACTTCTTCCCGTCCTTACTCATACTTGATTCTGGGGTCAATGAGGCAGTAGAAAATATCCACCAATAAGATCATTGCCATCAAAAAGCTTGCATAAAAAATGGTTACGCCCATGATGGTCGTGTAATCTCTCTGGGATACACTCGTTACAAAATAACCCCCAAGACCGGGAATCGCAAAAATTTTCTCAATGACAAAGCTGCCGGTCAGCAGACCTGCAATGGTGGGGCCAAGAACGGTGATAACCGGAATCAGGGCATTCCGCATGGCATGCTTTAAAATAACCTTGATCTCCGACAATCCCTTTGCCCGGGCAGTCCGTATGTAGTCCTGCCCCATAACCTCCAGAAGACTTGAACGCATCAGCCGGGCCATGTAGCTGATGGAATAGCCGCCAAGGGCCACCACGGGGAGGATATAACCCTTCCAGGTATCCAGACCGTAGGTGGGAAGCACATTGAGTTTAAAGGAAAATACGTATATCAGAACCGAAGCAATGACAAAGGACGGAATGGTCACGCCGATGGTGGCGAAGGCCATCAGCAGCATGTCCTGCCATTTTCCGTTTTTTACGGCGGCCATGATTCCCATTGGAATCGCAGCCAGAAGCACGAACACAATGGTGATAAAGCCAAGCCGGGTGGATACAGGAAAGCCGTTTTCCACAAAGTCGTTGACTTCCTTGCCGGGGTACTTGTAAGAGGGACCCAGATCGCCTCTTAATACTCCGGTCACATATTCATAAAACTGCTCCGGCAGCGGCCTGTCCAAATGGTACTTGGCATTCAGCGCGGCCTCTACCTCCTCGCTCATATTCCGGTCGCTGGTAAATGGCCCTCCCGGTACTGCATGCATAATGCAGAATGTCAGCAGCATAATTAAAAAGAGTGCCACAAGCATCATTCCCAGCCGCTTTGCAAAATATCGAATCATCTTTTTCCACTCCGTTTTTTCAATACCCTTAGATATCCCTTTTATGCATGTCTTTCTGGGAGACGGACTTCTCTTTGGATTTCAATATTCCATTTAAAGCGTTCATCTGTCTTTCCCATGCGTACAAAGGGCATAATATTTTATAATTATACCTCTTGTCTTTCCTTGTTGTCAATTATGAATCGGATTTGTTGGAAAAAAACTTTTTAGCGCTTTTCAGCGGTGAAGTCGCTATTGTATTGTTGATTTCTTAACTATTTAGCAACAATTCTATACAAAATCGTAAAAATGTAAGAAAGTAACCGTCTTCCTCAAAGGGAACAGGTTACTTTCTGTTATTACCGTGTATGATTGAAATTCAAGGCAGTACTTTTACGATTGTATAAGTATAATATATTTATTATATTCATTCAAAGCAGGCGATTTATACTGCGCCGCATTGACTGCACAGGTATTAACTTAAGGAATTTCGGCTATAAAGCATACCTGAAAAACCTCATATTTCAGTTGCATAATATATTCTTCTGAGGTTTAAGTTAATGACATTGGTTCACTCGTCAATGTCAGTTCGTTAAGAACATCGGCTATCGCTTATGCGATGGCGCAATCAAATCACCTTCCATTATTTTACTCCACAATCTGCAGGTCCTTGGAAGCCTTATTCAGTACTTCGCAGCCGTTTTCTGTCACAAGTACCAGATCTTCGATACGAACGCCGAATTTTCCGGGGAGGTAGATGCCCGGCTCTACGGAGAATACCATGCCCGGCTCCAGGGGAAATTCTGAGGCGCTTCCCACATCGGGCGGCTCGTGACATTCCAGGCCGACGCCGTGGCCCAGGCGGTGGGTAAAATAGGGGCCATAGCCTCCCTCGGTGATTATGTCTCTGGCCGTTTTGTCAAGCTCGGACAGGAATACGCCGGGTTTGATCCGTTGGATAGCCGCCAGGTTCGCCTTTTTTACCAGATCGTAGACCCTGCGCTGCTCCTCTCCCGCTTCCTTATAGAAAACAGTTCTGGTCATATCACACCAATAGCGGCCAAAAGGGATGAAAATATCGAAGATCACACTGTCTCCCGGCTTCAGCACCGTGCCGTCGCCGTTGTGGTGGGGATCGGCCCCGTTTGGGCCAAAGCATACCAGCTGCGTGCCCTCACAGTCGGCCCCCCGCTCCAGATAGAGGCGGTTTACCTGGGCGGCAAGCTGATTTTCCACAGCCCCCTCCCTTACCCGGGAAATCATAAGCTCCATAACCTCGTCATTCAGGGAGGAGCTGCGGCGAAGGGCTTCGATTTCCTGTGCATCCTTTAACATTCTGGCCCTGTCCACAGGCGCGGAGCCATGAACCGGCTTCACATCCGGGCGCAGATCCATAAGGCTGATAAGGAATTTACTGGACCAGAATTTGTCAATGCCCAGGGAGCCTGCTTTTACGTGCTTTGCAAGCTCTTCCACGGGATTTTCCCCGTCCTTGTGGGTGTAAAGAGGCAGACCCTCTTGAGGCGCAATGCCGAAGATCTCATTTCCAAATAAGATTGACTGTCCCCCATCGTCCAGGTACAGGGCTATCATCCGCTCGTGGGGTTCGATCCACAGGCCCGTCAGATAATAGATTGAGGCCGTAGAGGATACGATGATCTGGGATAAGCCTTCCTGCTTCATATTGGCGATGATACGTTTTTTTCTGTCTTGATTCATATTTTCACTCTTTCCTGATAGCCTGCTTTCCCTGCCTGTTCCTGATATGGGCAAATGAGGCTATCTATGTTGTGCTTTCTGTATACAAAAATACTCCACTGAACAGTGGAGCACAAATTTTGTATTTACACCTTTTTCTGCAAATAAGGATATTTTAGACCGTTTTTAGTTCCTGTTCATTCTGCGGCCTGGAATAATGTTTTCTTAAGAATCAGATAACAGGGGCTGCCGCAAAATAAGACAGCCCCTTTAAATCCATATTTAATATTCTGTTTGCTTATCGCTTACTTATAGTTTACAATCTTGCCAAAATCCGGTTTCAGAGCCGCGCCGCCTACCAGACCGCCGTCGATGTCTGCCTGTGCAAACAGATCTGCTGCGGTGTTGGCATTGACGGAACCGCCGTACTGGATGCGGATAGCCTCTGCGGTTGCCTCGTCGTAAATCTCAGCGATGCACTTACGGATATCGGCGCATACTTCCTGTGCCTGCTCGGTGGTTGCGGTCTTGCCGGTTCCGATAGCCCAGATCGGCTCGTATGCAATCACGGCTGTCTTAGCCTGCTCTGCGGTGATTCCCAGGAAGCCTACTTTTACCTGCTGACGGATGAAATCCATCGTTACGCCCTGCTCTCTCTGTGTCAGAGATTCGCCGCAGCACATAATGGGAGTGATGCCGTGCTCAAATGCCTTGTGCATCTTCTTGTTGATATCCTCGTTGGTCTCGCCGAAGTACTCTCTTCTCTCGGAATGTCCAAGGATAACATATTTTACGCCTACGTCTGTGAGCATTGCCGGAGAAATCTCGCCTGTATAAGCGCCCTTCTCCTCAAAGTACATATTCTCGGCGCCTACCTGGATGTTGGAACCCTTTGCTGCTTCCAAAACCGGGATAATGTCAATTGCCGGTACGCAGAATACAACGTCCACTTCGTCATTTGCTACCAGGGGCTTTAAGGTATTCACCAGCTCTACTGCCTCGCTGGGGGTCATGTTCATCTTCCAGTTGCCGGCGATGATTTTCTTTCTTGCCATTGTTCTATTCTCCTTTTTGTCAATTCTTATTCCATATCATTCACTTTGCAGTGCCCAATTTGGGCTATCGCCTGTTCCCCGCAGTGCCCAACTCGGAAAATCAAAGATTTTCCTCATTGTCGGGCTGTCGCCCTATCGGGACAGTCATTGACAAATCTGCCTGCCAGCAGTCAATTTGTCACTGCCTGCCCCGGCACTGCTCATAGCTATCACATATCGTCTGCCGCCGCTACACCCGGAAGCTCTTTGCCTTCCAAAAATTCCAGAGAGGCGCCGCCGCCTGTGGAAATGTGGCTCATCTTATCCGCAAAGCCCAGCTGATTAACGGCTGCTGCGGAATCGCCGCCGCCGATGATGGTGGTTGCGTCTGTCTCAGCCAGGGATTTTGCTACGGCGATGGTTCCCTTTGCCAGAATGGGATTCTCAAATACGCCCATAGGTCCGTTCCATACAACGGTCTTAGCGGACTTTACTGCCTCTGCGTACAGCTCTGCGGTTTTGGTTCCGATATCGAGACCCATCTTGTCTGCCGGGATTGCATTGGAATCCACTACGGAAACCTCGATCTCTGCGTCAATGGGGTTCGGGAACTCAGCGGCAATGGTAGTGTCAACCGGAAGCAGCAGCTTCTTGCCAAGCTTCTCGGCCTTTGCAATCATTTCCTTGCAGTAGTCAAGCTTTTCATCATCCACAAGAGAGGTTCCGATCTCGCAGCCCTGTGCCTTTAAGAAGGTGTAAGCCATACCGCCGCCGATGATCAGGGTATCGCACTTCTCCAGCAGATTTGCGATTACGTTCAGCTTGTCTGCAACTTTTGCGCCGCCTAAGATGGCTACGAAAGGTCTTACGGGGTTCTCCACCGCATTTCCAAGGAAATCAATCTCCTTCTGCATCAGGTAGCCAACGGCGCACTCGCCGCCCTTTGCACGGACTACATCGGTTACGCCTGCAACGGAAGCATGTGCCCGGTGGGAAGAACCGAATGCGTCGCATACGTATACATCGCAGAGATCGGCAAGCTCTTTGGAGAAGTCCTCACCGTTCTTAGTTTCCTCTTTGCCGCGGAAACGTGTATTCTGAAGGAGCACTACATCGCCCTCGTTCATAGCTGCTACGGCTGCTGTTGCGGCCTCGCCTGTTACGTTGTAATCGGATACAAAGTTTACCGGCTTGCCGAGCTTCTCAGCCAGACGCTCCGCAACGGGCGCCAAGGACTCGCCCTCGTTGGGTCCGTTCTTTACTTTTCCCAGGTGGGAGCAGAGAATCACCTTTCCGCCGTCGTCGATTAATTTCTGAATGGTGGGAAGGGCTGCTTTGATACGTGTCTCGTCTGTGATTTTGCCGTCCTTTAAGGGTACGTTGAAATCACATCTTACCAGGACACGTTTTCCCTTTACGTTGATATCGTTTACTGATTTTTTATTTAATCCCATGTTATCTGCCTCCTGCTTTCTTTATGGTTGGTAAAGAAGGTACTTCTCTACCCATCATACGGGCGCCGTACCGCATCCGCAGATGCGTTCCTTCTGCGCTTTTTGTATGTTGGAAAAAAGGGTCCGGTCCAAAGACCGGACCCTTAAAGGTCTTAATTCGTTACTGGCCACAATGTGAACAGTAATCTTAATTCCCGTACATCTTCCGTCTGCTCTAATCTGCCAAACCGCCTGATTATGCTAACTCAGCGAAGTACTTAATTGTACGAACCATCTGAGAAACGTAGGAGTTCTCATTGTCATACCAGGAAACAACCTCTACCTGGGTCTTTCCATCGGGAAGCGGAGAAACCATAGTCTGAGTTGCATCGAACAGAGAACCGAATCTCATGCCAACGATATCGCTGGATACGATCTCATCCTCGGTGTAGCCGTAGGACTCGGTGGTTGCTGCCTTCATAGCTGCGTTGATCTCTTCCTTGGTTACGCTCTTGTTTACAACTGCAAACAACAGAGTGGTGGAACCTGTGGGGGTCGGTACACGCTGTGCAGCGCCGATGAGCTTGCCGTTCAGTTCCGGAATAACCAGACCGATTGCCTTAGCTGCGCCTGTGCTGTTGGGAACGATGTTGATAGCTGCCGCACGGCTTCTTCTAAGGTCGCCCTTTCTCTGCGGTCCGTCCAGAGGCATCTGATCGCCTGTGTAAGCATGGATGGTGCACATAATTCCGGACTCGATGGGAGCCAGGTCATTCAGAGCCTTTGCCATAGGAGCCAGGCAGTTTGTTGTACAGGAAGCTGCGGAAATTACAGTATCCTCTTTCTTCAATGTCTCATGGTTTACATTGTAAACGATTGTAGGCAGGTCATTTCCGGCCGGAGCGGAGATAACAACCTTCTTAGCGCCTGCGGTGATGTGTGCGGATGCCTTGTCCTTGGAGGTGTAGAAGCCTGTACACTCCAGAACTACGTCAACATCCAGGTCTCCCCAGGGAAGCTCTGCTGCGTTAGCCTTTGCATAGATCTTAATCTCTTTTCCGTCAACTACGATAGAATCTTCTGTTGCAGATACGCTGTCTGCCAGAGCGTACTTACCCTGAGAAGAATCATATTTTAATAAGTGTGCAAGCATCTTGGGGCTTGTTAAATCGTTGATTGCAACTACTTCGTAGCCTTCTGCACCAAACATCTGTCTGAATGCAAGTCTTCCGATACGTCCGAAACCGTTGATTGCTACTTTTACTGCCATTTTTCAATTCCTCCTAAAAATAAATTTTATTTATTTTTTTCCTGCGGACCCTCTTTTTGGGAAAAGCCCGCAATCTGGTATTAATTGTACCGAATCCCTTTAAAAATTTCAAGACCTAATTGAAATTTTATGCTTACATTTTGGATATGCTCTGATTGGCTTGTGGGGAAATCAGAAAAAGCAGGAAAATAGTTTGAAAATTCAGTTATTTTTCTGCTTTATCGATGCAATGTTTGCTTTTTTCTGTTCTGCTGCCTCCGTAAATGAATGTGAAGTTCTGTCTTGCCTTTTTCCGGTTCTTCCACTACTATTAAGAAAAACGCGGATATGCCGGAGGCTGAATTTATGCTTTGCGGACTTCTTGCTGATGCGTACTTCGGGTTGGCGGGCTTTGTTCAGATACAGGTAGGATTGAATTTTTCTTTGGAGGTGGATATGTTGAAGGCGGATTTTCATTTACATTCTTCTTTTTCCGGGGATAGTGATACTGCGCCGGAGCAGATCGTTGAGACCGGGCTTCTTAAAGGGCTTTCTGCGGTCTGTTTTACGGATCATTTTGATGCGGATTATCCTTATGATAATGTGTGTTTTGTGCTGGATACGGAGGCTTACCTGGAACGTATTTTGGAGCTTCGCTCCGCTTATGAGGGAAGAATTGAGATTGGGTTCGGGGTGGAGCTTGGGCTGCAGCCGCACCTTGGGGAGCTTTACCGTTCTTATGTGGGGCAGTATCCCTTTGATTTTGTGATTGGGTCTACGCATTTGATGGATGGGAAGGACCCTTATTATGCTTCGTTTTGGGAGGATTGTGCTCCGAAGGATGGGATTCGGAGGTTTTTGGAGATTACGCTGGAGAATATGAAGGCTTTTGATGATTTTGATGTTTATGGACATCTGGATTATATTGTGCGGTATGCGCCTTTGGAGCCTAAGCGTTTTTTTTATGGGGATTATGGGGATTTGATGGATGAGATTCTGCGGTTTTTGATTTCGCATGGGAAAGGGATTGAGGTGAATACCGGGGGGTATAAGGCGGGGCTTGGGTGCCCGAATCCATGTCCGGAGGTTTTGCGGAGGTATCGGGAGCTGGGCGGGGAGATTGTGACGATGGGGTCGGATGCTCATGCGGCGGAGTATGTGGGGGGATTTATGGATACGGCTCGGGATGTGCTGCGGGATTGTGGGTTTCGGTATTTTACTGTATTTCGGGGGAGGGAGGCTGTGTTTGTTGCGTTAGATTGATTGGGGACGGACGGTGAGGACCGAAAGCATGGCGGCAGCCTTTTCCATATCTGTGTTCGGACGGTTCTCATACACGCTGTCTGCTCTGAACGTACATTATTTTTGCAGGGCTTGGCTTTGGGAATGTTTTGTAATAATGTACGCTCATATCAGACAGCGTGTATGCGAACAGCCGGACACTTGATATCGGAAAAGACTGCCGCCATGCTCTCGGTCCTCACCTGGTTGTGGTGGGTATTTATGTGGAAGTGGCTTTAAAAGCTTTTGGAATTTTGTTTGTTGATGTTGGATGTTGTGGGTGCTTCAAATGGTGGATTTCCGGTACGGACTACTAGTTGGGGTGTTTTCCGATTAGTACTTGTTTTCCGCAGAAGGCAAAGCCGTATTTTCGTATTTTTTCTTTTGGTACTCCTTTTTCTGTTAGGATGGTTTCGTATTTTTTGTTTTCTATTTGCTGTAAGGAGGCTTTTACTGTGTCTGACAGCTCTTTTTCGTCGTCGGGGTCCTGGACCTTAAATTCCAGAATGATTCCGTCATCTTTTTGTTTTGGCTCCAGTATTACATCGTAGCGGCCGAAACCACTCTCGCGGTTGGAGGTTATGGTGTAACGATCGGACAGCTCTACTAAGAGTCCCAGGACGAAGCCGTGATAGAATCGCTCGGGTTCGGCGGCTTCGGAGGGCTTTTTTCCGGTATCAAAGGCGCTGAATGTAGTGAGGGCTACTTTGTTCATATAGTGGTTCATGGCTTTTAAGTCGTCGGCTAACAGCGCTTTGATGAAACCGTTATACTCTCTTCCTGCTTTTCGGAACCACCCTCTTACCATTGTATGAAACATCCGCTTTACTTCACGGTTTGTAAGTGTTAATTCATAGTTCGGGGCGTCTACGGACTCCCAGTCTTCTTCATAGTGAAGTACTTTTAGATATCCGCTTGCAAGTAAAAGACTCCAGATTCCTTCTTCGCTTCCATCCAATTCTCCATATACTATCTGTTCATCTATGGGGGTTATGATGGATTTGCCCGAAAGCAATTCCTCAAATTCCTGCTTGATGTCTGCGCTTCCTTCGCGAATCAATTTTCCTGCCAAACTGTTTGAGCTTGAGTTAGCCCAATAAATTCCAAGCTTTCCTGCATCCAGATAATTCAAAATCGACCACGGATTATAGATATCTGTTTTACTGCCGAAAGTAAAACCATCATACCATTTTTTTACTTCGGACTTTCTGTCAGGTATTTCAAATTCTTCTAATGCCTTAAAAACCTCTTCCTCCGTAAATCCAAAACAATCCGCATACTCATCGGAAGTCGTCGTTATCACCTTCAAATTATTCAGATCGGAAAAAATCGATTCTCTGCTTACACGTGTGATTCCCGTCATAATTGCCCGCTCCAGATAAGGGTTCGTTTTGAAAGCCGCATTGAACATACTTCTGGTAAAAGATACCAGTTCTTTCCAATATCCGTATACGTAAGCTTCCTGCATAGGGGTATCGTATTCATCCAGAAGAATAATCACTTTTTTTCCATAATATCGGGACAGATAGCCAGATAATTGATGGAGCGCCAATGTAGCTGTCACATCATCCATATCGATTGATACGGATGCAAAAAAGCTTTTTTCCTTTTCATCCAGTAATTCTGTCTCTAATAAAAAGCGGCAGTTGGAATAGAGGTTTGTCAATATCTGGCATATCTTTCTGCGTACTGTTTCATAATTGGAATCCTTGATGCTGGCAAAGGAAAGACTGATTACCGGATAGGTGCCTTGAAGCTTCCGGTATTTTTCCTCTTTCCAGATGGCAAGGTTCTCAAACAACTCTTCACGGCCTGCATATTTTACGGAAAAGAACTGCTCGGTCATACTTATATTTAAGGTTTTCCCAAATCGCCTTGGACGTGTTATGAGGGTTACAATATCTCCTTCTTCCCACCACTCTTTTATAAATGGCGTCTTATCAATGTAAAAGTATCCTCCTCTTTGAAGGGTCTCAAAATCCTGACATCCGATGCTTATCGTTCTTGCCATGCTCCGCACCTCCCATCGGTTTCTTTCATACTCTATTTTATCTTATCACACTTCTGGTAATTTACAACGAATTTTCTTTTACTGCCATGCGTTGCTGACTTAGAAATCAACTTTCATCAGCAACAGGCATCCGGCCAATCGCTATGCAATTCTGGTTCCCGGATGCCTGTCATACTTCTGGCATTTATATAATTTTATTTCAGGTAACTATTCAGAACCACCCTTATTCAAAGATGAAATCAGGATGACCTGAGATTGCATTTCTGATTGCTTCGTAAGCATTGTATCCCTGCTTATGTGCTGTACCAACGTAGGACATGATTTTTAGATAATCTCTAGCACCTTCCTCAGTTCGGAAGCATCCGGATACTTTGGTTTTCACCTTTATCATCCGCAGATCTCGTTCCGCCTGGTTGTTATCAAACGGGACATTGAAGTTATGGATAAAAAGGCAGACTGAGGCCTTGTAATTCGCAAGGCGTTCTGCCAGGGCAAGGATTTTTCCTTTTTTCTTCCGTCCGCGTTTTTTCTCCGTGGTTTCGGAAAGCGGATTTTCCTTCCGGGCCTGTTCAATAAGTTCATCATACTTCTTATCGAACTTATGATAATGATAATAGCTCAGAGAGTCCTTTCCCTTCTCTACAGCTTTCTCTTTGGCCTTTTTCATTTCCAGTAAAAGGTCTATAAATGCAGATGCCCACTTCTGATCCGGATGATTTTCATCAATCCCCGTTAATTCACGGAGAAGATGGGCACAGCAGAC
>CAJTDE010000039.1 GCA_910574835.1 Clostridia bacterium | reverse complement strand
CAGATACAGAGAAATGTCCATTTCCTTGGCTCATTTATCTGAGAGTAACAATAAAAATTCCTTGAATTTTTAAGGAAAATCACTTGACAATATAGGGAGGTAACATAATGTCTTTCTTTGACCGCTTTAAGAAAAAATCTTTATCGAACCCAGCCGGCGCCGCATCCCCCCAATGGCCTCAGCCTCCAGAGGCAGATACCATGTGTCTGCTGCTTATGGACAGGGTTTTGAATGACATAGAACCGGCAGCGGCCCGGTTAAATTCCGTTTTTGGCAGCGGGACAGTCGGTGATGTAGATCACGATCACCCTAAAGTTTCGTCGTTTATCGCTGCAATTGACGGCCTGGAATTCTGGTGCTCTTATCTGCCCATGCCGATTCCTTCCGATACGGCCGATATCCCTGCGGCCGCACAGTACAGCTTTCTTCTGTCCGATGAGGAGAAGCAGGCTTTTACGGAGCACAAGTCCTTTTTTATGCTGGCGCAAAAGGGAGGCGGAACCTCTCTGGAGGCAAAGAGGAGGGTGTGCTGGACATTTTCCATGCTCTGTGCCGCTCTGCTGGAGCAGGAAGGTGCGGTTGGCGTCCATATCGTCAACCGGGGCGGTCTTTTGGTAAGCAAATGCCATTATCTTCAGCAGCAGGAGATAATGAAGGAGAAAAAACCGGACAATGACGAGGCGTATTTCCCTGTACCTCTGTGGGTGTGGGTTTATGCCACTTATAAGGGGGAAACGCCTGTTATCCAAACAACCGGACTAAAGGATTTCGGACTGCCGGAGCTGGGGTTTTATAATCCTGAGCAGCTTAATACAGGGCAGGCGTTGGATTATCTTTATTCCATGTCCAGTCTTCAGATTACAGGCCGTCAGCTTTACCGCAATGCATCCTTGATTCCTTTGGATGAAAAGCTGGAGGTCGTGTGTAAGCAGGACGGAGATATTTTGTACTTTATTGGAGCATAAAGATGTCTTTCATTGCTGCGCCTTCTTGCCAAAAGAAAGTACCCTCAGCGGACAAGGGGATTTGTACCGCAGAATGAAAGGCAGAGAAATGGAGATTGTTATGAGCGAACTATTGGAATTTGCAGACAGAGAAGCATTTCGGAGCTGGCTGTTAGAGCATTGTATGTCAGATGCCGGCGTCTGGCTTTTGTTCGGAAAAGCCGGCGGGCCGAAGACGCTTAAGGCGGGAGAAGCCCTGGAAGAAGCTCTCTGCTTTGGATGGATTGACGGTCAGATGCAGAGCATTGATGAGAAATCCTATAAAAAGTATTTTTCCATGCGCAGGGAGAAAAGTAAGTGGTCGGAGAAAAATAAAGCATTGACGAAGAGCTTGGAAGAACGGGGCCTCATGACGAAGTTCGGCAGAAGAAAGATAGAGGAAGCCAGGAAAAACGGCCAGTGGGACGCATCAAAGCCCGGGGCGGTTACGGAGGAACAGATTGCCTGCGTATGTGCTTTGCTGAGAGGTCATGAACCTGCCTGCACAAATTTTAAAGCCATGTCCTTGTCCGTAAAGAAAACATATACGCGGGCTTATTTTGACGCAAAGACAGATGCCGGACGGGAAAAGCGGCTTGCCTGGATGGTGGACAGGCTCAATAAAAATCTGAAGCCGATGTAGCTGTTCCGGTTATCATATAAAATGTGTGGTGTTAATACAAAAGCGGCATATGTGTAACTGCTTTACTTTAGACAGATTTACAGTTATTTTGTATTTGCAGAAGATGAGAATGGAAATAACTGAAAATATTTGAAATGATTAATCAAAAAAGCAATATGTAATTTCAAGTCATGTGTTACTTGGCTAAAATCATAGATGGGGACTGTATAAAATTGGAAAAATCATCTGGGGGTATCAGAGTGAAGAATGAAAAAAAAGAAATAATAGCTAATAAAGAATTTCAGATTTTATATGATAAATCAAAAAAATTGATTGACAGTGCCAGAAACACTATGGGACAAATGGCAAATGCAATTACAGTGCTTACGAGTTTTTGGTTAGGAAGATATATTGTTGAACAGGAACAACAGGGAGCTGAAAGAGCGAAATATGGAGCTAAAATAGTAGATTCCCTGTCGGCATATCTGACAGAAGAATATGGCAGAGGATTTTCAAGAAGCAATGTTGCAGGAATGAGACAGTTCTATATAGCGTATAAAGACCGGGAAGATGAAATTATCCAACCGGGAATTGGACAAATTGGGCAGGCTTTTGAAATTATCCAATCAGGAATTGGACAATTGGAAATGGCATATAACAATATACCTTTTAAGCTTAGTTGGACGCATTATCAGATTCTTATGCGCATAGAAGATCGGGACGAGAGAGATTTTTATGAGAAAGAGGCAATACGTTCAAATTGGAATGTAAATACTTTGAAGAGACAATTTCATTCCAGTTTATATGAAAGGCTTGCATTAAGCCGGGATAAGAACGATGTGATGCGTCTGGCAAATGAAGGCGCTGTTCCACAAAAACCACAGGATATTTTGCATACACCGTATGTGTTGGAGTTTGCGGGATTGGAAGATAAGATTTCATATCATGAAAGTGATCTGGAATCAGCAGTAATAGAAAAGATGCAAAAGTTTCTCTTAGAATTAGGAAAGGGATTTCTATTTGAACAGCGTCAAAAAAGATTCACATTTCATGATAGAAATTTCTATGTTGATTTGGTTCTGTATAATAGATTATTAAGATGTTATGTCCTTATTGATTTTAAAATTGATGAGCTTACACATCAGGATTTAGGACAGATGCAGATGTATGTGAATTATTTTGGCCGTTATGAAAAAGTTGAAGGCGAAAACCCGACAATTGGTATTTTACTTTGCAAACAGAGCGACGAGGCCCTTGTGGATTTAACACTCCCAGAAAATGCTAACATTTATGCAAAAGAATACAAATTGTATCTGCCAGATAAAAAGTTGTTACAGAAAAAATTAAAAGAATGGTTAGAAGAGGAACAGAAAAATAACTTATAATGTGTGAGAATTGGATAAAATATCAACTTGTCGGAATTTCTGATAGGTTCAGAAAAAAGATTTGATGATAAAAATTGTTTAATAGTACAAAAGAGGTAAAAAACGGAACTTGCAAAGGAGACGGTCATGAAGATTATAAAAGCATTAAAATTAGAGAAATACGGCAACAAAGAAAGATACACGCAGGTGGACGATTTTGTTTACAAGGACTCTGCCGGCGGTGTTGGCGGTTCTATGGGGATTTCCGATTCTGCCGTATATTGCGTAACATTATATTGTGAGTTAGAGGAAAATGAAGACACACAGTATCCGCTAGAAGATATTTTGGATAAATACAATGTAAATTGTACGGATGTAATGGAGGAAAGGGAAGAAAACGGGAAAAGAATTTATATAGTTGAAATGGAAGGTACGGAGCCGGAAAGCATAAAAGAAATCGCGGACTTTGTTGGAAAAAGAGTGTTTAACTATGAAGAAGGAGATTCTATAAAGCTTGGAATAGAATCGCAGCTTTCGCTTACAGAGGTATAAAGGCGGCTATACGCTGATTAAGAACAAGAAAAATCAGTCAGATTTAAAGAAGAAATAATACTTCTTATGGGAAAATATGGTTAAATAAATAATTCAAAGAAATAAACCAGTAAATATGCATTGCAAATAATCAGCATTTACTTTAAAATCAAATACAGGAACTAAATCTGCCGGAGAAAGAAACCGAAGCTGCAAAGACAGAGCGCCGGCAGACAGGGTAAGAGAAAGTAATTTATCCTCAGCGCCAAGAGACGCGGAGGGTATTTTATAAATATTAAATTCAGGAGGTGATTGCTCATGCGTGAGATTCAGGCACAGCAGATTACAGATGTTGTGGAGAAATTATGTATTGAGGCAAATCAGTATCTTCCCAAGGACGTCCAGGGCGCCATCCGCCGCTGCCGGGCGTGCGAGGACTGGGAGATTGCCCAAGGGGTACTGGATAAGATTATTACAAACTTCGAGATTGCGGAGCAGGAAAGCGTTCCCATCTGCCAGGATACGGGAATGGCCTGCGTATTTCTGGAGATTGGACAGGACGTACATATCGTAGGCGGCGATTTAAGCGAGGCCGTGGACGAGGGTGTGCGCCGGGGCTATGACAAGGGCTATCTTCGGAAATCTGTGGTAAAGGACCCGGTGCGTCGTGGCAATACGGGAGACAATACGCCGGCCATGCTGTATACGGAGATTGTTCCCGGCGAGCAGATCAAGGTGACGGTCGGGCCAAAGGGCTTCGGCAGCGAAAACATGAGCGCCATCCGTATGTTCAAGCCTTCCGCAGGCATTGAGGGAATCAAGGATTTTATTCTGGAAACGGTGGAGACGGCCGGTCCCAATCCCTGTCCGCCAATGGTTGTGGGCGTGGGAATCGGAGGAACCTTTGATAAATGCGCCCTCCTTGCGAAGAAGGCTCTGATGCGCAGCACGGACGAGCGGAATCCGGACCCCTATTACGCGGATCTGGAGGCGGAGATGCTTGAGAAAATTAATAAGCTGGGCATCGGACCTCAGGGCTTTGGCGGAAAGACAACGGCACTGGCCCTCAATATTGAAACTCTGCCCACGCACATCGCAGGCATGCCCTGTGCGGTAAATATTAACTGTCATGTGACACGCCATAAGACGGAGGTGATCTAGGTATGGAAAAACATATTCAGCTTCCTTTGACGGAAGAGGTGGCAAAGACGCTTCATGCAGGAGACAGTGTGTATCTGACGGGTACGATTTATACCTCCAGGGATGCGGGGCATAAGCGGATGTGCGAGGCATTGGCCCGGGGAGAAGAGCTGCCTTTTGATCCCACGGACGCGACCATTTACTATGTGGGACCGACGCCGGCCAAGCCGGGACAGGTAATTGGTTCTGCCGGACCCACTACAAGCGGACGAATGGATGCCTATGCGCCTACCATGATGTCGGTGGGGGCAAGAGGAATGATCGGCAAGGGCGCCAGACTGCCGGAGGTTGTGGATGCCATGAAGAAGTATCACGGCGTTTACTTCGGCGCTATCGGCGGGGCCGGTGCGCTTCTTGCTAAATGCATTAAGAAGTGTGAACTTATTGCCTATGAGGATCTCGGAGCGGAGGCCCTTCGGAAGCTCTATGTGGAGGATATGCCTCTTGTGGTGATTATTGACAGCGAGGGGAAGAATCTTTACGAGGATGGGAAGGCGGCTTATCTGGCTGCTCAGAAGTAAAAGACTTGTTTGGAAAATAGAGGTGCCGCAAAACAGGACGGGAGTTCTGTGTTTTGCGGCGTCCCTTTTATAAAAACAGCCTCATATTGCTCCTTTAACGGTCATCAAAGTTGAATTTTCCCAGATCACTTCGTTTGCCTCCATTCTTTTTTATCATCTGCCGCCATCCCATCTGAGCCGCCATCTTATATAAGAATCTTGGAAAGGCAATGGAAACATACTGATTTTCCTGTGCTTTTTTCTCAAGAAGGGTGTTTGCCAGTGCCTGCAGCGCTTTAAAAACAGGAGCCTTAGGGCCGTGACCGTTCTTGACGTCCGGCAGCTGACTAAGAGCGCCGCCACCGCCCGCGCCAATGCCTCCACCCCAGAAAAGGCTTGCTTTTGCACACCAGTTTTCCAGTATATTCAAAGCCGTTTCCGCCTGGATTCCTTCATAAAAGCCGCAGTTTACAATTCCGTAGACAGCTGTTTTTCCGGAGGCTCCTCCCGCCTTTTGAATCTGCATCAGACAGGACAGAAGATGGGAAGGGATACCGTCCACATAAAGAGGATATGCGAACACCCATACATCCGCATGGTTTAATTCCGTTAAGACTTCGTCTGAGACAGCAGCCTTGCGCAGTAAGGCTTCCGTAAACTCGGCCCTTTCTCCAATATGTGATTTCAAATCAGCCAGGAGTCCGGCGCTGGCGCTGTTGTTCCCTTTAGGACTTCCGTTAATCAGAGCGATTTTCATAAAATACCCCATTCCTTTCGTTTTACCTGTTCAAAAATAGCAATGTGAATCTTATTCCTGCGGGGTTTTTAACTTTTCACAGGATGAGATTCTCTAATTCCGCCGCCGATTTATAAAAACGAATATTTTTTACACGGCCGTCATAGTTATCAGCATTTGCGGCCAGGAGCTTTCGGGCGGTTTCTTTTTCCGCCTCTGTGACAGCTTCCCCATAGAAATAGGCGGACAGAGTAATAACATTTTGATATCTGCGCTTATGGTGCATTTCGCCTCCGCGAAGAACAAAGTCCGGGTGGATATAGGAGATAGCCCGATCCTGGACAGCTTTTACAAAGGGGCTTACGCTTCCATAGCAGCACTGGCTGACCAGGATAAGCTCAGTGCATTTGCCCATAGCGATTCCGGTGCTTTCATAGCCGTCTTGAATAACGCATTTTCCGGGCGTTTTTACCCAGCAGCCAAAGCAGCCGGTACAGGGGTGGATGGTTCCTCTGGGATTGATAAGCTGATATTCGCCTTCTACATGGATAGAAAAGGGAGCTAAATCTGTGATAATTAATTTCATGTGTGCCTCCTGCTGGGAAGTGTCCGTTCATTATGGTAAGACAGGAACTTGTTTCATGACACTATTTTACTACAGGAATATTCAAAATACTATACCCTGGGAAAGCCCTTAAATAATTTATGAAAAGTAACAAACAATTTATGGAAAGTCCGGAAGTATTGACAAAACGGTACAGTTAGCATATGCTATTTTTGGTCGAAAAAAGTCGCAGAGAAGGGGAGGCAGAAAATTTTGACATTAAAGGAAGTAGAGACAGGCAAAAGTGCCGTTATTGATATCGTAGGCGGAGAGGGCGCTCTTCGTCAGCATTTTTTGGATATGGGAGTGATCCCGGGCGCAGAGGTTACGGTTGTAAAGCTTGCTCCGATGGGAGATCCGATGGAGATTCAGATTCACGGATACGAGCTGACCTTGCGGCTTGCGGACGCGGCTCAGATAGAGGTTTCTCCGATTACGGAGCGCCAGCGGAAGCACGAGGGAGCCAGGGGAATCAACCGGACGGCTCATCCCGGTCTTGGAGAAGAGGGAAAGTATCATGTGAAGGCGGACGAGCATCCCCTGCCTTCCGGTACAAAGCTTACATATGCCCTGGTGGGCAATCAAAACTGCGGTAAGACGACGCTGTTTAACCAGCTGACCGGCTCCAACCAGCATGTGGGGAATTTCCCGGGTGTAACGGTAGATCGCAAGGACGGCTCTATCAAAGGCCGGCCGGATACTCTGATAACAGATTTGCCGGGCATATATTCCATGTCGCCCTATACAAGCGAAGAAATTGTGTCCCGGAATTTTGTTTTGCAGGAAAAGCCCAAGGCAGTTATCAACATTGTGGATGCAACGAATATAGAGCGGAATCTGTATCTTACCATGCAGCTACTGGAAATGGATCTTCCGGTTGTTGTAGCATTAAATATGATGGATGAAATGACAGGAAATGGAGGCTCCATTGATATCAACGGTATGGAAGCCATGCTCGGCGTGCCGGTAGTCCCTATTTCCGCGGCAAAGAATCAGGGCGTAGATGAGCTGGTTCGCCATGCGATCCATATCGCACAGTATCAGGAGCGGCCGGGCCGGCAGGATTTCTGCGGCGAAAATGATTTTGGAGGAGCCGTTCACCGCTGTATCCATGCAGTCTGCCATTTGATTGAGGATCATGTAAAAATGGCGGGACTTCCCCTGCGCTTTGCGGCAACAAAATTGATTGAGGGAGATCACTTGATCCTGGCACAGCTTAAGCTGGATCAGAATGAGCTGGAGCTTTTGGAGCATATGACGGTTCAGATGGAAAAGGAGCGCGGTTTGGACAAGAGCGCCGCCATTGCGGACATGCGCTTTCACTTTATAGAAAATATCTGCGAAAAAACCGTAGTAAAGCCAAGGGAAAGCAAGGAGCGCCTTCGAAGCGAACGCCTGGATCGTGTTTTAACTGGAAAATACACGGCGATTCCCTGTTTTATTGGGATTATGGCCGCCGTATTTTTCCTGACCTTCCATGTAATAGGCGCATGGCTTCAAAGCCTTTTGGAGATGGGGATTGATGCCTTGACGATGCTTGTGGATCGGACGATGGCGGCGGCTCATGTAAATGAGGTGCTTCATGGATTGGTGATTGACGGCATTTTCCAGGGAGTAGGCTCCGTCCTTTCCTTCCTTCCGATTATTGTCACGCTGTTTTTCTTCCTGTCCATACTGGAGGACAGCGGTTATATTGCCAGAGTTGCATTTTTTATGGACAAGCTTCTTCGGAAAATCGGGCTTTCCGGGCGCAGCATTGTGCCGCTGCTGATTGGTTTTGGGTGCAGCGTGCCGGCAGTCATGGCTACCCGTACCCTTCCCAGTGAACGGGACCGAAAGATGACCATTCTGCTGACGCCCTTTATGAGCTGTACGGCAAAGCTTCCCATTTATGCTTTTTTTGTGAGTGCATTTTTTCCAGGCAAGGGCGGACTTATTATGACAGGGCTTTATGTTCTGGGGATGGTGATTGGGGTCCTGGTTGCCTTTTTGTTTAAGGGAACTTTGTTTAAGGGGGAGGCTGTGCCCTTTGTGATGGAGCTGCCCAACTACCGTCTGCCGGGAGTGAAGAATGTTTCACAGCTTTTGTGGGAAAAAGCAAAGGACTTTTTGCAGAGAGCCTTTACTGTTATTTTTATTGCTACGGCCTGTGTGTGGTTTTTGCAGAGCTTCGATCGTCATTTGAATCTGGTGGCAGACTCCAAAGACAGTATTCTCGCTATGGTTGCCGGATGGATTGCGCCGCTGCTTGCACCGATTCAGTTAGGCGACTGGCGTATTGTCACATCCCTGATCAGTGGTTTTATGGCAAAGGAGAGTGTGGTATCTACATTGGAAATTTTATTTCCGGCAGGAGTGGAACAGGCATTGTCAACCTTATCGGCGGTATCGCTTCTGGTATTCAGCTTGCTTTATACCCCATGTGTGGCGGCTGTAGCTTCTGTTAAAAGAGAACTGGGCAGCAAATGGGCGGCAGGTGTGGTTATCTGGCAATGTGCAATTGCCTGGCTTGCATCGTGGATTGTATGTATGTGCGGGAATCTGTTGGGAATGTAGGAATATTACGGTATTGGAATAAGAGGTGAGCTATGATAGATTTAAAGGAGCGGACAGCTTGTTCTGGCCTGGAAGAAATTGCAGAGGCAGTGCGGAATCCGCTGTTTTAAAAATTTTGAAATATAAAGAGTAGAAAAGAGGATAATTCCAAATGATAAGGCAGCTGCAAAAAGAGGATGTGGATGAGGCGGCAAGGATTTGGCTGGATGCCAATCTGGATGCCCACGATTTTATTTCTCCTCAATATTGGAAAGATAATTTTAAAGCAGTAAAAGAGATGCTTTCCCAGGGAGAGCTATATGTCTGTGAGGATGAGAATAAGGAGGAGATCCAAGGCTTTGTGGGTCTGAGCGACGATTACATTGCAGGAATTTTTGTCCGAAGCAGCGCCCGGTCCCGCGGCATCGGCAAAATGCTGACAGACTATGCAAAGAGCATCCGGGAGCAGCTCACATTGAACGTATATCAAAAGAATCTGAGAGCCGTAAAATTCTATCAGAGGGAAGGCTTTCAGATACAAAGAGAAGGCACGGACGAAAATACGGGAGAAAAAGAGTATGGAATGTGCTGGAGCAGGAACAAAGAGAAAGGAAGGTTATTCCAAAGCGGAAAGGAATCGCAATTATTATGGAAGAACGCTTAAAAAAACAATTGGATTTTGCATTGGAGATTGACAAAGAAAAAAACATATACCGCCAGACGCATTTATCCGGTCATGGCAGAAATGAAAATGATGCGGAACATGCTTGGCATATGGCTATTATGGCCTATCTTCTGCGAGAATACGCCAACGAAGAAGTTGACATAACAAAAGTGATGCTCATGTGCTTAATTCATGATATTGTAGAGATTGAGGCCGGAGATACCTACGCTTATGATGCGGAAAATCTGAAAACCCAGAAGGCCCGGGAAGACGCGGCGAAGGAAAAGCTGTATTCCCTTCTGCCGGAGGATCAGAAGCAGGAACTTATTGCCTTGTTTGATGAATTTGAGGAATATAAGACGCCGGAAGCAAGGTATGCGCGCGCTATGGATAATCTGCAGCCTTTGATTCTAAATGACAGCAATGACGGCGGCGACTGGAAAGAGCATGGAGTGACAGCAGAGCAGGTTTACGGACGGCAGAGAAAGACGCGTCTGGGATCGGAAAAGCTGTTTGAAGAGGTTACGGATCACATTATTCGAAAGCATATTGAGAAAGGGAATTTAAAAGAACAGTAGAAGAGATTTGATGCATTTAAAGCAGATTTTGAAGAAGCGGAAAATAAAATAGCAGGTTTGTCTTTGAATATACATTCCTGTTGTTTTATTTTCCGCTTCCTTGATAGTTATGCTTCTTTTAACGGCTGATACAGCCGGTTCTCCCTCCGCCACTCGGTCGGAGGAATACCAAACACATTTTTAAAAGCCCTGGAAAAATGAAGCTGATTGGGATACCCCACCAGCTTCCCCACTTCCCCCACCGTTGTCTCGGAGAACTTGAGCAGCTCCGCCGCCCGGTTCATTCGGTAGTAAATAAGGAACTGCTGCGGCGTCTTATTCAGCTCGTCACGGAAAATCTTACCCAGATAACTGCGGTTCAAATTACAAAACACAGCAATATCCTCCACCGTAATCGGATGGCTGTAATTCTGTTCGATAAAGCTGATAGCCTCCCGAATATAGAAGTCCTTGAGCCTTCCTGCCGAAAATTCCTTCCGATTAAAGGAGGACCGGATCAGCAGGTCGAGAAAGAGGTAGAGATGCCCAATCTGATAGAGGGAGGAGTGCTCCTTACCATGAACAATATTGAGCAGTTCCTCCTTCATCCCGCCCCGCAGCTCCCGGTTAGAGCTTCGGTAGATGGGAGAGCGTTCCGTAAGCCCGGCAGTCTCCAGAAATTCCTTTACGCGCAGTCCGTCAAATTCCGCCCAGGCATATTCCCAGGGATCTTCCTTATCTGCGATATAAGTGCTCACAAGCTCCGGGCAAATCAAAAATCCCTGATGGGGCTTTAAGTTGTAGATGTGGGTTTGGCCTTGATTGTCCGTGTGATGCAGGACGCCCTTGCCTTTGATGATGTAGTGAAACAAATAGTGATTCCGTGTGGCCGGGCCGTAGGAATGAGCCGGCTCACATTGCTCCCAGCCATACTGGTAGAGCGTCAGATCCATGTAGCGTTCGTTGGGAAAGATGTTAAACAAATGATTACTCATGGCGTCTCCTTTTAAGTGCAAAGTGCTTTCGGTTTGGTGATGCATCAATTGTGAAACATTTTTGACTTTATAAACTTGCTTATGGGTGAATCAATATTTTTATGTAGATTGTGAGGGCGGACAGAGCTGACGCAAAATAAATCAGCCGCTGTTTCCGTATCCGCGTTCAGAGGGTTCTCGTACAGGCTGCCTGCTCCGAACAGACATTGCCTTGGACTTTTTTTGGAGGTATTAAGGTTTTGGGCACTGTCTGCCCGGAGCAGGCAGCCTGTGCGAGAACAACCGGATACGTAATAATCGGAACAGAAGGCAGTTTTATTTTGTCTCAGCCGCCAGTTATATGCCAAAATTTTAGCACATTATACATTATTTGTACAGATCTAGCATTTTGGTATATAAATATAAAAGCTATGCTATTTACCATGATTCCGTGGAAATGTTATAATTTCTACGATATTTAGGGTGTAATTATTCAATATACCCAATTTTATTCCAGCACCTGGCCAGGGTGGAATTGTTTTATTCACTATTTCTAAGCCGGATACAGGCAAATTTTGATGGAAAAAGCCGAAAATCCGGTGGAATATGTCCATATTAAGGAGGGAAACTTGTGAAGAACATGAAGAAATTACTTGCAGCTCTTCTGGTCGTGGTATTGGCTTTTGGATTAGCTGCGTGCGGGAAAGCCTCCGACGGCAAAACCCATCTGACATTCCAGATCTGGGACGTTAATCAGAGGGACGGAATGCAGGCCGTTTGCGACGCTTATACCGCAAAGAACCCGGATGTGGTAATTGAGGTACAGGTTACGAGCTGGAGCGAGTACTGGACCAAGCTGGAGGCAGCGGCCATCAGTAATCAGATGCCGGATGTGTTCTGGATGCATACCAATGAGATCTTAAAGTATGCGGACTACGGCATGATTGCAGATCTGACGGATCTTTATAATGACGAAGATCCCGACTATTACAAGAATCATTTTTCAGAAATCTCTCTGGCAAATATCCAGGGAAGCGACGGCAGATATTACGGAATACCGAAGGACAAGGATACGGTCTGCCTGGTATACAACAAAGAAATGTTTGACGCCGCAGGCGTGTCTTATCCCGATGAAACCTGGACCTGGGACGACCTGACGGCAGCTTCCCAGCAGATTTATGACACCACCGGCAAGTACGGCTATATGGCTTACGGAGACGACCAGCTTGGATACTGGAACTTCGTATATCAGAATGGCGGCTACATATTGACCGAGGATAAGACAAAGGGCGGCTTTGACAATCCGGCAACCCGGGAAGCGATGGAGTTTTACATCAATCTTCAGCAGGAAAACTGGTGCCCGGATCAGAACTACTTTGCGGAGACCTCTCCCGGAACAGCCTTCTTCTCCGAGCAGGGTTCGATGTTCTTAGAAGGAAACTGGAACCTTCTCTCCGAGATGCAGAATTATCCCGAGATGCAGGGGAAATGGGATGTGGCAGTACTGCCCATGTGCCCGAATCCGGCAGAGGGCGACGGAAAAGCCACGATTTCCAACGGTCTGTGCTATGCAACCGGCGCCAAGGGAAAGAACCTTGAGATCGTAAAGGATGTTCTCAAGTTCTTCGGCTCCGAGGAGGGACAGCGCGTCCAGGGTGAATCCGGTGCGGCGATTCCGGCTTACATCGGTCTTGAGGATACCTGGGTGAAGGTATTTGACCAGTTTGACTATAAATTAGACGTACAGAAATGTGTAGATATGTTTGACTACGGCGTACAGAGCGTGAACAATGCTTCCCGTTCCGTATGGAAGCCGAAGGTACAGGATGAGCTTCTTCGGATTTACTCCGGAAAATCCACACTGGAGGACGGACTGAATAACATCCAGACTTTCATTGATACGGCAGAAGCAGAGTAGAGGGGAGGCTTATACATGGCAAATAACAGCAAGGCGGGCAAGTTCGCTAAGACCGAAGGCATGTGGGGCTATATCATGGTAGCGCCTACCATCATCGGCTTGATTGTACTGAATCTTTACCCGTTTATTGACACCTTAAAATTGAGCTTTACAAAGACAAAGCCCTTTGGCTTTTATGAGTTTAACGGTTTGACCAACTATATCACCATGTTCACCAATGCGGATTTCTGGAGGGCGAATTTAAATACCATTTATTTCTGCCTCCTGACCGTGCCTCTTGGCATATTCCTGGCACTGGTGGTTGCGGTTATGCTGAACACGAAGATTAAAGGAAGAACGGCTTTCCGTGCCATCTTCTTCCTGCCTATGGTTGTAGCTCCGGCAGCGGTTGCTATGGTGTGGAAGTGGATGTTCAACACCGAGTACGGTATCATCAACACCCTCCTGGGAAACAACGTAAACTGGATTACCAATCCCAACGTGGTTATGGTGACCTGTGCTATCGTGGCAATCTGGAGCGCCATCGGCTACGACGCGGTGCTTCTTCTGTCGGGACTGCAGAATATATCCAAGTCCTATTATGAGGCGGCAAGCCTTGACGGAGCAACCAAGATTCAGCAATTCTTCCACATTACGCTGCCTATGGTTTCTCCTACTCTGTTCGTAGTTATGATTATGCGTTTGATGTCCTCCCTGAAAGTATATGACCTGATTTACATGATGGTAGAGGAGTCAAACCCGGCACTGACAAGCGCCCAGTCTCTGATGTTCCTGTTCTACCGCGAGTCCTTTGTAGCCGGCAATAAGGGCTATGGCTCCGCAGTCGTGATCTGGACCGTTCTTCTCATCGGTATTGTAACGGCCTTCCAGTTCTGGGGACAGAAGAAATGGGTGAACTACGAAGTATAGGAGGTGGAGAAGTATGAAATCCAATTCATTAGAGAGAAATCAAAAGCTTCGGACAGCAGGCACATATTTGTTTTTCATCATTGGGTCCATCGTTATGATCTTCCCCTTTATCTGGATGCTTCTGACAAGCTTTAAGACGGTAGCCGAGAGTATGCAGATTCCGCCGGATTTCTTCCCGGCACAGTGGATCATTGATAACTTTAAGGATGCGATGGCCAGCCTTCCCTTCGGAGCCCTTTACAAGAACACCATTCTGCTGATTTTCTGGCGTGTGGTTTGTGCGGTGGGTTTCAGCTCTATGGCGGGCTATGCATTTGCAAAGCTGAACTTTAAGGGAAAGAATTTCCTCTTCTCCCTGGTTCTGGTGCAGATGATGCTTCCTTCCCAGATTTTTATTACGCCTCAGTATCAGATGCTGGCAAAGATGGGATTGACCAACACGATTTTCGCCCTGGTATTTCCGGGACTGGTAAGCGCTTTCGGTACATTCTTTCTGCGTCAGGCTTATATGGGAATCCCGGATGAGATTTCCGAGGCGGCTTATCTGGATGGCTGCAATCAGTGGCAGACCTTTGTGAAGGTTATGGTGCCCCTGACCACCTCCTCTATGGCGGCTCTGGCCGTATTTACGGCAGTGTTCGCTTACGGAGATCTGATGTGGCCCCTGATTGCCAACACAGATTTGAAGATGATGACCTTGTCCTCCGGTCTTGCTACCTTAAGAGGACAGTTTAATACAAACTTCCCGGTTATGATGGCAGGCTCCCTGCTGGCAATGATTCCTATGGTGGTGCTGTATCTGTTCTTCCAGAAGCAGTTCATCGAGGGTGTTGCAATGACAGGAGGAAAATAATAAGTCCGGGCAGAATTATTTACTTACGGTGGAGGACTACATAGATGTCAGTCAGATATATAGAAAGCAAAAAAACATTTCTGTTGCAGACAAAGAACAGCACTTACCAGATGAAGGTAAGCGATTATGGATATCTTTTGCATTTATATTATGGAGAGCGGCTGGAGGATGAGGACTTAAGCTATTTGATTCAGCTCCAGGACAGAGGCTTTTCTCCCAATCCGAACGAGGCGGGAAATGACCGTACATTCTCACTGGATTTTCTACCGCAGGAATTTTCGAGCGATGGAAGCTGCGATTATCGACTGAGCAGCATTGAAGTAAAAAACGGGGACGGAAGCTATGCCTTTGTGGGAAAGGTTGCAAAGCATGAGATTTATGCGGGCAAGTATTCCCTGGCTGGCCTCCCCTCCCTGTGGGGAACCGAGAAGGAGCGGGTGGACACCCTGGAGATTTGGCTTACGGACCCGGCCACGCAGCTTACGGTTGTGCTTTGTTACTCGGTTTTTGAAGAAAAAGATATTATTACACGGGCGGTCAAGGTGTTCAATGAGAGTGAGGATACCATTTATCTGAACCGTATTATGTCTTTGACGATGGATTTTATGGATTCCGACTATGATTTTATTCATTTTGACGGACGTCATACAATGGAACGGGAGTGGAGCAGAAATCCCCTGGCCTACGGTATTCAGAATGTAGGGAGCTTCCGGGGAGCCTCCAGCCACCAGCACAATCCGTTTACGATTCTTTGTGAGAGGGGAGCTAGTGAGGATGACGGCCGCTGCTATGGATTTTCCTTTGTTTACAGCGGCAACTTTATGTGCAAGGTGGAAAAGGATCAGTATGACCAGACCCGGATTGTGATGGGGATTCATCCCAAGCATTTTTCCTATCAGCTAAAGCCCGGCGAGCGCTTTACGGCTCCGGAGGTGGTGCTGGCTTACTCGGGAGAGGGACTCACCCATCTGACACACCTGTATCACAGGGTGTACCGTGAGAATTTGTGCAAAAGTCCTTATGTTAAGAAGGAGCGGCCCATTCTTATCAATAGCTGGGAGGCGGCCTACTTCGACTTTGATGAGGCAAAGCTTCTTAAGATAGCCAAAGAAGCGGTGGATATGGGCGTGGAGCTTTTTGTCCTGGATGACGGATGGTTCGGAAACCGCAATGATGACAATGCGGCTCTGGGAGATTGGGATGTGAATACGGCCAAGCTGCCCCAAGGCTTAAGCGGTCTTTCTGAGGAAATTCATAAGATGGGCTTAAAATTCGGCTTGTGGATTGAGCCGGAAATGGTGTCGGAGAACAGCGAGCTTTACCGGAAGCATCCGGACTGGTGTCTGCAGATGCCGAGACGACAGCCCTCCAGAGGCAGATATCAGCTTGTGCTTGATTTGTCCAGGGAGGATGTGAGGAACTACATTGTGGCATCCATCAACGGTGTTTTGGACAGCGCCCGGATCGAGTATGTGAAATGGGATATGAACCGCTTTATCACGGATGCCTGGTCCGCCATTGTGGAGAAGGAAAAGCAGGGTGAGATTTATCACCGCTATATCCTGGGGCTTTATGACATTATGAACCGCATTATTTTAACTCATCCGGAGATTCTCTTCTGCGGATGCAGCGGCGGAGGCGGACGCTTTGACCCGGGAATGCTTTACTATCAGCCGCAGATTTGGTGCAGCGACAATACGGATGCGGTGTGCCGTTTAAAAATTCAGTACGGAACGACCTTTGTTTATCCTGTTTCCGCTATGGAATCCCATGTGTCCGTATGTCCCAACCATCAGACGGGGCGGACGGTGCCTCTGGAGACGAGAGGAGTTACGGCGATGGACGGAATCCTGGGCTATGAGCTGGATTCCACCAAGCTTACAAAAGAAGAGAAGCAGATTTGCAGAGAGCAGGTTAAGGCTTATAAAAAGAATTATCCGCTGATCGTCTGCGGTGATTACTACCGGCTTACCAATCCTTATACCTTTTCGGAGTATGTGGCCTGGGAGCATGTGTCGCCGGGCCGGGACGAAGCTCTGATTTCTCTGGTGCTGACGGAGAAGGAGGCCAACGACGCCCAGCGGTATGTGAAGGCCAAGGGCTTAAATCCGCGGATGCAGTACCGGGTGGACGGTATGGAGGGAAGCTTATCCGGCCAGGCTCTTATGAGCGCCGGGCTTCCGGTGCCGGGAAACCTTCTGCAGTATGAGTCAGTGCAGTATCATATTAGGGCTTTGTGAAAGGAGCTTTTAAAATGAAGGATGTTGTTCTGGAATGGTGTATTCCTTATGTGATGCCCAGGGGAAAGCGTCTCTTAAAGGCGGTAATGCTGGCAGCTATGGCGGTACTTGTGGTAGATACCATTATTTATCCTCTGTTGTTTCTGCCGGTTTTGGCCTTTGTGATAGTCGGTGTGCTGCTTCTTCGCAGCTGGCGGTATGAGTATGAATATGTGTACGTGAACGGAGACTTTGAGGTTTCCAAGATCATCCGCAAGGAAAAGAGAAAGGATCTGTACCGGTGCGAGCGCAAAGACATGGAGTATGTGACAGAGGGACGAAAAAGCGCGGCGGGCTGTAAGGTACGGGACTTTACCTCGGGATGGGAGAAGGCTAAGGTTTATACCCTTAAGGTGGGGAACGACCTGATTTACCTGGAACCCAATGAGGAATTTCTGGAGGAAATGCGGCTGCACCGGAAACTTAAGTAAGCGGAATCGGCGCGGCGGGCGCCGGACAATTGGTTGTAAAACGTGTTTAGAGACAGACTAGAGAAACATATGTAATCATTCTAATAAACAATAAATTATTACAGTAATCTCCCTCACAATGCACAAATCGATTTACAGACACATGCTTTTGTGGCTGGAAATTGATTTCATGAGGGTGTATTGTGAGGGAGATTACGGAACTTAAAATAGGAGGTAAGAGTAATGGCGAGTTTATCATTAAAGAATATTTACAAGAGATACCCCAACGGATATGAGGCTGTAAAGGATTTCAACCTGGAGATCGAGGATAAGGAATTTATCATTTTCGTAGGACCCTCCGGCTGCGGAAAGTCCACAACTCTGCGCATGGTGGCAGGTCTGGAGAGCATTTCCTCCGGCGAGTTCAAGATTGACGGACAGCTGATGAACGATGTGGAGCCTAAGGACCGTGATATCGCAATGGTATTCCAGAGCTACGCGCTGTATCCCCATATGACCGTAAGGGACAATATGGCATTCGGCCTGAAGATTAAGAAAACGCCCAAGGAGGAGATTGACAAAAAGGTACAGGAGGCGGCAAGAATCCTGGATCTGGAGAAGCTTCTGGACCGGAAGCCGAGAGCGCTCTCCGGCGGACAGCGTCAGCGTGTTGCGATGGGCCGTGCCATTGTGCGCAACCCCAAGGTATTCCTGATGGATGAGCCTCTTTCCAACCTGGACGCCAAGCTGCGTGTACAGATGCGTACTGAGATTTCCAAGCTGCATCAGAGACTGGGCGCTACCATTATCTATGTAACTCATGACCAGACCGAGGCCATGACTCTGGGAACAAGAATCGTTGTTATGAAGGACGGCGTGGTTCAGCAGATTGCAAGCCCCCAGACCTTATACAACGAGCCAGATAATCTCTTTGTTGCAGGCTTTATCGGCTCTCCTCAGATGAATTTCATTGATGCTGTCTGCGAGGCAGAGGGAGGAAATGTATTCCTGAAGGCCGGAGATTACCGTGTTCCCCTTACCGCAGAAAAGGGCAAGAAGCTCATTGACGGCGGCTACAAGGGAAAACAGGTTGTGATGGGCATCCGTCCCGAGGATGTAAGCGATCCGGCAACTACAAGAGCGAAAAATCAGGCCGTAGTAAAGGGAACTGTAAATGTTTACGAGCTTTTGGGCGCTGAGGTTTATCTGTACTTTGATATGTGCGGAACCCAGATGACCGCAAGAGTAAGCTCCGGCACGGCGGCCCGTGAGGGAGACGTAGTTGATTTTGTGCTGGATACGGATAAGATCCACGTATTTGACAAAGAGACGGAGAAAGCAATTGCTCATTAACCAATCAAAACAATAATCTTTAAGACAGTAGTTTTAAGCACGTGCGGGAGATAGCAATTTCTTGATAAGTTTCAAAGGCAGGCAGCCGGGGCTGCCTGCCTTTGGACATAATAATATTATGATACTGGAATAGGAGCTATAGTATGAGTAAAGCAGTAGATTTTGAAGAACGACTTGCAAGGCATCTGGATGAATTGAAGTGGCTGTACTGTGAACTTTATCCGGAGGACGGATTTTCTTACCTGTGCGGCCGCCTGAAGGCCAGATACGAGGAACGCCGGGCTTCTTTGAAAAAGCTTGATGCTGTCCGGGAGTCCGATCCGGACTGGTACAAGCGCAACGATATGGTGGGCATGATGATGTACACGGAAGCCTTTGCAGGAAATCTGAAAGGAGTGGAAAAGCGTCTCTCCTATATTCAGGAGTGCGGTGTGAATTATCTCCATCTGATGCCCCTTTTGGATTCCCCGGAGGGAAAGAGCGACGGCGGCTATGCGGTTGCGGATTTCGGTAAGGTGCGGCCTGATTTGGGAACGATGGAAGATCTGGCGGCGCTCACGGAGACCTGCCATAAGAAGGGCTTAAGCGTCTGTCTGGATTTTGTAATGAACCATACCTCGGAGGAACATGAGTGGGCGAAGCGGGCCAGAGCAGGGGAGAAGGAGTTTCAGGATCGGTATTTCTTTTTTGACAGCTTTGAGATTCCCGGACAGTATGAAAAGACGTGTCCCCAGGTATTTCCCACCACGGCGCCGGGAAATTTTACCTGGCTGGAGGATGAGAAGAAGTTTGTAATGACGACCTTCTACCCTTACCAGTGGGATTTGAATTACCGGAATCCGGTTGTATTTCACGATATGACCGACTGTCTGCTGAATCTGACGAACCAGGGCGTGGATATTATCCGCATTGATGCGGTGCCTTATATCTGGAAAGAGCTGGGCACCACCTGCCGGAATCTGCCACAGGTACACAGCATTGTGCGGATGCTGCGGATGATCTGTGAGATTGTATGTCCCGGCGTTCTGCTTCTGGGCGAGGTGGTGATGGAGCCGGTGAAGGTGGTTCCCTACTTTGGCACGGTGGAGAAACCGGAGTGCCATATGCTTTACAACGTGACTACGATGGCTACGACCTGGCACACGGTTGCAACAGGCGATGTGGCTCTTTTGAAACGGCAGATGGATATTGTAAATACGCTGCCCAAGGAGTATGTGTTCTTAAATTACCTGCGCTGCCATGATGACATTGGCTGGGGGCTGGATTATGACTGGCTGAATAAGGAAAAGGATATGGAGGAGGTTCCGCATAAGAAGTATCTCAATGATTACCTTACGGGGAAATGGCCCGGCTCTTATGCAAGAGGGGAGCTGTATAATGACGACTCCGCCTCCGGGGACGCCCGCCTTTGCGGAACTACGGCTTCTCTTTGCGGATTGGAAGGAGCTTTGGAGGAAGGAAATGAGGAAGCGGCTGCCCGGGCGGTGCGTTTTATTAAGATGCTTCACGGATATATGCTTGTGCAGTCAGGAATCCCGGTGATTTACAGCGGGGATGAGATTGGACAGCTCAATGACAATGAGTATCACAAGGACCCCAAAAAGGCAGAGGATTCCCGCTACCTTCACAGAGGAAGCTTTTCCTGGGAGAAGGCAGAGCTTCGGAAAGAGGAGGGCAGCTACCAGAAGGAGATCTTTGACTGCATCCGCAGAATGGAGGTTCTGCGGGCAATGCATCCGGTGTTCTTAAATCAGGCGGCTGTGTGGACTGCGGATACTTACGATGCGGCGGTTCTCTGTGTGAACAGGACCTTTGAGGATGAAAAGCTGACGGCTCTGTTTAATTTTTCCGGTGAAGAGCGGACGGCCTGGATTAATGAGGACGGAATGTATGTGGATCTGATGTCAGGGGAGCGGATGGAAGGAAAAGAGGTACAGCTTCCGGCTTACGGGATGCGGTGGCTTTTGCGGGAATAGACAGGCAGAAAATTTCCTTTTTCGTATATAGGTGATTGTAAGGAAAAGGGCATAAAACTAACTTTTGGCAGTTGGTTTTAGCAAGATTCATGCAGAATGTATTTGTAAATCTGATATAATAGCGTCTGTGGGTGAAGAGAACTGTTTTGTCCACAGGCGTTATTTTTTGTGTGGCAGGATGGAGGATGTGATTGCTTATATTGAGGAGCATTTGGTTGAGAAGCCGGACCCTAAGCAGATTGCGGAGGCGGTTCACTATTCAAAATACAATCTCCACCGGATGTTTACCAATACAACAGGGATGGCACTCCACGATTATATTCAGCGCAGGCAGCTCACGGAAGCGGAGAAGCTTCAAATCTCTTTGTAACGGCGGGAAAACGGGGACTGGGGCTTTGGCTTTCCGTAGGCGGATTTTGTTTTTGCGGATGTGAGCATGCTGAGAAAGGATATGAACAGGCATCCCACATAGCCGCCCAGGGTGATGAGGAAATATTTTTGCAGATTTGTGATATTGTAAAAGGATTTCCAGGAAATCCAGCTGCTCTGTATGGGGCAGTTCCATCCGTCTGCGCCAAGATAAAGCAGGATGATTCCGGTATAGAGGAGGAAGGCGGCAAAGTATATGCCTGGAGTATCCACCAGTGCTTGCGGATGTAACGGCTTTGCTGGTAGACAAATTCCAGGCGGGACAGGGGAGCGTTGGCCTCGCTTTCATAGAAGGCTGTTTTGGAGGCTTGGATGGCGGTTTCTCTTAATTCCGGCGGCAGGCTTGAAAGGGCGAGTTTTGCCGTGATCTCCTGTTCCGGGGATGCTGTGTGTTGCTCTTTGGTGTCCGGCAAGGCGGCGAAAGGGATTTCTTTTAGCTGCTTGTAGTAATCCTGGCATACATGGGAGGCGATGGTGTAGAGGTAGTTGGCTGCCTTTCCAAAGTGGCGGTATTGGCCGAAGCTTCGGAAAAAACGGGCAAAGGTATCCTGTGTCAGATCTTCGGCGTAGCTGTGGTCGCTTACGTGGGTCTGACAATATTTCAGGATGCTTGGGTAATATTTTCTGACAAAGGTTTCGATGGCCTTGTCGTCTCCCATACGCATTTTCTGTATAAGGAGAAAATCGGGATCAATGGCTATGCCCATGTGAGCCTCTCTTTTGTGATGCCTGGATTTTGGATAAATAACGGTATATCGGCTGCCGGGCAGTCTGCTGTGTTTGAAAAGCGCTTTCTATATACTATAACTGTATGGAAGGGGAAAAAGATAGCCGGTAATAAAAAATTCAGGGAATTGTTATTTGATAAATGACTGATATTAAGATAATATAAAAAATAATGAAATGATGTCACAGAGACGAAAATGGGATGTCTAATTAAATAGTAGTATTTTGTACTTGCAGGATATTATGGAACTTTTAAACAGTGATATTTTTTACAATGCACAAATCGATTTGCAGGTATATGGTTCTGTGAGTGGAAATTGATTTTGTACAGGTGTATTGTAAGGGATATTACGGAACTGGAATAGGAGGGAAAGCAGTTGGAGAAAAAAACAAATGAAGAACTACAGGCATTGGCGGACAAGGCCACATCCGGGGACAAAGAGGCTCTTGAATCCCTTGTTATGGGCGTACAGGACATGGTGTTTAATTTATCCCTGCGTATGCTTGGAACTTTTGCGGATGCAGAGGATGCGGCACAGGACATTCTGCTGAAAATGATTACACATTTATCTTCTTTTCGAGGGGAAAGCGCGTTTACCACATGGGTTTTCCGCATTGCCGTGAATCATTTGAAGGATTATAAAAAGCATATGTTTGCCCACGCGCCCTTAAGCTTCGAATTTTACGGCGAGGATATTAAAAATGGGAAAATACATGACATCCCTGATCTAACGCAGAATGTGGAAAGAGACATTTTAGCGGAGGAATTGAAGCTGTCCTGTACCAATGTAATGCTGCAGTGTCTGGACACGGAGAGCAGATGTATTTTTATATTGGGAACTATGTTTAAGCTGGACAGTCGCATTGCCGGAGAGATCTTAGAAATGACGCCGGAAGCATATCGCCAGCGGTTATCCAGAATACGCCGGAAAATGGCGGATTTTCTGCAGCAGTATTGCGGAGCATACGGCGGCGGAAGCTGCCGGTGCAAAGACAGGGTGAATTATGCAATCCAAAGCCGCAGGCTGCATCCGCAGCAGTTAGATTATGTGGAGGCCAATGAGATTTCCGTTAAAACCATGCTTGATGTGAAGCAGGCAATGGAGGAAATGGACGATTTGTCCCAGGATTTTTCCTTCTGCAAGGCTTATCAGTCGCCGGAGCAAATGAAGCGTCTTGTGCAGGAGCTTTTAGCTTCCGCACAGTTTTCAGTTATCAAAAATGCGTAAAGGAGATAGAAGATTATGAATATGTCATTGATCGTAAATTATTTGTCAGAGCTGAGTATGAATAACGAACGGGAGTGGTATCATGCTCACAAGGAGGATTACAAAAAGGCAAATGCCGAGTTTGAAGCGTTATTGCAGGCTTTGATGCTTGAGATTGGGAACTTTGACAGCAGCATTTTGAACTATGCGCCGAAGGAGCTTACGTTTAAGCTTGTAAGGGATACCCGGTTTAGTCATGATAAATCTCCGTATAACCCTGCGTTTCGCGCTCATATTTCTTCCAAGGGGAAGCTGCCGGTGCCTGTGGGGTATTATCTTATGATAAAGCCTGGTGATCAGTCTTTTTTGGGAGGCGGTTTGTTTGCCGATATGTTTAAGGATGCGACAAGGATGGTGCGGGATTATATTGCCCAAAATGGCGAGGAATGGGAAAGGGTGATTCATGAGCCGGAGTTTGAGAAGTATTTTACGGTGCGGGGGTCGGCGCTGAAAAATGTTCCTTCCGGGTATGAGAAAGAGCATCCTCAGGCGGAATATCTGAAATTTAAGAGTTGGTATTTGGAATATCCGCTGAAGGATGAAGAGCTGGGGGAGGCGGATGCGTTTCTTGCAAAGGCTGTGGAATGTTTTCGGATTATGAAACCTTTTAATGATTATCTTAATAAGGCGCTGGAGGGATTTCAGATGCCGATGAGGTAGGGGGGGGGTAACCGTTCAGACGGGCTGTGGCGAAAGCCGCTCTCTGACTTTTCCATATCCTGTGTTCGGACGGTTCGCGTACACTTTGTCTGCTCTGAACGGACATTGCTTTTTTGATTTTTTACCCGGTGCGGGGTGAGGCAATGTCCGTCCATATCAAACAAATTGTACGCGAACAGCCGGACACTGAATATAGGAAAAGTCAGAGAGCGGCTTTCGCCACAGCCCGTCTGAACGGTTACTTGGGGACGGGAGGTGTTGCTGGTGGGAATTTTAGCTTTTATATTCTGGTATTCTAACCTGGTATTCTAATTGCTATTTCATCTTGCGGGTCAGTGGCCTTTCTGCTAGAATGATTTCAGAACTTTTCAATTATCGGGAATGTCATAGTATGAAATTTGAAATATTACCAACTGAGCAGGCTGTCGCTTTGCGTAAAGCGTTTGTCCGGCGGTTTGTTGACACAACAAGTGAGTATTATCAAAAGCATATTGCAACTTTAAGCCAAGATATAGATGGTTTCTGCTATGATGGATACTTATGGGATTGCTTACATGACAATAAAATGTGGGAAAAGGAATGTCGCATGGAAGATGCGGCTGCATTTTTGAGAGATAAGAAAAACGTATTTTTTATGTGGGATTTATTCTCTAAAGAAAGACTGTCGGGCAAACGGTTTTCTTCAGAGTATCCAAAAGCTGCCGTCATAAGTATAGAAGGCAGTCTGCTCAGCCAAATAATTGTAGAGGAATGGAACAATGAGCACGATGCATGGACATCGGGTTTTCAATGTCAGGGTTTGTGGCTGCCGGAGGATATATATTGCTTTGACGAAAGCGTGAGTTGGTATGCAATTTTTACACATGAAGGCCGGGATGGCTGGACAAATCCGGAATTGGACGAAGATGTTTACATCAGGGGTTGTTTTCTGAATACCTAAACCCGGCTCTTTGGGACAAAGTGCCCGTTATCTTTGATAGGGTAACTATTTTTCAGCGGATTTAATGATGCAGCTCATGATAAATGTTTTTAGCACAGTCCATAAATATATCCGGTGAGTTATTGTCACTAAATTGCTTGTTAAATACTTCTGCGATTATCCGTGCGATTTCCTGCATAGTTAAGGACCTCTTATTGCTGTCTATTCCCTCACCTTTTGGACTTTGGCCATACTGCGCAAAAAAACAACCCTATTTTCAAGGGCGACTTTCAGTGTAATGTGATAGTTTCAAACTGCTTTCTTGTATTTCTAGAAAAATAATACGGTAAGCCATTAAGGGAGTAAGTGTATATGAATAATAGAATTAAATATGAGGCCGTTAAAGATGCCGTAGAATATGGATATAAAGAGTATATGAATGAGGAAAATCTGAATATATGCCAAGCGACCGCTAAAATATTAGAAGAAGATTGGAGAGAAGTGAATCATAGTATATTTACTAAAGCAAGCTATTTTCTTAATATAGCTATAATGTGTATTGAAATGGGTGAAATTGCTGATTTTATTTTTGAAAAGCTAGACAGTATTATAATTGAAAGGTTTCAAAATATAGATAGAGTTGATAAATTGTTATGGTAAAACAGTATACACCCAAAAAGGCATGATGTCTTTAGTTTTAAGCAATTTTAAGTAGCTTTGGTAAAATTTCAAATTTGCTCATTTATAGATGAATATATAGAAGTTTTGAGAATTATAAATGGTATGGAATTTAACGGATTTATTTTATACGGAATAGATCAGAGGCTGTTAGATGAACAACAGAATGAAAAAATTTATGGATTGATTGAATATAATAAGCTATGGTATGAAAACGAGTGGAACAAACAATACATTTTTTTGGGTGAAAGCGACATTAGTTGGTATGCTTATGATTTGACAGCACATAAATTTTGCGAATTAGATAATCCGTCCGGTACGGAAATGGAAAAATTTAACAACTTAGACCATATGGTTGAAAAGTTATTAATTGATGCATTGGAATAGGTATAAAGTTTGTAAAGTGCATAGCAAGTCAGTTAAAAAACGGCCGAGTTGTTTCCCGGAGAATTGTCCGTGACAAAGCACTAATGAAGTTGTTCATCCTTGCAATGCACAAATCAACTAATAGGCATATGCACTTGTGACAGAAAATTAATTTTGTAAAGCTACATTAAAAAGGAAAAATTATAAAAAGGAAAATTTACAGAAATGAATATCAGGAGATCAGCTTATGAGTGAAGTAGAAATCAGAACAGCGAGCCTCAGGGACGCAAAAGCTCTTTTACATATCTACGAATATTATGTAAAAAATACCGCCATTTCCTTTGAATATGAAGTGCCAACCATAGAGGAATTTAAAAGGCGGATGACCAATACCTTAAAAAAATACCCATATCTTACCGCAGTCAAAGACAATGAGATCCTAGGCTACGCATACGCCGGCCCCTTTGTGGGACGAGCAGCTTATGACTGGTCGGCAGAGCTAACCATCTATCTGGCCCCAAAGAAAAGAAAACAAGGAATCGGAAAAAAGCTATATAAGGCACTGGAGGAAGCCCTGGCTGAAAGCGGCATCCAAAATCTCTATGCCTGCATCGGCTATCCGGAAGTCCCCGACGAATACCTGACAAAAAACAGCGCAGAGTTTCATGAACATTTAGGCTATACAAAGGCAGGACAATTCCACAAATGCGGTTACAAATTCGGCCGCTGGTACGACATGATCTGGATGGAAAAACTCATCGGAGATCACAGAGCCGCCCCACAGCTCCAGCATCCTCAACCAGCATTTTCAAAAGACACATAAAAGCTTACAATACAGACAACTGAGCGGCGGAGGGGAGGAGGGCCGCCCCGAACAGGGGTGGAGGTTCCTGCCCGCAGCCTACACAGTTTCCCGAATAAGCCGTCATGTAACAAGACGCCCCCGCCAAGAAAGAAAAACAAACCTAAAAAAGCCAAACAATACCCAGCAATCAATATACCCAACTGCATCACAGACAGAATCAAAAGGAGAACAAACTATGTGGACATGCCCGAAATGCGGCCGCAGCTTCAAAAATCAAAATCAAGATCACTACTGCGGAAAAGCCCCGGAAACCATTGATGAATACATCACATCACAGCCCGAGGAAGCACAACCATATCTAAACCAGGTAAGAGAAGCCATACGTACAGCGCTGCCCGAAGCCCAGGAGCGCATTTCCTGGAGTATGCCCACCTACTGGAAAGGCTACAACATCATCCACTTTGCAGGCTTTAAAAAGCACATCGGCCTGTACCCGGGACCGGAGGCTGTCATAGAATTTGCAGAACAGCTAAAAGAATATAAAACCAGTAAGGGTACTATCCAATTGCCATTAAACAAACCCCTGCCCCTTAAGCTAATTGCAGAGATAGCCCACTGGTGCGATACAACAGGCAACCACCCATAAAATAAAAGAAAGACTACTTATGCCGGGGAGATGGAAGATGAAAAAAAGAATACATGCGGCAGTAATATTTCTCACTACGCTGACAGCAATCAGCGTGACATTAGCAGCTTTCATTTACAATGGCTATTTCCATATAAACGGAAGAGCAGCAAAAAAATATTCCATAAGAGGAGTAGACGTATCCCACTACCAAGGCGATATTGACTGGCAGATTCTTTCCGGCGAAGATATTCATTTTGCCTATATAAAAGCTACTGAAGGAAGCTCCCATACAGACGAAAAATTTGCATACAATTATGCGGAATCCCAAAAGACAGAGCTTAAGATAGGAGCCTACCATTTTTTCAGCTTTGACAGCCCGGGAATCTCACAGGCAGAACACTTTATCCGCACCGTGGAGCCATTTAAAGGAATGCTGCCCCCCGCAGTGGACGTAGAGTTTTATGGAGATAAAAAGAAAAATCCCCCAAAAGCTGAGAACGTGGAAACAGAACTTCGTGCGTATCTGAATCAGGTAGAACAAGCCTTTGGCACGAAACCCGTAATTTACGCCACAATGGAGGCATGGGAGCTGTACATCAAGGGAAGGTTTGATGAATACCCCCTGTGGATTCGGAACATCTTAAGAGAGCCAGTCTTACAACCCGCAACAGAGGGCGGACAGGAACAGAGCTGGACCTTTTGGCAGTACACAGACAGAGGAAGGCTTAATGGATATTCGGGGGAGGAAACATTTATTGATTTGAATGCGTTTTGCGGAAGTGAAGAAGAGTGGCAGCAGGGCTTTTTCATTCAAATGTGGAAAGGAGAGCAAAATGGAAATACGTAATTCAACAATAGAGGACATCAACCTTATTATGGAGTTGTATCAATACGCCCGGCAATTTATGAAAGAGCATGGAAATCCCAACCAATGGGGGCCTACAAACTGGCCGCCCGAGGAATTGATACGTTCTGATATTGCAGAAGGCAACAGCTATGTGTGTGTCTGCGGAGGACAGATTGCAGGTACATTTTTTTATAGCCAGGGAAAAGATATAGAACCTGCTTATCGGGTGATAGAGGACGGAGCGTGGCTGGATGACAGTCCTTACGGCGTTGTTCATCGTGTGGCTTCCAACGGCTCTGCAAAAGGTGTCGGAAGCTTCTGTCTGGATTGGGCATTTCGGCAGAGCGGGGGTCATTTGCGCATAGACACTCACGGCGATAATCATGTGATGCAGAATCTATTAAAGAAATGCGGCTTTGTCCGCTGCGGAACGATATATGTGGAGGAGGATTCCTACCCGAGACTAGCCTATGAAAAGCTTGAAAAAACTCCGGAGGAAAACGAGGCTTAAAAGATTGTTTATCAGATTGCCTTGTGAAGCGAAAAATATAAGTCAAAAGTTCCTCCGGAATTAGGGAAGAGGATAGAACAGGCGATGAATAAATTAAAATCCCTTATTTTTGCAGCTGGCGTAATGCTGTTTATTCTGGCGGCAGTGGCGAGCTATTTTTCTATTAAAGGCATATTCACATTCACGCCGGCAGAAGAGTATGAGGATCAGGGCATTCATATCTTTTTGCCTTATCAGGTGCTTCCGGTTCAGGTAGAGAATACCGGAGCAACGGGCCGCAGCAGGCGGATGAATCCTACCAGAACCGTATACATAGTCTATTATCGGGATATGGACGCCGGCGGCTATCGGTGGGAAGAGCAGGTGCTTACCCGGGAAATAGGGCAGGAGATTGTGGATGCCAAAAGAACGGTCAGGCGGCGTGTGCTTTGTATTCCCGATAAGGGAACCTATATTACCATAGAGCCGGAACAGGATGCCAAGAGCTACACAGCCGGTTTGCAGCAGAAATATGTGGGCATATTGAGCGCGTCAGCAGCGTATCTTTTGCTTTATCTGGCGGCCTGGGGCGTGATCCGGAATCAAAGAAGCAGGTAAAAAGCAGGCAGATTTAAAAATCCCTTGACATCCCAAATTCCCGTGCTATAATACAATTAACATATGAACAATTATTCATATGAAAGAATATTAAATGTATGGAGGATGATTACCATGAAAAAAACCTATAAAATCGACGTAGATTGTGCAAACTGTGCGAATAAGATGGAGGATGCGGCCAGAAAGACAGCCGGTGTGAAAGAGGCAACAGTGAGCTTCATGACCTTGAAGATGATAGTGGAGTTTGAGGAGGGCGCAGATCCCAAGGCTGTGATGCAGGAAGTAAGGAAAAACTGCAAGAAGGTTGAGGACGACTGCGAGATCTTTTTATAAGGGGACAGCTTTGTAAGCGGTCCGTATATTAGAATGGAAGGGGAGCAAGATGAATAAAAAACAGAAAAAAATGCTGATTCGGATTATTATTACATTCCTGCTCTTGATTAGCTTAAGCTTTATTCCGGTTACGGGTTATCTTCGGTTCGGCCTGTATATGGTTCCTTATCTCATCATCGGCTATGATATATTAAAAAAAGCATTTAAGGGAATCTGCAACCGGCAGGTTTTTGATGAAAATTTTTTAATGGCCGTAGCCACCGTAGGCGCGATTGTTCTGGGAGATTACCAGGAAGGGACGGCGGTTATGCTGTTTTACCAGATTGGCGAGCTGTTTCAGAGCTATGCAGTTGGAAAGAGCCGGAAAAATATCAGTGATCTGATGGATATCCGCCCGGATTATGCGAATGTGGAGCGTGACGGACACTTAGAGCAGGTAGATCCGGACGAGGTAGAGGTGGGGACGCTGATAGTGGTACAGCCCGGAGAAAAGCTCCCCATTGACGGCGTAGTGGAGGAGGGAAGCTCCGCCTTGAATACAAGCGCCCTCACAGGAGAAAGCCTGCCAAGGGAGACGCAAGCCGGAGCAGAGGTTATCAGCGGATGCATCAATATGACCGGAGTTTTAAAAATCCGCACTACAAAGGAATTTGGCGAATCCACAGTGTCAAAGATTCTTGATCTGGTGGAAAATTCCAGCGCTAAGAAATCAAAGTCCGAGAATTTTATTTCCAAATTTGCAAGGTATTACACCCCGGCAGTATGCTATGGGGCATTGGCTCTGGCGATTCTGCCGCCTCTTGTGCGGATGAGTATTCCGGGGCTTACGCCTCAGTGGGGAGGCTGGATTTACAGAGCTTTGACATTTCTGGTAATCAGCTGTCCCTGCGCCCTTGTGATTAGTATTCCCTTAAGCTTTTTTGCGGGCATCGGCGGCGCCAGCAAGGAAGGAGTTCTGGTAAAGGGATCAAATTATCTGGAGGCGTTGTCTCAGGCGGGATGGGTGGTCTTTGATAAAACAGGCACCATGACTCAAGGCGTATTCGAGGTGAAAGAGGTTCACCACAATACCATAGAGCCGGAGAAGCTTTTGGAGTATGCGGCCCTTGCGGAGTGTGCTTCTTCTCATCCTATCAGCAAGAGCCTTCAAAAAGCCTTTGGAAAACCCATTGATCGAAGCCGCGTCACGGAGATTGAGGAAATCGGAGGCAATGGTGTTACGGCAAAGGTGGACGGTGTACCGGTGGCCGCAGGAAGCGATCGGCTGATGGAGCGGCTGGGAATCGCCTTTGCACCCTGCCATGAGACAGGAACGGTGGTTCATGTAGCAATTGACGGCGCTTACGCCGGACACATTTTGATTTCCGATATGCTGAAACCCAATGCCAAGGAAGCCATACGCCAATTAAACAAAGCCGGTGTGAAGAATACGGTGATGCTGACAGGCGACCGCAGGGAGGCTGCGGAGCAGGCGGCAAAGGAGCTTGGAATCCGGGAAGTGCACAGCGAGCTTCTTCCAGCGGATAAGGTGTCCAAGGTGGAGGAGCTTTTGGAGCGGAAAAACGGCAAGGAGAAATTGGTCTTTGTGGGGGACGGCATCAACGATGCACCGGTATTGTCCAGGGCAGATATCGGTATAGCTATGGGCGCACTGGGATCGGATGCGGCTATCGAGGCGGCGGATATTGTGCTGATGGATGATGACCCTGTGAAGATTGCAACAGCTATCCGGATTGCCAGAAAATGTATCCGCATTGTGTATGAAAATATTTATTTTGCCATCGGTATCAAGATAATCTGTCTGGCGCTTGGAGCCGTAGGCATCGCCAATATGTGGGTGGCTATCTTCGCAGATGTGGGCGTGATGGTGCTTGCAGTGCTCAACGCGATTCGTGCGCTGTTTGTAAAGAAGCTGAATTAAGAGGGAACCGGAAACAGTATATCCTTATGAGGCTGAATACTTGGGTGGAGAAAGGGGATATACGGAATTGGAATAGAAAGGAATAATTTAATGGCAGAGAAAATTGAGGGATGCTGTGACACCTTTGAGGTGCATGAAAATCTTTTAAAAATAGTCCAGGAAAAAATGCCGGAAGAAACGGAGGCTTACGATCTGGCGGAGCTTTTCAAGGTTTTCGGAGATTCCACAAGAATCCGAATCCTGTTTGTGCTTTTTGAGGCGGAGGTTTGTGTCTGTGATCTGGCGGAGGCTTTGAGCATGACCCAGTCTGCCATTTCCCATCAGCTTCGTATCTTAAAGCAGAGCAAGCTGGTCAAGAGCAGACGGGAGGGAAAGTCCATTTTTTACTCTCTGGCAGATAATCATGTGCGGACGATTATCGACCAGGGGCGGGAGCATATCGAAGAGGACTGAGAACAGAATTAATCTTCAATCATTGCATTTTTCCCAGGGCTGTGCTATGATATAGCGATACAAGACAGCGGCTTGAAATATAGCGGCTGCCGCGCAAGGAAGGCGGAAGATGACAATGATTAAAATATTGGAACTAATGCTGCATTATCTGGTGGAAGCGACCATTCCCGTATTTGAGCTGATCGGCGTAGGCATTATCATTGCCTCCGGTATCCGGGGCTTTTACAGCTATGTGAGCCGGAAGCCGGATACGAAGCTGGCGCTGGCGAAGGGGTTGGCGATGGGCTTGGAGTTTAAGCTTGGAAGTGAGATTTTGCGTACCGTAGTAGTCCGGGAATGGACGGAGATTGCCACCGTAGCCGGGATCATTGCCCTTCGGGCTGCTCTGACCTTTCTGATTCACTGGGAGATTAAGGAAGAGGAAAAGGGTATTGATGCAGATTGAATAGGATATGGTAAAATGAAAGCAGGCTGCTGCAAAGGATTTTGCGGCGGCCTCTTTCCTGGTTTTTGCACTCCATTCATTTTTGATATCCGGACGCTGAATGGGGATATACGGAACCGGAAGAGAAGAGGAGAAGAGATGAAACAAATAAAATTGATTGCCTTTGATCTGGACGGCACGCTATTAAAGGATAACAAGGAAGTAACGCCCCGGACATTGGAGGCGCTTCGGAAGGCGGCTGCTGCCGGGATTCATTTGGTCCCTACCACCGGGCGGCTGTATGACGGCGTACCAAAAGAGATACGCAGTCTGCCCTTTATCCGCTATGTAATTGGAGCAAACGGAGCGGAGGTATATGATGCCTGGGAGAAAAAGACACTTCATCGGGAAGAGATGAACAGGGAAGAGGTGCTGCGTTTCTTTACTGCCGCTGAGAATGTGTCTGCTATCATCGGATGCTACAAGGGCGGAAAAGCGTATATGGGAAAAAGCGACATGGAGAAAATGGAGGCATACTCTTCGGAACAGGCGCTTTTCCGTATGATGCGCAGGATTTACATTCCGGTTGAGGATTTAAAGGAGTATCTTTTGGAATCAGGAGAGACGGTACAGAAGCTGATGCTCTTTTTTGCGGATCTTGAGGAGCGCAGGCGGGTTCTGGAGGATATAAAGGTGTCGCTCCATGAGTTGTCCGTATCAAGCTCTGTGTCTAATAACATTGAAGTAAATGCAAAAGAGGCCAACAAGGGTGCGGCTTTGAGATTTCTTCGGACACATTTGAATATAGAGCGTGAAGCAACAGCAGCATTTGGAGACGGAAGCAATGACATCACCATGCTTTTGGAGGCAGGAACAGGCTTTGCTATGGAAAATGCCTGTCCGGAGGCAAAAGAAGGAGCGGATCGGATAGCCCTGAGCAATGAGCAGGAAGGCGTGGCCGCAGAGATTGAGAGGATACTGTCCTAAGATCCGGGATTTACCGCAAAATGCACAAAAAATCCCCATAAAACGGGAAATATGTGTACGGAGACTTTGTCGATTTTATATTGTCAGAGGGTATGCAAAATGGTATGATGTACCCGGAAATGGAAAGAATAAAAAAGGAGTTGGCAGACATATGAAAAGAAGATGGTTGGCGCTTGTACTTGTCCTCTGTATGACGGCGGGGCTTACCGCATGTAAGGGCGCTAAGAAGGAAGAAGCGGATCTGACAGAGACAGAAGAAAGTTTGGAGGAACCAAAACCTCTGGGAAATCAGATTTATGTAATGACCGCTGCTCCGGATCATGGCTGGACAGGGCAGGGAGCGGCGTATGCGGCGGCCTTTGTGGATGAGATTAATCTGGGTATTCATGGAGATTATGCGGCTACTCATTATATAGCTGATAACGGCGAGACGCAGAATGAGCAGGTACAGGAGATTTTGGCTAACAACGATGCGGCGGGCGTGATGTTCTGGGGCTGTGATGAGTCGGCAGCGGAAGGACAGCAGGTCCTGATTGATGCCGGAATCCCCTGGATTTCTTATGACAGAATCATTGAGAGTACTATGAATCAGGCCGTACTGAACTATTCCGGCGATAATTGGCAGTCGGGTGTTGCCGTGGCCTATTATCTGATTACGAATGGGATGACGCCGGAGAGCACATTGGTTCAATTTTCCGGGGATGCATCTACTGTGTCGGAGCGGAGAACGGAAGGGTTTAAAAAGTTCCTGCTGGGACAGGAGGATTATTATGACGCGGAGAGTGATGAGATCCATAAAATGGAGGATGTGAATCTGGGAAAGGTCTGGACACAGGAAGAGGTAGACAAGCTGTGTACGGAGAATTACTTTGAGTATAATTGTGAGTGGTCGAATGAGAAGGCGAAGGAGTATATTGAGAGCAATCTGACCTCCTGGATTGAGGCGGCCAAGTCTACGGATAATACCTTGTTTGTATTTTCTATGGATGATGAGATGTCGATGGCTTTTCTGGAGCTTTTAAGCGGCGATACCTTTGACGATAGTGTGAAGGGAGAGCTGGAGACTTTGACGGTTTATATGTCTGCGGTGGGCGGTATGGAAGAGATGTATGCGGTTCTGCGCGGGGATAATGAAGAGCTTAAAACAGTGGCGGATACTTATTTTGATGGGTTGATGTCGGTGTATTACAATCCCATTATGACACAGACGGCGATTCAGAAGCTGCTGGATTATCTTGAAGGGACTTGGGATTATATGCCGGGGGCTGAGGATTATGAGCCAGTGTTTATTGTGGATTCCGGCAATGTTGGGGAGTATGAAGGATTTATTGGTAGGTAGTGGGGCTGATTCAGCCGCAAGATAAGCCCGCAGGCTTTTCCATATCCTGCGGGCTTATTTTGCGGCTGAAAATTCAAATCAAAGTTCAATGGAATGAATAAATGAATGCTTGCAGACCGGAGGAAGAATGTGTAATATTAATGGAAATAGATGGTATAGAAATTGTTGATTATGCGGTTTCGTATAATTATGCCAAAGAAAGTATGCCCTTTGGGTATGAGATATAAAGGATAAGCCGTAAAGAAAAAGGAGGCTGCAAGCCATGAAAAAAAACAAAGAACACGTCATCAGCCGGATAGAACCGGGCAGCATAGCGGAGGAGCTTGAACTGGCGCCCGGCGACGTGCTGGTATCCGTCAACGGCCAGAGCATAGAGGACATTTTTGATTATCACTATCTGATCAACGAGGAATATTTGGAAATCCTAATCCGTAAATCCGACGGAGAAGAGTGGGAGCTTGAGATTGAAAAGGAGTATGAGGACGACTTGGGGATTGTATTTGAAAACGGCCTTATGGACGAGTACCGCTCCTGCCGGAACAAGTGCATGTTCTGCTTTATCGATCAGCTTCCCAAGGGAATGCGTGAAACCCTCTATTTCAAGGATGACGATTCCCGTCTGTCCTTTTTGCAGGGGAATTATGTAACCTTAACAAATATGGGCGATGAGGATGTGGAGCGTATCATCCGCTACCATCTGTCCCCCATCAACATATCCTTCCACACCATGAACCGGGAGCTGCGCTGCAGGATGCTCAATAACCGCTTCGCCGGTGATGCCTTAGACAAGGTGGAGCAGTTCTGCAAGGCCGGCATCACTATGAATGGCCAGATTGTACTCTGTAAGGGAATTAACGACGGGGATGAACTGGAGCACAGCATAGAAGCGCTGACAAAATACCTCCCCCATCTCCAAAGTCTTTCCGTGGTTCCTGTGGGACTTACGGATCACCGGGAAGGTCTGTATCCTTTGGAGCCGTTTACCAGGGAGGATGCGCTGCAGGTGTTAAAGCAGCTTCACGCCTGGCAGGAGCGCCTCTATGAGAAGTACGGAACCCACTTTGTTCATGCCGGCGACGAGTGGTATCTTCTGGCAGAAAAGGAGCTTCCTGAGGAAGAAAGCTACGACGGTTATCTCCAACTGGAAAATGGCGTCGGCATGGTGCGCCTTCTCCGGGAGGAGCTTAAAAATGAGCTTAATTGCCGCACCGGTGACAGCCGCAGCCGCAGCATTACCATCGCCACCGGAACATTGGCAGCCCCTATCCTGGAGAAAGAGGCGGAGGAGATCCGTAAGAAGTATCCGAATGTGGAGCTTAAGATCCTTCCAATCCAAAACGACTTCTTCGGCAGGCGCATCACCGTAGCCGGTCTGCTCACCGGCCGGGACTTAAAAAATCAGCTTGCGGGACGTGATCTGGGAGAGGCATTGCTGCTGACAGAGCACATGATGAAGAGCGGCGAACGTGTTTTTCTGGACGATATGACGGTGGAAGAGCTTTCCAGGGCTTTACAAGTGCCCATAATTATTGTAGAATCAGACGGAAAAGCTTTGTTAGAGGCAATACTTGGAGTGATTGAAACCGAAACCGAAACCGGAAAACAGAATACCCTTATCAGATATCAAAGTAATTTATAAATGAAAACACTAATCCCCCAGCTATGCTGGGGAGAATAGAGTAAGCCGTAGCAAAGAGGATACCTTAAAAAAGCCTCCTATGCTAATATGAGAAAGGTGTCGCAAGCCAATCTCAAGAATAGGAGGCGGTCCAAATGGACAGT
>CAJTDE010000038.1 GCA_910574835.1 Clostridia bacterium | reverse complement strand
CACTAAATATTGCTAGATAGTAAAACAAAAAAGTTGACAAAAAAATAAGCCTATTACAAGGCTTAAAGGTACTTTTTTGATTACTGATGTGTCAAACACCCGTCAAAGCCTCTTCCCCGGCAGAGCATCGGAAAGGGGTTGTACTTTCCGATGTTTTGGCATATACTTAGATCAATACATCGAAGCTTTTATGTATATTCGGGGCAGGAATCGCCCATGTACATAAGAATGGCTGAAAGCAGGAGTGCCGTATGAAGCAGGAGTTTTATGAAAGATTACGAGAGATCCTTGGAGAAGAGGGCCAAGTACAGACAGATGAGCCGTTGAAAAAGCATACCACCTTTCGGATAGGAGGCCCGGCAAAGTACTTCTGCCTTCCAAAGACGCCAAAGCAGCTTTCCGGGATCATAGCTGCCTGCCGGACATTTGGAGAAGACTACTATATTCTGGGAAACGGAAGCAACATTCTGGCCAGTGACAAAGGCTACAACGGCGTTGTCATTCAGCTCTTTCAGAATTGGAATGATATTCGGACAGAAGGGCAGACACTGTATGCCAGAGCGGGCGCTCTGCTGGTGAAGGCTGCCCACATAGCGGCCAGGGAAGGTCTGACAGGACTTGAGTTTGCCTCGGGAATCCCCGGGACCTTAGGCGGCGCGCTTGTAATGAACGCAGGAGCCTACGGCGGCGAGATGAAGGACGTGGTGAAGAAGGCTCTGGTCTTAAAGGAAGATGGAGAACAGATATGGCTTTCCGGGGATGAACTGGCTCTGGGATATCGGACGAGCAGCATTGCCCGGAATCATTACATTGTTTTGGAGGTCGTATTGGAGCTGAAACAGGGAGATAAGAAAGCCATCGAGTCCAGGATGCAAGAGCTTAAGGAGACACGGATGGGAAAGCAGCCCTTGGAATACGCCAGTGCCGGCAGCACCTTCAAACGGCCGGAAGGCTATTTTGCCGGAAAGCTCATTATGGATGCAGGACTTCGCGGCTGTCGGGTCGGAGACGCCCAGGTGTCGGAGAAGCATTGTGGATTTGTGATCAACCGAGGAGAGGCTACGGCCCAGAATGTGCGGGATCTGGTAGCCTACGTACAGCAGGAGGTCCGGCGGCAGTTCGGGGTGGACCTGGAGCTGGAAGTAAAGCTGTTAGGATTTTAGATAACAGTCATATTTTCATACAGGTGTACTAAGAAGAATATTTTGGAACTCGGATGTACAAAATGGACAACTATGGAACTGAAATGGAGGATTAAAAGTGCGTTTTGTAATCATAACAGGCATGTCGGGAGCCGGAAGGGGAACCTCCCTTCGGATGTTAGAGGATGCCGGCTATTTTTGTGTCGATAATCTTCCGATCCCGTTAATGGGCAAGTTCTCCGAGCTCGTCTACTCCGGAACCAGTGAAATTACCAAAGTGGCCCTCGGCATTGACGTGCGCAGCGGACAGGCGTTAAGCGATCTGCAGCGTGCCCTGGAGGAATTGACTATGGCCGGCTGCACCTACGAGATCTTGTTCCTGGACGCCGCAGACCATGTATTGATAAAACGCTACAAGGAAACAAGAAGAAATCATCCCCTGGCAGGAGACGGGCGTATCATGGAGGGGATAGAAAAAGAGCGCGAACGTCTGACCTTTTTGAAAAAGCAGGCAGATTACATTATAGATACCAGCAGCCTTCTCACCAGAGAGCTTCGGGTGGAATTGGACAAAATATTCGTACAAAACAGAGAATTTAGAAATCTCGTCATTTCCGTTCTTTCCTTTGGATTCAAGTTCGGGATTCCCAATGACGCAGATCTGGTTTTCGACGTGCGTTTCCTGCCCAATCCTTATTACTATGAAGATCTCCGCAGGCTGAGCGGAAACGATAAGGAGATACAGGATTTCGTCATGGGCTTCGAGGCGGCGCACCATTTTCTGGATAAACTGGAGGACATGGTTCGTTTCCTTCTTCCCAACTATGTGCAGGAGGGAAAGAATCAGCTTGTCATTGCCGTAGGCTGCACGGGAGGAAAGCATCGCTCCGTGACCTTGGCAAACCGGCTTTATGAACGTCTGAAAGAAAACGGAGATTATGTAGTTCGGTGTGAACACAGAGATATTGAAAAAGATGCCATTGTAAAAGCTCACTGAACCGTAAACAATATGAGGTAACAAATGTCTTTTTCCAGTGAAATCAAGGAAGAATTGTCCAGGCAGATTCCCGGAGCCAGGCATTGCCGGCTGGCGGAAATCGCGGCAATCTTAGGCTTCTGCGGCCGGGTAACGGAAGAGGAAGGCTCCGTTTCGGCGCTTCGTATGCACACGGAAAATCCGGCAGTTGCAAGAAAGTACTTTACATTGTTGAAAAAAACCTTTAATATAAGACTGGATGTGTCAGCCAGACAGAATAAGAGCCTTAAGGGAGGACACAGCTTTGAAGTCGTGTCTTATGGGGATATTTCTGTCGTAAAACATGTGCTGATTCAAAATCTTTGCTGTAAACGTGCGTTTATCCGCGGAGCATTTTTAGCCTCCGGTTCGGTCAGTGACCCGGAGAAGGGCTATCACTTTGAGATTGTCTGTAACAGCCTTGAGAAAGCAAATCAACTCTGCGAAATGATCGGAAGCTTTGGCATAGAAGCCAGAGTGACCGGGCGCAAGAAGAACCACATCGTATACATCAAAGAGGGGGCGCAGATTGTAGACATTCTGAATGTCATGGAGGCTCACGTAGCCCTTATGAATTTTGAAAATATCAGGATTCTCAAGGATATGCGCAATTCCGTGAACAGGCAGGTGAACTGCGAGACTGCCAACCTGAACAAGACCGTTTCTGCAGCGGTAAAGCAGATTGAAGATATACAATATATTAAAGCAACAATCGGGTTTGACCAGCTTCCCGAAGGTTTAATCGAGATAGCAAAGCTTCGCCTGGAACAACCGGAATCCACATTGAAGGAGTTGGGACAGATGCTGACCCCCTGTGTGGGAAAATCGGGTGTCAATCACAGGCTGAGGAAACTGAGTCTCATTGCAGAGGAGCTAAGGGAGCACAAGGAGGAAAGGTTATTATGATTAAGCAGGAAATCACGATTCAGATCCCAAACGGTCTGGAAGCAAGACCGGTGGCACTGTTAGTACAGGTGGCGAGTCAGTATGGCAGTGAGATTTACGTGGAAAGTGATAACAAGAAGGTAAATGCCAAAAGCATTATGGGGATGATGACCCTTGGACTATATGCCGGAGAGACGGTGACTGTCTCAGCCAACGGCGAGGACGAGGAAGAGGCTATGGCCAATATAGAGAAGTTTTTGAGCAGTAAGTAAAAAAGGTGCGGAACAGACAGTCTTTCATTTCGAGTGGAGGCTGTCTTGTTTTTTGAAAAAAAATTTGATAGAATAAGAACAATTGGGCGAGGGAGAAAAAGAAGCACATGAGCGGCAGGAGAATCGTTGCGGATGAATATGCGGGCTTTGCGGCAGTCTATGATTTATTTATGGACAATGTTCCCTATGAAAAATGGCGGGATCGGATAGTAGAGCTGTTAAAAGAATACGGGATAAAGGACGGACTGATACTGGACCTTGGCTGCGGCACCGGAACCATGACAGAACTTCTGGCAGAGGCCGGCTATGATATGACCGGAGTGGATATCTCAGAGGAAATGCTGGAGCTGGCGGCGGAAAAGCGTTCCGCCTCCGGGCATGATATTTTATATCTTCTCCAGGACATGCGTGAGTTTGAACTCTATGGGACAGTAAAGGCGGTAGTAAGTGTCTGCGATTCCGTCAACTATATTACGGAGGAAGCAGATCTTTTACAAGTATTCCGCCTGGTAAATAATTATCTGGACCCCAAAGGAATCTTCCTTTTTGACCTCAATACCGTTTATAAATATGAGACCCTTTTAGGGGAGAATACCATAGCGGAAAACCGGGAGGAGGGAAGCTTTATCTGGGAAAACTATTATGACCCGGAGGAAATGCTGAATCAGTACGATTTAACCCTGTTTATCCGCCAAAAGGACGGGCTGTACAAAAGATACGAGGAAACTCATTTTCAACGGGCCTATTCCGAAGAACAGATACGAGGTCTTGTGAAAGAGGCAGGTATGGAGCTTCTGCGGATCTGCGATGCCGATACCGGGCAGGAGCCGTCGGAAACGACGGAGAGAATCCATGTGATTGCGCGGGAGCACGGGAAAATGGAAACAGAAGGAGAAACAAAGCAATGTCAGACTATATTGTAAGGGCGACGGCGGCGGACAATCAGATTCGGGCCTTTGCCATAACCTCCCGGGACATGGTGGAAAAGGCCAGACAGATTCACAACACCAGTCCCGTAGCAACGGCGGCTCTGGGCCGTTCTTTAAGCGCAGGCGCTATGATGGGGTCTATGATGAAGGGGGAGCAGGATCTTCTCACCTTACAGATCCGGGGAGACGGACCCCTTGGAGGAATTACTGTTACGGCCGATTCCAAGGCCCGAGTAAAGGGCTATGTGAACGAGCCGGCAGTTCTGATTCCGGCCAATGCGAAGGGAAAACTGGATGTATCGGGAGCCATCGGAACGGGTATGCTTCAGGTGATTCGCGATCTGGGCATGAAAGAGCCTTATGTGGGCCAGACGGAGCTGCAGACCGGGGAGATTGCAGAGGATTTAACGTATTATTTTGCAAACTCCGAGCAGATCCCCTCATCCGTGGGACTGGGAGTTTTGCTGAACCGTGACAACACCGTATGCCAGGCCGGGGGATTCATCATTCAGCTGATGCCCTACACCGAGGACAAAGTAATAGACGCACTGGAACAGCGCCTTGCCAAAGTAAGCTCAGTCACAGAGCTGCTGAACCGGGGACTGACGCCGGAAGGGATTCTGGAGGAGCTTTTAGGAGATCTGGGCTTTACCGTTAACGATACCATACCCACGGCATTTTCCTGCAACTGCTCCAAGGAACGTGTGGAAAAAGCTATCATCAGCATTGGAAGCAAAGAGATTCGCGAGATGATTCGGGACGGCAAGCCTATTGAGGTAAAATGCCATTTCTGCAATGAGGCGTATAGCTTCAATATAGAAGAATTAAAAAGAATATTGGAGAAGGCAAAGCGGTAGGGCTTTATGTACCCTAAGTAATATTACGGAACTGGAAATAGTAATAACCTTCCCGGTGCACAGAACAATTTACAGACACATGCTTTTGTGGCTGGAAATTGTTCTCAATCTTGTGTACCGTGAAGGTTATTACGGAACTGGAATGGAGATGATAAAATGAAACATGGATTTGTAAAAACAGCGGCCATTACACCAAAGATTCGTGTGGCACAGCCGGAATTTAACGGAGCGGAGATCATTCGTCTTGCAAAAGAGGCAGCCGGAAACGGCGCAAAGCTGATTGTATTTCCGGAGCTTTGCATCACGGGCTACACCTGCGGAGATCTGTTTTTCCAGGCGGCTCTTATCCAAAAGGCAAGAGAGACTTTATTTGCCATAGCGGATGCGGTGAAGGATCTGGATGCGCTGATATTCGTGGGCTTGCCCTGGGAGAAGCAGGGAAAGCTCTATAATGTGGCGGCCGTACTGAACCGCGGCGAGATTCTGGGAATGGTGCCCAAAACCAATCTTCCCAATTACGGGGAATTTTATGAGATGCGCTATTTTACACCGGGAAACCGGGAGGCGGAATATGTGTGGCTCGGCCGCGGAACAAAAAAGGAGGAGTATGTACTCTTTGGAACCGATATGGTATTTTCCTGTGCGGAATTGCAGGAGCTTGTAGTTGCCGCGGAGATTTGTGAAGACCTGTGGGTTCCCGAGCCTCCAAGCGTGCGTCATGCATTGACAGGCGCAACAGTTATTGCCAACTGCTCCGCCAGTGATGAGACCATAGGCAAGGAGCACTACCGGGAGGAATTGATTGGCAGCCAGTCCGCCAGGCTGGTATGCGGTTATGTATACGCCAATGCAGGGGAGGGAGAGTCCACCCAGGATTTGGTCTTTGGCGGTCAAAACCTTATTGCGGAGAACGGAACCATTCTTGGCCGGTCGGAGCGCTTCCAAAGCGGAATTACTTACGGCGATATAGATGTATGCCGTCTCGCAGGCGAGCGCAGAAGAATGAACACGTTTTGGATTGAAAATAATGATGCTTATACGGAGGTTGGATTCCATCTTTCAATGGAAACTACGAAACTGGAGCGTCAGATTGCGCCCGGTCCCTTTGTCCCGGAGGATAAGTCCGACCGGGAGCGCCGCTGTGAGGAGATACTTTCCATACAGGCAATGGGGCTTAAAAAACGCCTGGAGCATACGGGCTGCTGGTCAGTCGTAGTGGGAATCTCCGGCGGACTGGATTCCACATTGGCTTTGCTTGTGACCGCCAGGGCTTTTGACCTTCTGTCTCTTCCCAGAGAGCAGATCATCGGCGTGACCATGCCCTGCTTCGGCACCACAGGCCGCACCTATGACAATGCCTGCAAGCTTACAAGAAAATTGGGAGCAACGCTTCGGGAGGTGGACATCCGCGAGTCGGTGAACGCCCATTTCTGGGATATCGGACAGGATCCGGAGAATCATGATATCACCTATGAGAATGCTCAGGCCAGAGAGCGGACCCAGGTACTTATGGGAATTGCCAATCAGACCGGCGGCCTGGTTGTGGGAACCGGCGATATGTCGGAGCTTGCCCTTGGATGGGCGACCTACAACGGGGATCATATGTCCATGTACGGAGTCAACAGCGGCGTGCCTAAGACACTGGTGCGTCATCTGGTGCGTTATTATGCGGATACCTGCGGGGATAAGGAGCTTTCCGACGTGCTTCTGGATGTACTGGATACACCGGTAAGTCCCGAGCTGCTGCCGCCCAAGGATGGGGGGATTTCCCAGAAAACAGAGGATCTCGTAGGGCCTTACGAGCTTCACGACTTCTTCCTGTACTATGTGCTGCGGTTTGGTTTTTCACCCTCCAAGATTTATCGGATGGCAAGGGCGGCATTTGCAGGAGCCTATGAGGACGCGGTGATTTTAAAATGGCTCAGGACCTTTTACAAGCGGTTTTTTGCGCAGCAGTTTAAACGCTCCTGCCTGCCGGACGGCCCCAAGGTAGGAACCGTGGCCGTATCGCCCAGAGGCGATCTGCGGATGCCCAGCGATGCATGCAGCGATATCTGGCTGAAGGAACTAGACGAATTATAGGGATAGTGCGGAACGTGTCACGCAGCGACTTTGCTCTTTAGAGCTATCGCGTAGCGACTTAAAATAGTAAAGTCGCAAAGACGCACGAGAGGAACTTTCATGAGTGCATTTCGAATGAAAGTTTCTCTCATCACAGGTGTGTCGAAGCGACTTTACTCTTTAGTGCTGTCGCGCAGCGACTATAATAGGAGGATAAGCATGGCTTTTAAAATTATTACGGATTCGGCAACAGACCTGCCAAAAGAGATTATAGACGAATATCAGCTGCATGTGATTCCAACACCCGTCACCATCAACGGAACGGATTACTTTGACGGAAAGACCATCTTCCCGAAGGATTTTTACCGTATTCAGTCAGAGGGAGCGGATATTAAGACCTATCACATCAATCAGTACATGTTCCGGGAGAACTTTGAGCCTTATGCAAAGGCCGGGGATGAGGTGCTCTATTTGTGCTTTTCTACGGGAATTGCCGGAACCTTTAACGCGGCCAACCTGGCCCGCGAGGAGCTTTTGGAGGAATACCCGGACTTTAAAATCACCATTGTCGATTCAAAATGCGCTTCAATGGGCTTTGGATTGGGCGTGATTAAGCTTTTACGTATGCAGAAGAACAGCGCATCCAAGGAGCTGATTACAGAGGCGGCCCGTTATTTCTTTGACAACATGGAGCATATTGTGACCGTGGATACCCTGGAATATCTGTACAAGGGCGGCCGTTTGAGCAGGACTTCCGCCGTAGTGGGAGGCGTGCTTGATATCAAACCCATTATCGAGGTCAATGACGACGGGGCACTGGTAGCCTTTGAGAAGGTAAGGGGACGTATGAAGTCCTTAAAGCGCTGCGTTGATCTTGTAGGCGAGCGCGGTGTGGACTTGGAAAAACAGGAGATTGCCGTGGTTCATGGCAACGATCCCGAGACCTGCACAAAGGTAAAGGAAATGCTGACAGAGAAGTACCACTGTAAGAATATCATAGAATCACAGGTAGGCTGCGCCATCGGCGCCCACACAGGCCCCGGAATCATCGGTATCGTATTCCTGAGCGCCAGTGAAGAGAAGTATGCGGAATACCTGAAATAAAAGGTGTTGCGGCAGTTTAGGAGAACTAGCAGTCCGTATCGGAAATCCTTGTGCATATTTCCGGTCTATTTCTCCGATAGCACAGGTCAAAAAGCCTCGCCGTAGCACCACTACGTCTGCGTTTTTTGACCTGCACTCTCGGAAAAATATCCTCAGAAATATGCACAAGGATTTCCAGTACGGACTACTAGTTCAATCCATAGGAAAGAAAAGTTTTTGCAATGTCAGATAAAGCGGGAGATGAGAAAGAGCATAAGGGTTTTTCTCATCTCTCCGTTTTTTAAAATGGTCCTTTAAGAAACAGTTCAAAATAAACTTTTATCGCATATTCTATTTCATGTTTCTTTTAAAATTGTAAGAAAAGTAACAAATTCTTAAGAAATCCCCCAGCCGAAATTAAAAAACCCTTGTTATAATCAATGAGAATCGGTAAAATGGGAGCAGAGGTGATGAAGATGAATACAAATACCATTTTAGTATGCGACGACGATAAGGAAATTGTAGACGCCATAGAGATCTATTTATCCCAGGAGGGGTATCAGATCTTAAAAGCCTATGACGGCCTCCAGGCGGTCAATATGATGGAGAAGCATGAGATTCAGCTTCTGATCATTGATATCATGATGCCCAAGCTGGACGGTCTTAGGGCCACACTGAAAATCCGGGAGAAGAGCAGTATCCCCATTATCATCCTGTCTGCCAAATCCGAGGACGCGGACAAAATCCTGGGCCTCAACATCGGAGCGGACGACTATGTGACAAAGCCCTTCAACCCCCTGGAACTGGTTGCACGTGTGAAATCGCAGCTTCGGCGTTACACCAAGCTTGGCAATGCGGCGGAGGAAAGCCAGAAGATCTATCAGACCGGTGGACTGGTGATGAACGACGATCTGAAAGAGGTAACCGTAGACGGGGAGCCGGTGAAGCTCACTCCCATAGAATACAATATTCTGCTCCTGTTGGTGAAAAACCAAGGAAAAGTATTTTCCATCAATCAGATTTATGAAAGCATCTGGAACGAGGATGCCATCGGAGCGGACAACACGGTGGCGGTACACATCCGCCACATTCGGGAAAAGATTGAAATCAATGCAAAGGAACCGCGCTATCTGAAAGTGGTGTGGGGAATCGGCTATAAAGTGGAGAAGCTGTAGGAATGAAGCGATGGGAATATTCTAAGGGCTGGAAGGCCCTGGCCCTTATTTTGAATCAAGTTTGTGCGGTGGTGCTGGTACTGTCCATAGCCGTTTGTATGGTATCCGTGGGAAACAGCGGGTTCCGTCTGTTCAAAGAGGACGACGTGTTTGAGAATACGGCCTATTTTCAGCACGAAGCCCGGGAACAGATTTTCCGGTGCGTCCGTGCTGCCAGTCGGGAGAGCCGGTTTGAAAAGAACGGCGTGTATGATGCCTCCCTGGTGCTGAATATTCAGGAATATGCGGACGAAAATCAGATTCTTCATACGAAGGCGGAGGACGGCGGTCTCTGCTACAAACTGACGGATCTGCTGAACTGGTCTTTGGATGGCTGCACATATAATACCCTTTTGAAAATCACCTATGATGACGGGAGAATCGGCTATATCTCCAAAAGCTCCAAGGATTATACGGAGCAGGCAATCTATGACGACGGAACGGCAGTAGCCTCCGTTTCCATTTCCTATGATGCGGCACTGTCCTTTATTGAGGAATCTTTGGAGGAAGTTTCGGAGGAAGCTATGGAAGAAACCTTCATACCGGAGGGAGAACTGGAGGAGCCGGATCTGTTCGGGGAAGGAATCTTCGGTCAGGCTGTGATTCAGGATGTGGAGGAGATCCAGGCGGTAGAGGAGCGCTACGCACCGGCGGAATATACGGATATTATTTCCTATGCGGAAGCACAGAAGCTGTCTACCCAGGAGCTGCAGGAGATTTATGCATCCCTGGAACATGTACTTAACAATATTTACAATGACTATTATTCCTATAAGGAAAATCTGGAGCTTTTCAGCCCCAGCATGACCAATATGCGTTACCTGGTGATTCCGGAGGAGGTAACCCGGGTGACCAAAGAGGACTACGAGCAAAAGACCATAACCAATATCAAAAGCTTCGGCAAGACAGAGCTTGCGGATCGAAACAGCCTCTTGGATTATATTCGCAGTCATGGAGACTATCTGATCTTTAACAGCTCGGATATGAGCTATGAGATGAATCAGATGCCGGTTTCCTTAAGCGAAATCAGCAGCTATCTGAAGGAATTTCCAATGTCCATAGAGGGAAATTATACCCTGGCAATTGCCATTGATCCAAGCTATGTGGCAAGCGATAATCTTCAGACGTATAAGCGGCAGTATGAGGAGATTCAGCCCATCAGCCGCATGTCCGTATATGGGGTGATTCTGGGCGGTATTTTGTATCTTCTGACCCTGATTTATTTGACCCTGGCTGCGGGACGGGGAACGGAGGAAGAAGATAGAAGTATCAGCCTTACAAGATTTGATAGGATTCGCACCGAAGGGGCAGCGCTGCTTCTACTCCTTCCCGCATGGCTGATTACATTTGCAGGAACATTGATGCATAACCGGGTAAATGGACTTGGAGAGGCAGGTGTATTTGGAGGGGTTATTACCTTTTTGCTGAATTTCCTGTTTCTCTGCGGATATCTCAGTCTGGTGCGGCGTATTAAAACGAGGACGCTTTGGAAGAACAGTGTGCTCTATGCCGTATTGAAGCATTTTTACCGGATGGTGGGCAGATGGAAGGTAACAACGAAGGTAATGCTTTCTTATGGAATGTTCCTGCTGGTAAATATGCTGCTTTTCTTCTTTGGAAGTTTGGGAATTATGCTGCTGGTGATTTTTGACTTTGCAGCAGGCTTGATTTTGCTGCAGCAGGCCCGGCAGCGCAAGCAGATCTTAGAGGGAATCAGGAAGATTTCCGAAGGGGATTTGAATTATCAGATTCCGATTGAAAAGCTGTCCGGCGACAGCCTGCTTCTGGCGGAGGCCGTGAACCACATCGGCGAGGGGCTTTCTACGGCCGTGGAACAGAGCGTGAAGGATGAACGTTTGAAAACAGATCTGATTACCAATGTGTCCCATGATATCAAGACGCCTCTGACCTCCATTATCAACTATGTGGATCTGCTGAAACGGGAGGATATTCCGAATGAAAGAGCAAGGAATTACATTGCCATTCTGGAGGATAAGTCTCAGCGCCTGAAGCATCTGACGGATGATTTGGTGGAGGCTTCCAAGATAAGCTCCGGTAATGTGAAGCTGGAATTAGTGAGAATTAATTTCCAGGAACTGATCAATCAGACTAACGGGGAGTTCAGCGAGAAGTTTGAGGAGCGGGAGCTGCAGCTTGTGGTAAATATGCCAAGGGAGCCGGTAATCATCGAGGCCGACGGGCGGAGGCTTTGGCGTATTATTGAAAATCTGTACGGCAATGTGGCGAAATATGCTATGCCGGGGACAAGGGTCTATGTGGAGCTGACCGTGGTAGGCCATATGGTGCGCTTTCATATTAAAAATATTTCCGAGCAGCCTTTGAACATTGACGCAGGCGAGCTGACGGAGCGGTTTATCCGCGGCGACGTGGCAAGAAGCACGGAGGGAAGCGGACTTGGACTGTCCATTACTAAGACCTTGACGGAACTGCAGAAGGGAAGCTTTGATATCTATCTGGACGGGGATTTGTTCAAGGTTACAATTATTTTCCCGGAGGCGCCCAGAACAGAGGCCCAGGGACAGAATCCGGCAGATTCCGCGGTGGAAGATCTCGGCGCTCCGGGGTTGAAAGAGCAAATTCTCACAGAATAAACTTGCAATCTTTGCCGGGGATATTTATAATAAATTTAGTGTTGCCGGACAAGGCGTGCTGCCTTGGCCGGCAATTTGATGAAAACAATACTATTATTATTACGGAACGGGAACAGTAATATCCCTTACAATGCACAAATCAATTTACAGACACATCTTTAAGCGGCTGGAAATTGATTTAGGCAAGGTGTATTGTAAGGGATATTACGGAACTGGAATAGGAGGAGCAATATGATTCAATTATTTGAAGGCGGAGCCTATGTGCTGAATGGAACGGAGATTATCCCGGACAGCAGGGATGCGGTGAGCGTTCTGGAGAGCAGGCTGGGCAAGGCGCCCTCCAAGGAGGAAGCCAGAAAGCAGACCATCGCTTATGGAATCCTGGAGGCACACAATACATCTGACAGTATGGAAAAACTGGAGATCAAGTTTGACAAGCTGACCTCCCACGATATTACCTTTGTAGGCATCATTCAGACAGCCCGGGCGTCGGGACTGGAGCGTTTCCCCATCCCCTATGTACTGACCAACTGCCACAACAGCCTCTGCGCCGTAGGCGGAACCATCAACGAGGATGATCATATGTACGGCCTGACCTGTGCCAAGAAGTACGGCGGCGTCTATGTGCCCCCTCATCAGGCGGTGATCCACCAGTACGCCCGCGAGATGCTCGCAGCAGGCGGAAAAATGATTCTCGGCTCGGACAGCCATACACGTTACGGCGCTCTGGGCACTATGGCGATGGGAGAGGGCGGCCCGGAGCTTGTAAAGCAGCTTCTGAACAAGACCTACGATATCCCCATGCCGGGCATTGTAGGCGTCTATCTCACCGGCGAGCCTCAGAAGGGAGTAGGCCCTCAGGACGTGGCTCTGGCGATTATCGGAGCCGTATTTGAAAAAGGCTATGTAAATAATAAGGTGATGGAGTTTATCGGCGACGGCGTGGAAAATCTGAGTGCAGATTTCCGTATCGGTATTGATGTAATGACCACGGAGACCACCTGCCTGTCCTCCATCTGGAAAACGGATGATGTGATTAAGGAATTTTATGAGATTCACGGAAGAAGCGGAGACTACCGGGAGCTGAATCCGGGGGCGGCCGCTTACTATGACGGCATGATTTACGTGGATTTGAGTGCGGTTAAGCCTATGATAGCCATGCCCTTCCACCCAAGCAACACCTATACCATCGAGGAGGTAAAAGCCAATTTGGGCGATATTCTCCGGGATGTGGAGAAAAAAGCGCTGGTAAGCCTGGGCGACGCCGTAGACTTCCGGCTGACGGATAAGATCCGCGGCGGGAAGCTGTATGTAGATCAGGGAATCATTGCCGGCTGCGCAGGCGGCGGCTTTGAAAATATCTGTGCGGCGGCCGATATTTTAAAGGGAGCAAGCATTGGACCGGACGAGTTTACCTTAAGCGTATATCCGGCCAGTATGCCCGTTTATATGGAACTGGTGAAAAACGGCGCGGCGGCTGCGCTGATGGAGACGGGAGCAGTTATGAAGACGGCCTTCTGCGGTCCCTGCTTCGGCGCCGGCGACACGCCCTCCAACAACGGCTTCAGTATCCGCCATTCCACAAGAAACTTCCCCAACCGGGAAGGCTCCAAGCTCCAGAGCGGCCAGATTGCGTCCGTGGCGCTGATGGATGCACGTTCCATTGCGGCTACGGCAGCCAATAAGGGATATCTGACAGCGGCTACGGAGGTGGATGTGAAGTACACCAATCCCAGGTACTTCTTTGACAGCAAGATTTATGAGAACCGGGTATTTGACAGCAAGGGAGAGGCGGACCCGGAGGTGGAGATTAAGTTTGGTCCCAATATCAAGGACTGGCCGGCCATGTCTGCTTTGCCGGAGCATATGATTTTAAAGGTGGTTTCGGAGATTCACGATCCGGTTACGACTACGGACGAGCTGATTCCCTCCGGTGAGACTTCCTCTTACCGTTCCAATCCCCTTGGACTTGCGGAGTTTACGTTGTCCAGGAAGGACCCGGCTTATGTGGGAAATGCCAAGGAGATCCAGGCGGCGCAGAAAGCGATTGAGGCCGGAAAGTGCCCGGCAGAGGCGGTTTCGGATCTGAAAGGTATCTTTGACGCTTTGAATCCCTGGTATCCGGGTGTGGATAAAACGAATCTGGGTGTGGGAAGCACCATATTTGCCGTGAAGCCGGGAGACGGTTCCGCCAGAGAACAGGCGGCGTCCTGCCAGAAAGTACTGGGAGGATGGGCGAATATTGCCAATTCCTACGCGACTAAGCGTTACCGCTCCAATCTCATTAACTGGGGCATGCTGCCCTTCCTGATTGACGAGGGCGCGCTTCCCTTTGCAAAGGGAGATTTCCTGTTTATTCCTGAGGTGCGCAAGGCCATTGAGGAGAACAGAAGCGAAGTGAAGGCTTATGTGAATGGAGAGCAGGAAAGAGAGGTAACACTTCGCCTGGGCGCTTTGACGGATGACGAGCGTGAGATTATTTTGAAGGGTTGTCTGATTAATTACTACAGAGGATAGCTGTTAATATTACACCGGTGCAGCGCCGTATCGGCGCCGGTGTATCAGTATAAGGCTGCCGTACCGGATAAGAGCATTGTCGGGCCGGCGGCCTTAGTGTATTTCAGGTTACCGGCCGCGGAGCGAACAGGGACCATTTCAGGCGTATTTTTTGGAGTTTGGCGACAATCAGACTGGCAGGTAAAGAAAATGGATTTTAAGAAGCTAATTTATTCAACGGAATACGATTTTTTAAGGACGAATCCAAGGCTTGGCGGCCGCATTATTCTTCTGGGCCTTGGGGGGAGCTATGCTTACGGCACAAATCGTGAGGACAGCGATATAGATTTCAGAGGGATTGCGCTGAACCTGCCCTCGGATCTCCTGGGATTGACCAGCTTTGAGCAGTATGAGGATGTTCATACGGATACGGTGATTTATTCCTTTAATAAGATTATCCGCCTTCTTCTGGAGTGTAATCCGAATACCATTGAGATGTTGGGGCTGGATGAGGAACAGTATCTGATTAAAAGGCCCCTGGGGGAATTGCTGTTAGAAAACAAGCATCTGTTTCTGTCAAAAAGGGCGGCGAAGTCCTTTGGAGGATATGCAGGCGCACAGCTTCGGAGGCTGCAGAATGCAATCGCCCGGGACTCCATGCCCCAGCAGGAACGGGAGCGGCACATTTTTAATTCTGTGAAAAATGCTCTGGAGGATTTCAGACGGAAAAATGATATGTTTGATAAGGGGAGGATTCACATTTATATTGATAAGTCAGAGAACCCGGAGCTTGACACAGAGCTGTTCATTGATGCGGACTACCGGCATCTGCCTTTACGAGACTATGAGAATATGCTCGGCGCCATGAACCATGTGATTCGGGACTATGACAAGATAGGCAAGCGCAACAAAAAGAAGGATGACAATCATCTGAACAAACACGCCATGCATCTGATCCGCCTTTTTATGATGGCGATTGACATTTTGGAAAAGGGGGAAATCAAGACTCGCAGGACAGATGATCTGGAACTGCTGAAAAGTATCCGGCGGGGGGATTTTCAGAAAGAAGATAAGACCTTTTCCGGGGAGTTTTATAAAATTCTGGGAGATTATGAAAAGCGTCTGGATACGGCGACGCAAAATAGCCGCCTGCCGGACAATCCGGATATGGAGGCTGTTGAGCAATTAATGGAATATGTAAATCTAAGAGCGATAGAGGGGGAATTTGATGAGAGACGTGGCAAGGGAAATCCGGGAAAAGCTTGCAGAGATTGAAAAGAAGGAACGGGTCCGGGTTCTTTATGCGGTGGAATCAGGAAGCCGGGCCTGGGGCGTGGAATCTCCCGACAGTGATTATGATGTGAGATTTGTCTATGTGAGAGAGAAAGAGGCTTATCTGAGTTTACAGGAAAAGCGGGATGTGATTGAGTGGCAGCTTGATGAGGTATTGGATATCAACGGATGGGATTTGAGAAAGGCTCTCGTTCAGTTTCATAAAGGAAACGCCGTTATTTTTGAGTGGGCAAATTCTCCGGTTGTTTATAAAACGACTAAGGAATGGGAGGAGATTTACGAGTGCTGCGGACAGTATTTTTCCGAGAAGGCCGCGCTTTATCACTATTATGGAACGGCCAACAGCACTTACAGGCAGTATCTGCAAGGCAGTGAGGTAAGGTATAAGAAGTACATCTATGCGCTGCGGCCGCTCCTGGCGTGCCGGTATGTGGAGCATAATCACGCTGTTCCTCCGGTGCGTTTTGAAGAACTGCTCAAGCAGGAGCTTCCGGGCGAACTGACAGATAAGATAGGGGAGATGCTTGCGAAAAAGGCGGAGAGTGATGAGAGGGATATGAATCCAAGGATACCGGTGATTCAGCGATTTATTGAGGATGAAATTGCGAGATACGGGCAGATTTCAAAGGAGATGGCGGATGACAGGAATCCGGGGTGGGAGGCTTTGGATGGGATATTTTTGAGGATGGTGGGGGGTGATGGCATTGGAGATATCAAATAATCGAGACAAGCAAAAGAGTGACCGTGACTTGTCCATATTTGCCGCATGTAAAAAATTTGAAGAACTGCATCCAATGGAAGAGCAGCCCAAATGGTTAAAGTATTGCTTGAAAATGCGGGCAGTTAGAAACGAAAATAAAAACTGGGTAGTTCAAATGCGGTTATTACCAAAACCGGAGCTGAAACCAAATCAATACTGGGAATTGGAAGATGATGGATTTGAATAAACTGGACTGTTCTGCATATGAAATAAACTGTTGGTAGCAAATTGTCGGAAGCTGTGGGACGGGAGCGCTTTTATCACGGTTTTGATTGGAACCGCAAACAGCCGGGAAATATAACACTTCCCGGCTGCTGCCATTTACGGAAACAGAACAATAAAATTTACTGCTTCTCCATCCAGTCCTCCATCCGATCCTCAATAATCTCAAACTGAGCCGGACCCATATCTAACAGAAAGGTATGAAATTCCTTCAAATCAAATTTTTCCCCAAGGGTTTCCATCGCCTTCTCCCGAAGCTCCACAAACTCAAGATACCCTCCGTAATAAGCAAGATAAAGAGCAGGCTCTTCCACCATCATTTCATAGATCTCCCGGCAGGTTTCCTTATCAATACCAAGGAACTCCTCCGTATCCTCAAGCGTCCAGCCCTCATAGTTGATGCCCATATCCGTCAGGCAGTAAAGCGCAAGCGTATAAGTCTTATTCAATTCATTCAGCTGAAGCATTTTATCATCCAGTCCGGCCAGCCGGTAGGCATAGATTTCCGCATAAGTGCCCCAGCCTTCCGAGTACCCGGAGAAGCCGAACAGCTTGCGGATAGGAGAAGGCTCTTTCCCGTAAAAATAAGTCGTCTGATACAGATGTCCCGGAAAGCCCTCGTGGGCCAGAGTGACAAACTGCTCGATATCATCACTGGAATGTTTATTATTAATATAAATGGCATTATTTTCCAGATAATCCACAGGAGGAAGAATATAATAAGCCGGATTCATATACTCCTCCATAGAAGACGGAACATAGCTCACCTTAAAGGGCAGCTCGCCGGAAGCCGGAAAATCCTCGGCAAGCCCTTCCTTTAACTGATTGAGAACCGCATAGGGATCGCTGAGATCCACCGGACACTCCATCATGCGGTCAAAATCTTCATCCTCCAAAGAAAGCTCCCAGATGGTTTCCAGATCACTCTGCATCTTCTTAAGAATCAAGTCCTCAAACTCCTCCACGGACTTATCGGAGCCGGTCGAATCCCGCACAAGAAGCTCATAGAACTCTCTTCCGTCCTTAAAGTAACATAAGCCGGCATCGTTTTCCCCGGTGCCCTTCAGCTTTGCAAGCTCTTCCACCAGATAACCGTAAGCCGGAATCATCGTATTTTGTACTAAATCCGCATTTTCCTTGCGATAACTTTCCTTTTCCTCATCCGTAAGGAAGTCTGTCTCATCAAGACGCAGATTAAAGCTGTCAATGAGATAGTGGTTTTCCGGATCTTCCATAAACTGCTGGCACTGGTCAATCACCTTGTCAGCCTCAAAATCCGGCATAAAAAATCCATTTTCCGACTGCTCCTGCTCAAAGGCCATCAGATCCTTAAAGTAGTCCGGAAACAGCCGCAAGGTATTCAGATAATCCGCAACGTCCTGCTTTTTGTAAAATTTATATTCCGCAAGGAGGGTGGGCAGATAAGACTGCACTCCGTTGGTGGGAGACAGATAATCATAATAGAGCCTGTATTTTTCCGTTTTCAGATTATCCTCCCCGTAAGTCAGCATAATATCGTAGATCAGCTTTTGATCCTCCGTCAGCAGATCGTAATCAAAATCCTTCAGCTCCTTTAACATATCACGAAGCTCCTGGTAGGATTCTTCTTCATATTCCTTGGAAAAGCTGCCGAAGGATATTTTGTAATCATCAATCCCGTAATTCTCAGGGAAGGCCAGGGTCCAGTGGAGATTCAGAATATTTTCCGTAATATCGGAAACAAAAACTTCATTGGTAAAAGCATCAAAGCGTTCCTGTGCTTTTGCCGCCTTCTTCCCGGAATTACAGCCTGTCACAGAGGCGAATATCAGGGAAAGGGTGAGAAGCAGGACAATGGTACGTCTGCAAAGGGTGTGATTGGTGGTCTTTTTCATGGTCTGTGGGCTCCTCCTTTAACATTGCTGCATTTTTCTACTGTCTTAACAGATAATTTAAGCATCCTCCGATTCCGGAACACGGGGAAGTGTAAAGATAAATTCCGTTCCCACCCCTTCCGTAGAGATGGCGTTGATATGCTCCCCGTGAGTGGTGATAATCTCCTTCACAATGGCCAGTCCCAGTCCGGTTCCCCTCTTATCCCTGCCCCGGGAGGCGTCCGTCTTGTAAAACCGCTCCCAGATCTTCTTCATGCTGTCCCTGGGAATCCCGACTCCTTCATCCTTTACGGAAATAAAGACCTTTTCATGGCGCAGGGTCGTTTCGATGGTTATAATCGAGTCGTTGGGACTGAACTTAATGGCATTATCCAAGAGGTTGTACATAACCTGCTGAATCTTTCCCATATCTGCGGATACATACTGCTGCTTGGCGTCAAAGAGAAGCTCAAGGGTAATATGGCGTTCCCGGCACTGGCCTTCAAAGGAAGCGATGGTATTTTTAATCACCCCATTGACGTCAAAATTGGTGATATCCAGACGGTTTCGCTTGGTGTCGAAAGAATTTAAGGCCAGTAAGCCGCTTGTGAGCTTGTTGAGCCGCTCTGTCTCCATAAGGACCGTATTCAGATATTTTTCCTGCATTTCCGGAGGGATGGTTCCGTCCAGGATGGCTTCCAGATAGCCCTTGATGGAGGTTAAGGGAGAACGGAAGTCGTGGGAGATATTGGCGACGAATTTCTTCTGGTAGTCGTCGGACTCGCCCAGCTCGTGGGACATATAATTCAGCGTGTCCGCCAGCTGGCCCATTTCGTCCTCCTCATAAATTTCAAGCGTATATTTAAAATTTCCCTGGGCATACTGCCGGGCGGCCTCGGTAATTTTCATCAGAGGCCGGTATACGGTAAAGGTAAAAACAGCCAGTACCAGAAGGGACAGAAGGAAAACCAGAAGAACCGTTAAATAAGTGATATTCAGAATCTGATCCCGCTCCCCTTCAATAGAGGACAGGGGTATGTGAATCAGAACATAACCGCGTGTCCGAAAGTTATAGGTAATGGGTGCGGCAACGGAAAGCACCTCTTCTTCAAAGGTGTCATAGAAATTGCCGATGACATAGTAGCGGTTCCCCATATCCGTAGGGTCAAAGGCGCTCATGCCGGAGGCGGTATTCTCGGAAAAGGCGGCATCCGAATCCACCAGTATGGTGCCGTCGGAGTTCAAAAGCCAGATGGAAGCCCCCAGATACATATCCAGAGCCTGAAATTGGGAGTGAATGGCCCGGAGAGAATCCGCATCCTGGCTTTTGGAGTAGTAGCTCCGCACAAAATTTGTGGAGATGTAGTTGGCTTCCTTATACAAGCTTTCCGCCTTCTGGGAGGTCAGGTGATTCAGGGTCATCTGCGAGCTGAAGGTGGCAATGATAAAGAAGCTTAGGAAACCAAATACCACATACGTTAATATAAATTTTAAATAGAGGGAATGTTTCATAAAGCGTCTATCCTCTGACTTCAAATTTGTAGCCGATTCCCCACACGGTGGACAGGCTCCAGGTAGGATGATCCTTGATCTTTTCCCGGAGACGCTTGATATGTACATCTACGGTACGTGTATCTCCGATATATTCATAACCCCAGATGTGATCGAGAAGCTGCTCCCTGGTAAATACCTGGTTGGGCGAGGAGGCCAGAAAGTAGAGAAGCTCCAGCTCCTTGGGCGGCATATCCACAGGCACGCCCTTGTAGAGAACGGAGTAGTTGGTCTGATTGATCACCAGCTCAGGGTATTCCACTACCTTGGCAGAGGATTTGGGAGCCTCCGGCTTGGCCGGCTGATAGCGCCGGAGCACGGCCTTTACCCGGGCGACCAGTTCTTTGGAATCAAAAGGCTTAATAATATAGTCGTCAGCCCCAAGCTCCAGGCCCAAAACCTTGTCAAAGACCTCTCCTTTGGCGGAGAGCATAATAATAGGAGTGGCTGATTTGGCCCGTATCTCCCGGCAGACCTGATAGCCGTCAATGCCGGGAAGCATCAGATCCAGAAGAATCAGATTCGGCCCAAAGCTGTCGAATACGGACAGGGCCTCCTCCCCGTCATGAACCATCATGGTTTCGAAGCATTCCTTTGTAAGGTAGAGGGAGATAAGCTCCGCAATATTTGCATCGTCGTCTACGATAAGAATTTTCTGTTTTGCTACCATAATCAATCAGTCTCCTTACTTAAATTCCGCAATGGTAACACCGGCGTCTCCTTCTCCGAATTCACCCAATCGGAATGATTTTACATATTTACAGCGTTTTAAGTGGGTGTGAACTGCTTTTCGGAGAGCTCCCGTTCCCTTGCCGTGGACAATGCGCACGGAAGGAAGATGGGCCAGGGAAGCGTCATCCAGGTATTTGTCCAAGTGAGCCAGAGCCTCGTCCACCGTCATTCCGATGAGATTGATCTCCGTGCTGACACTGGCGGACTTGCTCATCTTAATCTTTCCGGCGCCGCTTTTGCTGAAGTTCTTTCCGGTAATCACCGGTTCGTCAATCAGCTCCAGATCGGAAAGCTTGACCTGGGAACGCAGAATCCCCATCTGTACGAACAGATTTCCCTTTGCATCCGGCAGGGAGGATACGGAGCCTTCCAGATTGAGGCTTAATACGCGGACCGAATCTCCCAGATGCAGATCCGAAGGCTTTAACTGCTTTTTGGGCGCCTGTTCTTTTTTGAGAGAAAGCTTTTCCTCTGTTTTTTGAAGCCGTTCCCTGAGACGGGCGCGCTCGGCCTCCATCTCGCTTACGGAGATATTGGATTTTCCGAATTTGTGGAAGTCCTTCATGGTCTGATCCGCATAGTCCTTGGCTTCCTTAAGCACTTTCCGGGCCTGCTCGTTGGCTTCCCGTAAAATGCGTTCCCTCTGATCCTCCAGTTTTTCCTGCTTTTTTTCCAGAGCGGCCCGGAGGCGTTCGATCTCTTCCTTGTGAAGGCGAATCTCCTCCTGTTCCTGAATACTGGTTCTGCGGCTGGCCTCCAGATCCGCTATTAGATCCTCGAAGCTTTCGCTTTGCTCGCTCAGATGGGTTTTTGCTTCTTCAATCAGGAAAGAGGGAAGCCCAAGCTTGGAGGAAATGGCAAAGGCGTTGCTCTTGCCCGGGATTCCAATCAGAAGCCGGTAGGTGGGGCTTAAGGTATCTACATTAAATTCGCAGGAAGCATTTTCCACCCTGGGTGTGGAGAGGGCATAGACCTTCAGCTCACTGTAGTGGGTGGTAGCCATCGTCCGAATCCCCATCTTGTGCAAATGGGAGAGAATGGAGATGGCAAGGGCCGCCCCTTCCGTGGGATCGGTTCCGGCACAGAGCTCATCAAAGAGCACCAGTGAGTTCAGCGAAGCCTCATTTAAAATACGGATGATATTGGTCATATGAGAGGAAAAGGTGCTTAAGGACTGCTCGATGCTCTGCTCATCACCGATATCCGCATACACATCCTCAAATAGGGCAAGCTCCGAATGAGGAGCGGCAGGAATCTGAAGTCCGGCCTGCCCCATAAGCGTCAGAAGCCCCACTGTTTTTAAGGACACGGTTTTTCCGCCCGTGTTGGGACCGGTTACAATGAGGAGATCAAAATCTCTTCCCAGCCGAATGGTTACGGGAACCACTTTTTCCGAATCCAAAAGCGGGTGGCGTCCTTCCTTGATATGAATTTCCCCTCTGGTATTGAACACGGGACAGACGGCCTTCATATTCTTTGCAAGAGCTGCCTTCGCAAAGATAAAATCCAATTCGGTCAAAAGCTCATAATTTTGCAGAATGGCTTCCGTAAAAGAAACGGTTTCCTCGCTTAAGCGTTCCAGAACATGTTCAATCTCTTCCTGTTCCTTTAAATGAAGCTCTTTCAGATCATTATTCAGCCTTACAACCGCCATAGGCTCCACAAACAGAGTGGAACCGGTGGAGGACTGATCGTGTATCATACCAGGGACCTGGCTTCGGTATTCCGCCCGGACGGGAACACAGTAACGGCCGTTTCTCTGTGTGATCACAGCATCCTGCAGATAGCTGCGGGAGGAGCCGTTGATCAGTCCGGCCAGGGTACTGTGAATACGGTCATTGGCAGTACGGATATTTCTGCGTATCTGGCGAAGCTCCGGACTGGCGTCATCACTGATCTCTTCCTCCGACAAGATACATCTTCGTATCTCGGCAGATAAGGGGGTACAGGGCTCGATGGCCCAAAAAAGCGGATCAAGGCTGTCCTCGTTTTCGCCTTCTGTCTCTGCGCTTCGGGCATACCGCTTCACACGTCCGGCCGCTTCCAGAAGACTGCATATCTGCAAAAGTTCCGCGGCGTTCAGGGAGCCGCCAATCTCCAGTCTTTTGAAGGAAGCTTTCACATCCCTGACGCCGGAGAAGGAGACGCTCCCCTTACGGTATAAACGCTTCAGTGCGTCATCCGTTTCTTTTTGCGCCTGGTTAATCTCGTCAAGACGGCAGCCGGGTACAAGGGAAAGACAGCGCTTACGCCCCCCGTCGCTTCCCGCCAGAAGGGATAGCTGTTCTATAATTTTGTCATATTCTAAGGTTTTTAATACTTTCTTGTTCATGTATCTTATTTTACCCTACTTTTGCCGGAAAAGAAAGGGCTTTTTCGCAATCATAAAATCTGGACAGAAAAGAGAAAATGTATTAAAATAAGGGTTAGTGTACATGGTCAGCAGATTTACAGTAGCGGAGAAATCTTATGGCAGAAGAAAAGAAGCGGGATGAAGAGGAATTTTCCTTTGTGAAGGAGAAGATTAAGCGTCAGCATTTTTACCAGAATAGGACGTTTCGGAAGGTCGTCTTTCAGCTTGTACTGGCAGCGGCGTGCGGAATCACGGCCTGCTTTGTCTTTGTGGTTTCCTATCCCTGGATGGAGGAACGGTTTCGGAAGGAAGAGCGCCAGGAGATCAGTCTTCCCCGGGAGGAAGAGGATGAGCCGGTGACCGCTCCCCAGGAGCCTGCGCCGCCTCAGGAGCCCCTTATTATAACGGAGTCCGTGGAGCTTGAGCTTGAGGATTATAAGAAGCTTTACACAAAGCTGAAAAACGTGGCGGATGAGTGCGCCAAAAGCCTGGTTACGGTCACGGCGGCCAGCAACGATACGGACTGGTTTAATGAGACCTATGAGAGCAGGGAGCAGACCAGCGGAATTTTGGTAGGAAATAACGGTGTGGAGCTTCTGGTGCTCACCATTTATTCCCGCGTGCAGTCGGCGGATCAGCTCCAGGTAACTCTGGCCAGCCATACGAGCATTGATGCTGTTTTAAAAAATTACGACACGGTAACGGATCTGGCGGTGCTCAGTGTAAATCTGGCGGATCTGCCGGAAGGAACTCTTGATCAGATCCGGATGGCGGAACTGGGCGGTTCCCGGAATATGCGCGCAGGAGAACTGGTGATTGCGGTGGGAAGCCCGGCAGGTGTACCAGGCTCCGTGCTCTACGGCAATCTGGTATCCTCCGGTCATGCGGTGAGTGTCATTGACGGAGAATATGAGCTGCTTCTCACAGATATGCCGAAGGCTTCCGAGAGCAGCGGCGTTCTGGTGAACCTGGAAGGACAGATTGTGGGAATTATTCAGCAGGGATATCAGGGGCCGGGAAGCCGGGATACGCTGACGGCCTATGGTATTTCCGATGTGAAGGATGTAATAGAACATCTTTCCAACAGCCAGGATCTGGTGTATATCGGGATTATGGGTGCGGATGTAACCCAGGAAACAGCGGAGATTCGGTCGCTTCCCGCAGGTGTGTATGTAACCGGAGTGGAGATGAATTCTCCGGCTATGGATGCCGGGATACAGCAGGGAGACGTGATTGTGGAAATCAATGGGCAGACTATCACGGGAATTTCCGAGATTCAGGAGATGCTCTTAAAGTTTTCCAGAGAGCAGGTTATCCAGGTTCTTGTAATGCGTCTGGGGAAAGAGGGATACAAGGAGATTCCCTGCAGCGTGACGCTTGACAGGCTGTGACAGAGGGCTGCTTACGCTCGTGACGGGCAAATGTAAAGGGAGTATATGAGGAGGGCGTTATGAAATATATTGAAAACTTTCGGGAGGGTGACCGGATCTCCGGCGTTTATCTCTGCAAGTACAAGCAGTCGGCGGTAACGAAAAACGGCAAAACCTACGAAAATGTGATTATGCAGGATAAGACAGGCACCATTGACTCGAAGATCTGGGACCCCAATTCTCAGGGAATAGAGGATTTTGAGGTTCTGGATTATGTGGATATTATGGCGGAGGTTACGAGCTTTCAGGGTACGCTGCAGCTCAACATCAAGCGGGCCAGGAGAGCCAGGGAAAGCGAATACAAGGCGGCGGATTATCTGCCGGTGAGCGATAAGGATATTGAGGCGATGTACCAGGAGCTTATGAGCTTTGCGGATCAGGTGCAGGAGCCGCACTTGAGGGCTCTGCTGCAGGAATTTTTTGTGAGGGATGAGGCATTTATAAAAGCCTTCAAGTTTCATTCTGCGGCAAAAAGCGTTCATCACAGCTTTGTGGGCGGCCTTCTGGAGCATACCTTAAGCGTGTGCAAGCTCTGCGGTTATTATGTGAAGGCTTATCCCATTTTGAACAGGGATCTTTTATTTGCGGCGGCTATGTGCCACGATATCGGCAAGGTTTACGAGCTGTCGGATTTCCCGGAAAATGATTACACCGATGAGGGACAGCTTCTGGGGCATATTGCTATGGGGAGCGAGATGGTAGGGGAACGGGCCCGGCGTATTCCCGGATTTCCGCGCCGTCTTGAGAATGAGCTGAAGCATTGTATTCTGGCCCACCACGGGGAACTGGAATACGGCTCCCCCAAGAAGCCGGCTCTTATTGAGGCGGTGGCTCTGAATATGGCGGATAATACGGATGCTAAGATGGAGACCTTGAAGGAGCTCTTTAAGTCAGCGGGGGCAAGCCAGGAGTGGCTTGGCTATAACCGCTTGTTTGAGTCCAATATCCGCAGAAGCTCTCAATATGAGATACAGCCGAATGTTCCGCAGTGAGCCTGAATAGATGGGAGCCGGAAGATGAATAAAAATGATTTGTATACATTGACGATAGAGAGCTTGGGGAACGAAGGGGAAGGCATCGGAAAGTTAGATGGCTTTCCTTTGTTTGTTAAGGATGCCCTGCCGGGCGATGTGATTGAAGTAAAGGTGCTGAAGGTGAAAAAAACCTATGGCTATGGCAGGATGATGAAACTGCTGAAGCCTTCCCCGGAGCGCATAGAGCCTCCCTGCCCCTTGCATCGATCCTGCGGCGGCTGCCAGATTCAGGCCCTTTCCTATGAGAAGCAGCTGGAGTATAAGCGGGAAAAGGTGAAAAATCAATTGATCCGGATTGGAGGCTTTTCCGAACCTGAGGTGCTTCCGGTTATCGGAATGGAGCGGCCTTTTCGTTACCGGAATAAGGCGCAGTTTCCCTTCGGACGGGACCGTGAGGGAAGGGCTGTGACCGGTTTTTATGCGGGACGTACCCACCATATTGTTCCCAATACGGACTGTCTTCTGGGGGCGGAGGAGAATGAGGAGATATTAAAAATCATTCTGAGTTTTATGGAGAAAGAGGGGATTTCCTCTTATGAAGAAGCTTCCGGGAAGGGACTTATCCGTCATGCATTGATTCGAAAGGGCTTTTCGACGGGGGAACTGATGGTCTGCCTGGTGATCAACGGTGATGGGATTCCGGGAGTAGAACGGCTGGCTGACCGGCTTTTTCAGCTGCCGGGAATGGTGAGCCTTACACTTAATGTAAATAAAAAGAATACGAATGTAATTCTGGGAGATAAGCTGATTCCGGTGCGGGGGCAGACTTATATCACGGACCGGATAGGCGATGTGAGTTATCAGATATCTCCGCTGTCCTTTTATCAGGTAAATCCGATTCAGACAAAGAAGCTTTATGAGACGGCTCTTAACTATGCTGAATTGACGGGAGAGGAAGTTGTCTGGGATCTATACTGCGGAATTGGAACTATCTCCCTGTTTTTAGCACAGAAGGCGGGCAGGGTTTATGGGGTGGAGGTAGTTCCCCAGGCGGTGGAGGATGCCAGGAAGAATGCGGAAATTAACGGTTTATCCAACGTGGAGTTTTATTTGGGAAAGGCGGAAGAAGTACTGCCCGGGAAGTATCGGGAAAACGGAATCCGGGCGGATGTGATCGTAGTGGACCCGCCAAGAAAGGGATGTGATCGTGCATGTCTTGATACTATGATTTCTATGGCACCGAAGCGGATAGTCTATGTAAGCTGCGATTCAGCCACTTTGGCGAGGGATCTGAAGATTCTGTATGAGGGCGGTTATGAGCTGAAGAAGGTGCGGCCGGTGGATATGTTTCCTCATACGGCAGGGATAGAGAATATAGCGCTTTTAGATAAAAAATAAGATATTATAATCAAAGGAGATGCCCATGAATCGGGAAGAATTTCAGCAAAAGCTTGCAGACCTTGGAGAAGAGGCCGCCAAAAAGAGAAACCGTTTGACGGGAGAGCAGGTGCGGAATTTTTTTAACTCAATGGAGCTTTCAGAGGAGCAATACGAATTGATTTTTTCTTATCTGGCCTCCTGTCAGATTGTTGTAGAAGGTTATGTGCCGGCTGAGAGAGAAGAAGAGAAAGAAAAGCAGGAGCTTCCCTTGACAGAGGAGGAGAAAGGCTTTTTAAAAAGCTATCAGGCAGAGCTTGAACGGCTGGAATATTTGGAAGAAGAGGAGCTTTTAAAGCTGTGCCGCCAGGTGGAAGAGACGGGCGACGGATTTGCAAAGGCGAAGCTTACGGAACAGCTTTTACCGGAGGTTTTGCGTCTGGCACATGACTTCCGGGGACGGGAAGTGCTTCTGGGAGATTTGGTGCAAGAGGGAAATATCGGGTTAATGCTGGCAATGGAGAACATCGGACTTCGCGAACCGGGAAGCTCCCCGCTTCAATATCTCCGGCAGGAGATTTGTCATGCAATCGCCCAGGCAGTGGAGGACGACAAAGCGGAAAAAGAGGCCGGAAGCCTTATTGCAGAGCGCTTAAATCATCTGAGAGATGAGATTAAGAAGCTGACAGATGAATTAGAGCGGAAGGTTTCCGTGGAAGAACTGGCGATGTATTTGGAAATGCCGGCGGAAGAGGTGGAGGACTTGCTGAAGCTTGCAGGTGAGACGCCATATGAGGAAGAAGAGGCTTAAGCCCCTTGCGGCAGATAGAAGTGTAAGATAGTTACCGGTCAAAGTGAACAGTAACATAAGATGTTTTGAGAAAGGGGTAAGAATACGGATGAAAAGATTCGTAAGTATCATAGTTATCATGGCATTGCTGCTTTCCGGCTGTTCAGGCAAAAAGGAAACAGGAATGGAAGAAGAAAGCTACACGACAGCAGGCGGGGAAGAAGGGTGGATGTACCTACCGCAGTCCGCTGTTGACAATCCGGAGGAAAAGCGTCCGCTGGTTCTGGTAGCCTGTGCGTTTAAAGGAGATCCTGAAGAAAAGCTTCAACAGGCCGGCTGGCTTCAGCAGGCACAGGAAGCCGGGCTGCTGCTCCTGGTTCCGAAGTATAAAACAACGGAAAGCTACAGCCAAACGAAACGGGTTATGGAAATTTTGAATTATGCCATAGAGCATTATCCTGTAGATACTACTCGTATTTATGCTACGGGTTTTTCCAATGGCGGAGGCGTAGTAGGGGCGATGACCAACGATTATCCGGGAACCTTTGCGGGAATCTGCTTTATGAGCTGGATGATGCCTATTAAACATTTAAGCTCCCCCTATGAGATGCCGTTTCAGATTATACAGGGAAGCGAGGATTTAACCTTGGAAATGGATTCCGGAGCTATGCGTGTCATAGACGATGAGGTGTGGGGAATAGAGTCTCTTATGAGATTTAACGGACTTTTGGAGTCCGGGGAGGCGAAGGACTTTGACAAGACGGAATACTGGGGTTATGAGCCGGACGAGGTAGAAACATCTATTATAGAAGACGTTACTTGGACTTTCAGCAATTATTATAAAGAAGGCCATACGGCGCCGCTTGGCCAACTGGTATTGATTGAGGGCGGCAAGCATGAACTGACGGAACAGAAGGCTTTTGTAGCTTGGGATTTTCTGCGGCATTATGCAAGAGGGGAAAACGGAGCTTTAATAGAGATAGAATAGCAGAAAGACAGGGGCGCTGCAAAATAAGTCCTTCGGCTTATTTTGCAGCGCCCCTGTCTTGTTTGACGCTTACGCAACAACTGTTACATTGGTTGCCTGAGGTCCGCGATTACCCTCGGTGATATCGAAAGTTACGGACTGTCCCTCTTCCAGTGTTTTGAATCCCTCGGCGACAATACCGGAGAAGTGTACGAATACGTCCTCGCCTGTCTCGGAGTTGGTAATGAAACCATATCCTTTTGTGCCGTTGAACCACTTTACTGTACCTTTGTTCATTAAAAGATACCTCCTTTTAAGTACTATTCCGCATATCTTCTCCGAGATAAAAAAACATGTTTTATAAGCACCATGCATAGAATGATGACCTATAAAGCATGTGAATCAAATTCATCAAAAATATACTTCAATGCACCATTATCTTAGCCGATCGCAGACCAAATGTCAAGCGTTAATAATGGAATTTTGTGGGAATTTGTTACAAGTTTAGTTTTTCAATAGAAAATCTTAGAAAAGAAGGAGGTTAGCCCTTTAAAATATTCTTTTATTGTCTTGTTTTGTATGAACTGTATGAAAAATATATAAAAATAAAATAATTTTCTACAAATTCCATAAATTTCGGATATCGTTTAAAATTCTGATAGCATTGAGAGTCATGGCCTCCGTCATGACAGGACTTTCAACCAAATGCTCACGAATGCATCTTTCCACATGTAAGGCTTCATACATAAGCTCGTATTCGCAAGGATATTCCAAAACCACAGGCTCTTTATCCGGGTAGTGCAGAATCGCTTTGCGTGCCTTCCAGTAGTCGGGAATTTCAACATAACCCTTCTCCCCATAGAGATAACCTACATGAGAAGTAGTTACAAGAGTGCTCGTCTTATTTGTAAACAAAAGATCATTCTCCATCAACATAGTGACGGAAAACTGATTTTCAACACCGCTCTTACTTTTGGTACAAAGTCCGTTCCAAGACGTCACCTTGCAGTCAAAGAGATATTGCATCAGCTGAAGGCTGTAAATGGCATTCCCATAGAGGGGACCGCCGCCCTTTTCCGCGTCAAAAAACCAGGAATTGTAGCCGGGATCAAAGGAGCTGGAGAAATCCGCCATTTTGACTGCGCCTAAAGAGCCGGATTGAATTAAGGCTTTAACCTTTTGTATCACAGGAAGGAAGAGAACCTTTTGAGCTTCCATAATAAAAAGCCTCTTTTCCCTTGCAAGGGAAAACAACTCTTTGGACTCGTGGACACTTAGGGTAAAGGGCTTTTCGCAGAGTACATGTTTCCCGTGTTCTAAGGCCATTTTTGCATACTTATAATGCTTACTGTTGATCATGGCTACATAAGCTACGTCAATTTCATCAGATTCAAGAAGCTCTTCGTAGCTGCCATAAGCCCTTGGAACATTCCAAAGGGCAGCTTTTTCCTGGGCTTTCTTAAGGCTTCTGGAGGCAAGCGCGTAAGCCTCACAATTTTCAGCAGCCTGAACGCCTTTAATAAAACGCGGAGCAATTGAAGAAGTACTGAGAATACCAAAACGTAATTTTTTCATTGGGTTCACCCTTCTCTGCCGTTTGTAACCACAGAATGTTTGAAAACGGATTCATGCTTACAAAGCGCCGGTTTTTTTCAGATAAGCTACGATCTCTTCAAATTCCATAAAATGAGAAGCTTTTACCAAAATGGAATCTCCTTTGGACAGCAGAAGAGGTAATGCGGTTATTAGCTCCTGCTTTGTATCAAAATGCCGGAAGGTTAGGCTCGGATTCTTGGCTTCGATGCCGCGTCCAATCTCTTCGGACAATGTGCCGACAAGAAAAACCGCATCAATGTCCGCATCTGCCGCATGACAGCCCACATTGTAATGGAGCAGCTTTTCATTCTCTCCCAGCTCCCCCATATCTCCTAAAATAGCAACTTTTCTTCCCAGAGCGCAGCTTAACACATCCAGGGAAGCGCACATAGACACCGGATTGGCATTGTAGCAGTCGTCTAAAATATCCCATTTTTCCATATGGATCAGATGATTGCGTCCGCTGACCGGGGTGAGGCTTTCAATTCCGGTCTTAATTTCTTCTAAGGACAGATCAAGCGCTAAACCAACAGCGACGCCGGCCAGGGCATTGTAAACCATATGACGTCCCGGAATCGGAATATGAGCGCAAAAACGCCCTGCTCTGGTGACAAAGGTACAGCGTGTGCCCTCAAGTCCCAGATTTTCAATGGCTTCCCCATAGAGATCATTGGAGGGGGCAAGGCCGAAAAAACAGGGAGTAGGCGTACGGCTTTCTTTTAGAGTGATCAGCTTATCGTCATCGCCATTCAGAATAATACGGGCGCCTGGCTGTGCTTCGGCAAACATTTCTGTCTTAGCTTTTAAAATGCCGTCCCGATCCTTTAGATTCTCCAGATGGCAGAGACCGATATTGGTCAGCACGCAGATATTGGGCTTTGCCATACGGCTTAAGCGGGTCATTTCTCCAAAATCACTGATGCCCATTTCCAAAACGGCAGCCTCATGCTTTTCTCGAATACGGAAGATGGTAAGGGGAAGGCCAATCTCATTATTAAAGTTACCTTCCGTCTTTAACACGCAGTATTTTTCTCCAAGGACAGCGGCAATCATTTCTTTGGTGCTTGTTTTACCCACGCTGCCCGTAATTCCTACAATCGGAATGGAAAGAGTATTGCGGTAATATTCTGCCAGGCTTTTCAGGGCCTGGAGACAGGATTCCACCAGGATATAGGGACCTGCCGGATGCTCGGGAGCCTCTTCGCAGAGGACACAGGCCGCGCCTTTGGCAAAGACGGCAGGAATGAAGCTGTGGCCGTCCACTCGTTCCCCCTTAAGGGCGATAAAAAGATAGCCGGGTTCCACCTTACGGCTGTCGATGACGACGCCGGATACCTCTCTGTTTTTCAGGGAATCCGGACCTGTATAGGTTCCCCCGCAGGCATGAGCAATCTGATTTAACGACATTTCTTTCATGATCTTACATCCTTTAAAAATAAGCGCTTACATTTCTTGGTATCGGGCAAGCGAGACTTCGATTAACTTTTCACAGAGATCTTCAAAGGACATGCCAATCGCCGCGGCCTCTTGGGGCAGCAGGCTGGTTGGAGTCATACCCGGAAGCGTGTTGGCCTCCAGGCAGTAGAAGGATTGATCCGAGGTGTCCATCATAAAATCAATCCGGGCATAGGAGGTGAGCTTGAGAACGGTAAATACCTGTTCCGCATAGCTTTGAAGCCGTGCTGTTAATTCCCCGCTCAATTCTGCCGGGCAAGTCTCAATCGTACTTCCGGGCTGATATTTATTTTTATAGTCATAGAAGCCCTGAAGAGGTGCAATCTCGATAACAGGCAGAGCCTTCCCGTCGATGACGCCGACGGAGAACTCCCGGCCGGTAATAAATTGCTCTACTACCACATCTTCGCCAAAGGCATAGGCTTCGTTAAGGGCGTCAGGAAGAGCTTCCGGAGAATTAACCCGATAGGCTCCGACACTGGAACCGCCGCAGATGGTTTTTACCATGCAGGGATAGGGAACGGAAGAGGGAACTGTCTGCTGCCCGTTCTTGAGCGTGAATCCGGCGGGGGTGGGGATTCCGGCTTCCTGAAACAATTGCTTGGACAATCCCTTATCCATAGCCAGAGCGCTGCTCAGATATCCGGTGCCTGTGTAACGAATACCCATAAGATCAAAGGCGGCTTGAATACGTCCATCCTCGCCGTTAGCCCCGTGGAGTCCCAGAAAAACGATATCGGCCATCTCGCAGAGAGACAAAACATTGGGACCGAACATGCTCCTGCCCCCATCCCTGCGCTGTTCCTTTAAGCGGGACAAATCCGGGTGGGATTCGGAAATGGCCCGAATATCCTTTGCCCAATCCACCGGCTCATAAAAGAGCTGTTCCGTTACCGGCTTTTCCGTCTCAAGGCCCAGGTACACATCCAGAAGAATAGCATCATGTCCCCGGGCTTTTAATGCATAATAAATCTTGCTGCCTGAACTAAAGGAAACATCTCGTTCCGTGCTGATTCCTCCGGCTAAAACTACGATTTTCATAATATTTCACTCCTCATCATGCAGGTACGGATAGATCCGTGAATCATCCATTATACCAGACTTTTATTTTTATCCAGCATCTTTTGGATTTGACTCTGGGTATAGGAACCCAGAAACTTCTTTTCCTCTTTTGACAGTTTGCCGGGAAGGATTGGTGTTCCATATTCAAGTATCACATGGCAGGGACGAATAAAGGGAAGATGGTTTTCAAATATTTCCGCAGAATTAGTAATTGCCATAGGAATAATCGGACAACCCGTTTTTTCCGCAATCTTCATACTGCCCTCCTTAAAGGGAAGCATTTCGTCGGTACGGTTCCTGGTTCCTTCCGGAAAAATGCAGATGGAAATTCCTCTTTTAATATATTCAATTCCCTGCAGGATGGTTTTTAAACCGGCCTTAATATCCTCCCGATCCAGAAACAGACAGTAGAGAGCCTTCATCCAGTCACGAAGAAACCAATAACGCAGCATCTCCACCTTGGCGATATAGCCGGTCAGCCTGGGACATCGGGAATACGTAAGAAGAATGTCAAAATAGCTCCGGTGATTTCCGATATACAGGACAGCCTGATCCTTTGGAACATGCTCCTCACCGATAACGGTAAGACGCACGCCTGCTACTTTAAGCATGAGCTTAAAGGCTGTCTGCACCATGCGCAGACAGCTGTAATCTTTTGCTTCCTGATTAAACTTTCCGATGACCCATTCCACTAAGAGGACAGGGATGCCCAAAAGCAGATAGAGAAAGAGCATCAGCGCAATTATAATGAACCTTATCATTCGTGCCTCCTATCTGCCGAAGAGTTCTGTCATCTGTCGTAATCCGGAAGCCATGCCGAGATTCAAATCCTCTTTGCGATAGCGCCATTCCCAGTTGCCCAACGCAACGCCGGGGGTATTCATACGCGCTTCGCTGCCAAGCTTTAACACATCCTGAAGCGGGAAGATGGCATAACGGGCAATGGTACCAAGGCAGATGCGTATAAAATCCCAACTGATGCTGGAAGCATCCGTGTTCATATAGCGGCGAACTTTATCCCTGGCATAGTCCGAGGTGTTCTGATACCAGCCGGTGCTGGTGTCGTTATCATGTGTGCCCGTATAGCAGATACAGTTGCGGGTGTTCAATTGATGGGGAAGGAAGGTGCTTTCGCCTCCTTCAAAGGCAAATTGCAGAATACGCATACCAGGAAAGCCCAAAGCGTCACGCAAATGCTCCACCTCCGGAGTGATCAGTCCAAGATCTTCCGCAAAGATGGGAAGATCCTCCCCAAGCTCGGCTTGAATAGCGCGGAAAAATTCTTCTCCGGGTCCTTTCTTCCAGATGCCGTTGATGGCGGTTTCCTCTTTGGCGTCTACCTCCCAGTAAGCTTCAAAGCCTCGGAAGTGATCGATGCGCAAATAGTCCACCTGATCGATTTGGTTGCGGATGCGGGCAATCCACCATTGGTAGCCTTCCTTTTTATGAGCCTTCCAATCATACAGAGGATTATCCCATTTTTGACCCGTAGCGCTGAAGTAATCGGGGGGTACGCCCGCGACCTTATCCGGATAACCTGCTTCATTTACCTGGAACAGATGCCGGTTAGCCCATACATCGGCTCCTTCCGGGGATACGAAGATGGGAATATCGCCAATAATTGCAATACCCTTATCATTGGCGTACTTCTTCAGATCATACCATTGGATGTAGAAAAGGTATTGTAAAAACTTCTGGTAAGCAATGCCGTCCTTAAGCTTTGCCTCCCACAGCGGACGATCCTTCTTGGAGAGATTGCGCAGCTCTTCCGGCCATTTGGTCCAGATAATATTTTCCTGATCCTCCCGAATAGCCATAAACAGGCAGTAATCTCCCAGCCAAAACTCGTTGGCGTCACAGAAGGAATTGTACTCCTCTAAGAAGTTCTTATCCGCAGTGTGGCGGAAGGATTCGTATGCCTTTTTATAAAGGGTCTCTTTGTAGATGCGAACCTTTTCATAATCTACCTTCACAGGGTCAAAAGCCGGAATGTCTTTCAGATCTTCGCCGGTGAGAAGCTCCTTTTCTTTCAGAAGTTCCGGACTGATGAGCAAAGGCTCCCCTGCGAACACGGAATAACCCTGGTAGGGAGAATTGCCATAGGGAGTGATGGGAACCAGAGGAAGGATCTGCCACAGATGCTGGCCGGATGCCTCCAAAAAATCTATAAATTCGTATGCTCCTTTTCCAAAATCTCCGATTCCATAGGGGGAGGGAAAAGAAGTGGGGTGTACCAGGATGCCGCTGTACCTGTGATTTACATGGTCATCGGCGGATGTTTTAAAGCGCATATTACTTCTCCTTTCGCGGCTTAACGAGCATAGAGGCTTAAGCCGGTTTCATCTTTTCCTATTATAATAAAGTTGATTGGAAAAAACAAGGATAATACAAGCATTTCCCACGTAAATATAAAGTGAGGTGATGAATATGTGGAAACGAGTTCTGCTGATTGGCAGTATACTGCTTTTCCTTTCCGGATGCAGTATTCAGACAAATGAACAGGAGAAGCTTCAGGATCTGGAATATACAATCATAGAGGAAGGAAAAGCGCCGGAAGGACTTCAGACGATTTTGGAGGAAAAACGAAAAGGGGAATTTAAATTAACCTATGAGGAGGAAGGGAAGCTTTATCTTTGTATCGGCTACGGAGAGCAAAGTACAAGCGGCTACAGTATAGCTGTGAATGAACTGTATTTATCGGAAAATGCTATCTACTTTGATACCAGCCTGATTGGGCCGGGTAAGGAGGAGCAGGTGGCCCAGGCGTCAAGCTATCCCAGCTTGGTAGTACAGACGGAATTTGTAGATAAACCGGTGGTGTTCCGGTAATTTGCGGAAGATATTTTCCGCAGTTTTGTAAGGCGCTTCAAAGGTGCAAAACAGTAATCTGAATAGTTGGAAGAATCTGCGCATAGATTGGTAGAAAAGAAATAGGGAAAGCAGGTATAAGTTATGGAGCTTGTTCGCAGAAATATACATATGAATCGACAAAAAGGAAAAGCAGTCAGCCAGATGACTTTGGATGATGACTATAATATTCCGGACAATATGCCGGATGCAGGTATGATCATTCAGGAAAAGGGAAGCATTGACATTGGCGATATCCGAATCGAGTCCGGAAGAGTGAAGGTGAAAGGAGCTTTGAATTTCTCCGTACTCTATATGGAGGAAGGGCCGGAGAGCGGATTACATAGTATTGAGGGGCAGATATCCTTTGAAGAGATGATGAATGTGGAAAATGCAAAGGATGGGGATAATCTGCAATTAAAATGGATGCTGGAGGACGTATCAACAGCGCTTATCAATTCCCGGAAGCTGAGTATTAAGACCATCGTAACCCTGGAGCTTGCAGTGGATGAATTGTTTGATGAAGAGGTGCCGGTGGAGGTGGAAGACGGCGAAACGGTACAGGTAAAGACATGCCAGATTTCCACAGCCGGCCTTGCAGTGAGAAAGAGAGATACCTGCCGAATTAAGGATGAAATTATTCTGCCGGCAAATAAGCCGAATATTCGTCAGCTTCTTTGGCAGGATATAACAATGCAGGGGACAGAGCTTCGGCTTGGCGAAGGGGAAATCCTGGTGAAAGGGGAGCTGGTAGTCTTTGTCCTGTACGAAGGAGAGGAGGACAGCGGAAAAACATACTGGATGGAACAGGTGATTCCGTTTAACAGCCATGTAGATGTAAGCGGCTGTCAGGAGGGAATGTCAGGAAACTTAGGATTGAGCCTGGCTCACAGTGATCTGGAATTAAAGCCGGATTATGACGGGGAACTGAGGGTGCTGAACCTGGATGCCGTGCTTGAGCTGGATATTCAGATTTATGAGGAAGAGCATTTGAATATGATCTGCGATCTCTACAGCCCGGTTCGGGAGCTTGAACTGATTAAGGAGCCGGCGGTTTATGAGAGCCTTTTGGTGTGCAACGCATCAAAATGCAGGGTGGCAGATCGTATGAAAACGGGGAATCCGGAGATACAGATTCTTCAGATATGCCATAGCCGGGGAGAGGTAAAGATAGATGACAGTACGATAACACCGGAAGGGCTTCGGGTAGAAGGCGTTATATCGGTTCAGGTGCTTTATGTGACTTCGGATGATAATCATCCGTTCCTGTGCCTGAAAGGAGTGGTTCCCTTTGAACATCTTGTTGAGGCGGATGGAGTTGGAAAGGATAGTGTTTACTACTTGCAGACTTCTTTGGAGCAGCTTTCGATTAATATGGTGAATAGCGGGGAGCTGGAGGTGAAGGCGGTAGTACAGATCAATGCGCTTGTTTTGAACCGCATGTCTATGCAGCATATTTCCGGGGTGGAGGAGCGTCCTTTGGATATGGAAGCTGTGAAGCGGCTGCCGGGATTTCTTATTTATACGGCGCAGCCCTTGGATACTTTATGGGATGTGGCAAAGAGCTATCATACAACAGTGGAGCAGATTTGTCAGCTGAACGAGCTGGGGACAGAGCAGATCAAGGCGGGACAGAAGCTTTTGCTGGTAAAACAGATGGAGAACTTGTAGATACGGGCGGTTCTGCCGGGAAATCAGCCAGCCGACATTTCCATATCTGTGTTTGGACGGTTCACATACACAGAATATCGGAAAAGCCGGCTGGCTGATTTCCTGAAAGGTTAGGAGAGAGGGGATTGGCGGTTTTTGGGGTTGCTTGTGAGGGGGAAGTTTGTTATACTTTTGTGTATACAAAAAACAGAGAAAATACATGGGATAGAATAGAGGACAGAAGCGTATGGATAGGATGCAGCTGAAGGCTTTGGCGAAGATTAATTTGGGATTGGATGTTTTGCGGCGTCGGGAGGATGGCTATCATGAGGTCCGAATGATCATGCAGACAGTACATATTTTTGACCAGCTCCAGTTGGAGAAGAAGCAGGATACGGGAATTTCCGTTCGGACAAACCTTTACTATCTGCCTGAGAATGAGAATAATTTGGTTTACAAGGCGGCGAAGCTTCTTTGGGATGAATTTGGGCTTCCGGGAGGGATTTCGATTCAGCTGAAAAAGTATATTCCTGTGGCGGCGGGGATGGCCGGAGGAAGCTCAGATGCGGCTGCCGTGCTCTTTGGGATGAACCGTATGTATGATTTGGGGCTTTCTATGGAAGAGCTGATGCAAAGAGGCGTGAAGATAGGAGCAGATGTGCCTTACTGTATTATGCGCGGAACGGCTTTGGCGGAAGGAATTGGAGAGGTTTTAAGTCCTCTGCCCCCTATGCCGCCCTGTACGATTCTGGTGGCAAAGCCCGGGATTGGAGTATCTACCAGGTTTGTTTTTGAAAACCTTAAAGCCAATGAGCTGGAGAGCCATCCGGATATTGACGGAATGTTGGATGCGCTTAAGAATCAGGATTTGAAGGCGCTTGCAGGGCATATGACTTTGGGAAATGTTCTGGAGACGGTAACGATACCGGCTTATCCGGTGATTCAGAAGCTGAAGGATGCTATGATCCGCGGCGGAGCTTTGGCCACTCTGATGAGTGGGAGCGGTCCTACTGTTTTTGGGATATTTGACAGCAGACAAGCAGCGAAAAGAGCTTACGGAGCTTTGAAGCGGGGACATCTGGCCAAGCAGGTTTTCTTGACAACGCCCTATAATATCAGGAGCTTCCTGTATAATTCAAATATAAGGAATTCCAAGAAGGGTGGTTGATAAAAAGATACCTCAGAGTAAAATAAGATTACTGACTTTTGGACGGTTAGTAAAA
>CAJTDE010000037.1 GCA_910574835.1 Clostridia bacterium | reverse complement strand
TCCTCTATTTTCGTACCAGATACAGAGAAATGTCCATTTCCTTGGCTCATTTATCTGAGAGTAACAATAAAAATTCCTTGAATTTTTAAGGAAAATCACTTGACAATATAGGGAGGAAAAGAACTGAAATGAATCCTTATATCAAACAAGCAAATCAGCAGTTTGTTCCTGTATATAATCGTTATCCCATTGTATGGGATCATGGCGAAGGTATGTACCTTTATGATACAGAGGGAAAACGGTATTTGGATTTCGGGTCTGGAATCGGTGTGTGTGCTTTGGGATATCACGATCAGAATTACACACGTACACTGCAAGAACAGATGGAGAAGCTGCTACACACCTCTAATCTTTTTTATAATGTTCCTGCGATTGAAGCTGCAAAGCTGTTCAATCAGGCATCTGGCATGGAGCAGGTGTTTTTCACCAATTCTGGAACGGAAGCAATCGAAGGTGCGGTTAAAATTGCTAAGAAATATCATTTTTTGAAGCATAATAATCATAATGGAGAGATCATTGCCATGAAAAAATCCTTTCATGGCAGATCTATGGGGGCGTTATCCATAACAGGGAAAGCAACCTATCAGGAACCTTTTGCTCCTATGCTTGCTCATGTTAAATTTGCCGATTTCAATGATCTGGACAGCGTTAAACGCTTGATTACAAAAAATACCTGTGCAATTTTTATGGAAACAGTACAAGGTGAGAGCGGAATTTATCCTACCACTGAGTACTTTATCAAAGGAGTCCGAAAGCTTTGCGATGAGAACAAAATTTTGATGGTTTTGGATGAGATTCAATGTGGTATGGGCAGAAGCGGAAATATGTTTGCGTATCAGCTGTACGACGTTGCTCCCGACATTGTGGTTTCGGCAAAGGCTTTGGGATGCGGAATTCCGATAGGTGCAATTGGAACCAGAGGGGCAGCAACCGGTGTATTGTGTGCAGGAGATCATGGCACAACTTACGGCTCCAATCCTCTGGCCGCTGCAGCCGTTACTGCTGTATTCCAGCTTTATCAACAGTATAACATATTGGCGAATGTCAGGGCTATGACGACCTATTTAGATAAGGCATTGTCCGAATTGGCCGCTCAAAAAGTTGTGATCAAAGAGGTGCGCGGACTGGGGCTTATGAAAGGAATTGAACTGTCTGTACCTGCCGCATACTATATAAATGCTTTACAAGAAGCGGGAATTATCGTAATTCCTTCAGGTTCACATGTGATTCGCCTGTTGCCTCCGTTGATTTTAGAGAAAGAGCATATTGATGCGTTACTGTATGTGCTTAAGAAAATATTATAACTAGAGTACATATATGCTGAATCAACGTGAATTCCAATAATGAGCGATATTTTGATAATTCGGCACAAAAGGAGGGATAGCTGTGAAGAAAATTGAAATTATTGCCAGAATTACCGAGGATAGCGGAGCAACAACTGAGAATCCGTTGATGGTTTGGCATGATGATGGTGACCATGAACGTTATCCGTTCCTATCTTCTACACTGACATACCCAGGGTTGGAAATTAGATTACATCAGCGGCGGGTACTACGTAATGGTAAGGATGTGAAACTATCAAGATATGAATACGGAGTTCTGGTATTTCTGGCGCAACGACCTGGTTGGTTATGTAGCAAAGAGCAAATTTTTGAAAATGTATGGCATGAGGATAGTGAAAGCTCTTTGGTAGCAATCGCTAATACGATTAGTAGAATTCGGCAAAAAATTGAACCGGATAAGGAACATCCCATTTATATACAAACGGTTTCCAGCTTAGGGTATATCTTTGCTGTCAAACCATTATAGAAAAACAGTCATGGTGTCTTGACATGACTGTTTTTTGCAAAAAAACTGAAAATTAGTATGTCATTACAGCAGTTTTACAGAGAAATTCGATAGCTACCTGTTATAATGGATAAGAAAAGCTAACGAAGCCCGTCAAAAAAAACGGTATCTTGACGGGCTATAAAGACACGCCCATACCTGTTCCCCTTCAAGCTCCGTTTGTAAACGGTAGATAGTCCGTACCTATACAAAGCTGGAGCAAACCTGTATGATAGAAACAGATTTGCTCCAGTCTTATTAGTTCACTTCATCTTTACCGGGCTTGCGACAATTCGCAGGCAGGTTCGGCGACCAGGGGAGTACGTCTTCTAAAAATGTGCGGTCCGTATCATCCAGATGCTTTGGTATCTCCGTGAGCAGATGCTCAAAATAATTATATGGCTTCAGCTGGTTTGCTTTGGCTGTCTCTGCAATACTGTAAATAACCGCACTGGACTCGGCACCGGCAATCGTATCAATCATCACCCAGTTCTTCTTCCCGATACAAAAACCACGGATCGACTGCTCCGCAGCATTGTTGTCCATCGGCACCTCGCCGTCATCCAAGAATACTTTCAGGTATTTTTCCTGGTTAAGTGAATAATTGAAACCCTCCCATGTTTTGCTTTTCTGTGGTACTTTCAGAAGGTTTTCACGCACCCATGTAAAATAAGCCTCCACCAGAGGGCGGACGCTTAACCGGCGGCGGTTCTGTCTCTCCTGTGCGGAAAGTTCCTTCAGCTGTTTTTCTTCCCGGTATACTGCCTGGATCATAGTCAGCGCAAGGTAAGCACGGCTCTCCTTCTGCCTTGCTTTGGGCAGCGCCTTTACTGCTTCATCGAAGCGCCTCCTTGCATGGGACTTATTCCAGTTCTCGAATAAGTCCCATTATCCCAGAAGTATTGTTATTCCAGAAGCAAGTCTACATGTGGCATAAATGTTGTTTTTTACAGCATATTTCTTGAATAATGATAGTGCTCTTTTACAATGAAGATGTAACTAATTCATCTCATTATAAAGGAGGTCTCATATGAGAAATACAATCTTACCATTCGATGAACTGATGAAAGCAGCTCTGGAGCAATTAAAATCTCAGAAATATATGGATTCAACGTTGACCGTATATCGACGAACCTACAATCGCATTCACATTTTTCTGAATCATCATGGCACGGACATATACACTCATGAATTAGGCAAAGCATTTCTTGCCGATTCAAATGTTAGCAAGTCCACCTTTGTAGCTTATGCCTGTGCAGTACGAAGGCTAGATGACTACATTGACGGAAAACCTTACAGGTGCCATCATGGTGATTATAACGAACAGATTCCTCCGGTGTTTGCGGGCACTTTGTCTGGGTATCTTCAAGAATGCATAGATAATGGCAATAAACCGGCTACGATCTGCTCAAAAGAAAGGACCTGTATATCTTTTTTGAACTTTGTGGAAAATGCTGGTTGTTCTGACCTTTCTCAATTAAACACCGGCATTGTATCACAGGCCTTGCTTACATTCTCCAACAAGGATGCCTATGCACGTATCCGTCAGTTCCTGAATTACCTTGCTGAAAAAGGCATCCTAAAAGTGGATCTTTCCAGGATTGTTCCGCACTATAAGAGAGGTACGGCGCTTCCCACGACATATACGCCAGATGAAATCAGCAGGGTCGAAGCTTCTGTTGATACCAATACTACTATTGGAAAGAGAAACCTTGCTATCATCCGGCTGGCATCACGAATGGGACTCCGTGCAGGCGACATTGCAAAGCTTAAACTATCGGAAATCAACTTTAGTACGGGATACATTAGTATAACCCAGGAAAAGACGGGGATACCTCTCACATTGCAAATGCCTTGTGAAGTTGTTAATGCCATTTCGATGCATCTTGGCAATGACAAATATTCTTTAGAAGACGGGTATGTATTTCATAGCCTGGTGGCTCCGTATGGACGTATTACTACAAGCATAATACGACACGCTTTAAATGAATGCTTTGCTGCAGCAAATGTCAATACAGCAGGGAAAAAGCATGGTCCACATGCATTTCGGTCATCCCTTGCAAGTTCAATGGTAAACGATAATGCATCTTATGAGGTGGTTAGAAGGATACTGGGACATTCAAATCCTGATGTTATCAAGCATTACGCTAAAGCGGATATTGAAAATCTGAGGATGTGTTCTATAGATCCTCCGATTCCCACAGGGATTTTCCGTGATTATCTTTCCGGCAGGGAGGTGGCCACTCATGTTTGACAGTATTTATTCTGAACAGTTGTCACAGTATTACGGTCTTCGTCGGGAAACATTGAGTGAAAGTGCAGAAAAACACGAATTATGCTATCTACGTCGCTTTGATTCATATGTTTCCGAACGGTTGGATTCCCCCGGACACATCACGGAAGATTTCATCAACCAATGGGTTGGTTCCCTTTCGGGAAAAAGCAGTTCTGTTGAGAATGAAATCATTGTAATACGACAGTTTCTGGAGTCCCTCAAGCATACCGGAGAAAGTGTTGCCATGCCATCCATCCCCAGGGTTCATGATGACTATGTCCCGTATATCTTTAGTGATATAGAGTTGAATTGTATTTTTGAGTCTGCTGATAACATCGTTCAAAAGGATCCAAAGGCTGATCCTTATCTGGTGATAGAGTTTCCGGTGATTCTCAGGCTTTTATACAGTTGCGGCCTTCGGATCGGCGAAACGGTCAAAATAAGTATGAATGATGTAGATCTGGATGGCGGCATCCTTCGCCTTATAAACACAAAAGGCAATAAGCAGCGTTTAGTCCCGATGTCAGCGCCCATGACAGATATCCTATACAAGTACTGCATGGCAATGAACCTTATCGGCAGGAACAACATATGGCTTTTCCCATCCTCTAAAAATGAGGGGCATATATCCGACAGATCAGTAAAACGCAGATTTGAGTACATTGTTCGTAATAATGGCATTCAAGTCTGTAAACGAAAGAAACACGAGCGTGGCCCATGCCTGCATTGTATGCGCCATGTGTTTGCGTTTAAATCGTTTGCAAAGGCCGAACGGGAAGGAAGGCATCTTGATGACGCTGTCCCATTCTTGTCTGTTTATCTTGGGCATGCAGGCATTAATGAAACAGCCAAGTACCTAAAATTCAGCAATGAGCTGTTTCCGGAGTCCATCGATTCCTTTGGAAGATTTATGAGCGACCTGCTTCCGGAGGTAGACTATGAAGAATAAAAAAATTTCCTTCATGGATCATCTTGAGTATTATTTCAATATATATTTACCAACTGTAAAGGGCTTATCAAAATCAACGATAGTTTCGTATAAAGCAGCATTCCGTATACTTATGGAATTCTTATATACAGTAAAAGGTATTCCCTCTGATAAGGTAGAGTTCAATACCTTTGATGATAAGTTGATCATGGAGTTCTTAAGCTGGCTGGAAACAGAGCGCAGCTGCAGTGTCAGCACCAGAAACCAGAGGCTCTCTGCTATTGCAGCATTCTCGATATATGCACAGAATAGAGATTTTGGTTCAGCAGTTACTTTCAGAAACTGTGTACTAAAAGTTCCAAAGAAGAAAGTGCCCCGTAAAGGTAGAAGTTCATTCACAAGAGATGAAGTCAGGACTCTATTCGAATTACCCGATTCAAGTAATGAAATCGGATTAAGAGATAAGACTTTGCTGTGTTTTATGTATGCTAGCGGAACAAGGGCACAGGAGGTATGTGATTTAACAGTTGGGGACATCCAGTTCTATCCTGATCGGGCTGGCATCAACATACATGGTAAAGGTCAAAAGGTGCGCCGTATAGGTATTCCATGTGATGCTTCAAATATGTTGAAGAAATATATTGAACATCGTAGAATAATCAATGATACAGGGCGGCATGTGTTCTCAAGTCAGACACATGAGAAGATGTCAGTTGCCTGTATTGAGGAAATATACTCCAAATACATTGACAAGGCAAAACTTGAGTATCCTGAAATGTTCAGATATAGTTACACGCCACATTCCATGAGGCATACTACTGCCACCCATATGCTTGAAGCAGGGGTCCCGCTTATTGTGGTTAAGAACTTGCTCGGGCATGTATCCTTGCAGACTACTCAGATATATACAGAGATAACGCAGGATACCATGAATAAACAGCTTAAATCGTGGAATGACAAATGGTTTCTCAAGGATAATTCTCATTTTGAGAACACGAATGGCAAAAGTAACATACCGGAATTCTTAAGGTAAAAGTAGTTATTGTTATTCGGGATTTAAATCGGAGAACTGCAGATTTACGCTGATGTTGGCAGTTCTCCTAGAATAACAATACTTCTGGGATAATGGGACCAGCATCCGGCAATCTTTAAGTCTTCCCGTTCGTTTTCAATTGTGTGGTAGACCTGATACCCGTCCGTGACGCATATCCCGCTGAAATCCTTCAGAAATTCCCTCGGGTGGCTGGCATTGCGTGTCCGCTGGTATTCATACAGGACAATCCGGCGGTCCGTATACATTTGGCCGGTACGGTATACCCACATATAGCTCTTACTCCCGGCCGGGCGGCCGTCCTTATTTACCAGCACAGGTGTTTCGTCTGCCTGCAGTACATGGAAGCCGTACATTTTTTCGTGCAGGTAATCATAAAGGACTGCAAGATAGCGGTCCGCACACTGGATCGTCCAGTTAGCCATGTTCTGCCTGGAAATGTGCAGGCCGCAGCGTTCAAACTCCTGTTCCTGACGGTAAAGAGGCACTCCGTTGACATATTTGGCATTCATTATGGCTGCTTCCAGCGAAGGAGACACAAGGCTGCCCCTTAACAAGACCTCCGGATGCGGCGCCCTGACGATCTCATCCGTCTTCTTTCCGGCATATACTTTTACATGGTGCTCCTCCACTTCAACTTTTGCCGGGGTAAAACCGTATCTGCGATACACTTCATCCGGAAGCTGTTTCCATCCTTCCGCACCAAACAGCTCTTCCAATTCCTCCCGGGTCATGGAGTGTTCCACCACAACCACCGGCAGTCCCTCCAGATCCTCTTCCCGCTTTCCCGGCTTCTTCTTTGGTTTCCGGCAGGGAACGGACTCTTTGTATTCACCGGAGTCTTCTGCCGCAACGGCTTCTGATTCGTTAAAGAATACAATCTTTCCATCTGTTTCCATAAAAGAAATCTGCTCATCCGGCTCATGCGCCTCCGATGACCTGCCGAAGCGGTGCCTCTTTAAGTCCGCCACCTGCTCCAATACCAATTGAAGCGTACGGTCGATATTTTCCAGCTCCTTCTGCTGTAACAGGAATAATCGGATGAGCATTTCCTTGTCAAGGCTGTTCAGTTCTTCCTCCGTGTATTTTAATTCCATGCCGCTTTCTCCCGGTATCTATATTTCTATGATACCAGAAATCCGCAGTTTTTGCCAATCGGACAGCTTCCGGCATTCGTCATAATGACTGCGCTTCTGTCCGCGGCATATGGCTTTTGCCAGATGACATTCTTACGGCTTTTTTATGAGGCTGGCCTGTGTACCATTCGCCGGAGCTGTCTTTCAGACGCATATGCCTGGCCGTATGCTGCTGGAATCCGACAGTGCCAAAGGTACAAAAACCGTCCGGAAATTTCTCTGTTTTGCACAAAATTATCCCATATATTCCGGTGGTTCCACCGTTCTTACGGATTTTTTTGGGGTTATCGTCAGACCCTCCATCAGCCAGCGGAACTGCTGCTGCGTGAGGGCACGCACTTCCTTTGGACTGCGCGGCCATTGGAAACGGCTTTCTGACAGCCTTTTATATAACAGAAGCCATCCGTCCCCTTCCCATACAAGCCCCTTTATGCGGTCTGCCCTCCGCCCACAGAAAAGATAAAGAGTATCCGGCACATAAGGCCTGTTACCGGTCTGTGTTTCCACCAGTGCTGCCAGACGGTCCATTCCTGAACGCAGATCTGTGTACCCACAAACGATATACACGGCTTTAAAACAGACAGCGTCATTGAGCATGCCGCACCGCCTTAAGAACCTCCGTTAAGAGAAGCATGGATGTGGAGTCTGTTACATGGATGGAAACTCCCTTTATGGAAATATCCAGCCCCGTCTGCATGATGCTGCCGTTTTTTTCATCCGACTGCAGGAATCCCGCCTTTACCGGAACAATCTGCCGCAGCGGTATTTCTTCGGAAAAGTTTTCAAGGCAGGCTTTCCTTACGCGGCGGAGCCGGTAATAATAATTCGCTTTTGTGATGCCATGACAGGCACACCAGCTGACGATACTCATGCCATCCGGGCGGTTCTGGCAGTCCCTGATCTGTGCAGCCCATTCCTGGAGACGGCACTGTTCAGCTATCATGGTTGTTTCAGAACTCATAGACTTACCTCCATATGCAGGTATAAAAAGTTGAGTCTTAACTTTTTATACCTGTGATAGAAATATAATCTATTGTCACATGCTTTACCTCTGTAGTCGAGGTACTCACTATCTACCGTTTACCTCCGTTTGAGCAAGGAGGGGTGTTTTTATGTGTTGGGAAACTATGCTGCTGATCCGAAGCAGCACTATTTATTGAAACCGGATATCTGTGTAATGGTGATCGCTTAAAAAAAGCGACTCCCTGCAATTGGGATATTCCGGACAACAAGAGGAACAATTAGAACATGAAAAATACGAATTAAGCGTCTGTGTAGACTTTTATGTCTATGCAGGCGCTTTTTTGCGTTCCGGCAGAACTTTATGCCGCTGCCGGAGTCCGCCGCTTGTCCTTCGTTTTCGCATGAATTCGAAAAGGAGGACAAGCCTATGGCAAAGCCATATAAAATCCCGGACTTCAGAAAATTATATCCGGAAGCCAGCGAAGAAGTAATTGCTGTTTTAAGAACGACAGAACGGAGAATGCAGTATCAGGAGTATGACTTGAAAACAGAAAGAACCATAATCGACCATAAAACGCAGACCGTTCAGCGAAGGGCGGACACCTGATATCGGAAATGGCTGCATCCGCCCTTCGCTCCATTCCCGTCCGCCATAGAAAAAAATAAAAAATCCCCTTCATTCCCACTTGCAATCCCCCCCAATTTATGATAATATGTCCCTTGTTGAATCCATCACAGAAAAACAAATGTTTTCAACACACGCACACGGAGGGCAAAAAGATGTCAGAAAAAACAAAATATTTCGTAGTAAGTCAAAAAGCCGTACCAGAAGTCTTGCTAAAAGTCGTAGAAGCCAAACGCCTCCTGGATTCCTCAAAATCCATCACCATCCAGGAAGCCACCGAGCGCGTAGGCATCAGCCGCAGCTCCTTCTACAAATACAAGGACGACATCTCCCCCTTCCACGACAACTCCAAGGGAAAAAGCATCACCTTCGTTCTCCAGATGGAAGATCAGCCGGGCCTGTTATCCTTAGTCCTGAAAACCATAGCCGACTACAGAGGCAACGTCCTCACCATCCATCAGACCATTCCCATCAACGGAGTAGCCTCCCTCACCCTCACCGTAGATCTGCTGCCCATCACCAAGGACGTATCCGCCATGATAGAGCAGATAGAGAGCCAGGAAGGTATCCACTATCTAAAAATACTGGCAAAGGAGTAAGCGAAAATGGTACAAATAGCAGTTATGGGCTACGGAACCGTAGGGTCCGGAGTCGTAGAAGTATTAAACACCAACCAGGCAAGCATCAACCGCAGAGCCGGCGACGAGATCAACATCAAATACGTACTGGATCTCCGCGAATTTCCCGGCGACCCGGTAGAATCCAAGCTGATACACGACTTCGAAACAATTGTAAACGATCCCGAGATCCGCATCGTCGTCGAAGTCATGGGCGGCGTAGAGCCGGCATACACCTTCACCAAGCGCTGTCTGGAAGCAGGAAAAAGCGTCTGCACCTCCAACAAAGAACTGGTAGCCCGACACGGAGCCGAGCTTCTTGAGATAGCCAGGGAACGGGAGCTTAACTACTTATTCGAGGCCAGTGTAGGCGGCGGAATCCCCATTATCCGCCCGTTAAACTCCTCCCTGACCGCAGACGAGATTATAGAAATAACAGGAATCCTCAACGGAACTACCAACTACATCCTAAGCCAGATGACCCACGAGGGCATCGACTTCGACACCGCTTTAAAGGAAGCCCAGGAAAAAGGCTACGCAGAGCGCAACCCCGAAGCCGACGTAGAGGGCTACGACGCCTGCCGCAAGATCGCCATCCTCACTTCCTTAGCCAGCGGCTGCCAGGCAGACTACGAGGACATTTATACGGAAGGAATCACAAAGGTAACGGCCGAGGACATCAAATATGCCCGGAAAATGGGCCGCGCAATCAAGCTGTTAGCCACCAGTAAAAAGGAAAACGGCCGCTTCTTCGCAATGGTAGCCCCCTTCCTCATCAGTGAGCTTCACCCCCTGTACAGCGTCAACGACGTATTTAACGCCATTTTCGCCAAAGGAAACGTACTGGGAGACGTGATGTTCTACGGGAGCGGCGCCGGAAAACTGCCGACAGCCAGTGCGGTAGTAGCCGATGTGGTAGACGCAGCCAAGCATTTGCATCGGAACATAATGACCTTCTGGAGCAGTCAGAAGCTGGAGCTGACTGACCTAAGCGACGCCAAACGCCGTTTCTTCGTCCGGGTTAAGGGAAATAAAAAGACAGATGCGATCAAAATGGCTGAAATCTTCGGACCTATCGAGGTGGTGACAGCAGATATAGCCGGTGAATTTGGCTTTATCACAGGAGAATACACAGAGGCGGAATACAAGGAACGGGCAGCCAAAACAGACGCCGTGATCCATATGATCCGCGTGGAAGGATAGAAGGCTATGAAATACGTAATCATTCTGGGTGACGGCATGGCAGACGAACCCATAGAAGAACTGGGAGGAAAAACCCCTCTGGAATATGCAAAGACCCCCGTAATGGACGACCTGGCGGGCCGTTCGGAGGTGGGCCTGGCCCGCACCATTCCCGAGGGCATGAAGCCCGGAAGCGACACCGCCAACCTTGCGGTTCTGGGCTACAATCCAAGACAGTATTACACAGGACGTTCTCCGTTGGAAGCCTTAAGCATCGGCGTGGACATGAAGGAGGACGACATCGCCCTTCGGACCAACCTTGTCACCTTATCCGAAGAGGAAGAGTCCTATGAGGACAAACGGATTCTCGATCACAGCTCCGACGAGATAAGCACCGGGGATGCGGCAGTCCTTCTCGATGCGGTCCGCAGAGAACTGGAAGACGATATTTACCATTTCTATGCAGGAACAAGCTACCGCCATCTGCTCATCTGGTCAAAAGGCAGCGTCGCGGAGCTGACGCCGCCCCACGACGTACTGGGACAAAGGGCAGGGGATCACCTGCCGGCGGACGAGAAGCTTCGGGCCATGCAGATAAAAAGCTATGAAATCCTCTCAAAGCACCCAATCAACCTGGAACGGAAGGCAAAGGGCCTGAATCCGGCCAATTCCTGTTGGTTCTGGGGAGCCGGAACACGCCCGAGCCTGTCCTCCTTTGAGGGAAAATACCACAAAAAAGGCGCGATGATATCCGCCGTGGATCTGCTCAAGGGAATTGCCGTGGGAACAGGAATGACCAATATCTGTGTGGAGGGAGCCAACGGCGGCCTTCACACCAATTATGAAGGAAAGGCTCAGGCCGCCGCAGATGCGCTTTTGAAGGACGGATTTGACTTTGTATATGTTCATGTGGAGGCTCCGGATGAGATGGGTCATCAGGGCAGCCTGGAAAAGAAAATACAGGCCATCGAATACCTGGATGAGCGGGTGATACGTCCCATCCGGGAGGCTCTTGATGCGGCAGGGGAACCTTACCGGCTTCTGGTGCTTCCGGATCACCCAACTCCCATCCGGGTACGGACCCATACAAGCGACCCCGTCCCCTACCTTCTGTATAACAGCGAAAAAGAGCTTCGCAGGATTGGTGCATATAATGAAAGAGAAGCAGAGGAAAGCGGCATCGTAGTGGAGCAGGGATACGAGCTGATTCGGAAATTGTTCGGAGAATGATACCTGGTAAACTGATAAATATATAACGAGGAGAAAAAGCAATGCTGATAGTGAAAAAATTTGGAGGCACCTCCGTAGGCGACAAGGAGAGAATATTCAACGTAGCCAGACGGTGTGCCGAGGAGTACAGAAAGGGAAATGACATCATTGTAGTTCTTTCCGCTATGGGCAAATCCACGGACGAGCTGATAGCCCTGGCACAGACCATCAATCCCAATCCCCCCAAGCGGGAGCTTGACATGCTGCTGACCACAGGAGAACAGGTGTCCACAGCGCTGATGGCTATGGCCTTTGATACGATGGACGTGCCGGCAGTATCCTTAAACGCCTTTCAGGTAGCCATGCATACCACCCGTGTTCACGGCAATGCCAGATTAAAGCGCATCGACACCGACCGCATTATGCACGAACTGGAGCACCGGAGAATCGTCATCGTCACAGGCTTCCAGGGCGTGAACAAATACGACAACTACACCACCCTGGGACGGGGAGGCTCCGACACCACGGCCGTAGCCCTGGCAGCGGCCCTTCATGCGGACGCCTGCGAAATCTATACCGACGTGGACGGCGTATACACAGCCGACCCGCGCTACGTGCCCAAGGCAAGGAAACTTGAGGAGATCACCTACGACGAGATGCTCGACCTGGCAACTCTGGGCGCAGGCGTGCTTCACAACCGCTCGGTAGAAATGGCAAAAAAATACGGCGTACAGCTTGTGGTACGCTCCAGTCTGAATGATCACGAAGGGACAATTGTTAAGGAGGAAACAAACGTGGAGAGAATGTTAATCAGTGGAGTTGCACTGGACAGAAATACAGCCAGAATTTCCGTAATCGGATTAAAGGATCAGCCGGGAATGGCATTTAAGCTTTTCAATATGCTTGCAAAGGAAAATATCAATGTGGACGTGATTCTGCAGTCCATCGGCCGTGAAAACAGCAAGGACATTTCCTTTACCGTATCCAGGGACGAGGCGGACGAGGCAGTCAGGATTCTGGAGGGCAACTTAAACCGGGTAGGAGGCAAGAGCATTTCCTGCAATAAGGAAGTGGCGAAGGTGTCCATCGTAGGCGCCGGCATGATGTCCAACCCCGGCGTAGCGGCCAAGATGTTCGAGGCGCTCTACAACCAGAATATCAACATCAACATGATCTCCACTTCCGAGATCCGCGTAACCGTGCTGATTCATGAGAGAGACGCGGAGCGCGCGGCCAATGCGGTACATGATGCGTTCGGCCTGGAAGAGTAACTAATAGCTCAGGCCTAACAATCACACAACAATCGAAATCTGCGGTTCCTCCGGAAGCTTCTGCTTACTGACCTCCATATAGAACTGACTCATCGTCGTATGGAAATAAGGCTTCACCCACAAAAGCGCCACACCGGAGGTTCCGCCAATCAAGAGCACATAAGGAAGAAAGCTGAGCCACAGCTTAAACAGCCGCAGATAATTGCCTTTCATAAGCCGGCGGCTGCTCATCAGAGCTTCACGGGCAGAAATATACGGCTGATCCAGAAGAACAAAGCAGGCCAAACCATATGGAAGAGAAACAATAAGGGCCGGCAGTACCCCGGCCAAAACCAGCAGGCAGACGGGCAAAAGGGCTTTTATGAGTGAAAGGGCTTCCAAATAGCTGACAGGAAGCTTTCGTGTCTCCAGTATGGCGGGAATAAACCACACCAAAGCCAGAAGATACCGGAACGCATAGACCAGAATATAGGTATCCGGCTGCTTTTGAAAGGCATAAGAAAGCTTAGGCGCCACAGGCTCCTTTTCCTTCCGGCTTAAGAGATAGACATAGCGGATCAGCCCAACCTCAAGAAGCGAGCCTAAGAGGGCCATGATCACCCATAAAATATAATAAAAGGTAATACCGGCCGTTTTTTCCGAAGTCCCCAGTCCTGTATAATGTAAAATCAAGGTCACAGTAAAAGAATACAGCATCAAAGAACAGGCCATATTGGCGGCAAAGAAATATTTCCCTTCTAACACACAGCGCGCTCGGCGCTTTAATTCCTTGGATGGAAGCATCATAGTCCGCCGCCCCCTGTCTGTAGCTGATTCAGAAATTGATCGAATTGTTCTAATATTAAGTTCTGCAGTGTCTGCGGGTCCTTTAGAGCATCTGCTCCAAACTTTTGAATCAGGTATTGCTGTAGATATAAAGCGGCAAAAAAGAGCAGTCCGGTAATAATAATGGCAATCGCAGACGTAATAAGACCGATTATGGCCTTGTCCGGCATTTTCAGACCGCTGCCTCTGGAAAGTATGGCAAAGAGAATACTTAAACAGCCGCAAAAAAGAGAATAGCCGGGCGACAAAGCAAGGAAAAAGGCAAGTCCGCCTAAGATAAGAGACGCGGTAGCCATTGAATTGGGCTTTGCCTGTTGTAATGGTTGCATGGTAAACCTCCTGTATTTCCACACTGCTGCATCAAAGGACTCAAGCCGTGTCCGGAAATGAATCTTTGTCAATTGCAGCAAAAATATAGTCTTCTAATTCTTTCTTATCATAGCACAGCTTCCCCGGAAAAACAAATGCTTCTTGCGAAGGCTTTCGGTTTTGTTTATAATAGGAATATTGAGAAAACACCCAAAAGCATTATACATAGAGGGCAAAGGAGTTCATATATGGATATTCTGAAAAAATTAACTGAAGAATTGGGCGTGCAGAGGTGGCAGACCGAGGCGGCCGTGAAGCTGATTGACGAGGGCAACACCATCCCCTTTATTTCCAGATACCGAAAGGAGGCTACCGGCTCTTTAAACGACGAGGTTCTGCGCAATCTCAACGAGCGTCTTACCTATCTCCGTAATCTGGAGGAGAAAAAGGAGCAGGTTCTTGGGAGCATCCGGGAACAGGGAAAACTGACGGAAGAGCTGGAGCAGCAGATTTTGGCCGCGGAGACTTTAGTTGTGGTGGACGATCTGTATCGTCCCTACCGCCCCAAACGGCGTACCCGCGCCACCATTGCCAAGGAAAAAGGACTTGACGGCCTGGCGGATCTGATTCGCCTTCAGATGACAAGCCGTCCGCTTACCGAGGAGGCGGCAGCCTATGTATCGGAGGAAAAGGGCGTACTGACTCCGGAGGAAGCCATCCAGGGAGCCGGGGATATTCTGGCAGAGGCCATTTCCGACGAGGCCGATTACCGTATCTATATCAGGAAGCTCACCTTTGAGGAGGGAACTTTAACCTCTGCGGCCAAGGATGAAAAGGCTGAGAGCGTCTACGAGATGTATTACAGCTTTGAGGAGCCGGTGAAGAAACTGGCAGGGCACCGGATTCTGGCTTTAAACCGCGGCGAGGCGGAAAAGATTCTCACGGTAAAAATTGTGGCTCCGGAGGAGCGCATCCTGCGTTATCTGGAGAAAAAAGTGATTGTAAGGGAGAATCCCCACACAACGCCCGTTCTCAAAGCGGTAATAGAGGACAGCTACAAGCGTCTTATTGCCCCGGCCATCGAGCGGGAGCTTCGAAACGAGCTGACGGAGAAGGCTGAAGACGGAGCGATTAAGGTATTCGGCAAGAATCTGGAGCAGCTTTTGATGCAGCCTCCCATTGTGGGGCAGGTGGTCCTTGGATGGGACCCGGCTTTTCGTACCGGTTGCAAGCTGGCGGTAGTAGATGCTACAGGAAAGGTTCTGGACACAGTGGTGATTTACCCCACGGCGCCCCAGAACAAGGTGGCGGAAGCAAAAGCAGTCTTAAAGAAATTAATTTCCAAGTACAATATTACTCTGATTTCCGTAGGCAATGGCACCGCTTCAAGAGAATCGGAGATGGTTATTGTGGATCTGCTGAAAGAGCTTCCGGTAAGAGTTCAGTACATAATCGTCAATGAGGCCGGCGCCTCCGTCTATTCTGCAAGCAAGCTGGCGACGGAGGAATTTCCTAATTTTGATGTAGGGCAGAGAAGTGCGGCGTCCATTGCAAGACGTCTTCAGGACCCTTTGGCGGAGCTGGTTAAGATTGACCCAAAGTCTATTGGTGTCGGACAATATCAGCATGATATGAATCAAAAGAAGCTCAGCGAAGCTCTGGCCGGCGTGGTAGAGGACTGCGTAAATAAGGTAGGCGTGGATCTGAACACAGCCTCTGCCTCCCTGTTGGAATACATTTCCGGTATCAGTAAGACCCTGGCGAAGAATATTGTTCTTTACCGGGAGGCCAACGGCCGTTTTACGGACCGCCGCCAGCTTTTAAAGGTGGCAAAATTAGGCCCCAAGGCGTTTGAACAGTGCGCGGGCTTTATGCGCATCACCGGAGGAAGCAATCCGCTGGATGCAACCAGCGTGCATCCGGAATCCTACGAGGCTGCCGGGAAGCTGCTTGCCTCTATGGGTTACAGCGACGAGGATTTGCGGAAGGGAGGGCTTGCCGGGTTGACAAAGCAGGTAAAGAATGTGAAGAAGCTATCTGACAGCCTTGGTATCGGTGAGATCACTTTGCAGGATATTGTAAAGGAACTGGAAAAACCGGCCCGGGATCCCAGAGACGAGATGCCGAAGCCCATTCTGCGTACCGATGTATTGGAAATGAAGGATTTGACACCAGGTATGGTTCTTAAGGGAACGGTCCGCAATGTCATTGATTTCGGCGTTTTTGTGGATATCGGCGTACACCAGGACGGCTTGGTGCATATCTCACAGATTACGGATAAAAAGTTTATCAAGCATCCCCTGGAGGTTCTTAGCGTGGGGGATGTGGTGGAAGTAAAGGTTATGAGCGTGGACCTTCAGAAGAAGCGGATTGCGCTGACGATGAAGGGACTGGGGCAATGATGGATACTGCATGGCAGTGAAGAGACATCCTTGCAGGAATTACGGAAGATATCGTATCCTATGAGGATGTTTTCTTTCAATAGTACCAAAAATGCATATAAGAATTTGTAAAAGGTGACGAAAAAATTAAAATATATTGACACCTATTTTGTGAAAGCGTATAATACAGTTATAGATGTGAACGTTCACATATTTTAAACCGGTAAAGCCTAGGAAATTTATCGGAGTAATCATTTGCAGCTGGAAATTGATTGTAAAAGGATGTATTGCTTTACCCTTTCGTGCTGCCGCGCAGCGGCTATAGATAGGAGGTGCATATATTTGGAAGGGAAACAGAACTGGTATGTAGTAGATGGCTACCGTCCGCCCGAGAAACCTGGCGAAGCCAGCTATGAAGGCCATGAAGCGATTATGATTCTGAACTGCAATGAACAGGACGCCCATTGCTTCTTGGATATCTACTTCAGCGATCGGGAACCCATACTGGGAATTGAGTACATTGCTCCGGCACAGAGGATCAGCGCTTTTCGAACCAACGACAAGGAAGTGCTGCAAGGCGTGGAGCTGGACGTCAATCAGCAGTATTCGCTTCGCATCCGAAGCGATATCGGTGTGATTGTCCAGTATGGACGATGCGATGTCAGCCAGGCGAACCTGTCCTATATCGGAACCCTTGGTTATGGAGAATAGCAGTATTGCGAAGCTGTCATTAGGAGGAATGAGAAGGAGAAAGGAAAAAGAAAACATGAGCAAGATTTGTATACCAAAAAGTGAATTTGAAGAAAGAATTGAGAAAATCAGGGCTTGCATGTATAATGAGAATATTGAGGCAATTCTGGTTTACGGCGATGAATATCGAAAAGAGAATTTGCGTTATGTCTCTAATTATTGGCCCATTTTTGAACGGGGCGCCATGCTGTTAGGAAGAAGCGGCCAGCCTATTGTACTTTGCGCTCCCGAGGGAGAGCAGGTAGCCAGAGAGATGAGTATCTGGGAGGATGTGCGGCTGATACCGGATTTTCTATGTGTGACAGTACCGGATGAGATTGACTATCCCCTGGCTTCCTATACAAGCTTTCGAAAGTTGAAAGAGGAGCTGCAAAAAGATGGGGAATTAAAGCGCCTCGGAATCGTAGGGATGGGAGATATGTCGGCGGCTCTGCTGCAAAGCATAGAGGATGCATTTGAGTGCGAGCTTGTAGACTGCGCAAAGATACTCATAGAACTTCGCATGATTAAGAGCGAAAATGAAATTGCATGCATTAAGGAAGCGGCGCGCATTGCGGAGGCAGGCTTTCGGGCCATGATGGAAGCGGATATTATCGGCAAAACGGAACGTTATGCAGCAGGTATCGCAGAGGGTGCGGCAAGGCAGGCGGGAGCGGAGGATATCACCTTCACGGTATTTGGTTCGGGGGAACGCTCCGCTAAGATTGTAGGAAGAGCGGAGAATAAGATTATTGAGGATGGCGACATGATTATGTGTGCTCTGGCAGTTCAGTATGAAGGCTATGTGTCTACCTGTGAACTACCCTATGCGGTAGGTCGTTACAGTAAGGAGACCAAGCATGTAATTGATGTTTTAATACACGCCAGCGCAGCCGGATTGCCCTATTTAAAGGCAGGTCAGCCTATGAAGAATTTTGTAGGCGCAGTCAGGGATTATTTTCGTGAGGCAGGTCTTTCAGAGTATGACGTATATCCCCCTTTGCACGGAATCGGATGTGCGGAGGCAGAGAGTCCTTATCCGGACGAACATACAAAGACGCCGTTTGCAGTCGGTATGGTGTGCAACACAGATATCAGTTTATTTGGACTGAAGGGCGGTTCCAATCGGATAGAAGAGGCATTTGTTATAACAGAAGAAGGACCGCAAACCTTGTTTCCCTTTATGCGAGAATATTTTGAGGCATGGCTGACAGAAAATAAATAGAAGAGTACAGGGTGAACACAGATGGCAACCATAGAGGAAGTGGCGAAAAGAGCAGGAGTTTCCAGACAAACAGTATCAAGAGTAATTAACAACAATGGCTATGTTGGCACAGGAACAAGAGAAAGAGTATCGAAAGCGATTCAGGAATTGGATTACAGGCCGAATATGCTGGCGAAAGCATTGGTGACAAAGCACAGCTATACAATTGCCCATGTTATGACAAATATTTCTGATCCTTTTCATAATCTTGTAAATCAGGGCTTTGAGAGAGTGGCATTTTGCAGAGGCTACACCAGTATGATGTGTGACGCTCATTCCTACGAGCGGACAAGAGACTACATTAATATGTTTCAGGACCATTGTATAGGCGGCGTTGTATTTCATCACCTGGCAATTACGATGGAACAGGCGATGGAATTGAAGCGGGCCGGAATCAAGTGCGTATTGATGGACAATGAGACGGAGCTTGAGGGATTCAGTTCCGTTGTCACAGACAATTATCAGGGAAGCTATATGGCGGCAAAGCATTTGATAGAAAAGGGACATACGAGATTGGCATGTGTACATGGCTGCATGAGTTTTCAGAAAGAATTGTATAAAGAAAAAGTGCCTTACGAAGATACATTTCAGTTTGATATATGGAAACAGAGAACAAAAGGCTTTCAAGACGCTGTGAAGCGTTATGGTTTAGAGCCTGCCGCATTTTATCAGAGCCACGGCCGATGGGAGTATGCTATAGAATATGCGGAAAAGATTGTGGAGAAAATCTTATCCCAAAGGGTAAGACCTACTGCATTGTACTGTGAAAATGATTTGATGGCTCTTTCATTGCTGGCCAGATTTCAGGAGAAGGGAATCAAGATTCCCGAAGAATTTGCGCTGATTGGACATGACGGTTTGGATTTATGCAGTATTATACATCCTTATATCACCACTGTGGCGCAGCCAAGGTATGAGATGGGGGCAAGAAGCGCCGAGATTTTGATTGATGCAATCGAGAACAAAGGCCAGATAAGAAATGAGCGATTGCTTCCACAGATACGGCAGGGTGAAACCACATAGTGGAGAAAGGGGCATGATATGAAGTCTCTCAATACAATCAATGGGGTGATTTGCAGAGAAGAGGTAAGGCTGATCTGTCCGCATGAGCACTTGTTTCTGGATATGACTCATGAGGCGATAGAACCCGTAAAAGAAGAAGACAAGCTGTTATTTTATGGGGATATTACCATGAAGACCTTAGGTGCTCTTAGGAGGAACCCCTATATTGTACGGAAAAATCTTATTTTGGACGATGTGGACATCTGCGCGGAGGAGCTTTCTTTTCTTGAAAAACAAGAATGTGACCTTCTCATTGATGTTACTTCTGTTGGCTTGGGACGGGACATAGAAAAGCTTCGGCAGATAAGCGAACGTACCAGCATACGGATAGCAGTTGGATGCGGATTTTTTGTGCAGGAAACGATAGGAAGAATTGCAAGTTTGTCTGTAGATGAGATTGCAGACGAGATATTGGATGAGATTGAAAACGGAATCGGAGATACGGGGATCAAGCCTGGTGTGATTGGTGAGGTTGGAACCAGCGAGATTATCTATGAGACGGAGCGCAAAAGTCTGCTGGCAGCAGCCAAGGCCCATAGAAAGTCAGGGCTTCCTATTTATCTTCATACTTATCCCTGGAGCCGGGCAGGCTTGGAGGCGATAGAGCTTTTAATAGCAGAAGGGGTTTTACCCGGTCAGATCTGTATCTGTCATTTGGATGTAAGCTTTGACAGGGAATACTTGTTACAGGTATTGGAAAAGGGTGTATATGTGGAATTTGACAACTTTGGAAAAGAATTTTATCTGGAGCGCCAGCCAGGAGCATTTTCCGGCGGACCCTTTGAGACAGATGTGGACAGAGTGAGGATGTTAAAAGAGCTGGTGGAGAAGGGATATACAAGACAACTTCTGCTTGCCAATGATCTATGCTTAAAAGCAAGCCTTCATGCATATGGCGGTTGGGGATACGATCATGTATTTGCCAATATTGTGCCTATGATGCGGCAGGAAGGGATAGCTTCGGAAGCCGTTCATACGATTGTGGAGGAGAATCCCAAAGCGTTTATTTTTCAGTAATTTTATTTTTTGACCAATGTGTGAACGATACCACATTTTGGTAATGAAGAGTATATGTGTTTGTGACCGGTAATTGATTCAAAAAGTGTACAGGGAGAAATATTACAAAACAAAAATAGAAAGGGAATGTTTATGAAGAAGAAAATAGCAATTTTATTCATCGTGATCATGGGAGTTTTAATGACGGCATGCGGGAATACCACGGCAGAAGAGCAGCCGGCACAGACAGCAGAAGGAAGCGGCGGGGCGGCTCAAGAGAGCAGCGGGACAAAGGAAGAAAAGATTGTGGTAGGTTTTGCCAATATTGCAGAGACGGCATATCAGCATACGGCAATCAAGGAAAGTATGGAGAAGGAAGCTAAGAAACGCGGCTGGGAGCTGGTTTACATGAACAATAATCTGGACGGACAGACGGCTGTGTCCAATGCGACACAGATGCTTCAGATGGGGATTGACTATATGATTGAATATAATGTAGATATCAGTGTGGCGCCTACCATTATGGAGATGATGGATGAAGCCGGTGTGCCGGTCGTTGCAGTGGATATCCAGCACGAGGGAGCAACTTATTTTGGGGCGGATAACTATGGTGTAGGACCTATTGTTGGAAAAGATCTGGCAAACCGGGTAAAGGAAGCATGGGGAGAGGCAGACTGTATTCTGATTATTGAGGATGCAATTTCCGGTGAAACAGTACTGGCGCGTACGGACAATATTTATGACGGCTACAAAGAGATTTTCCCGGATTTTCCGGAAGATAAGGTATTTAAGGTGGATGGAGGTGCAGATACGACAGACGCACAGGATGTGGTTGCTGATTTCCTGACAGCACATCCGGATCTTCATCATATTGCGGTGGCTCCGGCTCATGTAACCTATCGTCTGGGTGCGTCCGCTGCCATTGAGATTGCGGAGAGAGAAAACGACTGCCTGATGGTTTCCCAGGGAGAATATGATTATCTGGATTACCTGGAGAATACCCCGGAGGCGCCGGAATGGGAAGTATATCAGTCTACCATTGTGTATGATTTTCAGAATTACGGAAAATATTGCTTTGAGATTTTGGACAAGCTTGCAGCAGGAGAAGAATTGGAGGCCGAGTATTATCCGGAGCATTATATGGTTGATCGGACAAATGTAATGGACACTTTTGGAGACTATTTTAAGTAAACGGCAGTTGTAAAGAGAGGGAATTGATTTGGATAAAGACGTAATGCTAAAGGTAGAACATATCACGAAGATCTTTCCGGGAGTGAAGGCATTGGACGATGTTTCCTTGGAGGTGAGAAAGGGAGAAGTTCTAGCCCTCTTAGGCGAAAACGGAGCGGGAAAATCCACATTGATTAAAGTGCTTTCCGGAATCCATTCGCCGGAGGAAGGAGAGATTTATTATAAGGGAGAGCCAATCAAATTCCACGGACCAGTAGATGCAAAGGAGGCAGGAATCAGTGTAGTACATCAAGAGCTGGCATTTCTGCCTCTCTTGTCAGTTGCGGAGAACCTGTATATCAGGCATTACACAGAAAAAAGGCATCGGCTGGTGAACTGGAGTGAAGTAAATGCCGCTGCAAAAGAGGCAATGGATATGATTCATCTCCATATTCCGCCGGAGCGTCCGGTGGGCAAATGCAGTGTGGCGGAGTGTCAGCAGATCGAGATAGCCCGGGCCGTATATGAAAATGCACAAGTTTTGATTCTGGATGAGCCTACCTCAGCCTTGAATGACAAAGAGACCGAAGAGTTAATGAAATGTATCGAAGGGCTGCGGGAAAAAGGTGTCAGCATCATCCTTATTACACATAAGATAGAGGAGATTATGCGGATCGCGGATCGTGTTGTGGTGCTGCGGGACGGGCATACCGTAGGGGAATGTCAGGTAGGAGCCGTAACAAAGGATGATCTAATCTCTATGATGGTCGGACGTAAGATTACAGACATGTATCCAAAGAAAACAAATCGCCCGGGCGGCACCCTTCTGTCTGTGGAAGGATTTGGAACGGATCTTCTTTCAGATCTTCATTTTACCGTAAAGAAGGGGGAGATTTTAGGCGTTTACGGACTTATGGGCGCAGGACATTTGGAATTGGGGCAGGCTCTTTTTGGATGTTATTCCAAATATACCGGGGAGGTGCGCCTTGGAGGGGAGCTTCTTCGGCTGAAAAGCCCGGAGATATGTATCCGAAAAGGTATCGTATTCCTGCCAAGTGACAGAAAGCAAGAAGGTCTGGTGCTGATGCACAGTGTAAAATCCAACATTATGAACCTGTATTATCAGACAGGGAAAAACAGCCGGATTGTAAATCACAAAAGGGAAGAGAGCATCAGCCGGAAATGGATGGAGCAGCTGAGGATCAAAACACCCTCCGGCGAAACGATTGCAGAATCGCTCTCCGGCGGAAATCAGCAGAAGGTAGTCCTTGCAAAATGCCTGGAGACAGATCCCAAGATCATTATTCTAAACGATCCCACCCGTGGAATTGACGTGGGCGCTAAAGCAGAAATCTACCACTTTTTAAATGCATTGACGGAAAAGGGCGTGTCCGTGATAATGATTACTTCCGAGATGCCGGAGCTTTTGGCAATGTCGGATCGGGTCTTGGTCATTCACGAGGGAAAACAAAGCGCCTTATTGGAAAAAGAAGAGATGACACAGACAAATATAGTTGCGGCGGCAATCAGTAATGACTTTTAGGATATTACGGAACTGGAATAGAAGGGATGACAGGAAATGAGTAATTTAAAACAAGGGATACAAAAGGTTAAGAAAATTGATTATCTGCCACTGATTTTTGCTTATGCAGTGATTATCATATTCTTCTCTGTCTGCTCACCATACTTTTTGTCCTTCACAAATTTTATGAGCATCATTTTGTATGCGTCTATTGTAGGGATTTTATCACTGACTACCTGTCTGGTGCTCGCGGCGGGGCAGATTGATTTTTCGGCCGGATCGGTCATTGCGCTGGGGAGCTGCGTGATGGGAATTATGATGCGCGGCGGCAGCAGTGTATGGGCGGCTATGGCAGTGTGCATGCTGATTTCTGCTCTGACAGGCGTGTATAACGGAATTATGATCGCCTATGTAGGAATGAATCCTTTTATTGCCACATTGGCAGGTATGCAGATGTTTCGCGGTATTGCCTATCTTCTGACGGATGCCAGATCGATAACAATTACAAATAATGTGTTTAAATTTATAGGACGAGCCAGAACGATGGGGGTGCCCAATGCGGCGTGGATTATGCTGTTGCTGCTTTTGCTGTTCGGCATTGTTGCAAAATATACCGCCTTTGGAAGAAGAATTTTTGTGATTGGCGGAAGTCAGAAGGTGGCCTATCTTTCAGGGATTAATGTGAAAAGAGATACTTTGCTATTGTTTGTGATTCATGGAGTGGTGACAGGCGTGGCAACTGTTATCTTTACGGCTCAGTTGGGAGCGGCGCTTCCGGCAGCGGCACAGAATACAAATTTTACGGCTATTTCGGCCTGCGTACTGGGAGGAGTCAGTCTGACCGGAGGAAAAGGCTCTCTGATGGGAAGTGTAATTGGCGCTCTTTTGCTGGAAACCTTGAGTAATGGCATGAATATGCTTGGAGTTGCCAGCTTCTGGCAGGATGTCATTACCGGATTTGTTCTGATTTTTGCTGTTACTTTGGACATTATTAAGAACAGAAGAAAGGGAAGCTCTTACTAGGCGGCCGGAAATAAGGAGAAGCGAAATGAGATTGTTTGACTGCAATGCGTGCTTTGGAAATGAAATGATAAACCACGAGTGCGTAAACCATGAGAATTTTATTGTGCTGGAGAAGGTGGAGCTTGCAAAAACGGCAAAAGAGCTGTTGGAGTATATGGAAGCAATGGAGATAGCCAAAAGCCTTGTCTGGCACAAAGCCCAATATGAACTGGATGCAACCGCAGGAAATCAGAAGCTGCTGTCTGAGATCAAGGGTTTTGAGGAACGTCTGAAGCCGTCATGGACGATTCTGCCGGACATTACAGACGAACAATATAGCCCGGAGCGTTTGTTTCCGGAGATGAAAAAGCATGGGGTAAAGGCGCTGAGAGCATTTCCGGTACAGGACAGATATCTGCTGAATGGTGTGACAATGGGGGAACAGTTATCATATATAAGTCAGCAGAGGATTCCGCTGTTTTTAAGCCCTCAGTCGGGATTTGAATTTATTTATGAGGTTTTGAAGGAATTTCCGGATTTGACGGTAATTCTGGTGAACATTGGGTGGTGGCCCAGCGCCCGTTTGATTTACCCTCTGCTGTCGCGATACCAGAACGTATATTTTGAGACAGGCGATTTTAGTATGATGCATGGATATGAGGAGGTCTGTAATAAGTTTGGGAGCGAACGCCTGTTGTTTGGGACGAATTTCCCGACAAATACTATGGCAGGCAGTATTTACGCCTTGATGAAAGCGAGAATTACGCAGGAGCAGAGAGAACATATTGCCCACGAAAATCTGGAGCGTATTTTAAGCGAGGTGAGGCTATGAAAAATTGGGATTTGGACTATAAAGTGATTGATATGCACAACCATATGGGATTGGAGTACTGCCTCTATTATCCGGAACACGATGCGGACGGAATGGTTAAGGCGATGGATGAGTCCGGCATAGAGCTTATAGTATCGGCCCCTTGTGAAGATCTATTTGACGGCTCCGGTAAAAGAGAGCAGATTACGGATGCTATGAAGCGGTATCCGGATCGCATCCGGGGATATTATTCCGTAAATCCTCTTCTGGGGGTGGATATTAATGAGATAGAGAGAGCGTTTAAGGAAAACCCGGGATATGTGGGACTCAAACTGCTTCCGGACTATCACAGAACGAATCTGAACGGCGAAGTCTATGAGCCTGTATTTCGTTTTGCCAATCAGCATAAAATGCTGGTTTTAAGCCATACCTGGGGAATTTCCATGAATGGGGAAAGCTGTAATTCGGCGGATAAGATCGCAGATATTCTGGAGAAATATCCGGACATTACATTCCTGATGGGACATTCCATTCAGGGACAGGTGGAGGAAGCCATTGAGATAGCCAATACCTTTAAAGGGGCCTATTTGGATTTGTGCGATACCTGCCGCTTAAACGGTGTGGTAGAAAAAATGGTGAAAAAGGCCGGATCGGAAAAGGTGATCTTTGGAACAGACGCGCCTATGCAGGGCTATCACTTTCAGATGGGCGCCGTGATAGGAGCGCGGATTTCGAAGGAAGAAAAAAGAAACATATTAAGGGACAATGCTCTGGGGATATTGCGCAGGGCAGGATGTCCCAACTGCTAGAGAAGGAGAAAGCATATGTCAAAATTAGAAGCAAAGGTTACGCCAAGGATTGGACTGCTGCCGACAGGCCATAAGATTTACTGGGAGCAGTATCCCTCATTACGGGAAAAAGGATTGAAAATGTATGATAAGCTGGTGGAAAAGCTTGGCACATTCGGAACCGTTATCAGCCCCGGGCTGGTGGATACTTATGAAAGCGCATTGGCGGCTTCCGAAAAGCTGGCCGAGAGCAAGGTTGATATTTTACTGATTTTCCCCTTTGGATACACGACAGGAATGATGATAGTACCTACGGTAAAGGCCCTGGATGTACCCATCCGCATCTTAAATGCACATGAGGACTCCTCCTATGATTACAAGACGGCCGACACAGAGGCTTATCTTCACCACGAAGGCGCCTGCTGTGTACCGGAATATTCCGGTACGCTGGTTTCTCTTGGAAGAAAGTTTCAGGTGATTACGGGGCATTTTGGAGAACCGCGTTTCTGGGAGGAGGTAAGAAGGACTGTTTTAGGAGCTGCCGCCGCTGCGGCTTATATTAAATGCCGGTTTGCGGTGATTGGAAACACCTACACCAATATGTGTGATATGCCGGCAGATGAGCATCGGGTTTTGAAGGCAACGGGACAACTCATATGCCGGCCGGAGGTAGAAGAAGTGGAAGAGGTCTACAAGGCGGTTACGGAAAAAGAGATTCAGGGCATGTATCAGGAATTTCGGGAGTTTTATGAGGTGGATGATACGGTTACGGATGCGCATATGTATGAGTCGGCCAAGATTGCCGTTGCATTTGACAAAATAATTAAGAAATACAAGATAGATGCTTTCGGATTCTATTGGTGGGGTGTGAAGCCTTATATGACAGAGCTGCGAGCACAGTCTGCCCTAGCAGTTTCCAGGCTGGCGGCGATGGACATTCCCGGCGTGACAGAAGGAGATATCAAGACGGCTATGGCAATGAAGATACTCAATCTTCTGGGCGGAGGCGGAATGTTTCTGGAATTTTTTTCTTCGGATTTTGATGAGAACTTTATTATGGTGGGGCATGACGGCCCCAGTAATGTGAGCGTAGCCAGCGGAAAGCCGGTATTGCAAAATCTTACGGTCCATCACGGAAAGACAGGAGAGGGACTTGGAATTGATTTTAATATGAAGGAAGGTCCCTGTACCTTGCTGAATCTGACTCAGTTTGGAACGGATAAAACTTATAAACTCATTTATACGGTAGGGGAGGTGATAGGGGGAGATATCCTGAATATCGGAAATCCAAACTGCCGGGTGCGCGTAAAGAGACCGATTCCGGAATTTTTCAATGCATGGTGCTGCGAAGGACCGGGACACCATACGGCTTTGGGACTTGGCGACTTCTCAAAAGAGATTGAAGTGTTTGCGGAGAAGATGGAGTTTGACTGTGTCTGCATATAAGGATTGAGGAAAGTTAAAGATAATCTATACAAAAGTATCCCGAAAAGTGCTATAATTCGTGTTGATTACTTGTATAACAGCCGTCTTATAGAAATCTGTATGAGGAGGGCGGTGAGAAATCAGCAGGTTTACTGCATACAAAAGTAGTAAAAGGGGCCGGCTATGAGCTTTTTACAGATTGTATCTGCAAATTTTTTGAGCACAGCAATTTCAATCCTATTCCTCTTTTGGATGTCCGGCATTCTGCTTGGCCGGATTCCAAACAGGGGGATAAAGCATGCCATAACAAGCATTCTGTTCACTTTATTTCTGACGGCGCTGCTTTCTGCCGTTGCAGCGGTCTGCTACCGGACAGGTATCTGGCGCCTGCCTTATAGCATCGGCAAACTTGCATGGAGGTACTTTGATCTTGTATGTGCGGCGCTGCTGCTGTGCCTGGTACACAGAGCATCCTTTCGGGATTGCTGCCTGAGTGTTATGATGATTGAGATTTTAGGATCTTACGGAGATTTGCTTTCGAATTTATATCTGTATGGGAGACTTTTTGATCTCAGAGTTGTGTCGGAGCGTAGAGAGTATTTGTTCTGGATGTTTGGCATAAGGCCGCTCTGCTTTCTGCTCTGCGGCTTGGTGATTGTGAAGCTTGGTTTGGGAAAAATCTACCGTCAGTGGCTGGAGCAGGAGAAGATTCATAGAGGGACTCTTATTTTCCTGGGACTCTACCCGGTCTACAGTGAGGCTTTGGACCATGTGGTAAATGATCCGGAGAAAAGCCGGGCATATTTTCTGCTCCCTCTGGTTATGCTTTTGGTGATTCATATGATTTTCGTTTACGTAGGGCGGGACTGGCAGCAGAAGCAGTACATTCTGGCTCAGCAGACCAACTTAAGGCAGCAGACGATTTACATAGAAAAAATGGAACACATCCAGGCGGAGCTTCGCCGGTTCCGCCATGATTTTAAAAATATGATGGCAGGCATGTATCTTCAGGCGAGGGAGGGGGATTTGGATGCGGTCCAGTCCTTTATCCAGGAAATGACGGAGGACTTTGATCGTCAGGTGGGGGAACAGGTCCGCCTTATGAATCAGCTTGCCAATGTACATATGGCAGAGATCAAGGGACTGCTTCTGGAAAAACTGGCATGGATGCAGAAGGAGGAGATACATTGCGATCTGGAAGTACTGCACCCCTTTGAGGGAACCCGAATGCGCAGTACGGATCTGTGCCGGTGCCTGGGGATTCTCATGGACAATGCGGCGGATGAGGTCCGGGGAAAAGAGGATGCAAGGATTCACCTGATGATCAGCAGTCAGAATGGGTGCACTACCTTTCGGGTCAAAAATACCCTGTACGGGAAAGTGGACTTTCAGAGGCTTGGCACGGCCGGGTATACCACCAAAGGCGAGGGCCGCGGAATCGGATTGGAAAGCTATCGGAAGATACTGGGCCGATATGATTTTGTGTTTCCTTTTACGGCCATTCAGGATGGGTATTTTGTGCAGGAGTTGTTAATTCAGGAGGTTTAAAGCTATATGATGCCGGTTTACATATGTGAGGACGAAGAAAAGATCCGAGATGCGGAACGCAGCTGGCTGGAAAAGCAGATTCTGATTGAGGGGTTGGACATGGAAATAGCTCTGTGTACCGGAAGTCCGGAGGAGCTTTTGCATCACTTATCTGAGGAACCAAGACAGGGAATCTATTTTTTGGATGTGGACCTTAAAGGCTCTTTCATGGATGGTTTCCGTCTGGGTCAGGAGATTCGCAAAAGAGATGCCAGAGGCTTTCTTATCTATGTAACGGCCTTTCAGGATTTGGCCTTTGAAACTTTCCGTTACCACCTGGAGGCTTTGGACTATATTTGTAAGAAGGAGCCGGAGAAGATGTACGCGGGGATTTCGCATTGTCTGAAGGTGATAGCAGAGCGCGTCAGCCGGGAACAGGGTGAGCAGCAGGAGTATTTTACCGTCAAGACCCTGGATATAGTGCGGCATATCCCTTTGAAGGAAATTATGTACTTTGCAACCTCCGGCCGCACCCATCGGATTGAACTTCACGCCAGGCAGGAGCGTCTGGACTTTATCGGAAGCATCCAGGAATTGGAGGAAAAGCTGGCGCCCCAGTTTATCCGGATACACCGCGCCTATCTGGTGCGGGAGGATCAGATTGCCCGGATAGATCTGAAAGCAAAGGAAGTTGAATTAAAAAACAAAGAGCGGTGTCCTTTTTCCAGAAATATGAGACAGCGGCTCCTTGACAGTTTTCAGTTCAGGCAGTAAAAGGAACCGTTCGGGCATTTTTCCCCCTTCTAAAATCAGCAGATGATAAAATAAAACCATAGGTGCAGGACAAATACCTTCCCATCGGAAGTTTTGTAACTGCCCTATGGTTTTAATGATTATATAAAGGAAAGAAGTGGTGTAAAATGACAGAAACAGCAAAATCCAAAAAACAGTTCCTGATCTTTCTCCTGATCGCCTACGGACTCACCTATGTGATGGGGATTCTTACCTGGTACGGGAGCACGATTCCGGTGGACGTGAGTGCATTTCCAAGCGCTCAGATGTTCTATCCGGCAGCCGGCGTTATGCTGGCCTATCTGCTGACGGAAGGAAAGGACAGTCTGGTTCCCAAGTGGTTTTATCTCTGTTTCTTACTGGTAACCCTTATAATGATAGTTCTCTGCGTGCTGTCCGTCGCAATGCCGGAACAGACCGTAACCCTTATGGAACAGCCGGTTTCTTTGTGGGCAGTACTCTCCCAGTATCTGACCATAGCGGGAAGTATCTTCTGCTGGATCGCATTGCTGCTGTCGGGAAAGAAGAGAAGGGCGGCCTATGGCCTGGGATGGAAGAGATGGAAAGCCTCTCTTTTTTGTATCCTTGTATTTTTTCTGCTCTATTTTGGGCGTGCCGCGGCAGCTTATGTGATGGAGGGAACGCCGGGAGCTATGGCGGATATTCTGAAAGATCCGGCCGCATGGTATTATATACTGTTTACCCCGGTAAATTTCCTGCTTGCTTTTGCGCCGTTTTTTGGAGAGGAATACGGGTGGCGCTATTACCTGCAGCCATTGCTTCAGAAGCGGTTCGGTATGCGTACCGGCGTGCTGATTTTGGGGGCGGCCTGGGGCGTGTGGCATGTGTTCCTTGACTTTTTCTTCTACACAACGCCGGATCGGGGGGTGATTATGCTTATATCCCAGATGATCACCTGTGTTACCCTGGGTATCTTTTTTGCCTGGGCTTATCTGAAAACAAACAATATCTGGGTGCCTGTGATTATGCATTTTCTGAACAATAATCTGATCCTGGTAATTGCCAATGATTATTCCGCCGATGTGATTGAAAATCAGCAAGTAACATGGGGCATGATTCCTTCGGCGCTGCTTTTGAATGGAGTTGTGTTCGGACTGTTTTTGCTGTCTAAGGAGTTTCGGAGCGGCAAGCAATAAACCCAAGCAATAAAGACACATGCGAGGGCCAAAAAGCTATAGATTTTTTTGATGCGCTGTGCTATAATACCCTCAGCCGGCAGAGACAGAATCTCTGCTGGCTGAGGGTAATTTTTTAGCAGCCATACCCATTGCAAAAGGATAAAGAATAATATGCAAAATAGGTTTTCATGCGTCAAGTGTTCAGCGGATGGGGAGTTGCCGCCGAAACGAAAAGCCGGCAGAGGATGCAAGTCTTACGATATGATTACCGCACCCGTTGCAACAATATAAGATCGCATCTCATATTGTGAAGGGATATTTCGTCATATGTTCTGTCACACTATGGAGGTGCTTTTTTGATCCGCAGATAATGGAACGGATACAAAAGAAGCAGTCTCCGGTAGTTATGTACGGCCGTATTTTGCAGGCATGTATTTCAAGTCTGAAAAGTATGGGCAAATCAAAGAGAGGAGGCTCTTTTTTATGATGGATTACGAGAAGATAAAAGCCGGTGTCAAACTGATGCTTGAAGGAATCGGAGAGGATGTGAACCGGGAAGGATTATTGGAGACACCGGATCGAATAGCACGGATGTGCGCCGAGATTTACGGAGGACTTTATGAGGATCCGGCTATACATCTGAAGAAACAATTCACGGCCGGGCGCAATGATATGGTGGTGGAGAAGGATATTACGTTCTATTCCACCTGCGAACACCACCTGCTGCCCTTCTACGGGAAGGCGCATATCGGTTATCTTCCCAACGGCAAGGTGGTGGGCCTGAGCAAGCTTGCCAGAACCGTAGACGTATTTGCAAGAAGACCTCAGATCCAGGAGAAAATGACAGCCCAGATAGCGGAGGCGCTGGAGGAGAACTTGAAGCCCCAGGGTGTGATAGTGATGATTGAAGCCGAGCACACCTGTATGACGATGCGCGGAATCAAAAAGCCGGGAAGCAAGACTGTGACCTTAGTCGCTACCGGAGTATTCCAGGATAACGCAGAGCTTCAGAACCGTTTTCTGGCACTGGTGCGTCAGTCATGAACCGTGTAAATGCTGTCTGGCGGCATAAGATCTATCAGAGCTGTCTTGCGAAGCTGCGGGATTGGGAGGAAAAGCGGGAATTTTGCCGCCATACGCCGGAGCATTTTCTTGATGTGGCCCGGCTTACCTGGATTCTGGCTTTAGAAGCGGGGATTGCAGCTGACAAAGAGATTGTCTATGCGGCGGGGCTGCTTCACGATATCGGCCGTTTCCGCCAGTATGAAGAGGGGATTCCCCATGAGCAGGCAAGTGCCGAACTGGCAGAGCAGATTTTAAAAGACTGCGGATTTGAGGAACAGGAGCAGGAGGAGATATTGAGGCTGATAAGGAAGCATCGGACCGCGGGACAGGCGGAAGATCTGGCCGGATTGTTTTACCGGGCCGACAAGCTGTCCCGGAGCTGCTTTTCCTGTCCGGCAAGGGAGAAGTGCGACTGGCCGGAGGAGAAAAAGAACTTGGAGATCCGCATTTGACGGAAGAATGGAAGGGAACCTATCTATGAAAATTGGAAATAAAAGCTTTGACACTGCAGAACATACTTATATTATGGGAATCCTCAATGTAACTCCGGATTCCTTTTCCGACGGCGGCAAATGGAATACACCGGATGAAGCCCTGGGCCGGGCGGAGCAGATGGTGAAGGACGGAGCGGATATTGTGGATATCGGCGGAGAATCCACACGGCCCGGTCATGAGCAGATTACGGAGGAAGAGGAGATTCAGCGGGTAGTTCCTGTGATAGAGGCGGTGAAGGCGCGGATTGATGTGCCTGTTTCCGTAGACACCTACAAGTCTCGGGTTGCAGAGGCGGCGCTCAAGGCAGGGGCTGATCTGGTTAACGATATCTGGGGACTGAAGTATGATTCCAGGATGGCGGCTCTGATAGCGGAGACAGGAGCGGCCTGTTGTCTGATGCACAATAAGGAAAAGGCCGAGTATGAGGAGTTTTACCAGGACATGCTGCGCGAGACGGAGGCATGTGTTAAGATTGCCAGAGAAGCGGGGATTCCTGACAACAAAATCATTCTCGACCCGGGAATCGGCTTTGGAAAAACCTACGAAATGAATCTGGAAACTTTGCACTATATGGAGCGCTTTCATACCTTTGGTTATCCGATGCTCCTTGGAACCTCAAGAAAATCTGTTATCGGCCTGACTCTGAATCTGCCGGCGGATCAGAGGGAAGAGGGAACTTTGGTGACGACCGTAATGGCGGTTATGAAAAAATATGCCTTTGTGCGCGTCCACGATGTAAAGGCCAATAAGCGGGCAATTCAGATGGCGGAGGCAATACTGCGGACAGGAACAGAGGAGAGTTTCAGCAGGTGAAAAACTAACAGGAGGCACATATGGAACAAAGGGATCGGATACACATAAAAAATCTGGAGATTTTCGCAAAGCACGGCGTATTCCCGGAGGAGAATGTTCTGGGGCAGAAGTTTATCGTCTCGGCAGTGCTTTATACCTCTACGCGGGAAGCCGGGCAAACCGATGATCTGACAAAATCCATCCATTACGGAGAGGTCAGCCATTTTATACGCCGTTTTCTGGAGGATCACACCTATCAGCTTCTTGAAACCGTGGCGGAAAGGCTGGCAGAAGAACTGCTTCTTAAGACAGAACGCCTGGAGGGTGTGCGGCTGGAGATTAAAAAGCCGTGGGCGCCCGTGGGTCTGCCCCTGGAGACGGTCTCCGTAGAGATAGAACGAAGCTGGCACACAGCTTATATAGCCCTTGGCTCCAATATGGGAGATAAGAGGGCGTATCTGGATCTTGGCGTGGAAGGGTTACGCCGCACAAAGGGATGTCAGATTTCGGCGGTATCCGATTATCTGGCCACAGAGCCTTACGGGGTCACGGATCAAGATGAATTTTTAAACGGAGCTATGAAAATCCGCACCCTTCTGACGCCTTTTGAGCTTCTTAAGCGCCTCCATGAGATCGAGAAGGAGGCCGGGCGCGAGCGGATCATCCGATGGGGGCCGCGGACACTGGATCTGGACATTCTGCTATATGATGATTTGATTCTGGATGATGAGGAGCTTCATATCCCTCATATCGAGATGTATAAGCGGGATTTTGTACTTAAGCCTCTTTGTCAGATAGCTCCCTATGTCCGCCATCCCATTTATAACCGGACTGTTCAGGAGCTTTTGGAGGCTTTGGAAGAATAAGATACGGCGCCGGAAAAGGAGAAGATTATGAAAGTATTATTGCAGCTTTACATGGCATGGTTTAAAATGGGCCTGTTTACTTTTGGAGGGGGTTATGCCATGCTTCCCATGATACAGCGGGAGGTCATTGAAAAATATCACTGGGCTACGGAGGATGAAATCATGGACTACTATGCCATCGGACAATGCACCCCCGGAATCATTGCAGTAAATACGGCTACCTTTGTGGGGTACTACCAGAAAGGAATCCTGGGGGGAATTATGGCTACTCTCGGCGTGGTCAGCCCTTCCATTATTATCATTGGACTGATAGCCTCTCTGATTTCTAATTTTGCGGAGCTGGAAGTTGTGCGGCACGCACTAATGGGAATCAATGTAGCTGTGTGTATGCTGATGATTCAGGCTATCGCCAATCTGTGGAAAAAAAGTATTAAAAACATAGCGGCATTCTGTGTATTTGCTGCGGCATTGCTGCTGTCGCTTTTTACCGGTATATCGACGGTGTGGTTAGTGATACTTGCAGGCGTCCTTGGCGTATTGTTAAGCAAAGCGGGGTGGATGAAGCATGAGTAAGCTGTGGCTGTTAATTCCGGAATTTATGAAAACGGGTCTCTTTGCCGTGGGAGGTGGCCTTGCAACCATTCCGTTTCTCAATGAAATGGGTGTAAAATACGGCTGGTTCACTACGGATACCCTGTCAACTATGATAGCGGTTTCGGAATCCACACCGGGACCTATCGGAATCAATATGGCGACCTATGTAGGCTATACCGTTGCCGGCCCGGCGGGAGCCGTACTTGCCACCTTAAGTATCGTTGCTCCAAGCATAGTGGTTATCTGCATCATAGCCAATTACTTTCAGAAATTTAAAAATGCTAGGATTGTTCAGATGATATTTGCAGGCTTAAAGCCCGCTGTTGTAGCTTTTATTGGCGCCGCCTGCCTGAATCTGTTTATTTCAACCCTGCTGTATACAAAAAAGGGGATCAGCGGAGGAATTGCGGAGTTTTTTAACTGGAAATGCATCATTCTGTTAGTGGTTTTACTGGCACTTAAGCAGAAATTCCCCAAGGTGCATCCTATCGCATTTATTGTGGCGGCAGCGGCAGCGGGAGTAGTCTTTTCTTTTTAAAAAGGTAAGAAGCGGCCGAAGGGAATTGACTTTGGAAAAGGGCAGCCGCAGCCTTATTGCAAAAGGGATATGTTTATGATATAACTTTAAAGACAAAGCAGATTTGGAACATGGAGAAAACAAGGAATGGTCCTATGATTATAGAAACATTTTCAGAACAGGAAACGAGAGCCTTCGGAGAGCGTCTGGGCGCTCAGGCAAAGCCGGGAAGCATCTACACGCTGACCGGTGACCTTGGGGTGGGCAAAACCGTATTTACCCAGGGCTTTGCAAGAGGCTTGGGCGTGGAGGAGCCTGTGAACAGCCCTACCTTCACCATTGTCCAGGAGTATGGGGAGGGCAGGCTTCCTTTCTACCATTTTGATGTGTACCGCATCGGAAATGTGGACGAAATGGAGGAGATCGGCTATGAGGACTACTTTTGCGGCGGCGGGGTCTGCCTGATAGAGTGGGCCAATCTCATAGAGGAGATTTTGCCGGAGGAGCGGTTTGCCATTACCATAGAGAAGGACTTAAATCAAGGCTTTGATTACCGGAAAATTATTGTAGAGGAACGATTATGAAGGTTTTAGCGTTGGACAGCTCCGGCCTGGTGGCTTCGGTAGCCGTTGTGGAGGATGACGGAACAGGCAGCAGCCTGCTTGCGGAATACACAGTTAATTACAAAAAGACACATTCCCAAACTCTGCTTCCCATGCTGGATGAGATTGTGTCCATGATAGAGCTGGATCTAAACACCCTGGATGCAATCGCGGTAGCGGCCGGACCGGGTTCCTTTACGGGCCTGCGTATTGGCTCGGCCACGGCAAAGGGCCTGGGTCTCGCCCTTAACAAACCACTGGTGCATATTCCTACGGTGGATGCTCTGGCTTACAATCTTTACGGAACAGATCGAATTATTTGTCCTCTGATGGATGCCAGAAGAAACCAGGTGTATACGGGAATCTATGAATTTCAAAACAACCGCCTGCATATTTTGGAGCCTCAGGCAGCGGTCAGTATTCAGATGATAGCGGAAAAGCTCTGCGCACTGGGGCGGGAGGTTATCTTCCTGGGAGACGGGGTACCGGTATATCGTCATCAACTGACAGAGATATTGATGGCAGGACAGCAGTTTTCCTTTGCGCCGGCCCATGTAAGCCGTCAGCGTGCGGGCGCCGTAGGAATGTTAGCGGTGCAGTATATCCGGGAAGGGAAGATTGAAACTGCGATGGAGCACACTCCCGACTATCTGCGTCTGCCCCAGGCGGAACGGGAGCGGGCGGAAAAGGAAGCAAAGAGCCATGTGTAAGCTGAATATCCGACGGATGGAAGAAGGAGATCTCGATCAGGTATGCGCCATAGAAGAGGAGACTTTTTCCATGCCCTGGTCCAGAAAATCCTTTCAGGATACCATTTCCTATTATCATACCTTGTTTCTGGTGGCGGAGCTTGACGGGGAAATCGCAGGCTATTGCGGCTGTTACCAGAGTCTGGAGGAAGCGGAGATTACCAACATAGCGGTAAGGCGTCAGCTTCGGGGTCATGGAATCGGAAGAAGGCTTCTTATGGAGCTGATGCGTCTTGGAAAGGAGCAGGGAGCATTTGCCTACACTCTGGAGGTGAGGGTGAGCAACCAGGCGGCTATCCATTTATATGAAAGCCTGGGCTTTGTATCCTTTGGGATTCGGAAAAACTTTTATGAAAAGCCAAGGGAAGACGCTATGATTATGTGGCGTCATTGGGAAGCATAAGGAAACTTATGGTTGTAAGCAATTCCCACTATCTGTACATGAATTTCTTATGTAAAATAGAATTGCAGCAGACAAAATATACATTTGAAATCTCTTGTGTACCCGGTACAAAGGTTACATTGAGAAGCCGGGAATGAAGAGCTTCAGGCAGTACGCAGAACAGATAGGGAGGACAGGCAGTATGCGTGAGTGCAAAAAGGAAGAGACAAAGGCTTCGGAGCACATTATTTGCAACGGATGCGGCAAGGTGATTGCTGTAAAGCATGGAATGCCTATGGAAGGGGTACTCCGGGTGAGGCAGGTGTGGGAGTATATGTCCGGCAAGGACGGACAGGTGGACAGCTTTGATCTGTGCGAGGAATGTTATGACCGGATGACGAAGCAGTTCCGGATTCCGCCCACCACATCCGAAGTGATTGAGTTTGTTTAAAAAATAAGGGGCTGCCGGAAAACGGCCCCATACATAGAGAATAACCTGTCTTATTCCATGATGCCGTTCTCTTGTAATTTTATACGAATAAGCGTTTAAATATGGAAAATATGGAGATTAGAGATGTTAGATGTATGTTTGCTGGGAAGCGGGGGAATGATGCCGCTTCCGTACCGCTGGCTCACAGCGCTGATGACAAGATATAACGGAAGCAGCCTTTTGATCGACTGCGGGGAGGGCACCCAGATTGCCATAAAGGAAAAGGGCTGGAGCTTTAAGCCCATTGATATTATCTGTTTTACTCATTTTCACGGGGATCACATCAGCGGACTTCCGGGGCTTCTGCTGACTATGGGAAATGCGGAGCGCACGGAGCCTTTGACCCTGATTGGACCGAAGGGTCTGGAGCGGGTGGTAAACGCCCTGCGGGTGATTGCGCCGGAGCTGCCGTTTCCTATAGAATTTATAGAACTGACTCAGGCGGAGGAAGAGCTGTGCCTGGGCGGTTACCGTATCAAGGCTTTTCGGGTGAATCACAACATCACCTGCTACGGTTATTCCCTGGAAATCGACCGTGCCGGAAAGTTCCAGGTAGAACAGGCAGTTGAGCGTCAGATCCCCAAGCATTTCTGGAGCAAGCTTCAGAAGGGAGAGATTATCACCACGGAGGAGGGCATTACCTATACGCCGGATATGGTGATGGGCGCCCCGAGAAAGGGAATCAAGGTGGTGTACTGTACCGATACCCGTCCCACAGCTTCCATCGGGGCAAATGCGAAGCATGCGGATCTCTTTATCTGCGAGGGCATGTACGGAGAAAAGGGAAAGGAAGCCAAGGCTGCGGCTTATAAGCATATGACCTTTTATGAAGCGGCAAAGCTGGCCCGGGACGCAGAGGTGAAGGCCCTCTGGCTGACCCATTACAGTCCTTCGCTCAACCGGCCGGAGGAATATATGGACGAGGTGCGCCGGATTTTTCCCCAAGCTGAGGCGGGGAAGGACCGGAAGTCCATAGAGCTGGATTTTGAAGAAGAATAAAGATAACAGTGATGATTCATATTCTCTTTGCATAAGAAGACCTGACGATGAAGGAGGAAGCCTGCGAAGGGCGGAATGGAGACTGAGATGAGTGAACAAAAAGATATTTATATTCTGGCAATTGAAAGCTCCTGTGACGAGACGGCCGCTTCTGTGGTGAAGAACGGCCGCTGTGTGCTGTCTAACGTGATTTCTTCCCAGATTGAGCTGCACAAGCTCTATGGAGGCGTGGTGCCGGAGATTGCTTCGAGAAAGCATATCGAGAAAATCAATCAGGTGATTGAGGAGGCTCTTTCCCGGGCGGAGCTTACTTTGGATGATATGGACGCCGTCGGCGTGACTTATGGTCCGGGACTGGTGGGAGCGCTTCTTGTAGGAGTGGCGGAGGCCAAGGCGATTAGTTATGCGAAAAAGCTTCCGCTTGTAGGCGTGCACCACATCGAAGGTCATATTTCCGCCAATTATATCGAAAATCCCGATCTGGAGCCTCCCTTTATCTGCTTGGTAGTGTCCGGGGGACATACCCATTTGGTGAGAGTGAAGGATTACGGCGAGTATGAGATCTTGGGACGGACACGTGACGATGCGGCCGGGGAAGCTTTTGATAAGGTGGCGCGGGCTATCGGCCTTGGTTATCCGGGCGGACCGAAGATTGATAAGCTTTCCAAGGAAGGCAATCCGGAGGCGATTGCATTTCCCAGGGCGAAGATAGCGGATTCTCCCTATGATTTCAGCTTCAGCGGTGTGAAGTCAGCGGTACTCAATTATCTGAACAGCTGTCAGATGAAGGGGGAGGCGGTAAACCGCGCGGATGTGGCGGCCTCCTTTCAGAAGGCGGTCTGTGATGTGCTGGTGGAGCATGCGATGATGGCGATGAAAGAGCTTGGGGGCAGTAAGCTGGCGATTGCCGGCGGAGTGGCGTCCAATTCAACCCTTCGGGCAGCCTTTGCCAAAGCCTGTGAGAAGGAGGGGATTCGTTTTTTTTATCCTTCACCGATTCTGTGTACGGATAATGCGGCTATGATTGGGGCGGCAGCTTACTACGAATATCGGAAAGGGGTACGGCATGGGCTGGATCTCAATGCGGTGCCGAATCTGAAATTGGGGGAGCGGTAAGTATGGGCAAACGAGGGAAACACTGTACGGCGATTGTTTTAGCGGCGGGCCAGGGCAGGCGCATGGGGGGAAATGTTTCTAAGCAGTATTTGGAGCTTGCGGGAAAGCCGATTATTTATTATACTTTGGAGGCTTTTCAAAATTCTCCTCTGATTGACAGCATTATTCTGGTAACGGGGCCGGAACAGATGGCTTGGTGCAAGGAGGAATTAGTACATAAATACAATCTGACGAAGGTCGATACCATTACCACAGGCGGCTCTGAGCGTTATATTTCGGTTTGGAATGGCCTGCAGGTGATTGAGGACGATATGACCCAGGCGGATCGGGAGGGGATTGTATTTATCCATGACGGAGTGAGGCCCTTTATAGATGCGGGGATCTTATCTCGGACTATGGAGGCGGCTTACCTTTATGGGGCCTGCGTTGCGGCTATGCCGGTGAAGGAAACCATCAAGATAGCGGATGAGAACGGATTTGTGGAGAGCACCCCGGCCCGAAATCGGGTGTGGGGGATTCAGACGCCTCAGGTGTTTGACTTTCGGCTTGCTTATGGAGCTTATCAGGCAGCTATGGAGAGCGGCCGCACGGATATGACGGATGATGCTATGATTGTGGAGAGCTTTACGGATGTGAAGGTGAAGCTGGTGGAAGGGTCTTATGAGAATATTAAGATTACGACGCCGGAGGATTTGGAGATTGCGGAGGTGTTTTTGCGAAAACGGAAAAAACTTAAAAAAGCTTAAAAAAGCTGTTGACACGGCAAAATAAAGGTGCTACAATACTAATCGTCGCCACGCAAAGGCGGTACAAAAGTCAGAGTGTGGAGAGGTATCGAAGTGGTCATAACGAGGCGGTCTTGAAAACCGTTTGTCCGAAAGGGCGCATGGGTTCGAATCCCATCCTCTCCGTTTATTACCACTAAAAAATACAATTCGATTTTGAAAAATCGAGCATCTTGGAGAAGTACCCAAGCTGGCCGAAGGGGCTCCCCTGGAAAGGGAGTAGGTCGTTAATAGCGGCGCGAGGGTTCAAATCCCTCCTTCTCCGTTAAGCTTAAAATTTATTGTTGACAAGCTTTGGTAATTGTGATAATATGTTTAAGCTGACCTGTTGGACAAACAGGAGCAAACGAACCTTGATAACTAAACAGTGTAAAACCTTGAAAATTCTGAAAGAGAATCATGGATAAAGGTTTTGGTTTCTAAGGAATCAAAGCAATTATCATTCAAGAACAGCTTAGAGATAAGCGACCTAAAAACAGTAAGAACGGGAAGAATAGCTAGTAGTTGTTCTGACCAAAGATTAAACACTTAAACATGAGAGTTTGATCCTGGCTCAGGATGAACGCTGGCGGCGTGCTTAACACATGCAAGTCGAACGAAGCACTTAGGACAGATTACTTCGGTTTGAAGTTCTATTTGACTGAGTGGCGGACGGGTGAGTAACGCGTGGGTAACCTGCCTCATACAGGGGGATAACAGTTAGAAATGACTGCTAATACCGCATAAGCGCACGGAATCGCATGGTTTTGTGTGAAAAACTTTGGTGGTATGAGATGGACCCGCGTCTGATTAGCTGGTTGGTGAGGTAACGGCCCACCAAGGCGACGATCAGTAGCCGGCCTGAGAGGGTGAACGGCCACATTGGGACTGAGACACGGCCCAAACT
>CAJTDE010000036.1 GCA_910574835.1 Clostridia bacterium | reverse complement strand
AAATATCGAAGAGTTACGGGCAGTCAAGGCTTTATAGTCATACTGCCTTTTTATTATGCAGATAAAAGCAGAAGATTTCAAGAGGAATAGGAATAATGTGACCGAAAAGAGATGTTAGCTGGCGAGGACATTGTGCTGTTCTACAACAATGCTGTTATCTCAGGAGCACTTTTCCACGCGGCGAATGTATTAGACAGTCTGTTAGAGGGCGGAAACACCGGCACGACAAGTTCACAAGACACACAAAACACACCGGATACACAGAGCGTACGGACTACACCGGAAGTACCGGAAGTAGAGATTCCTTCTGTGGATACCGAACGTTTAAGCACGGAGAATTCCATCGTCAACAGTATGACACTTCCGGATCCCACGGCAGATACGGCCGCAGGTGTAGTTCTTAACAATCAGGCAAAGGCGGCGGAAGAGCTAAACGCACAGCTTCGGAATACGGCAGCGGAAGCACCCAAGCCTGAGACACCGGAAACCGAAGCGGATAAGCCTGAAGCGAAGACACCGGATACGGAGCTTTCGGAGGGAAATAAGCCCGAAACCGGAAAAGATGACGCATCCGTAGAAGGCAACGGAGACGGAAACGGCCAGGTTCCTCCGGGACAGACCGAGGATGAGAACGGCAATATCGTGAATCCGGGCGGTCATATGCCTCCGGGACTTAACAGGGGAGAAAAGGGAGAGAAGCCCGACAATCCCAACAAGCCGGAAAAACCGGACAACCCAGGCTCTGAGGATAACACGGATAAACAGGCGAACAAAGCCAACAAGGGAACTCATAAGTACACCTACGATGAGTTGAACCGTATGATTACCAGCAATATCGCAGGCACTACGACCACCTACACCTACGATACGTTAGGAAACCTGGTGCTTGAAAAGGCAAAGAACGATGTGGTAGACTATCAGTATAACGAGCTGAATCAGCTGGTACGGAAAAAGGACGGTAACGAGAGCTACACTTACACCTATGATAAGCGCGGCAACCGCACGGCGGAAATCGGCAAGAAAGCCAGCCGTTTCTACGTCTACGACGAAACGAATCGTATGGTGGAGGGAACCAACTGGAAGGGAGACAAATCGGCCTACACATACAACGGACTGGGCCTCCGGATCAACAACACCCATACCACCCATGCCGGAAAGGTATATGCCCGTGATTACGTGATCGATTACACCAGCTTCGAGAACGACGACCTGATGGTATTTGCCGAGGGCAACGGCCAGCTGGAATACGAGCAGAAGCATGTGTACGCCGGAAGCGAGCGGATCGAGCAGTTCACGGACAAGGGCAATTGGGAGCGAACCCTGTATGTCCATGAGGACGTGATGGGGAACACCCGGTATTACACCAAGGCCAACGGCCAGAGCTTCGCAGAATTAACCTATGACGCCTGGGGAATGCCGGAAAGCCCGAACAAGCTTCTGAACAACGACCACGGCAACTATGTATTTGCAACCTTTACAGGCCATATCTACGACACGACCCTTGACATCTACTTTGCGGAGGCGAGGTTCTACGATGCCAACAACCGTACCTGGCTTGCGATGGATCCAGTTAAGGATGGACAGAATTGGTATCAATATTGTTATAGTAATCCGACAACCTATTGGGATCCATTAGGGTTATGGGGGACATCAACAGGAAGTAAGCAGGCACAGCTTTCGGGAAGCGGAGTAACAGATGCACTTGGTAAAATTGTGTCATATGCATGGAATGAGTATAAAAACTTAAATATAGCATATCATCTAGGTTTTGTGGAAGGGTTACTTAGTTTTTATTCAGGAAATTTTCAATTTTATGATGGGCCATTAAATCAGTACACAGTTTTTAATAACATTGGCAGAGTCTATGGTGCTGGAACTGGTATGGGATTATTTATTGTAACAGCCTATTATGGAGCCGAACTTTTAATAGAACTTGGAGGGTCATTATATTCAAGTTTTTCAAAGGGTATGATGGGATTTGAAGGCGTTGAAATAGCTGGCTATGGAGTTGCATATTTTATTAATGAAAAAGCACTTGCTACAGGTGTTGCGGTATTAGGCTCTTGGGGAATTGTTATTGCTAATGGAATAAAGCAATCTATTTCAAATATGGAGTCACAAAATGGATTGGATTTTGGAAGTAAGAGTGATGGGAGTTCTGAAAAAGTAACAACAAACCAAGGAAACGAAATTGATATTACACCAAATAGCAATCATTCAACAACTAATCGTAATCCAGGATATAGAGGTGAACCAAATTCGAGTATCGATATTTTAGATAAGGATGGAAATATCTCAACAAGAAGATGGTTTGATGAGAATGGTAATGCAATTAGAGATGTAGATATGACTAACCACGGGAATCCGGCACAACATCCAGAATGGCCACATGAGCATTTTTGGCAATATGGACCAGATGGAAAGCCGATAGGAAGATAGAGGTAAGATAAGTGAAATATGAAGAATTAATTGAGAGAGTTGAGTGGGGAGAGGAGTTTCTTTTTCAATATTGTGGAAATAACTATTGGATTAGTCAAAATGCTAATGGACGATATTTGACTAGAGAAAAAGATAGTTATTCACAAGATTTTAAGACAACAAAGGAACTCTTTGAAAAAGCATTAATTGAAGGAAAAACTATTTTGCAGATTTGGGATGAGATCGCAAAACAATTTTAATTAACTTTGTATTGTTGCGTTTCAATTGACTCGATACTGTCCATGCTTAGTGATAAGTTTGCAGCATTTAAAGGTAGTTGATAAAAATTGAATAATTTTATTTGCCAGATCTTCAATTTCGAAGATCTGGCAAATAAAATACAAAATAGGCAAGGTGCAAATATGCATATTGGACAAAAAATTTATAATATAAAGGCATCAATAGGCGCAACAATAAGATGGATTTTTTGTTGGAGTGTTTGGGCAATTATAATTTTGTTGGCCCTTTTATTTGGAGGTGAAAAACAGCCATCAAAAGAAAGTTTGACTTATGTAGAAGGCTTCTATCAAGGACGGAAGCCGGGTAGGGGATTTACAATTGTGCTGATGGATGGAGAAAAATATAAAATAGGTGTGACTGTATGTGATAATGCATTTGATGAAAGAAATTTTTGTGAGAATGTAAAAAGTGGCGATTTACTCCAAATGCTAGTTGATTTAAATACGAAATATTATATGCCGTATATATATGAACTGAAAAGTAACGACATATCATATATTGCATATGAGGATGCTATAAAGTTCGTTAAAAAAAATAACCGTGAAGTGACAATATTTGCATGGATAGCTTTTTCAATTATGACGATTTTTAGCATTGCCGGAGTTATTAAACTGATTGTGGATGGACTATATAAGAAAAAACAGATTTCAGCGGATTCATCCAAAGTTACCGAAAAGTATAGTCTAAATGCAAATGTAGTACGGGCGACTGTTGCCGGAACCGTTTATAAAATAATGGTAGTTCCTGGTCAACAAGTTAGAGAAGGTGATACGGTTCTTATTATAAAATCAATGCAAATGCAAATTCCGGTATTAGCACCTGCAGAAGCAATCGTAGAGAATGTGTATGTATCTATTGGAGATGTTCTTGAAAAAGATATGATGGTAATCTTGTTAAGATAATTAATCTGCTAATTTGAAAGGAACATTAACATTTTAGTTGGAGTGAGCAAATAGAATAAATAAAAGTATGGAATAAGTTTATTTTCGAAAATTCTGAATGATATATAACAGTCATAGATAGTTCGTCTATAAACCCATGAAAAAACTGAATATAGAAATTGATACGGTAATACTGTAAAAAATTTCCGTCAAAGAAAAAAACAGCGCTTTGACGGGTATCTTTACATGTCTAAAAACAATTATCTTTCTAAGCTCTGTTTTGGAGTGTCAGAAAGATTTTTTGTTTTTAGGTAATCCTTTCATACCCAAAATCCTTCCAGCCTTGCATAATTACCAGGATACAGCTTCAAAAGCTTCTGACCATAGCAGGAGCTTTGCAAAGTGTTTGGCTGTAAAAAAATCAAATGCCGGTCACCGCCGGCTTGTTCTTCATTTCAAAAATACACAGAATGGAGAACAAAACATGAAGGATATCAAATACATCATTGCGGATAACGTGAGATTCTACCGGAAGAAAGCAGACTTAACACAAGCCGGGCTTGCGGAAAGGGCCGAATTATCTCTGGATACCATAAAACGGATAGAAGCAGGTAAAAGAACAATGTCCCTGGAAAATTTCCTGGGATTGTCCGATGCGCTGCGGATTCCATTAACATTTTTATTATATGAGCAGAAAGACAGAATGCCGGACGAAGAACGGATTTGGGGCATTTTGAAGGGAAGGAGCGACGGGCAGAAAGAATATCTCCTGCATATGCTGCAGGAGATAGCGGATGGAATAGACCGGTATCTATAAAAGGTTTTACTTGCGAAGCTTATAATGTATATAATCAAGATGGCCTACGACATCATGCATAACCTGATACAGTAGGCCGTCACTTTTAGGATTTTATCACGCTCCCAAAGCTGTCTGATTTCCCAGGCAGATTTCCATATTTACGATATAGCAGAAATCTTTATCTTATGGTGGCTTATATCAGCCATAAATAGCGGATTTCGGCACTCTGAAAATGTTTCATTTTCGTCTATGATAATTACAGGCTTAAGAAAGCCATAAAATTACAAATAAATAGGACACGCATACACCTGATTTTATTTTCGCCTTTATCCGTAAGATTCTGTTCCTGGGATAGGGGTGGCAGAAACCCATTTCGTGCGACGAGGTTCCTCGATACGGAATTATTTCCAATTCAAATCAGCATTTGATCTGACGGTTATAAGGATGCATTGTGCCTGTGAAGGTTCCAAGCAGAGGTTTGTGCCTACCGGAGCGGCATCCGGGGATAATGAGATAAAACAGCGCCGGAATTTCAGCGAAACGCATTTTTCGGAAGCGGCTCTCTGCGGATTCCGTCCGGATGGGCATGACGGAGACGCAGCGTGGGACAGCCGTCCCTGTGTATGTTACCCGATTCGGGGATAAGCGAGAGTAATGGATACTATCAGAAGAAACTTAAGGGATAATGTGGTGGAAACATCACGTTATCCTCTGATACAGGAAAGCCTTTCAAGCTTAGAGTGACAGTTAAGGCTTTTCTGTATGAGAGGATAATGCCGGCAGATACTTCTCTTTTGTTTCGGCATTTTGTGATGCCTGCAGCATGACAGGATACCTGAATGATATTTCAATTCATAAGAACACAAAGAAAGAGGAGGCGGAAGTTTTCAATGAGTATACGAAGAGGAGATATACTGTACGCTGACTTGGGTGTACAGTACCAGGGAAGCCTGCAGGGCGGTATGCGCCCGGTGGTAGTAGTCAGTAATAACAGGGCAAATAAGCACAGCATGGTGATTACGGTGGTGCCGTTGTCTACAAAAATCTATAAAAAGCAGAATCTTCCCACCCATGTATTTGTATCTGCCCACAGAGCCGAGGGGCTGGAGCAGCACAGCATTGCCCTGTGTGAGCAGGTGACGGCACTGAACTTTGACCGCATCATAGCCCATATGGGAAGAGTCAGTGAGGAAACCCTTGACAGGATTACCGAAGCGGTGCAAGTGCAGGTAGGCGTATTTAACAAATACAATTGAGAGTAAAATATATGGACAAAGGAATTTTTTCAGCCGGGCGCATGTCCGGCATTTACATACATGAGTATGAAGAAAAACGCCAAAGGCAGATTATTGGCAGATGTCTTTATAAAGTCATAGGACAACCGGATTGACGAATAAGGTAGAAAGAGCAAGTACAAAGAGGCGGTAATGAGGATGGATTTTTCAATAGAAGAGTTAAAACGTATGCAGGACATGGACGTCATGGAGTTGGATCGGAAAGAGCTGGCGGACATCCAGGATATTGTAATTGATACAACGAAAAGTGTTTCAAGCCGCATCCGATCTTTTCTTGAACAGACGGGAAATCCATTTGCAATGAACGTTGGAGAATATATTTTACAGATAGGCTTTATGGAGGGAGCGGAGGATTCCATTGATGACCGGATGATTTTGCTGACAAAAAGAAAGACACAGATTATGGTATAGAATATTTCCAAAATCCTTTACAAACAAAAAGAGTTATGTTAATCTGAAAACAGGATTATTTCAGTGGGAATCCTGATTGCAGGTTACATTGCCCCGTAGGACGGGTTTTGCTAACGATATTGAAATCAGGAGGAACGCAGATGAAAGCGAAAGAATTTTATAATGCAGCCATTTATCTCCGTTTGAGTCGTGATGATGAAGATATTGATGGCAGCAAATCTGAGAGCAACAGTATCAGTTCACAAAGAGACATGATCCGTTCTTTTATCAGAAAACAGGACGATATGGAGATCTATGACATCTATGTAGACGATGGATTTTCAGGAGCCAATTTTGACAGACCGGAATTTAAGCGGATGATGAAAGACATAGAAGCCGGTCATGTAGACTGTGTGATAGTAAAGGATTTGTCCAGACTGGGACGAGATTATATAGAAGCCGGGCGGTTGATTCAAAAGACCTTTCCGGCTTTTTCCGTGCGCTTTATTGCATTGACGGACCATTTTGATTCATTGACAGCGGATTATAATGAAACATCCTTAGTAGTGCCCGTCAAAAACTTTGTCAATGATTCTTATTCCAGGGACATATCCGGAAAAGTGCGGAGCCATCAGAAAATCAAGAGAGAAAAGGGAGAGTTTATTGGATCCTTCACAGTTTTCGGGTATAAAAAGAGTGAGGACAACAGGAATCAGCTTGTGCCGGATGATTATGCCGCTGACATTGTGAAAAAGATTTTTGCATGGAAAATAGAGGGATACAGTAATCTTGCCATTGCAAAACGGCTGGATGAAATGGGAATCCTTTCCCCTATGGAATACAAGAAATTACGCGGTGAAAAATTTCAGACGAGTTTTGTAACCGAAGCCAAAGCCAGATGGTCGTCCGTTGCCATAAAGAGGATACTGACGAATGAGACTTATATCGGGACCCTGGTACAGGGAAAAGAGGAGAAAGTCAATTACAAGGTAAAGAAATCCGTCAGAAAACCGGAGGACGAATGGGTAAGGGTGCCAAAAGCCCACGAAGCAATTATTTCGAATGAAGATTTTGAGATTGTCCAGGATTTGCTAAAGGTTGATACCCGTGCGGTAAGCGGAGAAAAGAAAGCGCATATTTATGCCGGCCTGTTGTTCTGCGGCGACTGCATGGAGCCGATGACACGGCGCATAAACAGATATAAAGGGAGAGAAACCGTTTCCTTTATCTGTTCCACCCAAAATAACGGCGGCAGCTGCTCCAGACATACCATTTCTGAAGAAGATTTAAACTTCCTTGTATTGACAGGACTAAGACAACAGGTGGCGCTCTTTTTGGATAAGAGCAGGGTCCTTGAGAAAATAGAGCAGATGGAGATTCATTTTGAAGAAGTGGCGGCTTTTGATAAGGAAATTCAAAAACTGCACAGTGAACAGGACAAATACCTGAATCTTCGGGCAGCGCTTTACGAGGACTTGAAGAAAGGAATTATCACAGAGGAGGATTTTAAAAATTTCAGAGAAATTTATGAGAAGCGTTACCGGGAGCTTCAGAAGTCCATCAGCAGTCAGGAGGAAACCATAAAGAAGCTTTTCCGGTCGGGAATTACGGCAGGAATCAATCTGGAACGGATGAAAAACGTAATGCAGATTACGGCCCTTGACAGGACAACGCTTATTTCCTTTGTAAAGCGTATCCTTGTATATGAAGATAAGCGTGTATATCTGGAATTAAGGTATAAAGAACTGTTTTCTAAAATGCTTATGCTTGCGGATTATGCCTTGACAGAACGGCAGAATGAAAAGGAGGCGGTCTAAATGGCAAGAACCTCTAAAAAGAATCAGTCGGCTTTGGATACAAGGGTAAAGAGACAATCAGCAAAAATGTATTCCGTCGGTATTTATGCAAGGCTTTCCGTGGATTCGGATGAAAGAAAAAATGAATCCATTGAAACACAGGTGGAAATTGTAAAGGAGTTTATAGGCCGGCAAAAGGATATGGTGCTCTATGACACCTATACGGATTTGGGCAGAACCGGAACAAATTTTGAACGGGAAGGCTTTGAACGCATGATGCGTGATGTAAGAATGAGGAAGATAGACTGTATCATTGTAAAAGATTTGTCCAGGTTTGGCAGGAACCATATTGAAACCGGAAATTATATTGAGAAAATATTTCCATTTATGGGCGTACGCTTTATTGCCGTCACCGATAATTTTGACAGCATGAACATATCCGGACAGAATGAGACATTAAGCGTAAACCTTAAAAATCTGGTCAATGAAATGTACGCAAAGGACATTGCCGTAAAGGTAAAATCCAGCAGAAAGGCAAAGTGGGAGCAGGGCAGCTATACGGGCGGTATTCCGCCTTATGGTTACAGAGCCGGGTGGATAGGAGATAAGAAATGTCTTTTTGTGGAGGAAATTACATCGGATGTAGTAAAAAAGATATTTGATTTATTTCTTTCCGGCAAAAACATGAGAGAGATTGCTGCATGGCTCTATGAAAAGAGGATTGCCAGACCATCGGAATATCATAAGACCGGGCAGATTTACTGTCAAGATAAAGAAAAACTTTTGGAATGGCCAAGGGGGACAGTCAAAATGATTTTGACAAATCCGGTATACATGGGCTGTCTTGTTCAGGGGCGTACCTGCGGAAAAGATTATATGATGCGTGAAAGGCATGATATTGATTCCGAGGACTGGTCAGTAAAAGAGCATACCCATGAGCCGATTGTCAGTGAAGAAACTTTCTTTGAAGCGGCAGGCAGATTTGAAAAGATGTCCGTATACTGCAACAAGGACGGATTTTCAAAAGCGGTTCCCTTGGATGAGGATATCTTTGCGGATGTACTCTACTGTGGGGCCTGCGGTTCAAAAATGAAAAGAAACATAGCCATAAAGGAATTAAAAAAGGGCAGAGTAAGAGCATATGGCTATAACTGTCCAATGCACACCCGTATGGATCATCTGAAATGTGAGGGGAAAAATATTACCCTGTATGCATTGACTGATATTGTAAAGAAAGCGATCAGTCAGGAGTTTTCCTTGTCAGCAATGCGTCCAAAGGAGCTTGTTGAGAGCAATAACCGGGAAGCGGAAGCTTTGAAAGAGGAATGGAACAGGCAGATATTTGACTGTGAAAAAAAGCTGGAGGAGATTCGGAAGCTTGGAAGCGAACAGTACCTCAAATACCGAATGGGAGAGATGGAGGAAGAGGGCTTTAAAAAGGCAAAAGAAGAAAACGACAAAAGGATTGAATCCCTCCGGCAGAAAAGTGCTGCTGTCACAGACAGACTCAGGAGAATGGATTCCGAGACTATCAGAAAGAATCACTTTCTGCGTACACTGGTAAAAGGGAATGAAAAGAGTGAATTGACCGCAGAGGTGGTTCGGACCCTGATTGAAAGGATAGAGGTTTATCCGGATCACAGAGTCAGGGTAATCTTTGCTTTCAAAAGAAAAGATGTCCTGACGGGAAAGGGGGACATTTAACATGAAAAAGTACCGGATTGCAATTTATATCCGATTATCTAAAGAGGATGACAAGATGAAAGCAGAAACATCATCTGAAAGCAACAGCATTACCATGCAGAGAATCCTTTTGAATCAATATGCTGCGGATCATTTTGAAGACTATGAACTGCTTGAGTTTTGTGATGACGGTTATACAGGAACAAATTTTGAACGTCCCGGTATGCAGGCAATGCTGGAAGAGATTCGAAACGGCGTGATAAATTGTGTTACTGTGAAAGACTTTTCAAGATTCGCAAGAGATTATATTGAGCTGGGGGCTTATCTTGAGCAGATATTTCCTTTCCTTGGAGTCCGTTTCATTTCCATAAATGATAATTACGACAGTAGTAATTATAAGGGAAGCATTGCTGATATTGATGTAAATTTTAAGAACCTGCTTTATGATCTGTACAGCAAGGATCTGTCCGGAAAAGTGCGTTCATCCCTTGCCATAAGAAAAGAGAAAGGACAGTATGTAAGCGGTAACAGTCCCTTTGGTTATGAAAAAGATCCGAAAGACAGACACGCTCTGCTGATTGCAGAAGATGAAGCGGAGATTGTCAGGCAGATTTTCTCTTTAACCGTGGAAGGACATACATCCATAGAGATAGCAAGGATGCTGAATGAAGCACGGGTAAAGACGCCGATTGAATTTAAAATCGAAAAAGGAAAGACAAAAAGAAATCCCAAAGGGGAAAGGTTTTTATGGAACAGCAGTACCATATGCCAAATACTGAGGAACGAAATATATATTGGGAATATTGTGCAGAAAAAGTATACAAGGGATTTTGTTGGTGGAAAGAACCATTTAAATCCTCGTGAAGACTGGCTGATTACCTGCAATCACCACGAACCGCTCATTGATAAAGCCGTATTTGACAAGGTACAGGAGAGCAGGGGAAGGAAAGCAACACCCCAGTACCGTCAGACGCATCCGCTTGTTGGGAAGCTGGTATGCGGCTGTTGTAAAAAGAATTTACGATACCGCAGGGGATTAAATCCATATTTCTGCTGTTGGCAACGCTATTCAAATACAATGAAACAGTGTGTCAGCAAAGTAAATGCCATGTTTATAGAGCAATATGTCCTATTAATGATGCAGAATAAGTTGGAAGCGGATGGAGAATTGGAAAGGCTCCATATGGAAGAAGCAGACAGGTTAGGACAGGAGATCGGAAAACTGAAAGAGGAGAGGCGGATTTTATTGGCTAAAAGAGAAAGGCTGAAACAGCAGAATTTTGAGGCCTATCAGGAATATGCTTCTGGTAAGACAGACGCTTTTCAATCGGATAATCTGATACAGGAGTCAATTGAAAAAGAGTTGAAAGCCTTAGATAAAAGCCTTGAAATGATGGAAGAGAATTATATCCACATGAGAACTGGCCGGAATAAGCCGTATACAGGAAGCACATTTGCGGAGCTGTCCAAAGAGATGCTGGGACGCTATATTGAAAAGATTGAGGTATATGATGAACAGCACATAGAAATCTATTGGAAAGATGCAAAGGTGAAGGGTGTTTGCTAGATTTTTTGCAGTTATTTAAGATGGAATCCTATATTTTGAAACACGGATTTAACGGCAGATATCCATTTGGGTAGGAAAGTGGGAAAGAACTTGAAAAAAAGATAAAAAAATTTCTCTCAGGTACTTGACAGGAGAGGGAATCGACTACACAAACGACTGTTTCCGAAATCCGGACGGCACTACCCGGATTCTGGAGATCTGGGATCAGACGGATCAGAGCGGACGTCTTCCAGAGGGAATCGGCTACGGAAGCGTTTACAATCAGGAAGAAATCAATCAGGCGCTGCAAAGCGCCGATCCCTTTGCAGTAGTGCCAAGCAGAGATGAATCGGGACACGGCACGCAGGTCGCCAGCATTGCGGCAGGAAGCGTAGATGACAGCCGGGGCTGGACAGGTGCGGCCCCTATGGCGGATCTGGCAGTAGTCAAGCTAAAGCCTGCCAAAAAACGTCTCATGCGGTACTACATGGTCCGTCCGGATGCGCAGGCCTATCAGGAAAATGATATTATGATGGGTGTCCGCTATCTGAACGAGCTGGCGTTTCGGGAAAAGAAGCCTTTGGTGCTCTGCATTGCCCTTGGAAGCAACCGTGGCGGCCACGAGGGGACGACGCCGCTTTCCGCCACGCTCAATGCGGTGGGCGCCCGTTCCGGGCGCTGTGTGGTGATTGCCGGGGGAAATGAGGCCAACCAGGGACATCATTTTTATGGAAATCTTAGAGAGGGTCTTCCCTACGAAGAGGTGGAGCTTCGTGTTGCGGAAGGAGAATATGGGCTTGCTATGGAGCTTTGGAGCAGTACGCCGGATCTTCTGGATATATCCATAGTGTCGCCGGCCGGAGAGGAGATTCCACGGATGGGTGCAAGCCTGGGAACGCGGCAGTATGATTTCTTATTTGAGGATACGGTGGTGTATGTTGATTTTCAGGCGCTGGACCCCAACAGCGGAGAAGAGCTGATTCTGATCCGCATGTTCGCCCCCTCTCCGGGTATCTGGAAGCTGAAAGTGTATGGAACGAGTGTGATTCACGGTATCTATAATATCTGGCTTCCGGTAAAGGGATTTATCTCGGAAGGAACGGTATTTCCCAATTCCAATCCGGATATCACCCTTACCTCTCCGGCCAATGCGGATACGCCTATTGCAGTGGCCGGCTACCAGGTTCAAAACGACAGCATTTATATAGCTTCCAGCCGGGGCTACACCAGGCGGGGACGCATTAAGCCGGATATCGCGGCTCCCGGTGTGGAGGTGTGCGGCTTTGAACAGGGAAACAGGATAAGCTGCTTAACGGGAACCAGCGCAGCGGCAGCCATAGCGGCAGGAGCGGCGGCTCTTCTTCTGGAATGGGGGATTGTGCGGAATAACCGTCCGTCAATGGGTACTTTTGAAATCAAGCAGCTTATGATCCGGGGAGCCAGACGCAATCCCAAGGACCTTTACCCCAACCGCTCCTGGGGCTACGGCGCTTTGGATTTGTACAGCAGCTTCCAGCTCCTCGGAAGATTTTGAGCTTGCAGACAAGTGAAAGATCGACTATAATGTAGAACAGAATCGGCCTTTCGCCGGAAATCTGAGGAGGAGCAAAGAATGGAAAAAATCAAGATGCCAACCCCGCTGGTAGAGATGGACGGGGATGAAATGACACGTATTCTTTGGAGGATGATTAAGGAAGAACTGCTGCATCCATTTATTGATTTAAATACGGAATATTACGATCTGGGCCTGGAAAAGCGCAACGAAACCAACGACCAGATCACCATAGATGCGGCCGAAGCCACAAAGAAATACGGAGTGGCCGTAAAATGCGCAACCATCACACCAAACGCCGCCCGCATGGAGGAATATGACTTAAAAGAAATGTGGAAGAGTCCCAACGGCACCATCCGGGCGATTCTGGACGGCACCGTATTTCGCGTTCCCATTATTGTGAAAGGCATTGAGCCTTATGTAAAGACCTGGAAAAAGCCCATCACCGTAGCCCGTCACGCTTACGGCGACGTATACAAAGCCACGGAAATCAAGGTCCCCGGTCCGGGAACATGCGAGCTTGTATTCACGGGGGAGGACGGAACCGAGATACGCGAAACCGTTCATGATTTCAAGGAAGCGGGAATTGCCCAGGGTATGCATAATCTGGAAAGCTCCGTGGAAAGCTTTGCAAGAAGCTGTTTTTCCTACGCCGTTTCCCAGAAGCAGGATCTGTGGTTTGCTACCAAGGACACTATTTCCAAGAAATATGATCATTACTTCAAGGACACCTTCCAGGAGATCTTTGAGAAGGAATACAAGGAAGAATTTGACCGTCTGGGCATCGAATACTTCTACACGCTTATTGACGACGCAGTAGCCCGCGTTGTCAAATCGGAGGGCGGCTACATCTGGGCTTGTAAAAACTATGACGGCGACGTCATGAGTGATCTCATAGCCACGGCTTTCGGTTCTCTGGCCATGATGACCTCTGTTCTTGTATCCCCCCGCGGATACTTTGAGTACGAGGCGGCTCACGGCACCGTACAGCGTCATTACTACAAGCATTTAAAGGGAGAGGAGACCTCCACCAATTCCATAGCCACCATCTTTGCCTGGTCAGGCGCATTGAGAAAGCGCGGCGAACTGGATAAAAACGAAGCCTTGATGAACTTTGCGGATAAGCTTGAGGAAGCCTCCTTAAAGACGATTGAGTCCGGAAAAATGACAAAGGATCTGGCGCTTATCACGACCCTGGAAAACCCGGCCGTGCTTTCCAGCCAAGCCTTCATCAAAGAGATCCGAGCTACCTTAGAGGAACTTTTACATGCTGTTTAATTCCAATGCATTTTATGTATTTCTGCCCATAGTATTTACCGTCTATTGGATCATTCCGGCAAGATACCGGTGGAGTGTGCTTTTCGTCTCCAGCTACTATTTTTACATGAGCTGGAACGTAAAGTATGTAACTTTGATACTTACGACAACACTGGTATCCTATGGAGCGGCGCTGTTAATGGAACGGACAGAGAGCCGAAGGAAAAAGAAGCTGTGTCTGACAGCGGCCCTGCTTATCAGCTTCGGCATCCTGTTCTTCTTTAAATACTTTAATTTTTTAAGCAAAAGCGTCACGGACTTCATGCGGAGCATCGCTATTCCGGTTCAGGAAACCACATTGAACCTGATGCTTCCGGTAGGCATCTCTTTTTACACCTTCCAGACCTTAAGCTATGTCATTGACGTTTACCAGGGTGAAGTAAAGGCATGCCGCCATTTGGGGAAATATGCTACATTTATCTCATTTTTCCCTCAATTGGTGGCAGGCCCTATTGAGCGTACCAAAAATCTGCTTCCCCAGATAGAAGGAGAGCATACCTTCCACACGGATAAGGCTATCTACGGAGCGAAGATGATAGCCTGGGGATTTTTTAAGAAAATCGCAATCGCAGATACCATAGCCGTCTATGTAGATACGGTATACAATTCAGCGAAAAGCTTCACAGGCTTTCCTCTGCTCCTGGCGACGGTACTGTTTACCTTCCAGATTTACTGCGACTTTTCCGGCTATTCCGACATTGCGGTAGGCACGGCAAAGCTGTTGGATATTGATTTGATGACTAACTTTAAAAGCCCCTATTTTGCAGCCTCCATCCGGGAATTTTGGAGCCGGTGGCATATTTCTTTGTCCACCTGGTTCCGGGACTATCTGTATATCCCGCTGGGCGGCAGCAGAAGAGGAGCATGGCGCAACCGATGGAATCTCCTTGTGACCTTCCTGGTCAGCGGCCTGTGGCATGGGGCAAATTGGACCTATGTGCTCTGGGGCGGTATCCACGGCCTGGGCCAGATTCTGGAACGGGAATGGATACGTATCTTCCATATAGATACAAAGAAAAGAACCTGGGTACGGATAGGGCTTACCTTCCTGTTCGTGAGCGTAACTTGGATCTTTTTCCGGGCCAATAAGATTTCCGATGCGGGCTATATATTAACGCACCTGTTAGACGGAATCACAAATCCAATCGCCTACCTGGCAGACGGATACCAGGCATTCCGCAGCGCCGGGATGGTACAGGCGTCCGGATTAAAGACGCTGATCACCAGCTTTCTGTGTATACTCGTACTGCTTATACACGATTACCTGGAACAGAAAAACGACGTCTGGCAGCGCATAGGAGCCTTAAAAAAACCGATCCGCTACGCGGTCTACTTTTTACTGCTGTTCGCGGTATTATACAGCCGCCAGCTGGGAGAATACGAATTTGTATATTTCCAGTTTTAGCGCAGGCAAATGGAGATCCAAATGAAAATATTTTTGAAAAAGATAGCCCCCTTCGTTTTTTTTATATTGCTGTTGGAAATCGCCATCCCTATTCTGGCAGACCCTTACAATGTATTTCATTGGAGGCGGATTCGAGATAACGGGGTGGAGCCGAACAGCAACTACATCAAGATGGAATACATTCTTCACAACCCGGACAAATTTGACTCCTTCCTGTTCGGTTCTTCGCGGACAGGCTTCATTGATGTGGAAAAAATTCCGGATGGAAAATGGTATAATATGTCCTACTCCGAGGGCCTGCCCGAAGAGCACTTGGAAAATCTGCGGGAATTGATTGCAAACGGAATCATACCGAAAAATGTTATGATTGGTGTAGACAATATTTCCTGCCTGGTAGATCCCTCCATACATGACAAGCAATTTTACCGGATTCCTTACCCGAGAGAAAATAAACTGGGCTTTTATGCAAACTATTTCAGCATCAAAGGCGTGATCCGTTCTTTGGAGGTTACTCTGGAGCATGAGATAGAAGATCCGGATTATGTGGATCGCTATTACCGCAGCGGGTCCAGCAAAAGAGATCCCTCTTTGGGCGGGACGTGGAACGGGGATGCCCCTTATTGGGAGAATTATTATCGTACTTATGCGGACGGCGCCGTATTGAGCGTTCGGCGCATTGCGGAGCTTTGTAAAGAATACGATATCAATCTCATTGTTTTCACAAATCCGATTTATTATAAGACTTACCAGGAATCCCAGATCTATGGATATGACGTATTTCTGGAGTGGCTCTCGGATCCGGTTGACTACTACAATTTCAGCGGAATCAATGATATTACGACTGATCGGAACAATTATTATGAAGCCAGCCACTTTACGGAAGACGTGGGCGACATGATTATTGATCGGATTTTCAATGATGTGAGGGATGAAGAGCTGGAAAGTCAGGGATTTGGATATTATGTGACAGTTGAAAATCTAAAGGAATTTCAGGAAGCGCTGGCCAATCATTAAGAGTTGGCCGGCGCTTTGTGACATAAAGCTTTTTATTGTGCAAGGGCTTCCCAGGCTTCATAAAGCAGCTCCAGACGTTTGCCTATGGACTCTTTTTCCCGGTGAAGCTTTAGACATTCTGCGGTACTTGTGTAGATCTCTTCCTTTGTAAGAAGCTCGTCAATCTCCTGATCCCTTGTTTCCAGTTCAAAGATCTCGGCCTCCGTCTTTTTTAAATCATTTTCCCGTTTGCGAATACGGGCCTGCTCCTCTTTTTGCTGCTTCCAGTCAAGCTTTCCGGCGGAAGAGGCTTCCGGATTGGCAGCGGTTTCTTCCGAAGAGGAGGCGGGCGTCAGCTCTTCATGCTTTTCCAAATAATAATCATAATTGCCGATATAATTTACGAGCTGCCGGTCTGTTAGATCCAGGATTCGGGTAGCGGTTGTATTGATAAAGTACCGGTCATGGGATACATAGAGCACCGTACCCGTATAGCGGTTCAAGGCTTCCTCCAATATTTCTTTGGATACAATATCCAGATGGTTCGTAGGCTCGTCCAGGATGAGGAAGTTAGCCTCTGAGAGCATCAGCTTTGCCAGTGAAACACGGCCGCGCTCCCCGCCGCTCAAATCTCCGATTCGTTTGAATACATCATCGCCGGTAAACAAAAAAGCTGCCAATGTGTTGCGGATTTTTGTGTTGTCCAGATTCGGATAGGCATCGGAAATCTCTTCAAAAAGTGTTTTCTCCATATGAAGCACATGGTGTTCCTGATCATAATAACCGATTTTAACCTTTGTACCCAGACAAAAAGAGCCTTCGTCAGCATCCAGAAGTCCGTTTAAGATCTTCAGGATCGTAGTTTTGCCTGTCCCGTTATTGCCAATGAGGGCGACACGTTCTCCGCGCTTTATGTCAAAATTCAGATCGTGAAACAGGGAGAGAGCGCCGAAGGATTTGGAAAGTCCTTCCACTGTCAGGACATCATTTCCGCTTACAATATCCGGTTCCAGACGAATGTGCATCTCCGAGCGGACCTCGGTGGGCTTTTCCAAAACATCCATTTTGTCCAAAAGCTTTTCCCGGCTTTCGGCCCGGCGGATAGACTTTTCCCGATTGAAGGACTTAAGCTTTGCGATAACCTCCTCCTGGTGCCTGATCTCTTTTTGCTGATTCAGCCAGGCAGTCATTTGGGCCTCGCGAAGCTGTGCTTTTTTGGAAGCATAGTCCGAATAATTGCCTTGAAAGGAGATAACCTGACCATTGTCAATCTCGACGACTTTTGTAACGACGCGGTTTAAAAAATATCGGTCGTGGGCTACGATAATTACAGCCCCGTCGTAGTTCAGCAAAAAGGTTTCCAGCCAGGCAATCGAACTCATATCAAGATGGTTGGTCGGCTCGTCCAAAAGGATAATATCCGGGTGGGAGAGCAGGAGCTTCCCCAGAGAAACCCTTGTTTTCTGCCCGCCGGAAAGGGTGTTCACTTCCTTTTCAAAATCTTCCTCGGGAAAGCCCAGGCCCTTTAGAACACCGATAATCTCGCTTTTGTAAGCATAACCGTTCTTTTGCTCAAATTCGTGGTTGAGGCGGGTATAAGTTTGAAGGGCCGCCTTCAGGGCGTCGGAGGAAAGCTCTTTCATTTCCTGCTCCAGAAGGCGGATGCGCTTCTCCAACTCGATGACGTCCCGCTTAACCTCCAAAAGCTCTTCGTATATGGTGCGCCGGCTCTCCAGATCCTGGTGCTGGGCCAGATATCCCAGTGAACGCCCCTTTGCTAAAATGACCTCGCCGGAGTCCGGCTCCAGCTCATGGACGATGATTTTTAAGAGCGTGGACTTGCCGGCTCCGTTGATGCCTACGATGGCGGCCTTTTCCCGCTCTTCTATATGAAAGGATGCGTCCTTTAAAATAATGTTCGTGCCAAATGCATGATGAATATTTTGACATGCCAGTATCATAGTAATTAAAACCTCAGCTTTCTGATTGCCTGAAAACGGCATAAGGATTGTTGCCGGCCGCTGTAGGGGCCGTAACTAACTATCCTATATTATAAAGGACAAAAGGAAAAAGTCAAATAGTTTGTGAAAAATCCTACAAAGTCATTGACAACCCCTTGGACGACCGATATAATGATACCTGAATGAAGCTGTAAATAAATAACGCAGCGATAGAAAATATTTAACGGGGGCGGTGTTCCAATGGAAGAGCGGGAAATTTCAAAAGCAGTCATCAAAAGACTTCCGCGTTACTACCGATACCTGGGTGAGATTATGGAGAGCGGTGTGGAACGTATTTCTTCCGGAGAGCTGAGCGACAGGATGCATGTGACGGCATCACAGATCCGACAGGATCTAAATAATTTCGGCGGCTTCGGACAGCAGGGATACGGGTACAATGTTGCGCATCTGTATGAAGAAATCGGCAAGATCCTGGGACTGGATAAAAAGTATAATATGATCATTATAGGAGGCGGAAATTTAGGCCAGGCATTGGCCAATTACGTGTCCTTTGAGAAGAAAGGTTTTGTAATTAAGGGGATTTTTGACGTGAATCCCGTTTTAAAGGGGCTGAGCGTCAGAGGGATTCAGATCTATATGCTGGAGGAACTGGAGAGCTTTATCAAGGAGCAGGATATACAGATTGCAACACTCACCCTGCCCAAGTCTAAGGCGGCGGAGATGGCGGAGCTTTTGGTAAAGTACGGAATTAAGGCTATCTGGAATTTTGCCCATGTGGACCTTCAGGTGCCGGAGGATGTGCTGGTGGAGAATGTGCATTTGTCGGAAAGCCTGATGCAGTTATCTTACAATATCAACCGGTATGAAAAAGAGCATCCGGAAAAAGAATGACACGGGCGCTGAGCCTGAAAAATAAGGGGGAGCTGAAAAGCCAAAGGCGGCTTTCGGTTCCCTTCTGCCATGTAAAATTCAGCCTTGCGGCTGACACGGAAAGGCCGGCAGACATATATTATAATAATGAGGAAGGACTGTAGTATCATGAGTATGTTTACACGCGTCGGGGCATTTGTTGATTTGGACGCCGTTGAAGCCAATTTGGAAAAAATTCACAAAAGCTTATCCGAAGAAACGAAAATAGCGGCAGTTATAAAAACAGATGCTTATGGGCATGGGGCTGCGGAAATTGCGGCTCATATAGAAAAGAAGGAATATTTGTGGGGATTTGCGGCCGCTACACTGGAGGAGGCTTTGGAGCTTTATGAAAAAGGGATCAAAAAGCCTCTTCTGATTTTAGGTTATACCTATCCCGAGGAGTGCGGACGCCTGGCAGAGATTTTGGAAGAGGAGGAATCGGACGGAATCTGCTATACGCAGGTTCGCCCTGCGGTTTACAGCCTGGAGTCAGGAAAAGCCTTGTCTGATGCGGCGCTGAAGCAGGGGGCGCGGTTGGGAAAGAAGGTTGTGATACCGGTACATATTAAAGTCGATACGGGTATGAGCCGCATAGGCTTTGCGGATACGGAACAAAGCGTTGAGGAGCTTTTGATCCTTGCCGGACTTCCGGGTATTCGCTTGGAGGGATTGTTTACTCATTTTGCCCGGGCGGATGAGGAAGATAAAGCCTCCGCAAACAGCCAGATTGCCCGCTTTCAGGCTTTTGAGGAAAAATGCCGCCAGGCGGGGCTTGCCTTTTCCATCTGTCACTGTTCCAACAGCGCCGGGATTATGGACTTAAAGGAAGCGGAGTGGAATATGGTCCGGGCGGGAATCATTCTCTACGGGCTGTACCCCTCCGACGAGGTTCGCCGATCCGAGATGCCGCTGACGCCGGCAATGGAGCTTAAGAGCCGTATCATTCACATCAAGGAGATTGCTCCCGGAACCGAGGTGAGCTACGGCGGAATCTATCGGGCCGATTCCGTTCGGCGGATCGCTACGATCCCGGTGGGCTATGGAGATGGATATCCAAGAAGCCTTTCCAATAAGGGGTATGTATTGATCGGCGGAAAGAAAGCGCCGATTCGGGGACGTGTCTGTATGGATCAGATGATGGTAGATGTGACAGACATTCCGGAGGCGGAGCAGGGCATGGAGGTTACGCTCTTTGGACGAGACGGGGATGAAGAGCTTCCTTTAGAGGTTTTGTGCGGGCTGTCCGGACGCTTTAATTATGAATTTGTCTGCGATATCAATAAGCGGGTGCCGAGAATCTATCGGTCTGAAATACAGGAATAATGCAAACATAAGCGGATACTGAATACATCCGATTTTTTTGGAAATACTTTCGATATGGCTGGCAGTACAAAGCCAAATGAATTTCAGAAAATCGGAGTGTGAGAAAATTGGTAATCAGGCGAGGAGATGTATATTATGCGGATCTCCGCCCTGTGGTGGGATCTGAACAGGGGGGTATCCGTCCCGTTCTGGTGATTCAGAACGATATGGGCAACCGCCATAGCCCCACGGTGATTGTGGCGGCGATTACATCAAAGATGAATAAGGCAAAGCTTCCGACTCATGTGGAGCTGAGCACCAGACAATGTCAGATAGTAAAGGATTCCGTGATACTGCTGGAACAGCTTAGGACCATTGACAAACAGCGCCTTCGGGACAGGGTCTGCCATCTGGACGACATGCTTTTGTCCAGGGTAAATGAAGCTCTGCGGGTAAGTCTGGAGTTGGATACATAATGCTTGCCATCCCGGAAAATTAATGCTAGAATAGATAAAAGTGTCTGCCCGAGAGAAGCGCGGAGACGAAAGAACAAAAGGAAGAGGAGTGTTTATTTATGTCAGGACATTCAAAGTTTGCAAATATAAAGCATAAAAAGGAAAAGAACGATGCGGCCAGAGGCAAGATATTTACCATCATCGGCCGTGAGATTGCGGTAGCGGTAAAGGAGGGCGGCGCGGACCCGGCCAACAACAGCCGGCTTCGTGACGTGATTGCAAAAGCCAAGGCGAATAATATGCCCAACGACACGATTGATCGCGGAATTAAGAAGGCGGCGGGCAATGCCGGCGCCGTGAATTATGAATACGTATCTTATGAAGGCTACGGCCCCAGCGGTATTGCAATTATTGTAGATGCTCTGACAGATAACAAGAACCGGACGGCGGCCAATGTACGGAGCGCCTTTACCAAGGGAAACGGTTCTGTGGGAACTCAGGGCTGCGTATCCTATATGTTTGACAAGAAGGGGCAGATTATCATAGATCGGGAAGAGTGCGATATGGATTCCGACGATCTGATGATGATGGCTTTGGACGCGGGAGCGGAGGATTTCTCCGAGGAGGCGGACAGCTTTGAGATTATCACGGACCCCGATTCCTTCAGCCAGGTGCGCCAGGCGTTGGAGGCAGAGGGAATTGTGATGGCTGAGGCGGAGGTGACGATGATTCCTCAGACATATGTAACCTTAACGGATGAAAATGATATCAAGAATTTGCAAAAGACTCTAGATCTTCTGGATGAGGATGATGATGTTCAGAATGTCTACCACAATTGGGAGGAATAGAACAACATGGATATCGTAGCATATGGGGAATATTACAACAAGGCTATGCAGGGATTGGAGGACATGCTTTTCCAGGCGGGGAATCCTCTGAGTTCGTTTAAGAAGTCACTCTATCCGGAGGCTTTTCAAGCGTATCTTCGCAAATACATAGAGGTGATTGATGCAATTGAGAAGGTTTATGTGAAGGAGGACGGAGTTGACGAGGAGTGGCTGCATAAGCTTGCGGATCACTTGGTGGACCAGGCCGCTGCTGAACTGGAGCGGATTCCCAAGAAGGGGAAGCGCAGCGAACAGCTGACCGATTACAATATGACCCTTGCGGTATATACGTTCCCGGCTATTTTGGAGAAAAAGGGGCAGTCGGCAGAGCCTTTGACGAACCTTATCGTGGAAAAATGGAACACTGCCTTTAAAACCTCCATTGGCTGCGCAAGTTATGAAAAGATTGAGACGGGCTTTCACAGGAAGCTCTGCTATATTACAACGGCCGTGTGCGAGAGCCAGGGGAAGGCGGACAATTGCTATGAGCTGGAGCTTCTCCGCGACTACCGGGATCAATATCTTCTTTCCACGCCGGAGGGAGCGGCGCTTGTAAAGGAATATTACAACATTGCGCCTACCATTGTCAGCCGGATTGCGCGTTCGGAGACGTCGGAGCAGGTTTACGAAGAAATCTGGCAGAATTATCTGGCGCCCTGCGTACATTTGATTGAGGCGGGAAAGAAGGAAGACTGCCGTGAGCAGTATATGGCTATGGTATATGAGCTGAAAGGGAGGTATATGGCATGAGACAGGATACCATCTGCATTCAGGGCGGCTGGAAGCCGAAAAAGGGAGAACCCAGGGTTTTGCCTATTTATCAGAGCACGACTTTTAAATACGATACTACGGAAGAAATGGGGCGTCTTTTCGCACTGGAGGACAACGGGTATTTTTATACACGTCTGCAAAATCCCACCAATGACTGTGTGGCGGCTAAGATTGCAGAGCTGGAGGGCGGCGTGGCCGCCATGCTTACTTCCTCCGGACAAGCGGCTAATTTCTATGCGGTGACCAATATCTGCGAGGCGGGGGATCATCTGGTGTGCTCTGCCAAGGTATACGGAGGCACTTTTAATCTGTATGCCGCTACTTTAAAAAAGATGGGAATCGAGTGTACCTTTGTGGACCCGGACGCCTCCGAGGAAGAGATTGAGGCGGCTTTTCGCCCCAATACAAAAGCGGTGGTAGGAGAAACCATTGCGAATCCGGCTCTGGTGGTTCTGGACATTGAGAAGTTTGCACGTCTGGCTCACAGCTACGGATGTCCGCTGATTGTGGACAATACCTTTGCAACACCCATCAACTGCCGTCCTTTTGAATGGGGGGCGGACATTGTAACTCATTCTACGACAAAATACATGGACGGCCACGGGATGGCGGTAGGCGGCTGCATAGTGGACAGCGGCAATTTTGATTGGGACGCTCACAAGGATAAGTTCCCGGGACTGACTACGCCGGACCCGACTTATCATGGTGTGGTGTATACACAGCAGTTTGGGAAGCTGGCTTATATTACGAAGGCTACAGCCCAGCTAATGCGCGATCTGGGAAGTATTCCCGCTCCAATGAATGCATTTCTTCTGAATGTGGGTCTGGAGACATTGGCTCTTAGAGTGGAGCGGCATTGCAGCAATGCAAAGGCGGCAGCGGAGTATCTTCACGGACATGAGAAGGTGGAGTTTGTGAACTTTGCGGGATTAAAGGACGATCCTTACTACGCTTTGGCGCAAAAATATATGCCAAAAGGTACCTGCGGTGTGATTTCCTTTGGCTTAAAGGGCGGTCGCGAGGAAGCGGTGCGCTTTATGGACAGCTTGAAGCTGGCGGCTATTGTGACCCATGTGGCGGACGCACGTACCTGTGTTCTTCATCCGGCCAGCCACACGCACAGGCAGATGACGGACGAGCAGCTTGCGGAGGCGGGCGTGACGCCGGGAATGATTCGGCTTTCCGTGGGAATTGAGAATCCGGAGGATATTATAGCGGATCTTAAGCAGGCTTTGGAACAGGCGTAGGATTTAAGCGCTGCGGGCAAAAGTATATAGGAATATTGTGTAAAATAAAAATCAGTCTTACTTTCCATACCTTGACGGACGAAGTCCGCCTATCCCGGAGGGATATGCATTAATGGGGTACCCGTTAGGGTATACCTTGACGGACGAAGTCCGCCTATCCCGGAGGGATATGCATTAATGGGGTACCCGCTAGGGTATACCTTGACGGACGAAGTCCGCCTATCCCGAAGGGATATGTATGAACAGGATACCCGCAGGGTATACTAATATACAAATTGTATGGGAAGCGAGGCTGATTTTATTTATGAGCGAGAATAAGAAGGAAAAAAATCAGAACCAGGAGGAGAATAAGACAGAAGAGAAGCAGGAGCGGCAGGATAAGCAGGTGGAGGAATATGGACAGCTTACCTTGGAGGACGGGGAGGCGAAGATTCATCTCTTAAATATCATCGGTGAGATTGAGGGTCATGAATGTCTGCCCTCCAATTCCAAGACAACCAAGTATGAGCATGTGATTCCCCAGCTTGCGGCTTTGGAGGACAGTAAAACCATTCAGGGACTTCTGGTGCTGATCAATACGGTGGGCGGCGATGTGGAGTCGGGGCTTGCTATTGCGGAGATGATTGCCTCTTTGAGTAAGCCGACAGTTTCATTAGTTCTTGGGGGAAGCCATTCTATCGGGGTGCCGCTGGCGGTATCAACAGATTATTCTTTTATTGTGCCTACGGGCACTATGATGATTCATCCGGTGCGCATGACAGGGCTGATAATCGGGGTGGCGCAGACCTTTGACTATTTTCAGAAGATACAGGATCGGATTGCAGGATTTATTACTTCTCACAGCGGGATTTCGGAGGAACGGCTTCTGAAGCTGATGCTGGAGACAGGGCAGCTTACGAAGGATGTGGGTTCCGTCTTAGTCGGAAAGCAGGCGGTAGAAGAAGGGGTGATTAATGAGGTTGGGGGAATTAAGGACGCCTTTGGGAAGCTGAGGGAATTGATTGAGAAAGAATCATTGTAATGAGAAGACGGCTTATAAGGACGGACGCCGCCGGGAAAGGGATTTTCTTTCCCGGCGGCGTCCGTTTGTTGAGATAGGTATTCATAAATGTCTGTCCATTCAGGATAAGCGGAGCAATCGGATTGGTCTTTTATAATAGATGAAAATGCTTCAATGCATTGGCAATTCCGCCGTCGTCTATATCTGTTGTGGTGTAGTCGGCGGCTTCTTTGGCTTTTGGGGATGCATTTCCCATAGCTACGCCGATTTGGGCAAATTCCAACATGTCGGCGTCGTTGTCTCCGTCGCCGAAGGACATGATGCTGTCGGCACTTAGATGATAGTATTCCAGAAGCCTCCGGATACCTGTGGTTTTGCCGCCGTCTGCGGGGATAATGTCGATTGCGCCGTCGTTCCACATCGTATATTTGCAGCTTGTAAGAGGTGAGAGCAGTTCTTCTGCATCCTCTTCACGAAGAAAGCCGGATACCTGGTAGAGCGCTCCGCCATGATAGGCTTCCACAGGGGGAGAGAAGGAGGAAAGCGTTTTTAAAACGTCTCCGGCCTCGCTGCTGTCAAAGTTGATGTACCGGCGGTTTTCTTCCATTAAGGTAAGAGGAACCGTTTTCTTATTGAAAAATTCTATAATTTTCTTTGTATCTTCTTGGCAGATGGGATTCCTGTAAAAAATTTCCTTCTCGCGGTTGAGGCAAATCTGACCGGTCAAAGATACGTAGCCGTCAAACAGGAACTGGCTGCCCAGAAGGTGTTCAATCATAATCATATGTCTCCCGGTTGATATAAATAGAAGAATCCCCTGCGTTCGAAGCTGCATTAAGGCGTTAAGAGCGCTTTTTGGAATCTGATGGTTTTTGTGGGAGTACAGTGTTCCGTCAATGTCGAAAAATATTGCTTTTATCATGCTTCTGTCGTCCTCGAAAAGTGATAAGTGTATCGGTTGCCTACATAGTAGGTTTCCGTATATTCAAAAAGGATGTCCGATTCAATGGTGCTGGTGTGACTGGATTTCAACAGTGCGCAGGACTCTGTCTGCAATAGCTCCTGCTGCTTTTTGTTAGAAAGAAGCGCGTTGAAATTGTAATCCAGTACGCGGGGATGGATATGGTAGGTTTGGTCAAGGTATTCATAAAGGGAGCCTTCCAGAATGGTTACATCCAGAGCCGGAAGATACTTGCAGGGGATATGAGTGTGGCTGAGGGCAATCCGGACATTATCGCTGGTACGGATACGGAAAATATAGTGCATCAGTTCCTGCTTTGCAAGCTGAAGGCGTTCTGCGGCCAGGGGAGCTTCTTCCGCCCGCATAACGCGGTATTCTACCAGGATGGCGCCGGGGTTTTTACCTACTGAGGCCATGTCCCGGGAAAAGCTGCTGATATTGGAAGCTCCGATGTCTTTTGTAACCTTTGGCTCCAGCACAAAGCTCCCTTTTCCTGCTGTGCGGTTGATGTATCCCTGGGCTACAAGGGTGGATAGGGCTTTGTTAGCAGTCATGCGGCTCACTTGGTATTTCTCGCAGAGCTGGGCTTCCGTCATAAGCTGTTCGCCGGAGCGCAGAGTTCCATTTTGGATCAGTTCCATGAGATCTTGAGCAATTGTAATATAAAGAGGCGCTTTTTTCATATTATTTCTCCTGAAAAATATACTTTTTGCATTGAAATATATATACATATTATAGAGAAGGAACAGGAGAAAGTCAACATAATGAAAAATATATTATTCTTTTTCCTTGTTATTTGCTACAAATAACATACAATTTAATAAGATAAAGTATATAAATTTTTACAAAATGTATTGACAAACTTATAAATGTATATTAATATATATAAAAATGTATATACATTAAAAGGCGGGGGAAAGGAGGAATGGAATGAAAAATATAATTTTGCTGACACATGGAGAATTTTCTCAGGGGATTGCGCAGTCCTGCCGGTTTATTCTCGGAGATGTGCCGAATCTGACAGCTCTGTGTATTACACTGGATGAGTCTGTGAATCAGACGAAAGCAATGATTGAAAATGCATGGAAGGCTTTTGACAATTCGGCTCCCACCATCTTGATTACGGATATTCCGGGCGGCAGCACTACCCAGTCTGCAATCGGGATTTTGCCGGAGCATCCGGATTTTTATCTGGTATCCGGTCTCAACCTTGGACTTTTGCTTTCTCTGGCTATGTTAGAGCTGACAGACGACAGAGAAGAGAATTTAAAGAGCATCCGATCAGTGATAGAGGAAGCAAAGGATACACTTGTACTAGTAAATGATATGACAGCCGCAGATGCCCTGCAGGATGAAGAGGGCGAGCTGTAGGATAATATTGCGGAATTTTAAAGAAGGGAGGAAGAAAGGAATGATTAAGGTATTGCGTGTGGACGACCGTCTGCTTCACGGCCAGGTGGCGGTTGCCTGGGTGAACTTTTATAAAGCGGATGTAATTCTGATTGCAAACAACCAGGTGATTACTGATCAGACGATGCAGATGGCTTTTAAACTGGCGACGCCTCCGGGAGTTACCCTATCAATGAAATCTTTGGACGGAGCGGCAGCAGTCATCAACAATCCCAAGCATGCTTCCCGCACCATTATGGTTGTTGCGAAAACAATACAGGATGCGGAATACATATGCGGCAAGACAGAAGGGGCCATAAAGGAAATTCTGCTCGGAGGATTGCGCAGCGGAGAAGGAAAAAGACAGATCGATATGAACTCCTACATGTCAGAGGATGATATTGCAGTTATGAATCGGCTGGAGCAGGCAGGTATGGCGATTACGATGCAGCCGGACCCAACGGCTAAAAAGCTCACTTGTGAAGAAATACGGAAAAATTTTAACAAAGGGAATTAGGAAGGAGAAAAACCATGAGTGTTATTCAGGCAGTTTTACTTGGCATCCTAGGAGGTATCGGTATCTGGGACAGCCGTGTAATGGGTATGTGTATGTTGGATAGGCCGTTGTTTTTAGGGCCGGCCGTAGGGTTGATTATGGGGGATTTTCAGACGGGAATCGTAGTGGGAGCTTCTCTGGAGCTGGTAATGATGGGAATCGTTGGAATTGGTTCGGCAACAATTCCGGATACGGTATCAGGCAGCATCCTGGCCACAGCCTTTGCAATCGGTTCCGGCCTTGATGTCAGTGCGGCGGTAGCGCTTTCACTGCCGATTGCAACACTTGGCCAGTTAGTAGGCGTACTTGTTCGTACTGCAAACGGTTATTTTGCCCATCAGGCAGATAAGGCCGCGGAGAGGGGCGATTACAAAGGCATTGATCGTGCGCTGTGGGGAGGAGCGGGGCTGTTCTTTCTGGCCTATTTCCTGCTGGTATTCTGCGGAGCGCTGCTTGGCTCTGCCGTGATTGGGTCCTTTGTTGAGAAACTGCCTCAAAGTGTCATTTCGGGCTTTAGCGTGGCAAGCGGTATGCTTCCGGCACTTGGAATTGCTATCCTGATGCAGCTTTTGTTTGATAAGAAAAATGTAGCATTCTTCTTTGTTGGCTGGGCATTAAGCGCTTTGCTTGGCGTCAATACGGTGGGCGCTGCCGTAATTGGAACTACGATTGCTTATATCATGTTTCAATATGGAAAGGGAAGAAAAGCAGAGGCAGTTACGGCAGCTGTTTCAGCAGAAATGTCCGATGATTTGGGAGGTGAACTGTAATGGCAGATAAGAAAGAATTGACAAATGAAGAATCCGTTATGACACAGGATATTTTTAAGAAAACCTTTTGGCGGTCCTTTCCGCTGCAGGCATGCTTCTTTTATGAGAGAATGCAGAATGTAGGCTTTGCTTATCAGATGGTTCCTGCACTGAAAAAGCTGTATCCGGATAAGGAGGAGGCGTCCGCGGCATTAAAGCGCCACACAGTAATATTTAATACAACTCCTGCAATTGTTACTTTCATCACGGGTGTTGCGATTGCTATGGAAGAAAAGCTGAAAAAGGCTAAGGAAAATGGAGAAGAGGGCGATCCGGAATCTGTCAACGCAGTAAAAACTGCTTTGATGGGGCCGCTGGCAGGTATTGGAGATTCCTTTTTCTGGGGAACATTCCGTATTATCGGAGCCGGTATCGGCTGCTCTTTGGCGGCACAGGGAAGTATTCTCGGCGTTATTATGTTTTTGCTGATTTATAACATTCCGCATCTGCTGGTACGCTATTTTGGACTGAAAATCGGGTATCAAAGCGGTATGAGCTTCCTGGGCAGCATGTCGGAAGGCGGAGTTATCGCAGCTCTTTCCGAGGTGGCAAAGGTATTAGGACTTGTTGTAGTAGGCTCTATGTGCGCTTCGATGGTGAATCTGGCGAGTCCCCTTGTTTTGAATATTGGCGGAGCGGATATTGTGGTTCAGGATATTTTTGACGGAATCATTTCCGGTTTTCTGCCCTTGGCTCTGACACTTGGTACATATAAATTATTACAGAAAGGATTTAAGACCACCACAATTCTTTGGGGCATGATTATCGTCGGAATTGTAGGAAGCGTCTTGGGTATTTTATAATGGCATCAAACATGTATAATTATATTTGTGAAACTCCGGTTGTGCTAAAGCATATCATTGAGAACCGTAAGGAGATTACGGAGGAGTTTGTAGAGAAATTTAAGGATCGGGAGATTGAGCAGATCTATGTTTTGGGTTCCGGCACCAGCTACCATGCGGGGCTTTCCGCAAAGAATTATCTGGAAGAGCTGCTTGGAATGAAGGTGATCTGCATGTATCCCACACAATTTGAGCGCGGCGAGAAGGTATTTAATAAGAACACCCTTGTGATCGGCATGTCCCAGGGAGGGCAGAGCCTTTCCACGGTGGCCGGGCTTGACTGTGCAAAGGCGCAGGGCTTTGGAACGGCAGGAGTTTCCGCAAATAAAAGCGCATTTATCTTCGAGCATACGGATTCAAAAACCTTGATCGAAGTGGGAAATGAAAAATGCGGAGCCAAGACAAAGGGATATGCAGGAACTACGGTTACGCTGATGATGATGCTTACGGAGCTTGCTCTGGCAAAGGGAATTACCACAGAAGAAAAGGCTGCGGCTTACCGGGAGCGGATGTTCCGCGTGATCGACAATCTGGAAACGGTGACCAGGGCGTCTGTCGCATGGTATGGAAGAATCAAAAAGGAATTTCTTCATGCAAAGCGGATTATTGTTGTAGGGTATGACGGGATGTATGCAGATGTGCTGGAGGGTTCGCTTAAGATTCTGGAGACGGTTCGTGAAGGCGTAACCGGGTACGACATTGAAGAATTTTTTCACGGAATTTATAATTCCATTACGGACAGCGCCCATGTGTTTTATGTGGGGTCCAAGGGAGATTATAAGGCAAGGACCTTAAAACTCATTGATATTTTAAGCGAGTGGACGCCTCACAATTATCTGATTGCCTCGCCGGAGGGGGTAAGTCAGGTTAGGGAGAAGGATTTGCTGGTGGAATTTACGGAAGATCCGCTGTTTTCTCCGTGGGAGTATATTATTCCTCTGCAAATTGTGGCTTGCTTTGCTCCGGTCGATCTGGGAATCAATCCGGATATTCCAAAGGACCCGGAGTTCCACAAAAAAATCGGAAGCAAAAATATGGATGGTGTGACCAATCCGTATGGCGTGGAGGATGAGAAATAGCATTTAAATAAAATCAGCGCTTCCCAAATCGAAATCGCATGTTGAATCATTTGCGGCTGCATATAGGCGGCCGTAAATGATTTTTTGTTGTTTGCACCTTGAGAGCTGAATATTTTATCCTATCCGGTCTGCCGTTATAAATTTAAGAATTGTTTAAGCTTTTCTTTTCCAGGGAGGGTCTTGTCAAACTTCTCAAAAAGAGTTATACTGTTACCAGTCTAAGGGACACACCAGACAGGGAGGTTTTGCAATGATTGAGGCAACCAGTTGTGGCGGTGTGGTAATATTTCGGGGGAAGATTCTGCTTTTGTACAAGAATTACAAGAATCGGTACGAGGGCTGGGTCCTTCCTAAGGGAACCGTAGAACCGGGAGAGGAATTTAAGGATACGGCGGTTCGGGAGGTACGAGAGGAGACGGGCGTAGAAGCATCCATTATTAAATATATTGGAAAAAGCCAGTATTCTTTTTCCGTGCCGGAGGATACGGTGGAGAAGGATGTCCACTGGTACCTGATGATGGCGGATAATTATTACAGTAAACCACAGCGTGAGGAGTATTTTGTAGATTCGGGGTATTATAAGTTCCATGAGGCTTATCATCTGTTGAAGTTTTCCAACGAGAAGCAGATATTGGAGCGCGCTTATAATGAGTATCTGGATCTGAAGAAAAGTAATCTTTGGGGAAATAAAAAGTATTTTTGAAGGAATGTCGCAAAGTAAATCCTGTTTTTCGTTTTGCGGCGTTCCTTTCGTGTTATATTTACCCTTTAGTGCCATCGCGCAGCGATTTAAATGGTAAAGTCGCAAAGGCGCGCGAGAGGAACTTTCATGAGTGCCCTTTCGAATGAAAGTTTTTCTCATTACAGGTGTGCCGAAGTGACTTTACCCTTTAGTGCTGTCGCGCAGCGACTTAAATGGTAAAGTCGCAAAGGCGCACGAGAGGAACTTTCATGAGTGCCCTTTCGAATGAAAGTTTTTCTCATTACAGGTGTGCCGAAGTGACTTTACCCTTTAGTGCTGTCGCGCAGCGACTACAATTAGGAAGAAAGGCAGTTTTATGAGGTGGGCGAAGGAGCTTTATTTAAGCGAAAAGACAGCCAAAAAGAAGGACAAGATTATACGGAAGGCAAACAGAGGCATTGGAATGGTCAGCATTTACTTTATTTCCCTGGCGTCCAATGAGCAGGATCTGTTTGATATCTTTCATGCGATGCATTTGAAGCAGCCTGCCTTTTACAGCCAGAACCCCTTTGTTGTGGGAATTGCTTCCGGTTATGAGGAGGCATTGGAGATGACGCGGCAGATGATAGAGGATATTTACAGGGAAACAGGGGGCTTTCGTGTAAGGGAATATTTCGGGACGGCAAAGTAAAAGCTTGCGGAACCGGACTTTCTTCCGGCGCCGTACAAAGGCTTACGGAATTGGAATAGGAGAAGTAGATGTGCATATCATTTTGCTTATTTTAAAAATAATAGGTATTATTTTGGCCTCGCTTTTGGGGCTGCTTCTTCTGATCCTTTTGCTGCTGCTTTTTGTGCCTGTTCGTTATAAAGGAACTTTGTGCAGAGAAAAGGATTTGGAGATAAAGGCCAAGCTTACATGGCTGCTGCATATGATAAGTGTTCCGGTGGATTTCCGGGACGGACAGCTATCCGTAAAAATTAAGCTTTTTGGATTCACTATCAAAAGAAGAACGGAGGAGGCGGAGGAAATAGAGGAGGAAGCGGACGAGCTGCTTCGGGAAGCCAAAACCGCCATGAAGCGGGAGGAAGAGAAGATTTCGGCAGGAATAGAGAATCATTTGTCAAAAGAAGACGCTGTGGATAAAAGCGGGGAGAAGCATGTTTCAGAACTTGAAAGGGCTTTGGACGTCGAGGACGAAGAGACAATTTCAAAAGAAGAGGAAATGAACGAGGAAAAAGCAGAAGAGAATGGAGCTTCACAAAACTTTCTTAAGCGTTTGATAGGAAAAATAAAAGCATTTTTCCTTAAGATTCTCAAAATCCGGGATAAAATCAGAAATCTGAAATATACATTCCGCAGAATCTGTGGTAAAATAAAAAAAGGGATTCAAAAGTACCGGAATACGAAGGAATTTCTTCTGGATGAGCGGACAAAGAAAGCCTTGGCACAATGCATGGCACAGTTAAAATATCTCTTGAGGAAGCTGCTGCCGAAGAAGATACGCGGAGAACTTCACTTTGGGACGGAAGATCCGGCTCTTACAGGAGAGATTTTAGGCGGCATCAGTATATTCTATCCGGTTTTTAAGGATAATGTTAAGGTATACCCGGATTTTGAACAAAGTATTCTGGAGGGAGAGCTGTTTATCAAGGGAAGGCTTCGATTGGTAACGGTAGCTCTGATTTTATGGAAGCTCTGGAGAGATAAAAATGTTCGGTACGTTTATCACAGGCTGAGTGAGAGATAAAAGGTATCGGGAAATTGATTTAGGCAAGGTGTATAGGAAAGAATATTACGGAACTAAAACAGTAATATTCTTTCCTATGCACAAATCGATTTACAGGCACATGCATTTGTGACGGGAAATTGATTTAGGCAAGGTGTATAGGAAAGAATATTACGGAACTAAAATAGGAGGATCACCATGAACAATAACTTTGATACAACCGTACAGTCACTATTTAAAGGAATGGATAATTTTATTACCACAAAGACCGTAGTGGGCGATGCTGTTACCATTGGAGATACCATTATACTTCCCTTGGTTGACGTATCCTTTGGCGTAGGGGCAGGGGCTTTTGCCGGAGATAAGAAGCAGAACGCAGGGGGAGGTATGGGCGCTAAGATTTCTCCCAGTGCGATTTTAGTGATTTCCGGCGGCGTGACGAAGCTGGTGAATGTGAAGAATCAGGATACGGTAACAAAGATATTGGATATGGTGCCGGATTTTGTGAATAAGTTTACAGGGGGGAAGAAGGAGAGCAGCCCTGTAGCCGATGCGATTCAGGATGCGGTGGATGTAATTGAGAAGGAAGAGGCGGATGTATAGCCGTCCATAAGTCTGTACACAAAGAGAAAACCCGTCATACGCTTACGGCGGGTTTATAAGGGTACTCATATAGAGATAAGAGGGCGGCAGGTATCTGCCGGCCCTTTTTCTGCATATAATAGAGTGAGAACTTTTTTGTGTCGGGAGCCGTTATGAAGCAATTGCTTGGATTTGTTATGTTCTGGATCGGAGTAGGGATACTGACTACCTTTTTTATGCCTGTACAGGGATGGTTTGTACGTGCGCTGGCGGCCTTTTCTCTGATGCTGGTAGGATACAACCTGTTTTCATCAGATGGAAAATGCGGGAAATAGAGCCGGGTATTATTGAAGTCTTAAGAAAATTTTAATATTTGTAACAAATACTTTCCTTTTATGTAAGAATATTGTAAAATACAAAAGATATACAAAAGCGGAGGTATGAAATATGTCTGTAACCATGCTGAAACGCATTGCTTTGGTAGCGATGGCAGTGAATTATATTGGAGCATTTATACCGGAGGCGCCTATTTGGTTCCAGTGGATCGGGCGGCTGGCGGCGCCCTTGTTTTTTTATGCTATGGCCTGGAGCTTGGACAAGACCAGCAATAAGAAGCGGTATTTGCTGCGCCTTTATGTGTGCGGTATTTTGATGGCCCTTGTCAATTTGGGTTTGTCTGTTGTGGTTCAAAAGAACGGGCTTATGACGACAGTAACAAGCGATATTTTCTCTACTCTTTTTGCCGGCGCATTTTTTATAGAGGTGCTGGAATATGGGAAGAAGCATCACAGGAAGAAGTGGGGTGTGTGGCTTGGGTATGGCTTGGCTCAGATTGCCTTTGCAGGTGTGTGGGCTGCGCTTTATGAGATTGCGGAGATTCCATATGCAGTTTTGAGTATTCTTTCCGCAGCCTGCGGCAGTATATTTACCTGTGAAGGTGCGTTTATGTATGTACTGATGGGAGCGGTATTCTATTATACCAAAGAGGACAAGCGGAAGCTTTCCATTGGTTATTTGGCTATTTGTCTGATGTTTTTCCTGAACTCGGCCTTTGGAATTTGGGGGCGGTTTTTTATGCTGCTGGGTACGGATGTGCTGGTAGTCTTGATGGAGGTTATGACAGGTATGGTGCTTTGGGGCGCCTCTTTTCGGCCGTTCTTCGATCTGTATCATATGCTGAATAATGATTTTCAGTGGATGATGATATTGGCATTGCCTCTGATCCTTTGCTGCAACAAAAAGAAGGGGCGGTGCAGGAAGTATTTTTATTATATTTTCTATCCTGCTCATGTTTATCTTTTGTGGTTTCTTGGGGTAGTGGTGTTAAGGTAGCGGGGATGTACGGATCTTTCGCAAAGTAAGCCGGCTGGCTTTTTGGTATCCTGTGTTTGTGAGGTTTACATACACCGGATATCAGAAAAGCCAGCCGGCTTATCTTGTTCAAGGCTCTTATTTTATGATATTTTTGCAGTACTTCCGCGTACTTGGAGCGTAGGAGTCAATATAATATTTTGGATATTCTCTTCTTTGCGGAGGATTCGAAGTAAAAGCTGGACAGCTTGTATTCCGATTTGCACCGTATCTTGAGATACGGATGTAAGCGGCGGATCTACCAGATCTGCATTGGGAATATCATCATAGCCGATGATAGATATATCCTGCGGTATTTTTAGGCCATAGGCTCGCGCAGCTCTGTATACACCAAGGGCCATGATATCGTTAAAACAGAAAATGGAAGAGACCTGTCGGCCGCGCAAAGCAGATAAGGTATCGTATCCGCTTTGCATGGTGTATTCTCCTTCATAGATAAGCTCCGGACGAAATGGAATATGAAATTCGTTCAGGGCTTTTTTATAGCCGTTCAGCCGGTCCGTACAGATGACGTTATCAGGTCCTGTGAGACAGCCGATGGAACGATGGCCAAGTTCAAGCAGATGCCGGGCTGCCAGATATCCGCCATAAAAATGATCGGAAATAATAGCCGGAGGGTCGAAACCGGAAGCAATCTTGTTCGTTGTAACCAGAGGGATTCGCGCCTGCTGGATTTGCTTGTAGATACGAATACGGACAGCTTCCGGTGTTTCAGCGGTCTGGATATAAATAATACCGTTTAGTTTCTGCCGTAGAAATGTTCCGAGATATGTATGCTCCGGATTTTCCAGACCAGGCAGAAGAAGATCCAAAGGACGAAGAAGCAGAGGTCAAGGATACGAAGAACATGAAGGTGGTTGCAATATTTAATACAAATCTGGGGGATAAAGCATTTTCGGACTCTGTTTGGGCAGGTATCAATAAGGCGGCGGACGAGTATGGATTTGAGACAAAGGCCGTAGAGCTGATGGGAGATGCAACGAAGCAGATACCGACGCTTACGGAGCTAAGCGAATCTGGCGAGTGGGATGTAATTGTTGCAGGAACTTTCAATATGAAAGAGGCAATTATTGAAGTTGCAAAGGAATTTCCGGAGCAGAAATATATCATTTACGATACGGAGCTGGATTATTCTGCCGGAGATTTGAATAACTGTGTTTCTGTTATGTGCAAGCAAAATGAGGGCGCATTCTTGGGCGGCGCATTGGCTGCGCTCCGGACCAAGGAAGCAGGAGAATATACGAACGGTGAGAATATTGTTGGCTTTGTTGGAGGCGGTGAGAATAGTTCGGTTAATGATTTTTTGGTGGGATACATTGAAGGTGTAAAATATATTGATCCAAGCTGCAAGGTACTGTTTTCTTATGTAGGAGACTTTAAGAATACCGCAAAGGCAAAGGAATTGGCCATTGCACAATATCAGCAGGGGGCAGATATTGTATTTCAGGTAGCAAGCTCCGCAGGTCTTGGCGTCTTAGATGCGGCAAAGTCAGAGAATAAGCTGGCAATTGGTGTGGACCAGGATCAGGCGATATTGATGGAGGAAAATGATCCGGAGATCTCGAAGCATATTGCCACCTCAGTCGTAAAGAAGCTGGACGTTTTGATGTATGACAAAATGGTCGAATATATCAACGGAACCATCAACTGGGGTGTTCAGGAGAATGCGGGAATCTCTGACGGCGGAATGGATATTACAGTGAATGATTATACAAATGCAATTGTTTCGGAAGATATTATAAATCAGATTTCCGAGATTAAGGAGAAGATTATCTCCGGAGAGATTAAAGTTAAGAGTGCAATGACAATGACAACAGAAGAATTGAATCAGATTAAGGACAGTGCGGCTCAGGAAGGATAAGTTTGTGCATAGCATGATGAAGGGATGGGGCATAGATGGTAAACAATGAGTATATTTTATCTATGGAAAACATCACCAAGGTATACAGCAATGGTTTTGTGGCCAATAAAAACGTAAACTTCTCTGTGAAAAAAGGTGAAATACATGCTCTTGTAGGCGAAAACGGGGCAGGAAAAAGCACCTTAATGAAGATTCTTTTTGGGCACGAACAGCCGGAAGAGGGAAAAATATTTTATAAAGGAGAAGAAATCCATATTGCGAATCCTTTGGCAGCGCTTGATTATGGAATCGGTATGGTGCACCAGCATTTTATGCTGGTGCCCTCCCTCACCGTAGCTGAGAACATGGTGCTTGGAATGGAACCGAAAAAAGGGGTTCTGTTCGATTATAAAACAGCAGTGGAAAGGACAAGAGAGATCTCTGAAAAATATAATCTTCTGGTTGATCCGGAAGCTAAGGTAGAAGATCTTCCGGTAGGTTTTAAGCAAAAAGTAGAAATTTTGAAAGTTTTATTCCGCGGGGTTGAGGTGCTGATTTTGGACGAGCCTACGGCAGTATTGACGCCTCAGGAGACAAAAGAGCTTTTTACGGAGCTTTTGAATTTGAAAAAGAACGGCTATACGGTGATTTTCATTTCTCATAAGCTGAATGAGATCAAAGAGATCTGTGATCGTTTAACCGTACTCAGAAACGGAAAGGTAACGGGGATTGCCGATGTCAGTGACATTACGGAGCAGGAGATTTCGAATAAGATGGTTGGCCGCAATGTCATGCTCAATATAGAAAAAGAAAAAGCAAAGCCGGGAAGCTCCGTGCTGCAGGTAAAACATCTAAGTTACACGGACATGCATGGAAAACAGGTAGTAAAGGATATTTCTTTTAGTGTGCGGAAGGGAGAAATTCTGGGAGTAGCCGGTGTGGAAGGAAACGGACAGAGGGAAATATCAGAAATGATTACAGGCTTGCTGTCGGGACAAACAGGTGAAATTTTGGTTGACGGGAAGGCATTGTCCGGGGCATCTATTCGTGATATTCGATTGTCCGGGGTCGCTCATATTTCGGAGGATCGGATGACTTACGGTTCGGTAGGAGATGCCTCAATTGAAGAAAACATGATATCGGAACGTTATTATAAAAAAGAGTTTAATCGAAATGGTCTGCTTGATTTTAAAAGAATAAAGGAATGTGTAAACCAGTTGATTCAAAATTACGGCATTAAATGTGATAATAAGGATGCACAGGTCAGAACATTATCGGGCGGAAATATTCAGAAAGTAGTTGTTGCCCGAGAATTTTCTTCCAATCCCAAGGTGATTATTGCGAATCAGCCGACCAGAGGAATCGATGTGGGCGCCAGCGAGTTTATTCGGAAAAAACTTGTGAGCTTGCGGGATGAGGGGGTTGGCGTACTGCTGATTTCCGCAGACCTGACAGAGGTGATTGAGACAAGCGACAGTATTATCGTTATGAATAACGGTGAGATCGCCGCATATTTCGAGGATGCGTCTAAGGTTGATGAGACCATACTGGGAGAATATATGCTGGGCTTAAAACGGCAGTCAAAGGAAGAGGCAGGAGGTGCGTACTATGCAGAGTAGAAAGATTGAGCAGCGTTTTCGGATTATTCGAATGTTGGTCGCAGTAGTAATAGCATTGACTATTGCCTTTGGCTTCGTCTGCTTTGTAAGTAAGACGCCGTTTGAGACGATGGGGAATTTTTTGTTCGGACCTTTTTTAACAGTACGAAGACTTGGAAATATCGTAGAAATGACGATACCGCTTCTGTTTACAGGCGTCAGTGTCAGTATTATGTACTCTTGTAATCAGATTAACATGGCGAGTGAGGGAGGATTTTTTCTCGGGGGCGTGGCGGCTGCATATATTGCAGTGACCTTTGCGCTTCCCTATGGAATACATCCGCTGCTTTGCATCATTGGGGGCGGCTTTGCCGGCGCTCTCGTGTGCGGTATCCCTGCCGTTTTGTATGTGAAGAAGGGTGTGCTGCCGGTTGTATCTTCGCTGATGATGAACTACGTGTCTTTGTATTTAGGACTTTTGATAATTAATTATGTAATTCGCGATGCCCAGGCAGGTTATCCGTGTTCTTATCAATATCGTGATACGGCAATTCTTCCGGATTTATTTTCCAAGACCAATGTGCATGCCGGTTTACTTATTGCCGTAATGGTTTTGATTTTGGGATACTTGTACCTTTACAAAAGCCAATGGGGGTATTGTATCCGTATGATTGGAAAAAATCCCAATTTTGCAAAATATTCCGGTATGAATGTGGCAGGGACAATATTGGGCTGTCAGCTTGTGGGAGGCTTTGTGGCAGGCATGGGCGGAGCCGTGGAGCAGTTGGGGATGTATGGCCGTTTTCAATATCAGGCGCTTTCCAATCATGGGTTTGACGGAGTGCTTATTGCAATCCTGTCACATTACAATCCGAAATTCGTTGCACCTGCAGCTCTGTTTTTGGCTTATATTCGTGTAGGAGCTGATATTATGGCGAGATCCTCTGATGTTCCTGTAGAGATTGTGTATATTATTCAGGCTATCATTATTATATTTGTAGCGGCAGAGCGTTTTCTGGAGGGATGGAAACATCGAGAAATTGTAAAAGCATCCCGGCTGGAGCTGGAGATAAAGGGGGAATAGACAATGAATATGGTATTACAAAGTATTTTTTCGGCAGAGTTTGTATATAGTATTCTGCGAATGGCTACTCCTCTGATTCTGGCTGCAATGGCGGCGCTGCTTACTAAGAAGGCAGGAGTGATGTGTATTGCATTTGAGAGCATTATGCTGTTTGCGGCCCTTGGAGGAGTTGTTGGCAGCGCTTTTATGCACAGTGCGCTTCTGGGAGTTTTGAGCGGAATCTTCTGCGGAGTAATCGTTGCTTTCATTTTTGCATATTTTGTGTTAATCTTAAATGCGAATACGGTTTTGACAGGGCTTGCATTGAATACACTTGGAAGTGGAGGAACTGTTTTTGCACTGTATGTAATATGCGGAGATAAAGGAACCTCTACCAGTCTAAGCAGCCTAACCGTACCAAATGTCAGTATCCCCTTGGTTGAAAAGATTCCTTTGCTTGGTTCCATTGTATCCGGCCATAATATTATGACCTACGCGGCGCTTCTTTCGGTTATTCTGGTTTACATTTTTATCAATAAGACAGCGCTGGGACTTCGAATCCGTTCCATAGGAGAGAATCCGCAGGCGGCAGAATCTGTTGGTATTAAGGTAGTGCGTACAAGGTTCATTGCAATTGTTTTAGCAGGTGTTCTGGCTTCGATGGGAGGCGTGTATATGTCTATGGGGTACCTTCCTTTCTTTACCCGTGATATGGTGGCAGGACGCGGCTTTATGGCGATTGCCGCACAGAATCTGGGAGGCGGGATGGTGGTGCCGACAATGCTTTCGGCAATTCTGTTTGGTGCGGCCGAGGCTCTTCCCAATGTCATGCAATCTCTGCGCTTACCGGCAGAAACCATGCAGATGCTTCCTTATATAGTGACCATTACGGCTTTGTTCTTTGTTGGAGGAACCCATAAAGGCGAGGGGAAGCGGCATAAAAAGTAAAATCTCTCATTACAGGTGTGCCGAAGCGGCTTTACCCTTTAGTGCCGCCGCGCAGCGACTATAGAATAGCCCGGCTAAGAAATGTCAAGCAGTTTTGAAAAATAATTTTTCCTGGCTGGTAAAGTCGCAAAGGCGCACGAGAGGAACTTTTATGAGTGCTCTTTCGAATAAAAGTTCCTCTCATTACAGGTGTGCCGAAGTGACTTTACCCTTTAGTGCCGTCGCGCAGCGACTTTTAATAGAAGGAGGAGAAAAATGAACAAAATTCCGGTTATTATAGACTGCGATCCCGGGCATGATGATGCGATTGCGCTAATTACCGCTCTGGCCAGTGACAGGCTGGATGTACTGGGAATAACGGCAGCAGCAGGAAATCAAACAGTGGACAAGACAGAAAAAAATGCAAGAAAAATCCTGGAGATTTGTGCAAGAACAGATATTCCGGTGGCAAAGGGAAGAACAGCTCCCCTGCTGCAATCCCTTCATGTTGCACGGGATATACATGGAGAGAGCGGCATGGATGGTCCGGTTCTGCCGGAACCGACATTTGAGCCGGCGAAAGAGCCTGCGGAGGAGTTAATTGCGAGACTGGTAGAAGAATGTGAGACGCCGGTGACTTTAATTATTACGGGAACCTGTACGAATATTGCGGTATTTCTCTTGGCATATCCGCATCTGCACCGCAAAATTGCCCGTATTTCTTTGATGGGAGGAGGCGCGTTTCTGGGAAATCGTACTCCGTTGGCAGAGTTTAATATCTGGGCAGATCCGGAAGCGGCACGGATTGTTATGGACAGCCAAATCCCATTGGAGGTATACGGGCTTGATGTAACGCATAAGGCTTTGATATATCAAGAGGAATTTGAATTGTTTCGAAAAGAGGAGGGAGCCATATTCCAGCTGGTGGCAGGACTGCTTGACTTTTTTTCAGCCAGCTATCTAAATGAGCGGAAGATGAACGGAGGTCCGATACACGATGCCTGTGCGGTGATGGGAGTGATTTATCCGGAATTGTTTACATATCGGGAGACGCATATCAGCGTAGAGCTGGAAAGCAGAGAGTCGAGAGGAGCATTGACGATGGATTTGCGTCCGAAGGAAAAAAGAGAGAAGCAGGCAAACGGAAAAATTGCATTGGATGTAGACAGGGACAAATTTTTACAATTACTCTTGGAATCCTGTAAAATACTAACGGCTGAAAGGAGGAAAAAAGGCTATGACTCATAAAGTACTGGTTGATTGTACCTTCTGTGAGAATGACAGAAGAGCAATACGGAGGCTGCTTTGTGAGCCGGAGACAATGCTTACCGCAGTCACCGTTGTGTTTGGGGAAGAGGCCCCACAGCTTTCATTAGAGAAAATGAAGGAAGCGGCATTGAGCTGCGGCATTTCGGCTCCGATTGCAATAGGCGCAGGAAAACCGATTCTTGAAACCAATACATCTGTTTCGCGGAAAACTAAGAAAGCGGAATCGGAAATGCCCCAACCTCCGTATGCCTGGGATATTATTTATGAAGAGGCTCTAAAAAGCCAGGGGAAATTGACAGTCATCACACTGGGACCGCTTACAAATCTGGCAATTGCACTCTTTAAATATGAAAAGCTTTCTTCTTATATAAATAAGATAGTGATGTTGGGGGGGAGCTCAGAGGCAGGAAATTTGACTCCGTTTGGAGAGGCTAATGTGGTTCGGGATGTATATGCGTGCAAAGCCGTATTTCAAAGTAAAATTCCCATCTGGATGATGGGATTGGATGTGGCAGAGCGGGAAGGGATGGAATTTGACGGCTGCCTTGCTGTGGCTGCGGCTCTTTGGCCGGAGCTGTTCCGTGCAAAAGAGTATCATGTGACAGTTGATACGGCTCCGGGAGAGATGTATGGCCGTACCATTCCGGATAAACGGCTTCATTCACAGGTCATGCCCAATGTACATGTGGTGGAAGAAGTTGATAAAGAACAATATCAAAGACTTATTCAGCGTACTTTGGTTTCAGAAAAAGATAAGGTGGATAAATGAAAACACTAATCCCCCAGCTATGCTGGGGAGAATAGAGTAAGCCGTAGCAAAGAGGATACCTTAAAAAAGCCTCCTATGCTAATATGAGAAAGGTGTCGCAAGCCAATCTCAAGAATAGGAGGCGGTCCAAATGGACAGT
>CAJTDE010000035.1 GCA_910574835.1 Clostridia bacterium | reverse complement strand
CCTCTATTTTCGTACCAGATACAGAGAAATGTCCATTTCCTTGGCTCATTTATCTGAGAGTAACAATAAAAATTCCTTGAATTTTTAAGGAAAATCACTTGACAATATAGGGAGGAAAATATATGGGCTTTCATATTACTGATATGCAACTGAATGTATTATTTCAGACATGGCAAACAAATTACCATATCTATGCTCCCCGCAACTTTTCTGGCGGCGGACGCTTTTCTGATACAGATTGTATCCGTTATGGAAAAATTGAACATGCTGACGAAATCGTGTTCGACAAAAAATCTGATTATTCCTTCAAGGAAGTGCTGACACCCGTTTCTCAAACCCTGTTCTTCTTTACGGAAGGGCAAACCAAAGAAGCCGATTTTCCCCAAAAAGGCGCAGTCATTTTCTTGCGTAGCTGCGACCTATATGCTCTTAAGCGGCTGGACGATATGTACCTACACAACGGTCCAGCAGATTATTACTATCAGCATCTGCGGGATAACATTAAGATTGTGCTGATGGGCTGTGAACATTCCTTTGAAAATTGCTTCTGCGTCAGTATGGGAACCAATGTAAGCACTAAATATGATATGAGCATCGACCGCCAGCCTGACGGCACCTATCTGGTGGACTGTAAGGATGAGGCATGGGTGAAACAGTTAGTACAAGCTGGATGTGAACAGCAGGAAGTCATCCCTGCTCATGTCACTGAAAACCAAGTTACAGTTCAAGTCCCTGAAAATCTGACCGCAGAGGTGGCCAAAAGTACTATGTGGGAGGAATACAATAGCCGCTGCATCAACTGTGGACGTTGCAATTTTGTCTGTCCTACCTGTACCTGCTTTACTATGCAGGATCTCTTTTATAGTGAGAATGGCAAGGTTGGAGAGCGCCGTCGTATCTGGGCCTCCTGTATGGTAGATGGCTTTACCGATGTGGCCGGTGGCGGCAGTTATCGGAAAAAAAACGGAGAACGGATGCGGTTCAAGGTACTGCACAAGGTACTGGACTACAAACAACGCAATGGCTATCACATGTGTGTGGGTTGCGGACGATGCGACGATATCTGTCCGGAGTATATCTCATTTTCAGGTTGCATCAACAAATTGCAGAGTGCTATGACGGAGGTGACTGAACAATGATGAAAAATGATTATATTCCTTTCCCATCCAAAATTTTGGAAGTAATTCGGCACACAAAAATTGAGTATACGTTCCGTATGGAGTTTCAAGGAGATGTTAAGCCGGGACAGTTTTTTGAAGTGTCGATTCCTAAATATGGAGAAGCTCCTATATCAGTCAGTGGTATTGGAGACAACTTCGTAGATCTAACCATTCGTCGAGTGGGCAAGGTTACCAATGAAGTTTTTGAACATTATGTGGGTGATACTCTTTTGCTGCGTGGTCCCTATGGGAATGGATTCGATGTATCAGACTATGCAGGTAAGGACATCATCGTCATGGCTGGCGGAACTGGTCTATCGCCTGTTCGAGGAGTGGTGGATTACTTTTTCAATCATCCAGAGCAGCGGGGGCATATGACTCTGATTGCAGGCTTCAAAACGTCGCATGACATTCTTTTCCGCAACGATCTGAAGCTCTGGAAAAAAAACATGGATATCATCCTTACGGTAGATTGTGCAGAAGAGGATGTTGCCTGTCATGTGGGCCTTGTTACTCAGTACATCCCTCAAATCAAACTGGATAATGTGCAGAACACAGTGGCTGTTGTAGTAGGGCCTCCTGCCATGATGCGCTTTTCCGTGCAGGGATTACTGGATATTGGACTTCCAGAAGAAAATGTCTGGATTTCTCAGGAACGGAAAATGTGCTGCGGTCTGGGCAAGTGCGGTCACTGTAAGATTGGGGACACCTATGTTTGCCTGGACGGTCCAGTATTTAACTATACCAAAGGGAAATTTTTAGTAGATTAAGGAGGGGTAACATGGATATCAACACAAAAATACTAAAAAAGAATGCGTTTCGTGTCACTAAAGAACGTGGTATGACTGCTTCCAGAATCCGTGTTCCCGGTGGTCATCTGGATGCCAAATATCTGAGCCAAATTCAGCATATTGCAGAAACTTTCGGAAATGGCACAGTTCATATTACCAGCCGACAGGGATTTGAGATTCCTGGTATTCCTTTTGAAAAGATGCCAGAGGTTAATGCTGCCCTTCAAAGCCTGATTGACGGTTTGGAGATCAATCAGGATGAAGTGGGCTGCGGCTATCCTGCTGCTGGAACCCGAAATATCACCGCTTGCGTGGGCAACCGTGTCTGTCCATTCGCCTGTTATGATACCACTGCGCTTGCCCAGCGTATTGAAAAAGCTGTTTTCCCCAACGATCTCCACTTTAAGATTGCTCTGACTGGTTGCCCCAATGATTGTGCCAAAGTACGTATGCATGACTTTGGCATCATGGGTATGACAGTACCTCATCTTGAGTCTGATCGTTGTGTTAGCTGCGGGGCCTGTGTAAAAGCCTGCAAAAAGAAATCTGTTGAGGCTCTGAAGCCAGTCAACTTCCGTCCTCAACGAGATGAGCGGCGATGCATTGGCTGTGGAGAATGTGTTTTGGCCTGTCCGAATGCTGCATGGACTCGTAGTGAAAAGAAATACTATAGACTTACTTTGCTGGGTAGAACTGGAAAAAAGAACCCGCGTCTGGGTGAAGATTTCATCAAGTGGGTGGACGAAGACAGTATTATCAAAATAATTCTCAATACCTACGACTATGTGAAGGAGTACATCGACCCCAATGCTCCCGGCGGAAAAGAGCATATTGGCTACATTGTAGACCGTACTGGTTTTGAGGAGTTCAAACGATGGGCCTTGCGGGATGTCACTCTGCCAGAGATTGCAGAAGTTATAACTCCCATGTATTGGAAAGGTATAACATATTGATATATAACAGCTTGAGAGATTTTTGAAGGACACTTAAAAGTATTTTTTTGATAAAATAGATCATCAGAAAACATACAATGAATCACTCATACTCTCTATTGAAACATCAAGCTATCTTTTAATAAAAATTGATTCTTGCTGTACTCAATAATTCCGTCTTTTTGCATTTTTGAAAGCTCGTTACACATGGTACTGCGGTCCACATTCAGATAATCAGCTAACTGTTGGCGGTTGTAGGGGATCAGGAAAGAATTGCTCCCGGCGCGTTTGGCGCATTCCGAAAAATAGGACATCAACCGCCCCCGAATGGATTTGGAACTGGTATGCTGGATTCTTTGAGAAAGCTGAAGGTTTCTGTGAGCGCAGACAGTCAGCAGATTTCGGACAAGTCTTGTGTGGAATGGACAGGCATTGGTACAAGTAGCCAGGACACGCCCCACATTCATAAACAATATGGATGTATCCTCCGCAGCGGACACCGTAACCAACATCGGCTCCCCCGGAATGCAGGCATACACCTCGGCGAATACAGAGCCGGGCGCAACATGACCCAAAATACTGGTATTGCCCCAGATATCGTTGCAGGAGATCACCGCCAGGCCGGACAGCAAGATCCCGATATTTTCCGTGATGTTTCCTTCTGAAAGGATTACCTCTCCTTTTTGAAAACTACGCGTTGTGGCATTCAGGCAACCCAAAAGAGATGTAATCTCTGCTTCTTCCAGTCCTCGAAACAGTTGTGTATTGGATAAATTCATATTTTTCACTCCTTGTTGTTATAACAACAGACTTTCATTTCATATTATAGTATACTAAATCCAGAAACGCAAGAGAAAGGATGAAGCAAACATGATTCGGAAAATTATTCAGATAGACGAAGAAAAGTGCAATGGATGTGGGGCCTGCGCCGAAGCCTGCCATGAAGGGGCTATCGGCATGGTAAACGGGAAGGCAAAACTCCTGCGGGACGATTATTGCGATGGTCTGGGCGATTGCCTGCCCACCTGCCCCACCGGTGCGATTTCCTTTGTGGAACGGGAAGCTGCTGCCTATGACGAAAAGGCTGTGCAGGAAAATATGAGAAAAAAGAACAGAATGAATTCTCCTTCCGTTGGTGTTCATGCGGGTTGCCCGGGCAGCCGAATGCAGCGAATCCAGCATTCGCAGGAATCTGCTCCTTCTGCCCCGATGCAGGCTGAGTCACAGCTGAGGCAGTGGCCCTGCCAAATTAAGCTGGTCCCAGTAGGTGCCCCCTATTTTGAAGGAGCCAAGTTGCTGATTGCGGCAGATTGCAGCGCATATGCCTATGCCAGAATGCACGAGGATTTTATGCGTGGGAAGGTTACGCTGATTGGCTGCCCCAAGCTGGACAACGTGGATTACAGCGAAAAGCTGACGCAGATTATCCAAAACAACAATATCCAGAGCGTGACCATTGTGCGGATGGAAGTTCCCTGCTGCGGCGGACTGGAGTTAGCTGCTAAAAAAGCATTGCAGGCAAGCGGAAAATTCATTCCCTGGCAGGTGGTCACTATCTCGATTGATGGAAAGATTCTGGAATAACCTCTGATTCGGTTCTTCAGTTTTTGGAATATATCCGACAGACAAAAACAAATTATATTGCAGGAGGTGACTGTTATGAGTAAAAAAATGAAAAACATTGCGCAAGCCGAGGTTCTGACGCTGAAGGAGCAGATCTCCTATCAGGAGGGGCAGGTAGTCAGCAAGACGCTGGCGCAAAATCCGGCAGTAAGTATTACCCTGTTCTCATTCGCAAAGGGCGAGGAAATCAGCACCCATGAATCGGGCGGCGACGCTTTCGTAACCTGTCTGGACGGCGTTGGAAAAATCACCATTGACGGCACAGAATATCTGTTGCATGAAGGAGAATCCATCGTCATGCCAGCTGAACACCCTCACGCGGTATATGGACAGGAAGCGTTCAAGATGCTTTTGGTCGTTGTATTTTAATCAAACGTAAAATTGACAGAGGGAGGTGATTTTATGAAAATAAAAGTAGATCAGAATCCCTGCATTGGCTGCGGGCTTTGCTGTGGGATCTGCGACGAAGTTTTTCGTATGAATGAGCACGAGAAGGCGGAAGCATACCAACCAGCAAACGATGACAATCAAAGCGCCGTGCAGGATGCAATTGATTCGTGTCCTGTGTCTGCAATCGCTTGGGAAGATTAATTCAAGCGCATCTATATACTTTTTTGATTGAAAAGTAACTACATCATTTCAAATTTTAAAAGTTTTTAGGAGGTCTATTATGGAACAAAAAATGTTTTGCTATCAGTGTCAGGAAACCGCCGGGTGCAAAGGTTGCACCATGTCCGGTGTATGCGGGAAGAAGCCTGATGTGGCAGCTATGCAGGATCTGCTGGTCTATGTCACAAAAGGGATTTCAGCTGTTACAACTGCACTGCGTCAGGAAGGGAAGCAGGTATCTGCGGAAATCAATCACTTGATTACCCTGAATCTGTTCACCACCATCACCAATGCAAATTTTGACAAAGAGAGCATTGAGGCAAGAATCCGTGCCACACTGACTGAAAAAGATGTGCTGTTGGCGCAGATTGCCGATCCTTCCGGTCTGCCCGAAGCGGCAAAATGGAATGGCTCTGGCAATTGGGAAGAAAAAGCCGCAACTGTCGGTGTTCTTTCTACTGAAAACGAGGATATCCGTTCTCTGCGAGAACTGATTACCTACGGTCTGAAGGGATTGTCCGCATACTCCAAACACGCAAACGTTCTACTGAAGGATGATGAGGAGGTCGATGCCTTCCTTCAGCGGGCGCTGGCAGCTACACTGGATGACAATCTCAGCGTAGAAGAATTGATTGCTCTGACAATGGAAACCGGAAAACACGGCGTATCCGGTATGGCTCTGCTGGACAAGGCCAACACGGAAGCCTATGGAAATCCCGAAATTACGAAGGTAAATATTGGCGTTGGGACAAATCCCGGTATTCTGGTTTCCGGTCACGACCTGCGGGATTTGGAAATGCTGCTGGAGCAGACACAGGGAACCGGCGTGGATGTTTATACCCATTCCGAGATGCTCCCTGCCCACTATTACCCGGCATTCAAAAAGTATCCCAACTTTATCGGCAACTACGGCAATGCGTGGTGGAAGCAGAAGGAGGAATTTGAATCCTTCAACGGTCCTATCCTGATGACGACCAACTGCATCGTGCCTCCTAAAGACAGCTACAAAGACAGACTCTACACTACTGGCGCAGCAGGATATCCGGGATGTACCCATATCCCAGGAGAAATCGGGGAGCAGAAGGATTTTTCCGTTATCATTGAACACGCAAAAAGATGCGCTGCACCTACTGAAATTGAAACAGGAGAGCTGATCGGCGGATTTGCACACGCGCAGGTTCTGGCTCTGGCGGATCAGGTGGTCGATGCGGTAAAAAGCGGCGCGATCAAAAAGTTCGTTGTGATGGCGGGCTGTGACGGCCGTGCCAAGAGCCGGGAATACTATACCGAATTTGCCAAGGCACTGCAGAAAGATGCTGTGATCTTGACAGCCGGATGCGCGAAATACAAGTACAACAAACTGCCTTTGGGCGACATCAACGGCATTCCTCGTGTTCTGGACGCCGGGCAGTGCAACGATTCGTATTCTCTGGCTGTCATTGCTTTGAAGCTCAAGGAAGTTTTCGGTCTGGACGATATCAACGACCTGCCCATCGCCTACAACATTGCGTGGTATGAGCAGAAGGCTGTCATCGTTCTGCTGGCGCTTCTGTATCTTGGCGTGAAGAATATCCATCTCGGTCCCACTCTCCCGGCATTCCTCAGCCCCAATGTGGCAAAAGTTTTGGTAGAGAACTTTGGTATTGCGGGAATTAGCACAGTAGAAAAAGATCTGAAATTCTTTTTTTAAACTCATGCATAAATAAAAAAGACAACTTTGCTTCTGTAAAATCAGAATAGCAAAGTTGTCCTTTTATTTTCTTACATTTGTTAAATATGGTGTTACTTTATATGGCACCTTTTTTCATATTTCGTGTTATTCACGAACTCGCAGAACGTTCACGCCTCGATACCTGAACTGTAAAATGGTATTGGAGGTGAACTGATAGTGGCTGAAACAGAAAAAATGGATATTTCCTACATGGGGCCTATCTTCAAAAAATACCGTGTAGATGCAAATCGAACACAGGAAGAGGTTGCGGAAAAAGTGGGAACTACCGCCCGCTTCCTTATGGCTTTAGAGAACGAGGAAAAGCGTCCAAGCATCGATATTCTTTTGCGTCTTGTTGACACCTTAAACATCCCTGGCGATGCTATCCTTCATCCACAGATTCAGCACATAGACAGCGAGGATCAACAGCTTTTGCGTCAGTATATGCGACTGAACGACCGTGATAAATCTGTTATCCGCGCAGCAATTCAGGAGATGCTGAACAACAGATAAGAGACTGCCACCTTTCACGGAAGGTGGTTCTTTTTCTCTGTCTATTAGGATTTCTTCAAGTGATCCCTTCTGGATACGCCGCAGTGACATAATCCATACGCCACCAAGAGGACAGATGCTCCCCTTGGTGGCGATACTTTTTAATTACAGTCTGTCAGAGTAAACAGCAGACTGCTCCTGCCGCCGTTCTCCCGCCAACGTTGTTCTTTCTTTAAGAGTCCGGCTGTAATCAAATCCTGAATCGCACGTTCCACCGTGCGCCGGGACAGATGTAGTTCCTTTGCGATGGTACCAATCGCTGGATAGCATTGTCCCTGTGCATTGCTCCGGTCTTTCAAATACATATACACGGTTTTGGCACGATGGGGCAGTTCTGCTTTGTAGATGTTAGAAAAATACCCCATACCTGGATCACCTCCTAATCGGTTCGCAGCGGAGGACGTCTTGGTATGCTGCTGTGTTCTTTCGTCGTCTGCGCTTGTGACTGTTGCTGACCGCCCTTGCGTGTTTCACCGGCATCAGACATTGGCGGTTCTTCCCATTCATCATCTTCTGCATCTCTGCGCCGCACAATCTCCTGTTCCAGTTCAAAGCGATCTGCATACTTCACACTTCTGGCAGCCTGCTCCGGCACCTCATACGCATCGCCAAACTGAATCCCCCATTTAAGAAACAGGGGAAGCCGGGTCTGCATAGGACAGTTTCCCGTTTTTGCAAGGATAAAATGTCCTTTTGGAAGTGTTTTCAATTCGTCCGGTGACATCAGAGGACGGCTCATCATCTGCAGGCTCTGGCTCGGATCGTTCTTTCCTCTGGAGATGGAACCGGACAGAACAGTCCGGTTTCCAAGTGCTTTCGATAAAATCTCCGCACTTTCCGAATTCGGTGCAAATCCGCCAAACAGAATGTCCTGACAGTTATCGATGATGATGCTGGAGCCTTCCTTTCCATAGTTCTTTTCCAGCTGTGCAAAGCTCTGGATAATGGGAATCATACTGATCTGTCTAGAACGTCCTGCAGAGAACATCATCTCCATTGATTCAATTTTAGGGATCGTACCAATCTCATCCGCAAACATCATTACACGGTTCGGCAGCTTCCCACCATGCTCGTCAGCGATGGTCAGCATTTCACGATACAGCTGCTGCAGAAACAGTGACACCATAAAATACTTTGTATTATCTTCCTCCGGAAGAACAATAAAAATTGCGGATTTTTCTTTACAGAATGTTTCCGTATTCGCTCCATTCCCTGACTTTGAATGTTTTGAATAAATTGGGAAGTGGGAGCTTTAGTTTTGATTTTTAAATAAGGTTTGGTTGTATAAACACCCTTTGATAATAAATCTCTGGTGGTTAGGTGTTTTGTTGTTGGGTTATTCTTCTTCCGGGCCTGTGGTCAGCCATTTTAGGTAGGCGTTGATGAATGGGTCCAGGTTGCCGTCCAGGACGCTGCCGGTGTTGCTGATTTCGGCGTTGGTGCGGTGGTCCTTGACCATTGTGTAGGGCTGCATGACGTAGGATCGGATTTGGTTGCCCCAGCCTATTTCTTTGACCTCGCCGCGGATGCCGGAGAGTTTTTCGGCGTTTTTTTGTTGTTCCAGGAGATAGAGCTTGGCTTTTAGCATTTGCATGGCTTTGTCTTTGTTCTGGAACTGGGATCGCTCGTTTTGGCACTGGACTACGATTCCGGTGGGCAGATGGGTGATCCGGATGGCGGAGGAGGTTTTGTTGATGTGCTGACCGCCGGCGCCGCTGGATCGGTAGGTGTCGATGCGCAGGTCTTCGTCTCTGATGTCCAGGTCGATCTCGTCTTCGATGTCGGGCATGACGTCCAGGGATACGAAGGAGGTCTGGCGCTTGCCCTGGGCGTTGAAAGGTGAAATGCGTACCAGGCGGTGGACGCCTTTTTCGGATTTCAGGTAGCCGTAGGCGTTTTCGCCGTTGACCTGGAAGGTTACGGATTTGATGCCTGCTTCGTCGCCGTCCAGATAGTCCAGGACTTCTATGGTGAAGCCTTTGCGCTCGGCCCATCGGGTGTACATGCGGTAGAGCATGCCGGCCCAGTCGCAGCTTTCGGTTCCGCCGGCTCCTGCGTTTAGCTTCAGGATGGCGTTGTTGCTGTCGTATTCTCCGGACAGGAGGGTTTTGATTTTCATGGACTCCAGTTTGTTTACGAAGGCGTCCAGTTCGCCCTGTATCTCCGGGATGAGGGATGCGTCGCTTTCTTCGTAGCCCATTTCAATGAGGGTTTCGATGTCCTCGTATTGCTGACGCAGGTTTTCGTAGTCTTCGGACTCGTCTTTCAGATTTTTAAGCTCCCGCATGCCTTCCTGGGATTTTTCGGTGTTGTCCCAGTAGCCGGGGGCTTCCATTTCACGTTCTAATTCTTCGATTCGCTTTGCCTTGTCAGCCAGGTCAAAGTGAATCCCTCAATTCTACTAATGGTCCCTGATAGTTGTTTAAGGTGTACTTAAACTGATCTAGTTCTACCATTTTACCACCTCTTTCATTTTGGATTGTCGTGATGCCGGCCTGGATTCCGAAGCTTATATTTTGATACTTTTGGCTTGGTTTATTCCTTGCTGACCGGCTTCATGATTATCTAGTATAGCAAACTTGTATGTATGGCGCAAGACTTTGCGCAGTAAAGTTCAGGTTGCTGTTCGCCTACTGTAAAAGCTGCCGGAGCAGCGTTTCTGTCTTTGAAAGAAACAACCAAAGAACATTTTTATTTCTATGCGCTTATATTTGATGAAGGCTTGCATCCATATATTTCAGCATGGTCTTACGAAGCTTTCGAAAAATCAATTATCGAACAGCAAATATCGGATGAAGATAAGTGGTGGTGGAAATGGGACAGCGCAGATTCTCCCTATGCTGTTTATGGATATGACGAATTTTTTGGCGAGGTAAGTGACTTGCCGGATAAAAGAGCGGATGGATTATCTGTGGATGAACTTTATGATATTGAGTGGGGTGTACGGATTGATTCTCTGGAGGAAGCAATGAAAAGGCTTGATCGTTCGGGGCTTTTTGGAACCGGAAAAGAACGTGAGCGTGTGGTTATTAATGTGGAACAGGCGCCGCCTGACGAAGATGGCTCGGAATACAGCAGGGCTTTACGATTGAATCCGTCTTCTGTTCTGCTGTCCGAATATTTAGAAACATGTGAGTAAGTGGGAAAAGAAATGTTTTCTCATTCCAATATAAAAGGGGGTATTTATGAGAAATAAGGGGGCTTTCTTTGGCTGAAAGCTCCCTTATTTGGCTCTTTGCTTTTTTGGTTTAAAATTCTTCGGGTATGATGACGGCTGCTACAATGTAGGCTATGAGTCCGCTTCCGAAGCCGCCGATGGTCAGGATGACCCATATGAGGCGGATAACGGTGGGGTCGATGTGAAAATATTCGCCGATTCCTCCGCATACGCCGCAAATCATTTTGTTGGTTCTTGATCTGATTAATCTCTTTTCTTCCATATTTATCTGCTCTCCATTTTAGTTTTGTAAAATTAATATTGTACATTTTTATTCAGGAAACATTCCGGCCGCAGCTGTATGTGCCTGTAAATGCTTCCATGTACTATATTCGTTTTGCTGTTTCCGGTTCCGTTATATTTATTTTGTGCTCTTTGCTACTCTTCTGTCATTTTCAGGCTGATATCACCAATTCCGCATTCCATGCTTATTTTTTTGGATGCGCCTTTGTTGAGGGTTTCTTCCCGGCCCAGGCCGGAATATTTGCGGCCGTTCAGATTGATGGTTCCGATTCCGCAGCTTAAGATGTAGTTGTAGTCGCTCTCTTCCCCCTGTACGTTAATGTCTAGGGCGCCGACGCCGCATTCCAGTTCCAGATCGCCGCCTGCGAAATGTTTCACGCCTAACACTCCGGTTCCCACCTGCAGATATGCCTTTTCTGCTTCCAAATTGTCCAGTTTCAGTTCGCCGGCTCCCAGTCCTATATCAGCTTTTTCCGTTTCTGCGGTATTGAGCCATGCCTCTCCTGTACCCAGATTCAATTCCAGTTTTTCTGCCCGGAGGGTTTCTATCTGAAGCTTGCTCACACCCAGGCTCAGTTCGATTTTTTCCAATGTGCGTTCAGGCAGATAAAGCTCCAGGTGAAGGGCATTTTTGCGGCGGCAGCCGCGGTGATCTTCCAGAAGAAGGGTATCTCCGTTTTCAATGATTTTGAAATAATCTTCGGTATTCTGGGTTTTTATCCGGATTCCCTCACCGTCGTGGGTGAAAATTTTTACGGTGCTTCGATCCAAATCCAGTTTCAGCTTTTCCGTGTGTGTTCCTCCAAAGGTTCCCTGATCTGCGTACATGCCTTCTCCGGCCGCCTCCTCTTCCTCGTCTATGCTCGGCATATTGCCCCACTCGTCCATATCATTTTTCCAGTCCGTAACATCGTCACGCCAGTCGTCCATTTCGTCCTGCAGATCTTCACTCCAGTCATCCATTTCATCCTGCAAGTCGTCTTTCCAGTCTCCCATTTCATCCCGCAAATCTTCCTGCAGATCATTTACATCGTCTGCCACATCCCAGTCATCCCAGAAATTCCAGTAACGATAATTCCAGGGCAGCACATCGTTATGATAGTGAACCATTCTCAAAAACTGGCCGGGTCTTGCGCCCAGGCTTACGCCGGCTACTACTCCCACGATTCCCAATACTACAAAGATGGATGCCACTATAAGGCAAAATTTTGTTAATGATTTCATTTATTTGCACCTGCCTTTCGAAAGGGATAGCTGACTAATCCTACGATTCCCCGGATCAGCCACGGTAATATTTTTATGCAGCACCAGATGGTGAAGAGTGACAGCATGATTCCCAGTGCAAAGATGAGACAGCCCACTCCCGTCAGGGCCAGACCTACGGCCGGCGTCACAAAGATTTCGGCTATTCCGGTTCCGATTAAAATGATGCCGGTTATGAGGATTGCAAAACCTGCCGCAACAATTCCGATGCATACGCCCCCGATTCCGAAAACCACGGCGGCTATGACGGCAAATATGGCGCCTCCTATGGGCAGGATGATTGGAGAGGCCAGTATACACAGCAGAATGATTGCTATGATTTTCCAGGTATCTGCTTCGGAATTTCTTCCTGGTTTTCTGCCTGCTCCGCGGCTTCCTTCATTTGCCTGCTCCCGCTGTGCTTCCTCTTTGGATATTACTTCCTGAGCTGTCCGGAAACGGGTGTCTTCATAGCCCTGTTCCGAATACTCGGATGTCTGGTCGGAGCATCCGGCTTTGATTTTCTGGGCTACCTGATTGGGGCTTCCCAGTTCTTCGATGACCTTTGCCTCATTTTCCTCTCCTGCGTCATCGAAGTAGTCGTTGTAGTACTGTAAGGCTTCCTCCCGCTCGCTGTCTGAGATATTCCACAGCAGACGTTCAAGCCTTTCCATAAATTCCTTCCGATTCATTACACACCTCTCCCCGCAAATAGTTTCGAAATTTTGGTGGAATACTGCTTCCACTCTGTCTTGTACAGATTCAGCTGTGCCGATCCTGCCTCTGTGATCCGGTAGTATCTGCGGTTTCTGCCTCCGTATTCCATGTCGTAGGTTTCCAGGCAGCCGTCCTTTTGGAGCCGGCGCAGTACCGGATATAAGGTGGATTCGGATATCTCGATAGCCTGGCGTACATCCTGGGTGATCTTGTAACCGTAGGTTCCCTCCGCGTCGTTGGATACTACGGCCAGTACGATTGCATCCAGGAGGGCCGCTCCTGTGTTAAATACCATGTAGCTCTCTCCTTATCCTGATTTTTATACCTTACGGGTACTTCTTTCTTATATGTGCCTTTGGGCGGGTGGGTTTGTACGGTAAGGTATATCTTATGGGTTCTTATTAACTCCATGTTTAATGAAATGAAATATAATATTATATGTTATATAGTATTATAGGATGTTTATACTATACAATGTATAATATAGTGGTGTCAATAGTATTAATAGAATCTTAATAAATGTTCATAAATTTCGGGGGAAAGGATTGTGTTAGGATATTAACGAATAAGGCCGTAGGAAAATATGATTTCTGGTTTTTATATCCTTTGGGGTTTTGCTTGTGGATTTAAAAACCTTTTGTCTTATTTTTCTACAGCCTTTGTGTTGGGAAATATGCTTAATAAAGCCGGTCGCTGTCCTCCTGCAGAATATGGGCAAGGAGTGCTTCACAGCCTTCCAGTACGTCATCATATGTTACATCAAAATTTCCTGTATACCAGGGATCCGCAATATCACGGGGGTGCGCTGTGAAATCCATGAGCAGAGATACTTTATTTTCGGGATCTTTTCCCAAGATTCGCAGCATGTTTTTTTGATTCCACTGATCCATTCCGATGATGTAATCGTATTGATCATAGTCAGAACGTTTAAGCTGTGTGGCCCGGTGGTTCAGCACAGGGATGCCCATTTCCTTTAGCTTTCCTCTCGTTCCATAGTGGACGCCGTTGCCAAGCTCCTCGGTGCTGGTGGCGGCGGAGTCGATGTAGAAGTGGGAGGTAAGGCCCTTTTTGTTTACGAGATCCTGCATGACAAATTGAGACATTGGGCTGCGGCAAATATTGCCGTGGCAAATAAAGAGTATTTTTATCATCTTGATTATATCCTTTCATAAGCCTACAAACCTTGATATTTTAGGCTTTTTGGCACTTTTCTTCAATTTTGTATTTTGCCCGAAACATACGCAATTCTTTATAATTCTACGCAAATTCACGGGCAAATGGTGTAGTAAGTGGTGTAGTAGATTGATGTATTTTCAACCTGATTTTCTCTTCTTTCCCTGCATATCGGTTTCTTTAAAGTCAATAATTTTCGCCATTTGCTCTGCCGCCCGGTCGAAACTTGCATGAGTGTAAACATTCAATGTAACACCTACATCAGAATGCCCCATTACATATTGCAGGTTTTTGATATCCATATCGGCATTTGCCATGTTTGTACAGAACGTATGACGGAACACATGGGGCGTGATATGGGGCAGCGGCTTATCCGGATGCAGCTTCTTGTATTTCTTCATAGCCCAGCGCATTTCATTTTCGATATGCAGCGCCACTTTAGGCTTATCGTCTTTATCCAGCAAAAGGAAACTGCTGTACCCGTCTACAATGATTTCTGTTTTCACTTTTTTGCGGCGGGCAAGGATATTGTTCAGACCTTGATAAACTTCTTCTGTCATGGGAATGTAACGGCACCCGCATTCTGTCTTGGTTTTCTCGACATAATACTTTCCGCCCCTCTCCCGGACAAGCTGGTGATCCATCCGGGTTCTCCGATTTTCAAAATCCAAATCTCTCTTTGTTAAACTGCAAAACTCGCTGACACGCATACCGGTTCCCAGCAACACAACAAATTCATCGTAATACTTCGCATAAGTCTTATCCCTCCGGATAAAGCCCATCCAAAGCTCCTGCTGTTCCTCCGTCATGGCAATCCGCTTCTGTGAATCGTTAGGAACAACATCAACCAATTTGAAATCAAAGGGATTTCTGCGGATAATATCCTCATTGTATGCCATTTGAAAGGCTGGCTTGACAACGCCCCGGACGCTTGTAATAGTGCTGTATCCTTTCCCCTCGTCGTGAAGCTTCATAATCCACTTTTGGGCATCTGATACTTTGATATCCCTTATCTGACGATAACCGAAATCTTCTTTCCTGACTAAATTCAGCACAAAATTGTAACCGACTTTCGTGTTGTAGCGAACTCCCTGTTTCAGACTGATGTATCGCTCTAAAAGGTCTATTACGGTAATCTTTCCGGCAGCATAGTCAATTCCGTCGTCAAGCTGCTTTTGAATCGTCTTTTCTTTTTGCCGCAGCTCTTTCAAATCAGAGGAATAAATGGTCTGGCGCTTGCCACGGATATCAGTATAACGATATTGATAAATCAGGTCTTTTCTTTGGCTCTCTCCTGTCCGCAGGATTCTCCCTTTATTGTCTTTTCTCTTCTCGGACATTTTCAAACTCCTTTCCGTGATGGAAAGAGCCTTGATATGACTCATTCATTGTACCATATCAAAGCTGATTTTACACCACAAGTTTCATAAAAACCGCAAGAAATGAGATAACTGCTATTGTCAGATAGAATATTCCTGCTCGATATACTGATCGAACAAGCGGCGTTTGATTAACCGCTTATTGCCAACCCACAGGACAAACCGGCAGTTCTTCTCATTTGTAAGCTTGCGCAGTTAATTAATGCCAATTCCAGAATAAGCTGCCGCTTCTTCCAGACTTAGGTTACTCTTTTCCCAAATAGGAACTTCTTTCATTGGCTTTCGCCTCCCTCCATGAGTTTCTTTAACCGATGCATTTTCTGCTGTGCGGTCACTCTGCGGAAGTTCCCGCCTGTAAAGCAGACAGGTACGCACATTTCAAGCATCCTGTCATAAATGCGTGCGTGGGCTGTGTCCTGCGGGTGCTGCATCTGCTCCAGCGTGAGGTTTGTTGTCGTAATCAGTGGCTTATTACTGCGGTATCGGCTGTCTATCACGTTATAGACCTGCCCAAGACCGTATTCCGTACCCCTTTCCATTCCAAAATCGTCAAGGATAAGCAGAGGATAGGCGCACAGCCTTGTTATGTATTCATTCCTGCCTTCTGCACTGGTAAAGAGGTTATTCAGTATCATAGCAAAGTTTGTCATGCAGACGGGTATTTCCTGCTCCATAAGGGCATTAGCGATACAGCCTGCAAAATAGCTTTTTCCGGTACCAACATTTCCCCATAACAAGTAGCCGATATTTTCAGACTTCATTGTTTCCCAATACTCCACATAAAAATGCGCTTTCTCTATCTGTGGGCAATTACCGTTGTCATTCCCAAAAGTCCAGTGCCGCATAGCCGGATCAGTGAAGCCGTCCCGTTTCAGGCGTTCAACCTCGTCACTGTGTTTTTTCTCTAATTCCTTTTTTTCCAACCTTTCACGTTCTGCCCGGCGACAGTCACATTCAGACGGGTGGCGGTCACGCCCGAATAAAGCTTTGCCCTGGGGAAAATAAGCTTCTTTGGGTTTATGGCATTTCCCACAGTACAGCAACCCGTCCTCCCCCCTTATAATCCTCCGGTTTCTTTGTTGTGTCCATCATATCCAGAACCACGTTATCTAAAACATTGCTCATAAACTGTCCTCCTCACTATATGAATAATCAGGTATCCCTTTCTTTGGCGCTGCCTTTCCAATATCCTCCTGCGCCCATTTGTAAATCGTGGCGGCATGGTTATGGTATTTCCGTCCACTTGAAGCGATATATGCGGATAAGTGGTGGATGTAATATTCCCATTTGTCAGGCAGTTCTGATTTCAGGCCCTCAAGCTCCGCATCAGAGAGAAAAACATTACAGAATTTCCCATAAGCAGTGTGGGTGGGTGTTCCTTTCTCTCCCTCTTTTTCTAATTCTTTATCTATCTCTATCTCTTTCTCTACGCTACAAATCTGTTTCAAATTATTACAATCCATTTCAGCTGTGTTACATTGTAACAGCCTGCCCTCTGTGACATACTGTTTTTTCCGTTCCCTATGCGCCCTCACACGCATCGCTGAAGCTGTTTCCGTTCCGATAATTGACGGGACTTCCGTAAGCTGATACTCGTCATCATCACAGATTTCTATCAGACCATGCCGCCGTAAAAATGCAAGTGTCAGCTTTACGTTCTCTGCGTCCTCGTCAAGCGCAAGCGCAATCTCCGAAGCGAAGTTGTCCTCCGCTCCCTCAAAGTAAAGTTTCCCCTCGTCCTTTAGTAATAACAGCATCATTTTCAGGTAGATAATCGTATGTGTGTCACCGCCCGCTATGGATCGTAATTTCTTGATGCGCTTGTCTGAAAACCAGTCTGCTTTCAGCTTTAGCCAGTAATATCTCTTTGCCATAAATGCCTCCTTAAACGCACAAAAAGGACAGCACAGACCTTTCCCATAGATCTGTAACTGCCCTTTCGCTGTGTTAATGATAATAATTCAAAATCCCACGAAAACATCTGCAAACAATTGGGAAGAATTGCAGAATCATATATGGGATTATGTATTCAGTTTTTGATATACTTGTACTAAAGTTTCAGCTTATAAGCCCCATATTTTTGGAAAACACGTTCCAGGATTTTTTATCTTCTCCCTCCGTCTCATCATACATTTTTTGAGTTTTCTTGCTCGTATTATGTAAGTGTATTGTTGTACAGCTTATAACTGTCCATAATAAAAATTCCACCACCTGCTCCCTACTTTGTGTATATGGGATAACCATAGGCGAGGGTTAAAATGTCGTTGCATATCGTGCGAACGAAAACGCCAAATCCCTTGATGTAACGTGACCACTGACCCCAAGAATATTGACAATTTCCATTCTGCGGTCTGTGGCGATCATATACTTTCCTCCCTTCGTTTAGCCCCTTATAATAGTAAATGGTAAAGGTGCAAAATTCCTTCCTATTTCAAAACTTTTCAGAATTTTTTCAATCAGTATGGACGGTAACGCCTGTATTGGTTTTGGAACAGTCTGCCTATGCATACTAAACCCGTTTGTATTCCATTTCTGGAATAGTTATCATGACTCTTGAGTTATCACGACTTTCAGAAAGAAAGCTGATAAAATCAGGGTTTTTCATCAAAAAAGTCGGGATAACTTTTTACAGATTTTCAGAAAATCCAAAAATTCCAGCCGGAAATGCAGAGCAAAAAGTCGGGATAACTTTTTTTTCTGAAACAGATAAAAAGTCCTTCTTTTGTGAAAAAGTAATAAAACTTTTTAAACCTTTGATGCGATATGCTCAAAAATCAAGTTCCGTAAATGTTTCATGTAAAGAGTTATCCCGACTTTTTACGGAATTGATTTCAGAGAAAAATCGGGAAATTTTAGGCAATCCTCAAAAAGTTATCACGACTTTTTTGTAAAAAAATCCAGTGTTTACAAGGCTTTATAATCGAAAGTCATGATAACCAAAAAGTCGGTATAAGAATAGCAAGCACTGTCTATGTCATAACATAGGTTCATTTTTTCAATTTTTTCCTGCCAGAATCTATTGAAAAATCTGCTTGCTTTTGGTTGCTAAGGGATATATTCCCCTAACCCCTTTTTGAAGAAAATACATGACTTTTTTATAAAAAAGACTGACATAAAAAATAGCAGCTCCCAGTTTGTCACCGGCGATCCGCTGAAATCATTATTTATAATTATTATGCCTTTGTTCCTCTGCCACCGTGTTTTCCTCTGGTTATGACGAAGAGTGCGATGCTGCTCACAGTTCCAACTGCACCAAGCGCACCATTTCTGATTTTTACCGCGCGTTCTCTCCTGCAGTTATCACAGATCTTATGCTTATTTGTACTCGAAAGCTCGCATCCGCACTTCTTACAATACATTATTTCACTATTATCAGCAACCTTATTCTTGGTCATCATTTTCACCTCCGTCATCTGTTGCTGTCAGCAAATCCCGCATCTGAAACTCTATCTGCCCTAAAGATATATCAAACGACGATATTCTTGCAGCTATATCTGAAAACTCATCTACAATCTCAATTCTTTTCTGTGAAGAATTTTCATTGAGCAGAAGCAATGTATCTCTCTTATTAAGACCATTGTCTTCAATAAATGTTTTGAACTCACTTAAACATTCGCAACACGGCTCATACTCCCCAAGCATTGCATAACCTTCGCATTCTATTTGAACAGCATTCGTTATATACACAAGGGCTTGGAAGGAATCAATAGCTTTTTGGCTGATATCTCTCTCACCCTTTGGGGATAGTATCAGCTGAAGATCGCTCTTATGAGAATGTTCAATAATATGACTTATATTCTGAGAGAAATTTCGCATAAGGGTTCTCTTCGCATCTGTCGCGCTGTTTACAACTCCTATTAAAGCAATTTCTCTCAGCTTTGCATCCTGTATCATCCGTGCCTGCTTCAATTTATCACGGGAACTTTCGGCCATAGCCAGCCGATCATTCTGTAGTTCAATATGTATCTCTCTAATGGCGTCTCCGACATACTCAATCTCATCTAATATCTGTGCCATAACAACATGCGTAGAGAGATTATTCAGCGACTGTGTCAGGTTTGGCGTAAGGGACATGTCTTCCAACCGGACTTGCTTTACAAAACCGTCAGCATCTCTGATTGTCGGAAGAATTTCTCCCTGTTTATCAATCGTAAAGCGGTATATTCCTTTATCGATCAAGTCTTTAACATAGCTATCCATTTTGGCAATCATCACATGCTTTTTATTTGCCATAGCCCCAATGACTTCAGCAATAGCCGGAAGCTTAACCTGTATCGTTTTCCAACTACCAAAATATTCGATAAGGGTTTTATTGTCCTCATAGGAAATCACACTCAGATCTCCCCTATTAGGTTTCCACTCCTCAATATCATATTCAAAGATTGGAACAATCTCGTATTTATCTTGTTCGCTAATGGGCCGTTCAGCATCCGCGCTCTGGAAACCGCAATGAGGACACTTTGTCGCCCTATCAGAGATTTTAGTTCCACATTCTGGGCATAGAATCAAACTCATAATTCTGATACTCCTTAACGATAGTTACTTTCCTTGCAGAAACTCCGACATCTTGCCATATCCACTGATATAAGCACCCTTTTGAGCTCTTGTCAGTGCTACATATAGCAGACACTTTTCAGCAGTCATTGTTTCCTGCTCACTGACTGCATCCGTATGGTCAATTGCCGAAGCTAACGGAATAATCCGATTGTTGGCCGCCACAACAAACACATACTGGAACTCCAGTCCCTTAACCCTGTGCATCGTAGCAACACGGATTCCATCCAGCCCACGATCATCCGCCTTATTTCCCTTGATCTCATAACAGCGGATCCCGCTCGAAGTGAAATGAGCGATGTAATCATCCAGCAATTTGTGCGTCCTGGCGACAACACAGATATTTTTTGCGGACACACCGCCATCGATCAACCCTTTGACTTTTGCCAGGATTGCATCAAATTCCTCATTTGCGTTCGCTGTAGCAATTATCTCCGGAACTAATCCATGCGTAAGGGACTGACAACGGTCCCCAGTGTCGAATGAATCGTCAAGATCATCAAAGGATATTCCATTCAGTAAAGCAAATGCCGCCTTCCGAATCTCTTCCGTTGTTCTATAATTGATTCTCAGAACGCTGCTTCTTCCTCTGATATTGATTCCACATTTTGACAGAGCAGCCTTGTTTTTATAAATCCTCTGGTGCGCATCGCCGACTATAAAGATATCGTTCTCGTGCTCTTCACCGGCAATTGACCTGAGCAGATGAAATGCATTTGCGCTAAGATCCTGTCCCTCATCAACGATGACATGCTTATACCTCGTTTCTGAGGATATTTTTTCTATTAACAACCTGCACTCATACATAGCAGTGTTGATATCTCGGACCTGATTTTCCTTCATCAGATTCTGGTATGCTTCAAACACCTTCCAGATCTGCATTCTCTTCTTTCTATCCAGCCTGGTACCGCGTCCGGTTCTGCTTGCCTTTACATATTTCTCTAGCGAAAACGCCTCCTGTGCGACAACAACACGATTATATTCTTCTTCATAGAAACTTACAGGGAATTCACCGGAAAAATCCGTTCCCAGCACCGCTTCTTCCCAGAGATTATCAGCCTTTTCTTCGTAGACAATCTCAGCTGGATATCCATGCTCACGAAGGAACTGAGATACCCACGCATCAAGATTGATCACATCAATTCTTCTGATCTCATCCAACGTACAAATCTTTCTCAGATTATCCTTGATATCAGAGGCCAGGTTTGCTGTATAGGTAGTAAAAAGGATTCTTTCTTTATCCTTCAACTCCGCTGCCAAATGCTTAGCTCTGTGCATTGCAACAACAGTTTTTCCGGTGCCTGCACCACCAAGTACTCTTGCAGAACCAGAATAGCTTTTATTAACAATTTTTCTCTGTGTCGGATGAAGGAATACTCTCCATTTTTCAAGTGGCTCTGCCATGACTCGGCGGAGTTCTTCTTCCCCTTCAACAACCACAAAGGATTTTAGCGATAACGGGCTTTCCAACGCATCCGCCAGGTTCTCTGTAGGTTCACTGCCCTCCTTCTCTTCTCGGAAGAGCTCAATTACCTCATCAACAGGGATGCCTTCAACAACCCATGAAAGCGCCTCAAATGTATCACCTGAGAAGCTGCTTTTCTTATCATAAAACTCCTGTGCATCTCCGATAGACCTCACAAATGGGATCTGCTCTTCCGGAACTCCAAGCTCAATCAGACCCTTATCCGTAAGTTCCGCAAACAGTACAACGTCCTGTGCTGCCGGTTCCACAACCGGTGTTGTCACAATATCAAATACCTGAATGGCTCCAGTCTTCGGATTGATCTCACATTTTTTATTCCTCGCCCAATCATAGGCCTCATCATGATGATCGACCCAGAGAAGCAGATAAACGCCCGTCTCAGGCTGTCTTACGGTGATTCCACGGTAGGTATCATCAATCCGTACAGACCAGATTTTTTTGTCCATTCCGCCATTAATTTTTTCATAGTTGATTCCCGGAGACTGTGGATTATTACGGAACTTATTGATGAACTCTGTAACCTTCCCCTGAATCTGCCTCGGCAACGCTGCAAATGCCGTAAGAAAATCTGCGGATATTGCTACCTTTGCTGCTACCTCCATCTATCACACCTCCTTGAACGTATCATCTATCTCATCCGATACGGTAAATATTTTCCAACCTGAAGCTTTGGCCTTTTCAATATTTGCAACTTGATCTTCGGTCATAAATCCAATTTTACTCTTAGTCCATGCCAGCTCAATTTCAGCGATGACTTCTCCGGATGCATCCGCAAGCTCATACCCCGCCTCTTCAGGTGCAGGAATACCACGCATTTTACATTCATCAGCAATACTCTTACTGATATCATCAAACAACATGGATTTTATTTCATCCCAGACTTCCACGGATATTTCAGACGGTACAACATCTTCTGCTGAGGTTTCCACCTTGCCATTAGGCAACGCTGAATATGTCTGATTGTCGAGTCCCGTATAGCATACAGCGATAAACTGATCATCAAACTGCATCACATTAGAGAACTGCCAAAAGCCATTCCACTCCTGTTCATACTTGTCCGTTCTGGAATCTTTACGGTCATCCAGCACAGCACAAACCGAAACAGATGCATTTCTGTCAGATTTCATCTTCGCTGCCAGAATTCCGGCATACATGTAAAGATGTGTATTATCACTCCGTGGAATCCACGTACCAAAGAATGTCCCCGGCTGCACGAAATCATCCTCTGTATAATGAGTCTGCCCGTTCACCTTTCCGGTAATGTCATTCCAATTGATGAAATCAATAGTACTTGCTGCCTTTGCCGGTTCCAGAAGGGATAGAGATATACCATGTGCATGCGCCGCAAACAACTTATCAGATCCATCCATTTCCAGATATCTCATCAGCAATTCCATAGCAGACATCTTGTTTGGCCTTAAAGCATCCGCTTTGGCTGCACTGATCGTAGGCTGATACATCTTTGCACCGGATGGCATCTTCTCGTAGGTCAATGTCGGCGTGAAATAATCTCCCTGCTGGGTAAACACAGACTGTACATCTCTCCAGCTGAGACTCCATACACGATACCTTCTGCTTCTTCGGATTGCTTCCCTCTTTAATGTGTCATCTGCGACTTTATCCTTATGATAGATAAAGCCATCTGTAAAGATTGCGACCGGAAGCTTATCTGATTTCCCAACAGGACTAATAATGAAATCCGGCTTACAAGTAACCTTGACACCCTGAGTAGCATCAAGCAATACCTGAGGTTCAATCTCCCAAGTCTGATCATTGATCTTTAGTATGTATCCTTCCTTGCCGGAAATGAGCGACTTGGAAATATCCACCTTGCGGTTCTCATTTCCCATTTGAGCAAGAGCTTCTACAAAACGCCGCTCCAGTTCACTGTCAAACAAAGAGTTGACGGGAACGTTGGCTAGTTTCTCTATATTTGTCAGATTGTCTTTCCCACTCAGAATAGATCTGAGAATCTGGATTGCTGTGCTTCGAGAAATGTTGCCAATATTCTGACTCTGCCTATATGCATACAAGCAATGATAGCAACCATCTTTCTGCGGATCTTCCTTGCAGGAACACTGTTCCAGTTTCTGAAGCGCACGTTCGAAGATATCGATGAGCGAATTCTTTTCATTCATCAATTGCTTCAAGTATCCCGTACCGCCAGGAACAGAATCATATATTACAAGATACTGCTTCCGGTAATCAGCATCCGGAACCGGTACTTCGCTAACCGTTGCCCGCAAGTGATCCACATTACCAAAGTATTCCTTCATACCAAGCATAAAAGTAGCTGTGAACGACTCTGTTCGTACATTGGAAGAATCCATTGTTGTGGCCGGAATCAAGATACGCAGCGCCTCTGTTGCAAACTCGCGGTAAAGGAATAAGCACTCTTCAAATGGATCATTGCTGAATGCAGGCATCTTCCTGGTCTTACAATAGAAAGTGTGTACTTCTTTTCCGTGATCTGGCTGAATCTTTCCGCAGTACTTACAGAGCTTGAAGCCCTTTCTGACATCTTCAACACCAGACACAGAAAGCTTCTCACCCACCATATCGCTTTCACCGAAATTGATTTCTCTAAGAGTAGCTTTCTTTACAAACTCATATCCAAACGCAAACTCTTCATTGTCCATTTGGTAAGCACTTGAAATATCATGATCTTCGTCTACATCTACAAGCAACTGCTTGCAGTAGAATACATTTGACCGGTCATCGCTCTCATCAGAAATAAGGCTCTTGGTATAATCCATATTGGAATAGACCATCTGCACCTTCAACATATTGCGGACCTGTCCAGAATCCGCCCATGCAGGACTTCCGCACTGCGGACAGCATGCAGTATTCTTTCCTGCCTCTTCAATCTGTGCATGAGAGCAGTTTGGACACAATCTCCACTTGGCCGACTGGGAGCTGGTCAGATCAATCTGGTCTATTGTCAGCTTTCTACCGTCAACATAAAAACTGTTATTCGGTGCAAATTCGCTGATAGCTGCAGAAGCACTGCGGCTATATTCATAAACAGACTTTCTATATTTTTTCTTTGTTTCACCCTCGCCGGCATCTGCCTCATCCTTACGATATAGGACAGCTTTCAGAATGATTCCGGCCTCCGGGAAGGCATAGTTTGGAAGCAGTCCCTCATCTGACAAGAAATTGAATACATCTTTTTTGTTCAGTTCCTTTAATACATTGATGAGAGCTGCCTGCTCTGCCTTCAGTTCTTTTATTTCGTCCTCATAGGAAAAATCTTTCGGTTTGCTTTCCAGATCCTTCACCATATCCTTCAGCTGCTTTATACTCGCAGACAAAGAATCTCTCTGCTTTTTCATCGCCTCAAAAGCTTCAAGAATGCTCATATGCATCGGACTCTTTTTGAGACGGTTACCCTGGGCAAATTCTTTCAGTTCCTGCTTTGCCATATCGTCCAGATACTGAACAAACAACTGAATAAATGAATTCAGTAGATGTGTAAGGTTACTCTGTACATAACTCAGGAAATTAAACGGGAACATATCCATCGGATGGTTCTCTAATTTCCCAAGGATGATTCCTATGTTTTTCGGAATGGACTGCTCCGGTACTCCACGCTTCACCCAGGAATCCATGCAGTAGGCAACAAACTGACGCTCCAAAACAGCAGAAGCCTTCAGGAAGATTTTCGGTGGCTGCACATTGCCTTCCATCATATCCAGTGGATCCGCATAGAAGTACAGATCATGAGGTCTCGCAGCTGCAATAGCCAATGTCAACGCATTTCCATCTTTACGCCCTGCACGTCCGGTACGCTGCAGGAATTGTGCCTGAGCCGGAGGCATGCTACAAAGAATGACTGTAGAGAGGTCACCGATATCGATACCCATCTCAAGCGTAGGTGTACAAGACAGTACATTCGGATCCCAGACCTTCTGTCCGTCCTTACACCGCTTGAAGTCTACCTCCAGCGCTTCTCTGTCATCACGTTCCAGCAGGCCGGTGTGCTCCTTAGCATTTATTCTGGCGATATCACCGGATGTGAATAGTTTTCCGTAATAATCCAGTTCATTACTCTCTTCTGCTTCAAAAGAACCATTGCAGACGCTTCTCGTGCAAGGAGCGCCTTCCCATAAATCCTTATTCTCTTCAGAAACAACATGACCGATTCCACAGGTGTCGCACTTAAGCTGTATCACCTTGTTCGTGATGTATACATGGTTCTTATTCAATCCATAGACAACATAGTCCGGAGCAACCTGAATCGTTACCACCAGACTGGACTTCACCAGTTCCTCCAGAATAATCTGGCTGATTATTGTAAAAGTCGATGGCTCAATCATAAATTCATCACAACATGAAGAAATCCAGTCTATATATTTTCTCTCTGCCACAGTATCGAAATTGAAATTCCGTTTTCCTGTAGGATTATTCTGCTTAAAAATAAATCGCGGAGTATTTCTGCCGGACTGTCTTCCGGGCATCCAGCTCACCCGGTCATTGGAAAGCAGATAAGTGTTTCCGTTTTCTTTCAAAAACAGATAGAATGCATCATCATCAAATGCACCATTCTGCCGCATGATATTTACATAGCCTGCAACCATCTGCTCATATCGCTTCGCAGAGGTGTTCGGCAGCGACCCGATTTCATTGGTCACACGCTCATGCACATTCCCGGCGACCTCAAGAAGCTCTTCCTCCTTGAAAGACAGGCAGGAACAGCCTGACTTCTCCAATGTACGTCCAATACGGCTTGTAAGACCGTATTCTAGCATGATCTCATAGAAGATCCTTTTTTCTATATCAGACATCAGCTTTTTGGCAAGTGCATCCTTACCCAGCTTACGATTCTGAATCATTTCCTCATAGGCACGCATCCAAGTCATATTCGGGGCTATAAAGAAGCTGACAAAGCTTTCATCATCCATCTGATCATGCCAGTAATCGATGAACCCCTTTGTAAAATCAGCAAGCGACTTCCCTGCTCCACCGTTTTCTACATAACGCTGCAGTGCGCTTCTAAATCCGAATCTCCATGTTCTGGCATTGAAGAATCCGGCACGATGTGCAGCATCCTGTACATTATCAGAAAATGCCAGTGTCTTTTTGTCATCATTAAATTTTGATGCAAACAACTGTGAGATGCTCGTGCTGATCTCCGTAGCGCTCCGAAGACCCATCAGGGAGATGCCTCGCTTTGATCCGCAGAACGGGCACACAAACTGCTTATGATTTTTAGAACCTGAGGTTTTGATCGGATTCGGAATCAGGACTTTAACCGTATCGGCCCCGCAATTATCACAAGAGGCAGATGCATCCTCTCCAAGCTTTACCTGCAAGCACTCAGGGCATAATTGGGCTTCTATAAATCCCCACGGACGCTCGCTCTCCTTATGAGGGAACATCATTACAATCTTCTCATCCGCTTTAAAATACAGGTTATAGAATGCTTCCAGGCTTGTTATGGTAGCATTCATGCGCTCGCTTAATATCGACGTCCATCCGGTAGCTCCACAATCACGGCAGTTTACCACGGGCAAATACTGCTTCGCCTGTTGTGTATTCAAATCATGTGCGATAGAGTATGTAATCATCTTTGATGACACCTTTGCCACCAGACGACGCAGTTCTCTCATCCAAAGCTGGACCTGAACATTTAGGAAAGGCCTCAGACTTTCCGCCGATCCTGTTCTGGCATAGGAAATAAGCGCCAGAAGTGCATTTACAGCCTCTGCCGGGTCTTCCATCTCTTTCAGTGCCGGATAATTGACCTGCAATTCATCAACGATCGCTGATACTTGATAATAATTCCCCTTTATGAAGGAAATCATCGCCTGCATAAAGCTATGATGCATCAGCTGTTTTCCTAAAGCGATCTTTCCCTCTGGTGTTGAAATGTTGATATCAGGAAGATTCATCCATGCCTTTACCGCCTCAGCAATATAGGCCTTCTCATCATCCTGTTGTGTCAAAGTAGTAAGTTTCTTGACTTGCTCATCTGACGGAATAGTAAAATCCGTGATGTCAGAATCTGCAAAGAACTCTGCCGGTGAAAGTCTGTCCTCCGTGATGACTGCATTCTCCTCAAACGGTTCTCCAAAGATCTCAGATGCATATTCCAGGATTCCTTTACCGTTATCCTTGGATCCCATCGTTGCAGATGTTCCGATGCAGCAAAGATAGCCTGCCGGTGTCCACAGACGCGATTTAAGACGTCGAAGCAAGCAGGCAAGATCTGTGCCCTGTGCACCATCAAAAGTATGTAACTCATCGACAGCGATATATTTCAGTGTATCTGGTGCGTTATCCTTCCAGAGCCCGGCATCCTTGGGACGAACAAGCAGGTAATCCAGCATCTTATAGTTCGTCATAAGAATATCTGGCGGTGTATTAAGCAATGTTTCATGGTCCGTGATGACATTGTCTTCACTCATCATGCGGCTTGGTGTGTGCTCCCGGCCACCGACATACATACCAACAGTCACATTCCCCCGTAGCTCCGGACTTTTGTGAATAAGGCCTGCTATACGTCTTGCCTGATCCGTTGCCAATGCATTCATCGGATAGATAATGAGTGCCTTGATGCCATTCTCTCCTCGATGCTGATAACAGTATTCCAAAATAGGATACAGGAAACACTCCGTCTTACCGGAACCGGTTCCTGTTGCAATCAATGTGGATCGCCCATCATCTCCGGTCAGTCTCTGAAAAGCTGTATCCTGATGAACATACGGGAGGTATGCAGGATGGATTGCTTCGAAACAGTCCGGCATCTTCTCTGCCACACGGAAAGGAAGGCGCACAGATACATAGGGTTCATGATAAACAGAATCCTTTGTCTCCAGCATATTCCTAACGGAGCCTTTAAAAGGCTCATTCGTCATCGGGAATGTGGTCTCGATATAATCCCCAATTCCCTTTTCCAATTGCTTGGCAAGTATGGAAGGTAACATACTGCATAGCCTCCTTCATCATGTATTACTGCACAGAGTCTTTATATTTCTCTTCAAAGAACTTCCATGCAATTTCGTAATCCTGCTCTCGATCACAACGGTCGAACGGAGCAACATACTCTATAGTTCTTTCAACTGGTCCTCCAGGCATAGTATCATCGGTAATGGTACGGCAGAATCTCTTACCTGCAGGAGCATCCTTTATGCTATTTTCCCATTCATTTCGATCAAACCCAACTCCAGTTAAGCTGCGATTATTTGTAAATACAATACGTCCGTTATGGTCATACCAAGTATCTTCTTCATACTTTTTTAACACTGGAAATTGAGTTCTATAAACTGTAAGCAGTTGTTTTAAATCCATTCCAAGTGACTGTGCGACCAATACATCTGTCTCAATCAACGCCCATCTTCTCTCATAATCAGATTTCAGAAAAGAGGAACTACTCCACACCGATGATAATGATTTAAAGATTCCTCTTGATAATTTGTCATCTTCATTTGACCAACTATCTAAGCAAAACGACTGGTCCCAGCATTTTCCCCATAAATCTTGATATCTCTCTGAGACACAATTCAACATTAATGCTCTTAATACTATGGCTCCTCTTCTATTTGTTTCAATTACTGGAATCTTGTATGCTGTGTCATCGAGAAAATTACTTTTCCCCAAAGATCTAATAAGATAATCATACGGCAACGATGACATCAGTCCCTGTATAAACATAAGCAAATTTCCATCTTCCAAGTACATTCCATAGATACCATTGATATGAGATGTTTTTGGCGGAATGATCGCTGACATTAGTGTTCTCTCTTGGTTCAAACCTAACATTTTTCTTGCCGCAATCCGATAAGTATCAATATATCGAGTATTCTTTTCAGTTCTAGGCGAAGCCGACAAATAATCCATCATAGTTTCTTCAATCGCGTACTTAGAACGCTGAATGTAACCACTACTGATCATTTGTAAATCGACTTTGTCATAGTCAGCCTTCTCCTTACATACTCTTCGAGGCGTTTTAAACAAAGGATTCGAGATTGAAATATATGGGCCACAATATACAAAGTCATAATCATCCTCTGGGAAATGTGAGCCTTCAGAAATTACATGATTACTCTGTGATGCGGTCTCATCCAGTAATTGTGTCATGTATACATCAGTTTTCCCAATATAATCAGCAATTTTAACTGTCTGCTCTGCGTATCGTTCAATCACGCCTAATAAATCTACTGCATAGATTACTGGTAATCTTGTAGACTGTGGAGTTTCAGGATCATCATATACTTTCGCTATACTTGCTAGCTCATCCTTCCCTATTTTTACTACTCGACGAGGATGTCCAGAAACATTCCAATTTCCATTCGCATCTTTCATTTCTGGAATAGGTTCACTTTGATGTGCTCCTTCATATGATTCGTCGATTGTGCTTGGATAATAGCAATGCGAGACCATGTCAAACGATTTCGTTGATGCGTTTGAGTATATATTCAGCCCATAGATACTTGTATCACTTATCTCCGTAAAGAGTAGTTTTTCATTTACGAATTGAAATCTCTTTCTTAGCTTTGGATACAATACTTTTCTTAATAATCCACCATTAGGATCATCATAAACCCCATCGGGATGAATAAACGCTGAAACACCATTTGCATTTGCTATATACCAAGCTTGTGGGAGAATACATTTATACAGATTGGTTTGTTGGCCACGTAAAAGAGGATAATTAACCTCGCAGTTATAATAATTAAGTTGACCTGCTGCGGAAACGTATTCCGACTCATAATCTTCTTGTTCCGTAGAATTCTTTAAAGCTACTGCCCGAAGCTCCTTAACTTGGGCAGCATTTAACTTTTTAATTGCAAACCGAGGATTTTTTTCTGAAAGGACATCAAATTCTCCCCACTTCACTTTGATCCAAGGCGGATTCCCGATTACTAAATCAAATCCACCTCTTTCAGCAAATAGATCTACAAATTCCAACTCCCAGTGCATAAAGTGATTCTGCTCTGCAATCTCGTATGCAAGATTGAGTCGCGGGTTTTCTTTACGCAAGCGTGGAATATCCACCACAGATCCAGAGCCATATGTGGCAACTATATCCAGTGCTATCTGTTCCATTTCTGTAGGGAATAAAGACATCTGTCCGCCTTTGGTCTCTCTGCTGACATTCACAGATGCCATTGTGCCTTCCAGTATCAAAGACATGTCAAAGAGGAATTCACTTCTGCTCGGCAACAAATCTGCCTTATCAATCGGCCAGAACCAAAGTGCGCACCAATAATCCATAGCAAACTTTAATCTTGCATATGGACCTGCATTTCTCATGTGTTCAGATTTGTACAGTTCACTCAGAATCTGATCCTTCTGCCTGATGGTTGTGTGAGAATCCGTAACATCATCCTCATATCCATAAATAGACAGAGAGTCCTGTGTTTTAGCTTCCACTTCCTTTCTGAGATTAATCTGAGCCTCCCACAGTTCATCAATTGCCGTAGACAAGCGAAGCAGCGTCACCAGATCATCATTGTTGTAAGGCTCAGTAAACTTCTTACTCCACTTTGCCATTGTCTTGATTTTATCCGGCTCCAGCGATTTGATGACTTTATCAGAATAGCTACACATGCCAGGGTCACCCAGCAGAAAATGATATACCTGCTTTCGCGTCATACGCTTTGTTCCAAGTGGCACTCTGTCAGGCGCATTCTCATACCAACGAAGCCCTTTTGATGTAGTGCTGAGGGCTTCCACACGGTACACTTGTCTTCTTGCTCCTATCAGCGAATTGCCATTAATCAGCTGCGTACCAAACCACGGCACAAAGCCGCCTTCATAGATCGTATTCAGCCAGAGTGATACTTCGGCCAGTTCTACGGCAACAGGATTCAGGTCAATGCCATAAACATTCCTGTCTGCCATATACATCTTGACCTTCTGCAGTTCTTTCAACCGATCATTTGCAGGGATCATCTCCCCGCGCTCTTTCTGTTTTTTATCCAGATACGCTTCCGCAAGCTGCGTGATGGCCTCATTCAAGAATGCTGCGGATCCCATTGCCGGCTCGCAGATGGTCAAATGAAGAATCTCATCTGCGGTCTTTCCTTCCAGCAGTTCTTTCAAAGCATACTTAACCAGGCACTTCGTCAGGACTTCCGGCGTGTAATAAGAGGCAGATTTTTCTCTTTCTCTGCCAGCCAGACGATATACAAAAGTCCCTTTCTCGTATTTGCGGAGCTGACCCTTCTTATACTTTCCATCCGGATCATTCTTCTCATAGCGAACACGCTCATCTTCGGTATACTCATCCAACTCATCTTCGGTAACGAAGTAACCAACGTCCAATTCATTAAAGCTGTCTCCGGCACGCTTTACTTCAAAGAGCGTTGTCTCAGCGATAAATCCACGATAAGAAAGCAGGGCCTCATACACGGATCCCATCTGGTTGATTCCCAGATTCGCATAAGAAATACGCCCACGCCTGTCATTCCGCCGCCCAGTCTCACGTGTAAGGCTCATAAGGTCTATAATCCGAAGCATGCAGGAATTGCGAAGCTTCGACTTTGTAATCATCTTTGTATAATCAGGATCAAAGATGTGTGCCTTAAGTGGTGCAATTACGAACATATCGTGCAGGCTCTCTTCCTGAGAATACTTCAACAGATCTTCCTCAGTCTCCGGATATCCGCTGTAAATCAGGTTGTACAGTTTGGAAAGTGTCTCATGAAGGAAATACCCATCTCCAACCTCAGTCACGTCATCTCGGATATCATCAGCAATGTCTCGAAGATTATCCAAGGAGTATCCAGACTTATATGTCAGATTCTGGATCGGTGCATACCCAAGTTCCGGTCTTGCCTCAATAAAGAGCACAAAAAGCATACGGTACATATACCGCAGGCATTCTAAGGTCAGGTTGCCGGCATCTACCGGATCTGTTTCCAGATTCCTCCCCCGATGAGTAACCATATCGTAAAGTACTTCGTTTCCAAGAATCTCTATGCTTTCACGGAGTGCATACTTCAGATCCTGTGATACCCCTGCAGCATGCTTCTGAGAATTAGCATCCAGTTCGTCCAGGAGTGCTGTTCCGTCTTCAGGGCACAAACTATTTCTATGCAGAAGAACTGCCATCGCCTGCAGTGTGGATTCTTCGTGACGACTGAATATATCCTCAAGTTCAAATTGCAGATATCTCTTCTCATTCCACTTATTTCGGTCGATGAGCGCAATCTGGTTCATGTCAATCAACAGAATAAAGCGTGGAGGCTCTGCCTGACCAAACAGGATCTTTGTAATGAGATCCTCATTCGGAATATCGGTAAGAATATTGGCCGGTACTGAATACAGCCCTTCTTCTGCTACTTCATCTGCAGCAAAACAAAACTTGTCCAGAATGGCAGCTTCTTTATCATTAGAGGTTGCAAGCAGAATCCATAAGGCCGGTGCTCCATTCGCCTTGATAAGTTCCAGGTATACCGGTGCCTTAAGCGTATCATCAATCTCTATCCATTCCGGCTTCGCTTCCGGATATCCCAGAGCTCTTAAGTACATATCAGCAAGCGAGCGAATATTAACCAGAGTCTGGGTATTGAACTTGGAACGAAGGAAACGATCATGAGCCGGGTAATACTGCCGCGCCACATCGCGCAGGAGCGCCCATGGTATCCTGATCTCTTCACTCTCCTTCGCCTCTGCTCTCCATGCAGAGATCGTCTCAGAAGCATTCTCTTCAAAGATTGATGAGAAATAATGATTTGTGTAATATTCGTTTTGGTTGGTAATTCCGGTTAAATCCATGCTCATCTTGTTACCCCCTTTATTACCGCCATAATCCGAATATAGGGATTATTCTGTATCGACATGGTGTCTGTAACCCAAGTTGTAAACTTATCAAACAGTTCATCTACCATACGTTCCTGCTCGCTTTTCTTTCTTTCACTTTCAAACAAGGACAGCTGATAGTATTTATGACGTGTCTCCAGTTCAGCCAGCTTGTCTAATTCTTTGTCCAAGAGCGGATTGATATGGCTTTGATAGCTCTGATAGTACCCATCCAGGTATTCCTTTGCATGTTCAACAGCATCCGGCAGTAATCCTTCTGCTGCAGTCACATCAGCCTCTGTTAGGCTTGCGCTGTTCGGGATTTTTGTGCTTCGGAATCCGGTATGCGCAAGCAGTTCGTTCATGCTCAGGCTCTTTACAAATTTGCCATTCTCATATTGGAGCCCAAACCATTCATCTACCAGCGGAGTGGAACGCTTGTTAGGAATGCTTCCCGTAACGATGAAAATGGTCTCTTCCGGTTTCATCTTATCCGGAATGCCAACAAACGGAGCTTCTCCACGTCCATACAACAGCCCACCCTTATCATTTACCCAGGTAAATAATGGATGCTGCTTCCAAAGATACTGAACCTTTGGCCAAGCTGTCTCAGCCATATTATTCTGCATGCTTCTTTTCATTTCTCCCATACAGAATTCTTTATCATCAGACAACCTTAAATAATCACCCTGAGGCATAGCTTCATCTGGAAGAAGCGCTGTAAGACGCTTTCTCATATCCGGTGTCACGGTAACCTCCAGTCCGGATACAGACTGAAGCTTTTCTACCGGATGACTTTCAGACTGATTCAGATAACTCATAGCCAGATATAAGTAATCGGCATCCGAAAACAGTGTTTCATCATTTTTTACTTTTGTCGGCTCACTTGTATCGGCAGAGGCCGCCATCAACGCCTCAAACGGATCAAATTCCGCCTCCCCACTATCCAGAGTCTCTGAAAATGCATCCGCATCCGATCCGTTCTCGATAGCGTCGGAAACCACCAGCTCTTCATCCTCAATAGAAAACTTGCCAAGCAATAATGCCGGATCTCCAATATTCTTCAGTGCTTGCTCTTCCTTGGTAATCAGAATCTCAATAATCCTCATATCACCTTTAATCTGTGAATTATCACTTTCAATCATCATATAGCGGATATCCGGACGTTTCTGCTGGCCATAACGGTCGATACGTCCGTTTCTCTGCTGGAACACCATAAGCGACCACGGGATATCAAAATGAATCATCCTGTGACTGAGATAATGCAGGTTAAGCCCCTCTGATGCGACATCAGATGCAACAAGTACTCTAACCGGAGCTTCCTCACGTCCAAAATTCTCAACGATCGTCTGCTGCTCCGCATCACTCATCGCCCCGGAAATCTCCTGGATTGCATTTGCTGGCAGCTTCAGATCCTCCCGAAGTCTTGCAGCCAGATATTTCATGGTTTCTATTCGCTCTGTAAAGATAACCACACGATCATCTGTCGCTCCGGTCCAACCGTATTCTTTATCTTTCAACAGAGAAAGGAGCTGCTGATATCTCGAAAAATCAGCAGGAGTAATATTCTCCAATGCCCTCTTCAGTTCTTCCAGCGCACGGATGTCCTTGATTTCATTATCTGTATACTTCTTACGAAGTTTGTTAAGTCTTGCATCAATACTCTTAATGCATGCTGCCGGACTGGAAAAGAGCGACTTTTCCAGACTGGTTTTAAAAAGTCGTCCCTGAGCCTTGGTTTTGCTCAAGTCCATCTGCAGCTGCATCTCAGCGAAGATATCAAAAGCAATTTCTTCCTTGCCCGAAGCTTTGCAACGCTGTAATTCAATTCTTCTTTCTAGGAACGAACCGCTGACCTGATCCTTCACGTCCTTTTTGAAACGACGCACACACAAGCCTTTGATATCATCCTTGGTGTAATCATCCGGATTCGCTATAGCTGTAGGATCCAGCATATTCATCAATGATGCAAAACTCTTGGCACGTCCATCATGAGGAGTCGCTGAAAGCATAATCATAGTATCTGAACGATCTGCAAGCAGTTTGGCTAATCTTGATCGCTGTGCCTGATGATTGCCACGCTCTGCAACATTCTGAGCCTCATCAATTACAATGATATCCCAGTACGCCTTCTCCAAGTGCGTTCTATATTCGATATCTCTCTTCAGCGTATCAATAGACACGATTGTCTTATCGTAATAGCTGAACGGATTATAATTTGATGGTAGCTTTGCTCTTATATCATGAATCTTCTTTGAGTCCAGACGCACCAACGGTATCGTGAAGCGATTCCACATTTCTTTCTGGAACTGTGTCATCATACTCTTGACCGTAACGACCAGAATCCGCCTGCCCTTTCCTCTGGCAATCAGTTCGCTCATCAGGATACCGGCTTCCAATGTTTTACCAAGGCCGACAGTATCTGCAATCAGGATGCGCTGCCGCGGTCTGCGAAGCGAAATCTGAGTAGGCTCAAGCTGATAAGGCATTAAGTCCATAGCCGCCTTATCTCCGATATGTAAATCCGTATCTGTTGGAATCTGCTGCCTCCACTGACTTTCCAGATACAGCTGCGTCCTTCGGAAAAAGGATGACCCATCAATGACAAGCTTTACATCCTTTGGATCCACCACAGCAATCTCTTCCAGATCAGTCAGAAAAACTGCCTCTTTGTCCTTTACCAGAGGCGATACACCTACACAGTACAGGGCATTATTCCCCATGTTGTTCTTTTCGACCTTCTTGACCATCCATTCCTCATCTCGAATGATGGTTCTCATCCCCGGTGCGTAATCTACCATAACAATTTATCCTTTCAATCTTTTGCGCTTTTGGGGAAAAATCAGCCTTTTCTTCTACTGGAACCATCTCCATGATGTCAGAAAAATCGCATTCCAAAGCATTGGAGATCTTCACCAAAACATCTGTCGTGATATTGGCATTCTTGCCAAGCTTCGCCAGTGAAGCTGTACTGATCTCACTTTCCTCCTTCGGTTTTGTACGATTCCACTCATATAGTTTTTAATGTTCTATTAGCACTTGATTAAGGTAACAACACTTTATTTTATAATCCACTTTCCCTTTTGACTGCTTCCTTCTCTTTCGATCACCCCAGACAAACGCATTTTCCGCATATGATATTTAATCGTATCATGTTTTTCACCAAGCATTTCTGCAATCTGGCTTTGTGATAATGCTGGATTATCTTTGATAACTTTTATAATCCGCATAGGAATCGAATTCTCAATATTTTGAAAACCAACTTGGGTAGTACCTTGGGTAACAGCTTGGGTAGTATCTTGGGTTGTGTCAGTCATCAAACTTTTAAACGTCACCATAATATCCTCTTTTTTCACCATATACTCTGGCATAGGATTCCCGGCCTGCGCACAGCTATCCTTAATTTTCTCAATTCCCCGTCCCCATGCTTCGATAAAGCCTGCACGAAAGAAAGTATTCGCAATGAGTGGATTATATGGTCTGGAACGATGACTTCCCATCAAATCATCAACCGTCCAATCATCAGGAAACACGCAATCGTTTGCAATCATGATTTTATCCGCATATACCCTGATTTGAATCGGTATCAAAGTTCCATAGAATTTGTGGGCGATGGCATTAAAAACGGCTTCTCTAATCGCCTCCTTTGGAAAAGGATAAGTTTCTACCCTTGTAACTCCCTGATAAGAGATTTCTGCTTTCAGGTATTTGGTAAAAATCAAATCCACAACTCTATCAGCCTGTGAAATCAGTGACCCATGTATTTCATCCTGGTACCGCAATTCTGAATCTGTTTCAAAATAGCCAATTTTTACATAAGAACCTGGTATCCATTTCTCCGGATTATGATGAAATAGTAAAATCGCCGCCCGCTTGAACATACCATGGTCAAGCAGATTTAAACTATCCAGCAATTGCTCATTGGAAGAATCGACATCTTTTTTGTCCATTCTTTTGCTAAGAACGGCCTGTTCACGAAAAATATCAAAACTATCATTCCGCAAATCCCTTACTGCAACATCCTGTATGGGAACACTATCCCAGGTAATGCCAGTCTTTTTTAAGAGGAACTGATTCAATGCCTGTCCTTTAAGCAACTGTTTTGTGCTTCCGCTCCGATAATGATACTCTCCCCTGTAATTCACAGGATAAGTATTTGAACTGACACAAATTTCAATGTATTCTTTTCCGTCTTCAGATAACAAATTCACATCTATGATAATTCCCAGAATATCTCTTACTTTATTGGGAATATCTTCCATGAGCTTCTTACTGTCTTGGATGCCAATGACAGTACCATCATCATTTGTACCGATATAAATCTTTCCGCCCTGCGCATTGGCAAAACCGCATATCCATTTGAGATATTCATCCCGCCATGATTCTTTCCATTCAATATTCTGACTCTCTGCCATGAAAGCACCTCCAAGTCAAATTGGGTAGATAACATCTACCCAATTCATATCATAACAAAATCCTCTACAAAATACTATATCCTCATAAAATCTATTTTAATTTTCTGATTGTCATTTCAAGGCTCTTTCAAAAATGGTGTAGTAGTGGTGTAGTAAATACCTTATCGAAGCGTGAAATCATTGATTCTACAGGCTTTTTCGGAACATTTCAAGATACTGCCGTGACACACGAAAAGTATCTTAATCATAATAAAAATTCCTCCTAAATTGCGTTGATTCGCCGTGTTTTGGCACGTTTTGCGAGGCTTATTTTTCTGATGAATATTGTTAAAAAATCACAGAATGAGCAAAACGTGGCAAAATATGGCATGTTGAAGCCGTGAAACGTAGTAAGAATTTTGGGTTTTTACTACTCTGGTATTTTAGCACAAACCTATGCTCTAAAACAATGTAGTACCAATTCTGATATTGCTAGAATGTTTTTAAAGACAACTGCACGCCAGAACAGCAAGAACTTGTTCCTCTGGTTGCATACACGGCACTTCCTTTCCTAATACTGTAGACCATGAACGATATTATTGAATAACCCCCACATTCCATCACGCTTAGATCCTATACGTTCTATTTTTCCTTTTTTCTGAAGACTAACAAAAGTGCGCTCAATCGTACGTTTTGTAACTCCTATCTCTGCCGCAATCACATGGGCAGTTCTATCCGAATCTTCGATTAGCAATCTCAAGACAGCCTTTTCCGTTTTATTCAAACCGACATCTTTGCGTAAAAAAGAAATCCACAAATAGTTTCCGTTTCCAACTTCTTTATTTTTATTAACACTTGTCATACCAAAGGGCAGACGTTTTGCGCTTTCACAAGACTCTGCTTTCACCTTGTCCACATTAAAGGGCGGATTTGCCATTACATAGTCACAGCAGCCGTCAAGGTTGTGGGCATCGTGATAGAAACTGTTCGCTTCATCTCCCGATTTAATAACACCTGTAAGCTGGTCGCTTTGTTCTTCTATCAGTGCCATTGCGTTATTAACTACTTCACCAAGGCTGGTCATTGTCTGTCCGTCTCGATTCACTAACCCTGCAGACGCAATATCGTCCGGAAGATTTAATAAATAATCGTACTGTGCTTCTTTTGGAAGAAACAGTGCACTTTTAGCTGCAAAGTCACTTGCTTCTACCGGCATTACTCTGCCGCCACGAGACGGACGATTTTTGAGAATTTCCGCCTCTACCATTTTAAATCGGCTATATGCATAACGCAGAAAAATCAAGCCAAGTACCGGCATACAGTACTGGTTGGATGTTAGCTTTGAACCTGCACGAAGCAGGTCAGCTGATTCCCATAATTCTGCTTCTAATTTACGAATATTAATCATTGGTTTTTCCTCATGTTTATTTCTTAGTGATTTTTAAAATATACTGATATGAAAATTCAATACCCTTACAAGTCAGATTTTCACACATATGGGGCAGGTCGTTTTCTGAAAAACCTGTAGGGCGTAATTCAAAACATCTTAATGAGCCAAATGTACTGTCAAAAGCAGACGCAAAATCATAACAGACAGATACAATTTCAGTTTCTGTTTTTCCCAGTGCATGGAGATAAATTCCTATAAACATAAGCGTTCCTTCCACTAAGCCACATTGCGCCCTATACCCGCCTGCACCATGCAATCCAACCGCAGACCAAATTACCTGTGGTTCAATCATGGTTTCAAATAATTCACTCAGACAAATAATTGCTGTCCTTGCACAGTTTATATCATCATTCCAGTACAATTCATGTACCCTGTTCTTTATATATTTCTGCATAGTATGCCATCTCCTTGACGTTCGATTTTTCAGTCAGGCAAATCATATACCAATAGCATGCATTTTCATCCGCAACACGAAGAAGGCTCCTAATATGTTCCGTATTTCTTCTCAAATGCTTGATTTTACAGGTTTTTGGGACTGTTCCTAAACTCTGTGTTTCCGGACTTTCGCATCATCAAAGTTCACATGGGTTGATTACTTTATCACATACTTAGTCCCCCTTCCTCTGCCTTCAATTTTCACAACACCTTTTTTCCCCAACTCTTTCAGTAATTGTGTTGTCTTTGATTTACCAAACGGGGTGTAAGGAGCAATTTCGCTAATTGATTTCAGCATTGTTTTGCTTAAAATTTTATATACTTTTCTTTCGTCTTCCGTTAAATTCAGGTTTTTCTCAAAAACCGGAAGTACAATCTTAATTGTATTTTCCGACACTTCAAAATCCGGCTGCTTCAATCCTTCTTCATAGAACTGCTTTATCCGTGTAATTCCAGTACCGAATATTTCGACAAACCCCAGCCTGTAAAATACATTTGCAAGATTTCTATTTCTTAAGACTGAAAGTTTCCCCGATAAATACTCATCTTCTGTTATTCCGGAAGGCAGTCCTCCCGGAGAAATAATCTCTATTCTGTCGTCAAACATCGAAACTTTTATCTGTGACTCCACATCCCACGCCCTATGAATCAGCGCGTTTGCGATTGCTTCTCTAAACGCGGCCTCCGGTATTTTTTCTGTCTTTTTCCTTTCGGCGCCTTGAATTTCCTCATATTGATAATAATCTTTGAATACCTCTGATACTTTTTCGTAGCCTGCTAAAATGGATATGTTATCAAATGTTGCTCTCTTATGAATCACACTGATGTTTTCACCGAACCTCACTATATCAATTCCCGGAAAATGATTTTTATCCGCCAAAATACCAGCCGCATTGTTATATCCGGTGGCGCTGTTATATAAGTTCAGCGTTTTCAAAGTATCCTGATTAAAAGTTTCAATTTGAATATATTCTTTTAATTTTTGACATAGCGTATCAAAAGTTAGATCTTGATCTTCACACGGCAATTCTTCAAACCTGATATTTTTTCCTTCTAAAATCAGTCTTGACAGTTCCAGTGTGTCAGTCTCTATCGTTGCAGTATCATTTCGCTTATACGCTTTCGATTTATATAAATATGGCTTTTGAAGCCCGCCTTTTACAGTCAGTTTTATCGTTCTTTCATTATTCTGCAATTCCAGTGTATAATCAGGCTGCGGAGTAATGTTGTCATTAATTTTATTTTCGATATCCAGACACGCTTGCTTTACATCCGGCAGTTCTTTGATATTACCATTGTCATCAATGCCAAAAAATATTTCTCCACCATCATAATTCGAAAAGGCGCTTACTGTTTTTAAAAATGTATTTGTAATCATTTCTTTGAACTCTATTGTTCTTGTTTCACGCATACACTGCTCTCCCTTTCCAATTTTACTGCTTATATTATACGCAGAAACACGCAGAAAATCAATCGTATTTTATTACGACTGATTTTCTGCGTGTTTTGGAACATTGCGTTGATTCGCCGTGTTTTAGCACATTTTGCGAAGACATCATTCCAATATCATCAAGTAATTGTCTAGTCTTGCATTCACATAACCTGCAAACAACTTTTCCATCGCACCAAGATTATGCTTTGCATAGTATTCGTCAAATGCATTGTAATACGAAATCCGGTCTGCAAATTTAATATCAATTGGCGGATATCCGGCTTTCATCAATTCCAAATTTACAAGCAGCCTGCCGGTTCTGCCATTTCCGTCTATAAAAGGATGAATCCCTTCAAATTCAATATGGAAGCGCGCGAGCCGAGGAATGATATGATCCGTACTATTCCTATAAGCCTCCAACAACTGCTCCATTTTAGGCTGGATCAAATAGGGCTGTACCGGTTCATGTTTCGCACCCATAATTCTGACGGGGACTCTTCTGTAAACCCCCCGGTCCTCCCGTTTATCCGCTAATACAAGATAGTGTATCTGCTTGATAATACTCTCCGATAAAGAAATCTGCTCTTTTACCAAATCCCGCACTAAATCAAACGCTTCTTTATGCCCGACCGCCTCCATATGGTCTTTTAACGGTTTCCTGTCAATCGTCAGGCCGCGCAAAACCATATCCGTCTCACGAAGGGTTAGAGTATTTCCCTCAATTGCATTTGAATTATAAGTATACTCAATAATAAATTCCTCAGTCAGGCGTTCCATCTCACCCTCAGTCAACGGGCGTCTGGTATCCAGTTCTCTTTTCTTCCTGTCTATGGCTTTCAGTAAACTTTCTGTCGCTTTAAAACGTCCATCCTGTGGTTTTTTCGCATCTGACGGGAGCATCCAACTACGCCCTTCTCGTGTGGCTCCTGAAATTTTTCCTTCCGAGCAAAGTATACGCACTCGTCTGTCAGAAATTCCCCACTTTTCTGCCGCCTGCTTTACTGTAATATACATAAAGATCGTACCTCTCTTCCCTCAATAGGATATCTTATTTTCGGAACATTATCAACTAAAAGGAATAATATTTTATTGTTTTCGGAATAAAAAAAGACCCAAAATGCAATAACTGCACTTAGAGCCTTGTTTTCCACACTTTCAGTTTTAATTTCCTGCCATAGCGTATAGTAGCTGACAGTTTACAAAACAATCCATTTCCCACTTCGTCCATTTCTTTTTCGTACAATGATTTCCCGCTTTTTCATATTTTCCATATGATATCGAACCGTATCATAGCTAACACCAACCAATATCGCGATTTTCCTCTGTGAAATAGATGGTTTTGACTCAATCACTCTCCATAAAGGTTTCCAGCTTTGTTTTCATTTCGTCATATTCCTGCTGCATCCGATCCATTTCCTCACATTGGATCAGAAGCAGCTTCAATAGCTCTCTGCGATTTAATTTGCGTAATTCTTTCTCTGCCATAGATATATCCTTCTCTGTCTCTTATTCTCTTCTTCTATTCCGCAAGAATCTCATCCAAAAGCTGTATCAGTTCGATTGCGCTGTGAAATACGATTTCCTGATTTTCATTTTCCCAAATCAATCTGCCCTGCCATGTATAGTGCTCCCGGAACATAATCTGAATCTTGAAGACCGCTGCGTCCTCGGCATTTAGGTGTTCCCGGGTCACGAAAGACATGGGAGTGCTCCATGAGCCTTCCAGGTCAATCAAACCGTCAAGGAGCAGAACGAGCTGTGACACGCTTTTCAGTTTTTCTTTCTTTTCCAATCTTGGATGCTGGAGATAGCCATCCAGAATACCGTTTTGGTAGGATCGTACCGTGACTACCGCCTCCCTGCTCTGACAGGGGAGCATCCGTTCCCGAAGCATCATATTCCCGTTCTCCGTTCCAGTTATTATTACGGTTATTATCTCAGTATTGTAATATCACTTCCGGTTCGCCTCATACAATCAGTTTCCGAACGCAAATGCATATGCATGTAAATGGATTTGCCCGGTATAAGGGATATTACTTTTCGTTTAATATAGCAGTCCCCGGTTAATTGCCGGTTATTTCCCATGATTTTTCAACAGTTATTTGCGGCTCCAGGGGAAATGTGCGAAAAGAAATACATGCCTTGGAGTGGGAATACGTTTTATGAAAGGCCCGATCCAGGCGCTCCATAACAATCCGGGCATTTTCCTCCGTGGCTCCGGTAAGCATAAGCAGATAGGAGCCGGCGTTCAGCCTGGCGATTGGGTCCCCTGTCCGCAGCCCTTCCTCCAGTATCCGCTCAAGTCTCCTGGAATCCGTTGTAGGTGTCACTTTATTGCCCAGACTTACAAGCAGAAGTACGGAGCTTTTCCCCGAGCGTTCCAGATGACGTCTTTCCAGGGCCACAATGCTCCGGAATACACCAAAGGTGCAGAAAAATGCCCGCCCCTCTACCTCCTGTTCCGCTACAAGCCTTAATATATCGCTTTCATCCACATGGTTCTGACACATTCCTTCGGCCAGAAGGTAAATCTGCTCCATCTGTTCCGTAGGCTCAATCTCAAATTCCTCCCAAAGCATTTCCCGAAACGCTTCGTAGGCCGAAACCGCCTGCTCCGGCTGGCCCATCGCTATTAGCGCCTGCATCTCATACGCAAGAAAGGTATCCGTGCCCGCAGCCGCACCCGATGCCTGCTCGCAGATACCAATCATTTCTGTCCATCGCTCCCGTTCCTGCAAAAGAGGCAACGCCATCTTACAGATGTCCAGGTATAAGGTCTGATAATAGCGCCTCAGGGATAAGGCCCATTCACTGTCATTTCCCGGAAGGAAATCGCCTTTATAGAGAGCGGCGGCGCAAAGGAGACCTTCCACGTAATTCTCCCCGGAGCGTTTTCTTACTTCCAGGCAAAGCTGTTCAAATTTTTCTGCGTCTACTTCAATCTGCGCGGATTGATTCCACGCAAAACAGCCCTGGAGCGTCACAATAAGATTCTCCTGGAACGGAAACATGGTCTTTAACATCTGCCGCGTCTTAAACATCATGTTTTTCAGCGAATTTGCCGGATTGCTGCTGTCTGCTTCGGGCCAAAACTGTTCAATTATAGTAAACGACATAAATATTTTCTATTTACTTTTCAGATATCCCTTAGTAAAATAATACTGAGGTGATAGCATGAATGTTAGAAAGTTTAAATCGGACAAAAACGCTTTAATAGCAGAAGGCAATCGGATCGTTTCGTCTTCAGATGATGCCAAATTCATAAGAAAAGTAACTATTGTTAATCTCCTGCTCCGCGGTGTGAACGCTAAATCGCTTGCCGATGCCTCTGGCGAAACCGACCGTACTCTTTCTAACTGGGTCAGGTCTGTTGATGAGTATGGGTTTGAGGCTCTCCGTCCACGCAAACAGCCTGGGCGTCCGCAATCCCTTACTAATTCCCAAAAAGAAAATATTAAAGTCGTCGTAACTTCTGACCCAAATGATTTTGGATATACTGTTTGGGATGGGCCATCCTTATCGGACTATATTGCTTCGCAGTACGATATCTCTCTATGTGTAAGGCAATGCCAGCGGCTACTGCATGAACTGGGATTCTCTTTGATACGCCCACAGACATTTCCTTCCAAAGGCAATGAAGAGAACCCATTGCGTGATGAATTTAAAAAAACATCTCAGAGCTAGAAAACGATCCGGACGCAATCATATGCTACCAGGACGAAGTTCACTTCATGGCAGAATCCACGGTTACCCGCGCCTGGTATCCGAAAGGCAGTTGTCCGAAGGTCAAGTCATATCCCGGGCATAAATCCGTTGCTTATAGCGGTTTTATGATTCCAGAAACAGGCGAACTCTTCATCACAAAGCCGGACTGGTTCAATTATGAGACAACGATAACATGTATACGTGAATTCCTCGCATCACATCCTGTAGAGGATGGCAAACACCTTTACATCGTGATGGACAATGCTCCCTGGCACAAAAAAGCAAAACGTCTTATCAATGAAGACGGGCAGTATGCAGACATTAAAGAAGCTGCAACCATAATCTCCCTCCCGCCATATTCACCTGATCTTAATCCGATCGAGCAAGTATGGAGGGTTACTCGTCGTGAGAAAACACATAACCGATTCTGGGAGACTCTTGAAAAGTTAGTTGGAGTCCTTGATAATTGGTTTTCAACTTTTAAGAAGCCCAATGACAAGCTTGCTACTTTATGCTCTTTTTCCTAGAGTCAAACGGAAAGAATTAACGTCGTTTACTATA
>CAJTDE010000034.1 GCA_910574835.1 Clostridia bacterium | reverse complement strand
GTATCTGCTGGTTTACCAAGGCCATGACAGAGTAGCCAAGTCGGGAAGGGATAAACGCTGAAGGCATCTAAGCGTGAAGCCCCCCTCAAGATGAGATATCCCATGCGAAAGCAGTAAGACCCCTTAAAGACGATAAGGTAGATAGGGCAGAGGTGGAAGTGCAGTAATGTATGGAGCTGACTGCTACTAATCGGTCGAGGGCTTGACCAAGCGTCATAGGAGAGAGAAGAACAGAAAAGACTAAGAGAAAACCAAGGTGTGGAAGAGATAATTCAGTATATAGTTTTGAAGGTGTAATGGCCCGATGGCTCAGTTGGTTAGAGCGCCGCCCTGTCACGGCGGAGGTCGTGGGTTCGAGTCCCATTCGGGTCGCTTATATGGGATCTTAGCTCAGCTGGGAGAGCATCTGCCTTACAAGCAGAGGGTCATAGGTTCGAGCCCTATAGGTCCCATTACTGCCGATGTGGCTCAATTGGCAGAGCAGCTGATTTGTAATCAGCAGGTTATCGGTTCGAGTCCGATCATCGGCTCTAATGAAATATCATGGGGGAATTCCCGAGTGGCCAAAGGGGGCAGACTGTAAATCTGTTAGCTGTGCTTTCAGTGGTTCGAATCCACTTTCCCCCACTCACAGCAGTAAAAGTACTGTTGTCATAATTGAATATCGCGAGGTGGAGCAGTCTGGAAGCTCGTCGGGCTCATAACCCGAAGGTCACAGGTTCAAATCCTGTCCTCGCCACTCAGGCAGCACGAAGCATAGAGTAAGATGGTTCGTGCTCCTACATTTATAAGCCCAGATAGCTCAGTTGGTAGAGCAGAGGACTGAAAATCCTCGTGTCACTGGTTCGATTCCGGTTCTGGGCATTTTTAATAGAAAAAAATGTGTTTTGTTCATTAGAATACTACAACTCTTTTACAAAAGAAGCGTTGTGGTATTTTTATTTTTATAAAAGGTATCAACTCATAAGAAAAGTGGAAGAATAAGTTGATAATGAAGTTAGGAGGAATGAATTATGATGATGCCAAGCTTTTTTGGAAACAGTTTGTTTGATGAATGGATGGATTTTCCTTTTGACAGCAGATTCCATAAAGAAGCAAAACGAGAGACAAGTCTGATGAAGACCGATGTAAAGGAGCAGGACGATGCGTATGAGCTGGAAATGGAGCTTCCGGGCTATAAGAAGGAAGATATAACAGCCCGGTTAAAAGACGGCTATTTGACCGTTCAGGCGTCCAAAAACGCGACGAATGAGGAGAAGGATGCACAGGGAAATTACATTCGGAGAGAGCGTTACACAGGCCAATGCTCCAGAAGCTTTTATGTGGGAGATGTGAAGCAAGAGGATATCCGGGCAAGATTTGAAGATGGGATTCTTAAGCTGACAGTACCCAAGGTAGAGGAGCGTAAGCAGCTAGAAGAAAATAAATTTATTGCTATTGAAGGATAGATAAGAAGGGCTGCCAAAAGCCGAAATGCAGGCTTTGCGGCAGCCCTTTTTTAATCATGCCTCATTCTTTGCCGCTTTTAACTTGCGAGTGCAGAATAACAGTAAGGTAATTTAAAATAAAATAACTTTTTATAATAGAAATGTATTGCTATTTTCAGACAGCAGCTTTAAGGTAAATAAAAGAGAAAAGTTTCAAATCTACAATTTGCACAAACTTTTTAAAATACCTAAAAAAGATAACTAAAAATTGAAGAATAATAAAAAAGTTATCCACATTTGAAAAGATTGAAAAAGGCGGAAAAGTAAGTTATCAACGAAGTTATCCACATTATCCACATTTTTTCCCCACAATTATGTGGGTTTACATAGTAAATCTGAAAACGCATGTTCTGTACAAATCAGATAAAATGCTTATAATAAGGAAAAGTGTAAAATTTTCCTTGACATTATTGATGTCGAAATATAGAGTGAATTGTCTGACAAATTTTAATATTATCGGCATGCAACTAATTTATAAATAGGATTCCCCTGAGCAGAAAACCGCTCTTCATATTCTGTCATAATATTTCCTTCATTCATCTTCGGATCCTGATGAAGATTGCGCGTATAGCTCAAAAGCTTCCAACCTGCATTTTCCACACTTTCCAAAGAAAAATCAAAAAGGGCTTCATTGTCAGTCTTAAATTCAATTTGACCATGAGGTGCAAGAATCGTGTCGTAGCGCTTCAAATATTCTATAGAAGTCAAACGTCGTCTTGCATGGCGATCCTTGGGCCAGGGATCGGAAAAGTTGAGATAGATCCGTTCCACGCTGCCAGGAGCAAAACGCTGCTCCAAATCCGCTGCATCCATACATAGAAAAAGGAGGTTGGGCAAAGGAGCGGCCTCCATCTTTTTGATAGCTTTAATGAGTACACTTGTGTAGCGCTCGATCCCAATATAATTGATATGCGGGTTAGCCTTTGCCAGCTCCATAAGAAAACGGCCTTTTCCCATGCCGATTTCAAGGTGAAGCGAGTGTTCTGTTTCAAAAAGAGCTTTTACATCGATCATACCATTTGAATTACCATGTATTACATAAGGGCTGACAGCAACAGTTTCATCAGCTCCTTTGATTTTACGAAGTCTCATAACATTCTTCCTTTCGTCTCTTTGCGTTATTTTTTGGTAAATTCTTAATGAATTATATTCATTTTATACAAAAAATAAAAAAACGTCAAGAAATATAAAAAAATGCTTGCATTTTATAAAATGATCGATTATAATAATTCTTGCGTCGAAAATAAAAGACCAAAAAAGAATGACAGATAAGCGCGATTAGCTCAGCTGGCAGAGCACCTGACTCTTAATCAGGGTGTCCAGGGTTCGAACCCCTGATCGCGCATGCAGGGCACTGGTTTTGCGGATTAGCCGCGGGGTCGGTGCTTTTTTATATATTCAGAATCAGCGGAATTTTATGAAAAGAAATTTATTCCAAATAATTGAGATATATTACGAAAAATTACAATTTTTTAAAAATGGCTTGTAATAGTATGTAAAATGTACTAAAATATGGTCATATATGTGGAAGGGTTATGGTAAAAGTGGTGCCTCGCCCCAGAGTAGAGGAGACTTCAATTGCACCATAATGAGCTTCAATAATTTTGTGTGTAATTGCAAGTCCCAGTCCGGTGCCGTAAGATTTGCTTGATGAGAAAGGTTTAAAAAGCGCGTCGATAGCTTCCGGACTCATACCACAACCATCATCAGTAATTCGAATAATAATCTGATCAAGATACTTTCTGATTGACATGGAGACACAACCGTCTTTTCCAGTGGATTCAAAGGCATTTTTGAGCAGATTTAGAAATGCCTGTTTTAGCTTCAGAGGGTTTCCAAAGACAGACGGTAATTGTGCCGGCATATGTATGGTAAAATGCTTCTGGTTTATCTTGGTATAAGGTTTCAGGCTTTCTTCGAGGGAATGTGTGACTTCCTTTAAATCCACTTCACACATAAAGAAGCGCCTTTTATCACTGTAGGCAGCCAGATCTTCTAAAAGCTGATTGACAAAAATTACATCTTCCATCGTCTGGGTCCAAAATTGGAACTCTTTTACTTCCGGATGCATAGATTCAATAAGCTGAAGAGAACTGTTGATTAGCGTAAGCGGATTACGAATTTCATGTGTTATTTTTGCAATTGTAAAGTTTGTATCTTCCATATTGATATCACTCCTGCTATTAAGTGTAGCACGGCAGCAGAGGCTTGACAATATAGAACAAGTCGGCAAAATTCGACAAAGCACAGAGATTACTCTGGCTGAATTAATAGAAAGAGGGCGAATTATGGAACAGGAGAACTGCATTTTCTGTAAAATTGCAAATGGGGAAATTCCATCCTCCACGATTTATGAAGATATGGATTTTCGAGTATTTTTAGATTTGAACCCGGCTACAAGGGGTCATGCATTGCTCGTACCCAAAAAGCACTTTGCGGATCTGTTTGAACTGGAGGATGAACTGGCAAAGAAAGCAATTATTTTAGCAAAACAAGTGGCAGGCCGGATGAAGGAGGTGTTAGGATGCACCGGCATTAACTTGGTCCAGAATAACGGAGAGGCTGCGGGACAAACGGTGTTTCATTTCCATCTGCATTTAATACCGCGCTATGAAAATGATATGGCAGGAATCACATGGAATCCGGAGACTGTGTCCTCAGAGGAGCTGCAAGAGTTAGTAAAGCTTTTTTCAGAATAATAAGGGGGGAGGAAATCGGAGTATAGAATGTTAAATACAGAAGAGAAATTTCGGGAAATCTATGAAAAGTACAAAAATATGGTTCTGAAAGTGGCTTATGATTTAACTGAAGATTATCATACGGCACAGGATATTTGTCAGAGAGTTTTTGAGAAGTTATATGGCTATCAAAATCATGTAGATGAAGAACGGGTGAAATCCTGGCTGGTGGTAGTTGCGGCTAATGAGGCCCGCGATTATTGCCGCAAGGGCGGTAAGTTTACTGTTTTGCTAAGCGGCACTATGGAATTGGCTTATCTGATGGAATGTGAAAACAGCATTGAGAAACATTTGGAGCAAAGAGCTAAAAGAGAATTTTTAGGAGAGATGCTTGAGGGATTGCGCAATAAGAATGTTGCTTGGTACGAAGTCTTTATGCTGGCAGAGTATTTGGAGATTCCAAGAAAGGTTATTGCAAAGCAACGGGGAATTTCATTGAGTACGGTAGATTTGTACCTGAGAAAAACAAAGAGTTGGTTAACCAGTCATTATCAAAAGGATTATGACGAATTATAGAAGTGAATGTTGTGCATCATAGATAAACTTTGGACTGCGCATTTGCTGCGCAGTCCGGTTGAAGGATTGTCATTATGATTCCGCATGTGTACAGGCGTCTTCAATCAATTGGATAATTGTTTGAATGGAATCCGTTTGCTTACTGCCTTTCATAGCAGTGGAGTAGGAGGCGCGATTCTGATAGAGAGATTGGACCGCTTTAAGTAAAGTATCGTTGGTAATTTCTTCTTCTTCCAAAACCATGCTAAAGCCTTGCTTTTCAAAGGAGCGGGCATTTAGAATCTGATCCCCTCTGCTGGCGGCGGCAGAAAGAGGAATCAGGAGACTTGGCTTTTTCAAAGCCAGAAGTTCACAGATGGCATTAGCGCCGGCTCGGGATATGACAATATCGGCAAGGGCAAATAGATCTTTTAATTCGCCTTTGATATATTCATATTGTACATAACCGGAGATATGTCCCAGTGAGGCATCCAATTTTCCGGCGCCGCAAAGATGAACAACTTGAAATTCCTTGAGAAGCGTGGGCAGTATCCGGCGGACAGCCTCGTTCACAGCGGCGGCTCCTGTGCTGCCGCCCATTACCAGGATCACTGGCTTATTGGCTGAAAGTCCGGTGAAGCGAAGAGCGCCTAGACGGTCACCCGTAAGAAGCTCCTGGCGGATAGGCGAGCCGGTGAGAACTGCTTTCCCATTAGGGAGGTATTGCAAAGTCTCAGGAAAATTGCAGCAAACCTTGCGCGCCGAGGGAATACAAAGCTTATTGGCCAGACCGGGCGTCATATCCGATTCATGAATAATTACAGGAACATGATAACGTTTGGCTGCCAAAACAACCGGAACAGATACAAAGCCGCCCTTGGAAAATAAGACGTCCGGCGATAGTCTTTTAATGATTCGGCAAGCTTCACCATATCCTTTTAGAACCTTAAAAGGATCTGTAAAATTTTTAGGATCAAAGTAACGGCGAAGCTTTCCGGAGGAGATTCCATAGTATGGGATTTGAAGCTCCTCAATGAGTTTTTTTTCAATTCCATGATAGGAACCCATATAGGAAATCTCGTATTCAAGCTCGCGGAGTTTTGGCAAAAGTGCAATATTCGGGGTTACATGTCCGGCAGTACCTCCGCCGGTCAAAAGGATTCGTTTCATAATAAAACCTCCATAGGAAATACAATCTATGGTTATTATGATAGGTTCCTGCCAGTCTGTCAATTCATATTCCGCAAAATAAAGGAAACAAAATGAAGAAAAAGGATTTAAAAAAATTATTAAAGCAGGAAATAGAGTCAGAAGCATCTGCTTTGGAGAGGAGGGCGAATACAAAAAAAAGTCTCACATCCCTGGAAATGCCGGAGGATTCTTATGAACAATTAATGGAAAGAATTAAACAGAATAAGAAGCTGGAGGTTGAAACAGCGGCTGAAATGAATCCGGTTATTATTCCCTTCCGTCAGAAAAAAGCATTGGCGGCCTTGGCAATGGTTGCTATATTGGTAACTGTGACGGGATTGGGAGTGAATGGAGCTAGGGTGTATAAAATGCATGTAGAAAGGCAAAAAGGAAGTCAAGCCTTTGATGTTATAACTGATACAGAAAATATTCATTATATTGAAGTAAATGAAGAAGAGGCTTATGAGAAGATTGAGGAAGAACTTGGGATTCTAGCCTTGCGATTGATAGATAAACCTAAAGAGTTTGAATTAAAAAAGGTTTATATTGATTCAGATTCTGGTGAGGCATTAATGGAATTTTATCATGGAAGATATATTTTAACAATATATGAAAATAAACAGAATAATGATGGAACTTTTAATACACAATTAGATGGAAAAGTGGTTGACACCATAGAAATTTTTCATTTGGGAGAAACTTTGGAAATAACAGAGGTGGATAAGGGGGATGGAGAATTATTCTATTCAACACAATTGAAGTACGGAAATGCTTTCTATTATTTGTCAAGTGATATTGAGCTGGAAGAATTAGAAAAAATTTTGCGTGGAATTATCTTTAAAAATGATTAGTATAAAATTATATATTTTAATTTATCATTTGTGTAATTGAAGGGTGTGAGAGCTATGAGAAAAAAAAGATTATTATCGTATTTATTAAATTTTGTAATAGTAGGAGTAATGTGGTTTCCAATAAAATTCAATGTATTTGCAGAGGAAGTACAAGTCCCTGGCTACTGTGAATATACCGAGTCAGAGGGGGAGACAATAGTCCATTGGTACGGAGTTGCTAGAGGCACTTATTTGAAAGAAGGTATTTGTGGAATTGTAAAGGCAGGAAAGGGGAGAGTGACTGTATCTACTACTACAACAGCTCATAGAGTTTGTGATACTGTTCGGGCATCTGTTAGTTTAGATGAAAGTTCTGATGGTGGGACAACATTTAGCCAAATTGGAAGTTACTATTTTACAGAGAAAGATACATCATCTTGTCATGGAAGCAAAGCTGACATTCCTGTAACGAGTGGATGGTGGTACATGGCTCGTGGGGGGCATAGTGTTACAAAAGGCTCAACGACAGAATCAACAACAACTCGTTCGAGAGCTTTAACAGCTTCTTGATTCAGAAAGATGTAACAATAATAATAAAAATAGGCTTTTATTACCTATAGTTACTCTATAAATAAGAAATTTAAATAAGATTAAAAACGGTAAGGTCTCCCCCTTACCGTTTTCCCATCTCCTCATCCAAAGCCGCCCGCAATGCCTTCGCCAGCTGATCCGGACAAGAGGTAGGCTTATTTCCGCAGCGAATCCCTTCGATTTTTTCAATAGCCTCTTCCGCCTTCATCCCCTTAACCAGAATAGCCACCCCTTGGGTATTGCCCGAGCATCCGCCTACAAATTCTACATGCTCAATTGTATGGTCCGGAGTCAATTCCACCTGAATTGCCATAGAACAAGTGCCTTTTGTTCGATAAGTCATAAGTACGCCCCTTTCTCTGTAGTTTAAAACATAGCAATTATAGCAGTCTGTAAAAATCTCGTCAATCCTGTCAAGCCTTAAAATATCATTTTCACACCCCCTTTTCGGAAAATGCATACTTCACAGAAGTCGCCAAATTCCCGGATCAAGGTTGCATTTCCTCCCCATAACTGCTAAAATAATTACGGTTCACAACGTATTCGGGAAACGAAGATGGACAGCATAAGCATACAAAGAACGCACCCAAAACAAAAGAAAGTAGAGAACAAGTATATGGGAAGAATAGGAATCATAGGGGCAATGGAGGAGGAAGTTGCTCTTTTAAAAGAAAAAATGGAAATAGAGGTAATCGTGAAGAAAGCCTCTATGGAATTTTATCAGGGAACCTTGATGGGACGCGAGTGCGTAGTAGTGCGCAGCGGAATAGGAAAAGTAAATGCGGGGCTTTGTGCTCAAATTTTAGTAGATGTATTTAATGTAAGTCATCTCATCAATACAGGCATTGCTGGTTCACTAAAAGCAGAGATCAACATCGGCGATATTGTCGTTTCCTCCGATGCGCTTCAGCATGATATGGATGCCCGGAACTTCGGATATGCCAGGGGTGAGATTCCGCGTATGGGGACAGTCAGCTTCCCGGCAGATCCGGAGCTGATTTCAATGGCAAAAGCAGCTTGCGAACAGGCGAATCCGGAGATTGATGTGTTTGTAGGCCGCATCGTGACGGGGGATCAATTTATAGCGGAGCGTTCCGTTAAGAATGAGATAGCCTCCTGGACCGAAGGCTATTGTACCGAGATGGAGGGAGCGGCGATTGCTCAGGTTGCTTATCTGAATCATATTCCCTTTGTGATTGTCAGAGCAATTTCCGATAAAGCAGATGACAGTGCAACTATGGATTATCCGACCTTCGAGCAGCAGGCCATTGAACATTCCGTCAAACTGATTGAAGAATTTGTGGCAGGGATGCCTGAAGAGATATATTAAAGCCAAAGCTTTGCGGCAAGTAAAAAAGGACGAAAGAGAGCGCCAGGTGGAGACAAGTGTCGAAGCCTGGCGCTAAACGATTATTTTCATCAGAGGCTGTCCCGGTTATAATGTAATTGATATTAGATATAGGGCCTTCAAGCTTTTATATCTTGGCGCGTTATAGGAGAACATTCATAAAAAAAGGACAAGCAAGGGGGACGGCCGGATGTTTCAAATAGGTTTAACCATAGGCTGGGCAGCGATCATGATATTGCTCTTATGTATTCGGGCAGATATACGGGAGCTTGCGGCAATTATGAAGGAAAGCCGGAGAGAGCAATTAAAAAACAGCTTTGGGGGAAGAGCAAATGAGGTCTATCCTAATTTTCAGGAGGAGATCGGCAGAGAGACAAAGCATGAAAAAGACGGGGAGCAGAGAAAGCCTTCTTTATTGAATCAGGCGGAGGAGCAGGTTCTTAAAGAAGTTCTGACAGAATTTCTGGGTTAATATACGGGCAGGATGCGCCAAAATCCAGTAGATCAATTTGGATAAATATGTTACAATACAAATATTATAAAGCTGAAAAGCGCAGGAAATTAAGGAGGATTCGATTTATGATTACCTGGAAAAATCTGGACACCCTGGATGCGTATCAGGAGCTTGAAAAAGCTGAACGCGTAGACCTCGTGGAAGCCATGACAGGAGAAAGCGGTGCGGAGCGTGTAAAAAAATACAGCATTCATATGGCAGGGGGGCTTGCCTTTAATTATGCGGCAAAGCAGGTGGATGATAAGGTGCTGGAAGCCCTTGCAAAGCTGGCTGACGAGGCGCAGCTTACGGAGAAATTCGCGGCTCTGTACAATGGCGAGGTAATCAACACGGGCGAAAAGCGTCTGGTATTGCATCAGCTGACACGCGGACAGCTGGGCGAAGCCGTAGTGGTAGATGGTGTGGACAAGCGCGCCTTCTATGTGGAGCAGCAGAGAAAGTTTACGGAGCTGGCCAACAAAGTACATGCGGGAGAGATTACGAACGCAGCGGGGGAGAAGTTTACAACCGTTGTACAGATTGGCATCGGCGGAAGCGATCTGGGACCGCGGGCCATGTATCTGGCGCTGGAAAACTGGGCAAAGAAGAACAATACTTTGAAGATGGAAGCGAGATTCATCAGCAATGTAGATCCGGATGATGCAGCGGCAGTTTTGGATACCATTGATGTAGCTCATTCCCTTTTTGTGCTGGTATCCAAATCCGGTACCACATTGGAGACCTTGACCAACGAATCCTTTGTAAAGGATGCGCTTGCAAAAGCGGGCCTTGACGCTTCCAGGCATATGGTTGCCGTTACCAGCGAGACCTCACCCCTGGCCAAGAGTGATGATTATCTGGCTGCCTTCTTTATGGATGACTACATAGGCGGTCGGTATTCCTCCACCTCTGCAGTGGGAGGCGTTGTTCTATCTCTGGCATTCGGCCCGAAGGTATTTGAGGAATTTTTAGCCGGCGCAGCAGAAGAGGACGCTCTGGCGAAAAAGGAAAATATATTGGAGAATCCGGCAATGCTGGATGCGATGATCGGTGTATACGAGCGCAATGTTTTGGGTTATCCGAGTACGGCGGTACTTCCTTATTCCCAGGCGCTGAGCCGCTTCCCGGCGCATCTGCAGCAGCTGGATATGGAGTCGAACGGAAAGTCCGTGAATCGCTTCGGAGAGCCGGTAGCTTATCCCACAGGCCCCGTTATCTTCGGAGAGCCGGGAACGAATGGGCAGCATTCCTTCTATCAGCTTCTGCACCAGGGGACAAACATTATACCGCTTCAGTTTGTGGGCTTTAAGAACAATCAGATGGGTGTGGATGTGGTGATCCAGGACAGCACAAGCCAGCAAAAGCTCTGTGCGAATGTGGCGGCGCAGATTGTGGCATTTGCCTGCGGAAAAGAGGATGAGAATCCCAATAAGCGCTTCGAGGGAGGACGTCCTTCCAGCATCATCATTGGCGATCAGCTGACCCCCGCGGCTTTGGGAGCGCTGCTGTCACACTTTGAAAACAAGGTGATGTTCCAGGGCTTTGCATGGAATGTCAATAGCTTTGACCAGGAAGGCGTTCAGCTGGGTAAGGTATTGGCAAAGCGTGTGCTTGCTCATGAGACAGACGGAGCATTAAAGATGTATAGTGAGCTGCTGGATATTTAAAGAGGCTTTGGGATGAATTTGAAGATTGTATTTGAGGATACGCACCTGCTGGTTTGTTACAAGCCGGCAGGTGTTCCTGTACAGAGCGCCAGGGTAGGGGCCAGGGATTGCGAGAGCATACTGAAAAACTATTTGTATGAAAAGAATCCGCAGAAGGGCGCGCCTTATCTGGGCCTGATTCATCGTTTGGATCAGCCGGTGGAAGGGCTTCTGGTTTTTGCCAAAACAGAGGAGGCGGCAGCGGATCTAAGCCGTCAGCTTCAAGACGGACGGATGAAAAAAAGTTACCTGGCTGTCCGAAGGGCTGTGGATAAATCCACCAAAAGTAGTTCAAAAAGCGTAGAAGATTGTGGAAAAACAGTCAAAAATGTGGAAAATTCGGTGGAAAACTGGATAGAAATCACAGATTACTTAAGAAAAAACGGGCGGGAAAACCGCTCGGAGATTGTGAAGGCCGGGACAAGCGGGGCAAAAAAAGCAGTCCTTTCGTATCGGATTTTGGAGGCTGCGGACGGACGGGAATTGGCGGAAATCCGGCTTCTTACGGGCCGGCATCATCAGATCCGGGTGCAGATGGCCGGTCGGGGCACGCCGCTGATCGGCGATCAAAAATATGGGGCGGTTTCGGAGAATGTGGATATTGTGGATAAGCTTTATCCGGCGCTTTGCGCCTATCGCCTGGAATTTTTACACCCAAAGACAGGAAAGTCTCTGACTTTTCAGATAAAGCCGGAAAATCCGGTGTTTGCTCCATTTCATTTTGGATGAATGTAACAGGGTAAAACTCCCTTTAAAGCTTATACTATATTAAAAATATAGCAAAAGGTTTCGTATCTTAAAAGCTATGATATAAGCGTTAAGGAGAGGCTCATGGAGTGGATGAAGAAAAATAAAATACTCTTGGAAAAAATCGGAATCATAGCTTTTGTGTATCTGGGAATGAAGTACCTGGTACCCCTTGTGATTCCGTTTTTGATTGCGGCTGCGATCGTTTGCTGGCTGTGGCCTTTTCTCAAATGGATAAGGAACCATCTGCGGATTCGGCCGCCCTATGTAATGGCCGTGCTTTTGATAATCATAGGGGGGCTTCTGGTATTGGGAATCTATGCGGCCGGGAAAGAGCTTGGCGCGCTTGCCGCACATGTGGGCGCTATACTGGAGGGAACGGGGCAGATAGAGAAGGTGCTTTATGATTGCTGTGACAGTATGAGCGAGCTTTTCCATATGGAAGCCTCAAGCTTAAGGGTATTTGTCACAGATCAGCTCAATGTATTTCGGGATCATGCCAGGCAGAATATACTTCCGGGCGCGTTTGGCGGTTCTTGGCAGTTTTTGAAGGGAGCGGGTTCTTGGGTGGCTGCTGTTGTGGTGACAGGGATTTCCATGCTGCTGCTGTCCTCAGACTTTGAAGAAATTAAAAAAATGGGAAAACGCTGTCCTTTTTATAATAAAGCAGTGAACACGATTCGGGGAATGATGCGCGCAGCCGGAGGATATGTAAAGGCGCAATGCATGATTATGGGCATTGTGATGCTTTTGTGCGTGTTAGGCGTTTGGATATCAGGAAGCGCAAAGGCACCCGTTGCGGTCGGAATCGGGATTGGCTTTTTGGATGCCTTTCCTGTATTCGGAACGGGAACTGTCTTTGTGCCCTGGATTTTGATACAGGTGCTGCAAAAGAAGTATATTTCAGCAGTGGTTCTGGCCGTTACCTATGGAATTTGTATGCTGACACGGGAGCTTTTGGAGCCGCGGCTCATCGGAAACCGCCTGGGGCTTCTTCCGATTGTGATTCTCATGAGCGTGTATGTGGGCGTGAAGCTCTATGGAGCCGGAGGAATCCTTCTCGGCCCTCTGTCCGTATTGTTGATTCGGGAATTGTGGGGACAGGTAAACAAAGAGTAACGGGAGAAAGGTTTGTTTTTCTTGACAAAGACTGTAAGAGGGTAATAAAATGATAACAGTTCAGAGACAGGCAGACATGATTTCAAATGCGTGGTATTTTCCAAGTGGCTCGGAATAGAAAAATATATAGAGGCTGAAAGCCGGGAGGAGAAAAGGAATGGCAAAGGATAAAAAGCTGGTAGAAGCGATTACGTCCATGAACACTGATTTTGCGCAGTGGTATACGGATGTAGTGAAGAAGGCGGAGCTGATAGATTATACAAGTGTAAAGGGCTGTATGGTAATCAAGCCGGCAGGCTATGCAATCTGGGAGAATATTCAAAAGGAGCTGGATGCGCGTTTTAAGGCTACAGGGGTGGAGAATGTATATCTTCCCATGTTTATTCCCGAAAGCCTGCTTCAAAAGGAAAAGGATCATGTGGAGGGCTTCGCCCCGGAAGTAGCCTGGGTAACGCATGGCGGACTGGAGCCGTTGCAGGAGCGGATGTGTGTAAGACCTACCTCAGAGACCTTGTTCTGTGATTTCTATGCTAAGGAGGTTCAGTCCTACAGAGATCTGCCCAAGGTATACAATCAATGGTGTTCCGTAGTGCGCTGGGAAAAGACGACTCGTCCTTTCCTGCGTTCCAGAGAATTTTTGTGGCAGGAGGGACACACCGCTCATGCAACTGCTGAGGAGGCAGAGGAGCGTACCATTCAAATGCTGAATGTATATGCGGATTTCTGCGAGGAGGTTTTGGCAATTCCTGTGATTAAGGGGCAGAAAACCGATAAGGAGAAGTTCGCAGGGGCAGAGGCCACCTACACCATCGAATCCCTGATGCATGACGGCAAGGCTCTGCAGTCAGGCACCAGCCATAACTTCGGGGACGGCTTTGCGAGAGCCTTCGAGATTCAGTATACGGACAAAGACAATCAGCTTCAGTATGTGCATCAGACATCCTGGGGGATGACGACACGTATGATCGGCGCCATTATCATGGTACACGGAGACGACAGCGGATTGGTGCTGCCTCCGCGGATTGCGCCTGTGCAGGTGATGGTGATTCCCATTGCCCAGCACAAGGAGGGCGTTTTGGACAAAGCATTTGCCATTCGCGACGAGCTTGCGGAGGCGGGCTTCCAGGTAAAGGTGGACAATTCCGATAAGAGCCCGGGGTGGAAGTTCTCGGAGCAGGAGATGAAAGGAATCCCTGTGAGAATCGAGATTGGTCCTAAGGATATTGAGGCAAATCAGGCTGTCATTGTGCGCCGCGATAACCGTGAAAAAGCAATTGTGCCTTTGGATGAGCTGGCGGCAAAGCTGACTGAGATCTTGGAGCAGATGCAGAAGGATATGCTGGAGCGTGCCAGGGCCCATAGAGATGCTCACACTTATGATGTTGCGGATTATGAGGAGTTTGTTAAGACTTTGGAGGAAAAGCCTGGCTTTGTAAGAGCTATGTGGTGCGGCGATCAGGCATGTGAGGATAAGATTAAAGAGGATACGACAGCAACATCCCGCTGTATGCCCTTTGATCAGGAAAAGCTTTCCGATACCTGCGTTTGCTGTGGGAAACCTGCAAAAACTATGGTATATTGGGGAAAAGCATACTGATATCATATTAATAAGCCATGCATAAACAGACGGAAACCATATGAGAATAAAGATACCGCAAAAAGCAAATCAAATTATTGCACGCCTTACGGAGTCCGGATATGAAGCCTATGTAGTTGGAGGCTGTGTCCGTGACGCCATCCTGGGACGTCCTGCGGCAGACTGGGATATTACCACCAATGCCCGCCCGGAGCAGGTAAAAGCCTTATTTTCCAGAACCATAGATACAGGGATTCAGCATGGAACGGTAACGGTGCTGATAGGCAGAGAAGGGTTCGAAGTAACCACTTACCGTATAGACGGCGAGTATCGGGATGGCAGGCATCCGTCGGAGGTTATCTTCACACCCAGTTTAATAGAAGATTTAAAAAGAAGAGATTTTACCATAAATGCTTTGGCATATAATGAAGCGGAGGGCCTGATTGATGCTTTTGACGGAATGGAAGATCTAAAAAGAGGCCGTATCCGCTGTGTGGGGAATCCGCAGGAACGATTTACCGAGGACAGCCTTCGCATATTAAGAGCCGTCCGGTTTTCCGCTCAGCTGGGCTTTGAGATAGAAAGGGAGACAAGGGATGCCATAGCAAAATTCGCCCCCAGTCTCACACGGATAAGTGCGGAACGGATTCAGGCGGAGCTGGTGAAGCTTTTAACCTCAGATCATCCGGAAAGCTTCCGCACCCTTTATGATACGGGGATAACGCATGTGATCCTTCCGGAGTTTGACGCTTGCATGGAGACGCCCCAGAACCATCCCCATCATTGCTGCTGTGTGGGAGAGCATATTCTCTTAACACTGCAGGCAGTTGGGGCGGACAGGGTATTGCGCCTGGCGGCACTTCTGCATGATATAGGAAAGCCGCTGACCCATACGAAGGATAATCAGGGAATCGATCATTTTCGCGGACACGGGGAGGCAGGCGCAGAGCTGGCGGATCATATCCTGCATCGCTTAAAGTTTGATAATGATACGATTTGCCGGGTAAAGCGCCTTGTGCGTGTGCACGATGACCGGCAGATCCCCCTTACCTTGAGAGGCGTGCGCAGGGCCGTATACCGGATTGGGAAGGATTGCTTTTTTGATTACCTGAAGCTGCGCAGGGCCGATATTTTGGCGCAGAATCCATCAATGCATCAGGAAAAGCTTGAGACCTTGGAGAAGATTGGAGAACTGTACGGACAGATTTTGGAGGAACATGCCTGCCTTTCCTTAAAAGAACTGGCGGTAACAGGAAATGATTTGATAAAAGCAGGTATGGAATCAGGTCCGAAGCTTGGAAAGGTATTGAAAGAAATGCTGGAATTAGTAATAGAGCATCCGGAATACAATACAAAAGAGTATTTGCTGTCACATTTGCCGAATTACGGCAGCGTAGACGGCGAGACGGCTGAGGCGATACATTTAGATTAAAAGTATGTGATACGAGTTGCATAAATCCCCCCGTTCTTTCATAGATTTGAAAGGAACGGGGGGATTTTTGTGAACGAAAAAGCACTGCAAATTTTAGAGCAGTATGATATCAAATTACTACGGAGCTTTGGCGGCCGCGGCGCAATTATGCTGGAGACAGAGCAGGGATTGAAAATATTAAAAGAATTTGCAGGTTCTAAGACAAAACTTCCCTATGAGCAGATGCTGCTTGGCAGGCTGGAGGAAGAGGGAGTCTGTCAGGTAGACCGGGCCGTAGCAAACCTGGAGGGCGAGCTGCTTTCTGCGGGAGAATATGATACTACTTGGATCATTAAAAATTGGCCGTCCGGCAAAGAGTGTGATACCCATAACGAGGGTGACTTGATAAAAAGCATGCAGATACTGGCGCGCATCCATCAGGCAGCCAGAGGGGTCTGGCCGTCCGAGGAAGAGATAACCGCCAGGCTTTTGGGAAATGATCGGGAAACAGAGCTGGAGAAGCACAACAGAGAGCTGAAGCGGGTACAAGGTTTTATCCGAAGCAAGCGCAGAAAAGGAAGCTTTGAGCTGCTTTTCCTGAAATATGCCCAAGAAATTCTTGAGGACGGACATTATGCTCTTAACCGGCTGGAGACTCTCGGATACGACAGGCTTCGCCAAAAAGCTCTGGAAGAAGAACATATCTGTCATGGGGAATACATACACCATAATATTTTTATGGGACGCCGCGAGCCGGCAGTCGTCAACTTTGGACACAGCGAGATCAATGTACAGGTCAATGATATCTGCCTCTTTTTACGAAAGATAATGGAAAAGCAAAATTGGAACGAAAGCCTTGCGGGCCAAATGCTGTCCGCATATGAAAAAGAGCGCCCGTTATCAGGGGAAGAACGAACCTATCTGGCCATATGCCTTTACTATCCGGAAAAGGTCTGGAAGCTGGCTCACCATTACTACAATGCCAACAAAGCCTGGATACCGGAAAAAAGCACGGAAAAATTGCGGATATTTTTAGGCCAGGAGACCCAGAGAAAACAAATGCTGAAGCATCTCTTCCAATTTGGAATATAGACATCTGGGGGCAACTGTTACAACATTGCGTTGACTTTTGCCCCTAAATTTATTAAAATCATATACATAGTGAAGGAAAAATCTTCATAATTCAGGAATGGGGTGTAAAATTATGTACTTAGAAGATTACAAACGTTGGTCAGAAGCAGATTTAGAGGATGAGTCATTAAAAGAAGAGCTTCAGAGCATCAAAGATAATGATGAAGAGATCAAGGATCGCTTTGCCGTAGCTTTGAAATTCGGCACCGCAGGGCTTCGCGGTGTATTGGGGGCAGGCTCTAACCGCATGAATATTTATGTAGTACGTCAGGCGACCCAGGGCCTGGCAAACTGGGTGAAAACCCAGGGCGGCAACCAGCTGGTAGCCATCAGCTATGACAGCCGTATTAACAGTGATGTATTTGCAAAGACAGCAGCCTGTGTGCTGGCGGCAAACGGAATCAAGGTCCGCATTTACGATGCGCTGATGCCGGTTCCGGCCCTTAGCTTTGCTACTCGTTATTATGAAGCGAACGCAGGTATCATGGTTACTGCTTCTCATAACCCGGCAAAGTATAACGGCTACAAAGCCTACGGTCCGGACGGATGCCAGATGACAGACGAGGCAGCTGATATTGTATATGCAGAGATTCAGAAAACAGACATTTTGACAGGTGCCAAAATGATGAGCTTTGAAGACGGCATGGCAGCAGGAATGATTGCATATGTAGGGGATGACTGCAAGGAGGCTCTTTACGATGCGATCAAGGCCCGCAGTGTACGTCCGGGAATCTGCAGGACAGCCGGCCTGAAGCTCGTTTATTCCCCCTTGAATGGCTCAGGTCTTGTTCCGGTTACCCGTATATTGGAGGACATTGGAATTACGGATGTTACCATCGTTCCGGAGCAGCAGTATCCGGACGGAAACTTCCCGACCTGTCCTTATCCGAACCCGGAGATATTTGAGGCGCTCCGCTTAGGACTTGAGCTGGCAGAGAAGTCCGGTGCGGACTTGATGCTGGCCACGGACCCTGACGCAGATCGGGTAGGCATCGCTATGAAGTGTCCGGACGGAACATATGAGCTGGTATCCGGCAACGAGGCAGGCGTCCTTCTGCTGGATTATATCTGCGCAGGCCGTGTGGAAAAAGGCACTATGCCCGAAAAGGCCGTAGCGGTAAAATCCATCGTTTCCACACCTCTCGCAGATGCGGTGGCGGCAAATTACGGCGTGGAGCTGCGAAGCGTACTTACCGGATTCAAGTGGATTGGCGATCAGATTGCGCAGCTTGAGGCGGCAGGCGAAGTAGATAGGTTTATCTTTGGATTTGAGGAAAGCTATGGTTATCTGGCCGGCCCCTACGTGCGGGACAAGGATGCTATCATCGGTTCCATGCTGATCTGTGAGATGGCTGCATATTATAGAAGCATCGGCTCTTCCTTAAAGCAGCGGATGGAAGAGATTTATGACAAATACGGACGTTATCTAAATAAAGTAGACAGCTTTGAGTTCCCGGGCTTATCGGGTATGGATAAGATGGCCGGTATTATGGACGACCTGCGCAGGAATCCGCCCAAGGAAATCGGCGGCTATGCCGTGGTGAAGGTGACAGACTTCAAGAAGCCGGAGGAGACGGGGCTTCCGGCTGCGAATGTGCTGATCTACAAGCTGGAGGGCGGAGCGGAGGTTATCGTTCGTCCGTCCGGTACGGAGCCGAAGATCAAAACCTACTTTACTACCTTGGGAAAAGATTTGGCAGAAGCACAGGCTCAGAAGGATACATTGGCAGCAGCGTTAAAACCCATTTTTTCATAAAGGGATGAAAACGGATATGGACAAAAAATATACCTATGACGAACTTCTTCAAATTGTAGCGGAGCTTCGAAGCGATCACGGCTGTCCCTGGGACAGAGAACAAACCCATGAGAGCTTGATCAAATGTCTGAGAGAAGAGAGCCAGGAGGTCGTGGAGGCTATCGAGCATAGAGACGATGAGAATCTCTGCGAAGAGCTGGGGGATGTGCTTTTGCAGGTTTTGATGCACAGCCAGATAGCGGCGGAGGAGAGTCGATTCACCATTGAGGACGTGATAGACATGCTGGCTCACAAGCTGGTGCGCCGTCATCCTCATGTATTTGGAGATCAAAAAGCCCTGACTGCGGAGGAAGGGCTGGCCAGCTGGAATGAGATAAAAGCACAGGAGAAAGCCCGCAAGCACAATAAAATGGTTGAAAATCCTTGACAAACAGGTAAGAAGCGAGTATAAATAGGAAAGAAGATATGGAACACACACACAGACATATCCTTCAAAACTACAAGATTTAATTTTTTCAGGAGGAGATACCGATGAACAGAATGGAGTTAGTAGCTGCAATTGCAGAACAGACAGAATTATCTAAGAAAGACGCAGAGAAGGCTTTGAAGGCATTTACTGACGTTATTACAGAAGAGCTGAAGAAGGGGGAGAAGATCCAGTTAGTAGGCTTCGGTACCTTTGAGGTTTCCGAGAGAGCGGCAAGAGAGGGAAGGAATCCCCAGACTGGCAAGACCATTACCATCCCTGCTTCCAAGGCGCCCAGATTCAAAGCAGGAAAAGCATTGAAGGATGCTCTGAACTAATTTATGCGCTTAGATAAATATTTAAAGATTTCCCGTCTCATAAAGCGGCGGACTGTGGCAAATGAAGCCTGCGATGCGGGACGAGTTCTGGTCAACGGTAAGACTGCCAAAGCATCGGTGAATGTGAAGGTAGGAGACGTCATAGAGATACAGTTTGGCACAAAGTCTGTAAAGGTAGAAGTTCTGGATATCCAGGAAACTATGAAGAAGGACGAAGCAAAAGAATTGTACAAATATCTTTAAATCAAGAATAAAACATGTAACCTCCTAATATATTTAACAATAGGTTGAATATGTTAGGAGGTCTTTTAGTGGAAGAGAGGCAGCAGCAAAGGTCCCACAGGCTCTTATTTAATAATAGACGGACAGGTACTGTCAGTGGCGTGACAGATGTGATTTCCTTTGATATTGCGGAGATTTTGTTGGAGACAGAGCAGGGGATGCTGACTATCAAGGGCGCAGATCTGCATGTGAACCGTCTGACATTGGAAAAAGGCGAAGTGGATATTGAGGGACGGATTGACAGTATGGCCTATTCGGAAGTAACGGATTTTCAGAAGGCGGGCGCTTCTCTTCTGGGACGCCTGTTTAAATAAGCGCTTATGAGTGAAGGGATTTTATTCGAGATTCAATTTTTTTCCAGGTCCTTTGTGCTGGGGGTATTCATGATGGCTGCTTATGACGGAATCCGAATTTTTCGGAAAATAATTCCCCACAGCAATGCGGCGGTGGCCGTTGAGGATCTTGTATACTGGCTGTTAAGCGGAGTGTGCATATTTCAGATGCTGTATCAGGAAAACAGCGGGGCAATCCGCGGCTTTGCAATTGCGGCGGTGGTATTGGGGATGCTTGTATATCTTCAATTTTCAAAAATTGTAAAAAAGATAGGAAAAAAATTGCATAATTCCATAAAAAAGGTTATAATTAATTTCAAATCATTTTAAGTATGGAATTGGAAGAAGGAGGGCTGCATTAGATATGTCAAAGACAAGGCGCGCGTTGCGGCGAAGTAAACGCTTTGGAGTTCATGTGATTGCTTTTACGATTCTGTGCCTGCTGATTGTGGCCTCCTTTGGAAAGCTGCAGTTGAAGCGGAAGAGTATGCTGTATCAGCAGAAAGAAGAAGAGCTTATGGAGCTGATAGCACAGGAAGAAGCAAGACAGGAAGAGATTGAAGAGTTAAGGAAGTATGTGCAGACTAAGAAGTATGCGGAGGAGGTTGCCAAAGAACGGCTTGGTCTGGTTTATGAAGATGAGATTTTGTTTAAAGCTACGGAGTAAAGCGGGTGTCAGGTGACAGCCGCTTTTTACGTGGAGATTCGGGTAGAAGAAATATGAAACATTCTTTATGAAGCTTTTCAGTAGAAAAAGTAGCTTGATAATCCAAATTCTATGTCTTAATTTGTCTGAAATTTCTTAGAATCGTCCCCCTTATTTGACAAAAAAAGCAAATAGCCTCTTTTATAATGCACAACTACACAGGCACACACAGAAGAAAGTGGAGGAGTGAGAGTATGAAACAGGAAGAAGAACGTAAAGTTGGTCACTATGCTTGGCTTTATGGAATTGTTGCGGGAGGATGTGTGGCCGCCATGCAGATTGGCGTAGGGCTCCTGCAGGTGGAGGGTGAATTTGCGGTCATGCTGGGCGCGGCTCAGGGGATATTGGTGTGTTCCTTGACTGTTATTTGCGGCAGTATTATGGAATGGCTTTTCATGCCTCTTCCGCAGGAATATGAGGACAGGCCGGTCCATCCTGCCAGGGAACGGGTAAGGGAATACGAGACAGCCTTCCGCAGTCTGGCTGACAGCTTTTCGGGACCGTCCAATTTGGAGGCGGTATCTTTGGAGGGAGGCGGGGCCGCTGTGCTGGACATGCCGTCCAAGACGGACCTGCTATGGAACACGAGACTCAAAGAGAACCGTGCGGCTGTGGCGGTGCAGCTTAATGAGATGGCGCATATTATGACTGACACTGTGGAACATGTATGGGATACACGGACGGATGAGGGATTGGAGCTTCATTTGAAGAGGAAGCTTCGGGCTATGGGCCTTTTGGTTCATGGAGTCTTAGTTTACTGCCAGGAAAACAAACGCCAGGAAGTGTATTTGACAGTCAATACCCGGCGCAGGCGCTGCGTGGCTGTAAAAGAAGTGGCGTCCGTGCTTTCAAAACTGATGAAAAAATCTATGATGCCGGCCCACGACAGCCGCGCGTTTATAGGGAGCGAGCGCATTACGCTTCAGTTTGTAGAGCGGACCAATTTTCAAGTGCTGTATGGGATTGAGAAGGCGGTGAAGGGCAGGGAAGCTATTTCGGGAGACAATTTCTCCCTGTATCACTGCCGGGAAGGGCGGTTTATCGCCGCGCTTTCGGATGGAATGGGTTCCGGAGCCGAGGCGTACAGAGAAAGCGAGCTGGTAGTGGACTTGCTGGAACAGTTTTTGGAGGCCGGCTTTACCAAAGAGACGGCAGCCCGTATGATTAATTCGGCTCTTATTGTGAGATCCGACGATCAGGTGTTTTCTACCATTGATGTCAGCTCACTGGATCTGTATACGGGAGTATGTGAGTTTTTAAAGGTGGGGGCGTCTACTACATTTATTCGGAGAGAGAACTGGGTGGAAACTATTTCATCCACAAGCTTTCCGGCAGGCGTTTTTCACAAGCTGGAACCGGATATCTCAAGCAAGAAGCTTTATGACGGCGATATGGTGATAATGGTGACGGACGGGGTGATGGATGCGCTTCCGGCGGCGCACCAGGAAGCGATGATGAAGGATATTATTATGGAGCACGACACGGGCAATCCGGGGGAATTGGCGGCGTATATTTTGGGGCGCGTCCGCCAATATCAGGATGCGGAACCGGTTGATGATATGACGGTATTGGCTGTGTCCCTGCTAAAATATTAAACCGGCGGCATAGGTTGACTTTTCTTGCTGACCGCTTGTATACTGTGAGTAGACATTTTGTGATTATGGGGCCGTTTACAGGCAGGATGACTTGGGCAGGGGAGACCTGCGCCGTCATGCAGGAGGGAGGCAAGAGATATGATTTCGCGTATCCGAGAGTTTATAAAAGAAAATGATATGATAAATCCCAAGGATAAGGTGCTGGCGGGAGTATCGGGAGGCCCGGATTCCGTATGCCTTCTTCTCGTGCTGCACAGACTGCAAGAAGAACTGGACTTTGAGCTGATGGCAGTGCATGTGAATCATGGTCTGCGGGAAGAGGAGGCGGACCGCGATCAGGAATTTGTAGAAAAGCTTTGCCATGATTGGAAGATTCCTTTGCGGTGCGTGTATAAGGAAGTCAGGGGAAGAGCCAAGAAGGAAAAGCTTACTTTAGAGGAGGCGGGAAGGGCCTGCCGCTATGAGGCGTTTCACGGAGAAGCGAAACGCAGCGGCTGCAACCGAATTGCAGTAGGGCATCACGGAGATGATCAGGCGGAAACTATGCTGTTCCATTTATTCCGGGGAACCGGGATTCGGGGCCTGGCAGGTATGGAACCGAAGCGGGACAGCCTGATTCGTCCGTTGCTCTGCGTGGAACGCCGGGAGATTATAGAGTGGCTTCAGGAGCAGAAGCTTTCCTGGTGTGAGGACAGCACAAATCAGGAAGAAGCCTATACGAGAAATCGGATTCGCCATACAATTTTGGCATGTGCCAAAGAAGAAATTAACGGGGGCGCTGTCCGCCATATGGTTGATACGGCCAGAGAGCTGTCAGAGATAGAGCATTTTCTGGAGGAGGCTGCCGGGAATGCCTTTCGTATATGCGTGCGTGAAGAAGAAAACGGCTTCTTTTTGTTTGAGGAAGCCTTTAGACGGCTTCATCCGCTTTTGAGGGGGCGTCTGATTCGCTATTGCCTGGCGCGGCAGGAGGGCGGGTTAAAGGATATACGCCGGCGGCATATCGAGATGGTGGAGGAGCTTTTTGAGAAGCAGACAGGAAGCTGTCTTTGTCTGCCGGGAGAAAGAAGCGCCGCGCGGCAGTATGGCGGCGTGAGCTTAAGCCGGGGAGAAAGGGAGAACGTCCGGCAGGAGCCGGAAGAACTTCCCGCCGTAGAAATTCCGGGAATCTGCAGAATAGGCGGAAAAAGGTGGATTTTTTCTTTAGAAAATGCGCAAAAAAATCAAATTATTCCGGAAAAAGCGTATACGAAATGGTTTGATTATGATAAAATAGAAAATTATCCGGTAATTCGAAGGCGCAGACCGGGGGATTACCTGGAGATTAACCGGGAGCATGGGCATAAAAAGCTTAAGGATTATTTGATTGATCAAAAGCTTCCTGCAAAGGAGCGCGAAGAGCTTCTTCTGCTGGCGGACGGCAGTCATATTATCTGGATTCCGGGGATGCGTATCAGTGAATGTTATAAGGTTACGGACGATACAAGACAAATTCTGAAAGTACGGATATACGGAGGAGAAGAAGATGGCAGAGAAGATCCGGGTTATGATTCCTGAGGATGAGGTAGATGCAAAGATTCAAGAGCTGGGCAAGAAGATCAGCGAGGACTTTGCGGGACAGGAGGTTCATCTGATTTGTATTTTGAAGGGGAGCATTTTCTTTGTTTGTGAGCTTGCAAAGCGGATAACCCTTCCGGTTACCATAGACTTTATGCAGGTATCCAGCTATGGAGCGGAAACGAAGTCCAGTGGAGTAGTACGTTTAAGTAAAGATCTCGATGAGCCGCTTCAGGGGAAGAATGTAATTATAGTTGAGGATATTATTGATTCTGGACGGACATTGAATCATCTGGTAAAGCTGCTGGGTCAGAGGAATCCAAAGAGCATGACCATCTGCACATTGCTTGACAAGCCGTCCCGCAGAGTGGTGGATGTGGAAGTAAAGTACACGGGCTTTCAGATCCCGGATGAGTTTGTAGTGGGATACGGCCTGGATTATGACCAGAGATATCGGAATCTTCCTTATATCGGCATTATAGAATTTGTGGATTAGGAAATTGCAAAACTTAGAATGGAGGAAATGCGTTGAATAGCAGAACGTACCGGATATCATTTTTTTATTTGCTGATGCTGCTGGTGCTCTTGTTCTTTCTGTCGGAATTTGCCAAGAGAACGGAGATGCAGAATCTGTACACCTATAACCAGTTTCAGGAGGACGTAGAGTCGGGAAATGTTGAGAAGGCTGTGATTACGCAGAATCAGACGGCGCCTACCGGAACCGTAGAGCTGGTGAAGAAGGACGGGAGCACCGCGAAGGTGAATGTTCCGGATACCGTAGAGGCAGGAAGACTGCTTACAAAGGCCGGGGCTTTTGTGGCATATGATAATGTGAGGAGCCAGAGCTGGATTCAAAGTCTTGGAATGCCTCTTCTTGTAGCAGTTGTCGTTGTATTTGTGATGATGATGTTTATGAACCGCCAGTCGGGCGGCGGCAGCAACCGAATGATGGACTTTGGAAGAAGCCGGGCAAAGCTGACGACTCAGGAGCAGATTCATACAACCTTTAAGGATGTGGCGGGACTTCAGGAGGAAAAGGAAGATCTGCGGGAGATAGTTGATTTTCTGAAGATGCCGCAAAAATATATTAAAGTAGGAGCGCGTATTCCTAAGGGCGTGCTGTTGGAAGGCCCTCCGGGAACAGGCAAGACTTTGCTGGCCAAGGCGGTAGCAGGCGAGGCAGGAGTGCCGTTTTTCAGTATTTCCGGTTCTGACTTTGTTGAAATGTTTGTAGGCGTAGGCGCTTCAAGAGTGCGGGATTTGTTTTCGGACGCCAAGCGGAACCATCCCTGTATTGTATTTATTGATGAGATTGATGCGGTGGCCAGACGTCGGGGCAGCGGCATGGGCGGCGGCCACGACGAGCGGGAACAGACGCTGAATCAGCTTCTGGTGGAGATGGATGGATTTGGAGTCAATGAAGGCATTATTGTTATGGCGGCTACCAACCGGGTAGATATTCTGGACCCGGCGATTCTGCGTCCCGGCCGTTTTGACCGGAAGATCATGGTGGGCCGTCCGGATGTAAAGGGCAGGGAAGAGATACTTCATGTGCATGCCAAGGATAAGCCGTTGGCCGAGGATGTAGACTTAAAGCAGGTTGCCCAGACGACGGCGGGAATGACCGGCGCGGATCTGGAAAACCTGATGAATGAGGCCGCTATCTTTGCCGCCAAGGCGGATAGGCAGTATATTCTTCAGGAGGATATCCGTAAATCCTTTGTAAAAGTGGGAATCGGATCAGAGAAAACCAGCCGTGTAGTATCCGATAAGGAGAAGCGGATTACTGCTTACCATGAGGCGGGACACGCGATTTTGTTTCATGTACTTCCGGATGTGGGTCCGGTTTATACCGTATCCATTATTCCTACGGGTATGGGAGCCGCAGGTTATACCATGCCGTTGCCGGAAAAGGATGAGATGTTTAATACAAAGGGACGGATGCTTCAGGACATTCAGGTGTGCTTGGGCGGAAGAATCGCGGAAGAGCTGATTTTTGACGATATTACCACCGGCGCTTCCCAGGATATTAAGCAGGCGACCGGCGTGGCCAGGGCGATGGTGACAAAGTATGGTATGTCTGAGGAACTGGGGCTTGTGAACTATGATTCGGATGAAGAGGTTTTCATAGGAAGAGATTTTGGCCATACGAAGGGGTACGGCGAAGCGGTTGCCAGCAAGATTGATATGGAGATTAAGCGCATCGTAGATGAATGTTACCAAAAGGCCAAAAATATCATTTTGGAGCACCGCAGAGTGCTGGACGAAGCCGCGGAGCTGCTTCTTGAGAAAGAAAAAATTACGCGGGAAGAGTTCGAAGCTCTCTTCCAAAAGGATGAAAAAGAGCCGGCGCTGGACTGGTAAGATTTGTAATTTCGTCAATATGACGGATTTGATTTGTGAAAACCTAACAAAAACAATATGCGATTTTTGTAAAGTTTGTGCACACTTATTTTAAAACTGTGATATAATAATACTTGTAAAACCCCCAATACATTATATAGTTTTTGCTACACCCCATAAGTAAAAGAAATACCTTCTCCTAAAAAAGACAGCAGGACGTAACGGCTGTCTTTTTTACTGCCCATATATAAGCAAAAATCTATCTTGTAATCTATAGCAGTGTATTATAAAATAGATCCAAGGGAGAGAAAGAAGATGAGCAAGATTAACAGAGACGCACTTTTTTCTGATGAAACAGGTCAGTACCGGATTCCTATGGAGGTCAATCCGGGAGATATGGTAACCATTGTTTTTCGCACGGCTAAGGACGATGTAGATGCTGTCTATTTGATTAGCAAGGGAAACCGGCTTCCTATGAAGAAGTTTCAGACGAATGAAAGATTCGACTATTACCAGATTCAGCTGCGGGTGGGAAACCGCAGGATGCTTTATTATTTTGAGATTCGATCCGGAGAGGAGCGCCTTTTTTACAATAAAAGAGGAATCACAGAGGAGCTGCAGAGTGTTTATTCCTTTGGAATCATACCAGGATTTTTTACGCCGGACTGGGCCAAGGGAGCAGTGATGTATCAGATCTATGTGGATCGGTTTTGCAACGGAGATCCCTCTAATGATGTAATGACAGGGGAGTATAGCTACATCGGAGAGCAGGTACGGAAGGAAGAGGATTGGAACAAGTGCCCGGATGTCATGGATGTAGGAACCTTTTATGGGGGAGATCTACAGGGCATACTGGATAAGCTGGATTATCTGGTGGATTTGGGTGTTGAAGTGATTTATATGAACCCCATATTTGTATCGCCGTCCAATCACAAGTATGATTGTCAGGATTATGATTACATCGATCCTCATTTTACGGTGATTAAGAAGGATGGGGGAGAGCTTCTTCCGGAGGGAGAACTGGACAACAGGAAGGCCGGACGTTATATACAGCGTGTGGTAAATCGGGAAAATCTGGAAGCGAGCAATGAGTTTTTCATTCAATTTGTAGAGGAAGTGCATAAGCGCGGTATCCGGATTCTCCTGGACGGCGTATTCAACCATTGCGGTTCCTTCAATAAATGGCTGGATCGGGAACGTCTGTATGAGAGCAGCGGAGATTATGAGGAAGGCGCATATGTATCGGAGCTGAGTGTCTATCGGGATTTTTTTCGGTTCAATAATGAACATGAGTGGCCGTATAATGAATTTTATGACGGCTGGTGGGGGCATAAGACACTGCCGAAGCTGGCCTATGAGGCGTCGCCGGAGCTTCAGGAGTATATTATGAATATTGGCAGGAAGTGGGTTTCCCCGCCGTACTCTGTAGATGGATGGCGTTTGGATGTGGCTGCGGATTTGGGTCTTACTCCGGAGTGCAACCATAATTTTTGGAAAGAATTTCGCAGCAGTGTGAAAGAGTCCAATTCGGAGGCCGTGATTTATGCGGAGCATTATGGCGATGCGTCGGCATGGCTGAGCGGCGGCGAATGGGATTCTGTTATGAACTATGATTCCTTTATGGAGCCGCTCACCTGGTTCCTGACAGGGATGGAAAAGCACAGTGAATATTTTCGTGAGGATTTGCTTAATAATGAGGAGGCGCTCCTGGGAACCTTAAGTGAGAATTTTCGGAGTTTTTACGGACCGTCATTTTTGATAGCCATGAATCAGCTGTCGAATCACGACCATTCTCGTTTTCTGACCAGAACGAGTCATATGGAGGGACGTCTGGGAAGCCGAAGCTCTGAGGACGCTTCCGCGGGGATCTCGAAGGCGGTATTTCGGGAGGCGGTAGCTTTGCAGATGACCTGGTCCGGCGCTCCGACACTTTATTACGGCGATGAAGCGGGATTGTGCGGATTTACAGATCCGGATAACCGCAGAACTTATCCGTGGGGCAATGAGGACCAGGAATTGATTGCTTATCATAAAGAACTGATCCGGATTCATAAAGAAAACCAGGCTTGCCGGACAGGATCGGGGAAGATTATACTGGCGCTGCACGGAATTATCGGCATGATACGTTTTGATAAGGATAATCAGGTTCTTGTTGCGGTGAATAATAACGAACAGGGACATAAGGTATCCATTCCGGTTTGGATTGGCGAGGTGTTTGACGGAACTCTTATGGAACGGCTTATTTTGTCGGTGGAAGATGGATTTACCACGGAAAAAGCATGCTATCTTGTGTCTAACGGGGAGATTGAGATCTTTCTGCCGCCTTTTTCCGCCGCGGTGCTGCGTACACGCAGGGAGACGAAGGAACAGGGCGTATCCGCGGAAAAGAGCAGAAAGAAATGGATAATAAGGAGAAAGCGGCATGCTACGGGTAGTACTTGGAAAAACAGGAATCGCAGCTCATAAAAACGGATTTGGCGCGCTGCCTATTCAGAGAATCGGAGAAGAAGCGGCGGTAACGCTTTTGAGAAAAGCGCACAAGGGCGGCATGAATTTCTTTGACACAGCCAGATTTTATACGGACAGTGAAAGAAAGCTTGGAAAGGCTTTTGCTGGTATGCGGGATCAGATTTACTTGGCTACAAAGACGATGGCTCTGACGGCGGACAATTTTTGGAAGGATTTGGGAGAATCCTTAGAGGATCTCGGTGTAGATTATGTGGATCTCTACCAGTTTCACAATCCGCCTTTCTGCCCGAAGCCGGGAGACGGGAGCGGGCTGTATGAAGCCATGCTGGAGGCAAAGGCACAGGGGAAGATCCGCCATATCGGAATCACCAATCACAGGCTTAAAGTAGCACATGAGGCGATTGACAGCGGATTGTATGAAACACTCCAGTTTCCTTTCTGTTATCTGGCTACGGAGCATGAGCTGGAACTGGTGGAAAAATGTAAAAAGGCAGAGATGGGCTTTATCGCTATGAAGGGCTTATCCGGCGGACTTTTGACAAATTCTGCTGCTGCGTATGCGTTCTTGGCTCAGTTTGAGCATGTGCTTCCTATCTGGGGAATCCAGAGGGAGAAAGAGCTTGATGAATTTCTTTCCTACATAGAGAATCCGCCCGTTATGACGGAAGAGATAAAAGCAGAGATTGCAAAGGATAAGGAAGAGCTGGGGGCAGATTTTTGCCGTGCCTGCGGCTACTGTATGCCTTGTCCTGTGGGGATCGAGATCAATACATGTGCCAGGATGTCGCAGCTTATCCGGCGCTCGCCTTCCGAACTTCAGCTGACGTCCGAGGTTCAAGCGAAGATGAAGAAGATAGAGGAATGTAAGCATTGCAATGCATGTAAAAAGAAGTGTCCGTTTGGTTTGGATACACCGGCTTTGCTGGAGAAGAATTATGCTGATTACAAAGAAATTGTGACCGGCCGTGTAAAGCTGTAGGATGCGGGCTTTCAAAAAATTGTTGACAAATAATTGGTAATCGTGTAAAATAACATCTGTTGTGAAACACAGTCACAACAGATGTTATTTGCCCAGATAGCTCAGTTGGTAGAGCAGAGGACTGAAAATCCTCGTGTCACTGGTTCGATTCCGGTTCTGGGCATTGGAATTTCATATTGCATTATGCGGGTGTAGTTCAATGGTAGAACACCAGCCTTCCAAGCTGGACACGTGGGTTCGATTCCCATCACCCGCTCTTTTTATTTGTTAAGGAAGCCAGTAAAATCAAGGCTTCCTTTATTTTGGCCGATTTACCACCCCGACAAACAAGGGCAATCCGTCACTCCCGGTAATGGCGAATAAAAACGGCCGGTTCACTATAAAATCAATCTCCTCATGAGGCGGCGCACCGGCGCCGCATACGGCCATAACCGTATAAGCGGCCGCGATACACCCTTTTTCATCAATAGCCACACGTGCGGCATGCTTGGCCTGAGAGAGAAATAGCCCCTCCGCATCCTTGGCAGCAGGCGAAAAATCCGAAACAGCGCTGTCAAAGACATCCGTAATTCCAAGAGCCTTAAGATCGGCTATCAGATCCAGATCCGACGCCGCATCAAATTTAGGCACGGACAAGTTCACGGTCAAATACATTTGATTCTCCCAGTTCTCCTTTTCCGTCAAAAAGCGCATGGTTTCCTCATCCTCTAACAGTTTATCTACCGAAACGCCCTCATCCGGCAGAAGAAACCACATAGCGCCTCCGTTCTCCAGGTACTTAGCCGTGGCGGAAAATTTGTCTCCCCAATAATATTCCTGACTGCCGCTCTGATACATAAAATCACAGGGAATATCCTGCTCCGGCCCGTGAAAGATCTCCTGAGAAGTGTTTCCTTCCGAAAACTCAGATCCCCATTTTGCCCGGAAATAAATCGTAGCGGCCAATGCCAGAACCGTATCCGCATCCAGCTCTAGGCCGGAAGCCTGTTCTTCCAGAAGCCCGCCTGTCTGCTCATTCAGCCAAGCTTCGAGGGCTTTGTTCAATTCCTCGGAACCCATTTGCCCCTGGTAGGAGGATGCGTAATAAGTATCGGCCAGCTGTTCCAGCGTGGAGGGAACAAATTTTACATCCTGGCTTAACCAGAGGGAGCTTGCCAGAATACTTGTGGTAGCCCCGTCATTGCAGTAATTAGCGTTCCAAAGAGCCGCCACCAGGGTGCGAAGCTCCTGTATGCTGTCCGTTCCGAGCAGATCAAGAATCTGCCGGCGGCTGTTCCCGTCTGTCAGCTCCGCCAGCATACCGAGCGCCAGATAGACATTCAGAGGAGAGTAAATGCGGTTTTCCGTTTCCTGCCCGGACAGGAATTGGGGAATACTTTTTTGAAGAAAGCCCGTAAGCTTACCCTCATAGGATGCTGCCTGTTCAAAGCGTTCCCGGCGCTCCTCGTTCCAGGCATCATAGGCGTCGTAGAAAGACTTTTTGATCTCTCCGGTGGCGGCGTTCGTATATGCGCCTTCATCCGGATAAGGCGCCGATTTTGGGTAAGCTGCTTCGGCAAGGGCATAGTCCCTTGCTGCCGAGACAGCGGAAGAGCTGCCCGGAGGCCGGGCGCTGCAGGCGGTCAGGGAACAGGCAAGTATAACGGACAGGAGAGAGAAGAGAGATCTTTTTGAAAAATGAATAGGTGCCATGCAATTCCTCCTTTTCAAGTGCGAACAAGAATTTTTATCAGGTTTGTCTGTTTTTATTAAAAACGTAAAGCAAATAAAGTTTACTACAGAATATAGGAAAAAATTGTTTTCCTATGCGAAAAAGTCTCCGGGTAAGAATTTGCCTGCTTAAACGGCTGCTTTTCTTGAAAACCGTAAGAAAATCCGCTATAATCAAAAGCAATGGCAGGAAAGGGAGTTTTTCTATGGCTCAATTTACAAAAAAGGCAATCGTGGAGGCGTTTCTGAAGCTTCTGAATGAGAAGCCTCTGGATAAGATAACGGTGAAGGAGATTGTAGACAACTGCGGGATCAACCGCAATACCTTTTATTATCATTTTGAGGATATCCGCGCGCTGCTTACCTTTGTGATTGACGGAGAGGTAGAGCGCGTAGTTGCAAAACACAATGATGTGGAATCACTGGAGGAGGGCTTTATAGAGGCCGCCCATTTTGCCCTTAGCAATAAGCGGGCCGTATACCATATTTACAACTCGGTCAGCAGGGAAGAGCTGGAGCGGTATCTGAAAGGCATTGCCGAGGAGGTTGTACGGCGGCTGGCGGAAGGACTGGATGCCGCACGGGAGGTGGCGGAGCTTGATCGGGAACTGATTATCCATTTTTACAAATGCGGCCTTTCAGGGATGGTAATGGACTGGGTCGGGGAAGGAATGAAGGCGGAGCCGGAGCAGATGATACGAAGCCTGGGGGCTTTGCTGGAAGGAAGCGTCTCGGCCGCTATGGAAAAGGGACGGCAAAGAGCCATAAAGAAAAGGCTGTAAAAGCAGATGAGGGCAAGTGAATATTTTTGGGCATATTAGCTTAGGTGTCTGAATTTTGGTTAATAAGAAAACGGTGTACGGATTTTGTACATCGTTCTTTTTTTGCCCGTTTTCTCCGAAGGTTTTTTTGCCTAAAATAAAGACTGTAAAAAACAGAAAGGAGTGAGGAAACATGACGGGAATACGCATTGCAAAGGGTGGCTATACAATATCTTCCGCAGCATTTTGCGGAATGGGAATTTTGCTTCTGCTTCATCCGGAGATTTCCGCAATCGTGCTTTGCAGGGGGATAGGGGTTCTGCTGATGGTTTGCGGCGGATTTAAGCTTTGCGGTTATTTGTCGGAGGACTTATACCGTCTGGCCTTTCAATTCGATCTGGCGGGCGGAGTTCTGGCTGTCATAGTCGGAAGCCTGATGCTGATTCGCGGCGACAGTGTTATGCGTTTTTTGAATCTGATTCTGGGCATTGTGGTATTGATGGACGGCCTTTTAAAATTGCAGACAGCCATTGACGCAAGGCGCTTCGGGCTGACGCAATGGTGGATCATCGGAGCGGCCGCGGTACTTGCAAGTGCCTTTGGATTGCTGATTATGATAGATCCCCGGGGAAGTACGGGAGTGACGGGAGCAATGATGCTTTTGGGGCTGACGCTTTTGACGGAAGGGCTGCTCAATCTATATGTGGCGGTGTACACCATCAAAATTGCGAAGAAACGGGTGGAGCTAAATAATATTTTTTAAGAAAGGCAGAGGAGACTATGATTAAATTTGGTAAAGGAGTTGTCAAGCTCCGCATCCCCATTCTGGTTGTGACGCTGGCCCTGATGATTCCGTCGGTCTTAGGCATGGCGGCGACGCGGATCAACTATGACATGCTGACTTACCTTCCGGGCGATATAGAGACGATGGTGGGGCAGGATATTCTTATGGACGAATTTGGAAAAGGGGCCTTTTCTTTTGTTGTTATTGAGGACATGACGGAAAAAGAGGTGGCGGCCCTTCGGGAACAGATTGAGGAAGTGGATCATGTAGCGACTGTTCTGTGGTATGACAGTGTGATGGATCTGTCCGTACCTATGGAAATGCTGCCCAATGAATATTACGATATTTTTAACTCGGAACATGCAACCATGATGGCTGTTTTCTTCGACACTTCCACTTCCGCGGACGAAACATTGGAGGCCGCGGCGGAAATCAAACGTCTTGCAGGGGAACAATGCTTTGTATCCGGCATGACGGCTATGGTGGCTGATTTGAAGGAGCTGTGTGAAAGGGAGGAGATCATCTATGTGGTATTGGCCGTAGTTCTCTCCTGCGTGGTAATGACAGCATTCCTGGACAGCTGGGCGCTGCCGGTCATTTTCCTTATCAGTATCGGAATGGCCATTCTTCTGAATATGGGAACGAATATTTTCTTTGGAGAGATTTCCTTTCTGACCCAGGCCCTGGCCGCCGTGCTCCAGCTGGCTGTTACTATGGACTACTCCATTTTCCTGTGGCACAGCTATCTGGAGCAGCAGGAGCGGTTTGAGGGAGATAAGAAGCGGGCGATGGCTCATGCCATTAAGGCGACCATTACCTCTGTGATCGGAAGCTCCATTACTACGGTGGCAGGCTTTATTGCCTTATGTTTTATGAGCTATGCCCTCGGTTTGGATCTGGGGGTTGTCATGGCAAAGGGCGTGGTGTTCGGCGTAATTGGCTGTGTAACCATCCTGCCGTCCATGATTTTAGTGCTGGATAAGCTGATAGCCAAGACAAGACACCGCCCTCTGATGCCGGATTTTGGGAAGCTGGTTCGGTTTGTGGTGAAGCGCTATCCGGTATTTCTGGTTTTGTTTGCCCTGATTCTTCCCATTGCCTACTATGGATATGATAAGGCGGGCGGAGAGGTTTACTACAATTTGGGCGGTTCGCTCCCGGAATACATGGGATATGTGCAGGCTACAAATAAACTGGAGGAGGATTTCTCCGCAGGCGCGACCCACATGGTATTGATGGATAAAAATGTGTCTGCCAGAGACGTAAAGAGGATGGTGGATGAGATGAAGCAGGCGGAGGGCGTACAGTTTGCTCTGGGGCTTGATTCCGCCGTAGGTTCCAGGATTCCGGAGGAGCTTATACCGGATAAGGCAAGGAATGAGCTGGAAAGCGATCACTGGAAGCTGCTTTTGATTCAGTCGGAATACAGCACAGCCACAGATGAGGTAAATCAGCAGATCGGCGAGCTGAAATCCATCCTGAAAAAATACGACAGGGCAGGGATGCTCATTGGTGAGGCGCCCTGTACCAAGGACTTGATTGAAATTACGGACCGGGATTTCCAGGTGGTTAATACTATTTCCATCATTGCAATCTTTGTGATTATTGCAGTTGTATTAAAGAGTATTTCCCTGCCGGTGATTCTGGTGGCAGTTATAGAATTTGCGATTTTTATTAATCTGGGAATACCGCATTTCACAGGAACGTCTCTTCCTTTTATTGCACCGATTTGTATCAGTACAATTCAGCTTGGCGCGACTGTGGACTATGCGATACTGATGACAACCAGATATAAGCGGGAGAGAAGCAGGGGGAAGGATAGGGTGGATTCCATTTCCACGGCCCTGTCAACCTCGATTCCGTCGGTGCTGGTCAGTGCTTTGGGGTTCTTTGCGGCGACCCTGGGCGTGGCGGTTTATTCGGATGTGGATATGATTCGCTCATTGTGTGCATTGATGGCAAGAGGGGCAATTATCAGCCTGTTGGCGGTTGCCTTTGTTCTTCCGGCTATGTTCCTGGTATTTGATAAAGTAATTTGTGCAACAAGTATTGGTTTTCTGCCCAAGAGGGCGGCAGAGGAGGTTCAAAATGAGAAAATTGCGTAAGGAATGGAAAAGGGATGTATCAGTAGTTATGACGGCGCTTCTGGTGTGCGGAAGTGTGAGTGTTCCGGCAGAGGCGAAAGAGGCAGGTGGCTACATTCGCACAAATGGCCTGGCGGCAGTTTTGAATCAGGAGCCAGAGGTTAAGACAACGGAGGTTTCGCTCTCCGATCAGGATAGAAAACAGCTTGAGAAAGAGGAAACCGTCTATGTGATTGCCAGTGCGGACGGTTCTCCCCAGAAGCTGATTGTCAGCGACTGGCTGAAAAACGGTATGGGAAGCGGGGCGGTTGAGGATGCCACGGAGCTGACCGATATCGTCAATGTAAAGGGAGATGAAAGCTTTCGGCAAAAGGAAGGTTCCCTAGGCGTGTGGGATGCGGCCGGCAATGACATTTATTATCAGGGAAATATTCAAAAAGAGCTTCCGGTAGATATGAAGATTACTTACTGTCTGAATGGCAGGGAGATTTCCCCTGAAGAGCTTGCAGGTCAAAGCGGCAGGGTCAAGATCCGCTTTGATTACACGAACCGGCAAAAAGAATCTGTCATGGTCGGAGAGAAGGAGGAAGAGCTGTATGTACCCTTTGTCCTTCTGACCGGTCTGGTTCTGGACAATGAGAGCTTCCGGAATATTGAGGTCTCCAACGGCAAGATTATCAATGACGGGGAACGGACCGTGGTGATGGGATATGCCATGCCGGGATTAAAGGATAATTTCGACATCGGAAGCGAGGATTTTGATGTGGAAGAGCTGGATATTCCGGACTATGTGGAGATGACTGCCGATGTAACGGATTTTGAACTGGCGACGACACTGACGGTGGCGACCAATGAAATCTTCGGAGATATGGATCTTGACACTCAAGAAAAAATGGATGAGCTGTCCGGAGATATGGATGAGCTTGAGGATGCTATGAACGAGTTGATGGACGGCACCGCAGAGCTGTACGACGGCGTGCTGGAGCTGTATGACGGGACCGGAGAGCTGACAGACGGTATTAATGAGTTGGATGACGGGGCGCGGAAACTGAATGACGGAGCCGGAGATTTGAGAAATGGAGCAAGGGATCTGCGCGATGGCATCGGTACGCTAAAAACCGGGGCAGGATCTTTAGCAGCAGGCGTGAAGCAGTTGTCAGAAGGGCTAAAGCAGATCACGCAGAACGACAAAGCTCTGAATGATGGAAGCGCAAGTCTCTATGCAGGCTTGCTTGAAATGGCAAATGGCCAGCTGAAAGGGCTGAGTGATATGGGAATCCCGGTTGCGGTGCTGACGCAGCCCAAGACACCCCAGGAAGCAGAAAGCTTTTTGACAGCCATTAACAGTAATCTGGCCGTAGTGCAGGGACTCCTTGGCAAACCCGCGGAAGTCAGGGCTATGGTAGAAAAGATGGTGACAGCACAATTGGGCGGCATTTCTGTTAAAAGCGTGGAAAATCCGGAAGTACCGGCGGTATCGGAAGAGGAAAATCTTCAAAAGGAGACTTTTGAAAGTCGGCCCGCAGAAGAATCTGCGCCCGATGTTCCGGACGTAGATAAGACAGAAGGGCAGGATGCGGTACGGCCGGCCGAGACAGATACAACAACAGAGGATGCGGCGAATGAAGAGGAGGATAAGCTTTCTTTTGAAGTGAAAGATATAGAAGAGCAGATTCAAGAGCCTGCCTCTGAGGAAAATAGTCAGGAGGAGGCGCCTGAGGCAGAGGTTCAGGAAAAAGAGATGGTTATGGTTCAGGCAGGCCCGGGAGCATCAGATCCGGCTCAGGTGATAGCGGCGCTAAAAGCACAGATGGTTGACAAGATGACAGTTCAGCTTATGCAGACACTGCAGATGACGGAGGGCACTTTAAAGCTGCTGGAAGGAGCCTATAGATTAAATACGGGAATCGGAAGCTATACTCAGGGCGTAGATCAGATTAATGCAGGCGTGCAGGAACTGATGAAGAATGTTCCGGCGCTGAACTCCGGAATCAATGCTTTGGATGATGGAGCAGGAAAGCTGGCGGACGGCGCAGGCGAATTAAAGGACGGAACAAGTGAATTGAAGGACGGCACCGGGGAATTAAGAGACGGCGGCCAGGAGCTTCGAGACGGCGTAGAGGAACTTCGGGACGGTTCCAAAAAACTAAAAGATGGAACTGTTGAATTGAATGATGAAGGTATCCAAAAGCTGATAGATATGTTCAGGGGAGATATGCAGGAGCTTTCAGACCGCATGGATGGAGTGAAAAGCGCTGCGAAAGCATATCAGTCCTTTTCCGGAATCTCGGATGGCGTTCAGGGAAATGTGAGATTTATCTATAAGACAGCGGCAATTGAAAAATAAGAAGGGCAAAAGTGCCTGATAAAAAGAGAGATGCGACAGTTTTATGCCGCATCTTTCTTTTTTACTTGATGTACAATACCAAGAGCGCTACGGAGCAAGGAGATAAATATCATCCGGCGTAAGTCTACGCTCCGGCGTAAAGATAAGCCAGTCGGTAATGTCCTCCGGGCCGTAGGTGCCAACATATCCCTCATGGATTCCGGCAATGTAGTAAGGTTCCTGCGTAAGCTTTGCGGTAATGCGTCCATCCTTCAGATCGATCATTTCGAACCAAATATGTTCCCGATCACTTGTATCCGTTCGGTATGGCTCATCCACTAAAAGGCCGAGCTTAATTAAAACATGATTGCGTTTATCAGAAAATGCCTGGAATAAAAACTCCATACGTTCTGCGGCAAGAGCCTTCATACGCTTGGTTTCAGAAGTGGAAAGCATATAGATAGGATTGTCCTGGAGCATCTCGTCATACACGGCGAGAGAAGAATACTGCCCTTCCTCGACACTTTTTTTGGTTGGATATACAAAGATAGCGCAGGTGTCCTCGTTGTGCCCGTCTTCTCTGTCATTTTTTCCGCCCAGCATATCCTCGGGATAACAGGAGACAGCATCCTCCCAGGCAATTAATGTGATGACCAGGGGGATATTCTGAGCTACATACGCCAGGAAATAGGGTTCGCCGTATTCGGGAACGCTTTCATCCTCCAAAAGACGGTTCGCTAATGTTTCTAAGGTATTGTAATGGGTCTGATAGGTTTCTTTGTTGGAATTTAGGACCTCCAGCTCCGGGAGACCGCAGCGGTTGAGGCCGTGGGTATGAAGCCATACGCAGTCGTCCTCCCCCGAAACTGCCTGAGCGGTAAAGAGATAACGGGGGGAGGGAGGAATCATAGATTGGGCCGCCAAAGTGACCCAGTGTCCGGACAAAATCTTCTCGGAGCTGTCATCCAATACGGCCAGAACATCCGGCAGCAGGGCATAGATGAGCTTGAGCTGCAAATGATAGGAGATAAGGGGATTTTTTCCAAATTCCAGCTCTACGGCAAGTCCGAACTGAGCGGCCCGAACCGCCTCGGCATCCACATCCGGAAAAAGATGCTGACAGCGGTAAAGCTCCGGAAGGATAAAGCTTGACGGATAAATTTCTGCAGAATAATGCTCGCCTTTGTAATTGATCTCCAGATACAGAGTGTCTTCCTCCATGCGCTTGGACAGTACCTGGAATGAGCCGGTAGTTTGGAGGCGATCCAAAAATAATTGAGGGGTTTCGATGTCTCGGGGTTGAGATGGGACAGCCATCATTTGGGATTTGGGTTTTGACATAAGCATATCCTCCTATTATAGTCGCTGCGCGACGGCACTAAAGGGTAAAGCCGTTCATAAAAGTTTCTCTTGTGCGCCTTTGCAGTTTTACCGATTTCGGTATTAAAAATATAAAAGTGCTGTAAATACAGCACTTTTAGGGACGGAGGAGGAGGGATTTGAACCCTCGCGCCGGTGCTACCGACCTACTGGTGTTCGAAGCCAGACCCTTCAGCCGCTTGGGTACTCCTCCAAGGGTTTGCCCTCATATTATAATATAAAGGACAAGATTTTTCAAGTTATTCCCTTGTGAGAAATTCATATTTATGATAAAATTTATTTATTCCTGCAGGCAACGAGCCAAGCAGATATTAATAAAGGATGGAGGCGTGCTTTATGAAACGAATCGGAATGCTGACCAGCGGCGGAGACTGCCAGGCCCTCAATGCAACTATGAGAGGAATCGTAAAGGGTGTGTGCAATGCCCTGGACGAAGTGGAGCTGTATGGCTTTGAAGAAGGCTATAAGGGACTGATCTATGGGAACTATCGGATGCTGACTCCGAGAGATTTCTCCGGAATCCTTACCAAAGGCGGAACCATTTTAGGAAGCTCCAGACAGGCATTTAAGCAGATGCGCGTGCCGGATGAAAAGGGTCTGGACAAGGTAGAGGCCATGAAGCAGACTTATCACAAGCTGCGCTTGGACTGCCTGGTGATCCTGGGAGGTAACGGGACGCAGAAGTCGGCCAATCTCTTAAGAGAGGAAGGATTGAATGTTCTGCATATGCCCAAGACCATTGACAATGATATCTGGGCTACGGATATGACCTTCGGTTTCCAGAGCGCGGTGAATATTGCAACTGATTGCATCGACTGTATTCATACCACAGCAGCTTCTCATGGACGTGTTTTTATTGTGGAAGTAATGGGACATAAGGTTGGTCAGCTGACTCTTCATGCAGGAATTGCAGGTGGGGCGGACATTATATTGATTCCCGAGATTCCTTACAGCATCGACAGTATTTGCGATGCTATTGATGCCCGGAATAAGCAGAAGAAGGGCTTTACCATCCTTGCGGTGGCGGAAGGAGCCATTCCCAAGGAGCGCGCGGATATGTCCAAGAAGGAACTGAAGAAGTTTATGGAGACTTATCCTTATCCGACCGTATCCTATGAGATTGCGGATCAGCTTACCAAGCGCCTTGGAACAGAGGTCCGCGTGACAGTTCCCGGACATACTCAAAGAGGCGGAAGCCCCTGCCCCTATGACCGTGTGCTCTCTACAAGACTGGGTGCGGCGGCGGCACAGGCCATTGTAGATGATGACTATGGCTATATGATTGGTATTGTAGGCGACGAGACCAAGAGGATTCCGCTGCAGGAGTCAGCAGGGAAGCTGAAGTTTGTGGATCCCAATTCATCCATCATTGCGGAAGCGAAGATGGTAGGAATCAGCTTTGGAGATTAACCCATGTCTTATATGGCGCTCTACCGGAAGTTCCGTCCTACAGAGTTTGGTGATGTAAAGGGTCAGGAGCATATCGTAACCACATTAAAAAATCAAATAAAGGCAGAGCGGATAGGTCATGCCTATCTGTTTTGCGGTACCAGAGGGACCGGAAAGACAACCATTGCCAAGATATTTGCGAAGGCGGTCAACTGCCAGCAGCCGGCAGACGGAAACCCCTGCGGAGAGTGTGCGGCCTGCCGTTCCATTGCGGCAGGCGCTTCCATGAATGTGATAGAGATCGACGCAGCCTCCAACAACGGCGTGGACAACATTCGGGAAATTCGGGACGAGGTAGCATATTCTCCCACAGAGGGACGGTACAAGGTCTATATCATTGATGAGGTGCATATGCTTTCTATCGGAGCATTTAATGCACTTTTAAAAACCCTGGAGGAGCCGCCTTCCTATGTCATCTTTATTCTGGCGACTACAGAGGCGCATAAGATACCCGTAACAATTCTTTCCCGCTGTCAGCGGTATGATTTTCGGCGGATTTCAGCAGAGACAATTACGGCTCGGCTGGATGAGCTGACAAAGGCGGAGGGAGTGACGGCGGAGGAAAAAGCGCTGCGCTATATTGCAAAGGCGGCGGATGGTTCTATGCGGGATGCGCTGAGCCTTCTTGACCAGTGCATAGCCTTTTATCTTGACCAGGATTTGACCTATGACCATGTGCTGGATGTGCTTGGAGCCGTAGATACCGTGGTTTACAGCGGATTGCTGAGACAGACGCTAAAGCAGGACCTTGTCGGCGTTATGGAACAGATAGAACAGCTGGTGCTCCAGGGAAGAGAGCTGGGGCAGTTTGTAACAGACTTTACATGGTATCTGCGCAATCTGCTTTTACTTAAAAGCGCAGACCGCATGGAAGATGTACTGGATGTGTCAACAGAGAACTTGGCACAGCTTCGGGAAGAAGCTCAGATGGTTGAGACAGATACCCTTATCCGTTATATCCGCATTTTTTCGGAGCTTGGAGGGCAGATTCGCTACGCCTCTCAAAAGCGGGTATTGGTAGAGATAGCTTTTATTAAGCTGTGCAAGCCGGCTATGGAGCCTGACACAGACGGACTGCTAGACCGAATCCGTGCTTTGGAAAAGCAGATGGAGGAGGGAGTTTTCGCCGCGCCGGCGAAGGAGGCGGCTTATGAATCGGCGCCCGCTAAGAAGAAGCAGGCAGCTGCGCCTGTAGCACCGAAGGCGCTGCCGGAGGATGTGCAGGAAGTCGTAAAGAATTGGTTTAATGTAATGAACCAACTGCATCCTTTACTGCGCACCTATTTGAAAGATGCAAAGCTAAAAGCTTTGGGAGGCAGCAGGCTGGGGATCATTGCCGCATCCTCCACAAAAGAGGAGTTTTTGAAAGAGCCGGCACATTTGGAGGAGATTCGGGCAGTACTGCAAAGGGGAACAGGAAAAGAGATGGATCTGGAAGTCGCATCTCTTGAGAATGACCCTCATTCGGAGATAGGCGAAATAGATATGAATCAAATCATCCATATGGAGATTGAGATAGAAGATATAGAAGAATAAAGGAGGATATCAAGGTGGCAAAAAGAGGCGGATTTCCGGGAGGCGGAATGGGCATGCCGGGAAACATGAATAACCTGATGAAGCAGGCACAGAAGATGCAGCGTCAGATGGAAGAGAACCAAAAGGCCCTTGAGGAAAAGGAATATACGGCGGCGGCAGGCGGCGGTGCGGTAGAGATAACCGTATCCGGAAAGAAAGAGATTGTAAAGGTGAAGCTGGCAGAGGAAGTCGTGGACCCGGATGATATCGAGATGCTGGAGGACTTGATTATGGCGGCTGCAAATCAGGCCCTTCGCCAGATGGAGGAGGATTCTGCGGCAATGATGTCGAAGCTGACTGGCGGATTAGGCGGAGGACTTCCCTTCTGATGGATTACTATGGAAGTCAAATCAGCAGATTAATTGAACAATTGTCCGGCTTACCGGGAATAGGGAGCAAGACGGCGCAGCGCCTGGCCTTTCACATTGTAAATATGCCGATGGAGAAGGTACAGGCGCTGTCGGATTCTATCGTGGACGCCAAGAAGAATGTGCGCTATTGCAGGCAGTGCTTTACTATGACAGACAGGGAACTGTGTCCCATCTGCAGCAATCCCAAGCGGAACAGCGGACAGATTATGGTGGTGGAGAATACCCGGGATCTGGCGGCTTATGAAAAGACCGGGCGGTTTGAGGGAGTTTACCATGTGCTTCACGGAGCTATCTCCCCTATGCTTGGAATCGGGCCGAATGATATACGCCTAAAGGAACTCATGACCAGGCTTCAGGGGGATGTGGATGAGGTGATTATCGCGACCAATTCCAGCCTGGAGGGCGAAACGACAGCTATGTATATCAGTAAGCTCATTAAGCCTACGGGGATTTTGGTGACCCGGATAGCCAGCGGCGTTCCGGTGGGCGGAGATCTGGAATATATTGATGAAGTGACGCTTTTGCGCGCCCTGGAAGGACGTGTGGAATTGTGATGCTTTCGGGCCGGAAAATATGTCGTTAATCGGCCAAGAACAGCTTGACCAGCCAGAACTCTACAGGTATACTATAAGAAGAAAAATATTTAATAAAAGGTGGGACAAACATGACTAAGTTAGAACTTCAAAAAACGGCGAATGAAGTCCGCAAGAGCATCGTTACGGCCGTTCACAGTGCAAAGTCCGGACATCCGGGCGGTTCTTTATCAGCAGCAGAGGTGTTTACTTATCTGTATTTTGAAGAGTTGAATATTGATCCGAAGGACCCGAAGAAGGCGGACAGAGATCGCTTTGTACTTTCCAAGGGCCATACGGCTCCGGGACTTTATGCAGCTCTGGCAGAGCGGGGATTCTTCCCGAAGGAGGACCTAACCACCCTTCGCCATATTGGATCTCATTTACAGGGACATCCCTGTATGCAGCATACGCCGGGCCTTGATATGTCCAGCGGTTCTTTGGGCCAGGGTATTTCCGCAGCCGTAGGCATGGCTCTTTCGGCCAAGACCTTCGGTGAAAACTATCGTGTGTACACACTTCTGGGGGATGGAGAGCTTCAGGAGGGACAGGTTTGGGAGGCATCCATGTTTGCCAGCGCTAAGAAGCTGGACAACCTGTGCGTGATCGTGGATAATAACAACCTGCAGATTGACGGAACCATCGAAGAGGTAAACTCTCCGTATCCGATTCCGGAGAAGTTTGAAGCATTCGGTTTCCATACAATCAGCGTAGACGGACATGATTTTGATCAGCTGAAAGCTGCATTCGATGAAGCAAAGACTGTCAAAGGACAGCCGACGGTTATCATTATGAAAACCGTAAAGGGAAAGGGCGTTTCCTTTATGGAGAACAATGCGTCCTGGCACGGTTCCGCTCCGAATGATGAGCAGTATGCAACCGCAATGGCAGAATTAGAGAAGGCAGGTGAAGAGTTATGTCAGAAGTAAAGAAGATTGCAACAAGAGAAAGCTATGGCAACGCATTAAAAGCCCTTGGCGAAGAGAACCCCAATGTGCTCGTACTAGATGCCGACTTGGCAGGCGCAACCAAAACAGGCGTATTTAAGAAGGCATTTCCGGAACGCTTCTTTGACTGCGGAATTGCGGAGTGCAATATGGTAAGTATCGCAGCAGGTGTGGCGACGACCGGTAAGATCCCGTTCTGCAGCTCTTTCGCTATGTTTGCAGCAGGCCGCGCTTTTGAGCAGGTTCGTAATGCAGTGGGATATCCCCACTTGAATGTAAAGATCGGAGCGACTCATGCCGGAATCTCCGTTGGCGAGGACGGAGCAACTCATCAGTGTAATGAAGACATTGCTCTGATGCGCACGATTCCCGGTATGGTGATCATCAACCCGGCGGACGACGTAGAAGCACGTGCGGCCGTGAAGGCAGCAGCCGAATATGTAGGACCTGTGTATCTGCGGTTTGGCAGAATGGCAGTGCCGGTATTCAATGATGAAGCGACCTACAAGTTTGAGCTTGGCAAAGGTATTGTGCTGAGAGAGGGCACGGATGTGACTCTTGTTGCGACAGGTCTTTGCGTAAACAGCGCTTTGGAAGCAGCCGAGAAGCTTGCGGCAGACGGCGTTTCCGCAGAGGTGATCAATATTCATACCATCAAGCCTTTGGATGAAGAGCTGATTTTGGCATCTGCAAAGAAAACGGGCAAGGTAGTGACCATAGAGGAACATTCCGTAATCGGCGGCCTTGGCAGCGCTGTTTGTGATGTTTTGAGCGAGAAGCTTCCCACACCGGTGAAGAAGCTCGGCGTGAATGACACTTACTGCGAGTCCGGCCCGGCAGCGAAGCTGGTTGAGAAGTATCGTCTGGACGGCGTAGGCGTATATGAACAAGTAAAAGAATTTATGTAAATCAATCCAAGTAAGAGGGAAGCAGGGAGATAAGCAAGCTTATTTCCCTGTTTCCCTTTTTTAATGGTCCGTATATGTCGAAAAAAATTCCGGTTCCTTTGACAGCAAATGACAAATACCGCATAGAACCTGTGTTACCATTCAATTAATTACTCAGAGCATGTCCATATGCCTGGATAGGAAAAACGAGAGAGGGTAATGAGGTGAAAAGGGTATGATTGAAATTGTTTATAAGGAAAATGCAAGGGAAGCCGGGACAAGACGAAAGCCGGATCTGCCCAAAAATGTTCGTCAGATAGGAGAACCGGAAGAAAATCGAAAAATCTACATAGAGGATTATGTGGTTACCTATTTAAAAAAAATGGCAAAGGAAGCGGCCTTAAACAGCCGGGCGGCAGTACTTTTGGGAAGCTCGGACTGGGTCAATGGGATTCCTTATCTTTTTATCAGAAGCGCTGTGGCTCTGAAGGATTTGGAAGACAGCGGGGAAGGGATTCCGTTTACGGACAAGGTTTGGGCGGAAATTTACGGAACAATCAAGGAATATTTTGCTGATCAGGATGTACTGGGGTGGTTTTTGTCCATACCGGGTTACCCGATGGATTTGGACCCGGGACTGTTAAAGACTCATGTCAATCATTTTGGGGGAGTGGACAAGGTTCTCATGGTGGCGGAGCCTACGGACGGAGAGGAAGATTTTTTTGCCTATGAGAACGGAAGACTGTCCCGCCAGAGGGGATATTACATCTTCTATGAGCGAAATGAATCTATGCAGCGATATATGGTAGAGACAGGCGGAGGAGAGAGCATCGAGACGCAGGAAGAATTTGAGGATCGAGCGGCAAGAAGCTTTCGCACACTTGTACAGGAAAAAAAAGATCTGTCCGGACAGAAGCGGGTGATGACATTTCTCTACATGGCCAGTACCTTTTTGGTGATGGTTGTTTTAGTCATAGGAATTACATTGATTAACAATTATGAGAAGATGGAAGGTCTGGAGATGGCCTTGAGTGAGATTTCTCATTCTTTAGAAAACCAGGAGGAACAGGATCAGCCTGCACCTATAGAACAGGATGATGCGGCTCAGATGGTTATGGCAATGGAAGAAGAAAATGCAAAGGCGCAGGCGGAAGAGAGCACGGAAGAAGCAGTTCCGGAAGAAACGGAAAAGCCGGAAGAAGCGCCGGAGGAAACGGAAAAACCGGAAGAAGCGCCCGAGGAAGCGCCTGAGCAGGCTCCGGAGTCGGAATCCGCACCGGAGTCAGAACCGGAGCCTGCGGAAACCGCTCTTAGTCAAAATGTAATATCCGTTCCGGAAAGTTATACGGTACAAAAGGGAGACACACTTTTGGAAATCAGCAGGAAAATCTATGGGCAGGATAATAAAATTGATGAAATCTGCAGCTTGAACGGAATTACAGACATCAATCACATCTTAGTGGGACAAAAACTTTTGCTTCCCTAAAGAAATTGTGCTATGATAGTACCCGAAGCTATTGGTGAGAAAAGAGAAGTAAGCAATAACCAAAGGGTAAGGATATGGCGAAGATAACACAACTATATAAGACCCCGGAAGTGGCGGAGGACATGAAAACCTACAAAGAAAAGTTGTTTCGCCATCGGGCAGGGATTGGAGTCAAAGGTCTGGCTGGCCTGGTAGTTGTGGTTGTACTGGTCTTTGGAATGTGGTCGTGGAGCCAGTATAAAACCTACACGACTTATGAGGTGCTCTCCTCCAATCAACGCACAGATACCCTGAATACACAGTATGCGGAGTATAATGGAAAGATCTTAAAATATAGCCGCGACGGCATTTCTTGTGTAAATCTGCAAAATGAAGCTGTCTGGAGCCAAACCTATAATATGCAGATGCCGATTGTTGATGTCTGTGAAAATTCGGTAGTTGTGGCAGATATGCAGGGAAATGAAGCTTATGTATTTAATGAGAACGGTCTTCGGACACAGATCACAACCCTGCTTCCGATACAGCAGGTGAGTATTTCCAGCCAGGGAGTTACGGCTATGCTGCTCACGGACAGCTCGGTTTCCTGGATTTGTCTCTATGATGCGGACGGAGAGAAGCTGACAGAGGCCCGCTGTAAGCTGTCGGAGACCGGGCAGCCGTTGTCGATCAGCATTTCCTCGGACGGAATCAAAGTGGCGGTATCCTATTTTCAGATTCAGAGCGGAAGTTCCACAAGCTGTATTGTGTTTTACAATTTTGGATCAGTGGGAGGCAACTTTGTGGATAAGATTGTGGCTTCCAAGATATATGAAAATACGGTGATTCCGAGAATCGAGTATATGGGCGACAGCATTTGCGCGGCAGTTTCCGATCAGGGAGTTATTTTTTATGAGGGAAAAGAGATCCCGGAGGAAACAGCTATGACCGAGGTGACAGAAGAGATTCAAAGTGTGTTTTTTGGGGCGAATAAGGTAGGGCTTGTATTGGAAGGAACGGGAGAGGGAGAGGAAAATACCAGGTATGAGGTGCGCCTGTACGACGCCTCAGGCGCTATGGTGTGGAATAAAGGAACAAATCTTGCATATAGCCAGATAAAGATGTCAGGGAAGGATATGATTCTCTTTAATGAAAATGAATGTGAAATCTATAATGAGAAGGGAGTTCTGCGATATACGGGAAGCTTCGATGGGAGCATTGCCGATATATATAAAGGCTCCGGCCTTCGGAATTATATATTCGTCTTTTCAGATCGAACGGAAGAGGTAAAGCTGAAGTAGAGGAGAACGAAAGAATATGAATTGGTTGGTATTTGCGGTTGTTGGCTTTTTGCTATTGGCGGCATGGGACGGACATCGAAAGGGATTTATCAAAAAGTCGGTAGGGATTGTCAGCTTAGTCCTCACTTTGTTTTTGACATCGGCAGCATCTTCTCATATTATGACTTTCTTAAAGGAAAAGACGGCGTTGCATCGCGTGCTGCAGCGCACGGTGGTATCGGCTGAAGCAGATATTCTAGAGGCGTTTAAGCTGATTGGCCTGGAGGATATGATAGGCGATTATGTGGCGGATATGATTCTTGGATTTATTGCATTCCTGATTACATTTGTCTTGGTCAGCGTTTTGGTGCAAGGCGTGGTATTTTCGCTGGGTATTGTAGCAAAGCTGCCTGTTCTGCATGGATTGAATAAAACGGCCGGCCTGCTTTTGGGGCTGGTAGAGGGAATCCTGTTTGTATGGATTTTTTTCTTTGGGGTTACCGTGTGTGCGGGGACTAAGACGGGTATGGAACTTTTGTGGATGATTGCGGACAGCAGTTTGTTGTCCTGGATATATCGAAAGAATCTGTTGCTGCTTCTATTATAAAAAATAAGATAAAAAAGAGAAAAAATTGAAAAAAAGTGTTGACAAGTAAAAAATGATGTGATAATATACAAAAGCTGTCGCACGAGACAGTAGCAAGCGAACCTTGATAACTAAACAGTGTAAACCTTGAAAATTCTGAAAGAGAATCATGGATAAAGGTTTTGGTTTCTAAGGAATCAAAGCAATTATCATTCAAGAACAGCTTAGAGATAAGCGACCTAAAAACAGTAAGAACGGGAAGAAATTGCTAGTAGTGATTTTTGACCAGACAAACACTTAAACATGAGAGTTTGATCCTGGCTCAGGATGAACGCTGGCGGCGTGCTTAACACATGCAAGTCGAACGAAGCACTGAAAGCGGATTACTTCGGTTTGAAGCTT
>CAJTDE010000033.1 GCA_910574835.1 Clostridia bacterium | reverse complement strand
AAGACGCACGGCACCTTTCGTACAACGGTTCATAAGAAAGGCCAGGAACAGCTTTTCTTTTGTAAAGAACAAAGTCAGCAGTGTCTTTTTTGACTCTCTTGACGAATGTACGGTGTCCATTTCCACAAAAGCGGATAACCCAAGAGAACGGAAATCCTGATACAGCCTGTTTGTAAAAACAGAGCGGTCTGTGATCTGGGTTTTGCGGCATTTCCTGGGCTTGAAACGGACCTTTCGTTTTAAATCAATATTTCTGGCACTAAAAACCCCCTTATCAAGATAGGTGTACATAGTACGGACAGACATATCCAGTTCCGGATGATTGGTCAGGATATGATAGGGTGACTGTCCCTGCTCAATGAGTGGAGATATGAGCCTGTCTTTCTGGTGGAGCTGCTGCCTGGTCAGGTTGATGCCGGCTCTGGAATCATGAAGCTTTTCCCGATACTTCCTGTCAGCAAAACGTGGATTGTAAATGTATTTGTGGGCAATGGTACAGTGATTAATCTTTTTGTCACAGCCATTGCAGACATAAGGGGCCTTTTCCAACCGGCAGCAAAGTTCCTTCTGGAAATCTTTACAGGTCAGATTGCAGGTGGGGCAGGAAGGACATTTGACACCACACAGGATGATTTTTCCGCAGGCATTGGTCTTGCGGCAGTGATAGCGGTGGATGCAGAAGTTCTTGGCATTATAAAAGGTGCCTTTATGATACCAGTCAGAAAGACGGTGAGCTTTCACCTCTTTTGAAATAGTGGTAGGGTCCTTGCAAAGGAATCTGGCGATATCCTTAAAAGAGGTACCTTTATTCAATTCATTTTCAATATAGATACGGTCATTAAGAGTAAGATGTTTCTGGTTACCAGGGATATATTTACTCATGGAGTTTCTCCTTCTACTGCTGTCAGAAGGAGAGACAACTATAACATTTCTGTATGAAAGAGTAAATATGAACTGTGTGGGAGTAAATTCAGTTCTTCATAAGAAGAGTAGAATTTAAAATTTCATTTTACGATATGTATATTTATTCGCTTTTCTTTGGACATCCCCATATCCTTTATGTTACAATACACTTAGCTAAAACGTACGGCACTCATGAAAATCCGTTGCAAAATCAGCACAGAGAATTTTCCTTGAGCGCTTTTCAAAAAGGAGGGAGCATCTATGCTAAAGCTCATCAAAGGAGCATTGGTATACGCACCGGAATGCTTAGGTATACGTGATATTTTAATCGCTGACTCCCGTATTCTAAAAGTCGATGAGAATATCCCCGCGGCGGACGCCTATGAAGTCGAGGTCCTTGACGGAACAGGAAAGCTTCTGTTTCCTGGCTTTATCGACAGTCATGTTCACATTCTGGGCGGCGGCGGAGAGGGCAGCTACCACACCCGGACACCGGAGATCATGCTGACCGATATTACCCTGGGAGGTGTAACCACGGTAGTCGGCTGTCTTGGAACGGACGGCACCACCCGCAATATGGCATCTTTGCTGGCCAAAGCCCGGGGACTGGAAGAGGAAGGAATCTCTACTTATATATATACAGGTTCCTACCAGGTTCCGGTCCGAACGCTCACCGAGAATATCGTGGATGATCTGATTCTCATTGACAAGGTGATAGGCTGCGGGGAGATTGCCATTTCGGATCACCGCTCCTCTCAGCCCACGATGGAAGAATTTGCCCACATTGTAGGGGATACCCGGGTAGGCGGGATTCTCTCCGGGAAAGCCGGACTGGTAAATATCCATATGGGCGACGGACCGCGGATGCTGTCCTACCTTCGATATGTGGTAGAGGAAACAGAGATTCCGCCCTCCAACATGCTTCCCACCCATATCAACCGAAGTACGCGGCTGTTAAAAGACGGCATTGACTATGCCAAATCCCTGGGCGGGTATGTGGATCTGACCACCAGCTCCGACCCGGATTATCTGGAGGAGGATGAAGTCAAAGCCAGCACCGGTCTTCGGCTTATGCTGGAGCAGGGAGTTTCGGAGCATCAGATCACATTTTCCTCGGACGGGCAGGGAAGTATGCCTATCTTTGACAGGGACGGTATATTTCTTGGTCTTGGCGTGGGAAAGGTCACTTCCCTGTACCGCGAAGTGCGGGATGCGATCATTACGGAAAAGGTTGGTATTACACAAGCACTTAAGCCCGTGACCGCCAATCCTGCGGATCTGCTGAAATTAAGCAGCAAGGGACGGATTGCTCCGGGAAAGGATGCTGACCTGGTGCTTGTGGAGGAAAACAATCTCCACGTTCACACCGTTCTTGCCAGGGGACAGATTATGGTTCAGGAGGGCGTTCCTTGCAAAAAAGGTACGTTTGAGTAAAGTTTTCAAAAAACACATTTACCTTATGACCGCGTCATCATACATATCCCTCTTAAATCAAATGGCCGGTATTCCGTAAGGTATCTGAAAAAGGGATTGGAGAAAAGAAATTATGAATGAGAAAAAGAGAAAGCTGCAAATGCCCCATACCTATGTGATTATTTTCTTTGTCATCCTGTTTGCGGCAGTTTTGACAATGTTTGTTCCGCTGGGACAGTATGAGACAAAGGAAATCACCTACATGCTGAACGGCGAGGAAAAGTCCCGGACCGTATTAGATCCGGAAAGCTTCCAATACGCAGTTGATGAAAATGGAAATAAAATCACTCAGGTCGCGCCTCTCTTCGGCACGGAAGACTTCGGTGGACAGGGTATTCTCAACTATGTGTTTGAAGGTCTTACCGTAGGCGATAAATGGGGTTCCGCCGTAGGTATTGTGGCCTTTATTCTGGTTATCGGCGGCGCCTTCGGCATTGTTCTGAAAACAGGGGCCGTGGACCAGGGAATCCTTGCTATGATTGAAAAAACCAAGGGAGCCGAAAAGTTCCTGATTCCCGTTCTGTTTGCCCTGTTCTCCTTAGGCGGCGCTGTCTTTGGCATGGGCGAGGAGGCAATTCCCTTTGCCATGATTCTGACACCCATGTTTATCGCTATGGGCTATGATGCGGTGATTGGCGTCTGTGTGACCTACTGTGCAACTCAGATCGGCTTCGGCGCTTCCTGGATGAATCCCTTCAGCCTGGCTATCGCCCAAGGTATTGCGGAGGTTCCCGTTCTCTCCGGCGCAGGTTTCCGTATTGTACTGTGGTTTGTGTTTACCGGAATCGGAGCCGGCTTTACTACGATCTATGCTGCCAAAATCAAAAAGAATCCCAAGGCTTCCGTCGCCTATGACAGCGATGCCGCTTACCGGAATGAATTTAAGGAAGACAGCACCAAGGCGGACTTCCGTCTGGGTCATAAGCTGATTCTTCTGGTGATTCTTGCTACGATGATATGGACCGTATGGGGCGTGGTGGAAAAAGGCTTCTACATTCCGGAGATTGCCTCTCAGTTCTTTGTAATGGGTCTGGTGTCCGGTATTATTGCCGTGATTTTCAAGCTGAATGATATGCGTGTAAATGACATTGCTTCCTCCTTCCAGAGCGGCGCTGCTGATCTGGTGGGCGCGGCGCTGGTCGTTGGTATGGCACAGGGAATTATCATTATCCTGGGCGGAACGGACGCTTCCTCCCCCACGGTGCTCAATACCATTCTTCACAGTATCAGCAATGCTATGCAGGGTCTCCCGGCCGTAATCTCCGCATGGCTGATGTATGTGTTCCAGACGGTATTTAATTTCTTTGTGGTTTCCGGTTCCGGACAGGCGGCGCTTACCATGCCGATTATGGCTCCTCTGTCAGATCTGGTGGGCGTGTCGCGTCAGACCTCCGTTCTTGCCTTCCAGCTTGGTGATGCCTTCTCCAATCTGATTGTACCGACTTCCGGATGTCTGCTGGGGACCCTTGGCGTGGCGAAGCTTGAGTGGGGCAAATGGGCAAAATTCCAGATTAAGATGCAGGGAGTTTTGTTTGTGAGTGCTTCGATTGTGATGATTATAGCAGTTCTAATTAATTTCTAAAGTCAAATGGACATACCGGCAATTGCATATAGTAAAATATAAGATAAAGACAGCCGAGACTCATTTCCCGGCTGTCCTTATCTTCGTAAATCCAAGCTTCAGAGAAGCTCTTCTATCAACAGCTCCCGATCTTCGTCCTCTTTTTGAAGCTTCGCCTGCATCTCCTTCTTTTTCTTTGTCATCAAGCCTCCGATACGGCCGGTTTCCTTGGCGGAAAGGGACTTCCACCCCTCAGCTACCACCTTGTCCAGAAGCCCTAGCTCTTCGGCTATCTCATATTTGAGCTGCTCCTCCGGCTCCAGATTCTTCAGATCTACTTTTTTTGCTTTTGACATAAAATGACCATACCCCTTTCTATTTCCATTTATTAGGAGTATGGCCATTTTCTTTTTCCTTATTCCGGTTTTTAATGATTGTTGAAATGATTTATTTCCTGCCGCAGCACTGCTTATACTTCTTACCGCTTCCGCAGGGACAGGGATCATTGGGATAAATCTTCTCGCTCTCGCGCTTCTTCGGCGCCTTGGCAAGACTGGTATCCTTGTTGGTTCCCGTCACCTTGGCCACCTGCTCGCGCTCCGCCTTCTCCTCCACACGCACATGGAGCAGAATCCGCACCGTCTCCTCCTGGATACTGGAGGTCATGGCAGAGAACATCTCATAGCCGCTGAGCTTATATTCCACCAGAGGATCTCTCTGTGCAAATGCCTGCAGGCCGATGCCCTGACGAAGCTGATCCATATCGTCAATGTGATCCATCCACTTCCGGTCAATGACTTTCAGAAGGAACACCCGCTCCAGTTCCCGCAGCATCTCCGAATTGGGAAATTCCGCTTCCTTCAGCTCATACAGCTTGACAGCCTCCTCCTTCAGCATATGCTTCAACTCGTTTTTCTTCTTGCCGCTTATGCGATCCGGTGTAATCAGCTTCAGGGGAATGGCCGGAAGCAGTATCTCGTTCAGTCCCTTCAGATCCCACTCCTCCGGGTCCTGATCATCGCCAATCAGCGTGTCCACCGTATTCTCCACCGTATCCGTCAGCATCTTGTAGATAGCGTCGCGCATGCTCTCGCCATTGAGTACCCGCCGGCGCTCCGCGTAAATAATTTCACGCTGCTCATTCATCACCTGGTCATATTCCAGCAGATTCTTACGAATACCAAAGTTATTGCTCTCGATCTTCTTCTGCGCCTTCTCAATGGCATCAGAGAGCATCTTATGCTCAATCTCTTCATTCTCCGGCACGCCCAGGGCATTGAAAATACCCATTAAACGCTCGGAACCAAAGAGACGCATCAAATCGTCCTCCAGAGAAATGTAAAAACGTGACTCACCCGGATCTCCCTGACGTCCGGAACGGCCCCGGAGCTGATTGTCAATACGCCGCGACTCATGGCGCTCCGTACCGATGATTTTAAGTCCTCCGGCCTCTCTCGCCTCGTCGTCCAGCTTAATATCCGTACCGCGGCCCGCCATATTGGTTGCAATAGTTACTGCCCCATGACGGCCTGCCAGAGCCACAATCTCCGCCTCACGCTCATGGAACTTGGCATTCAATACCTCGTGGGGAACGCCTCTTCTTCGCAGCAGTACGCTCAGCTCTTCGGAAGCCTCAATGGTAATGGTGCCCACCAGTACCGGCTGGCCCTTCTTGTGCGCCTCCTCGATAGCATTTACCACGGCAAAGAGCTTCTCCTTGCGGGTCTTATACACGGCGTCCTGGAGATCCTTACGCACAACCGGACGGTTGGTGGGAATCTCAATAACATCCATGCCGTAGATCTCCCGGAACTCCTTCTCCTCCGTGAGAGCCGTACCGGTCATGCCTGCCTTTTTCCCATATTTATTGAAGAAGTTCTGGAAGGTAATGTTTGCCAGAGTTTTGCTCTCACGCTTTACCTTCACATGCTCCTTTGCCTCAATCGCCTGGTGCAGTCCGTCGGAATAGCGGCGGCCCGGCATAATACGGCCGGTAAATTCGTCTACAATCAGAACCTGATCGTCCTTCACCACGTAATCCTGGTCCCGGAACATCAGATAGTTTGCACGCAGAGCCAAAATTATATTGTGCTGAATCTCCAGATTCTCCGGGTCCGCCAGATTCTCAATGTGGAAATACTGCTCCACACGCTTCACGCCGTCATCGGTGAGATTAACAACCTTGTCCTTCTCATTGACGATAAACTCGCCGGTCTCCACGATTTCCTCGCCCATAATGGCATTCATCTTGGAAAATTCCCCGCTGGCCTCGCCCCGCTTCATAGTCTTAGCCAGAGCATCGCAGATCTCATAGAGCTTGGTGGACTTTCCGCTCTGTCCTGAGATAATCAGGGGTGTCCGGGCTTCATCGATGAGTACGGAGTCCACCTCGTCGATGATGGCATAGTGAAGCTCTCTCTGTACAAGCTGCTCCTTGTAAATGACCATGTTATCGCGAAGGTAATCAAAGCCCAGCTCATTGTTGGTCACATAGGTGATATCGCAGTTATAGGCTGCCCGGCGCTCATCGTTGGTGTTGCTGTTCAGCACCACGCCTACGGTCAGACCCAGAGCCTCATGGACCTTGCCCATCCACTCCGCGTCACGGTGCGCCAGATAGTCATTGACGGTTACGACATGGACGCCCTTTCCTTCCAGTGCATTCAAATAGGCCGGAAGGGTGGATACCAGTGTTTTTCCTTCACCGGTCTTCATCTCGGCAATGCGGCCCTGATGAAGAATGATTCCGCCGATCAGCTGAACCCGGTAATGCTCCATCCCAAGAACACGCCTTGCGGCTTCCCGCACGGCAGCAAACGCTTCTACCAGTATATCATCCAGCGTCTGTCCTTCTGCCAAACGCTCTTTGAACTCCTTTGTCTTCCCTCGAAGCTCCTCATCGGACAGTTCCATCATAGCGGGTCTTAAAGCCTCTATCTTGTCAACTGTCGGATAAATCAGCTTTAACTCACGCTCACTGTGGGTTCCGAACATTTTCGTTAATATACTCATCCAACTAAACTCCTGTTTTTCGTTTTCCGGGCATAATGGCCCTATTTTTGTATTGTAGCACTATCCCGGGGAATATTCAAGAAAATCTGTGTACGGTACAGGTTTCTCATTCAAAAGAAGGTACTGAAACATGCTGCCCGGCCCGATTCCCTCAAAAAACGGACAGGGCTGTCATTCCCTGTCCATTTTACAATAGAATCTTTTATGATATATTTTTAAGTTCTTAATCCTCCGGCTCCATCAGCCCGTAGGTATTGCCCTTTCTCTTATACACCACATTGACCTGATCTGTCTCCGCATTGACAAATACATAGAAGCTGTGGCCAAGCATCTCCATCTGAATGCAGGCATCCTCCGGATACATGGGCTTCCGGTCAAACATCTTGGTACGGATAATCTTTACTTCCTCATCCTCTGCCTCACGCTCTATAAATTCCTGACGGAAGCTGCCGCCGCCCTGCTCTCTCTGCACCAGCTTATTCTTGTACTTCCGAAGCTGACGCTCAATGACCTCCTCTACCAAATCAATCGATACATACATATCATTGCTTACCTGCTCGGAACGGATCACCGTTCCCTTCACAGGAATGGTTACTTCAATCTTTTGTCTCTCTTTTTCAACACTCAAGGTTACTTGTACCTCTGTGTCCGGAGTAAAATAGCGCTCTAGCTTTCCAAGCTTGTCCGTAATCGCTGTGCGAAGGCCCTCTGTTACTTCGATGTTTTTTCCGCTGATAATATAACGCATCTAATCAACTCCTTTACCTTTTCTCAGATTCTCAATGCTGTCCGGTGTATCTGTCCTGAAAAGCCTGGTCAATCACCGGACAAATCTACGCTCTTAAGCATTACCATTCACTCTGTGACCAGCAGTCATAGGTCGCTCTGCATCTGGAATCTTATTCCAAGTATACCACATCTCCGTAAGGGATACAACCACCAAAGAGACTTAAGGCGCTGCCAATCGTCACATCCAGGCGCCCCTTTCCCAGTTCTTTCAGGCGAAGTACATCCTCCATACTGCCCACGCCCCCTGCGTAAGTAACGGGAAGTCCCTGCCATTCTCCCAAAAGGACCGCAAGCTCCTCTTCAATTCCCGCCGCCTTTCCCTCCACATCCACGGCATGGATAAGAAATTCATCGCACCAGGAAGCAAGCTCCGTAAGAATCTCCTTTGTCACCTGAACATCCGTAAACCTTTGCCAGCGGTCCGTAACAATGTAATACGCGCCGTTCTTCTTCCGGCAGCTCAAGTCCAGTACCAGTCTTTCCTTTCCCACAGCCTTCTTCATCCGCTCCAGATTCTCATAGAAAATCTGCCCGTCACGAAAGACATAGGAGGTCACAATCACATGGGAGGCCCCTGCGTCCAGGTATTCCGCCCCATTCTCCGCCGTAATGCCTCCCCCCGCGTGAAGACCTCCGGGATATGCCCGAAGAGCGGCAAGAGCCTGTGCCTTTGTCGCCTGATAATAAGGGGAATCCTTCCCGTTCAGCTGAATGATATGTCCCCCTTTCAGGCCATCCTTTTGATACAGCCTCGCATACCAGGCCGCATCCTGCTCCGACACAAAATTCTCCCTGGCATAATCATACTCATCCGTAAGGCTGCCGCCTACAATCTGCTTTACTTTTCCGTTGTGAATATCAATACAGGGTCGAAAACGCATGGGGAACTCCCTCCTTTTTATATGTCTGTCCTATGTACTGCCGCATTTATAACCGGCTTTATTATCATTTTCATTCGATATGCCGGCTAATTATACTATATTTTCCGCAAAGGCACAAGTAACGAAATAAGCCGTTCCGCATAAACTGTAACAAGAACAAATTACTATGAGGAATTTTTATGCACGAATGTCCCATAAAAGCCGCACAGACAGAAGCCGCTGATAAAGGCCGTCTGCAAATCAATGTTACATCCGCTCTTGGAGCAACGCCCATCTCAGGGGCAAAAGTAGCTATTTACTATACGGGAGAACCGGAGCGGGAACTGGAGGAAGTTACCACCAACGCCTCCGGCCAGACGGAAACTCTGGAGCTTTCCGCTCCCCCTTTGGAATACAGCGTGGAACCCAGTGAGCAGCAGCCCTATTCCGAATACACTATAGAAGTAACAGCTCCGGGCTATGAGCCTGTGGAGGTAGCCGGAGCGGAAATTCTCCCCGAGGTTACCGCCCTGCAGAATATTCAGATGCTTCCCGTTCAGGAAGGACAGGAGTATGAGCGCTTTGTCATTCCTGCGCACACCTTATTCGGAGATTATCCCCCAAAAATCGCAGAGGCAGAAATAAAGCCTATAAACGAGACAGGCGAGATCGTTCTAAGTCGGGTGGTTGTTCCGGAATATGTGATTGTACACGACGGCGTTCCCACTGACAGCTCCGCCGTTAATTACTGGGTACGGTATAAGGATTATATCAAAAATGTGGCCTCCAGTGAAATCTATGCAACCTGGAGCGACGCGGCAATCCGGGCAAATATTCTGGCAATTATGTCCTTTACCCTGAATCGTGTGTATACGGAGTGGTATCGCAATAAAGGGTACGATTTCACCATCACCTCCTCCACCGCCTTTGACCATAAATGGATCAACGGCAGAAATATCTTTGAAAATATCTCCCGGATTGTGGATGAAATGTTCGGAAATTATCTGTCCCGGCCTAATGTTAAGCAGCCCATACTAACCCAGTACTGTGACGGCAAACGTGTTACCTGTCCTAACTGGATGAGTCAGTGGGGAAGCCAGTATTTAGGAGAACAGGGATATTCCGCTATTGAAATCCTGCGGAATTATTATGGCAGCAGTATTTATATCAACAGTGCGGAGGAAATTTCCGGTGTTCCCTACTCCTGGCCTGGTGCGGATCTATCCGTAGGCTCACGCGGACAAAAAGTCCTGCAAATGCAGGAACAGCTGAATCGTATCGCCAAGGCTTATCCTGCTCTGCCTGTGATAGCACAGGATGGGATTTTCGGTCCGGCCACAGAGGAAGCCGTGCGTACCTTCCAGTCTATCTTCGGCCTTCCGGCTACCGGTGTGGTAGATTATCCCACCTGGTACAAAATTTCCGAAATATTCGTGGGAGTATCCCGGATTGCAGAACTGAACCCTTAAATCGGTAAAAGGGATGCTGTCTTATTTTGCAGCATCCCCTTAGTTTTCAAATTCCTGACTGATCACATGATGCGTCAGCTTTTCAGCCACGCAAGATTAAATTCCGTAAAATCATGGATGCAGTAATCCACTCCCGCCTCAAGCAAATTCGTATGCACCGCATCCTCTCCAATTCCAATCACGATTCCGGCTCCATTTTTTTTCGCATGGGCAATCGCTTTTGGGCTGTCCTCAATTACCAGACATTCTGAAAGCGGAACTCCAATCCTTCGAGCCGCTTCCAGATGCATTTCTCCTTTATTCATATAATTCCCGTCATCATAGACACACAGCTCTCGGCTAATCCACTTTTCCAGAGGAAATTCACGATAATAAAAATCAATATTATCCAAAATCGATGCCGTCGCCAATGCAAAAGGAATCTTTTTCCGGGTCAAGTCTTCAAACAATTCCTCAGCCCCCGCTGCCAAATGCACCTGCTCCGGATTTTTCATACAAATACTGCGGTAGATACTTTCCTTTCGAACAGAACATTGCCGTCTCTCTTCCTCGGTCATCTTAGGAGCAATTGCCTGAATCAGCGTATCATTTCGCGGACCACGAAAAAACGAATCTCCGGGGGCCTCCTTTGTTTCTCCGTGAAGCTCTATAAAAATCTCACGCCATGCTTCTTCATGAAAAATGGTGTCAAAAAATAAAGTACCGTTAAAATCAAAAATAACTCCTCGTGCATATGCAGTTGACATAATATTTCCTCCTCGTATTCCGGCTCTGCTGCGCTATACTTTTAGCAGTATCACATATTTGTTCAGTCTATCAAAGCCTTGTCCGCTTTGCAAGTTGTAATGAATAAATTTATTTTTTAACAGACATTTTACCCAAAAACTGCGATCGAATTTCTCAATATGTGTTATAATAAAATAAAAATATTTTTAACACAGGAGGGTTTTACATGCTGATTCAAAGTAAAAAAATATGGGTTGCGGATCAATTTATCGCTGCTATGCTCAATATCAAGGATGGTAAAATTGCGGATATCCTTCCCTACGGAAGCCGGCCGACAGATGTAGATTATCAAGATCTGCGGATCGTGCCTGGCTTTATGGATATCCATTGTCATGGAGCCTATGGTTTTGATACCAATGACGCCAACGAGGAAGGATTGAGAAATTGGACAAAAAACATTGTAGGAGAAGGGGTTACCGCTTTTCTTCCAACTACCATCACCCAGAGCGAAGAAGTGTTAACGAAGGCTGTTGCAAATGTAGCAAAGGTTATGGAGGATGGCTATGAGGGCGCTGAGATCCTGGGAATTCATTTTGAAGGCCCTTATCTGGATATGGATTACAAGGGCGCTCAGCCGGAACAATATATTGTAAAGCCTACCATTGAGCAATTTCAGCGCTATCAGGAGGCAGCCAAAGGGAATATCCGGTATATTACCCTGGCTACTGAAGCCGATGAAGATTTTGCCCTGACTCATTATCTGACAGAGCACGGCGTGACAGTAAGCATCGGACATTCGGCTGCTACCTATGAGCAGGCAGTTATGGCCTATGCGCATGGGGCACGTTCCATGACTCACGTATACAACGGCATGACCCCCTTTAATCATCGGGCCAACGGCCTTGTAGGCGCTGCTTACCGCATCCGTACTATGTATGGGGAGATCATCTGCGATGGCAATCATTCTACTACGGCTGCTTTGAATAACTTCTTTATGTCCAAGGGACCGGATTATTCCATTATGGTATCCGATGCTTTGATGGCTAAAGGCTCTCCTGCGGGAACCCGTTATCTATTCGGCGGCAATGAAATTGAGATCTATCCTGACGGAAGCGCTCACCTAATCCCCAGTGAAACCCTGGCAGGCTCCACACTCAAGCTGAATCAGGGGCTGCGGATTCTGGTGGAGGAAGCTATGGTTCCCTTTAATTATGCCATCAATTCCTGCACCTTAAATCCGGCTCGGTGCCTTGGTGTCGATGACCGTAAGGGACTTATAAGTGTGGGCATGGATGCGGATCTGGTTGTTCTTGAAGCAAATTACGAGGTAAAGCAAACTTATTGTATGGGCAAGGCACAGCTGTCCTAATGGTAATCAAGATTCCTGTGTCAGTATCCTGGAACTCATAAATTTTTCTTGTTATAAATTCTGTGAAAAGATAAAAAGGCTGCGGCAATCATTCGTTCAATGACTGCCGCAGCTCTCTTTCTTTTCTCGATTTTACTTTGTGTATTTCCTATTGCTGTTCACATAATAACCGGTAATCATTTCCCGAAGTTATTCCGGCCTTCCTGCATTGTCAATATGCTCCATAATCGTTTCGATTCTGTCATTATAGCCATTCATATTAAGATAATCCATCCTATCCATATCCAGAATAAAGTCACCTTCCTCCGGACGGCTTCGATAGAGGCGCACCTCCTGACGTTTATCCCCCTCTTCTGTGTGGATAGTCATCTGATACTCCACAATAATGATAATATCTGTATTCCCATCCCCGTCATAGTCTTTGAAGCTTACAGCCTGAATCTGGTTGAATACTTCATTTCTCAGATAATTTTCCTCCACCACAGCAGGGAGCTTAAAAAGCTCCGCCCCGTCACTGGGTTTTATAATGCTAAAGGTTACATCCGGATTGCCATAGGCGCTTTTATCCGGCGCATAGGACGCAAAATATACGTCACCCCAGGGCGCCCCCAAGTCCACATGGAAGCTTTGCTCCTCTATTTTCCAGATCTCTTTGGAATACTTCACGCCAGCCGTATAGATATTGGACAGAAACCGGTAGTCCTCTCCGTGCTTTTGAAGCGTCAGACGGCAGGAGGGAATCAGCGGTTCATAATTCTCGTCCCCCGGCACACATTCCAACTCATAAGTATCCTCACTCAGCTGTCTGCCGCTGACACAGGTGAAATTCACATAGTTAGTATCTCCATGCTGCCAAACCCATGCGTCAGAATCCGGCAGATAGACCCACGACAATTCCCGGGACATATCATCCAGGGTAAGGCCCAGCTTCTTCTCTAAAACTTCATTGATCCGATCGGTTGTCAGTCTGGTACAGTCCGTATAGATTTCTTCATCTCCTGTAATTTTCAGATATGCCGCTTCTTCTTCCTCACTCAGAGATGTATTTTCAATACCTGCCCCTATATAGAATACCTGGCTTAGATCCACATCCTGAGGCTGTGTATATTCAGAAAGCAAAAAACCATAATTATTTACCTGGTTGATCCACTGAGTAAACTTACGAAGCTCTTCACTGGTCAGTTCCCGTTCCACACTATCCTGACCCTGTTCTTTATCCTCCGGTTCCTCTGCGTACTGCTCCTGTTCCGTATTCTCTTGTCCCTCCTGCTGCTTTGCTTCTTCCGGCTGATTCGAGGGTTCCTCCTCCTTTTTGCATCCTGTCAAAAGCAGCAGGCCGCATATTACCAGAATCCATATCTTCTTTAAACTCTTCATAGGTCAGCTTATTTTTCTCCTTTTTCTGGAATAGGTCTTCTTACTGTCCTTCCATACGGGCTGTTCCTGACGGGAATACCTGCCTTGGGGTCTGCCTGCCGTACGGCCTTTTTGCTCACGCCTCCCTGACAGCTCACTATGTACACGTGTCGGTTCTTTACGCTTTCTTGCCTGTTCACTCCGTGTTCGTACAGGCGCTTCACGCTTTTTTGTCTGCGGCCGCTGTTTTGCTGATGTATAGACATTTCTTCCTCTATGTGCATGATTCCTGCGCCGCCGTTTTCGTTTACCGGAAGTCCGTACTGCCATGCTGATACCAATTCCTCCGGCAACTATCGCAGAGCCTGCAAAAAGTCCGAAGAATATCTTTGTCCACACATCCATACCGATAGCTCCGGTTTTTTCTCTCCACAGCTTTGCTCCGTCCTCCCATAAGGAATCCTCCGGAATCAAGGACGCATCTTCCTCATCTTCTCCCTTTGACTCTTCGTCTTTAAGGCTTCCATCCTCAGAACCCAATTCCAGGGATCCGTCGCCTGCCGTCCCTTTTAATACCGCATCCAGTATCTTTTTAGCACTGCCGGTAGTTCCTGCCAACGGCTTATTCTTGTCTATCTTTTCTGCCTGCTCTCCGTCCGAAAATATTCCTCCACCCGAACTTCCGCTATTATTTCCCTCATCCGGCTTTTCCGTCTCCTCCGGGGGCCTCATGATCTCTCCCACATCGTCATCGCCGCCGCTGCTTCCGCCCGAGCTGCCGTTGTTCACGGTCTGCCCTCCGTCCCCGGTATTAACCTCGCCTTCATACATGCCATGTGCGCGGTTGACTGTCTTAAAGCTGTCCTTCACTACCTTGACGGTGGTTTTTTCATCGGAATTGACAATTACCTTCCCCAAGGATATATTTTTACTGCTGTAAATATTCTTGTTGCCGGAAACGTAAATGTTTAAAACTCCCGTGTCCTCCTGGTAACGGTAATCCCGAATTGCTCCCTCCGGTATGCCGCTGCCGAAATCAAAGGAAACATCCTCTTTTTTGATGCTTCCCGGCCCCGAGATCTGAAAGCTGAGCTGTATGGCCACAATATCCTCGGGCGGAGTAAAGCTTCCGTCCGGGTTCTCCTCAACAGGCAGCTCAAGAGTAGCCTCGATCTGCCCGTTCACATTGTTTAAGGATACGGTTTCCTTCTCCGCGGCCCTCACTGACAGTACGAAAGCTGTGAAACAGACAAGTGAAATTCCAAGCCAGAGAATGAATTTATTTCTCATGATTGCCTCCCTTGCTGTATGCCTAACGGGTCATCGGCCAAAGAATGAACCGTGACCCGTTAAGAATCCTCATTCACATGCTCTAATTTTTACTGCTTCCAAGGTTGATATCCGGCAGTGTCTGAGGTACGGCCGTAAACTCCGTATCGCTGACTAAACGCTGTCCTTCATTGGTGAGCGCATTGTCCACCCGGTATAGCTCCGCGCGCACCTCCCCCGGAAGCTCTGCGGCTGAAATGCCTGCGGAGGGTTCAATCCAATAAATCCAGGTTCCGTCAGAGGTTTCACCCAATAATGCATCCTTCGGGTCATCCGCCAGAATAATCTGGTGAGCTGTCAATGCTCCCTCTGCGTCCGTGCCTCCTACAATATTGCCGTCCTCATCATAGAGTACTACCACATTATATGCCGGATTTCCTTTATAATTTCCGGTAAATATGATAGACCCCTTCGGAATCTTCTCATCCGCTTTCTTACCGTATTGATAATCACTTGCAAGCTTTCCGATGGCTTTTTGTCCGTCAGAAGCAGACATAAATTCTACATTGTCTCCCGAAGGACCATATAAATCAAGCTCTGCCACAGAGATATTCTGTCCCTGCTGCCCTACTGCCGTCAGCTTCACATAAGCCGCATCATAGGTGCAGATCCAGTTGTCCTTGCCGTTGGTAAAGTAGACTCTCGCCTTTCCGCCCGACTGTGCAAAGGTTCCCGTTCCTACCTCCCGGTATACCTGACCGTCCTCACTGATCTCAATCTTATAATCCGTTACTGCCTGTCCGCCGGACGCAAACGTATATTCCAGAGCGGATACCGGTGTGCTTTGATTCAGCTCCAGAAGAATATACGGATCTTCTGCTTCCGCCGTGCCGGTGAAAGCCGTGCCTGTGCTGCCGTCAATAACCTTCGTTACCGCAGATATGGTTTCACTCTCACAGGGGAGCTCCTCGGTCCCGTTGGGCTTCGTATCCTCCTGAGAAGTCATATTCGTGGAAGCCGTCCATGCACTCTTATCCTGCTGGCCGTCTCCTTCTATCTTTACGGTACCTGCCTGGCATACATTGGAACGATTCAAATATTTATCTATAGCCGTCACCTCGTAGCGAATCACATGATTCGCGGCAAAGGCTGCCTGATCCGTGAAGGTATTGGTCTGGGTAAAGCCTGCTGTCTCACGGCGTTCCTGTCCGCCTTCTATAAATACCCGGGTAATCTCATAGCCCTGTAAAAGCTCGGAAGACGAACCTGTATAAGTCATCGTCAGAGTTACCTGGCTGTTATTTGCCGATGCGTTTGCCGTCACCACCTGCTTTCCGGTGAAGGTGTCTCCGCCCGCATGCTCCATCTCATAAACCCGGGCCGTATCGTCCACATAGTAAATAGCACGTTTTTCCGGCTCAAACTGCTTCATGTAGGCTGTGCTTTCCGAATCCGGCCTCATGCCCCAGCGAATAAAGAAATCACTTAAATCCCGTTCTGCTGCCGCACTTGCCAGACGCATCAGATTCTGCTCCCGTCCGCCGTTCAAGGTAAGGGCCACTCCGCCCGGCTTCGGCGCCCGGCTTGTATCTCTTGCATAGCTGTCTACTCTTGCAAAGAATAAATTGCTGAAAATCTCATCATAATTGCCGTAGGTTTTGAAATTGTAGTCCCGGTCATAGGCCAGATGAAGCTGCCAGTACATGCCAAGCTGTGTAAATACATTGCCCGCGGCTCCCTCTGTCCCGGAGGTTACCTTCTTGAATACCTCCGGATATTTGAAACGAACCGTATTATTGTCGTCCTTCGCCTGAGCCAGTACCGCAAAGTAATTGTTTGTCACCTCTGCGTGAGCATAAGCTCCCTGATTGATGTTATGACCAATCTCATGGGCAATTCCCCAGCCGTAGTATCTGCCACTCTGATATCTTCCGCTTTCGTCGGATACTACCGGATCGCCGCCCATCATTCCGCTTGTCTCATTCCACTCGATACCGATATGATTTCCCGCCGCATACATGAAGGCTCCTGCGAACATCTTCATATAACGGATATTCAGATACTGGTAGGGCAGATGATTCTTGTCTATGATGCTGCTGTTGGTCCCCTCCGCAAAGGAGTTGGTCAGTCCCTTGTGCTGATAGAAGAGCGTAAGCATGTCTCCCATCGCCTGTACGGTCTTGGAAAGGCGCTCCTCCGGATTTGTCCCCAGTCCTGCAAGTACCTGGCTGGCCGGAATGGATAACATCATTTGATCGGTCTGGATATCCGTAAGGTTCAGGATACACTCCCTCTCATTGTATGCATAATTAACATTCTCATTCTCAGAGCTGTCGTGAAGCTCCTGATGCTTTTTACTGAGATCCGATACATAGGCGCTCAGCTCCTGTACGTAGGTCCGTATCCGCTGATTTTTTTCTTCCTCGGACACACCATACAGGCGGAGCACCGGATAGCTGGTTCCTCCGCTGACCCGAACCGCATAGGCGTCATCGCTGCTGCTGCCGGAATATTGAATATAAAGCGCTCCTCCGCGTTCCTTATCTGTAGAGCAGATATCCCCCACCTTAATTTCATTTCTTCCTATTTTCAGATTTACACTGCCGCTTAAGGCGGAGGATTCCGCATGCTGCTGTGTATATACCAGACTTAAGGTTGTGGCTGCGCCCTCCTTCTTTCCCGGATGACCCACATAGACCACAAGCTCATCCCCTGCGGCCGCAGTAACTCCAAGGGGCTGCCATCCGTTCATGCCGCCCACGCTGATTCCTGCATCCTTGCTTCGGGAAATCTCAGGATTCACATGGAGAACACCGTTTAAGCCTCCTGTTTCCAGAAGCTTTCTGGCCGTATCCAGCTCTTTTTGAAGCGCCGTCCGTTCGGGATGGTATTCTCCGCTCACGGGGTCCGTTGTGTCCAGACGCCCCTGAAGCTGAGCAATGGTTTCCTTTGTTACATCCTCCCGGAGCGTGATATGAAGATCATCGCCGTACAGGTTCATAATATCCTGCTCAATGCTGTCATATTCATAAAAACGTATTTCCGATACGGTTGTTTTTCTAAGACCGCCGTTGTACCTTCCAATGCCAAACTGGATCTTAGAGGTACGGACCGGATCTTTGAATTTGATGAGATAATAATCCCGGTTGGCGGCTCTCTTTTTCAGCATAGTAATATTTTTTACTGTCTGCTTTGTACCGCTCTCGTCCCAATATTGTACGGTAACATACATATAAGCGCCCAGATCCAAAGGCTCCGCAAAGGCTATCATGCCCAGATCGTATACGCCGTCCAGTTCCACAGTCATACCCTTGTCGCCGCCCGGATAGGCTCCGCCGTAATCCCAGTCGTCTCTCTGAACATAGGAGGCATAGTTGTTGTCAAGAAGTCCCAGAGCGCTGTTCTTTTCCGTATCCAGGGCGCTGTCCACCATAACGCCGCCTCCGCCTATGGATGCCGCCTTAATATGATTGCTCAGCACGCCGCTTCCGTTGGAGGTGTTGATTAGACGGTAAGCCGGAAGCTTTGCGTCTATAAGTCCGCTTATGGTCTTGCCGGAAGCCTCTAAGGACTTGGGACCCTCTCCCAACTCATTGGTTGCCGTTACATAAACCGTATATTTTGTACTGTCCTTCAGATCGTTAATCTGGTAGTAGAGACCCTCAATTCCTGCAATTTTTTGGAACTGAGCCTCTCCGTCTTCTTTCCAGTATACATTATAGCTGTCTGCGTCCTCGGTCTTCTTCCACCGCACATCCACGCTTCGATAGCTGCCCTTTACCGACACTCCGTCCGGTGCGGGGGGCTTTCCGCTTGCTTTGGGCACTACCGGAACTTCGTCACAGTATGCGCTCTTCCACTCTCCGTTGGTGGAGCGCACGCTTACCAGATATTCGGTGCCGTTTTTAAGCTTGTCTTTATTAAATTGGCTGATGGTCAGGTTTGTTGAAGTTGTTTTGCGGAACTCTGTCTTGCCGCCGCTTGTAATGGATATTTCGTAGCCCGTCACATTGCTGGCTTTGTTCCAGCTTATGGTAAAGGATTTGTTTGCCGGCTCCGCCTTAAGTCCCACGGGAATATCTGCGGTCGGCTCCGGAATCCGGGTTTCCATATCATTCACAAATTCCACTCTGGAAATCTCCGCAAGGCTCTGGGACTTGGCTGTTTTTGTAATCTTCAGGATCACATGCTTAACGGCAATCTGTCCTCCCAGGTCAATGCAGAGCGCACCATTGACATCCCAGGATGCCTTGAAGCCGCTGTTCTCCCCATAAGCCGGAGCGCTCAGCATGCGCAGATTGCTGGGGGCGGAAAAGCTTACATATTCATACTTATCCGCACCACTGGCATCCAGATAGTGAATCTGTACTTCTCCCTCCTGAATGGCATGTTCACTGTTCTTTGGCGACTGAATTACAAGTCCGCCAAGTGCAACATCCTGCGAGCCGCTAAAATCAAACTGTACTGCCACCGGAGTATCTCCGGATATGGAGCCTCCGTCTGCCGGGGCAAGTCCTACATTTCCCGTTCCTCCGCTCAGGAGATTATTCAGATCCCCTTCCACTCTTGTGCTGACTGCCGCCTCCAGAGTCATTGCTTCTTCCGGAATCAGCAGTTCCAATGAGGAGAGCTTCTTTTCTACTTCCTTCAAAGTGGTAAAATAGTTCAGATCCAGCAGATCCGCAATGCCGTCTCCGTTGAGATCGCAGCCCGTATTGTTCGGATCGCTCTCAATCGCATTCAGAATGGCTTCTTCATCCTTTTTGTTCAGCTCACCGTCTTGATTTACATCGCCGTAACGAAGCACGCCCGGATGCTGCTTATCCTGGTCCATCTGGGGTATGCTTCCGGTATAGACCTGTATCCGGCAGCCCATATTCCCTACCTCGATCTCCTGCGTATAGGGAACATAACCTCTGCCGGTTATAGTTAATGTATATTTGCCGTTCTTCAAATTCGAAAACCGGACAAAAGCTTCCGGTGCTTCCTCCGCCTGGTTTCCCTCTCCCTTTGAAGCAGGAAGAACCATGCTCGTGCTATGCTTGTCCGAGCCTGCTAAGGTCAACTCAAAATTCTGTTCCTTCTGAACTTCGATTCCCGCGACAATCTGCACCTCAATGGAACCGGGAACCGATTTCAGCGGTTCTGTCTGATCCGGATCTTGAGTTGTATCGTCCGGATTGCCATTGTCCTCCGGAAGCTTATCTTTGTCCTGATTCTCCTGATCCTGGCCGCTTTCGTCCGGATTCTGTCCTTCATTCTCTTCGGAACCATTCCCCTCCGGCTGTCCCGCCGGCGGCGTGGTATCCCCGGAAGGCTGCTCCGGTGTCGTATCGGGCGTTTGTTCCTTCCCTTCCGTTGTATCCTTTTCAGGGTTCTGCGCATCTCCTTCCGGGGCGCCCGTCTTTCCCGGTTCTTCCGTACCGATAACCCCTGCTGCCGCATACTTCTGATTCGCTTTGGCAAATACGGTGCCGCTTCCTGAGGAAACCACCAGTATCATTGCCAGTAATCCTGCAAGAACTCTTGAAAATCTGTGTTTCATCTTTTCCTTCTCCTCATATATTCTTAGAGTCCTCTCACCCCCCGATCCTGCACAGGAAGACAGGGGAATGCTGAGAATATTCTCTTATCAACGGCTAAAGAAAATTAAACCGCCGTTTTTGAGAGTATACAGGATTATTTTATTATGAAATCCGCGGAAATGCAACTATTTTCGACAATTTATGTAACCCTTATTTCTTCGGGAAAGCTTTTCCGGGCTCAGGTATCCGGCTGCTTCTATATAAGGTAATGCAATACGGTCTCTATGAAAGTATCCTCCCCCAAATGCCGGAACCCCCAGGTATCTCCCAGTTTCCGGCACATATTCCTGTAATTGCCGTTGGGCGTAAGCTTTGCCTCCGACTCATTGTAGCCGCTGACCTCCTCATCAATCTCTCCCATCAGCTCCCGGGCCGCCGTGTCGCAGTTGTGGGTATAAAGCTGATAAAGGGGAATCCCTTCTCTCTGTGTGTAAGCCTCGATTTCCTGCCTGATTTTCTCTGTCTCTTCTCCTGATACCTCGTAGAAAGAGACATATAATTCCTCATATGCCTCTCCTGTTTCCGTATAAACTGCCGCTGCCTGCACAATCTTATCGTACTGCTCTCTTGAAATCTCCCGCCAGAGTATCCTGTCAAAATTACTGCATTCCTCATATTCTCCGGCCGGAAGATCGCCTGTGCGAAGCAGTTCTTTAACTCCTTCCCTGTCCAAAAGAAATTCCTTCATTTTTCCAACGCCCCTTTTCCCCAGAAGGCATTGAAGCAGATTATACTGCATGCCGTTGTAGCTGAATATGCGTCCTTCCCCCTGCTCATCCGTAAGCATCAGAGCCGTATGTCCCAGGCCCTTCATACCGTCTACATTGAGAAGATAATAAATCTCACAAGGCTCGCCCCCGCTTCGGCACTCCCGGTATGCGGCTCCGCTGCGCGTTATCAGCCTGTACGACAGAAAAATCAGAATTACCGGAAGAATTGCCCGGAGAATCCGCCCGGCTCTTTTACCCTTATTCATTCTGCTCCCCTTCTGTGCCCTGGTAGCTGTAGGCCCACAGATTTTTTATCTGATTCATTAATTGATTGATGTCCCAGGTTTCCTTGCTCCGAAGCTTGCTGTTGGGATCGTTGAGGATGATGTTTCCCTTCCCGTCCACGCCGGTGAGCACCAGAAAATGTCCGTTGTCCGTGAAGTCTCCGGGGCCTACCACACAGATAATAGGCGTGCCTGCCTCCAGTGTTGCTTTGATATGCTCCTCATCAAAGATGACTTCCTCATAAGTCAGTCCAAGCTCGGCCGCTCCCTGCGTCATCAAGTCCCAGGAGGAACCGGAGCCGGATACATAGTAACCGCCGTTCTCTGCCATGCGGGCTGTCTTGTAAGGATTCCAGGCACTGTCGCCGCTCAGTCCGCAGCGCACCATAGACAGGCAGGTAGGCCCGCAGCCGGTGAGGGCCAGAAAATCGTCGCCGTAGGTTTCGTAGCCCCAACGCTCGTCCCATTGGAGGAACAGCGGAATTTTCCCCTGCGTTACTTCCTTTGACACATCGATATCCACATGCTTATCCTTGTTCTTGGGATAATTCATTACGAAATCCTTGGTTTCCGGGTTTTTCTCTAAAAGCTTTAATAAACTTTCCGGATATTCTTCTTCCTCGGCAAGTTTTTCAATGTCTATCTTTTTTTCTTTTCCTTTCGGCTCTGCCGTCCAGTTTTTTACAAGCTTTACTGCCAGGAAGAGAGCGACGCCAAAGAGCGCGGCGGTGAACAGGGCTATAAACCTGCGGATTTTGGCTCTGCGCTTTTTTTGAAGCTTCAGCCTTCTTCTCCGCTCCTGTTCCCTTCGTTCCTGCGCTCTTTTTTGTTCTACTTCCAGTCTGTCCGGCCACAAACCGGCGGTCGGGCGTCTGGAATAGGGCTGTTTTCCCTGTGTCCGGCGCTGCTCCTGCCGTTCCTGTTCCGACTTGCGCTGCGGGCTTCCGCCTTGCCGCCCTGCCTTACGTTCCATCCCTGCCGGGCTCTGATATCTCTCTCCATTCCGGCTTTGCTGTATGCTGCGTCTCTGCCCCTCTCCCCGTGTCCGGCTGCTTCCTTCCGTGCGGCTGTTTCTTTGTCTTCTGTCATCCTGTCTCATACTCTCTTCCCCCAATATAGAATCTGTCCTGTTACTGTTCACTCCGTGACCAGTAACTCTATCTTTATTATTGCAGACAAGGATTCGAAATTTCTTTATTTTTTCTTAGGAAACCTCAAGTATTTTCTTACATTATACCAAAAAATTTTAATAATTCAAAAAAGAGTACTGTTATTTTCGATTCACAATTTTAAAATAAGTTCTGGTTGTAATCAGATAGACAAGCGCATAGGCAACGGCAAACAGCAAGAAGCTTACTGCCGCTGTCCGAATAAGCAAAGGCTTGTTGTCCAATATGGAAGCTTTCAGCACCTGGTAAATGCCCGGCAGGGCAAAGGTAAGATGGATGCCCGCCATCAAAAGAGGAAGACCGAATACTGTCAGCATCTGAGAATTGATGCTGCGGCGTATCTCTCTTTTTGTCATGCCGATTTTGCGCATAACGGAAAACTGCCTCTGATCCTCATAGCCTTCGGAAATCTGCTTATAGTACATAATCAGCGTGGCGACAAAGACAAATACCGTACTGATAACAAGAGCCAGGAACAGGACTCCTCCGGCAAGACTTTTCATTTTCGCCCATTTTTCCGCCTTTGTATACCAGGTATAGCCCGGCGCATTTTCCTCCTCTGACAATTCCCGTATACGCTCCTCGCAGGCATCCCCAATGACAAGCTGCCGCTCCCGTTCCTCCGCAAGCCTTACGCCGTATTCCCAGAAGCACAGGACCTGATTTTTTGTGCTCCAGGCGGCAGCGTCGAAGGAATCCCAGAACCGGTTCATATCCGGGACTACAAGCACCATGTAATCCATCATCATATCGGAATAGCTGCCATACAGCTCAAAGGCAGATAACGCCGGCATCTGCTTTACCGTCTTTTTGACAGTGTATTCGCTTCCGTCCCAATTGCGGATGCTTTTGGCTTTTCCGGACCGCTTTCCCCCTGCAAGGAAAACTTCGTTCTCTCCCAACTCCTCTGAGGTATGACAGAGCTGGTTATAATCCTCCAGAGAGATCACACGCACACATATATAATTTTCCAAATATCTGTTCCATTCGGCTGCATTGCCCTCCTCGGGCGCGTTTTTGTAAATGTCAACGCTCAGATCCAGAACGCCGTTCTCAATAGGCGCATCCAATCCAACCTCATAAAGCGCTATGGTCTTTGACACTGCGGCATTGGTATCCTTTAGAGCCGCCTCCAGTTCCGTCTTGTATGTTCGGCTTATTTCTTCCTGATCCGATATGTCCATCTCTATAACAGCTCCAAAATCGTAAGGATAATGGCGTCCAATAATATCGTCCACACCTGTATAGAAGCCGGCTGTTCCCACCAGGGCTACTAAAATTACCGTGGCGAGAATACAGATAGAGGCAAGGCTTGCGCCGTTTCGCTTCATCCGGTAGGACAGAGAGGATACGGTTACAAAATGGGCTGTCTTATAATAATAGCGCTTTCTCTTTTTCAGCCATCCGCACAAGAATACGGAGCCGGCGATAAACAGAAGGTAGGTTCCGACTACCACCACGCCTGCAATCACCATAAGCCGTACCATCGCGTCACGGGGATTTTCCAGGCGCAGCGCCCATGCGTAGGCTCCTATGATCAGCATCAGGCCGGCCCCGGCCAGTACCCGGCGGCTTTTGGGCGGGCGCTCCCCTGCCGCTTCGCTGTGAAGAAGCTCTATGGGATTGTTCTGCCGGATCTGCAGGGCAATATTGAGGAAAATGAAAATATAAATTCCTCCATAGAGCACAAGCGCTGTGAGAACCGCTTTCCACTCAATGTAGATGCGGTAGCCTATCTCCTCTTCCATAATATTCACAAGGCCAAGCTCCCCAATCTTTGAGAACAGAATACCGAAGCATATGCCCGTGAACATTACGATTCCGTAGGTAATCAGGGTTTCCCATATAAGGCTTGCCAGGATATTTCCCTTATTCATACCGAGAATGTTATAAAGTCCAAATTCCTTTTTACGCTTCCTCATAAGTGCGGAACTGGTGTAAAACAAAAAGGGGATGGAAAACACTCCTATGAGGGCCTCTCCACAGATAAGAAGCGTTGTCATGGCTTCCCCGCCCCGAAGATTGTGAACCATATCGGATGCGGCCAAAAATGCCAGAATGTAAAATACCATCACCATTACGATTCCTGACAGCAGATACGGAAAATAGAGCTGTCTGTTTTTCCTGATTCCCGTTAAAGCAAGCCTTCTGTAAATTCCCTTTTTCATCTGCGCTCACCGCCTGTCATCAGAATTGTCAGTGTATCCGTAATCTTTTGATAAAACTGCTCGCTGCTGTCCTCCCCGCGGCAGATTTGATGAAAAACCTCTCCGTCCTTGATAAACAGAACGCATTTGGCCCGGCTTGCTGCGGCGGCCGAATGGGTCACCATTAAAATTGTCTGACCGCTCTCATTTACGGCTTCGAAAAGACGCAGAAGCTCGTCGGAGGCCCGGGAATCCAATGCGCCTGTCGGCTCGTCTGCCAAAATTAGCTGGGGCTTTGTGATAAGCGCCCGTGCAACGGCGGCCCTCTGCTTCTGGCCTCCCGATACCTCATAAGGGTACTTGCTTAAAAGCTCCGAGATGCCAAGCATTTTGGCAATGGGTATAAGTCTTCGGCGCATTTCCTCATAGGGAGCGCCTGCCAGAACTAAGGGAAGATAGATATTGTCCTCTAAACTGAAGGTGTCCAAAAGGTTAAATTCCTGGAACACAAAGCCCAGACTGCTTCTGCGGAACTTTGCAAGCTGCTTTTCCGAGATTTTTGTGATGTCTTTTCCATTCAGGAGGACGGAGCCGGCGGTGGGCTTATCGAGAGCTGCCAGAATGTTCAGCAGTGTGGTTTTCCCGGAGCCGGATTCTCCCATAATGGCTACGTATTCCCCCTGTTCTACGGAGAAAGTTACGTTTCGAAGGGCTGTTACCTGGTTGGAACCGAAGCGTGTGGTATATATCTTTTTCAGTCCCTTTACCTCTAAAATACTCATGTTAAGATGCCTCCTTTTGATATTTATTCCTGTTGAGCATCTTTATCCTAACAAATGAAGGGAAGTGTATTCCATTCATTCGGCTTACATTTCCCTGTGATTTCTAACATTTTTGTAAGAAGTTCGTCCGGATAGACATAAGATTATTCATTCATAGGATTCTTTAGGAAGCTTAGATCTATTTTTACGGTAGTGCCTGCCTCAATCCGGGAGGTTATGAAGATTTCGGCTCCCAGGCGTTTGCATATCTCTTTGCACAGAAAGAGGCCCAGTCCGCTTGCGCGCTTATCCCGGCGGCCGTTGCTTCCTGTATACCCTCTCTCGAAAATCCGCGGAAGTTCCCCGGTCGCTATGCCAAGCCCCGTATCGCGGATGCTGAGCGTCTTAGGTTCTTCGGAAAATATGGTAACGGAGCCTTCGGATGTATATTTTACTGCGTTGGAAAGAAGCTGTTCTATTACGAAGGAGAGCCATTTTTCATCGGATACAACTGTTTCTCTGACAGGCTCATAGATAAGCTTCAGTTTTTTCATAATAAAATCGCCCCGCAGCTTGCGGATGTTCTCCCGGATTATTTTGTCCAGGCTCACATCGGCAAATACATAATCCGTAGATTCGGCGCCCATTTTTAAATAGGTGAGCACCATTTCCACATAATGCTCTATGTGCAGGAGGTCCGATTTTAATCTCTGGGAAAGTCTGGTGTCCTCGGCTTCCAGGTTGAGGTGCATAGAGGCAATGGGGGTTTTGATTTGGTGCACCCATATGGTGAAATAGTCGATCATTTCCTGATTGGATTGTGTGTACTGCTCCTCGATGGTTTCCATTTCCATGCACAGTTTTTGGATGATCGCCTGGCAGTCCCTCTCTGCTGCGGTTGTTGGTGTCGGCAGTTCATGTTTCAGTACATTGCTTTGCAGAGTTGTCAGTTTTGTCAGTAATATGTGCTTTTTGTAAGCCCGGTACATGGAATTGCCCAGAAAAATGCTGCCGATCAGGGCACAGATTGCTGCCGAATACAGAACTGCGGACAGCGGCAGATGATACAGATAGAATACGATTGCAAAAATTGCCGTAAATAGCAGGTCTGACAAAAGAAGGCGCATATGCTCCCGTAAATATTGAAGTACAAAGGTCATGCCTGTTCCTCCCCTATATAATAGCCTGCACCGAATTTCGTATGGATGAAATCGGAGAGGCCGTTGGCTTCAAGCTTTTTCCGCAGGCGGCCTACGTTGACGGTCAGTGTGTTGTCATCAATGTAGCAGTCGGATTCCCAGAGCAGATCCATAAGGCGTTCCCGGCTTACAATCCGGCCCTTGTTTTCCATCAGCAGGCAGAGAATCCGGTGTTCGTTTTTTGTCAGATCAATTGTGATGTCCTGATAGGTGAGGGTTCCGTTTTCCATGTTGAGGAAGGCTCCCCGGTGCTCTGCAATGGGCATGACTGCCGCAAAATCATAGGCGCGGCGCAGAAGGGCCTGTATCTTGGCAATGAGCACATCCATATCAAAGGGCTTTGCCACAAAGTCGTCGCCGCCCATGCTCATTGCCATAACCATATTCATGTTGTCGGAGGCGGAGGACAGGAAAAGAATGGGGACTTTGGACAGCCTGCGAAGCTCGGTGCACCAGTAATATCCGTCGAAGGCAGGGAGACCGATGTCCATAATGACCAGGTGGGGCTGTATTTCCGAAAATTCCGTGAGGATTTTGCGGAAGTTTTTTACACCGTGGATTTGGAGTTCCCATTTTTCGCCTTTTGCTTTTACTGCTTCCAGGATTCCCTGGTCGTCCTCTATCATATAGATGCGGTACATGTCGGCCTGTGTGTTCCTTTCTGTTTTCTGTTCTGTGTTTTGTTCTGTTTAATGTCGGCAGTGAGTTGAAGGTTTGGTTATTTTCTTCAAAATTTCTTCAAATGCGCCGGACCGTTTTTATCATCATACTATAAAGATTGGGAAAAGTCATTTAAATTTTCCTGGCCCTGCAAGACGTGAGGGATGTTCCTGGTGGGGTCTTTTAGCGGCTTGGGTTGGAAGGTTTCCTGGGCAAGAAGCCCTGGCAGTTGATTTTTTATCAGCTGCCGAGGGCGTTTATTCTTTACCTTTTTAAGTCTGCTGCCTTAATTGAATGCTTCTCTTACTTTTTTTCGAAGTACTTCTGACGTGTATCGGGCGGATAGGGAGTAAGGCAGCCTATTATTTTATTTTTTATTATTCTATTATCCTGTTATCTGATTCTTCTGTTTGGGGTTCTCCCGGCAGAACAATAGAATTTAGGGAGGATGCTTCTGTGTCAACGTTTTCCGTTTCCGTATTATCTGTTTCTGCTTTCTCTGTTTCCGCTTTCTCTGTCTTCCCTTTCTCTGTTTCTGCTTTCTCTGCGGGGATGGTCTTTGTTTCCTCCTCTACTGCATTTTTAACTGTGTATATGGTTCCGTCCTCCAGCTCATAGGTTCCCGGCTCTGTTGGCAGCTCCCTTCCATCCGATGTGGTTATTGTGATAATCCAGGGGGTTCCCGTAGCTGCATAAGAAATAATATTACTGGAGAGCAACGCTACTGCTAATACTGCTGCGGCTATGCAGCCTTTGTGTAATATTTTTCTGCCTTTTTTCTCGTTATATTCCTTTCCCATAGCTTCCACCTTTCTCAACAGATGCTTGGAAGCATGTACTTCATGGAAGGTGTTTTGGTAATATTTCCTGTTCTCTTTTTCGCCTGTCATTTCCACGCCTCCTTTAGTTGTTCTCGTAGTTTTTCCCGCGCCCGCATCAGGCGGGTCTGGATGGCTGTTTCGGAGATGTGAAGAAGCTTCGCAATTTCTTTTATGCTGTATTCTTCATAGTAGTAGAGGTATGTTACCTCTCGATATTTGGGGGACAATTTTTGTACTGCCCAGAATAGTTCGCTTTGCTCCGGCTCGAAGAACTCCGGTTCCTTTAATGTCTCCTCAAAAGATATGACTTTCTTTCTCCAGAAGGAGCGCCAAAGGCTGTTTGCCTCGTTGATCGTTACGCGTATCAGCCATTTGCGGATGTGCTCTTCGTCTTGAAATTCCTTCTTATTCTCCAATAGCTTTAGAAACGTGCTCTGCACAATGTCCTCCGCGTCGTGAGGGTTTTTGCTGCCGCTTAAGGCAACCCGATATATGGTGTCCAGATACTTATGAACAATCCTTATGTATTCTGCGTCCTCCAAGATCTCACCTCCTGTTTCAGTTTCATAATATATCTCACAGTGCATTGGTATCAAGTCAATTTTCTGCTGTAATTGCATGTGTCTGTAAATTGATTTGTGTACTGTGACAGATATTATTATACTGTTTTGAAAGGCCCTTCAATATAAGAACGGGATATGGGGGCGGAATATCACTTTTATTTTGGAGTTTATAAATTTTTTCTCAGTATTTTGATGTACTCTGTGGGTATTGTGTAATAATCTATGGTGATTTGGAACAATCTATAGTGATTTTGGAAATATTTTCTATGCTTTCTATATTTACTATATTTTTCATGCAATTTATACGGCTGTTTTGGAGGATTCATTATTCTTGTCTTACATAACTTTTTCTAACGTACCTAACATGGCCTAACATTTTTCACCAACATTTTTCAACTTAACATGACTTTTTAATTAAAGCATTGATCCATGTGTAGTATTTTTATATAATGTAATATATTAAGGCGGAGCTTCAAGTGCCGGATCGTGTAAGCTAAGAATATAAAGCAGTTATTAGTAAATCAAAAAAGTACTTTTTATAAAAGATATGGTATTAAAAGCAGAAATGGAGACGGAATAAGTATGGAAAATGGTGCTTATAAAAAAATAAGTAAATTTATCAGCCTGATCCTGCGTCACAATCCTGGTGCCGCAGGAATTAAATTGGACGACCACGGCTGGGCTGATGTAGAAGAACTGATTCAAGGAGTAAATAAAGCGGGGAAGGCTCTGGATATGGATATGTTAAAGGAAATTGTCCGCACGAATGATAAAAAGAGGTTCAGCTTTAACGAGGACGGCACGAAAATCAGAGCTAACCAAGGGCACAGTATTGCGGTGGATTTGGAACTAAAAGCAACTCTTCCGCCGGATATATTGTATCATGGGACGGCAACTCGATTTTTGGGTAGTATTCTGAATTTGAAAGAAGGGCTGAGAGCGGGGAGCAGGCTTTATGTTCATCTATCGAAGGATTATGAAACGGCTGTGAAGGTGGGAATGAGGCATGGGGTTCCGTGCGTGCTTAAGGTGGATACTGGTAGAATGGTAAAGGATGGGTATACTTTTTATTTGTCGGAAAATGGGGTTTGGCTGGTGGAGAAGGTGCCGGCTGAGTATTTGGAGAGGGTGGCTGAGGCATAAAATATGCCTTATCGCCCATTGTGAAGCAGTAGATAGGTCGCTAATATAGTATTTTAAATAAAGGAAGCAATAAATCACAAAAATAGCCGCCCTGTCTGGTTTCACTTATATACTGGGCTAACCGTCTATTGGTAGTACCCTATAATCTATTAATACTATACTATAAATATGTCAAAGAATTTTCTCTAATATATAACCAAACTTCACAAAATTTCTACTTTATGGCACCGTTTTGACACCGCTTACAACTTTTTCACTGTTGCAAAGTTTCAAAAGGGCTTCCCTATTCTTAGGAAAGCCCCATAAAATCTAACTTTTTATTGATTACTCAATGATAGTAGCCACACGACCAGAACCTACTGTACGTCCACCCTCACGGTTTTCTGTGGTGGAAATCGGGGTAATTTTGTGTGATTTTCAGGGCTTTTTCGGTGGTTTTTTCTTTGAAATGCACCTTGTATCTGAGGTTTTTTGAATTTTTGTTATCACGGAGCAAATTGCGTCTGTTTCGCTTTCATTGCGTTTTTAAATGCGTCTCCCACTCAAAAAAACGCATTTAGAACGCATTGAAACACATTAATTTCTATAATACTTAGCTACACGTCCTTGCCCTTCCAATCGCAATATTCCTTCAGACCTCATTCTATCCAAAGTACTTCTAGCCTGCTGTCTCGTAAATCCACATAGTTCTCGGATTTTTTCATTCGTAATAAATTCGGCAGACTGCAAATATTCCTCTATCAAACTTTTGGCTTTTACATATCGAATCACGGTATCTTGGGTGTATTCTACATCTGATTTAATTGCGTCATAGACTTTAGCTGTCAGCATATACTCCTTACCAGATAATCCAATCAAACCATCCTTCACAAGATTATTACAGCTTTTTCGTGCCTCGGCTATAGGTAACTGCGTCAATCCCTGAACCTCCGACAATATGATTCTTTTATTATCTGTCAAATACCGCAATATCATTAGTTCTGGCAACGGCAGAATCTTTTGCAGTTTGTCTTGCTCTCTAGCAATAAACTTAACAAACTTCACATCGTCAATCGCACTGAAAATGGTCAATGACACTGCTTCACTGTATGCGTAATACTGCGGATATGGTTTCCCCGAAGAAATCATCTCGCGAAAGATAATATCGACACCCTGTCCCGTCCTTTGCACATATTTAAGCCTTTGTAATGTCTCTGCAATCAATTTATTTCTCGGCGTAGACGGATGTGTAATTATATTTTTCTCATTCACTCCCTCCGGAAATGCACCCGGATTTTCAATCACAATTCTATCCGGATAATGCTTTACATACACTGCTCCCATATTCAGATAATCTCTGTGTGATAACGCATTCAAGAGCGCCTCTTGAAATACCTTTTCCGAGAAGTCCTCAACCTCTAGCCGAAACAGACCTACTTGTACATTTACAATCTTATTGGTATTTTGTATCTTCTCAGTTAAACGTTCAATCACAGATATTATCGGCTGTTTTAAATCCAACCGGGAATCATACTCTTCCATATTGTCTGTTGAATAATGAAGATATATCACCTCTGCCTGCGGCAGCAATCGGTTAATCGCCGTCTCTTTACCCACAAAAAGCAATCCTGCAATCGTAAGTCTGTCAACACCTTCATCCTCTTTTATCAATCCTAAATCTCTCAAAAAAGACATATCTTCCAATTCAGGTAAGGAAGATTTCGGATCACGTACTTTCAATTTTTCCTTTAGATTATATATCTCCAGCACATTTATGTCTTCTATTGTACTATCCGCCAAAATCTGCCCTGAAAAGTCAGGACTTTGAATAGAAGCATACTTATTACTCATTTCGTCCGGATAATAGGGTTTTGAATTCTTGCCTAATCGCTTTAAGCACCTACCATCCGAAGTGGCATATGTCATTCCATCCTTCTCCACTTTTATTGCCAGTACATCTTTTCCTTCATAGTGAATCACCTCTATTTCCGTAAATAACGCCGGGCGAGTCCTGTCATAGACAGATTCCATAATTCTCTGTGCATCATATTTGTTACAGCCTGTCACTGTTCCATCATCCTCAACGCCCATATAAACAGTACCGCCTTTTGCATTGGCAAATGCTACAAGTTCATCTACTGCTAAAGAAATGCGCTCCCGCATATCCTTAGCATGTATCCATGTTTTAAATTCAACGGTTAAATTCTCTCCTTTTGAAAGAACCTGCTCAAACTCGGCTATTGTCAAATATATGCCCTCCTATCATTTTACTTTATTTTTACGAAACATTTGATATGCCAAGAAATTATTTTATACATTCTTCGCACATCTTTTCACAGTCCATCATCTGATATCTTTCATTATTTCTAACAACTCCAACATAAGGAACACCTTTTCTTTTGCATATATCAATAATTTCTCTCCGCTGATTATTTGTCATATTCACGCCTAAGTATACTCTAATAATGGGATAAAATTTACAGTTATAATTATCCGCCAGCAAGTTGTCACATGATACCAAACGCCACTCATCCTGTGGTTTCCACATAGACTTACTTTTTGCTAGCACTCCATACTTATAAATTGCAGACAAATACTCTTCGTCCAGTTCTTTTTCACTATACTCCAAACATCTACTTAATACATCTGTTCTTACATCGCTATAAATGACTGGAAATAAGTTATTACATAGTTTATCCGTTCTGCAAGTCAAATCAGGCATTTCATACTCAATGCAAAATCCTTGATTATTGTCAGCATATTGGTTTGACCACATGTTAATCATATATGGAGATGTAGTAAAACATGCTATTCTAAAACGATTCATCATCTTTGTTATTTCAGCATATTCATCTGAAATCGCCTTATAAAAAGCAGTTTGCTAAATATTATCTTGTCCTTCACAACTCAAAAAGACTGTTTTTAAATTCAAACAAAAGATATTCCTTCGATAATCTTCCTGTGTTGACAGTTGTTTAATTCCAAATATTTGTTCTAAGTCTATTCCGCCACACATCTTATTATATAAAAAAGCCGAGAGTTCTACCACATATCTGTTATAGCTCCATTCCTCATTTATTTCCATTCCACATATCTTTGCATAATGCGCTATACGCAGTCTTGCAAATTCTTCTATATTAATTGACAACGTACAATCATAATTATCATCAAATTTTTTAATCTCTTGCAAATATACCGTATTATTCTCCAGTGCTTCTTTAGAGTAATTTATTCCATCAATCACTTTATTTGAATAATACTTGTATAGTTTAGAGGGCATACTTCCGTGCCTTCTAAGTCCAAACTCCTCCCAAGTCATTTTATCCAGTTCTTCATGTGTATATCTTCCTCCACATACATAATAATATGGATCTAGTCTTTCAATTTCAGGCTTACGAAATCCTTCCTGTAGGAAATTTGTTTCTTTCACATTGCCTCCTATCTGCCATTACAGTCTCATCTATGCAATCTAAATCTATACTCTTCCTTTAATCTTTCAAAAATCTCAAAAGCTACTGGACATATTTCTATCGTATCCAATATACTCAGCAAACTTGATAATCTTTCTGGCTGATCAGTATACGGATATTTCTTACAACTATCTGGCTTACATTTTCCCAATTTACAGTTTCCATCCTCCTGCAAAAAATCACAGGGTTTATGCTTGGTCTGATAGTTTATGCCATACTCTTCTTTTTCCAAGTAAGTATCAATAAACTGTTCAGGTGTTATTTCTAGAAATTGTGCATCCCTGTCAATATCTTCTGTCGGAATGCTCCCTTTATACATCTTACAGCAGTTTCTGCATTTGCTGCAATCATAGTCTGCAAAGAGTTCTTTATGTAAGTGTAGGAATTGCCTGTCTAATTCTTTCTCATCTGCATGACATTTTAAGAAAGTGCGAAACTTAAAATTTTCGTTCTCTTTTTTCTTTGCTACTGCTCTCACTTTATCTGGCGATATCATATAAAGTCATCCTTTCCGTATATATCTACATTTCCAAGTACAACATCCTCAATTCTATTTTGACATTATCTCAATATATTCATACATATACAGCAATCCTAGCAGCCCCATTAATAAATTTTCCTTTGGATAATCTCAAAAACAAGCATTACACAAAGGCTTTCTCGCCAATATGAATATATTTATACCTCTCCGGTTCTAGGTTTGAAATTACATTTTTTATATCAGCATTGTTCACAGTAATGCCAACAATAACCTGACACTTATTCCCTAGCATAATAATACTTTTAAAAAATGCATTCGCATCTTCCGCACCGATACTATGCTGTGTTGGCTCATCAAATATTAAGACTCCAGGATGATTACCGATTTGCTTTTCTGATGTTTGCAGCAATGCTAACGTATATGACCAAATTGCACGTATATTATCACTTGCTGAAGAATCAAATTTCATATCAAATCTATCAATCACAGATAAAAACTGGGTAAAAACTATCGCCTAATGCCTTAATTCTTGCCGTAACAGCATTGTATGTTAGTAATGCTCTTTCCAGTGTAACTGATGCAAATATGTTTTCGGTTTTGCATAACTCTCTGATTTCTTCAAAGGTCTTTCCTTCAGAACGTAACTTAACCTCATTCCGAAATTCCATAAACCAAAAAGAATGCTTTATAGCTCCAGCACTATACGCCTTTCTTTCCATTGTGCATATACACCTTTCCATTATGATCCTATACTTTTATCTGTCCCATTAACCGGACTCGGTAATACGTCCAGTATTTCATCAACAGTACAATTCAATTTTCTGCAAATTTTCACTATGACATCCATTGATACATTTTTATTATATGACAGCTTTGCAAGAGTTCCTTCACTGATACCAACCAACTTACGAAACTCTGTTTTTTTCATTCCTTTATCAATCAGCAGTTTAAATAATTTGTTATAACAAACGTCCACTTTTCTTCTCCTCTATTATCTATGTGAATCTGTAAATGTTCATTGTTCTTTTAATATGAATGGACTTCATAATTCATTATTCCATCAATCCACCCGGCATCCAATTCCGTTACTCTGCCCGATGCCCAATTATTTGTACTTCGTTTATCCAACCAGTGTAACCACCAGCACTCCACTTCATAAATCACTGCAAAATACAAAGGACACTGAAACTTACTTTTCTGTACATAATACTTTAGCTTTTTCAAATCATCTTTCATCCAATCCGCTGTACTCTGTGCCGTTTCACTTGTAAACTTCAATTCAAATAATGCAACAACATCTTCTTCCCGGATGGAAGCGTACAGACTTTTTTCTTCATACTCATCTCTTAGCTGTGCAATGATTATGTCTGGTTTCTTTTTTATACCGGGAAAGTATTTCTCTGTATATATTCTTAAATCATTTTCCTTTAGAATTGCTGACAGCTTTCTCCGCAAGTGATAACAGAGTGCCATTTTCAAACAGTCTTCATTGATAATATACCCTTCATTAAAATCTTTTGGTATGTTCTTCACCCATATTTCTTTTATTGCTTTGCCGATTTTTATGCTGATTTCTTTACTTATCATTGGAATTTCCTTCAATTTATATTTTGCAACTGGATACAGTTCAGCGTCCAATAGTCTACTATGCTAAATTGTACCACAAATCCTTCAACAACAAAACAAAAACATACAAGTTCTTGAAGATTTCTTCAATTTTTCATGAAATCCATATTTATCTAGCTCTATGTCGGTTTTTCATATAGTAAAAATATTGCTATATCAAACAACCCCAAAAGCAACATTTTTCTTATAGCAAAAGAGCATGACCTCCGCCACGTTCTTTCAAAATTATAGTCAATATATAATCTCTTCCCTCACAATCTCCTCCGCCCTCGCCTGAATGTTGTTCATTTTCTGGACCCAACCCATATCAAGGGACAAACTTTAATACAATCAAAACGGAAAGAAAAAACAGCGGAAAGGCACATGATAGGGTGTGCAAATCCGCTGTTTTCATATTTTCTCTTTATGGGCCGGAGCCTGTGCCTTAAAAATGCACACCCCTAAAAGTTCGGATACCAGCGCAGCAGATCGCTGCGCCCTTCGACCTCGATTCGCTCTACCGCATACCGGAGCCACTCCTCCGGCGCGGGTATCTTCCCGGCGCAAGGTATCCTTTCCCATTGTGCCCGCTTCTCCGGGTCAGGGTCATTCATTCCGGCCTCAATGCGGGCCGAGATAATCGCCTGCATTTCCTCCACCGTGATATTCCTTTCACGGGCCAGCCTTTCAAATAAAATTTCTTCTTCCATAGCAGCAAGCCTCCCGATATTTTGTGAATAGTATGCCCGATGTGGATAACCTGTTGACTTCATTTTATCAGCTAGACGATGAAGCAAGAAAGGAAGTAGTGGAAACGATACAGTTCAAGTTGCAGTACCACAAAGACAAAGAGCGAGCAGAACAGGTAAAGCAAATAAAAGGTTGGTAAAAAGACAAACTCCGATGAAACTTGGCACCATTTTCATCGGAGTTCTTTTTATGGCACCGTTTTGGCACCGCTTTACACTTTTTTGTTCTTGCAAAGTTTCAAAAAGGGCTTCCCGATTTCTCGGAAAGCCCTATAAAATCCAGCTTTTTACTGATTACTCAATAATCGTAGCCACACGACCAGAACCTACTGTACGACCACCCTCACGTTGCTACGGTACGTTTGTCTGTATCGCAAACCATGATAAAATGGGGATTTTTTTATCTATATTATCCCAAATATCATCTGATTTTTCTGATTATTAAAAATTTTAGAAGCATTTTAGAAGCACGAGCTTGGATAAACCTTGAGTAAGTCTTGGGTAAACCTTGGATACCGCTTGGGTTAATTTATCTTCATCATTCGTCTTTAAATTGCCAGCCATTGGCTGGCGATTTACACGCGGACTTCATATAACGATTCCGTATTACCTATTCCCGCTACCCTATGATTGTTTCTTTCAACAATTTTAATTGTTTAAATCTTGAATAACCTTGGGTAAAATCTTGAGTAAACCATACTCAACCCAAGACATTACCTTAATACCCAATTAGATTGTTGCTGATTTTCGGAATCCTTACCAATAATTCCTTGCTTTTTCAATGAAGCAAGCAAATTATGAATCTTATTTTCTTTTTGAGTATCACTCAAAACATTTGGCAACTTATCCCATAACAATTCCCGAATATCTTTCTTTTTGGCTTTTTTATACTGTTTCAGATATTCAACAATCAAATCCTTATAATACTTGTCATCAAATCCCTTATTTTTAATATAGTTTGTACTCTCATCAATGCTTTTAGCTGCCGATGCCGATAAATATAAACTTGTTATCCTACCTTCTACCAGCTTCAATGCCCGCAATCTGTCTACATCCTCTTTTTCTATCACTAAACCTTTTTGAACCCTATCAAGTAAGAACACTGTCTGTAAATCTAAATCCTGATGGTCATACAATATATGCATATAATTATCATTCAAGGTTTTACCATATACCGTCACTTCAACTTGTGCCCCCGAAGATACATTGTAGTCCGGCAGTGGAAAATATTTCGCCTTTTGAATATTATACGCGCGGCGGATTCCCAACGTTGCAGTATCAATCATATGAAATGCCATCATAGAATCCGCTAAAAGTTTATTCCTATAAAATGGTGGACTGTAGCTTACTTCCAACACATTTTCTATTTTCTGTGGAATAAAGTCCCCCGGATTCGTAAATTTAATTTTGTCTTCAAATTCATTCACATAAATCCTTCCGCCTAACTGATAATTCGTATGAGCGATACAGTTATTAAGCAGCTCTCGAATTAGCCAACTATTATATTGCTCTGTTTCCATCGGAAACAGTGTCAACTGATTAGGCATATAACGATAAGTCAGATTTCGTACTTTCGCAAACACCTTATCCACTACATTGATAAATGGAATCTTAAAAATTGCATAATCTTTATCCATTCCATCTGCACCATACAGTCTCCACATAATACTCGGTGCTGTCTGAAACATATAATCAAAATCAGAATTTCCCAACAAGAGCATTCCTGCCTGTGTAATTTTACCATCTATCATGAGCTTAATCTTTGTAAGAAACTGCTCATCACTCATAGCATCCACTTCTGCTGAAATATGCTCTTGATTCATTTTTTCTTTATATTTTTCTCTTGCCAAATCTATTGCAGTCTTATCCAAATGCTCTATTGTTGCCTTTTCTAACACCTGTTTTGACCAATCTTTACGTTCCTGTGAACGAATCGCGTCTATCTTATACTGTTTCAATGCAACAAGGCTTTCCCCTGCCCGTTCATAGTAATTCGTTTTCCAGTCTGTTGGAATGCCCGTCGCTGCCGCAGGAATTTTAAACATAAGCACTCGGTATTCTTTGCCATTCACAATCGGAAATATTTCGATAATATCATAAAATGTCATTCCATTGGCAGTATCTCTGGAAATCTCATATTTGAAACGCTCAAGTAAACTTTTATCACCCTTTTTAAATGAGGTTCCGACTATCTGTTTTGTCTTATTCTGCTCACCAACTCCAAAAATAAGCCATCCATATTGCTGCTGACGCAGATTTGCTTCATTACTTATGGCAGAAAAATATCTTCCGATTTTATCTGTATCATATCCTCCTTTGGCTTCCTTAAATTCAACAATCTCATATTCCCAACGTTCCATGAGCATTTCAAGAATTTCAAAATATTCAATATTCTTTACAGACTTACTATATTCAAAATATGGCATAACACACCACCTTAATATGTTTTTAATCTTTTTTCTATTCAAACTTTACTCTTGGAATATAACCAAAGTAATGACAAATTATTACTTCTAGGCTTTTAAATGAATATTCGTCAAATGAAAATATATCTTTTTCATACTGTTTCATTATAAATTGCACTTTAGCAGAAAACTCTTCAAAGGTTTTCTCAATAGTAATTTCTATTCCTTCGCCCGCCATATTCATTGCAAAAGGTTCATAAAAAAGAAACTCCTCCTCTTTTTTCAGAAACCATACACATTTTGAAACATTCTTAAGATCAACTTTTAAAAATTCTTTTATCGACTCATATAATTCCTTAGAACTCATTTGCTCTATCAGCAAAAGATAATATCCCCAAAAAGCAGAAACTTCATAATTTACCTTTTCACCACTTTCTTCTATCTTTACCGCTTCTTCAAAGGAGTCCGTTTGTGCCGGAAATTTGCTTTGTGACTTATAATGCTCTACTAAACTATATGCTTGGTTCGTCATTAATGTTTCAATCCCATCTACGTAATTATAAAAATGCATAATTTTACAAACCATTATAACTATTCCAATACTTGAATCATATGGAGCGTATTCAAAATAGGGATATTCATTTATTATACCAATTATCATATCCAAAACCAACTTCGCTTTTTGAGACTTAACACCCATAAGATAATTCCCATAAGATGCTATATATCCCAATATTTCATATAATAATACTCGGTTTTCTATTACGTTATAATTTGGTAATATGACTTCTTTATCTACTATCTTTCTAATTTTTTCTACATAAATATCATTCCATTTTTCATAACTTTTACAAAACTTTAGTAACCATTCAACATATCGCTGCTTTCCTAACATATTATTTTGTGCTAAATATTTCCAATACTTTATAACAACATACTCCGAAACCATAATGGAAATCTTATTATTTCCATTATCATGTGCATACTGGCAAATCATTTGACTAGCTAAATACAATGTCGCACAAGTTTTGTCAAACTTTTTCTTCTTATTGTCTTTTAAATTTGCAATTAGAGAATCAACAATTTTTTCATAATATTCTCGTTTATATTCACCCTCTCCAATAAAATAAAGTGCTTTCCTCATCGCACTATGAAGCGATGAATCAAACAGATACTCATTAAAAAAATTGTCTAATATTTCTTTAACAATATCATCAATTCCCATAAATTCAATTATTATTGGAATCTCATTCCATAAACGATTATTATCGACATAATTATTCCAATTAAATTTAATAGATTCTTCCTTTTGTCCATTTGTAGCTACTATGATCTTAATTAATTTTTTCTTTTCTTCAGTAGTCAAATTTTTTATAGTAACATCTTTTATCTCATCCAAGCTTTGACGAACAGCATTAATGCCTCCATCCCAAATCTCCCTATCTATATTCCCCTGCTTTACTACAAACATTAGAAGTTCATCATCGTTATGTAACTGTATATCTACCCCATATTGCCTATTTCCTGTTTTAGGTTGGTTATCCGCAATATATCCTTTTTGTACAAATATTTGACTTATTAATATATCAAGTTCGTCTTTTTCTTTTAGTTGGGATATATATTCTTTAACTATGAGTCTCATTTTTTCCTCTTTCTCTTAAATATTCCTCTTTCAAATGCTTATATTTTATAGGATCATTAATAAAATCACATGGTAATTCTCTTTTCACAATATGATTTTCATACTCACTTACATTATAACAAAATTCTCCATTCCGGTTTATTTGTACAAAAGCTACTCTTTTACCATATTTCATTTTCCTACTTTGGATAATGTTTGCAAAGACAGAATTTTTCTCTGCTTGTTCATTTATTTTCCTATTTTGTTCAAACCTTAATTCTTGATATATCCTTTGTCGCTCAATCGTTGGTATAAAATCCTTATCCTCATACCCCAGTTGAATTTTCTTTTTAAAAAATTCGTGATATTCAACTAATCTACACGCTAAATCTGATTGGTATTCATTTTCACTCTTAGCATAAATAAATGCATTTTCTATTAATTTACCTGCATAATTAACATATATGTTATCTCGACAATATTCAAAAAAGAAATCTTTATCTTTTATATAAGCAGATATGCCAAATACCAGATCAACAATTCGTTTCTCATTAAATGTAAATAACAAAATCCCCTCTAATATATCAAGCAATTCCTTTTTAGTCATTTTCCCTAACTCAAATAAATATATCAAATCTTCAAATTTAATTACATGGGCAAAAATGTCTAAAGACAATAGAAATTCCTTAATTTTTCCGTACAAATATTTATCACACCAAAAAGTCATTATATTTTTTATTTGTTGCTTCATTAATGAACATGTACGCGGTAACAACGCCAAAAACTGTTCATTAAATTTATACAAATTGATATTATATATATCATATAATTTTTTAATAGCTGTATTAGTATCTTCTTTAAATTTATATTCTAAATAATAGTCTAATTGCTGTAATATCTGACTATCCTTCTCAAAACTAACATTGGTTATTTTGTCTATCACATCTACAATATCTTGAGATTGTTGTATGTAATACATTATTGATTGTAAAAATATTCTTTTCTCTCTCAAATAACTATCTTTTATTTCATAAAGTCGTTTTTTCACGCTCTCCTTATATAAATCATTATTCTTATTTAATAAATACTGCGCATATACAGGTATTAATGCTTCCCACAATACCTTATTATCACAAAAATTTGCTTCCACAAATTCAAAATAGTTTTCAAAAGATTTGCAATCCAAGAAGATACTTCTATGGAGAAACTCGACTCCCATCAATCTACAATGTTCCGATTTCTCATTTAAAAATATATCTAACCATTTCTCCGCAGTTTCACGCTTTTTGCTGTATAACTCAGTAGCGATTCTTACTATCAACTGTTCTAATGCCTTTGTATAGTCTGATGTATATTTCTCCAAAATCAATGTTTCTTCTTTTTTACTTACAACTAAATACGCATATCCATTTAAAAATAAATTTCTATCTAATCCTTCTCCAATATTATCTATCAATTCCAGTATAATATCTATTTGCCCAATAAAACAATCTTTCTCATACTCAATACATTCTTTAGCAAATGGCAGAATCTGTTTTTGCACTCCTTGCTGATATGCCTCAAGTAAAAGTTCTAATAGACTTATATCATATTCACTTTGCAAAATAAATCCAATATACTCAGCTAATAAATTATGTTCTTCAATCGCAAGCAAAAAATCAATGATATCTTGAGTCTCAAATGATTTTAACTCCCTCATTTTAGCACGTGTCATAACACCCCATCGAATATGACGCATTTTATCAGTTCCATCATCCAACTCATCAAATATCTGATCCGTAGACATTGACAATAACGTAGGATTTTCAGATATTAATCCATCTGCCATACGAAACATTTCTACTACTTCGTTAAGATCATAAATCATATTTATTTCCTTTAAACATTTTATTACGCATTTACAAGCTCCACATACTTCTCATAATACGCCATCAACCTATCAATAACCCGTTTTTTCTTCTCACCCCTGTTACCTCCGCCAAAACGTGACACTGCAGGCATAATAACATCAATATCCGTTCCTGTTGTTTTCAACACGCCATCCCGAAACGAATTGTCTATAAATTTATGTGTTTCTTCTGTCTTTAGTTTTTCTTCATTGATAATAGCAGCAAGGTCATTCTCTCTTTGCTCATCAACAAACTTCTTCCAGTCTCCATCTACCTCGGTCTGCGCATTGATTCTTGACAGAAAATTCCTGATCAATTCCATTTTGCTACGCAGATTCATACTGGAATTAACCGCCTTTTCAATCGTTACAACAATCTCTTTATTCTGATTTCCATCCTGCTGATACTTCTTAACCAGCATAAGAATATAGTCAATATTAATTTCTACCTGCTTTACAAGCTCGATTTCAAATACCACATCGTCATTGATATTTTCTTTCTTTTCATTTGATTTTGATTTATATTTCTGATAAAGGTCAATATACTCGCTCTGGTAATCCTGAAAATTCCGTTCAGACAAAATTTCCTTTCCCTCAAAATTATCAAAGGTGAAAAGAATATTCTTCATTCTGAGAATTGCTCCATAAAGCATAATAAATTCTTTCTCTGCTTTCTCCCCTTCAAACGATGCTCCCAACGGAAAAAGAGTTTTCAGCTTGTCTATTAATTCAACATAACCGTCAAAATGTTTCCCATTCTCATCATACCCATTATAGTAACTTTCAAAATTTTTTAGTAAAACAACACTTCCTGCCTCTTTGTCACCAAAAAGTGCAATCGCATTATTTGTTTCTTCCTCCAGATTACGGAAACATACGATATTACCAAAAGTCTTAACAGAATTAAGAATACGGTTTGTCCTAGAAAATGCCTGCAATAATCCATGATATTTCAGGTTCTTATCCACCCACAATGTATTCAAAGTCGTTGCATCAAATCCTGTAAGAAACATATTGACTACAATCAAAATATCAATTTCCCTGTTTTTCATCCTAAGAGAAACATCTTTATAATAATTTTGGAATTTATCGCTTGATGTATCATAATTGGTTTTGAAAATCTTGTTATAATCATCAATTGCCATTTCAAGAAAATCTCTGGAACTTTTATCAAGTCCGTCTGTATTTTCTGAATTTTCATCTTCTACAAAATCATCGTTTTCTGATTCATTTACCCCATAGCTATATATCGTTGCCACTCTCAGTTTGTGCGGTTGTCCTGCAGGTGCAGCTTGTGGCAGCTTATCCATCTGCCTCTTAAATTCTGTGTAATATGATTTTGCTGCATCTATGGAACTCACTGCGAATATGGAATTAAAGCCCTTCATGCGGACAGACTCTTTTATTTCTTCTACCCTGTCCCTATTCTTTGCCTGACTGCTTGCTACCTCCTGCACATTCATCAACTTAGAAAAATCGAAGCTTTCCCTATTTCTCTTTGTCTTTTGGTCAAAATGTTCCAAAATATATGTTACAATCTTCGCAATTCGCTTTGGCTCTAAAAGCGCCTTCTCTGTGTCAATGGCTGATACTTGCCTATCCTGTCCTTTTTCTTTATGATGCGAAGCTTCATTTTCCTTAATTGTCTTAATATAATCAATACGGAACGGCAGTACGTTTTCATCATTGATTGCATCTACAATCGTATATGTATGAAGTTTATCGCCAAATGCCTGTGGTGTCGTGCGTAAATCAGCATTCTTTCCACTTCCAGCATTATCAGCAAAGATTGGTGTTCCTGTAAAACCAAAAATATGATAGTTCTTAAAATTCTTGGTAATGGCAGTATGCATATCTCCAAACTGAGAACGATGACACTCATCAAATACCAGAACAATATGCCTGCTGAACACCTCATGCCCTTTATATCTTCTGATAAAATTATCCAGCTTTTGAATTGTGGTAATGATAATTTTGGCGTCATCCTCCTCTAACTGTTTCTTCAAAATGGCTGTTGATGTATTGCTGTTCGCAGCGCCTTTTTGAAAACGGTCATATTCTTTCATGGTCTGATAATCAAGGTCTTTACGGTCAACAACAAAAAGCACTTTGTCCACAAAGTCAAGCTGACTTGCCAACTGCGCGGTCTTAAATGATGTTAAAGTTTTACCACTTCCGGTTGTATGCCAAATATATCCGCCCGCCTCAAGCGTTCCCAATTTCTTATAATTCGTCGCAATTTCAATACGATTCAATATTTTCTCTGTAGCAGCAATCTGATACGGGCGCATAACAAGCAGTAATTCCTCCGAAGTAAATACACAATATTTTGTCAATACATTTAGAATGGTATGTTTTGACAGAAAGGTTTTTGTATAGTCTACAAGATCAGAAATAACCTTGTTGTTTGCATCTGCCCAAAAAGAAGCGAATTCAAAACTGTTGCTAGTCTTTTTACCTCTATTCGTATTCTTTTCCTGCTCTTTAATATGAGCAGAACGAGTAGTATTGGAATAATACTTCGTGTGCGTTCCGTTTGAAATAACAAATATCTGCACATATTCATATAATCCGCTTCCTGCCCAAAAACTATCACGCTGGTAACGGTTAATCTGATTAAACGCTTCCCGAATCGCAACACCCCTACGCTTCAATTCTACATGAATAAGCGGGAAACCATTTACAAGGATTGTCACATCGTACCGATTATCAAACTTTGCACCCTCATTCTGTGACACTTCATATTGATTAATCACCTGCAGGCGGTTGTTGTGGATATTCTTCTTGTCTAAAAGTGTGATGTTCTTCGTACTTCCATCGTCACGCTCCATATTCTTTACTGCATCTTCCTGAATAGTGCGTGTCTTTTCTACAATTCCTTCATTGGCATTGGCTATGTGTTTATGAAAAAAGCGTTCCCATTCTGTATCTGTAAAGTTGCAGGAATTAAGCTGTTCTATCTTTTTACGAAGATTCGCAATCAGATCTGCCTCTGTATGAATTGGCAAATATTCATACCCCTGTTCTACAAGCATACGAATAAACTCATTTTCCAAATCTGCCTCACTCTGATAACTGTCAGAGCGTCTGCTTTCCGGTATATATTCAGATACTACTGTACTTTCATTCATGGAAGCAACCATGTTAAATGTACTCATTCACTCAACTCCTTGAACGTTAATAACTTGTCACGATAATATTCATATTGTTTTTGTCTTGCTTCGATTTCTGCTGGTAGACCGATATTTAAATCAGAGCAAATTGTATCAAAATTATCAAGAACATTGACTATTTTGTTTTGGACTTCAAGTGATGGAAGTGGAATTCGAAGCCCAAGAACTAGCGATGAATTCAGGTCTCCGCGAGCCCCTTGTTTTTTTGCAATCAGTTCATCAAATTTATTAGTAACGCAATAAAATATGTATTTATATGATGCTTTATCTGCATCAATTTCTAGATTAAGGCAATGCTGATTTGTAGTAGTTCTGAATTTATTAATAGCACATCTACCAGCAGTTGCACCAGAAATAGCAACAATTACACAATTTTCTGAAATCCATTTAACTCCTGTTTCCGCAACCGCCAGTTCAGTAATATAACTATCAACTTGATATATTTCATTAAATCTCACATCTTGTGTTCTAAGCCATGGAATTGTACCACCCTCATAATAATCACTATTCCCCTTAGCAGGTGTAGCACCAGAACAGCTTTTTTTTACAACACTCCGCAATTCAACAACACTGGCAACTTTTGTATCAAAAGACAGAAGCTTATTCCTATAATATTCATATTGCTTCCTTCGAGCTGTAAGTTCTGCTGTAAGTTCTGCTGTAAGTAACGTGAAAGAGTCCAAAATATGGACTATTTCGCGTTGTACCTCCAAAGGAGGTACAGGAAACCTAAGCTTTCCAACCTGATCTAAATACAAACCTTTCTGAGCTGCTCCATGAGCATTGACCTGCATATAGCTTTGTATGACTGTAGCTTTCAATGTGTAACCTAAATATTCTGGAATAATAACATTTTTATCTGGTTTTATTACACATACACTTCTTTGAAACAACGCCCGTAAATTATCTTTCACGACAGCAACTCTGCCTATCGCCCCAACAATGGTTAGCAAAACATCCCCTTTTCGAATATCTGTTCGCTTATTTTCTTTTTGAAATATATCATCCATTACATATTTCGTTGTGCATAAATCAATCTCACCATTATTCACATTTTGAGCGCTTAATATAGGATAATCTCCTATTGTTCGTATATCCTTAGGAAGAGTGTGCATACCATCCGTAAATTTTATTGTAATATCCGACAGCAATTTATATTCTACCCCATTCGGGCAAAACTCCTTTATCAGTTCATCTAACTTACTCATTTCTTCATTCGCTCCTGTGCAAACACTTCTATCATTAATGACAAATCGTGTTCCTGCTTATGTATTCTTTTCTCTATAGACTCAACCCTAATATTTTTGATTCCTTGTTCAGTTAATGCATAATTACCATGTTCTTCTCCGTCGAAAGTTAATATTGTATTTCCTCCAGACAGTTCTATTGGCTCAAAAACTGAGGAATAGCGAATTCCATTCTCATTATTATGAAGTATTAAGCGTCCTATTTTATTCGTAACATCATAAAGATTTTTAATCAATCGGTCTATATAAAAAACAGATAGATAATCATTCAATATTTCTTGTATGCTTATTTCATATTCCCCAATATGATATTTCTGTAGAATAATTTTCTCGTTTTCCGTCAGATTTTCCGTTTTCATAGCCATAACAATCCGGTGTAGAATTGTATTTATCACACTATGCCTACAAAATAATGTACCTACTGAAAAATCTTTTTCACATTTGTATCTCGCTAAATAATATTTATCTCCATCCTTGAGTCCTATTTCTCGTCCGCATAGATACTCATCAGAAGCTACATATAAAACTGGCTTATTCTTTTCATTTAAACGCCCTTGCTTTACATATTCGGCAGGAGGCACAGTCCATTGTTTAGGATCATAAAAATTTGTTTTTCCATCGTCTTTTCGCGCTCTATACAAAGACGTTCCTGCTTTTATAGTCATAGATTCATCAAAGATACTCAACTGCTCATTAATTCCATATCCAAAGAACATGGTCAAAAATTCAGTTAGTGATTTACATTTAAATAATTTATTTTCTTTTTCTCTATCCAAAATCTATTCCTCGATTTCCGCAATAATCTTATCAATCTCCACCCGAAGTTTTTCTTCCCTTGCCACAATCTCCTTTATTTCCGCATTCAATTTCACAATATCAATCTTCTCTCTTGTATCCTCCTGCTCCACATAGGACGAAACTGAAAGATTATAGCTATTATCCGCAATCTTATCATTTTCCACTACCGCTGCATAATATTGCTTATTCTCTCTTTTCTCATATGCTGTCAAAATATTATGAATATTTTCCTCAGTCAGCTTATTATTATTTGTAATCTTCACACATTCCTTAGAAGCATCAATAAATAACGTACTATTTTCCACCTTGTTCTTTTTCAGCACCATAATACAAGTGGCAATGCTTGTCCCAAAGAAAAGATTATCAGGAAGCTGTATCACACATTCCACATAGTTATTGTCAATCAAATATTTACGGATTTTCTGCTCCGCACCACCACGATACATGACACCGGGAAAGCATACAATAGCTGCTGTTCCATTTGTTGCAAGCCATGACAGGGAATGCATAATAAATGCCAAGTCCGCTTTTGACTTCGGCGCAAGCACACCGGCGGGAGAAAAACGCTCATCATTAATAAGAATCGGGTTATCATCACCCTCCCATTTGATAGAGTATGGCGGATTGGAAACAATCGCCTCAAATGGCTCATCATCCCAATGCAACGGCTCTGTCAAAGTATCTCCATGACCAATACTAAATTTTTCATATCCAATATCATGCAGGAACATATTGATACGGCAAAGATTATAAGTCGTAATATTGATTTCCTGTCCAAAAAATCCCTGACGCACATTTTCTTTTCCCAAAACTTTTGCAAATTTCAGCAAAAGCGAACCACTCCCACAAGCCGGATCATAAACCTTGTTGACCTCTTTCTTTCCTAATACAGTAATTCTTGTAAGAAGCTCCGAAACTTCCTGCGGCGTATAATACTCTCCACCACTCTTTCCTGCATTGGAAGCGTACATTCCCATTAAAAACTCATACGCATCACCAAATGCGTCAATGGTATTATCCTGATAATCGCCTAACTTCATCTCCGCAACACCGTTCAGGAGCTTAACAAGTTTTTCATTTCTCTTAGCTACAGTGCCACCCAGTTTATTGCTGTTCACATCAATATCATCAAACAATCCCTTAAAATCGTCCTCGCTGTCATGCCCCTGTGCGGAAGCTTCTATATTTCTAAATACACTTTCCAATGTTTCGTTCAAATTTTCATTGTTTGGTGCTTTCTCTTTCACATTACAAAATAGCTGGCTTGGCAGAATGAAATATCCCTTTGACTGCACCAAATCCTCCCTTGCTTCCTCTGCAACTTCATCATCTAACTTTGCATAGTCAAAATTGTCGTTGCCTGCCTCTACCTCTCCTGCATTTACAAATTTAACAAAATTCTCTGAAATATATCTATAAAACAGCATACCTAACACATACTGTTTGAAATCCCAACCGTCTACACTGCCTCTAAGGTCATTCGCCATATTCCATATGGTACGGTGAAGCTCATCCCGCTCTTGTTCCTTCTTGTTGTCAACCATAAGACAACCTCCTTGCATAATTTTCCAAATTAATTTTACTACAAAATATCCAAATTGTCATTTAGATTCTTCTTAAAGTTGCATAAAACTTACAAATGGGACAGTTTACCCGTCCCATTCCAATCCTTATAATATGTATATGATTTCTTCCCTCACAATCTCCTCTGCCCTCGCCCTAATGCTATTCATTCTCCGCACCCAAAGCATCTGATCCTGTACTTTTAACTGCTCTGTCACTTCCTCCCTCTCTGCCATCTGTTGCACCAGCAAATCAAATCTTTCCTCTGCCTGTTCCTGTATCATGAGCAGATGTTTCTTTAATTCGCCAGATAGTAACAAGCCTGAATAAATCCCTCTCTTGTACTCTTTCAGATAATGTTTCCGCATCAATCCGAATTTCCTTAACTCTCCTTCCGGCTCTGGATCGGGTATTAAATTTGGTATCAAATAATCTCCGCTTTACATGAGTTAAAGACAGTGTTTCGGGGAAGTGCCATAATCGGCACATTCCCCATGCCTATTTAATCAATTTTTCCTACAAAACGATAGTAAATCTCA
>CAJTDE010000032.1 GCA_910574835.1 Clostridia bacterium | reverse complement strand
ACTGTCCATTTGGACCGCCTCCTATTCTTGAGATTGGCTTGCGACACCTTTCTCATATTAGCATAGGAGGCTTTTTTAAGGTATCCTCTTTGCTACGGCTTACTCTATTCTCCCCAGCATAGCTGGGGGATTAGTGTTTTCATTTATATGGATTCGTATAATCCGGGCACAGGTAACGCCCGCTCCAGGTCATCATCATCTCAAGTATCGGAAGGAAGCTTTCCCCCAGTTCTGTCAGGGTATACTCCACTCTTGGGGGAATCTCCTTATAAATCTCTCTGTGAAGAAATCCGTCCTGCTCCAGTTCCCGAAGCTGCTTTGTCAGCGTGGACTGTGTAATGCCGTCAAGCCGACGCATCAGCTCCCCGAACCGCTGAACCCGGTAAAAGGCGACATACCACAAAATAAGAATCTTCCATTTTCCGCCGATCACCGATTGTAAACGGCTCATAGGAACACATCTGGCTATGGCTGCCTCATTACTGAATTTATTTTCCGCCACAAAAACACCTCCCGCCACAGCATTGGCTGATTGTCCGATTACCGGAGCATGCACAAAAAATTCTGATACAGGCTGCTAACACGCCGGCCTTATCTGCAGAGCTTGTCAACCGCAAGCTCCATATTCGGCTGAAAATAAATGTTCTTCCCCTTGTTGCTCTCATACATGAGATCCTTCAGCGGCTTGCTGGTGTACTTTGAAAAGTCGCCGTATATGGCAAACCGCACGCCGTAATTGATGAATTTCTGTAAAATTTCTCCTGCCAGACAGGTACTTAAGATAAAGAAATCTTCCGTAACCGCCTCCTTATTTACGGCAATATCGGCACAGCCCGTTTCATATTTGACCGTCATAACCAGGTCAAGCGCCGATAAAGCATCCGTAATCAACAGCTCATCGCTGTTCACCACCGCAATCTTTCTATTATTCTTTCTTACAATCTCCAATTTCATAACTTACCTCCTATTTTAAGTCGCTGCGCGACGGCACTAAAGGGTAAAGTCGCTTCGACGCACCTGTAATGAGAAAAACTTTTATTCGAAAGGCACTCATAAAAGTTTCTCTCGTGCGCCTTTGCGACTTTACCGTCCGGCAAAAAATTTATCTAAAGGGTAAAGTCGCTTCGACACACCTGTAATGAGAGAAACTTTCATTCGAAAAGGCACTCATGAAAGTTTCTCTCGTGCGTCTTTGCGACTTTACCTGCCAGCCAAGAGTATTTCTTATAAACACTTGACATTTCTTAGCCGGACTATTCCTGTTCCGCAATTCTTTCTCTCTTCTCTCATTCATATAAACTGTCAATCAGACGTTCCGCCATAAATTCAAAGGATTCCATATGATTGCACGGAAGAAGCTCTTTGTTTTTGATATTCATAATCAAAGAATAAATGACAGCCAGTGCCAGATCCGCGTCCACCTTCAGCTTCATATGGGGATGACTGATAAAAAGCTCCCTGCTCCTGCGGTTCGCTTCCTCTATCCTCCCTGCCTGTTCCTCCGACAGCTTATTCATAAAAACGGTAAAGTCCGTGTTATCCACATGGTATAAAAAATTATTCTTATCATATTCCCGGTAAACAAACTTTAAGGCCTTAACCACACCGCACTTGTCCCTCTGCTCTTCCATAATCTTAGAAGCCTCTTCACAGATATGGTTCTGAACCGAGCAGAGAATCTCACAAAAAAGGGCTTCCTTGGATTCAAAGAAAAGATAAAAGGCCCCCTTGGAAATCCCTGCCTGTCTGCAAAGCTCATCCACGCTTGTCTTTTTACAGCCATACCGGGTCCAGCTCTCCTTGCCGACTTTTAAAAGATTTCTTTTTATATTCTCCCGTTCCCGTTCCGTAAAACCTCTTGCCATGCTCCGCTCCTTTTAATGTATGACTAAAAATACTTATTTAGTCAAAAATAAAATATTACCTTATATCAGAAATGTCAAGGGGTAATTTTTCGTTGGTTTTTCGTTATATTGTATTGGATTTTGTATTTATTCGTTAATTTTTGTTGGAACACGTTCCTTTTTGTATAAATTCGTTGGTTTTCGTTCTTTTTCATGTGTTTTTTAGATTTTGTTTCTTTTCATTGTAATTCATTGCTTCTTATTGGTTGGTTTTCGTTGGTTTCCGCTTCCAATTCAATATAATATATTCTTTTTACTGGTTTTCGCAGTTCTCCACAACTGTTTATCGTAATACATATATTTTCGTTTGATTTTTGCAGTTTCCTGTATCCTTTTTTATAATACATTTGTTTTCATTGATTTTTACAGTTTTCTGTAACTGTTTATTCTAATACATTCGTTTTCGTTGGTTTTTGTAGTTTCCTGCATCTGTTTATCGCAATACATTCGTTTTCGTTGGTTTTTGTAGTTTCCTGTATCTGTTTATCACAATACATTCGTTTTCGTTGGTTTTAATAGTTTCCCGTATGTTTTTGTTGCAGTACATTTATTTTCATTGGTTTTCGTTGGTTCGCATTACTATTCGTACAAAAAAGAATACTATCATTAAAAAAAGACAGTACTTTTCCCCCACAAAATTATGCGCTATGTTAAAGACAGCCCTCCCAGTCATCATCCCCTCTCTCCCACCGTCCATACCATTTGGAAATCAGAATTACCGCAGAAGCTATTTTTCCAAAAACACAGTACCCCCACAGGCCCAACTGCCCCATTAAGGCTCAGGAACCCGTACTGCCCAAAAAACAGGCAGATAATTACCTGCTTAACAAACATCCCGCACTTCAACACCCTCTCAGCAACAAAAACCAACGAAAACCAACAAAAGGAGTGAAACACAATGCATTACACAGGAACCATCTGGCGTCCCCCTTACGAGGCCGCCTCCATGCTGCTGGAAGTCACCGCAGGCTGCACCCACCACCGTTGCAAATTCTGCACCTTATACAAGGACTTACCCTTCCAATTCAAAATGACCCCATTAGAAACCATCAAAAGCGACCTAAAAGAAGCCAAAGCCCAACTGCTTCTATGGAAGGACCAGCAAATCACCCGAACCTTCTTAACCGGAGCCAACCCCTTCGTATTAAAAGCCTCACGCCTCCTGGAAATCGCAGACCTTATCCGCCAATACTTCCCGGAGTGCAAAACCATCGGCTGCTTTTCCCGAATAACAGACATCACCCAAAAAACCGACGAAGACCTCCAAAAGCTCCGCAACGCCGGCTACGACTGCATCACCATCGGCATCGAAACAGGCGACGACAAAGCACTAAGCTTCATGCACAAAGGCTATCTATCCGAAGACATCCTGATCCAATGCCAACGGCTTGACCAGGCCGGCATCCACTACCACTTCTTCTACCTCACCGGCATATCCGGCGCAGGAAGAGGCCGCAAGAGCGCAAGAGCCACCGCAGAAATCTGCAATCAACTCCACCCCCTCATCATCGGAGCCAGCATGCTAACCATCTACCCCACCTCAGAGCTATACAAAGAAATCCAAAAAGGAACCTGGCAAGAAGAAACCGAACTGGAAAAATACCAAGAACTAAAAACCCTAATCCAAAACCTACAAATCCCCGTCTGGTTCGGCGCCCTGGGAGCCTCCAACCCCATCCCCCTCCAAGGCATCCTCCCAAAAGACAAAACCAAAGTCCTATCCCTACTAGACCAAATACTAAAAACCACAAGCGAAGAAGACCTCCAAACCTACAGAAAAAACCTAAAACACCTATAACCAATGCCCATGCCCACAATACCCACACCCCCATAAAATACATTAGCTTCATCCCGAAAGCTGCCAAACAGACCGCCCATCCCCTCACACCCCATAAAACACAATCCAAAAATCCAGAACCTCCCACCTTCACCCAACCGCCCCCAAAACCAGGGACCGGAGCAGTCGTCCGCCGGAGGCTTTTCCGATATCCAGTGTCCGGCTGTTCGCGTACAGGGTGTCTGATATTGGCGGACAGACGCAAAAAAAGTCCAACAGGCGAAGCCTGCCAAACACCCCAAAAGCGTATGTCCGACAAGAGCAGACACCCTGTACGCGAACCGTCCGAACACAGGATATGGAAAAGCCTCCGGCGGACGACTGCTCCGGTCCCGTCCACGCATAATATAACGCATTTCCGCAAACCCTACCCATACCAACAAAAAAGAAAGGACCTCCCTCCCCATGACAGCAAACATCCTACAAGGCATCCTCCTCCCCTTCCTCGGCACAACCTTAGGCTCCGCCTGCGTCTTCCTAATGAACAGCACCCTCCGCACCAACCTCCGGCGCGCCCTCACCGGCTTCGCCGCCGGCGTCATGACCGCCGCCTCCATATGGAGCCTTCTCATCCCCTCCATAAACCAGTCCGCATCCCTTGGTCAATTGGCTTTCCTCCCTGCCGCCATCGGATTCTGGCTGGGCATCCTATTTCTCCTCCTCCTGGACCGCACCATCCCCCACCTGCACCAGAACAGCCCCGACCCCGAAGGCCCCCGCTCCCAATTCAAGCGAAACACCATGCTGATGCTCGCCGTCACCCTCCACAACATCCCGGAAGGCATGGCCGTAGGAATCGTACTGGCCGGCTGGACAGCCGGAACCCACACCATTACCGCTGCCGGCGCACTCACCCTTTCCTTAGGCATCGCCATCCAAAACTTCCCCGAAGGCGCCATTATTTCCATGCCCCTCCACTCTGAGGGCGCCAAAAAAGGAAATGCCTTCCTCCAGGGAATCCTCTCCGGCATCGTAGAACCCCTGGCCGCCCTCCTGACCCTCCTGGCCGCAAGCCATATCCTCCCTCTCCTTCCCTACCTCCTAAGCTTCGCCGCCGGCGCCATGATCTACGTCGTCACGGAAGAGCTCATCCCCGAAGCCTCCACCGCCCCCCACTCCAACCTGGGCGCCCTCTTCTTCTCCGCAGGCTTTACCCTAATGATGATCCTGGACACAGCCCTTGGCTGACACAACCGACTCCAACTATCTTCCACCGATTAACTTTCATTCCAAAAACTAATTGCGCGCGCACGCATATTGTGTTATAATACCTCACAGTAGTCCAGCTAAGAAATGTCAAGTGTTTTTGAAAATAATTTCTGCCGTCTGGTAAAGTCGCAAAGACGCACGAGAGAAACTTTTATGAGTGCCCTTTCGAATAAAAGTTTCTCTCATCACAGGTGCGTCGAAGTGACTTTACCCTTTAGTGCCGTCGCGCAGCGACTACTAATAGGAGGTAACAAAACAATGAAACTATTAAAATGGCTTTCCGTAGCAGACCGTTTTTACAAAATTTATCTGGACAAACAGCTTGCCCCTTTTGAAATCAACAGCAGCCAGCATATGTTTTTAATCAAAATATGCAATTCTCCCGGCATTTTGCAGGATTCCCTGATGGACATGTTCTACATCCATCCAAGCAACATTGTACGGACAATAGCAGCCCTGGAAAAACAGGGAATGATCACCCGTTCCCCCAATGAGCAGGACAAAAGAACCTGGAAGCTCTATCCCACGGCCCGCGCATTATCCGTCATCGAAGAAATACAGACCATCTGCAAAAATACGGAAGCCCTTTTACTGCAGGGTCTCAGCGAAACGGAAAAAACGATTCTAACAGATTTACTTATGAAGGCCGGCAAAAATATAACATCCGAACTTCATATAGAGAGAAAGGAAGAAGAATTTAATGAATGAGAATCCACTGGGATATGAAAAAATTTCAAAGCTTTTAAGGGACTTTGCCATTCCGAGCATCACGGCAACCCTGGTAGGCTCCGTCTACAACATCGTGGATCAGATTTTTATCGGCCAGGGCGTCGGATATCTCGGAAACGCCGCAACCAACGTATCTTATCCATTTTCCACCATCTGCCTCGCAATCTCCCTTCTGATTGGAATCGGCAGCGCTTCCTGTTTTTCCCTCTATCTTGGAAAAAAAGACCCGGAATCAGCGGCCAGGGCAGCCGGAAACGGCATAAGCCTGATGGTTATCTTCGGCCTGGCTTATCTGATCATAGGCGAAGCCCTGCTGACCCCGCTTTTACATCTGTTCGGCTCTACAAAGGACGTATTTCCCTATGCACAGCAGTATGCCGGCATTACCTTAATGGGTATGCCGTTTCTCATTATCACAAACGGCATGAGCAATTTAATCCGTGCGGACGGAAGCCCCAGGTATTCCATGACCTGCATGGTCATAGGCGCCATTGCCAATACCATTCTCGACCCCATATTCATCTTTACCTTTCACTGGGGCATCTTCGGCGCGGCACTGGCAACGGTTCTGGGACAGATTTTATCCTTTACTTTCGCAATCCGCTATCTGTACCGCTTCAAAACCATCCATTTTCAAAAAGACAGCTTCTATCCAAGTATCAAAGAAACCCTGAAAACCTGCAGCATGGGCGTCAGCAGCAGCGTAAATCAAATTGCAATCACCTTCGTCCAGATCATACTCTACAACTCACTTACATACTACGGCGCGCAGACAGCCTACGGCTCCGATATTCCTTTAGCAGCCTGCGGAATCGTAATGAAAACAAACGCGATTATACTCGCTGTGGTCGTGGGAATATCACAGGGAGTTCAGCCCATCATCGGCTTTAACTACGGAGCCAGGCAATACCCCCGCGTTCGGGAAGCATACCTGCTTGCAATCAAATGGAATCTGATTGTTTCCGCAATCGGCTTCTTCCTGCTGCAATGTTTCCCTCAAAACATCATTTCTCTCTTTGGAGACGGAGACAAGCTGTATCTTGAGTTTGCGGTCCTGTTCATGCGCATATATCTTTTTATGGTTCTGGTAAACGGCGTACAGCTGCTTTCCTCCAGCTTTTTTACCGCCATCGGAAAAGCCACAAGAGGTGCCTTACTTGCACTGACCAGGCAGGTTTTCTTCCTGATCCCCCTGATCCTGATTCTTCCGCTCCGTTTCGGAATCCTGGGCGTATTATACGCAGGACCCGTTGCCGATTTTTCAGCATTCATACTGTCGGTTATACTGGTAAGCAGGGAATTAAAAAAACAAAAAAGCATTTCACAAAAAGAGAAGGGCCTTGAATAAAAGCCCCAACAACCAATTTCCTCTGTACCTTTCCACCATGCACACCTACAAAAAAAGAAACACATCAACTAAGTATTACACCCCATACACCTGCACCGCCCCTAATGCTCCCGCTTCCCGCCAAAACTAAGCAGCATTGCTCACATTTACCCAATACTCGCAAAATTGTCCACGGCATAACAATAGCAGCAATAGCAAAATTAAGATATATATAGGAACATTTATTTTATGTTTCGAACGGTTTGGAAATAATCGTATTTTGCTGAAGTTGCTGTTCAAGCCCATGATAGATTTTGAACACATCAGGAAAAATAACCTTTGCACCACGTTTTGCCATAGCCAAAACATGGCGTGCATTCTTCTCTATATCAGCAGCTATTCTGTCATCAATTCTAATTGGACAGTTATTTTTATCAATGTATGCAGTCAAATATTTTCTCGTTGCAGGGCACATATTCTGGATTAGAAATGCTGTATTTCTTCCAAGAACCGTACCGAAACGAATTGTATTGCAATATCCATATTTATTGATTTTGTCCTGTTCTATCCGCTTAAATTTCTCAAATCTTGACGAAATTGGAACAATCCAATAAATATCGTCTATTTTAGTATCTTTAAATGCAAAAAAACAAGGACGGCTATGCGGCGCTCCATTAATAATATCTTTATTCTGCATAAGCTTGTCATCCGGAAAATCTTGATAATACTGGTCTGAAAGAAAATACAACTGAGCCTGCTGCATAAGAGAATCTCCTTTATACTATATAAAAGTAATGCCCTGCTTTCTAGCAGGGCATTACAAACATTTTAATCCCGAACATTTATAAGCCGCATATCGGGGAGCGAACACTATTTGTTATCCTGACCACTTATAAGTCGCATATCAGGAAGCGAACACTATTTTAGGAGAATTGTCTTCCCCTTATAATAGTATTATACGAACAAAACCATTCTATGTCAATCACCATCCCATATTAAATTTTATCGCGCTTAAATTTGAATTTTATCATTTACCTCCACCGTTACTACTCACAAACCACCTTAAAAAAGCCCCTTACAAAAAAGAATTAGTATCCCCACATTCTCTTACTATAATATTTCCTCCCAAAAAACCACACCAACAACCACCCCCAATACCAGGGGCCGGAGCAGCTCTTCGCCGGAGACTTTTCCGATATCCGGTGTCCGGCTGTTCGCGTACACACTGACTGATATGGGCGAACATTGACCAAAAAACCTGGGAAGCCATAGAAAAACTCCCCAGGTCAATGTCCGCACAGAGCAGGCAGTGTGTACGCGAACCGTCCGAACACAGGATATGGAAAAGTCTCCGGCGAAGGGCTGCTCCGGCCCCGTCCGTCCTCACTCCTCCACAATCCTCCTACTCCCCACATAAGTAGCCCAAAAATACCCCCCATAAATCAGTGCAATAAACCCCGCCGTAAACAAAATAGCCCCCAGCTGCGACCCCCCATTCAGAATCACCAGCATCCGATTCACAAACTGCACCCCAAAAACCGCATGCACAAAAGCCAATAAAAGCGGCAGCAAAAAGAAAATCCCAATCTGCCGAAACAGCGCCCCGCGAACCATCCCCTGATCCGCCCCCAGCTCACGCAAAATCCGATACCTGTCCCGGTTATCCGAAGCCTCCGACAGTTCCTTAAGTGCCAAAACCGCCGCACTGGATATCAAAAAGATCACCCCAAGATAAAGCGCTATAAACGTCATAATAGCCCCAATCCCGATACTGCTCTCCCGAAGTGCAATCTTCGAAAACGCATAAATCGGAGTCCGCTTCGTTGCATCCGCAATTCTGGCCTCGAAAACCTCCCTTACCTCCTCAGAATCCGCTTCATAATCCCCTGCCAGATAATTGCAGTAAGGCACAAACTCCCCGTCTTCAAAAGCACTGTCCGGCAAAACATAGAGCCCCAGAAGCGACCGCGAGCTGTTCATACTCAGATATCCGTCCTGAGACTCCTCAAACCTCGGCACATACTGCCTCCCTCCAATGGTAAGAGATGCCCCGGCCCGAAGAGCCGTATCCCGAATCACTTTCATTGGATCAAAGGTACACAAAAGCAGATACTCATCCTCCCCAAGCTCATAAGTAGGAATCCCGAAACACTCCGCCATTCGGTTATACGCCGAGAGCGGAACAAACTCCTCCCTCTGAGACCAGTCCAGCATCGGGAACTGCTCCATCACCTGCTCCTTACTCGCCCCCAGGGTAAGGGTACTCTCCCGGGTCAGCCCAGGTAGCACATAAGAGGTAACCTCCGTATATCCCTCCTGAAGCACCTCACCAAGCGCAAGCCCTTTTCCCAAAAGATACTCTTCAATTCCCTTTCCGGCATCCTCAAAAGACTGCCTCTCATCCTCCTCCATCCCCTTCGTCATACACACATCCCGGGGCGTCATTGCCTCAAACTCCGCCGTCATGGACTGATTCACGCTCACCCCGCAGGAAAGCACGCCAATCGTCATAAACAGCATCAGACAAATCACTGTCATAGAAAAAACCATCGTATTGACCCGGCTGTTCATCTGCCGGAACACAAACAGATTCAAATCCTTCAGATAAAAGCCCCTTCTTGCCTGCACCACCCGAAGCAGAATCCCCGACAAAGACCAGAAAAACAAAAACGTTGCCGCACTTCCCAGAAAAATCAAAAGCAGCGTCCGGTTCCGATTCAGCGTTCCGAGAAGCCCCAGTACACTCAAATAACAATACCCCAAAACTCCCAGAGAAATCACAAACAGCACCCCGGAAACAACCGGATTCTTCATCCGCACCTTTTCATTTTTCCTGCCTGCCGTCAAAAGATCCAGAAGCTTATACCTGGAAATAGCCGCCGCATTAAAAAGAATCACAAGCAAGTACATAATTCCAAAATAAACCACCGTTTTTCCGGCCGCCTGGGGAGAAAATGTAAAAGTATAGGCCGACATATCCGCCTCAAACATCCGGGCCACCAGAATGGACATCAACTGCGAAGCAAATACCCCAATGACAATCCCCACACCCAGGGAAATCAGCCCAATCAGCACCGTCTCTCCCAAAAGAATCCGGGAAATGGCCCCCCGGCTCATACCAAGAGTCAGATACACCCCAAACTCCTTTTTCCGCCTGCGGATCAGAAAGTTATTGGCATATACAATCAAAAATCCCAGAATTACGGACACAAAAACAGAAACCCCTGCAAGCATTGCAAGCATAAGCTGAATAATTTCTCTTGTGGAAGCAGACACAGACTGCATAACCCCCTGAGAATCCAAAGCATTAAATACATAAAAGATCGCAACCCCTAATACCAGTGTAAGAAAATAAATCGTGTAGTCCTTGAAGCTCTTTTTCAGATTCCGAAATGATAATTTAAACAGCATCATTCAAATCACCTCCCAGTAAAGTAACCACATCAATAATCTGGCCGAAAAAGCTCTTCCGGTCCTCATTTCCCCGACGGATCTCGCTGAAAATCCCACCGTCCTTGATAAAGAGGATGCGCGAGGCATAGCTTGCCGTAAAAGCATCGTGAGTCACCATAAGAATTGTAGCCCCAAGCTTGCCGTTCATCTCCTCAAAGCACTTAAGCAGCATCCGGGATGCTCTGGAATCCAAAGCGCCTGTGGGCTCGTCGGCCAGAATCAGCTTGGGGTCCCCGATTATTGCCCGGGCGGAAGCCGTTCTCTGCTTCTCGCCTCCTGAGATCTGGTATGGGTATTTATTTAAAATCCCCGAGATTCCAAGCCTTGCCGCAGTCTCGCGGATACGCTTCTCAATCTTCCCCGGGGCCACATGCCGGATGGACAGAGCCAGGGCAATATTTTCATAGACCGTCAGGGTATCCAGAAGGTGAAAATCCTGGAACACAAAGCCAAGCTCCTCCCGGCGGAATTTATTCAGGGCATTGCCCCGAAGCTTTGTGATGTCCTTCCCGCCCACCTTGATTTCACCGCTTGTTACCCGGTCTATGGTGGAAATGCAGTTTAGAAGAGTCGTCTTTCCGCTTCCGCTGGCCCCCATAATCCCCACAAACTCACCGGACTCAACCTGGAAGCTGATATTGTCGATGGCCTTGGTGATGCTTCCCTTGCTTCCGTAATACTTTTCAATATTGCTGACATTTAAAATTACACTCATGGTACGCCTCCTATTAAAAGTCGCTGCGCGACGGCACTAAAGGGTAAAGTCGCTTCTGAAATATTTCATACTCTGATTATAGGAAGCTTCCGCGCTTCGTACCATCGAAGTTGCTTACTTCTGCCTTTCATTTTTGTAAGCTTTGTCTTTTATATTACATCCGCATAGCTCCCCCGGGGAAAAATGAGCCTTACTTCGCAGCCCTCTCCTTCCGTGGAAGCAATCTCAATTCCATGCCCCAGCCGGCCGCACAGCTTCTTGCAGAGATAAAGCCCCAGTCCCGTAGCCTGGTCCATCTGTCTTCCCCTGCTACCCGTAAAGCCTTTCTCAAACACCCGGTCCAAATCTCTGCTCTTAATCCCCCGTCCATTGTCCTTTATGCCAAGCGTAATCTGCTCCTTCCCTACATTTCCCGTAAAGGAAAGCTTCAAGGTCTCTTTGTCCGCATACTTCACACTGTTGGACAAAATCTGATTCAGAATAAAGGCAAGCCATTTTTCATCGCTGTACACAATCGTTTCAAGCCCCTCCATCTCAATCGAAGCCCGCTTTGCTATCAAGGCCCGCTTGTTCCTCTTCACCGCCTGAGTCACAAGATCTTTTAACTTCACCCCGCGAATAAGATAATCTTTTTCCACATGGGCGCTCCGGGCATAGAAAAGCGCCTGCTCCGTATAGCTCTCAATCCGCTCAAGCTCCGCCTCCAGTTCCCTGGCACTTTCCGTCCGGTGATTCTCTACCATCAGCTTTCCTGCGGCAATGGGCGTTTTTACCTCATGAATCCACAGCTCAATGTATTCCTTGTATTCTCTTTCCGCATTTTTGTAATAATTCACATGATCCGTCATGGACTTCCCCAGATCCTCCAGAAGCTCTTTTAGCATCCGTTCCTCCTGATTTCCCGGGTATCCGAGCATTTCCGGCAGAAGGTATTTCTTATCAAGGCCCGAAAGACTTTCCATTATATTCTGAAAATAAATCTTTTCCTTACGAAACTCCTGCCAGGAAATCAGAAAATACGCCCCATAAAAGCAGATAGCCGTATAAATGCCAATCCAAAGGCTTGACCGGAGCGTAAGAAGAAAAATCTCCACCGTGGCAAGCACTCCGCTTACAAATAGAATCTGCCCCAAACGCTCCCTTACATAGATTCCGTATCGCATAACAGCACGTACCCCAATCCTCTCTTTGTCTGAATCACATTGCGGACCCCAATTGCCTCCAGTTTTCCCCTCAGACGGGTCATATTGACCGTCAGGGTATTGTCGTCCACAAAAAGCTCACTGTCCCACAGATGGGAAATGAGATCGTCCCTTGAAACAATCTCATTCTTATGATGTGCTAGACAGTCCAAAATCCGCAGCTCATTTTTGGTAAGCTCCGCGCTTCCCGTCTCCGAGGCTATGACCGCCCTGGCCACATCCAGGGTAAAAGCTCCCAGCTGCTCCTGTTCCTTCATGACCGGCTCCCGGTAAACCCGTTTCAGAACAGCCTCTATCCGCGCCAGCAGAATCTGGAGGTGAAAAGGCTTTGTGACAAAATCATCCGCTCCCTGGCTCATGCTCATAAGCTCCGCCATCTGGGTATCCTGACTGGTAATCACAATCACCGGAAGCTCACAGACCTTGCGAAGCTCCCGGCAGAGATAAAGGCCGTCCGTCCCCGGCAGTCCCAAGTCCAGAAGCACCAGATCCGGCTGCGCTTCCAGAATCGCTTTCACCGTATATTCCCCTTCCGGCAGGCTTTCTGCCTGGTAGCCGTTATTTGTCAAAAAAGTTCCCAGCTCTCGGCAAAGCTTTTCGTCGTCTTCTACAATCAATATTTTTCTCATTATAATCTTTGTCCCCTTGTCCATTAAAGGTATCTTCTTGTCTGCAAACTTTATTTTCTGTATTAGTATAGCACGTTCCGAGGTTTGTGCAAGTGAAAGACTCAGCATCGGTTTTCGGTTTAAATGGATATACTTACCATTCACTCTGTGAGCAGTAACCGGAAATATACCCCCGGCTTTTAAGAAGTTTTTCTTATCCGCCGAGGGTAAAATTCAAACCATCTGCAAAGCTAAAATATTGATTTACTTTGTCACGCACTTTCTGCGAAGCATCCGATTCACCCCGCAATAAATAAGACATACCACAATCCCCGACAGCGCCATCCGCAAAAGCACCATTGGCCATATCAGCTGCAGACGTGCAAAGTGGTAATCACTCAGTCCGTTCTGCATCACAAACACCGACAGTCCCAGCAGCCCTACGGGCAGAAGTGCTCCCAATAAAAAGCTTACAATCCCTCCCAAAATAGCATTGGTTCTCTGATATGCCCGAATCCGCTTCATATAATCAATCTCCACTGTTTCCTGTCTTGCCGTTTCCATCAAATCCTCCTCCATATTCTCCGTAATTCTGTGATAATAGGCTCTGCACAATTCACATGCTTCCAAATGTGCCTCAAGCTCCTTCCGGCTCTCCTCTGATACGAGATTTTCCGCGTACAGCGGCGCCAGATCCCGAACCAGTGCACAGGAAATGTTATGCTTCATGCTCTCCTGCCTCCCTTCTGATTCTCTCTTTTCCCCGGTAATAATTCACCCGGGTCCAATTTTCACTCTTACCCATAATTTCTCCAATCTGCGCAAAGGTGAGATTTCCAATCAGCCGCAGATACATAACCTCCCGGAGCGGCTCCTTCAGGCCGTGGAGCAGCTTTAAGATCTCCAGATTGTCCCACTGAAGACTCAGCTCTTCCTCCGGCGAAGCGGCTCCGGCCATTTCTTCCATTTCCTCCAGGGGCTGCGACTTACGGCTCTCTCTTAAGTGTGCAAGCCAGAGATTTCTGGCGATTCCGCACAGCCAGGTGGAAAGCTTGCTGTCGCCCCGGAAGGTGTCAATGGTTCTGACAGCCTGAAAAAATGTCTCCTGGGTCAATTCCTCCGCCAGATCCTGATTCCGGGTTCTGCCCAGCAGATATGCATACACGGTCCGGGCATGCTTCTGATAGATTTCCTCAAGAGACTCCATTTCCTGTAACCTCCTTTCCTTGATCTGCACATGTTTTTTGTGCATATAGGTATACCCGCAGGGTGTTTCCTTGATCTGCACATGTTTTCTGTGCATATAGGTATACCCGCGGAGTGTTTCCTTAATCCGCACATACTTTCCATGCATTTTCATAAATAGGTGTTAAAAAACGAGAGTTCGTTACAATTCTATAAAAATAATTTTCAGTCGAAAAATTCAAGAAAAGAAAATAGACAAGAACTGGCAGTTGCGGTCATACCTTGCTTGCTGTTACTGCTTTCAGTCTGATTCTATTTTATATTCATATGGATAATAATTTCGTTACCGGATAAAATATTTGTTTTTGTCCGAACCATATTTTCAAAGCTGCTTTGCGTACTGCTGCCAAGGAAATTCCAATATAGCTTTAGCAGTGAACCCGTTTTGCTGTAAGCCAGCATACAATATTGGGTTTCTACAATGGTACTGTCGGTATTGTTTGTAAGTATATCGCAACTGCTCTATATTCGTCCAGTCCGTTTGCTTGGGCATTAAAATAACAGGGTGCAAAACGCCGTATGTCAGCGGTGCGGAAATTCTATCCGACTGTTTAATTGATATTCGCCGTTTTAGAGGATGTTCTTTTATCCATTGTTCTGCATAGGCATTATGAACTGGCAATGCTGCTCGAAACTCAATCCGGCAGCGTATTCATGCTTACCACCTCATTCCAAATCTGCAACAATTTGCTTCAGCTTTTCAATTTCTTCAGCAGAATGTTTTTTCCTGCTCAGCAAAGCAGCAAACAGCTTATCCGCAGAACCATCGTAAATTTTGTTAATCAGTTCATTCGTTTCAGCTTCCTGTACTTCTTCTTTGGGAATAAGTGCATGGCAGACTACTGTAGTCTTATCTAAATGTCAATACCCTCAGCGGACAAGGGAAGACACACTCCTTGTCCGCTGAGGGTATATAAGATGAATGAAACGATTAAGAAGCCATTCAGAGCATATTTCACCGCATATTCTCACAGGATTCCCCTTACGCCACAATCCTCCCATCCTCAATCCGCACAATCCGATCTGCCATCTGTGCAATCTCCGGATTATGAGTAATCATCACAATCGTCTGCCGAAATTCCTCACTTGTCATTTTCAGCAGTCCAATTACATCATCACTTGTCTTAGAATCCAGATTCCCGGTGGGTTCATCCGCCAAAATAATAGAGGGTTTCGAAGCCAGCGCCCTTGCAATGGCCACGCGCTGCTGCTGTCCTCCGGAAAGGTGCCCCGGCAGGCTGTCAAGCTTATCCTCCAGCCCCAGAAGCTTCACCACCTTCTCCACAAAATCCCGATCCGGCTTTTTCCCATCCAGAGACAGGGGAAACACAATATTTTCCCACACTGTCAATACCGGAATCAAATTATAATTCTGAAAGACAAAACCAATCTCTTTACGCCGAAAAACCGTCGCTTCATCCCGGTTCAGCTCCGCAAGCTCCGTGCCGCCGATCCGCACACTTCCCTCCGTAGGAATATCCAGTCCCCCAAGCATATTCAGCAGAGTAGACTTCCCGCTTCCCGATGTGCCGATAATAGCGGTAAACGTACCCCGCTCAATCTCCAAATCCACCCCATCCAGCGCACGGACCTGAGTATCACCACTTCCATAATACTTCTTAAGACCAACCGCCCTTAAAATACTTTCCATCATCTTTCTCCTTTCCCGCATCAGTCCAAAAAACTACTCTGCCATGCGAAGCTGCTCCACAATACTGCCCTTATGAAAGCAGCGCAGAGCCAGAATCGGAACAACCGCCGACACCGTCAGCAGAACCCCACAGGCCGCCAGAGCCGGTGTCAATGTGAAATGAAAGGTAAACTGCCACATAGATTCCACCATCCCCTTCACCACTGTCAAATCCAGTATCGCTGCCAGAATCAGACCCAAAGCACACGCCCCTGCCGCATAATAAACACCCTCATACACCATCATTTTCGTCAGCTGCCGCCTGGTCATACCCACACTCTCCATCGCCGCAAACTCATGACGGCGCGTCAAAATTGTAGTGACAATGGTATTCATCAGATTCAGCACCCCGGCCAGGCCAAAAATCATCCCTACAAATCCGCCCACAAAGCGAATCATCCTCCGGGTTCCCTCCGAACTTTCACGGGCAGCCCTGGCCGAAAGATAATTGATATCCGGGTCCGTATGCTCCATAAAGTCCTCCAAAAATGCTGTCATCTCTTCCTCATATCCCTCCTCTACATCAAAGGAATACTTATAAACCGTCGGTTCCTCATAAAGCTCCTCATACACCCTGGCCGGAAGGTATAAAAACAAACTGTCTCCCCCAACCTCATTGACGCCATTTATCGTATAACCAATCTCCTCATCATCACTGGAAAGCGCCGCCTTTGCCAGCACCGGCAGTTCCATCACCTGCACACCGTTTTTGTAAACCGTAATCACATCGCCGACCTCCAGCAGATCAAGAACCGGCAGCAGTGACATATCCCTTCGTTCCACAGGCACGCCAACCAAAGCGCCCTCCCCCCGGGACATTCTCTCAAAAAGTGCATGGGCATCCGTCTCCCCCTCACGCAGATCCATCCGGGAAAGGGCCACCTCCTCCATCCCATACACATTGCAGATAAAATGCCCGTCATTTCCAAGACCGTGTCTGTTATAAATCTCGTCAAATTCAAAGGTAAGTCCGCTGTAATCATTTACAAAGGTTTCCCCCGTCATAGCACGGCCGAAATCAAAATCATAAGTAACCTCCGCATCCTCCGCCGTGTTCTTGTAGATCACGGAGCCTCCGGTAACACCGGGCCGGGCGGCTATCTCCGCAACCGTCTCCGGCCGCAGCCCGTGGGTTCGCCGGGCAAACCCCTTGGTATTACTGGTGCTCACCGCATTTACCACAGCAAAATCCGTGCGGATCATAAAAGCCGTCTCTTTCTCCACATCCATACTGTCCGCCGCCGTACCCGCGCAGTTAAGAAGCACCACACACAGCATCAAAGAAAGCATAATAAACACCGTCCGCCGTCTGTTCCTCCCCAGATTCGACCAGGCCAGCCGCCGGATATCCGCACCCAGAGCACTTTTACGGGAAGCCCGCCGCCCGCCGACACTCTCAACATAGCGAAACGCCTCAATAGGCGGCGTATTTGCCGCAACCCGGACAGGCTTTCGCGTACTGCAAAAAACCGTCAGCCCCGTCAAAGCCGCCGCAATCATAAACAGCAGAGGCGAAGGCGAAACATCTGCGGAAAGATACCGATACTCCGTAGCCACCATACTCATCATCAAAGGCAGAGCCGCCCTCCCCGCAAAAAAACCAATCAAGAGACCAATAGGAATCCCCATACAGCTAAGCCAGAACGCCTGCCGGTTCACCATCCCCCGCACCTGCTTGCGGCTCATGCCAATCGTCCGATACAGCCCAAACCTGCGGATATCCTGCATAACAGCAATATCAAACACATTAAATATCAGCAGATACCCGCAAGCCATAAACAACAGGCTGAAAAAAGCCACCGCCGCAATCTGAAAAGGACTGAGCCGCCCATTCGTCACCTGATTTACTACAGCCTGCAAATAATCAGGCGCCCCCGCGTCATCCGATACACCCCCAAGCTCATAAACCAGCTCCTTAAGCTTCCCCTCCAAGCCGGCCGCACTGTAAACCGTAAAATCCGAAAAATACGTCCCCGCCAGCTCCCGATCCTCCCGATACGTATAACGGAAAATCTCCGGGTAAGCATCCCGAAAAGCAGTCCCTGCCCACATCACACTCATCTGACCATTAAGCGCCTTATACCAGCCGGAAACCACCATCGGAAGCGTATACTCCTTCCCATGTGCCGAAAACTCAATCAGAATTTCCGCCCCAACCTCCGGCTCCACCCCCAAAGCCCGCAAAGCAGCATCTGAAGCCACCACCTCATTAGCCCTTTCCGGACACCTGCCATAAACAGGCAGACAAAAAGTCAGCCCCGCCTGAACTTCATCCGCCACATCCAGCTCCACATTATGCCGCCTGACATTCGAAAGAAACCCCACCGGAAGCCGCAGCCCCGCCTCCTTCACAAAATCCGCCCGCCTCAAAGCCTCAAACTGCTCCTCCGTCATATACCGAAGCTCCCCATCCGACCGGCTCATCTTCTGCATCTGCATCGTCAAAGTAAAAGACTGAGAAGTCCCAATCACAATTGTCGTAATCCCCGTAAAAAGCACTGCCGTCAAAGCAATAGCCAAAACCGCCATCAAATTCCGAGCCTTCCCCGCCCCAAAACTCCGCCTCGTCAAAACCTTCATCATATCATCCATAAACAACCCTCCAAAAAACCAATCATTCCCCAACCACCAGTTCCCAAAATCCAAATCCCCACACCCATCCCCGCCAACACCTCCCTACACCAAATACCACCATACCACCCAAAAGTTACAATCAAGGCACACAAAAGTCACACTTTTGTACCTTACACCCTCCTACTTCCCAAAAAATCCCCCAACCGCCTACATCCCATCACACCTCCAATACCAGCTTAGGGGCTGCCGCAAAAGGAGCCCCTAAGCGTCCGTCCTCCCATCCTTCACTCTCACCACCCGATCTGCTACCTGTGCAATCTCCAAATTATGCGTAACCATCACCACCGTCTGCCCAAACATCTCCACTGCCATTTTTAAAACCCCGGCCACATTCTGCGCCGACCTCACATCCAAACTCCCCGTCGGCTCATCCGCCAAAATAAGAGAGGGCCTCGTAATCAAAGCCCTCGCTATCGCCGCACACTGCCGTTCCCCTCCGGAAAGCTCATAAGAATAATCATCCAACCTATGCTCAAGGCCCAAAAACCCTGCAATCTCCCGAAAAAAAACCTCATCTGCCCGCAGCCCGTCCAAAGCCAGCGGAAACAAAATATTCTCCCGAACCGTCAGCTCCGGAATCAGATTATAATTCTGAAAAACAAATCCTGCCTTCCTGCGCCGGAAAATCGTAAGCTGCTCCTCCGACAGCTCCCCCAGATTAACCCCGTCAACCCAGACCTCCCCCTGTGTAGGCCGATACAATCCTCCAATCGTATTGAGAAGCGTCGTTTTCCCTGACCCGGAAGCCCCCACAATCGCAGTAAGCCGCCCCTTCTCAATAGCCAGCTCAATCCCGTCAAGCGCCTTAATCTGCCGAACTCCTTCCCAAAAATATTTTTTCAAATGATAAATCTTAACAATATCCACTTCTTCGCCCTCATTCTCCCCCTGTACCATCATGCATAAATAGCTTTCCATATCGCACCGGCAGGAAATTATAAAACTCAATTCAGCAGAAATACCGAAAAAACAGTCCCCTTTCCCGCCTCTGATTTCACACTGATATATCCCATCTGCCGCGTAACAATCCCTCTGGCCAGGTAAAGTCCAAGCCCTACACCCTCAGAAGAAGCCTGCTCTACGCCCCGGTAGAACCGCTGAAACACATCATGATAATGCTCTTTTGCAATTCCAATCCCCGTATCCTCGATATCAATCCGGGTATAAAAATGCCACGGACGGACGCACACACGAACCGCTCCGCCCTCCGGCGTATACTTCACGGCATTATCCAGAATATTCCCAAGAGCCTCCGCAGTCCATTTTGCATCATGCCTAACGCTTATCCGGCTGTCACATTCCACCTCCATGCGGATGTGTTTCCGATCCGCCTTGGCCCAGACACCGTTCACCGCCTCCGCAATGGTATTGTATAGGCTGCCGTCCTCCATATGTAAGGCAAAGGTTCCCGTCTCCAGCCGGGACATTTTAATCAGCGACTGCATAAGGAAGTCCAATTTGTCAGTCTGGGCAGCCATTGCAGCAAGAAACTCCGCCTGCTTTTCGCGGGACAGTGAATGTTCCTGCAAAATCCCCGTAAACATGCGTATATTCGCAACAGGCGTTTTAACCTGGTGCGAAATATCACTGACCAGCTCCTGGATCGTCTGTTTATCCTGTTCGCTCTGTCTCCTGCCCTCCTGCATACGATCATAATACTGCAAAAGCTTTCCCTGTACCTTGGAAACCTGTGAATCCTCAAAAGGCTGAAAACATTCCGGATCACGCCTGTCCAGGAGCGCGTCCACCGTCTGGCAGATATGATTTGCAAAATCAGATTCCTGCCGCCTCTGACTCCTTTTCCACAGGGCTGTGAAAAGCAGAATCAGAGCGCCGGACGCAGGGAACATGATGCGCGCTGCCGCATATGGTATATAGTCCCACAGCACTCCTGCTAAAATAAGAAAAAGCGCTGTGAGCGACAGGAGAATGTTCGCCGGTATGCACTGAATTTCGGGCCTTCTCATAGCTTTTCTCCTGTCCAGATATACCCCATTCCCCGCACTGTCCGAATATAGGAATGGTCTGCATCCTCAATCTTTGACCGCAGCCGGTTCATGGTCACGGTCAGCGTATGGTCGTCAACATAATTTCCGTCACAGTCCCACAGCTTTTCCAACAGAAGCTGACGTGTCACAAGATTGCCGGCGTGAGCTGTCAGAAGCCGCAGAAGCTTATATTCATTAGGCGTGATGGGCTGCTGCTCTCCGTTTCGGACAGCCGTAAGGGTATGAAAATCCAGCCGAAGAAACCCGTCGTCATAGCCTTCCTCCGAAGCTTTGATATGCCCGGTTCCCCGGCGCAGCGCGACTTCCACGCGGCGCTTCAGAATCTGCATATGAAAGGGTTTTGTAATATAGTCGTCTGCGCCCAGATCAAAGCCTTTTAGTACATCCTGCTCCAGATCCTTGGCCGTCAGAAAGAGCACCGGAAGCTCCGGCTGATTCATTTTTATTTCCCGGCAAAGATCAAAGCCGTCTCCGTCGGGAAGGTTGATATCCAGAATTGCCAGATCGAAATGATCGATTTTTATAAGCTGCCGGGCCTTCTGACAGCTATAGGCGGCCACGGTCAGATAACCGCTTGTATCCAATTCAAAGCACAGCCCGGTGCTTAAGGGCAAATTATCTTCTATCACTAATATTTTTGACATTGCTTTATCACCTCTGTTTCATTGAGTAAAATGGACATACCTGCATACACGCTTGGCTCGTTGCCTGCGGGAAGAAGGAATTTATGTCTGTACAATGCTTAAAATCCACCTCATCCAGCCCACAATGGTGGAAGAACGGCGGAAAAAGGTGCTGTCGGATTTGACCTGGTAGAGATTGGACTCTTTCATAATTCCCACAACGGTCCGTGCATCCGGCATCTCTCCGCATCGCAGGCAGACCTTAAGAGTTTGCCGGAAGGCTCTGTGCTTCAGGATCTGTGTGATAACCGCAAGCTGACGTTCCCGGTAGCCCAATTCCATAATGTGACGGCCCAGATCCGACAGCCGGAATGTAATGGTTCCCTGCTCCGTCTCTTTTTCCATCATGTTCAGATAGCGTCCGGCATCTGTATAGTAGTTTGTCTGGCGCTCGTCGAAGGCGTATTGCGTCGTAATCTCCTGCCTTGTCATGGGCTTTTCAAAAAGAAGCTCCATCAGGTTGATGATACGGGCCATACTGTTTGCCTGGGGGAAGGAAACGGACGGCTCCGGCTGCGGCTTTGTGGTTTTTAAGAGATCTTCTATATCGCGCAGGGTAATTTCCGTGGCAATGGCGTAGCTCTTCTGCTTTACAAGGGACAGGGAGTTGTAGTGCATGACATCCTGAAACTCATACTGACAGAGATGAAATATCCCGTTGGAAAAGACCAGAAATACGGGCTTTACCGGCTTTGTAATGCGCTCGCACCAGGCGCGCATAGGATAATAAATCTGGCGTACCAGGAAGTCGTCGGATAAATCTCTCTTGGCTTCAAACAGGGCAAGACAGCCTGTTCCCTCGTAGGCGGCGTCAATCTCAATCTGTGAGCTGCTCACTTCAAGCATCTGGCGGCCCCGCTCTGTGTTGATGTAAAATGCAAAGGAGCCGGAGCTCATACGGCCGCTGACTGTGGGGACCAATTGTTCCTCTTCTAAAAAGTCCCCAAGGATTCCGCAGGCATTGGCACAGTTTAGGGCGATGGCCTCGCTTACCAGGAACTTCGGATTCAGGGTTTGGAGATGGGGCGGGATGGATATTCTTTGGGGTTCCTTTTGGGTTTGAGGAAATTCTTCGTATGCCTGAAAGGTGGAGATCACGTAGTCGCCCCTGGTAATTGGCAGAATGGTTAGGTGGTTTTCTGCAAAGATTTCGGGAAGGTTGACCTTGTGATCGAATTTGGTCATCAGTCTTGGTTCGCGAAATTCTTTGATCTGGGCGGCGGAAATGGTAAACCGGCCCTGGGCGGCGATGGCGTCCGGAATATGATATTTGTCAAACAGGGATTGCCAGGCGGTGTCATTTAGTCCCATGAAATATGCGTTCCTTTCTGTTGCTGTTTCGTTTTATTTTCTTGATGCACTCTTTTTGAAATTGATTTGTGCTGGGTGGTGATGCGGGTATTTTTTATTATCATTATAAGCCGCTTCTGTTTGAAACACAATTGCGGAGATTCATTTTTGTGGTGTTCTTTATTCTTTTTGCTAGAGTTTTGGCGGATTCTATTGGGAGGGCTTGGTTGGTGCTGCTTCATTTTTGCTGTGTTGTTAAGATGGAATGTTGATTGTTACCGGTCACGGAGTGAACAGCAGCTGTCGATCTTTGTATGAATTTTACATGGATGTTTTGTTGATTTGTACTTTTGCCCGTGCTATGCTATCCTCAGATATGAAAGTGGGGGGAGATTTATGATGGAAAAAGATGATGAAATGAAGAAAAATGTGTTAATTGAAAATACATTTGGCGGACAGGGAAGGGCGGAAGGTGCCCGTTCGGAAAAGCTTATGTCCGATGAGGAAACAAGCTATACGGAATCCCTGTTTGAATCTATCCGGCATGTAAATGGGTATGGAGAAGATTTTTGGTATGCACGGGAATTGCAGTCTGCTTTAGAGTATAAACAATGGCGTCGTTTTTTGAATGTTATCGAACGTGCAAAGCAGGCTTGCGAAAACAGTGAAAACATTGTAAGTGAACATTTTGCCAACGCCGGCAAATCATCTCCGATGCCTAACGGTGGTGTTCGTGTAATTGACGATTATGCGCTTTCCCGTTATGCCTGCTATCTTATCGTGCAGAACAGCGATCCTCGTAAAAAAGTCATTGCTCTCGGTCAGACTTATTTTGCTGTGAAAACAAGGCAGCAGGAATTGATTGAGAATTATGATAATCTGAATGAAGATTTGAAACGTCTGGCCATTCGGCGTGAAATGAAAGCACACAACAAATCTTTGGCGGAGGCTGCGCAGCTTGCAGGGATTCATCATCCGCGTGATTATGCTATTTTTCAGAATAAAGGGTATCAGGGACTGTATGGCGGGCTTGGCAGAAAAGAGATCCATTCCAGAAAGGGCCTGAGAATTTGCCTACTCCTAAGAAGAGTATTCGGCAGATTGAACGGGAGCGGAAAAATCTTATGGGGAATTAATGTGGGTTTTGATTTGGTTTGAATGTAGAGTTGTGTGGGGTTTGCAATACGTTTGGTTGATCTATTTTGGTTCGCTCTTTTTGTCTCTCAAGCCTTTTAATATGCCTTCTACAAGTTCTGCGGCTAGTTTTTCCTGGTAGTTTTGGGATGTGAGATCTTTTCTGTCTGCGTAGTTGGAGAGATAGCCTGTCTCTACGAGTACGGAAGGGATGTTTGTGTTTTTGAGGACGAAATATTCGGCTGGTTTTGCGTTTCTTGAAAGGATGTCGCCTTTTTCTTCCAGGCTTTCGATTAGTTTTTCCGCGTAATATTCTCCGTCGGATGAGTCTTGGCTGTAATAACATTCCAGGCCGCGGATGGAGCTGTCGTCTTCGTAGTAGTTGCAGTGGATGCTTAGGAATAAGTCCGCTTCTTTGTTTTTGGCGATTTCGGTTCTTTCTTCCAGTTCCATGAAGATATCCTTGTCTCTTGTGAGGATGACTTGGATATTTTTTTGCTCCAGAAGTTCTTTCATTTTGAGTGCGATGGAGAGGTTTATGTCTTTTTCGGCGGTGGATTGTTCTATGGTGCCGCTGTCGTTTCCGCCGTGGCCGGCGTCTAGGATTATGGTGTAGGGGGCGGCGGTTTTTTGAGCGGATGGATCGGGGGTGGATAGGCTTTCGGGGGTGGAGTTTGAGGGGGAGGCGGCTTTGTTTTCGCGGAAAAAGTCGCGGATGTAGAGACAGCCGCATAGCATGAGGAAGAGCATTGTGGTTAGGATTAGGAGGGTTATGGCTCTTATGGCGTAGGTTTTAAGGCGTTTGAATTGTTTTGATTGTTTGGGGTGGGTTGTGTGGGGTGTGCGATTTGTGTGATTTGTGCGATTTGTGCGGCTTAGGTGGGTTTTGTTTAGTTTTCTCTTTTTTCTTCTTTTTTTGCGGGTTGTTTTTTTCCAGACTGGCTGCTGTCTTTCTTGTTCCATGAATGGCTCCTGTGTGGGTTGATGTTTTTGTAGTTGGTGTGCTGGCGGTCAATGTGAATGGATTTTTTTGGGGGATGGTTATTAGAATTTTACTAGGATTGTCTCTAAAAAGTTTCTAATATTGTCTTAAATTTGTATGAAGATGAAAAAAGGCAGGTTTATTTTGGGGTTTTGGCCCCGGTCGCCGGGCACCTCGAAAGGCCATTCGGCCTTCCTCGGTTTGCGGCTGACGCCGCATACAAAAGAAAAGTAAGTGCTGCCTGGGGCCAGGCGCCCCTGGCAGGTTTATTTTGGGGTTTTGGCCCCGGTCGCCGGGCACCTCGAAAGGCCATTCGGCCTTCCTCGGTTTGCGGCTGGCGCCGCATACAAAAGGAAAAGCAAGAGCCGCCTGGTGTGCCAGCACCCCATTCGGCTCTTGCTTTTCCTTTTGTGCCCGGCTTGTAGCTAGATAATGATACAAACCAGCCCCCCATTGCTGTCATTTACTATTTTCTGCATTGTCTCCTGTAACTTCACCTGGCTCTCATCGCCGATTTGATAGATCTTCCCACGTATCCCGTCTTCTACTAATTCTTCTACCGATTTTCCAAAGATATTCGTACTCCAAATGCTTTCATTCTCCCCGCTGCTGTCTTTCAGATATGTAATGAGATCTTTCGCCTGATCCTCACTCCCCACAATCGGCGCTATTTCGGTTTCTATATTAGCCCGAATCAAATGAATACTGGGCGCAATGGAACGTATCTTTACCCCAAATTTATTCCCCTGATGTATAAGCTCCGGCTCTTCTAACGTGATCTCTTCCTGATCCGGCATCACAACTCCATACCCCTTCTGCCGAACAGACGTAATAGCAGTAGCTACCTTCTCATATTCTTTTTTCATCCTGGACAATTCCCGAATCAGGGACATCAGCTCGTATTCGCCCAGTATTTCGCTTCCGGTCAGCTCGCTTAAAAGCTCATAGTAATACCGATCATCTATCTCCATATTCACCCGGGCAGTTCCGCTGTCCATGTGGATCTGGTCTAATTTCATCCGATCAATAAACTCGCTCTCCATCCACAGATTTTCCGGCGTTACATCCCGGATGGTGTTGAGCTTTCCTGCCAGCTCCTTAAGCCTTGCAATTACATCCTGCTTGATACGATGCTCCATCGGCAGCATTTCCACCCACTTCGGTACATAACACTCCACCTTGGCCAGCGGAAATTCATAAAGAATCTGCTCCAGTATCCGGGTAACATCCTCTTTGCGGAGCTGCTCGCAGTTTACCGGCAGCACGGAAACACCGTATTTTTCCTCCATCTTGGCCGCCAGGCCGGAAGCGGCGTCGCCGTAAGGCTTCTCGGAATTTAACAGGATCACAAAGGGCTTCCCAAGCTTCTTAAGCTCCGCTATGGTCCGCTCCTCCGGTTCTATGTAATTGTCCCTGGGAATATCCCCAAAAGAGCCGTCGCAGGTCACTACGATTCCAATGGTGGAATGATCCGTAATCACCTTTTTCGTCCCCAGCTCCGCAGCCTGCGTAAAAGGCACCTCATAATCAAACCAGGGCGTCTTTACCATCCGCTCCGCGTCGTCCTCCATATGCCCCTCGGAGCCGGGCACCATAAAGCCCACGCAGTCAATCATCCGCACCTTCACGGCCACATCTCCGGAAATCCGTACCTCCACGGCTTCCTTGGGAATAAATTTCGGCTCCGTCGTCATAATCGTCTTTCCTGCCGCCGACTGAGGCAGCTCATCCCTGGCCCTTGTTCTGGCATTTTCATCCTCAATGCCCGGAAGCACGCACAGATCCATAAACCGCTTGATAAAAGTAGATTTTCCGGTGCGCACCGGGCCTACCACACCCAGGTAAATCTCGCCGCCCGTCCGGGTACGAATGTCTTTATACAAGTTATATTCGGAACTTTTGTCCATAAAAATACCCCTTCCATATATGCTTTTACAATATATGTAAAGGGGTGTATTTATATGCTTTCAAATGCTCATTCCTCAGGAAATAGGAAACAGCGGCAGCTCCTCCAGATAAACAATATCCTCCCGCTTCGCCGCGTCTCCCTCCGCCAAAATAGCTGCCCGGGCAAGAATATTTCCGCCGGCCTTCTCCACCAGGCGTTCAATGGCGCTTAAAGACTCCCCTGTAGAAATCACATCATCCACAATGGCCACCTTCCGGCCCCGAAGAAGCATAGCATCCTTGCCGTCCAGACAAAGGGTCTGGGTTTTCTGGGTAGTGATGGATAACACTTCGTCAGTTAAAGGCTGGTCCATATAGGGCTTAATACTTTTCCGGGCTACAATATAATAAGGAAGCCCCCGCAGCCGGCAAAGCTCCTGCACCAGAGGAATCCCCTTTGCCTCCGCAGTTACAATATAATCCACCTTGGGCAGCTTTTTCTCCAGAAGCGGCGCAGCCTTTGTCACCAGCTCACAGTCTCCCAGAATAACAAAGCTGGCAATGGCCAGATCCGGGGCAATCTGCATAATCGGAAGCTGGCGCGTCACGCCTGCCACCGAAAGCTCATAATAATTCATCTTTACTCTCCTTCCTCTAAAAAAACACCGTATCCTCACACGTTCTCTTACACACCGATTCCCATGCTGAAAAGAAGCTTAAGAGCCAGTCCCGCAAGCATACCCACAAAGGGGTCCACCGCCGCCGTCACCACAATGGTCACGCCGCCCACAATATTATCCCCAGGAGCCGTTCCCGAAAAAGCAACCGCCGCATTGGTAGGCACAGTCACAACAGCTCCCAAAATAAAGAGGAAACCGGCAATTGACTGATTCGGCACAAATTTCCCAATCTTAGGCAGTAAACCAACAAACAAAATTGCGGCCATAATCACCATCATCAGCACGCCTGCCGTTACCGGATGAGGCGCCCCTGCCGTTGCCGAGATAATAGCCTCCACCGGACCGCCGCCAAAAAGCGAGCTTACCGCATCCGCCAAACCGGAATAAATAGTCAAATGGTCAATATTGGCATTTGCCCCGGCAATCCCTCCCGTAATGGAGCCAAAAGCAATATTTCCGCCTACAGTCAGACAGCAAAGAGCCAGTGCCCCCCGGAGGATTCTCAGATTAAAAGCAGGCTTCTGAAACGTAAGCTTCCCCATTTTCTCCGTCATTCCTCCTCCGACATCCTGCCCCGCCGCCTTCGCCGCTATGGAAGAAACAATCAGAGAAATCACAATCGTATAAACCAGATTCTGCCCAAAGAAAAAATACACCGCCACAGCCGTAGCCAGGGAAACACTGCCCACCAGCATATTTTCCTTAATCATACTAAAGGAAACCTTTGCAAGCATAATTCCCACGCCGGCCATCATCGCATTAACAATCACATCTCCCGCAAAATCAGTAATAACCCCCAGCAGTCCGCAGGCCCCCAAAACCAACATAGCAGCGCCGGCATAAAAAACCATCGACAGCCGCTCCCGCAAATCCTTCCCCATCGTTCCCGCCAGCGTAATCGTCTCCGCCTGAAAAGAAATAGGCACAACCGAGCCAAGCACCCCGCAAGCCACCGCACCAACAACAAACCCAAGCGCAGTAGGCACCGAAGCAAAGCCAAAAGAAATAGCCAGAAGCCCCTGGGGAATCCCATTCAGCACCACCCCAATAGCCGCCAGCAGATCTTGAATAAATTCCATAAGAACACACATCCTTTCGAGGATTTTTGACAAATCCTGATTTTTTTCCACCCTATGTTATCACTAAATCCCCCAACATGCAATACATCTGTAAAAAAAATACAGCCAAAACCCTCACGGAGCAATAGCATACAAACAATAACCTCCCGACACCACCCCCAGGTAACAAATCAGACGAGCGGCAGCGGGGCAGGCTCTCAGGCTTTTCCGATATCAGGTGTCCGGCTGTTCGCGAACATGCTGTCTGATTTGGACGGACATTACCACCAATCCCAACACCCTTATCAAAACCCACAAGGTAATGTCCTTCCAAAGCAGACAGCGTGTACGTGAACCGTCCGAACACAGATATGGAAAAGCCTGAGAGCCTGCCCCGCTGCCGCCCGTCTGATTTGTTACCGTCCCCCTCCTTTTCACTCCAACTCCATCATCCGAAACGTAATCATCACATAAAGCAGCGTATCATAATCATCCAAATCCATACGAATCAACTCCTTAATCTTCTCCATCCGATAAAGAAACGTACTCCTATGAATATAAAGCTGCTTCGCCGTCTGCACCGCATTCAGATGATTCTTCACATAAAGCTTCAAAGTATTATAATAATCCGTATTATGCTTCCCATCAAAAGCGCGAAGCTCCAAAATCTTCCGCGAACACACCAACTCCCCGGGCAATTCCCCCCTGCTCTGCTCCAAAAGATAATCAAGGGCAATCTCATCAAACCGATGAATCCACCGAAACGGCGCCCTCCTTCCCCCTACCTCCAGGGCCACCGCCGCCTGCCGGTAATGATAGTACAAAGTCTCAAATCCCACAAACTCATTGCTTAACCCAGCCTTCAAAAAGCTGTCCCGAAGAAAATAAACAATCTTCTCCAGCGCATCCGCCGCGCCTCCCCCAAAGCGTGTGAGATTCACAAAAATCGTAATATTATTTTCATACTGAAACGCACAGGAATTGCCAAGCATATTTTCAATATGACTGCAAATAAAACGCACGGTCATATTTTCCAGATCCAGAGCTGCCACCTTCAGATTGATGCAGAAGTACCGATGCTCCGGAAGCCAGCCAAATTCCGAGAACCACTGTCTGGTCACCTCACTGTCCTGATCCGGATTCAGCAGAATATCGGAAAGAATCCTATCCAACCGGTAGCCCATATCCGCCTGCAGGGTCATCTGCTTGGACAATGCCAGCTTAATATACTCCGTAAGATGCTCCAAAAGGGCGCCGTCATAAGCTTCAAACCGGCTTAAGCTCTCCACCATAGTCACCCGGTATGTAAAGCGGTCATGCTCGAAAATATTTACACAGAGACTTCTTGCCCCCGTAATATAGTCCGGGAAAAAATAAGCCCCCTTCTTTTTCATCAGATTTTGCTGCTGCTCCGTATTGCGGTATTCTCCGCTGTACTCAAAAATAGCATCCGGATCTACCAGACCGGACAGCTCCGAGCGCGTATCAATCACACTGGAATACCCGATCACAAAGTAATCCGCCGAATTAACAATCACAGGATTATGGAATACACGAAAGCTTTCGTCCAGCATTTCCTGGATGCTTCCCTCCTGATTAGCAAGCTCATAAAGCCGCTCGTCCCACTGGCTGTAATATTCAAAAAGCCGCTGAATCTCATTGAAAAGCATGAACGGAGAGGTATCGTCCACAAGCTGAAATACCTGCCCGTTCTTTCCTGTATTCCGCGTGCGCACCTTTCCGATACAGAACAGCACGGCCTCCTCCGGCACTATGAAGTCCTGCTCGGACACCTGATCCTGAGAGCAGATATAGATTTTGTGATTCTGCATACCGTCTCCGTCGCAGAAAAATAAGACCTGCTCTAAGTGCAGCTCGTCGGACAGGGCCTTTTTATTTTGAAGGGTAAATTTTGATTTGAGTTTGTGGGCCAGAATCGAGGTACTAAGCTTCATGGTTTGAAATTCCTCCTGTGTATTCCTGGGCGCTGCTTTCAGGCGGATCATACGGTATATCCTGCTGATTCACCGGGTAAGCCGTACAGAGAGGGGGAACGTGCTATTCCCCTCTCCTGGCTCAAGAAGATATTTAGCAGCTTGCACTCTCATACAAATTGTATGAAAAATGCGAAGGAAAGTCAACTATGTCTCTATTCTGTTTTAGAAAAATTACCGGAAATCCTATAACCATCCGGCCGGCGTGTCTTGTGCAGGCCATACACTCCATTCGAAAATCAGGAGGAATAGTTACATATTTTAAAGATATTTTCACAGAATGTAAAAGGATGAAACATTCATATCTTTTGTATCATAACACAAAAAGACAGGAAATCAATACATACTCCTTAAAACGTCCTCAATTAACGATTTTTGACCGCGAATCTATCAAATCAACAGTTTTAAGGTCAAAATCTCTCTTTCTTACATTACCTGATGTTTCGCAAAGATTCTCCGGCTAAAGATGAAAGAAACCAACGTCATCACCAGGGCAAATACCGCTACCACCCACACATAGGAAAGCTGCGCGCCCCCTGCCAGGGAAAGCTTCGGTATCATCATAGGCGTCTCTATCAGAAAATCCCAAATAGGATTGAGGCTTAAAAGCTGCGGCGGTATACCCAACTGGCCGAACATGCTCGGAATGATATAGCAGGCCAGGGCCGCAATCACAGTCACAAAGGCGGAGCGGCAAATCGCGGAAAGCAGCAGTACAAATGCCGTCAGAATCAGAGAACCGCCGGCCCACAGCACAAGACCGTAGCCTGCCGCACCCATATTGGTCAAAAAATACGGCACTCCTGTAAGCGTAAAATGATTATTGAGCTGCACACTGGCTCCGCCGCCGTCAAAGCCGAAGCTCTGCCAATATACGAAGCTCTGAAATAAGAGACAGCTTCCCACCGTCAATAAGGTAAAGAGATAGGATGCAATGATTTTGGCCCAAGCGCATTTACGTTTTCCATGCCGGGAGGTAAGAATCAGCGCATCGGTTCCTCTGGTATATTCCTCGGAAAATACCGGTGAAAGGCCAATCACTAACAGCGCGCCGATAAATGCCATCATATACATTCCTGTTTCAAGAAAGCCCAGCCATCCTTCATTGTATCCCAGAACCATCGGCCTGTCGTCCCGGTAATCCGGGAAAGCCGACAGAATATCTCTGCCGTCATAGCTTCCGTCTGCTTCCCCCCAATGACTGGACAAGGTATTATAAATGTTATTTACAAGCCAGAAGCCCCCATCCTCCGTATCCGGGCGATAGGTTTCCAAAATCTCTTCCACCTTTTCCTCAGTTAAAATGCCTTCATACTCGGCCGCAATCTCCTTGTCCCGCTCTATTGCCTCCCGTCCTTCCAGATAACTGCCGTCAGAATTAAGGACAATCTGCCCTCTCGCCCCTCTGCCCGTACATATGGCGCCGCCCATAATTGCAATAAATGCAATGGCCGCATACACGGTTTTCCTGTTAAATATTTTTTCAAATTCAAATCGAATCAGCCGAATCATGATCTGTCCTCCTCCTCGCTGAAGTAGTATAGATACAGGTCCTCCAGGGTCGGCTCCGTTTCCACCGCTCCCTCACAGGGGCAGACATCGGAGATAATACGCAGGACCGTCTGATCGCCTGTGTTTTTCAGATTCCCCACATTGTACCGTTCCACATAGCGTTCTGCGTCTTTGGTATCCACTTTGCACTCCCATACCAATCCTTTTGCCTCCTGTGTCACCACTTCCGGCGCGCCTCTGTGTATCAGGCGTCCGTCCTTCATAACCAGGATTTCATCGGCGATATACTCTACATCCGATACGATATGGGTGGACAGCAGCACAATCTTATCCTTGGAAAAAGAGCTGATAAGGTTTCGGAAACGCACCCGTTCCTTAGGGTCCAGGCCGGCTGTCGGTTCATCGAGAACCAGGATTTCCGGTTCGTTTAACATGGCCTGGGCAATTCCCAGACGCTGCTTCATACCGCCGGAAAAGGTTTTTATCTTCTGCTTTTTCTGGTCTGCCAGGCCCACCATATCTAAAAGATAGAGGGCGCGGACGGACGCCTGCTGCTTGCTCAGTCCCTTGAGGGATGCGATGTACAGCAAAAATTTGTAGGCCGTAAATTCCGGGTAGTAGCCGAAATTTTGCGGGAGATAGCCCAGGCGATCCCGGTACTCCTCTCCCATTTCCCGGATGTTTTGACCGTTGCAGAAGATTTCTCCGGAGGTTGGCTCCTGGATATCGCAGATCATACGCATTAAAGTGGTCTTGCCTGCACCGTTTGCTCCCAGCAGTCCGTAGACTCCGCATTTCAGTTCCAGATCAATTCTGTCTACCGCCAGCTTTTGTTTGTATTGCTTGGTAAGGCGATCTAACCTAAGTTCCATGATTTTGTCCTTTCATTTAAAGTTCCGTAATATTCCTCTCAATACATCTGTATGAAATCAATTTCCAGTCACAAAAGCATGTGCCTGTAAATTGATTTGTGCATTGTGAGAGATATTACTGTTTTAAGCTGCGCAATACTCTGTCTCCGTTTCTTTCAGGAAACGCACGCAGCACAGGGACAGCAGTCCCGTACTTATAAACAGTATCAATATCAGTGCAAAAGGATCTGCGAGCCACCGCATCAATTTCGGATTATACGGAACGCCTTGAAGTATCCACATCCACAAAATGGTCATCAGCACCGCCGATCCAAGCAGGGCTGTCCCCTGAAAATGCCGCCGGAACCGGGTCATCAGATACAGATATACGCAGTCCGAAAGTATCTGGGGAATAAAAAAGAAAATGAGCACCTCCCAGGTCCGTATTCCCGTTCCCCATCCCATGATGGCCACGCTGCATGCCACCAGTGAATCCGCGATTCCGAAAATCAGAAGGCGCATTCCCATAAGCTGCCTCAGGTTGTAACGGCATGCCTGCTCCAGCTCCCACATATTCTGCCGGTAGCTCCGCATAAGCTCCGTAAATCCCACGATCCCGATGACAGGCGCGCAGAGCAGCAGTTGGAGCAGCATTTCTTCCTTTTCCCTTACCAGGAAGCCGTATGCCAGGCTTAAAACAAGTGTTCCCTGAATCAGCCACGCGGCCGGCGACAAGTAGGCTGTCTGCTCCAGCAGCCGGCGTCCGTAAGTTTTTCTTGACCGCATATGGAGACGCTTTCTCTCCATGCGGAGCAGCTCCAGGGTATTCTGTTTTCTGTTTTCGTCTATTTCCGGCGTCCTTACTCCTTCCAGAATAGAGCGTATTTCTTGTATCTGCGTTTCGTTTACTCTACGATCTTTCAAGCTTCCCCGCACCACCCTTCCTGTTTTTGTTGTTTTTTGTCTTCATTGATTTTATTTTCACCCGGACCTTTCCATATAAACCTTCAGCTTATCCATTCCCTGCTTTAGCCGGGATTTCACCGTTGACATGGGAACATTGGTTATCTGTGCAATCTCCCGGAGCTTGAAATCATGAAAGAAATGGAGTATTATCACATCTTTCTGAACCGGCGAAAGAGTTTGAAGCGCTCGCTCAATTCCATCGGACAGCTCCACCCGTTTCAGCTCCGTATCCTCCCGCGCAATGGTTTCCAAAAGCTCTTCCCCCGCAAGCTGGACAGAATTTTTTCGGAACCAGTCGGTGCACACATTTCCTGCGATCCGGTACAGATAGGCCTTGAATTTCTTCTGCTCCACATAGGTATCCAGATACCGCAGAAGATTTAAAAATGTCTCCTGGGCGCAGTCGTAGGCAGCCTCCCGATCTCCTAGCTTATAATAGCAGAAGCGGTAGATCCCGTCGTAGTACCCTTCGATCAGAACATCCAGAAGTTCTGTCTCTCCCTGTTTGATTCTCTTTATCAGATCGCTGTCCTTCAATTTCTGTCCTCTCCCCTGGGGATTGCTTTTGAAAAACTGTCTCGCTGTGTTTTGCGTATGATCGGACACTGGCATAATTTCAAAAGTATTCTCCTGTAAAACGTCTTACAATTACTATAACGGAAAAAATGCGGGAAAAGATTTAAGAAATTTTAAATATTCACAATAACTAATTTTGCTTCAAAAATTTTATGAACATTGCCGGAGCTTATCTTAAGGCAGCCATGCATTTTAGCAGAAAAATTCCCAACTCCGGCTTGATTCAAAAAAGATCTGCCGTGAAATAAAACAGCAGTCTTTTCTAATATCCGGTGTACGGCTATTTGCATACGGATTGTACGCAAATTCTCCCAACACAGAATACAGCAACGGCTGCCGCCTTATTTTCCGACAGATCCTTTCAGAATATTCTTATTCAGCTACTCTCTTCCTCTATCTTTAAGCAGGAAGAAAATTTCTTATTGCTTCTTTTGTAAATACTTAAAGCCCTCCATAATGAGCCGCCAAATCCTACCACCGGTTCTTAATCTTATTCTGCAGCCGATACATGGTGTTAAGGGCATCAAGGGGCGTCATATTGCTCAGATCCATATCCCGAAGCTCCGTAATAATATCATCATCCTTCACCGTATCGAAGAGAGAGATCTGCTCCATCTCCATTTCCACAGGAACCGCCTTGGGCTTTAAGGAAATATCCGCCTGGACCAAATCCTCCACCAGCTCCTTCGCCCGGGCAATCACCGGCTCCGGCACGCCGGCCAGCTTCGCCACCTGGATACCGTAGCTCTTGTCCGCACCACCCTTGATAATCTTGCGGAGGAACACAATATCATCGCCCTTTTCCTTCACGGCAATACAGTAATTGTTCACCCCGGCCAGAGAACCCTCTAGTTCCGTCAGCTCATGGTAATGAGTAGCAAACAAGGTCTTGGCCCCTAAAATCCTGGGATTGCTGATATACTCAATCACCGCCCAGGCAATGGCCAGTCCGTCAAAGGTACTGGTTCCCCGTCCTATCTCGTCCAGAATCAAAAGGCTGCTTGCCGTGGCATTGCGGAGGATGTTGGCCACCTCGGTCATTTCCACCATAAAGGTACTCTGCCCGGAAGCCAGATCATCCGAGGCACCTACACGGGTAAAGATCCGATCCACAATCCCGATCTTAGCGCTGTCCGCCGGCACAAAGCTTCCAATCTGAGCCATCAGCACAATGAGGGCCGTCTGACGCATATAGGTGGATTTTCCCGCCATATTAGGGCCGGTGATAACGGAAATTCTCCTGCTGCCGTTGTCCAGGTAGGTGTCGTTGGGGATGAACATATCGTGCTCAATCATTTTCTCCACCACCGGATGACGGCCGCCCTTAATGTCGATAACACCTTTGTCATTCATCTTCGGACGCACAAAACCGCTGCGCTCCGCCACAAAAGCAAGGGAAGCAAACACATCTATCTGAGCCACGGCCTTTGCCGTCCTCTGAATCCGAAGAACCTGGGATGCGATTGCCTCCCGAAGCTCTACAAAGAGGCTGTATTCCAGGGCGGTAAGCTTTTCCTCCGCGCCCAGGATGGTGTCCTCCAGCTCCTTAAGCTCCGGCGTAATGTAGCGCTCCGCATTGGTCAGGGTCTGCTTGCGCATATAGTAATCAGGCACCATATCCTTGTAGGAATTAGTCACCTCCAGGTAATAGCCGAATACCTTGTTGAATTTGATTCTCAGGTTCTTGATGCCTGTCTTTTCCCGCTCTTGTGCCTCCACCTTTGCCAGCCAGCTCTTGCCCTCCGTCTTGGCCTTCCGATAGCGGTCCACGTCCTCGTTGCAGCCGTCCCGGATAATATCGCCGTCCCGGACGGAAACAGGCGGGTCCTCCCGGATGGTCCGGGCAATCATAGCCTGGAGATCGGACAGCACATCCAATTCCTCACAGAGCGTCCGAAGAAGCGGGGACTGAAAATCTCCCATCAGCGTTTTGATATGAGGCAGCATTTCCAGGGAAGAGCAAAAGGCGGTCAAATCTCTGGGATTTGCCGTCTGGTAGCTGATGCGCCCGATGAGGCGCTCCAGATCGTAAATGGGATTGAGATACTCTCGAAGCTCCTCCCGGGTGATGGCGTGAGCATTCAGCTCCGCTATTGCCTCATGGCGGCTCTCAATCTCCCCCCGGTCAATCAGGGGCTGTTCCACCATTGTCCGCAGAGTTCTGGCGCCCATAGCGGTTTTGGTTTTGTCGAGAACCCACAGAAGGGAGCCTCGTTTCTGCTTTTCCCGCAGGGTTTCCACAAGCTCCAGATTTCTGCGACTGGAGCTGTCGATAATCATGTATTTTCCAATGGCATAGGGCTGCAGACGCGTCATGTGCGATAAGGAATTTTTCTGGGTCTCGTAAAGATATTTGAGAAGGGTTCCCGCCGCAATGGTTCCGCAGCTTAGGTCCCGCAGGCCCAGCCCGGCCAGATCCGACACCTGAAAATGCTCCAGAAGAGTCCGCCGGCATAGCTCATCGTCAAAATACCATGATTCCAGAGGGTACAGGGCAATGCCCAGGCGGAACTTCAGATCGTCCAGATCCGCGCCGCTCATGGTAAATGCCTCGTTGCACACGATTTCCGAAGGGGTGAATTTGTTAATCTCATCCAAAAGCTTACGCTCGGAATCCACCTCGGTCACAAAATAGTCCCCGGTTGTAATATCTGCCGTGGAAATGCCGTAACGATCGGAAAGGTAGACGATGCACATCAGATAATTGTTTTTCGTCTCATCCGCCGTATTTAAGTTGGTGCCCGGGGTTACAATCCGCACTACGTCGCGGGCCACCAGTCCCTTTGCTGTCTTGGGATCCTCCACCTGCTCGCAGATGGCCACCTTATAGCCCTTACAAACCAAGCGGTTCAGATATCCCTCCACAGCATGATAAGGAACGCCGCACATGGGTGCGCGTTCCTCCAGGCCGCAGCTCTTTCCGGTGAGGGTCAGTTCCAGCTCCTTCGACACGGTGAGGGCATCGTCAAAAAACATTTCGTAAAAATCGCCCAGGCGATAAAATAAGATACAGTTCTTGTGCTGCTCTTTTGTCTTTAGGTACTGCTGCATCATGGGTGTCATTTCCGCCATGATCTTTCTCCTATTCCAGTTCCGTATATCCCCATTCAGCACGCAAATATCGGAGATGCATTTCCGGTCGCCTAATACATGCGCCCGTAAATCCATCTAGGTGCTTCTTGGGGATATACTGTTTCCAGTTCCGTATATCCCCATTCAGCACGCAAATATCAAAGATGCATTTCCGGTCGCCAAATACATGCGCCCGGAAATCCATCTGGGTGCTTCTTGGGGATATACTGTTTTCAGTTTTATTCTTTTTCCAATTCCACAATCCCCTTCCCAGTGCGCAGACAATGGAAAGAGTATTGCTGTTTTAATGACTGCCGGATACCGCCCCGGTTTCCGCATCCACGGTAACTACGGCTCCGTTTTTCAGAATATCCACCGCATGCTCCGCGCCTACAATCACCGGAATATCCAGGGTCAGGCCCACTATGGCGCCGTGGGAATTGCTTCCCTCCCGCTCGGTTACCAGAGCCGAAGCGGTCTTAAGCTCCGGAAGCATCTCATTGGTTGTCTCCGGCACCACGATAATATCGCCTGCATGGTAGAGCTTTTTCAGCTCCTCCGTATCCCTTGCCACGCACAGGGGACCGCAGACTTTTTTCCTGGTAATTCCCTGGCCCGTAACAAGAATCTGACCGGCCACCTGAACCTTGATAAGATTGGTGGTTCCCGTAATGCCGAGGGGCACGCCGGCAGTCAGCACCGTCAGATCCCCGCGCATTACCAGCTTCGCCTGTTCCGCAGCCTCCACCGCCCGGTTAAAGAGTGTCTCCGCGTTGTCCTCCCGCTCCAGCAAGAGAGGCTCCACGCCCCAGTAAAGATTCAGCTGGCGGCACACATAATCGTCCATACAGCACCCGATAATGGTACAGCTTGGACGGTAGCGGGAAATCATGCCCACGGTACGGCCTGATTTTGACACGGTGATAATGGCCGCTGCCTTCAGATCCGCCGCCGTAGTACAGGTAGCATGGGATACGGCGTTGGTGATATCCGGCTTATCCATAATGCTCCGCCGTTTGAAGCGGTAATCATAATCAATGTCCTCCTCAGTACGGATGGCTATCCGGTCCATCGTCTTAAGCGCCTCTACGGGATACTGGCCGGAGGCTGTCTCGCCGGAGAGCATAATCGCACCTGTGCCCTGGTAAATGGCGTTGGATACGTCGCTTGTCTCCGCCCGGGTGGGACGCGGATTCTTCATCATGGAATCCAGCATCTGGGTAGCCGTAATCACCGGCTTTCCAATCTCCAGGCTCTTTAAAATCAGCTTTTTCTGGATCACCGGCACTTCCTCCAGAGGAATCTCCACACCCATATCACCCCTGGCAATCATAATGCCGTCGGATACGCGGAGGATCTCGTCAATATTTTCCACTCCCTGGAGATTTTCAATCTTGGCTATGATCTTGATGTGATCGCAGTTCCGCTCATCGAGAATCTTACGAATCTCCAGAATATCCTCAGCGCTTCTGGTAAAGGAGGCCGCAATAAAGTCAAAGCCCTCCTCGATTCCGAAAATAATATCATCATAGTCCTTTTCGCTGATAAAAGGCATATTCAGATTGACTCCGGGCACATTGATGCCCTTTTTATTGGAAATGAAGCCGCCGTTTTTCACGGTGCAGTAAATATCCTTTTCCGTCACCTGATTGACCCGCAGCTCAATAAGTCCGTCATCAATGAGAATGGCGTCTCCCACCTCCACATCTTTGACCAGATCCCGGTAGGTGATAGACACAATCCCCTCGTTTCCCAATACCTCCTCAGTCGTCAGTACAAAGCTCTGGCCCTTTTTCAGCTCTATCTTGCCGCCCTCCACATCGCGGGTGCGGATCTCCGGGCCTTTGGTGTCTAAAAGCATCGCAACGGGAAGCTTTAATTCCTCCCGCACCTTTTTTACCAGTTCGATTTTCCCCTTCTGCTCCTCATGGGTTCCGTGGGAAAAGTTCAGTCTTGCCACGTTCATTCCGGCCAGCATCAGCTCCCGGATCATCTGCTCCGACTCGGAGGCCGGGCCTAAGGTACAAATAATTTTTGTCTTTCTTCTTCTCATAATCCTCCTTGACGCCTGCTTTGCGCCTTGCTTCTGTCTTATTCCGGTACGGCATTGTATCCAAAACGCCGAATCATGTGCTTAGAGCACTTGCTTATTATACTTCGCCAGGGGAAGAAGCGTCAAGGCTGGGTTTTGGGAAATTTATGCTCACTTTGCTCTCTCAAGCAGACGTCCAAGCTCTTGTTCCAGCTCTTCCTGCGACGCCCCGCACCCATGTCCTCCTAAGGAAATGGACGGCTTCGTCTTTCCGTGGAAGTCGCTTCCGCAGGTATAGAACAAACCGTATGCTTTCGCCTGCTCCATGCGTTCCAGTGCCTGCTCCGGAGTATGATAGCTGCTGAAGGCTTCCATTCCGTCTATTCCAAGGGACACGATTCCCTTAAGAAGCTGCTCCTTCCCCTTTAAATTGACACAGGGGTGTGCCAGAACCGCAAGGCCGTGGTTTTGATGGATGATATCAACAATCGTTTTCATATCCGGAATTTTGATCCCGGCATGGCATGGCTTTCCCTGAGAATAAAAATCCCAGTAAAAATTCACAAGAGCATTGTCCGCCCGGCTGCCGCCCTCCCGGTAAGGAAGAAGCATGGGATGGTCTGCGTATTCCGGCTTTGCCAAAAGTACCTCCGCAAACATTTCTCCGGTCCAGGAATCCGGCCAGCGGCTGTCTTTGGAAAGCTCCATCATTTCCTCTGCCGTCACTTCAAAGCCAAGCTCTTTTGTCTTGACAAGCATGATTAGAGACGCTTCCCGAACCTGGGATCTGATATTTTCCTCAATCCTTGCAAAGTCCGAGGCGCAGTAATCTATGCGGTATCCCAGCATATGAAAATTGACGCCCTCATAGACGCAGTCAATCTCAATTCCCGGAATATAATGTATTCCCTGCTCCTTTGCGGCTTTCTCTGCCTCCTCATTGGCTTTGGCACAGTTGTGATCCGTGATTGCCATAAGCCGCACGCCTTTGGATGCGCACTGTTTTACAAGCTCCAAAGGCGTATAGGTTCCGTCATCGCTGTAGTTGCTGTGCATGTGTAAATCAATCATGAAAAAACCTCCTATTAAAAGTCGCTTATCCCCTTACAAGCTTTTCCAGCTCTTGGTATACGAATTTTGTAAATGTATATATTTCTTCCTCCGCTTCCCGTTTAGAGAATGTTTCATAGGCCCACCACCCCCGAAAGCCTGTGGACTTTATGGCATCCACCCACTCTCTGATTGGAACGGCGCCCTCATAGAAAGCCACGTCACGGAAGATCTCTTCACAGGGAACCCGATTGTCCGGCTCTCCGGAATCACAGATGTGTACGCCCAGGATCAAGTCTTTGTTAATTTTGGAAAGAAACTCCGCGCCGAAAGCAGTCTACCGCATGCCAGTCCACAGGCCCGTTGATAAGCTCTACCGCATGGCTCCCCACCCGAGAGGCCGTCTCAAACAGCTTCTCCGCCTTCCGAAGCAGAGATATTTCATCACCGCCCCGCCGCTCAATATCGGAAAGCCAGCCCACGGAAGAAATCTCCAAGTTTCCGAGAAGCTCATGGATATCCGCAGCCTTATAGCCTGCCTGAAAAAAATAATCCAATTGAATCTTGGTAGGCTCAATGCAGTCAAAGCCTGCTGCCTTTGCCGCCTGTATGTAAGTGCGAAGGTTTGCTCTGCCCACCACGGAGCTTTGAAGGGAAAGTGCGTTTTGTCTCATTTTGTTTATCCTTTCTTAGCGCATACCGTATTTTATTTATAAGAATACCGTCATTTATAGCTTGATGCAATGTAATTTACGACGTATAATATAATAAAACCGACCAATCGGAGGCGCCTCTATGGGACTTTATGTCTGCAATCTGAATCTGGATCATGAAAAAAAGCAATTGTATCCCCACGGAACCGCCAGCTTTCCCTGCGCCGCCTATCAACGGCTCTATTCGGACAGACCGGAGCATGTGATCCCCTGGCACTGGCATGAAGAATGGGAAATCGCTTATGTGGTAAGCGGCGCCCTCAAGTTCCAGATTCCTGCGAAGAGCTTTCCGCTCACACAGGGGGACTGTATCGCGGTCAATTCCAATGTGCTCCACGGAGCTGTTGCCGCACCGGAGTATGAACTTCAATCGCTTGTGTTTCATCCAAGACTTATAACAGGGAGCAGCGATTCCGCTTTTGCAATCAAGTATCTGTCTCCCCTTTCGGCTCACACACCCTTTGACGGCTTTGTGCTTAAGGGGCAGGAGCATCCGGCGGAAATCTCCTGCTTCCGGCAGGCTTTTGAAGCCTTGTCTCAGGATACGCCGGGCTTTGAATTTACCGTCAGGGCGGCCCTTTCTCAGATCTGCTATTTTCTGTATCAGCATTTTAAACCGGAAGCCTCGCAGAAAACGGCAGGGCCGAATCCGGACCAGATCCGCATCCGGAATATGCTGGATGTAAAAATAGAGTGGAAAATCTGACTTTTCCACTCTGCATATCTGAAACATTTCTTTATATCGTTTGTAGCCCCTTGTACACTGATGTTTGGGATTTATTTTTTACGGAGCGTGTAAGGATGAAAAAGTATTGTTATCTTCTGCTGTGTTTCCTGTTTTTGCTGGGAGGCTGCGGAAAAAAAGAAACAGAAACAGCAAAGGACGCCCAAAGCTTTGGCACGGAGGAGGCAATTCTGAGCGAAGTCCAGGCTCTGCTCCCGAAGAGGAAGCTATCCCGCCGGAGCCTATGAGCCTGGCTGATATGCTGGAGGATATTACGGACGCTATTGATGAAAGCGATCCTGCGGTCTGGTATCATCACTATAACAATCGCTATATCGTTTATGAAAACGGCTTCACTTACCGTATTTTTTCCGATGGCATTTACCGCCGGGCTGCCGGCAGTGAAGATTGGGAGCTTCTTTATCACGGAGACATGTCGTATAACCATAGTCTTGATTATTATAAGGATTATCTTTATTTTACCCTGGACCGGGAGGGGGAACCGCCGGACGCCGTGTTTGTTCGTCAGACCCTGTGGCAGTTAAATCTCAATACTTTGGAATATAAAAAAATCGGAGATATGATTGAGGACCTGCCTTACATTTTTGCTGTCTATGACGGTAACCTGTATATTGGCTATACCCGTTTCATGGCCCTTCGTTATGATGTCTATCCATTGGACGAGCAGGGAATGCCCGGGGAAAAAATGGAGGAAGCCTCTCCTGATTTTCTCTGTGCCGGACAAAACGCATATTCCCGGGAGGAAGATAAATACGGATATTCTTTTAGCGGGCGCCTGACTGTAATGTCTCCTGATACGCCGGAAATGGCACGGGAGGTCATCCCCACTCCGCTGTGCGCTTCCATGCTGAACGGATATTACCTTACAACCCGCTATCGCGATGAATTATTCAGCCACTTTTATCTCACTAATTCCGCCGGAGATGAGCAGCCTTTATTTGATGCCTGTATGATTCTTGCCGTTACGCCTGCCGGTCTTTATTATTTCGGAGACGGAACGGAGAGCAGCGCCATGCATTACTACTCTTTTTATCAAAAAGAGTCCCTGCCGCTCCTGTATCCGGAAGACACTTACGAGTTCTATTCGCTTCTCACCTACGATCGGGCCTGGCTCTATATTCGCGGAGACAGCTGTATTCTGCGCATGTCCCGCAGCACGGGAGACATAGAGGTTTTCCTGGACAACCTTCCTGAGGATACCGATTTCAAACATTGCGCCGTTGACCCGGAATATTTTTATCTGGGTGAAGAGATGTATCCGATATAGTGAAGTGTGAAGATATTTTTACCAGAAAAAATATGGAAGCAACCGCCAATGAAAGAGGGTGTCGCTCAATCATCTAATTTGATGATTTTGCAACACCCTCTTTTCTGTTTTCTGACATAAAAGTGGAGCCATTGCTCCATAAATGATTACTCATCTATTTTGCAACAGCCCCTTTTATTACAATTTCTTTGAACATAGCATGGCATATCCGCCCAGTATAAGAAGCACCGGAACCGCAAAGGCGGCAAGACCGGCGAGAATCAGCCCCACCAGAACCAGGGGCAGGAACACAATGGTAAAAAGAATTTTCACAAGCCCCCAGGATGCCTTGAGCGCAAATTTCAAAAGCTTCCAAAAGATCATCAGCATCAGGATTCCTATTAATATGGCAAACAACTTATTTCCTCCGTTCCAGTTCCGTAATATTCTTCTCAATACTCCTTTATGAAATCAATTGAGCATTGTGAAGGATATTACTGTTGCACATAGCTGTTTTCCATTAGTATAGCATATTACTGAAGCTGCAATTATTAATATTTCTTTAAAATGAAAACACCTACACCAGATCCTTCAGAATATCAAAGCAGTTAAAGGTGGCGAAGTAATCCTTCGGCGTCTCCGCTCTGCGGATAAGCTGCACGCTGCCGTCTTCCTTTAAGAGCAGCTCTGCGGATTTCAGCTTTCCGTTGTAATTGTATCCCATAGCAAAACCGTGTGCTCCCGTGTCATGAATCACCAGCAGATCGCCTTTGTCGATCTTCGGCAACTCCCGGTCAATGGCAAACTTGTCGTTATTTTCACAAAGGGAACCCGTTACATCGTACACATGATCCAGCGGTTCATTTTCCTTTCCCATCACCGTAATATGATGGTATGCCCCATACATGGCTGGGCGCATAAGATTCACCGCACAGGCGTCGCAGCCGATATATTCTTTATGTGTATGCTTCTCATGAATTGCCTTTGTCACAAGGCAGCCGTAGGGTCCCATCATAAAGCGGCCAAGCTCCGTGTAAATGGCCACATCTCCCATGCCTGCCGGAACCAGCACTTCTTCGTACACCTTCCGCACGCCCTCGCCGATGGCGCGGATATCATTTACCTCCTGATCCGGGCGGTAGGGAATCCCTATGCCTCCGGAAAGATTGATAAACCGGATGTCCGCTCCTGTCTCCTTCTTAAGCTCCGCGGCCACTTCAAAGAGTACCTTGGCCAGCATAGGATAATATTCATTCGTCACCGTATTGCTTGCCAGAAATGCGTGAAGCCCAAAGCGCTTCGCCCCTTTTTCCTTCAAAACCCGGTAAGCGTCAAAAAGCTGCTCCTTTGTCATGCCGTATTTGGAATCTCCGGGATTGTCCATAATATCGTTGCTGATCCGGAACACGCCGCCGGGATTGTAACGGCAGCTGATGGTTTCCGGAATATATCCAAGGGTCTGCTCCAGAAAATCAATGTGGGTATAATCGTCCAGATTGATAATCGCCCCCAGCTTGTCCGCATAGACAAATTCCTCCGCCGGCGTGTCATTGGAGGAAAACATAATATCCTCTCCCCTAACCTCAATGGCGTCGGACAGCATCAGCTCCGTCATAGAGGAACAATCGCAGCCGCAGCCGTAATCTTTCAAAATCTCAATTAAATAGGGGTTAGGCGTGGCCTTCACCGCAAAATATTCCCTATATCCCGGATTCCACGCAAATGCTTCCTTCAAAGCCCGGGCATTTTCCCGAATCCCCTTCTCATCATAGAGATAGAAAGGCGTCGGGTAGGTCTTTATAATCTCCTTTAACTGTTCCAGTGTCACAAATGGTTCCTTTTTCATCCGTATATACTCCTTCTGTTTTCATTTTCTTACAATCAATCCGCGCTTTATTTATAACAAAAGCAATTCCAAATGGCAACTGCAAATAAAAAAATATTCTCTTTTTTTGCTCTTGACTATTATAACCGCAAAGCTTACTATTTGTATAACGAATAATTTTGATTATAATAATTCGATTTTCAAATTATTATGTTTGATTTTGGATACTACTTCTCAGGTCACGTCCGCCCGGATTGCCACCCGCAAAAATGAGACAGAAAGGAACCTCACATGGACACTCAAAATCTTCGAACCTTTCTCACCCTTGCCAATGTAAAAAACTTCACTCAGACTGCCAGCCTCCTCTACATTGCCCAGTCCACAGTCACCAACCGGATTGCGGAGCTTGAAAAGGAGGTTGGAAAGCAGCTTTTTATCCGGAATAAAAAAAATATATCTCTTACCCGGGAAGGTATTCTGTTTCAGGATTATGCAAAGCGAATTGTGGATCTGGAGGAAATGTCCATACGGGAAATGCATTCTCAGGCATTTTCCAGAGCTTCCCTGCGTCTTGGAACTACCAACACCATCTATGAATGTTATTTGGCTCCGGTGCTGACTCAAATGATGAAAGAAAATACGGATTATGCTGTAAATGTGACTATCAGCCATTCTGTCACTCTCTTGCAGATGCTTCAGGACGGTCTTTTGGATCTGACCTTCACTTATCAGCCCCTTCTGCGCTCCGGCTTCTGCTGCCGCAAGCTCCGAACAGATGAGCTTTTATTGGTTACATCGAGAAAACATATCCATTATCAAAAAGGTATCCACAAGGAAGAGCTTGCGGAGCTTAACTATCTGTTCTGTAACTTTGCCCTTCAGGATGTGGGGCAATTTATTCGGGAGCTTTTTCCGCCTTTTTACCAGTTTCCCTTTGAGATCGACAACAGTACGAAGCTGATTTCCTATCTGCTGGAGGGAATTGGATGCAGCTTTCTGCCCTCCGGCCTGGTAAAGCCTTATCTGGAAGAAAAGTCTTTGATTGCAATTCCGCTTTTGAACTTTGAAGCGCCCCGAATCAATAGCTACCAATGCTGGCCCGAAGGGAGGGATGCGGCTTTTTATCTTTGATATTTTTAAAACTATTCTTAATTCTATAGATTTTTTAGGACTTTTTCTTTATGCCGCCTTAAATTTATTCCAATTCATTATAGATGACTTTGTCGTATTTTATCATAATTTTTCCTCTTTTCTATCTTATTATAGTATATTATCGCAAATTATCTTTTTTATTATAAAAAAGTCTCTATATTCCTCTTTTATTTCATATATTTTCAGATTAAAATTAAGAAAAAGGAGGACATATGATGAAAGTACAAATGAATTTGAGTTCCGAACAAAATTTCTCTGAAATCTACCGTTTTTTTCTGCTTCTCGGTATTACCCCGAACTATCTCGGATTTTACCAGGCTGCCTACGCAGTGGCCCTTTGTATGAAAGAACCGGAACGACTGATCTCCATTACCAAATCCTTGTATCCGGATGTGGCAAAGAATTTCCGGACCTCAGTCGGCAGCGTGGAACGCAATATCCGCACAGTGGCCCGAATCTCTTGGGACAGCCATTCCAAGCTTCTGTCTGATTTATCATCTGAAAGTCTCCAGAAACAGCCCACGGTTTCCCAGTTTCTTTCAATCATTGTGTTTCATTTTCTATATTCTGATTATAAGTATAGGTAATTCTTGAATGGAGGAAGGTGCAGTGTCTGTCCCGGATGCTTTCGCACCTTCCGATTTCCCACTCCTTTTCCTTATAATAGTTTGATTGTCATACCATTCAATGTGTCAAATTGCAGAAGCGCCACAAAACAATTTAGCTTTGCAGCGCTTCCGAGTGCTTATTTCTACTTACAGCCAGGATTTCCGCCGTTGGTGTCGAAAGCTGGGTTGAAAGCATAGAAGTTTCTTTCGTCTAAATGATCCTGGACGATGCGGAGGGCTTCACCGAAACGGGAGGATTGAAGTAAATCTATCTGTTAATTTTCTGCATTTTCTTTATAATGGATTGTCAATACATGCAATCTTTTAAGACACGGATTACCGTAATGGTGGAATGCTCCACGACAAAGAAGATTAAATATGTACTGTAAGACTTGAAATAAACGCTTAATCCTTCAATCACATATCCCGTAGCTTCATAGCCTTTGGGGAAAGAATCCAGTGCTTTGATTGCCTTCTTTATCCTTTTTTTAAATTTTCCGCATATTCACGATATTTGAAGGTGTCGAGAATATTTTTTTTGTCTTAATATCCAAGAGCGCATCTTTGGAAATCACGATTTTGTATTTTTTAGGTCTATCCATAAGCTTTACATTTTGTCAATTTCCTCCCAAGCTTCATCAATCGTATATACATCGCCTTTTTTCAGACTTTCTATTTCCTTGGAAAGTTCATCAAATAATGCGCCTATGGCGGATTTTTCGGAATATTCAGTTTTTAGGATTTCCTGATTTCTGATTGCCTGTGCGGCAGGTGCCATATTATCACTTCGATTGTTGATTTCTGCAAACAATGAGCCAAGCAGAGGCGCCTACGCACATATTTTGCGAATGTCGCGAGAGTAAATAATTTTGTGCTTTTATAGAATTATTTACTCTATTATAGGTATTTAGTATTGGCTTATCAACAGATTTTTATTAAAGTTTGCTCAAAACTGTATGTCTTAGACTTTCATGGCTGTTTGTTAAATGTTCCAAGTGATTTGAATGTTACCATCTGCAATCCGAATGACTTTGATTAGCATGTCAACCACCGCCTGTCTGTCCTCAAAAGAAAGCGTTTCCCATGTTTTCACATGATTAGCTATCTGCTTCAATCTGCCTTCTGTGTCTGTGGCATTTGACGTAACGATTTCTTCCTGCAAGGCTTTTCGCTCTGCGTCCAGTTCTGATACTTTTTCGTCTATGTATTTCATCAAAACGCTGCTTGCCCCGGACACTTTGGAGAGAAGTTCTTCAATTTCTTCCTCAATCTGTGTAAGACGGATTTTTTTCATCATGTGCTTTTGTTCTTCCCCTGTGTCAGATAGACAGGAAAGTTTCTGAAACTCCGACAGTCTTTCTTTGATTGCGCCAAACATATACTCTTCCAAAACGTCTGCATAAACCGTACATCCTGCCCCTGTACAGCCCACTCCTTGGCTTCCCGACTGGCTGCAAACAAAGTAACGTCCCCACTTTGTTTTTGCCTTGCGGATTGTCAGAGCATAACCACAGTTGCCGCATTTTACCTTACCTACAAGCCATGAGTTTTTGGGTTTACAGGTCTTTGTAGACTGTCGGCTGTTCAGACACCGTATGCGGCAGGCTAACCATGTCTTAGAGGGGATAAAACCCTTATGCGGCGCAAGCACAATCTCTTTGTCAGACAGGTCACTTTGCTTTCTTGAAGTGGAAACCGTACCTTTGTAGAGATAGCAGGCATTGTAACCCATGAAATCACTTGCCGGGTTATAGATGTTTGTGCCTTGACTTTGGAAAAACTGATACACGTCAATATCGGCTTGCACATATACGGGATTGCGGAGCATTTCACTAATACGGGCGGTATTCCAGTTTGCGCCGCGCAGATTTTTAATCTGATGTTCATTTAAGTACCGCACAATATCCCCAAGCGAATTGTCCGTGTCCGCATACATGGAGTAAATCAGCTTCAGCTGTTCGCTTTCTTCTAGGACTTCTTCGTACATGGAAGTGCGGATATTGTCAATGACCGTATTCGTCAGACGGTAGCCGTAGGGAATACGTCCGCCCATGTAGAAGCCGCGCTTGCATCTTGCATAATAAGCATCTGTTACCCGCTTTTGTATGGTTTCCCGTTCCAGTTGGGCGAATATAATACAGATGTTTAACATTGCTCTTCCAATCGGTGCAGATGTGTCAAATTTTTCTGTGGAAGAAACAAACTCCACATGATATTGCTGAAAGGTTTCCATCATATTTGCAAAATCCAGAATAGAACGACTGATACGATCAAGTTTGTAGACTATGACACGCTTGATTTTCCCTGCACGAATATCATTCATCATATTTTCAAAGCCAGGACGGTTCATGTCCTTGCCCGAAAATCCTTTGTCCATATATTCGATACAGGCTTCTCCGTGGGTTTCGTATCTGCAATATTCAAGCTGACTTTCTACAGATATACTGTCCTTTTTTTCAATTGACTGTCTTGCATATAAGGCATCATACATCTTATCTACCTCCTAAAATATAAGACATATATTCTCAAAACGCTCATATCATTTCCATGATTGTTTTGCTAAGGACTTACACATATTTTTTGAAAATCTGATAGAGCTGTGCCCCGATTTCCTGTCGAGTTTCCTGTTCTGATTTTTTCTGAAAAGAGGGATAGATATTGATAACTGTCAGCCTCATTTTATCTCTGCATATCCGGATATCGGGTGTAGGAGAATTATCCATTTTTGGCATAAACTTTGTCCTTTAATGTTTTCCCTAAATTTTATGAGAAACAGCAAGTACACTATAACATCATGAGAATAACTTCTAAAATTTGTGTCGCAAGAGATATTGTCAGTATACCTGATTTACTTTGGGAAGCAGCGGAAATGAATATCTGCTTCCGAAAAAAGTATGGAAATATCTATAAGAATGTGATATCATGTTAAAAGTTTGTTAAGAAAGGTACCTCTATTTCATGAATGAAATTTTACAAACAGATACAACTTCTACGTTTGCAGATAATATATCATTGCCAATTCATAGGTGGTTTCGGTATACTGCCGGTTTTTCGGCTCAATGGGTAGAAGAAACTGTAAGGGCGCACTTATCAAGCTCTAACCATAACGATAATTTTAAAGTTCTTGATCCATTTGCAGGCTCAGGAACAACACTATTATCCTGTGATAAATTAGGTGTCATTTCATATGGCTATGAATCTCATCCTTTCATATATGAAATTGCAGCTATAAAATTACTTTGGAAGTCAGATGCAGATTTGTTTTTAAAAACATCTAACGATATTTTGATGCAGGCAAAAAATGACCATTCCACAATTGATAAATATCCAGATATTGTTCTAAAATGCTATGATGAAAAAAATCTGGAAGAAATTGATCATTTAAAAAAAGCATTATACGCTAAATGCGATACTTCTTTTTCATACAAATTATCATGGCTGGCTTTTGTTTCCATGTTGCGTGCATCTTCACATGCGGGAACTGCGACATGGCAGTATATATTACCTAACAAGAAAAAAGCCAAAGTATTATCTGCTTTTGACGCATTTTCTAAGCAAGTTCACTTAATGTATGAAGATATGAAAATATTTCAAGAAAGCAAAGCAAAAACATATGCCACATTGCTAAAACAAGATGCAAGAAAACCATCCATAATAGAAAAAGATAGTATCGATCTCGTTATAACATCTCCACCATATGCAAACAATTATGATTATGCAGATGCAACAAGGCTGGAATTATCCGTATTAGGTGAAATAAATTCTTGGGGAGATTTACAACATAAAATCAGGCCAGGATTGATTCGTTCTTGTTCCCAAATGGTTTCAAAAGAAAAAAAAGAAACCTATCAGTATTTAAAAGACCCTTTACTTAAACCAATCTATAACGAGATATTAGATGTATGCACAAAATTAGATTTAGAAAAAGAGAAACATGGCGGAAAGAAAAACTACTATACTATGATAGCGCTTTACTTTCTAGACCTAGCTAAAGTATGGCAGGAGTTAAGAACGGTTTGTAAAAAAGGCTCCATAGTTTGTTTTGTTATCGGCGATTCCGCGCCCTATGGGGTGTACGTTCCTGTAGATGAATGGTTGGGCCGGTTGGCTATTTCCGCAGGTTTTAAAGAATATTATTTTGAAAAAACCAGAGATCGAAATGTCAAATGGAAAAACAGAAAGCATAACGTTCCTTTAAAAGAAGGCCGTTTATGGGTAAAGGGGTAATCGTATAATGGCAAAATCACCAGCACATCGTTTTGGTCAAATCATTGGAGATTTATTAGAATCTACTTTAATTCGCTATTGCAAGCCGATTGCAAATGAATATCATATGTATTTAGATTATAAACATCCAAGACCTGCAAGAAACAATCAAAGTGAAGTAAAATGGACTGATATTAACGGAAATACTCATAAGCTGGATATTGTGATTGAACAGAAAGGTTCGGAAACAATAACAGGAAATCCCAGAGCATTTATTGAAATGGCATGGCGAAGATATACCAAACATTCCAAAAATAAGGCTCAGGAAATTTCTGCCGCCATTAAACCTTTGGTAAGCCGCTATAGTGAGCACGGCCCTTTTTATGGTGCTGTTTTAGCAGGTGAATTTACAGAAAATTCGTTAAATCAAATGAGATCGGAAGGATTCAAGTTATTATATTTTTCCATTCATGCGATTGAAGATGCATTTGCTTCGCAAGGTATTGATGCGCATTGGGATGAAGATACTCTAGAGGAAGCATTGCAAAACCGCGTTGAACAGCTTGAAGCATTGCCTAAAAATCAATTGCAGCAAATTGGTGATTATTTAATACATCATAACAAAGAGCAATGGGAAATTTTTTTGAGATGTTTACAAAATGCGTTAGAGCGAACCTTGGAGAGTATTTCTGTCATATCTTTATATGGAAATTCAAACATATTTTGTAACTATTCAGAACCCCTGATAGAGTCCATGTGACTTTTTGTGAAAAACAGAGAAAATAAAAAATTTGTTTTCACTCAACTTGTCTCTTGTTGGTGGATAACCAACCGGT
>CAJTDE010000031.1 GCA_910574835.1 Clostridia bacterium | reverse complement strand
TTCAAGCGACAGGGGCAGTATTACTATATCTTGTGTCTGAGGTGGCTCTCAAGGAAGAAATTTCCGGGTGGCTCTGAAGCGGGAAACTGGTGGCTCCCAAGGAGGATAATATTCACCTTAGAGAAACTTGCCGGGCTTGCAGGCGTACACCGTATCAAAATCCATGCGTTACGACATTCCCGCGCTTCCCTCTTAATCAGCATGGGAGAAAACCCGCTTTTGATTAAAGAGCGTCTAGGGCATGAGAAGATACAGACCACTTTAGGAACATACGGGCATTTGTACCCTAACAGCAATCTTGAAGTTGCCAATAAATTAACGGGCGTGCTGACATACACACCCGCTTCACACAGCATTGCAGATTACACAAGCAATCAGCACACCGCAATCTATCACAGAGAGGTTGAATAGAAAAATGCAATCGTAATGCAATGAGAAAGAGAAAAAGCCGCCAAACCCTAGTGTTTACGGGCTTTGCGGCTTAGCTCCGACTATTCGAACTCGGCGTGTTCTTTGTTGTTCTTAACTATATTTGTTTAAGTTCTATGCAAATACACGCCCATTTTTACATCAATTACATCATTTATTATGGCTTGCTGATTTTCTGTTGCCAAAATGTTGCCATTATCTTCTCATTGCTAATGTATTAATTATTTTATCTTCATTTACATTTCCATCGTCATCTAAATACCCTAATCTTATTAATCTCCTTATCGTTGCCATTGGAAAATTACTTTTGTCCCCATTTAAAAGTGCCATTAACACTTTATTATTTGGTTCCCATCTATCGTGTAACTCTCCCGATTCCATATTCAAGCGTAAACGGTCAGCTTCTCTCCGAGCTATAAATTGTTGCCTTTTTAAAATCTCAATTTGACGCTCGCTATCTTCTAACTGTTGTCTGTACTTTTTCTTTTCTTCCTCGTCTAAATGAGCTTTATCCATTAGCTCATTAATAATTTTGTCCTTGTCATCTTTTTGTTCTTTAATCTCTTCAGACTTTTCTGAACTTATATTATCTAAGTGAGATACTTTATCATTTAAACTATTAAGCTTTTCACCAAATCGTTCCTCAATCTTTCCTAATGTAACCGATACATCTTTCATAATATCGTATGAGGATTTATAAAAATTTGTACTCGTTTCATCTGCTTTAAAATAAAAAAATATTGAAATAAAAATAGAAAAGAATGCCAATAATGTAGATAATATACTATCAAAAGAAAAATCTGTCTTTACTAACCTGTAGCATAGCAAACCAATAAACATAACTGTTCCAATACCGCCAACAACACATACTGTTATCTTAATCGGACTGACTCTATGTTTCTCTTTCTCCAGTTCAAGCATTTTACTTAAAATATCCATCAAATCATTTTCTTTTTCTTGTAACTCATCCTCAGAACTTTTCTTTTTTTCAAACATAATTTTTACCTTCTTAAATTTTATCTTATGGCAACCAAATAAAAATACTTGCAAAAATATAAAGTACAGCAGGCAATTTCATAAACTACCTGCCATATATAATAAATTATATGCACTCGTACTACTCGAACTCGGCGTGTTCTTTGTTACTCTTAACTGTATTTGTTTAAGTTTTGTGCAAATACACGCCCTTTTTTACTTCAATTACATCATTTATTATGGCTTGCTGATTTTCTGTTGCCAAAATGTTGCCACGCATTTATTATAGCAAAACCCCACAGATTAGCAAGCCATTTTTCAAATGTTACGCAGTAAAAACCTATTTTTGAGGGTAAAGGTATAAAATATCGTTCTGCATTTATTTACGTCCTAAAGACCTTGCAAAATAAGGTTTTCAAAATGGCTAAAGCGTAACAAATCGTTCACCCACTCCTATTTTCTCCTTAACTGCCTTTATTACATGGTGCTAGCACCATGTTCATATCATTAATAAGAGAATATATTTCCCTATATACCTCTACGAAATATCGCATTGAAAATCACATTTCTGTTTTCAGTAAAGAATACATCTTCATGTCAATGACTTTCCCATTCTTCACAGCATTACTTCTCAATGTACCTTCGTACTGAAATCCTGCTTTTTCAAGCACCCGGCAAGAAGCAGCATTATACGCAAACGGTTCTGCATAAATACGGAGAATATCGCTTTTGCAAAAAACATATTCACAAATCTGCTTTACTGCTTCGGTCATAATACCCCTGCCCCAATATTCTTCCGCAACATAATATCCTAATTCAGCAGTCTGCCTATGTATGTTTTCCTGCCGGAAAACTCCGATACTTCCAACCACTTTGTTATCTACTGTAATTGCAAATGCAAAAGTATCATTTTAATTTGCAGAGAGCATAGAAGAAATATAGTCTGCTCCATCTTGTTCTGTATAAGGATATGGTAATCCGTCCCGAAGATTATCTTGTATCTTTCTATTGGAAAGAGCCACTGCTAAATCTTTTGCATCTGACAATTTCCATTTTCTTATATTGCATTTCATTTTATACCGCCTTTTATGTACGTTGACACCAACTAATTTTTAAGTTTTTTTCCATAACTTCATAGACCAGCTTCACATCATTTTCTAACTCATAAATTCCATGCCCTACAGTTTTATAACCTCTATGCTCATATAAAAACACTGCTGGAAGTGAAGCGTCTAAAACAGCAACATCAAATTTTTTTGAAATTTCCATTTCCAAACAATCCATAATATACGATCCGAAGCCTTGCTTCTGATAAGTAGGCAGCACATATAATCCCGTAATATGATTATTATCAAAGCAGCCCGTTCCAACAATCGCACCATTCTCAAATAATACGCCCATATTTCCAGATGCTATACCATCTAAAATATGTTCTTTACTATGATGTTGGCAAAAGAAATCCACTACCTCTTTGGGATAATACTTTGCATATACCGCTTTAATCGTTGTATGTAAAACATTATAAATCGCACTCGCCATGTCAGAAGTCGCCGTTACATATTCCATACTTTCCTCCCAAAATATCTAAATACAAATTTTTCTCTAACCACCTATATTACATAATACCATCATGTTAAAATCATTACTAAAAAATTTATTCTATCTTTCTCGCAATATAGGAATTTATCTGCCTCTCAAATCCTTTGCCATACACAATGATTCTGGCATATTCACATATGGAGCATAATTGGGAATAATATCAAATCCCAATTTTTTATATACAGCACAAGATTCAGCTAATAACTCTCCTGTTTCAAGAATCATCCTTTTATATCCCAATTCCATAGCCCACTCTATCAACAAGGCAACAAGTTTACTCCCTATCCCCCGTCCTTGATATTCAGTATGCACAAACACTCTCTTTAGTTCTATATTTTCTTCATCATACTTTCTTATAGCACCACCACCAACCACCTTATCATTTTCATAAACAACGATTGCTTCTTTTATTTCATCTAGCTGGTTATATTTCTTGTATTTATCTCTCTTTATCTTTTTTCCCACACGCCTGTCCAAATCAATATCAAGAAGCCGGCAGTTTTCTATAAAATCTTTATTCCTGCCGTCTGTTCTAATAAAATCCATTAAAATCACCTCCATAGCTCAAATTGATAAGTTAGATTATACCACGTTCATTCTCCATTTGCCATAAAAATGTGGAGCATAGCAACCGCCACGCCCCACATTTTTTATCGCTCCAATGCTCTCTCTATCTTCTGTTTCTGCCCTTTCAAATCGTTCTGTTTCTCATACAGACTATTGCGCTCTTTGCAGAGTTCTTTCATGCGCTCCAACTGCGCCCGCACTCCCTCCCGGCAATCCGGCTCTATCTTTTTATATTCCCCGGTCAGATTGCGAATTGTATTATTGTTTTCTTTTATCTGCTCTGACAGGCACACCCAATCTATCAGATTTTGTACTTCCTTGTTCGTTTCGTAAAGGTCTGTTTCCGCCACAATTTTAGCACACAGTCGTATCATAACTTTCTTTTCCATATCCGTCATATCCAATCAATCCTCTCTTTCCTATCGGCTCATTTCAAAGGCACGTTTCGGGCGTTTATTTGCCCTTTCTGCCTGCTCTAATGCTTTTGACCGTTCTACTATCGACTGTACCTGTTCCCTGCCGAAATGACGCTCCAAACGCCCCAAATCAGACGCTTTTTCCTGCAATCGGTCTATGGTGTCGCTCTGCTCCATGACCTTATCCGTCAAGCGGCTAATCTGTTTCTTCTGTCCGTCCACTTTGGCGGTCAGCTTCTTTCCCTGCTCCGTAAGCTGTACGCACTTGATAGTCAGATTTTTAACGACTTCTTTCAATTTCTCCACAAGCGGTAAAGCCTTTTTATCCCGGTATGCCTTTGCGCTCATCAATGCCCCCGGCTCTGCCAACTGCCATTTAATATCTTCATCATAAGCGTGAATATTCCTCTCCATAACTTCCTTTGACTGTACCATTTTGTTGATGTCCTGCTGTAATTTTTTCTGCTGTTTTTCCAATTTTTCATTTTCGGATAACAGCTTTTCTTTATCCTCTGTTAATTCTTCCGTCTGCTCTCTCAAAAGAAGATTTGTTACGGAAAGTTCCGACACTTCCTGTCGGATCGCTTCGCCCTCTTTCCGTATCTGCTCCGTTTCCTGTCCCGCCGCTATCTGCTGATGAAGAATATCGGATAATTCCTCTTTACTGCCGGAGATTGTCTGTTCCAGTTCCGCAACCTCTTTCTGTCGTTCCTGCTTCTCAAAATCCAAAACAGATAAATGTTTCTCATGTGTTCCCTTTTTCTCCCACTCAATGCCATGCTGCAACATAATCTCCGCAAGCCGTTCTTTCTCTGCCGCCACCCACTGGTTACGTTCCGTTTCGCTCCTTGTGCCGCCTTTGAAGCCGAGTTCTGCCAGTGCCTTTTTTAATGACACCCTTGTTTCAAGCCCTCTCTTGCTTCCAGTCGTATAAGGTATAAAATCTATATGCAGATGTGGAGTGGCTTCGTCCATGTGGAGATGCGCCGAAAATACCCTTAGTGTGGGATTGCGCTGTTGGAAGTCCCGCATATATTCATTAAGTATTTTTGCCGCAAGCTGTCCGTCCTCGGACTTTGCCCCCATATCGTCCTTGTTGCCTATCTGCAAAATAATCTCATGGAATGGCTTCTCTTGTTTGCCGGAACAGATTTTTTCATAATAATCATCAATTATGCGGTCATTTCTTGTCTGCTTCTCATTGTACCGGACAAGTGCTTCATCAAATAATTCGTGGTATACGTCTTTGATATTTTCGTTGCAGTATTCCACATTCAGACAGCTCCTCTCCGGGTCAGTGTTCTTTGCATGGAATTTTCTGCTGTTGTGGTTGACAGAGCCTTTCCCTGTCATAACGCTGATTGTCCGCTTCAATAAATTTCCCTTTCTCCCTATCGGGTAATGAGCGCCAGATACGGCGCATAGCCTTTGTTACTTTCTGCGAAAGTAACGCAAAAGCACTTTCGACAGGCTGCGCTCTATCAAAAGTGCCTTTGCGCCCTGCCGGGGGCAAGCTGTCCGTTGGACAGCATACCGTCCTTACGGACGGTGCGGCTTTTCGCCGCTTTACTGCTCCCCCATGCGTCGGTTTGCGTCGATAGCGTCGATATTTTCTATACCGCCCCGCTATCAAAAATACCGTCGCAACCGACGCATATCGTCGCACCTTACTCTTTTTGCTCTAGCCGTTTCAGAATAATTTTTCTCTCATGCCCCCGCTTATTGTCGTAAAAAATACCATAGTCATTAAGCAACTGGCTGTTCACTACATTTAATCTCCGGGAAAGCACATTTGCCGACAACTGCATATCCGGCAACTGTTTCAGAAGTTCCGTTGCCGTCCCCTCCCATTCCTGCATTTCCCCTGTCAGAAATTCGTTGATTGCTTCCAGTAATGGGTTCGGCGGCTGTTTCCACAATTCCGTTTCCGCTTTCTGAAATTTCCAAATACACTGTTCCCGGTCAAACTCTATCGTCAGTTCTTGATCGGGCTGGTCACGCCCCACAATATCCATGACTGCCGTGTTGTCCGTGCGCCTTTTCTTGTGCATGATAAACGCCCCGTCTGCCGCACCAAGAAGCCCGTTTGTGCCGGAAATCATATCGAAGCTGTCCTCGGACTCCAATTTGCGGGTATGATGAACCACCAACAGGCAGACACCGTATTTATCGCTGAATGATTTCAGCTTTGTCACAATCTCATAGTCACTGGAATAGCTGTACCTGTCCCCGCCGACCTCACGCACCTTTTGGAGCGTGTCAATGATAATCAGCCTTGCGTCCTTATGCTCTTTGATAAATTCCTCTAATTCTCCGTCCAGTCCCTCATTCAATGTCTTTGCCTGCGTTGCAAAAAATAAATTATCCGCACACTCCACGCCAAACATGACGGACAGCCGCCGCTGAAGCCTTGCATAATCATCTTCCAGTGCAAGATACAAAACCGTTCCTTTTCTTACTGGATAATTCCACAGTGGAAGCCCCATTGCCACATGGTAGGCAAGCTGCCCCATAAAGAACGATTTCCCAACTTTCGGCGCACCCACAAAGAGGTAAGTGCCGCCATATAGAAAACCGTCCACAACAGGCGTTCTCGGCGGGTACACCGTATCATACAGTTCTGTCATGGAAACGGTTTGAAGCCCGTTGCCCTGCCCGGATTTCTCCGGGCAATTTGTGGCTTGCAGATTGATTTGTGCTGTTTCATTTGCTATAATTTCAGTGTGATTTTTCATAATCGGCTGTTTCCCATCTGCGCCAACAGATGATACGGGAGCAGTCGTTTTTATTTTATTTGTCATTCATCTTCCCCTTTCAGACCGTCTAATGTGATTGCGATTACCTGTAACGTGTAGAGCAGTTCGTCATTATCCGGGCTTATGCTTTCCATACGTTTCAATTCCTCATAGATTGCCGCCATCTGATTTTTCAGTGCTTTATACACCCTCGGATTGCCCTGCACCACAACGTCCCGGCACAAGAGCCGTCTTGTGATGTAGTCCTGCTTTGTCAGCCCCGACAACGCCACCAAATCATTCAACAGCTTTGCTTCTTCGTCCGATACCCGGAACGCCACCGTATGATTGCGCCATCTTCCTTTGTAATCCAGTGATTTTTCCATGTTCCTAATCCTCCCTGTTTTCCGCAGGAAAATGCGACTGCCCTTGCAGGAGCAGAGGATTTTCCTCCTTTGTCATTCTCTCCATTTCCAATTTCTCCGCCATTTCCGTCTGCACCGTAGGGAATAAGTGGGCGTATCGGTAAGTGATTTTCTCCGCTTCATGACCCATGCGCTCCCCAATCGCCAGTACCGAAAATCCCATGTTGATTAAGAGCGAAACCGCACTATGGCGAATATCGTGGACACGGATTTTCTTAACGCCCGCCTGCTTCGCCCCTCGCTCCATTTCGTGATTGAGATAGGATTTTGTGACCGTAAATAAACGCTCGTCCGGCTTGATGTCATAAAGCATTTTGATGTACTCCTGCATTTCCTCACAGAGAAACGGCGGCATTTTAATTGTGCGGTTGCTCTTTTTCGTCTTAGGGCTTGTGATAATATCCCGCCCTTTGGAACGATGGAAAGTCTTGCTGATTGTGACTGTCTGCTTCTCAAAATCAATATCAGCAGGCGTTAAGGCAAGGAGTTCGCCGGAACGCATACCGCACCAGTAAAGCATTTCAAACGCATAATACGAACGGGGCTTATCCATCATGGCTTCGGAAAATTTCAGATATTCCTCTTTCGTCCAAAAGTCCATTTCCTTGACTGCTTCGCTCCCAATCGTCCCCGCCCGCCTTGCCGGGTTGTAGGGCAGGTTGTAAAAGTTTACTGCATGGTTGAATATCGCCGTAAGTTGTGCATGGATTGTCCTCAAATAATCCGCTGAATAGGGCTTTCCTTTCTCGTCCCGATATGCCATTAACTCATTCTGCCACGCTATCACATCTTTTGCTTCAATCTCTGCGATTTTGCGGTTTTCAAAGTACGGTAAAATCTTTGTCCGTATCACATGACTTTTGGACTCCCAAGTGCTTTCCTTGACACGCTGTTTCTTGTCGGCTTCATACACTTCAAAGAAACTGCCGAATGTCATATCCAGTTTTGCGCCCTGTTTTAACATGGCTTCATGTTCCCACGCCTGCGCTTCCCTTTTGGTTGCAAAACCTCTCTTTTGTGTCTGTTTCCTCTCCCCTTTCCAGTTGGTAAAGCGGTAGATAACCCGCCACGTCCCCGTAGCGTTGTCCTTGTATACAGCCATCTAAACCATCTCCTTCCTATTCGCTGTAACATACTTTTTTATGAAAAAATGTAGCGTTCACACGTCCTGCCACCGTCAGATAGCCCTGTTTCTGCATTTCTGCGTTCAGTTCCCTTACAATCTGATAGGCTTTTGACTTCGACACACGCAGTTCCGCTGCCACTTCCTCCACTGTCATAAATGATTTTTCTGTCATTCAGATACCCTCTCCTTTCAATGTTTAACTGTTTTTGTTTAAGCCTTGTTGATATAATACTAAATAAATTCCGTTAAGTCAAGTGGCTTTCGAGAAAATCTTAACTTTTTTTATTTAAGTTATTCTTGCTATTTCTATTGCACCATGTTATACTGACTTCAACAGATTTGTTTAAGTACAGTCATGCAACGCTGTACCACTTTCACTACTACGGAGGTTTTATTATGGCAATCGGCAAACGTATCCGCTTTTTCCGCAACCGAAAGGGCATGACGCAGAAACAGTTAGGCGAAATCCTCGGCTTTCTCGGAAAGACATCTGATGTCCGTATGGCACAGTATGAAACCGAAGCGAGGACACCAAAGCACGACCTTGTAAAAGAAATGGCGGGTATCTTTGATGTAAGCACCCACGCCCTTACCGTGCCGGATATTGATACCTATATAGGGCTTATGCACACGCTCTTTGCGTTGGAAGATATGTACGGGCTGAAAATCGGGGAGATTGACGGGGAAATCTGCCTGCGCCTTGACAAGTCCGACTATTCCACTTATACGTCCATGTTTGATATGTTCCACGCATGGCAGGAGCAAGCCGCCAAGTTGAAACAGGGCGAAATAAGCAGAGAAGAATACGACCAGTGGCGGTACAAGTACCCGGAACTGGACACCTCAAAGCATTGGGCGAAAGTCCCCTCACAGGCGGTCAGTGATATGCTTATGGAGGAATTTCAGAAAATCGAGAAAGAAGAAAAGAAAACAGCGAAAAAGAAAAAACAGAAATAAGCATAAAAAGACCTTGCCGATATTCAGTTTTCATATCTGAAAATCAGCAAGGTTTTCTTCTGCCATTGATGTAATTATTTAGTGCGTGATGTGAAAAATGTTGCCAAATCGTTGCCAACGCCTAAACAAATTTGTTTGGAAACCGCATAAACACTAGCTTTCTAAAGCCCATTTCTGTTCAGGGGCAACCCCGATTATCCTCAAAAGGCAATCTCGCATATCCTCTACCCATTTTCCCCAAAAACCATTCAGAAGCAAAATACACGGGAAACATGCCCCTCTGAATCAAACCGTACCAGCACCTGATACCTTTAAATCCCTTTATTTTCAAGGCTTTCTCTCTCCATCCCTCTAACTTAAAATGACCTCATAGAAAGGATCATTTCCTCTCTACAAGGTCATTTGAACTTACTCTATTCTCTTTTTGGGGCTGCCCCAGATTGCCCTCACAGGATAATCAGGTGTGCCTCTGGATATGGAGAAATTGACCTTGTAAGGGTATTATAACGTATCCTACCCCTATTGGCAAGGCTCTTAAAAGTTGCTTTCTTCCTTATATTTTTCCTTGTATACTTCCCTATATTCTTCCCTAAGTCCTTCAATACTTCTATATAGAGTGTGAGCCCTGAAACCACTATTTAATTCTGTTTTCCAATCTATTGCTCCAGCTCTATTTCTCCATCTTGTATAAAACAAAGGAACATCTGCATCTCTATATTTCTCCTCAAAATAGTTTGAATATTTTCCCAACTCATTTCCTATACACAGCATCAGCAAGTGCTTATTGTTTGTCCTGTTATCTACGCCTTCCAAAATAACATAATCAGGAAAGGATAACTCCAACATTTTGTATTGGCAAAACATAAATCCAGGCTCATCTTTCACCCTAACTTCTATATCTTTATCAAATGTGTATGTGTCATGGATTCCTTCATAAAAGAAAATATCATGTGCCTTTTCAACAATCGCAGGCCAAAAATATTCACTCTCCTTATTCCATAATAAATCTGTCATTTCCCTTGTCTCAAACTTTGTCAGATATATTGAAAATCCACTCACATTGTAATTACCAATCGTATCCATCTTGTTCCTAAATGCTTTGACACTTGCATAAGTAGTAAAAATTTCCACCATATGCCATCTCCCCCTAATTTTTACTGCAAGAGGTGCTCTAAACCTTTTATTTTTTATTTCTGGATATATGTCACAATATCTTACATCTCTCTTTACCTCTTCAATAATATTGTTTTTGCTGTCAGTAAACATATATCCATATTGTTCAATCATATAACGAACCAGCTTTTGTATACTCTTTCCATTCTGAACATATTCCTTTATTAATGCCTCTGTTGATAATCCCCCTGTATGCCTTGGTTCACATTTTTCAGCCTCTCTCCGTATCTGCTCAATTCTTTTTGTATTCACGTTTCCTCTATGTCCATTAAATTCAATTATCTTACACATAATCAGTCTCCTTTTCTTTCGCTCAAATTTTTAGTTAATCTGTGACAATAATTATTTCTTTATAATGATGTAACGTTTCTTTCCCCTGCATCTTGTCAGAACTGTTATAGACAGCCCTGCCTCCATCCAGATAACTGCTGATGGAGTAACAGCAAGCCTTTTGGCACTTGATACCTTGTCTGGCTGTATGCCAGCCTCCCCACTATTCTTACTGCCTGAGAAGTGGCAGGTATTCCCTGTTAAAGCCTTATCTCCCTTTCGTTGAATCTATTATCGCATGGATTTTCTTTTTGCTCCGAGCAATACTAATTTGCATTTTTTATTCAAGCTCCTTTATTTAGTTGTCAAGGTTCAGCATATCTAATTTAGAAACCAAAAAGTGGTTAGGACACTAAAAAAGTTTCTGCTAGTAGATACTGTCTGTAGATTTCAAGGCATAAACTTCCCTTTACTCTCCACTGTAATTTTTAAAGTATCCTACCAACCGAAACAATAATGTCCTAACCACTATCTTAATCTGGTTGATATTAAATTTTTGTTCGCCACTCTAGGGGAACATGAGATTACTATAACAAACTTTTAAAAAGCTGTCAACATATTTTTCAAAAAATTTTGCAGAATCATTTTCCCTTTTTCTTACTGTCCTAATTCCCCTGTTTTGCTAGACAGAGCCTGTCTAGCTCCCAACATGCCCTGAAGCCAGTAAACATCAGTGTTTCAGAGCATTTTACCCATAAAAGATGCCCCATTTTTCCCTTATATATAATACATACTTTTTATGTCCTAATTCTGTTATCTTCATAGAAGCTGATGCTTTGTATGAAAAAGATTCTGCCTCGTAAAAAGAAAAATGGTAAGTATTAGATTCTGTATTGACTGGTATCTGTCAAAGAAAACAGACATGCCTTTTCTTTTGACTGATAGTTCTCTTCCAATGATACACCTACCAACCTTTTTCTTTTTAAGTGGCATTCTTTTCTTCTGTTCTGGTATTACTACCTATTTTAGAGATAGTGCATATTTTCGTAATAGCAGATACATCCATCATCTACAATAATGTATAAAGTACAGAAAAAGTCAGTGCCTTGTCAACAAACGTGTTTACTCTTACCCCATAACATAGCAAAGCAAAACAAGGAAGAGCTGGGGGCTCGCCTCCGCAATGTGGCACTTCGTGCCCCAAAGCTCCGCCTGCGCCCCATAAACAGGGAGGAAATGCTTCGCATTTGCCGCTGGCAACCTCCCATGGGGCTGGGTACGCTCGCCCCCAGCAACAGACTTTACAAGTGTTATGTACAATCCTAATTTTTTATATTAGCTGTCCTTCGGACAGCGGGGCATCCACTGCCCCTTGAAGCAGTGTTTACATAGATTTTTTAAAAGGAGTTGAAGATACATGGCAAAGAAAAAAGGTGGACTGTCACATGTCTACCCAAAGGACAAAAGGGCTTTTTCCTTGCTTGCGAAATCAGGTGCCATGAGTAAAGATACTCTCCATAAATTAGAGATTACCGACAACAGAATCAAATCCTATAAGCAGGCAGGACTTATCAAAGAGGTCAGTGTACCAGATAAGCATGGGAACAGCATCAAAACCTTTTATGAGTTGACAGATAAAAAGGGCAAAGCCTTCTGCCGACAGGAATGTAACATCAAACAATTTATCAGTAATGGAAATGCCTCTATCCACAACAGCAAAGTCTCTGAATATCTGGCCGACAATCTCTCAAAAAGGGAATTGGATTCTATTATCAGCGAAAGGGAATTGCAGCCATTCATAGAAAGCAGATTGCAGGAGTATCTGGACAAACAGGAGCATGACCATTATCAGGAACTTGTGGATGCACTGAAAAACAACCAGTTATCCATGCCAGATATCATTTATCAGACAGAGCAGGGAACCTATGAAGCAATCGAGGTTGTTACAGATAATTATGGAAATGAAGAAATCGAAAGCAAAGCCATGACCTGTGAACTGCTCTCCCTAAAAGTCACTTTTGTTCCTACTTAACACAACACATACGCACATTTTTTGAAAGGAGATTTTTTATATGAGACACACAACACACAAGCTGACACCAGAACAGAAAGAAAGCCTGTTCATCAAATATAAGGATTTAATCTATATGATCTTCTGTTGCAACGGCTACATGCTCCGCAAGCAGATAAGGAAGTTATTTCACATACTTTCAGACAGATCAGAGAAAGATATTGAGTTTGATATTGCCGAATTGATCCTTACTGGATTCCTGTTGCAAAAGACCATCAACAAGGATACAAGGACACAGATGCTCTATCTTTCCAAATATCCAAAAAGCCAGTTTCTTAATGTAACCAGCAGGGATGTACCAGCAATAAACTGGAGCGAACAAAAGATTTTTGAGCAGATTTTCAGGGTTGATTATTTGATTGAGAAAGTTATCCCCGATATGCGGAAACAGGATTTTGACATCAGCATGGACAACATCATCACCTATCTGAATTGGAGCGGCAGCAATCTTCTGCTCTCAAATAATCAGGTTGATATGGTGGATTTCTACAATAACCTCTGGAATGTCCTTGCTGAAAATGACCATAACCTTACAGATGATTTTTTTAGGGATTTAACGATTGCCACAGAAGAGAAACAGGCTTTTGAATCAAAGCAATTAAGAAAAGATATTGAACCAGTCCCCTGTATAACGAAAAACCGCAGGGATAAGGAAATGGACAGCTACAACAGCGACATTGATAAGTGCAAGCTGTTCTACAGTTTAAAGAACCTCGCTTCTCATGGCTTCTACATAGAACATGTTAAGCACAATCTTATAAATGTCTGCTTCTTTGACAGCAATGACAGCATCTATATTAAAAAACTGTACCAGCAGGCTTCTTATATATTGCTCATGTTCCAGAGATATTTAAACAATTACAATCTGTATCTCTCTGTCACTGTTTACACATGGGACGGTGATAGAGCAACAGAACTTCGGGATTTTGAAAATACAACAGCATATGACTTCTACCGCCAAGAATGGGCGGTAGAAAACAGGAAACAAAAGATTATGAAAGATATAGGGATTCTTCCGTCAAACTGGAACAGCATCACCGTGAACTATATCGGTGAAGAAATCTATTCCAAATACAATGTCCATCTGTAAAGAAGCAGACAGCATGACACAATTTAAAATCTTATAACACGCATTAAAATGATATGACACAAAATAACATAATATGCCATAAACAAAGCGAAAGGAGTTAAAAATTATTATGAAAAAGACTGACAACAGGATATTGGAACTTGCCGATCTGCAAAAAGCTCTCCTATCCACTTGCACCTGCTTAAACAGGCCGATCAGAAAGAACCAGCTTATCAAAATGGTCACAGAACTTTTTGAATGTAATACAGTAAAGGAAGTTGAATTTGCCCTGCTTGACCTGATTGAACAGGGAAAACTACAACAAAAAGACTATTTCATCACCACACCAGAATTTGCTGCCGACTGGAATGGAACTGTCACCGCAGCGGACGAGGGCATTATCAAATTTCTGCTAACGTTAGGCGAAGAAGCAAAACATGACCTTTTCTTCAATGTGTATGCGAAAGAACCCCTTACACCCCATAATTTCTTCAAGTATATTGAAATGAAATATCCTGCCCTGCTCCGCAGAACAGACACAGCCCTTGCCTATATGGAGCAGTTAAACAACCATTTTTCCTTTGAACTCAATAATGCTTTCTATGCGGAGTTGAATGATTATCCTGCCAATAGATGGTTTACTAAATTTTTCGATTCCCCCGACTGCAGAATCTTAATCAGGAACATTTTTGCTGGAAGAAATTATGCAAATTTTCAGATTGTCTTACTCCCTGGGAAAAAGAAAAGCTATAAGAAAGCATATAAAGATTATGAAGAATTTCAGAATAATATCACTTCACTTTTTAACAGGGATGTTAAGATACAGGTCAGGAGAAGTCTGGTTACAATTCCATTCAGCCAAAAGAAGAGGAAATAACAATATGGCAGAGCAGAATACCTACCTATACAAAAAGCACATTCCAAGGGAGAAAGGGATTCCTGACCAATTCCCTTTCAAATGTTATTTCCCAACCATGGACAGTGTTTCCCTTGATTTACCGCAGATAATGGTCGGCATAGATTCTGGTGTCAGTAATACTGCCTTTGCATATATAAACATCATAAGGGATGCACATAAAGCCATCACTGATTTTGAATTTGGGGATTCCTATTACTTTTTAGATGATCTGGATATGCTTGCATTGCAGAAAGACAAACAGATTTTCTTATGCCAGAAATACTATGAATTATTCGCCCACAGACAGGTATTGTCCATGACCTTTGAGAGACTTTCCCTAAACACAATTCGGGATACCGATACCCTGAAAGGTGTGATAGATGCACAGGAAACAACTACCCTGCTTACCACAACCGCTTATGCTTTGAACCATTTCTACAAGCCAATACCTGCCACTTCTATAAAATACTGTCTCACTGGAAACGGGAAAGCAGATAAACAGGAAATGTGTCAGGCAGCCTACAACCTGACAGGTGACATTCAGCTTCTTAACAACTCCCACAGGGCAGATGCTTTTGCCTGTTGCTTCTATTCCTTTATTCAGGGAATGAAAGAAAGCTGTGTATATTATGAAATCCCTATCCCATCAAAATATGCACACATGGAATGGAATTTCAGGACAATGCCTAAAGCTCCATGGGAACAATAAAAAAGATTATCTGCTTCTTAATCGAATAGATAATCTTTTTTGTCTGTTTAAGAGCCTGGATTTCTCTAAGCCCTTTTAAATTTATTCTGCCCACATTGTATAGTAGACACATTCTTCATCTGAACCTGTTACTTCAAAATAAAACTCAGTCCATGATGCACCTCCATGATTTCCAATTGCAAAAGATTCAAGTGAAGAACTTGCAGCCCACTCAGGATAACCTTTATCAAGATACATAAATCCTGTACCCCAACTACCTCCATCCTTAAGAGCAGGATTCCAAGTAATACCACCTGCTTCCATCAGAGAACGATAAACTGCCATTGCCTCTTCAGGAGTATACTTATCACTTGTAGTAGGTTGTTCCACAGATTCAGATACAACAGAAGTATCAGTATTATCCACCACAGGTGGTTCAACAGGAGTTGCTTCATTTGGTTTCTCTGTTTTCACAGTAGATTCCTGTTTCTTTGCTTCCTCTTCTTTTATCGCATCCCTTTCATCCATGGTAATTGCATCTGCTTCAATATCAGAAATTCTCGCATATCTGATATCTTTATCTAAATAAAAGCGACACCAATCACCATAAGTTCCCATTACAATAATATCAACATCTTCATTCGCATAGCCAATCCTTACACCATTCTGTGCATAAATTGGCACTTTTCCTGTTGTAACATAATTTGTCAGATTACTTTCATCAAAGAATACAGCGCCGAAAACATCCTCTCCATCATCACAAAATGTTCTGTCTTCCATACTGTAATGGTAAGCCTTCATATCAAGCTCTGAATCATCTTTCTCGACAATCATGCTGTCAATGTCTTTAGCTTCTGTGGAAGAACTTTCAGGTTCAACAGTTTTTTTATCTATGACATCAGAATTTTCAGTTTCCACTGTTTCGCTGGCACTGCCCTCTATCACAGCAGTCTCTGTCTTGTCTGTATCTTCTATGTTCCCACATCCGCTAGCAAGTGCCATAATTGCAACCATAAAGATTGCATAGATTCTTTCCCTCTTCATAACACTATCTCCCGTTAATTTTTAATACTCTGATTCGATAAGGTCTTTATAATAAATTCTGCAGATAATCCAACCATCTGTATCATCTTCGCACTCAATATAAAGTGTTCCATAAAGCAATGGATTCACTTCGTCATTTCTTGTAATCTGTTCTGCAACCCAATATTCATACATCGTTTGATCATCATATACTGAATCCATTCTACATTCAAAGAGTTCCATATCAGAAACTTTTTCATCCAAAAATGTATATTCTGCATCTTGAATACCATAAGTGTTAATATAGTTTTCAATTCCCTGTTTCATCTTTACCGCATCATAATGGAAATCTTCTGAATCAACCATTTCATTTCTTACATACAGATAATCATAATCTGTACCTTCAATCGGATTCTCAAACCTTGCCCATAAATCTGTACTCATTTCTGTAATAGAAACAGTTGTTCCAGGTTCAATGCTACCAATCCAATAACCATCTCCATCCAAAATAGGAACATATGATTCTGCTTCTATGTAACCATTAAATGCTTTATATTCAATTTCATCTAATGCATCAAAGTCTTTAGATTCTTTTTCTGAAAACAGAATGATACCATTATAATTAGTATCCCCAAGTTCTTCTTCGTCTTCGGTGTCTTCTCCAGCAACCTCTTCGCTTGCGATTTCATCATCTGCCTCTGTTTCAGCACTACTGCTTTCAGAAGCCTCCTGATCTGTTGACTCTGCCTTTGTTCCGCACCCTGTAAAGGATACCATCATCAATCCTGTTACTAAAGCAATCACAATTCTCTTTTTCATTTTCTTCCTCCTCATATTCAGGATTTCTGCCATCCTGCCCTTTTGTATTTTATCTGGGGATATATCCCTGTCCATAAGTAATCGGAAATCCGCTTATTTATGGATTACATATTACCCCTATCCCTACTGTATTATAACGTACCTGCCACCGTTGTGCAAGGTCTATATTCAATATGTAGCCCCTATTAAATGTAATGAATGTTCAATATTTTACATTGATACTAGAATGAACATATAAGATACTGGAAACCCTGACAGGAAAGGGGGGATATACATGATTTCGTATGAACCGCTATGGTCTACCATGAAAGAAAGAGGAATATCAAAATACAAGCTCACATATTACTGGGGGATTTCATCAAATACATTAAGAAGAATGGGGCATGGAGAGCCGATAAGCTCCAACACCCTCAATGAGTTGTGCCTGATACTGGACTGCAGGGTAGAGGATATTCTGCTGTTCACTGCAACAGAGGAAGAAATCACCGCAATCAATGAGCGGAAAGAGGAAATCATCAATTTCCATAGAAAGAAGCGAAAAAAATAAGCCCATGTTCCCCTCTTACAGGGAACATAAGGCTTGTTTTTCTCTATGTAGATTTTCCTCAGTTCTTTTCTTACCATATTATAAAATTCTGTATAAATTCTTCTCCCTGTTATTTTTTCAAGATTATAGAATCTATATCCTCAATCGGGATTACATTCACGCCCCCTAAGTTGCAAAATACTGCTATTATTGCGATTATAAACGCTCCCCCTATCATCTGCATCACATATTCATGGTAAACTATGACAAACAGAACAATACTTAACACCGCCACGGGTAAAATGACTTTCCAACGGAAGTGATACTTTTTATCCATTTCCCTGTATTGTTTCTTAAACACTATAACCCCCATAAATGCCCCAACCAGAATACAGATAACCCGTGCTGCCAGCAGGTAAGAAAAGGTCTCCGAAAACTGCGGGCAGAGGACTATTATTCTCAAACCAAAATAAAGCATTTCCATCACACTGCATCTTGCAAATCTGGCTCCCATACATTGTCCGCCGACTACCATAGCACATATAAGGTAAAACCCGCCGTGCAGGGCCACCGATATTGGATTGCTGTCCGCAACGGAACTGTAATTATACCTGACCATCACCCTTCCAAATGCATACAGGGTATTAAAGATATAGAAAACTATCCATAAGGTGTCATCATAAAGGATATCTATTATTGTCAGCTTCCTGTGTTTTGTTTTTACTTCTCCCATATCATTCAACCCCTTTCCTCCGTGTGCCAACCGATAGTGTGTTCATCATTCTTCTCATAGGCATCTCCTTTAGCTGTAATATTTTCAGGTTTTTACCCTGTTATATAAGGGAGCACTGTTTTCTCCAAAAAGTTTCACTTAAAATCAAATTATAATATGTTCAACATGTTGCCCCTATACCATTCAAGTATAACGTACTCTCATTATCAATGCAAGGAAAATATAGTATACATATTGCACCCATTACATATAACCTATATGCTTAGTGATTTCTGTTCCAAAAATCCTAATCTATATTAAAAACGTCAAAAAAATAAGCCTGTGTTCACATAAACATAAGGCTTATCTTGTTTATTCAGCTAACCTGCTCCCATTAGGGCAACATGCCGTGAACCCTTTGAAAAAATGACTGTTTATGTACCGCCATCCTTCAATTTTTTTTGCATTTACAGGTTGCAGGCCCGATAAGGGCCTCCCCTTTGTGGGGCTATATATTATAGACACCTGCCATATAAATTATAACTAAAATCAGAATTTTTCTAAAACAAAAACATCTGCCTATTAAAAAGAAAAATAAGGGATTCAGGTTCTGTAATGGCTACTACCTGTCAAAAAAAGACAATCTTATTTTTCTTTAACATGCAGTTCCATTCCAATACATCCCATACCTACCTTTTTCTTTTATGAGGCAGATTTTTTTATCAGAAAATACTTAAACCATATATTCTAACAACAGCTAAAGTATATATTATATATAAGGAAAAAATAGACTTCTTCTCCGCTCCAAAACCCCTGAAAGTATTGATTTTACTGGAAAAACTGACATTCCTATGCTAGACAAGGCTTGTCTAGCTCCAAATGACAAAATCCCCCATCTTAAGGGGGATTCATAATGCCTTTACAGTCAGTTTCTTACACTGTCTGCTTTCCAAACATTTTGATATATTCCTGTGCCATCTGCAATGACAGGTTCAGTTTCTCCTGCAACCTTTTCAATATATCATTTTCAGAAAGCCCAAAATCAAATCCTGTCTCAACAATGCCCTTTGCTTCATTTTCTTTTGCAATTTCATCAAACAAAGTACACATATCAAAATCTCCTTTCTCAGATAACGCATTATAATCAATCTTACAGTTGGTTGCTCCTGCCACTGTCATAATCACAGACTTATCTACCTTGTGTTCCCTTGCATAGTCTATGACTTTTTTCCTTGCTTCATCCCTTGACAGGCTTTTATCAAGAATCACTTTCATCAGATTGAAAAAAGCCACATTCTTCATATTATGGAGTGTCAGGCTGTTCTCCCTCGCCTCCACAAGCAGAATCTTATAGTCATTCACAAATGCTTTCATTTCTTCGGGAATATTTAACATCCCATGGAGCGATACTGCCCCATCCCATGGCTTCTCACCATAGTAGACAACCATCGTAATGACTGGGATAAACCTGTCTGTCTTTTTCATCCCCGACAGGTATTCATCTTCTTCCAGCCCCTTTGCTGTCTGATACTTCTTAGCATTGCTGTCATACTGCTTTTTATAAGTGCCGTAGTCATATCCCATAATTCGCATAGGCATTGCATAGTGGATATGCTCCTGTGATTCCATTCCCAGCATCACAAGCTCCACTCCAAATGCGGTGGATCTCTTGCTTACCTTTATATTGTCTCTGGATGCCCTGATGCTCTCCGCATAGTCCTTATGCTCCAATACAGAGGATTCCTCCGTATCCACATCCTCCAGCTCCTCTGGCCTGATGGCCTGTTTTCCCTCAAACAGCACTGCATTGAAGAGGTCGGCAAACTGCTCATTACCACTCCAGTAATTCTTTAGCACTGTATCTGGTTTTAAGTCCTGTGTTTTCTTTGCCATCCTTACGATTCCTTCCCTCTGCTTCTTTTAGTATACTATCAAACCCCGTTGATTTCAAGGTCTGACAGGGGATATTAAGGAACCCCAGCCCGAAAGCCAGAGTTCCCCTGTTCCTATCCTTTAAAATAAAATTCTTCAAACACCTTTTCACAGTCCTCTATGGATTTCAGGTTATAATGCCCAAAGTTAAGGCTCTGGCTTGATTCATTCCATGCAGTCCACACCGCATAAGTGCCATCCTCTTTCTTTGCCGATACCATCCAAAGATAATTGTCCGCTGGATGATAAGATTTCTGCCTAATCTCCAATACTGTATATTTAGGAAGATGCTCTTTAAAATATAGCTCCACATGCTTCCTGATTTCGTTTAAATCAATTCCCATAAAACATCATTCTCCTTTCAGATCAGGGGCAACCTGTAAAAGGATTCACCCATAACCGCAATAAGCTCTTCAGATTCTTCCTTATCACAGGACTGTAGAAAATGGTAGAACACAAGCCCTGAAAAAGTCTGCTGCAAAGTCCTGTGGTCCATCGCCATCTCCTTTGCCACCTTTTCCATCTTCTCATTGCTGACAGATTCCATCTTCTTCTGGACAAAGGGAATCTCCGCAAGCTGTCTGCCTGTTTTTGCGGATGCTTCATTCCTCAAATCTGTCCTGTATCTGCTGTCAGATATTACCTTTATCCAGCAGATGTCCAAATCCTCCATCTGTCTGGAATCCCTCTGTTCCCCTGCGATCTTATCAGGCTTAAAAAACATGTTGTTCACTTCACGGGAGAAATATTTCGCAATCTCCTGTGGGCTGGCAGTCTTTAAATCCATCATAAACATCTACCTCTTTTCCTTTATACTTTTGCAAGTTTCTTCTTTTCCTCTGTGTCTTTTTTAAACCTGACTTCCACACAGCCATATTTTTCCCTGATATAGCTCATGGAAGCAGGTTTTGAGCTGAACTTATGGAAATCGTCAAAATGCAGATACCACATCTGCTTCTGCCTTGCCCAGTGGAACCCTAACTCTTTCAGTTCCTTTCGGTAGGCATAGCAGTTGGACACCCATATCCAGACACCAATAATCTCCACCTTGATCCCTTCAAACCTTGCAAGCTGCATGACCTTTTCCCTGATCAACTTGTCTTTCTGCCAGTCATAGGCCTGCTTCTGCTTGTCGGTTGCATCTTTGTATGTGTCCTTATGCTCAAAATCACTTTTCAGTCTCTTGAACAAAATGTCATACTCTGCATTGACTTCTTTGATGATATCCTCTGAACCGCCGTTATCAGGATGATGCTCCACAACAAGCCTCCTGTACAGCTTCCGCAGTTCCTCCAACGATTTAACATCTTTGAACCATTTCATAAAGCACCATCCTTTCACAATATCTCTGCTTCTTTAAAGCTCAAATAGGAATCGCCCCCAATGATGATATGGTCCGCAAGGGCTATGCCCATCAGTTTCCCAGCTTCCTTAACCTTTTTTGTTGCCTCCATATCTGATTCACTCGGCACGGCACATCCTGACGGGTGGTTATGGCAGAGGACGATCTGCACCGCCCCTGAAAGCAATGCCCTGATATAGACCTCCCTCGGTGAGATAAGGCTGACATTCACTGTCCCTTTGGAGATAAGGAATATCCCAAGGACCTTGCAGGAGCTGTTCATGGCGATCATGTAACAGTGCTCCTCCGCCATCTGCCCCATGTTCAGGAGCTTCCGCATCATCATTGCAATGCCTTTTGGGCTGTTCAGTTTCCCCTCCTCATAATCCACCCCTTTTTCCTTTACCAGCATTGTCCTGTCATCTTCGGACAGTCTGGCTTCATAGAAGTTGATCTGCATATTACAATCCCTTACCCTTTCTGTATCCTGAATCCTGTGATCTCAAGCACCTGACACCCAGTCCCAGCGACAGACTGCTCCTCATCCACAAATTCAATCCTGTTGTATACATAGTCCTTCGCTTTCTCCAGACTGTCCATGTGCATAAGGTATCGGCCATTCTTGTGGATGCAGATGTTATCCTCTCTGAACCACATCAGTTTATAGACCATCACCATGCCTGTGCTGTCTCCAATCTTTCTGATATGGAGTGTCATCTCGATGTCCTTCCTGCTTCCAGCCATGCAGATGTCGAAATCCTCCTCCAGACAGTGCTGGACCATCTCTCCGCATTTAGAGGTGCTGTCAGATACAAGGGTATGCCCCCTGCTCCCCCAGCTCCATGAAGAGATACCCCCATCTTTGTAGAACAGGGTGCAGGTCTGTGTCTCCCCTTTTGTGAGCCTGATCATCTCTTCATTGCCATTGAAGCATCCCAGAGCGATAAGGGCCATCCTGCTGTCAGGCTTCACTTTCAGGATTACACACTCCATGTTGTTTTCGATTATCTCCACATAGTCAGCCAATGTCTTCATATGAACTACCATCCTTTCCTTTGATAAAGGGGCAGACATTCCTGCCTGCCCCTGTCCTGTGGCTCATATAACCGCCACGCCTCTATATGAAATTTTTATGCAGGCTGTATCATTCCTCTGCATCCACAGGAAGACCACCTTCCCCTGTTTCGGGAGGTTCAGGGCCATCTTTACAATGCCCTGCATCTTCTTCCTGAATTTCAGGGGTATCCTCCTGTGCTATGGGAGCATCTGCACACTTCTGAACAACAGATATTTCTCCCTGTTCCTCTGGATCAGATTCTTCCTGTTCCAATAATGGCTGTTCTTCCTCCTGCTCTGTATTTTCCGCATCAGGGGCATCGCCGCCCTCCTTTTCTTCCAGCACAGGATCAGCTTCCAATGAAGATTCCTTTTCCCTTTCTTCTTTTATAAGGGCAATCTTTTCCTCCACTTCCGCCACCATGTCTTTCAGTTCTTCTGGAATCTCAATCTCATGGTAGAGGCAGAAGCTCTTAACCATAACCGCCAGTCTCCCGTTGACCTTTTCCAATTTCGTGGAGCCTGTTGAGCAGAACAGCTTGTAGTCCTCAAACAGGGAATCTTCCTCTGTGAAGAACTCCCACCACTGCCGCAGATACATAGGCTTTACTATCCCTGCATCCATTGCCACATCAGCAAGGTAAATCAGCATGGGGATGTTAATCTTCTTAAGCTGTTTGTTCTTTTCAGGAAAGGCATCCGTCAGGTATTCGATTGCAGACCTGAGTGTGACAATCTGCTTATCACTGTAGCTCTCCCTTATGCTTTCCGAATATTCCAAAATGGAATTTTCCGAAAAATCTTTCAGTTCAAAACCACTCACATAGTTGGTGTCAAGGAGCATCATAGCCTGTAACAGGCATCTCTGGTCATCGCTTGCTTTTAACTGTGCCCCTGTAAAGCTGCAGCTCACCGAAAAGAATCTGGATTCCAGAATCTCGCTGACAATCCCTGCCAGCTCCACACCAATCTTAGCCTTCGCAATCTGTGATTTTGTGAGTGCCGTGCTGTTGTTCAGTCGGAAGAAGATTTCCTCTATCTCCCGATTGCCGCAGTCCTCAAATGCAATGATTTCAAACTTGTATCTTTTGATTTCATACTGCACAGGCTCTTCCAAATCACAGAAATACTTCCCAGCAATCGGATACTCTGTGTCCTCAACAATAATGTTAGGAATATTATCATCCAAGGGAAAATCTCCCCAGATATAAGACAGTGTGCTTGTGAGCCTCTGCTTGCCGTCCATAACATAATAATTAAAGATGGGCTTCTTCTTTTCATCCACCTGCTCGCTGTCCTCCCGAAGCACATAAATGTTGGGCACAGGGTAGTTGGCAAGCATGGAATGGATAAGAAGCGATTTCTGTGCATTTGTCCAAATCTCCGATTTTCGCTGTATCGGGTGGTCAAAGGAAAGCACCTTCTTGTCCTTGTGCATCTTCTCTATGTTTGCGACTGTCCATGATAATTTTGTCCTGTTCATAAAAATTTCTCCTTCCGAAAATAAAAATATGGAACCAATGCCTGTGACAGTATCACAGCACCGCTCCCATTCCTGTAAATATCCTATATAGTTGTAATGCACTGCCTATCTGAAAGGCAGTTCCTCATCCAAATCATCGGGGATGTTCATAAATCCCTGACCATCATAGGGCATAGGGGAATCTTCCTTTCTGCCACAGTATTCGATCTCCTTTACGAAACATTCAAGGGTATAGACTTTCTTCCCCTCTTTGTTTTCGTAGCTTCCACTCTGCATCTTTCCGCAGAGAAGAATCTCCTTGCCTTTACAGAGGTTTGCTTCCGCAATCTCCCCCAGCTTCCCCATGCATATGCAGGGGATGAAATTCGCTGGATAATTGCCATCTTCTCCTTTTGCCCTCTCCCTGTCCTCAACGGCAAGTGTAAACCTTGCTATGCAGACAGGCTCGCTGCTGGTTGTATACCGCACATCGGGATCCCTTGTTAATCTGCCTTTTAAGATTACCTTATTCATAGTCCATCCCCTCCTGCATTGTGATTTTCCCTGTCTCCCTGACAAACAGGTATGGATGGTCTGAAAGGATTTCATCGGGCATGACCGCCGTTCTGTTGGCCTCACAGATCATCTGTGACATTCCCCCATAGCTTTCCACTTTATCCATCGGCATCAGTATAGTTTCATGCACACTGCTAGGGATGATGCAGATGTCACAGCCCCATTCCTCCGAAATCTTTTTCAGGAGGTTTTTGTAAAGGATACATCCACTCCCATGGATCTTGTATCTGTTGGTCAGCACATACATGGGGAATCTGTTGTCATCTGCTTCTTCCACTCCCCACAGGCCTTCCAGCAGTTCCTTTTCCCCTTCACTGTCCATAAGCTTCTGGAGCACTTCTTTCATATTCAGGAAGCTGCACCCCATCAGTTCAGGGGTGTTCCTGAAAGCTGTGGTATGCAGTTCATCCTCTGTTACTTTCCATAAATCCAGATGGCTGTTATGGATAAGTATGGATGCACCGCCCCCATCATTCACCCCCAGAAAACATTCATACACAATGGCAAGGTCAAGGAATTTCCTGTGGGGAATATCACTCAGAAGCTCCCTGTTCCTGTCGAAATTGACAAGCCTGAATATGATCCTCTCTTTCACTTTCTTCCAGTTTGTGAAAAGGGAAGCATCAAACCTTTTCCCCATTCTGCTTTTCTGATAGACCAGCAGTATGGCTTCTTCAATTTCAACAAGGGAATCCCCATCCCTGTACCTGTCATAGAATCCCTCCATGTAAATGTTGGGGTGCAGGTTTGTATCCTGCTCCGTAATGACTAAGGCTTTCAGCTTTGTATCATTGTTTTTGGTGACATCGTTCAAATAAACAAGGAAGCTGTCGCCAAGCCTCCTTTGTATGTCGATCCTGACAGATATACAGAATCCATCAAATGACATACAATCCCTTTCTTTAGAATCTTTTCCCTGCATAAAATTTCTCCTTCCTGTGCTTTGCACATAAAATATCTGGCTCATGCCATCACCTTTAGCAACCTGTCAATGTAAACCTGTAAAACTGCAACCTGTCTTTTTACTGTCTTAACCTGTTTTAAGGACTTCCACCCTTATTTTTATTGACCTTAGATTATAGACAGAAAGAAAAAAAATATAATAAAAAGAAAATATGCCCCTAAAAAAGAAAAAGTGGGTTTACAGTATCAATAGAGAAAAACATTCGTTGAAAAAAGTCTATGAAGTCTTTTTTACCGAGTGAATCACTTTCCATCTATATGCTACCTATCTTTTTCTTTTTAAGAGGCATATTTTTTCCAATTAAAAAGTGTTGTTTTCTATCCAAACACCCTTGATTTCCAGTAATCATTTATATCATGGAACTCTTGTGGATAATCTAATGCCGCATAATCATACTTCTGGTTCTTCGGCGGATTCTGGTTGTATGCTTCAAAGAATCCCTTTAATTCCTCTGTCGCTTTTCTTCCAGCTCCATCATGGTCAAAGCATATAACAAACCTCTCATTACAGTGCAGAGCATGTTCCTCTGATAGATAATGAATCAGGGATTTTAAGTTTGCAATGCTGTTGAGCGATATGCTTTTTATCCCATTCATAACACAGGATAAAGCATCTTCTATCCCCTCACAGATATAAATATCGTTGTTCTTATTATACCCCAGCTCCTGTGTGATGAAGTTAAAATCAGAAGCTCCCAGTGCCCTTTTTGTATGGCTTCCGTCAAGGCTTTTCTGTACCGCCATGTGTCTTTCTGTATTCATATAAAACTTGTCAAGGCACAAATCATCTTCATCATCAGCCTCATAATCAACAAGGTAAATGATGCTGTTCACTCCCTCCCAATAATTATGCTTAATCTGGATTCTGTTTGCTTTCAGGATGGGAGCAATCCCCTTATAAAATGTGCCTCTAGCCTTTATCTCATTCAACCGATTGATTTCATTCTGGTCTGTCTCTGTCTGCAATGCTTTGTCAATGTTCTGTGCTGTATAGATTTTTTTATCATAAACATAGGAATCATAAAGCATTATCCCTCTGTCATGGAGATAATTTAATTCATATCCTGTAAGTAGCTTGCTGTTACCTACTATCATTTCATAAGGGGTGATATTGTTACCATTAGTAACTTGCACATTTGATTGACTGCTCTTATTACCGCCAAACTGATAACCACAAGCCTGACTACTGCTGTTATTTATCGCCACATTACCACCGCTCCCCTTTGCTATATCCTCCAGCTTTAGGATTTCTTCTACTGCTTTATAGAATGGCACTACTCTTCCATTGACTTTTTCACACAAGCACTGGTATAGATCAATGGTATCAAAAGTCTCTCCGCATCCAAAGCACTTACAGGTATTCCTTGATTCTGAAAATGTACAGCTCGGTGTGCTGTCATTATGGTTAGGGTGTGGGCATCTGACTCTGCCATACCTGTCTTTCTCCCAATTAAATTCATCAAAAATAATATTCATATCCACTGCTTTCACAGCCTTTATTGTCTCTCTGTCAATCATATATAAGTTTCCTCCCTTTAAACAAATTTTCTGCCTTTCTTTTATCTGAAATCTGATTTCTCAATCGTAAAAATATCTTTTTCTTCGGTTTTCAGTTGGCTGCGGATTGCATCAGCCCCTTTGGACTTGTACATGTTTTTCAGCATTTTTTTAACCCTAGTCACTGCTCCTTTTTCATTAAGAGACAGGGATTCTTTCGGATAAGTTTTTTTGTAGAATCTTATTATCTCCCCTGCCAGTGCATCTGTGATGGTGTAGCATCCGCACCCTTTCTGCTTTAAGTAACAATATATGGCTACCTGTAAGGTATCTTTTATCCCTTTGTGATACAGGGGAATAGCCGTTGCATCCATCCCGTCAAATTTTTCAAGCATCCTGTTGGAGATAATCATGTTATAAGCATTTTTGAACTTTGTTACTTTTGCTTTCGATTTGGAGCTGATCATCAGACAGAGTATATTCTCCTTTGACATATGCAGTTTTTCAAGGCTTTTCATCATCTCTGCCAGATACCCTGTCCTCCTGATTCTTGCAATATTACCGCTGTGATGGGATGTGGGTAATGTATATTTGTTTTCTTCCCACTTTACGATTGCATCATAATAAGCTTCCTCACAGACCACTTCCTGCCTCACATATTCAAGCCCCTCCCACAGGTTATTCCTGTCATAATCTCTTTTTTCTTTCCCTGTCGCCGTCTCCACAAAATCAACCCTGACCTTCATTCTGGCTTCCAGTTCCTCTTTCAGCCTGTCTGCATGGTAAAGGTACTGCCTCTGGTACTGGTCATAGCTCACCATATACAGGAGCCTGTAATCTACCCTGATTTCCCCATCCTCATATTTCAGGCAGTCTTTCAGCCTTTTCTGGGCTTCAATGCCTGCAAGTGCCATAATCTCCATCAGTTCATTGTCATCCAGCTCCAAGCCCTCCATTTCATCATCGGTCAAGTTTCCTGTCCTCTGGTTTTCATCCCTTACCTTTGCAAAGGCATCCGCATATCTCTGGAGGGTGGCCGCTGCTTCTTTGGCAGCCCTGTAATTTGATTTCAAAATACCAATCAAAGGACTGAACCCTGCCCCGTTAAAAAATACAGGCTGTGAATCCATGCCGTAAGTAGCCTCTCCGCTGTTCTCCGTGGATCTGATATATAAATTTCTTATCACTTTTCCACCGTATAAATCCAACTTCACCTTATATTTTCCGCATGGGATACCATCCATCTGTGCGGTATCTTTTATGACCGCCATGCCATTCTCCAGCACAACATTATGGAACTCGCATATCTTATTTCCCTCCCCATCTAAAAGGTATGCTTCATTTGCCTTTGACTTCGGCAGTATGACCTTTGCACACTCAATGTGGGATGTGGCAGTCCTCCTCGCCCTGTTGAAGAACTGCTCGATACTGTCAACACTCATGTTCCAGTCAGGAAAGGCCGCTATCATCTGCAAATTCGATGGATAGGAAGTCACATTGATTCCAACCTCTGAAACACTGGTAGTAAGAATCCCCTTAAGCGGAGAGCTTTGGATTGTCTCCCTGTCTACAATGGAATTATACAGGTCACTGTCCTTTTCCCCGCTTGTGAGTACCCCATAGGATGGCAGGTAATTTTTTACCAAATCTCCAATGAGTGTTGTGCTATTGAGCCTGACAAATGGGAAGCATTGATCCAAATCTATTCCCTTTATATATTCAACCACATCATCCACGAACTCAATCTCAATCCTGTCCATCACAGGCCGATAGCTGTCGCTCTCAAACTCAATGCACTTATCGCACCGAAAAAGGGGCATGGGGGCTGGTGTGGCTGTCAGCAGTATCGCACTGTCATAAAAATTCTGTTCAATGCCCGATATGATCCCTTTCATGGCATATTCCCTGAACTTATGCTGTGTCACCAGAAAATGGCACTCGTCAAGGATGAGCACATACCTTTCCTTAACCCCAAGGGCCTTCTGCTTCCTGATATAGTCCTGTACCTTGTCCAGTTTTTCATAAGTGGTCGCCGTAATCTTTTTGCTGGTATAGAACATGTCGCCGCCGACCATGGCCCTGACATCAGGGATATTCCCTGTCTGCTGTACTGTGTTCACCGTCGGAAGTGCTATGAATACCTTGCAGTCCTTATCCTGCTTTACTACTTTTTTCGCCACATCTGCCAGTGTCCTGCTTTTCCCTGAACCTGTGGGGGCAACCACAAGTGTGATGCCCTTATTTGTCATTGCATCCTCTAATGCTTTGACATTATTAGGGTTATCCGCAATGTACCTGTCATATTTTCTTGTCTCCACATCCCTGCAGTAATGGCTGTCATTATAGAACAGCTTCCTGATCTGGGGAGACATCTCCCTGATTAAGTCTGCCCTCATTCCCATAATATCCTCCTTTTTCCCCTGTGGGGGAGGCTTCAGCCCTTAACTGAAGCCCCGCCAATCTATTGCTTATCTTACTCTATAAGAGCACAATGCCATTCCCAATAACTTCTTTGTCGGATATGCCGCATATATGCTCCTGACATTCCCCAGATAATCCTGCCTGTCAAAGGGTTTCTCTTTCTGCTCCATAGCCATTTTAACAAGCTTCCTGCTGATTTCCGTAGACAATGACAGCAGCCTGTTATGGAGCAATCTGCCTGTCTGTGTGTCGTACAAATGGACTGTCATAGCCAGTCCCTGACCATCCGCAGGCATCTCCAGCCTGTTCAGGTTCCTGCTAAGGTGTACATTATATGGTGCATCCATCCAGCTCATATCGCCAAATTTGAACATTGGAAAAATAACATTCCTTAATTGTGCCAGTTTCATTTCAAATGGATTTCCAGATGCAAACTGTTCAATCTCATGTGTAGTTGGTTTTCTCATGTATACATGCAGGTTTATACCACAATCATCTATATCAAATAAAATCCCCTCCTGATGATTGACCGCTTCCTGATAAACATCCCCAACCGTGTAACACTCCACCATTTCTTTTTCCTCCCCATCATAATTAACAATCTCTGTCATGGCTTCTAACATATCAGTCATTCTTTCCATAACGATTACATGCATGTTGCTTTCAAAAAACTGCAAGGGCATTACATTTTCCAAGGTAAGCATCCACCCATTTACCCCTGCCACGCCGACAGCAAACTTTTGTGCCAACTCCTTAACCTTTTTATGAACAAAATCGTCATCGTACTCAACATCTGAAACAAATACATTCAGTTGTACTTTTTCATCTTCTATTTTGTAGCAGACATTCATTTCCTGTCCTTTCTGGCTGCACAATGTTGTGCCGACCAGATAAATACTTCCTTCCTGCATCATCTGGAAATTCCAGTGTGTAAATTCATTTACAAGCTCCATCACCTTTACGGCAAGTTCTTTTTGTCTATTCATATCATTATCCTCTCTTTCTTTTATTTCTGAAATGATGTGTGTTCCCTCACACCTTGTCGGGGCTTTTTATAACAGCCCTGCCTCCACCGTCGGCTATCGTTGAAGTAACAGCAGGGAATCTGGTCCCTGTGCCTTGTCTGGTTATATACCAGCCTCCCCACTATCTTACTGCCTGGGAAGTGGCAGGCAGGTCTTTCCTGCTGTGAACTATTTTCTTTATTATCAGTCATTTTTTTCTTTTGTGCCGAGCACTAATAAATTGCATTTTTAAGTCTTCATTTCCTTATTTCCCTGACTCTAGGGGTAGTCTATCATGGTTTTTCCGCCTGCTCCGAGCACTGCTAAATTGCATTTTCGCACACAAAAAAAGAACCCCCATTGTCTGGAAGTCCTTATTTTTATGTTATTTATATATGTTCCCCTCTAATGATGTGACCTTTTTATACTTCCTTTTCCCAAACCTGTAATCCTTTCTTAAGATTCCCAGCCTCTCTGATATGGCAAGGTCCATGTCTTCCTCTATCCGCTTTAAATATTCATCAGCAGCCTGTATCATCAATTCTTCCGATTCCGCACTGCCAATTTTATTTTGATATTCTTCTTTATATTTTTCTGTGATATTCCGAAAATCCCCACGTAAGGCATCCCATATATCGTAGTCTTTCAATTTTATATTATCAGTCAAATGATGGTATAGCCTTTTCCTCTCATGCTGGATAATGTTTTCAATGATGTCTGACTTCTCTTTACCATAAGCATCTCTCTGGTATTTTTCATCTTTACATACATACCTGTACACCTTGATAACATTGCTTTCCTCGTCATACATGCTCCCATCATAGTACCGCCTGTTGCACAGCCTGCTCCGCTTATGGTCAGAGACAGTATACATACCGCAGCCCTCACAGATAAAGAGGTTTACATTACCCTTTAGGTCATTTTACAAGGAACTACACGCAGACCGTGAAACGGGCTGCTGACAACAAACAGGCGCTATGCTCCCGGCAAGGGGCATAGCGCCTGTTTGTTGTGGGGGTATCCAAAGGGGGCAACGCCCCATTTGGCACACGACTTTGCGAAGCAAAGTGTAGTGTGTTATACGCTCTGTCGGCGTTGCCGTGAAAATGCCGTTGCCGCCGGGGAGGGCAAGGGCATTTGAAGCGGCAGGAAAACAGGGCTTTGTTTGGGGCTGGGAAGCCGGAAACAAAGGGCTGGTTTCAGCAGCAGACAGGGCGTATATGAAAGCCCTCGTCCACCGTCCTCAGCCTATGGGACAAAATGTCCCAAACCTTTAGACACCGTGACTATATGTGTGGCCACACTCATTTATTTTAGTGGTCGTTCTTTTCTCAAAATTGAAATGGGCGGGAAGCCATTTTAGGGCTTTCCCGCCTTGATTGCCCATCAGCAAAGGCAGGCGGGGCTGTCAACGGCGGCGCATTTGTGCGCCGTTCATCTTGACCGTTGACTGGCTCGGCTGCCTTTGCTATCTCCCCCGATAAACTGAAAGTTTTAGATTAGTCCCACACGATTTCCAAACAATCGAAGTTATCTGGAATTGGTGGTACGCACGAATAAGTATTTAATTCAAATGCCTCTATTGTAATTACTCCATCAGAGCATAGCCATTCGCAATTTACTAATTTTTCTAATTCCGCAGGCAAAATGGTTGTGCAAATCACGATTGTATCTCCTGCAAGAACTAATTCTTCTTTCCCATTGTTTTCTACGATTTCTGTATCATCGTGGAGAGCAACACGCACCCATGCTATGTCAGGCATTAACTCAATCTTTTGTAGCATATTTCGTATTTCAGAAAGCGTTGGACGGCCAAATTCCCATTGGTTCGGAGCAATGGAATCCTCCTCTGTGTTTCCATCGAAAAATTCATCAAGCGTTAGTAATGGCAAGCGTTCTTCATTTTCTTCCAATATTTTTTTGAATGTATTCAACTCTATCATAGTCACAATTCTCCTCGCAAATCAGAATTAGTTGATTTTATCCTCTCCCCGGATTTTCTTGTTTTTCCGTTCTTCTAACTCCGCAATTTGGTTCATCAAGCAATCTGAAAAAGTCCCCTCAATCGGTGTAGCTTCTCCTGTTGTGTAGTAGTCAAGAAGGACTATGTTATTATTCTTGTCAAAACAAAATATTTCATCACCATTCCCTATAATGGACAAGAATGGGATAAAATCAGTAAAACCTTCATCGTGTAGTTCTTTCGTTTTTTCACGAATATCCAAAAAATCGGGTATTCCATTGGCAATTCCATAGACTATAATTCCTCGACAGAACGACCAAAATGGGCCTATGTCATATTGTTTCGCTTGTGGCCATATTTCTTCTCGAACCTCCATATAAAGCCCACCTAATGGGGACATAGTGAACTCTCTAAAATCAGCAGGAAGATTTATCCCATACTGATTTTCAAAATCCTTTATATCCTGCTCCGATGGCTCATTTCCCATACAAGCTACAACCTGATAAGTCTGCTTATCATAATTATGGAAATAATCATAAACTTTTTCCAATGACATAATATACCTCCTACAAAATGCGATTTTTTATTTTCTTACTTCCGTCCCCGCTGTGGGGTTGGTTTTTTCAGCAAGTCCGACTTCTGTGCAATCTTTTTCAGCCACTTCTTTTCTTCCCCGGACAGCTTCTTAAAGTTCAGCCGCAGCCGTTTGCAGATAAACGCCAAAGACGCTTGCTCCGGGTCACTGTCTGGGTTGGTAATTTCGGTAGCGGCTTCCAATAATCCTTTCAGCGGGTTATCCTCCGGGACGCTGAAAAAATCCTCCCTGTGGGCTTCCCGCAGGCCGGCGGCTATCTCGTCTATGTCCTGCTGGATTATGTAACGGCAAAAGCTGTCATCATCAATATGGGCAGCGATAAGCTGTCTTAACTGCGGGTCGGTCAAGCCGGGATTGTGCTGTTTCATAATCATTGCGCTCATAGCGTCCACAATGGCGTTTGCGCTCTGTACCTGCTTCACCGCCGTTCCGTTCACATAGATTTCAAGGTCGGCCATCAGCTTGATAAAATCCGGGTGCGCCGCCAATTCGCACAGCAGAGCATTGTCCACCTGCCCGCTTTTCAGCAGGTCAATCATTCCGTCACTCAAACGCAGGTCTGCAAGATCAGCGTTTGGGTGACGCTTCATTTCAGACAGCCCCAGCAGATAGTCGGTGGTCACGCCGTAAAACTTCGCCAGCTTGATAAGAGCATAGTGGCTGATGTCCTTAAAATCGTCCGCTTCATAACTGCCCAACGCAGACTTGGAGAGGTTCGTCTGCTCTGCAAGCTGTTCCAGCGTCAAGCCACGCTGCACACGCAGGTCTTTCAAGCGTTCTTGAATGGATAAAGACATTTTCTCGCCCTCCTTGTCTGTTCGATAAATCGGAAGTTAGTGAATCGGTAATAATTCCATATTTTTTGCCCGCTTTAGATTTATTTTAAGGTCGTCATATCCAAACGGCTTGCCATGTCCCGGATATATTAGATTTGGTCTAAGTGCGATGATTGTTTCCCAAGATTTTAGGAAATCCGTTTTATCCTCCGCCCAAATAGTTATTCTGTGTAAACTTGGCAATCCGTTCATAGCAGCGTCGCCGCAGAATAGAGAACCGTCATTAGTTAAAAGAGATATGGAATCGGCGGTGTGACCGGGAGTATCAATGATTTTTCCTTGCAATAAAAGTTCCACTTGCTTACGGTTTTGTTCGGTCACTTGAATACATCTACATGAATATTCTTGCGTTATTGGAGGAAACAAATGCTTGCCCTTGCCAACAAATTTCATTAAGAAACAAAAGAGCAAGGCAATCTTGGTTGTGCAACCGCCATGAAAAGAGTTTTGCCCTTTATATAATCTTTCTAACGCCTTGTCACTCATAACGATTTGAATGTCAGAGCATTCCGAGAGTATTTCATTCAAATAGCCTGCATGGTCATCGTGAGCGTGTGTCAGAAAAATATATCGTATCTGTTGAGGGGCTATTTGCATCTTTGCCAGTTGCTTTTTGAAATGTGCAAATCCTCTTTCATACCCTGTATCAATCAGTACATAGCCGTTGTCAATAGGATATATCCAATTATTTACTATCCTGCTTCCTGCATTGAGCATAGATGTTCTCTCTTTTCATTTATTTTCATCGGCGTCAACTTTCAATTTACTGTTCTGTATTTTCTCATTATACCACAATTCCGAGAGCGTGGAAATAGCGAGTTTTCCGGGCTGATTTCCTACCTCTTGGATATACGGCACAGGCAATCAAAAAAGTATACACTTGAGATAGTTCATCGATGGACAAGCCTCTTGAAAACTAAATGACCGTCTGAAAAGGAATACCCCGGCTGGGGAAGTGTGCTGTGACCCCGCTTCTGGACACCGTGACCAGAGAGGGTGAGCGTACCAACGCCGGAACACGCCGCAGGAATGGGGCAGGAAGCCTTTTCGGGGAAAACGGCAGCAAGAAGAACAACGGAGGGAGTGCATGAAAGAAAGACCCTATCAACATTTGCCACCGCTGGAACACAGGCCGGACAGCTTCCCCTACCGCATGACCCCGGCGCAGAGGAAGCGGGCCAGCAGCCTGATCCGCCGGGAGTGCTGCAACTGTGGTGGTGGAAACTGCTTTGCGCTGGACGATGGCGACACCTGCACCTGTCCGCAGATGATTACATTCTCCGTCTGCTGCAAGTGGTTCCGCTGGGCGGTCTTGCCGCTGGATAGGACGCTGGAAGCGGAGATTTACCGTGACTGTGCTTTGAAACGCTGCTCGGTCTGCGGAAAGCCCTATGTGCCAAAATCCAACCGGGGCAAATACTGCCCGAACTGCGCCGCCAGAGTACACAGGCGGCAGAAAACAGAAAGTGAACGGAAAAGGAGGTCTGCTGTGGACAGTTAAGGCGGAGAAAAGCCTTGATTTGCAAGGCTCCGCAAGCCCAAAACCGGGGCGGGCGGTATGTTTTATCGCCCACCCCGGAAAACGGGCTTCTAACCGTCCACAAAACACGCTATGACAAACACGATTTACATTCACCAGCCGGAGAAAGTCATCAGCTTCACCCGGCTCCCCAATTTCCTTTTGAAGCCCCATCATTCAAGCCCCTGTCCAACGAAGCGAAGGTGCTGTACGCCTTTATCCTGCGGCGGGCGGAGTTATCCCGGAAAAACGGGTGGGCGGACGAATATGGGCGGATTTACCTGTATTACCCCATCTGCGAGGTGGTCGCCCTGCTCCACTGTGGGCGGCAGAAGGCGGTGAATACCCTGCGGGAGTTGCAGTATGCGGGGCTGGTGGAAATACAGAAACAGGGCTGTGGAAAACCCAACCGCATTTACCCAAAATCCTATGAAGCGGTTCCAAACACCGACTTCAAGAAGTCCGGCTGCGGTACGCCGGAGGGCTGAAAACCGTACCCTACAAGTACGAAAATCAATCCTCTTGGAGTACGGAAACCGGACGGTATATAGAAATACAGAGATTAAAACCATTTATTTATATCTATTCCATTCCAATCCTATCAGAGATATTTTCGGTGGGGAAACCCGCCGGAAAGGAATGGAATGGGGAAAGGAGTTCAATGGCACAACACGCAATTTTGCGTTTTGAGAAGCACAAGGGACACCCGGCAAGACCGCTGGAAGCCCACCACGAACGGAAAAAGGAGCAGTACGCCAGCAACCCGGACATTGACACCAGCCGGAGCAAGTACAATTTCCATATCGTCAAGCCGGAGGGGCGCTACTACCATTTCATTCAGAGCCGCATTGAACAGTCTGGGTGCAGAACGAGGAAAGACAGTACACGCTTTGTCGATACGCTGATAACCGCCAGCCCGGAGTTTTTCAAGAAGAAATCCCCGGAGGAAATACAGGCGTTTTTCAAAAGAGCGGCGGACTTCCTCATTGACCGGGTAGGCCGGGAAAATATCGTGTCGGCGATAGTACACATGGACGAGAAAACGCCCCACCTGCATTTGACCTTTGTTCCGCTGACGAAAGACAACCGCCTGTGCGCCAAAGAAATCATAGGCAACCGGGCCAATCTGACAAAGTGGCAGGACGATTTTCACGCCTATATGTTGGAGAAGTACCCCAGCTTGGAGCGTGGGGAGAGCGCAAGCAAAACGGGAAGAAAGCATATCCCCACCCGGCTTTTCAAACAGGCGGTTTCCCTCTCCAAACAGGCGAGGGCGATTGAAGCCACGCTGGACGGTATCAATCCAATTAACGCCGGAAAGAAGAAAGAGGAAGCCCTCTCTATGCTCAAAAAGTGGTTTCCGCAGATGGAGAACTTCTCCGGGCAGTTGAAGAAATACAAGGTCACGATAAATGACCTCTTGGCAGAAAATGAAAAACTGGAGGCAAGGGCAAAGGCCAGCGAAAAGGACAAGATGAAAGGCGTTATGGAACGGGCAAAGCTGGAAAGCGAGTTACACAACATTCAACGGCTGGTTGACCGTATCCCGCCGGAAGTGCTGGCAGAGTTGAAGCGGCAACCGAACTATGGAAAGGAAAGGTGATTTTATAACGAATATCAGATACAAAAAGGAAACAGAAATCGTGACTTTTCAAGGAAAGGAAATCACGCTGGAAAATCTCTCCCCGGTATTTACACCGGAGCAGGAAGCGGCCAAACGCCGGGAACTGGAACAGCAGCTTTATGAGGTGTTCCGCAAGTACGCCGACAAGCGGCAGAAAGAGGAAGCCGGGGCGTAAGTTTTTCCAGCCACATCATTGATTTACGGGGCTGTTGGCGGTATAATAAGACTGTCAGCAGCTCCGTTTCTTTTTTAAGAAAAGGAGCGACAATATGAATAATCGGATAGACGCAATCTATGCAAGACAATCGGTAGACAAAAAGGACAGCATTTCCATTGAAAGCCAGATTGAGTTTTGCAAATACGAATTGAAAGGCGGTAGTTGCAGGGAATACACAGATAAAGGATACAGCGGCAAAAACACAGACCGCCCGAAATTTCAAGAGTTGGTGCGGGATATTAAAAAGGGCCTGATAGCAAAAGTCATTGTCTACAAACTTGACCGTATCAGCCGTTCCATTCTGGATTTCGCAACCATGATGGAGCTGTTCCAGCAGTACAATGTGGAGTTTGTTTCTTCCACGGAAAAGTTTGATACTTCAACCCCGATGGGCCGGGCCATGCTGAATATTTGTATCGTGTTCGCACAGTTGGAACGGGAAACGATACAGAAGCGGGTGACGGACGCTTACTATTCCCGCAGTCAGCGGGGCTTCAAGATGGGCGGGAAAGCCCCCTATGGCTTCCATACGGAGCCTATCAAGATGGACGGTATCAATACAAAGCGGCTGGTAGTGAAGCCGGAGGAAGCGGCAAATATCCGGCTGATGTTTGAAATGTACGCCGAGCCGACAACTTCCTATGGGGACATTACCCGGCACTTTGCGGAACAGGGCATTTTATTTAATGGCCGGGAACTGATACGCCCCACGCTGGCGCAGATGTTACGCAACCCCGTCTATGTGCAGGCGGACTTGGATGTGTACGAGTTTTTCAAGAGCCAGGGGACGGTGCTTGTCAATGACGCCGCCGACTTCACGGGCATGAACGGGTGTTATCTCTATCAAGGCCGGGATGTGAAGCCGGGCAAGGCCCAAAGCCTGAAAGACCAAATGCTGGTGCTTGCGCCCCATGAGGGGATTGTCCCCTCGGATATATGGCTGACCTGCCGCAAGAAGCTGATGAACAACATGAAAATCCAGTCCGCCCGGAAAGCCACCCATACATGGCTGGCGGGGAAAATCAAGTGCGGGAACTGCGGGTACGCCCTTATGAGTATCTTCAATCCCTCCGGCAGACAGTACCTCCGCTGTACGAAACGGCTGGACAACAAAAGCTGTCCCGGCTGTGGGAAAATCATCACGGCGGAACTGGAAGCGGTGGTGTATCGGCAGATGGTGAAAAAGCTGGACAGCTACAAGACACTGACGGGCAGGAAGAAAGCGGCAAAGGCCAATCCAAAAATCACCGCCCTGCAAGTGGAACTTGCCCATGTGGATAGCGAGATTGAAAAGTTGCTGGACAGTCTGACAGGCGCAAATAATGTGCTGCTCTCCTATGTGAATGTGAAGATAGCCGAACTGGACGGACGCAAGCAGGAACTTCTGGCGAAGATGGCGGAGTTGACCGTGGAAGCCATCAGCCCGGAACAGGTCAGCCAGATTTCCGGCTACCTCGACACTTGGAAGAACGTATCCTTTGACGACAAGCGGCGGGTGGTGGATTTGATGATTACCACCATTGCCGCCACAAGCGACAGCTTAAACATCACATGGAAAATCTGACGGGCATATCAGCGCCCGTCAGACCGTTACCTTGTGTAGTCCCTTGTAAACTGTACTTTATCATGGCATAACATTCTTTCGATAATGCCTGTTCCAGTGACGACGAAGTGCTCCAGCCCTTCGGTATCATACTCTGCAGTTCTTTTTTGCTGATTTCCTTTATTTCCTGACAATACCTTACAAAATTGCTCCTTTTATCATTTTTATCCTTTGGGAAAAAAACTTTACCGCAGAATACTTTTAACCGCTCCTGCAGGTCTTTAATCTTCTGCACTTCTTCCAGATCATACTCCCATTTCTCTTTATTGATGAACCTGCACCCAAACATCCTGATGAAGAATGGGATGCTGTCATGCAGCCCATCATCACTGTCATCATTGTCTATTACCGTAAAAGAATTAACCATTGGCCTTACCCACGGCTTACTTAAATCAAACCCCTCTGTTTTCTTCCAGCCGACAATATGGCTTCCCCTGCCCTCTTCTCCTGCTTCCCATAGCAATCGGTAGCCCCCGTTCATAAAGCAGTCAATATCAAAGTTAAGGAAATTGGCAAGCTCTGTTCCCACAAGGGGAAATTCATCCTCTTCCAGATTATACTCTGCCTGTGGCATTTCTGTTTCAATCCAGACTGCCTCCGTAAGAGGGTAATTATCCACACCATCATCTGTGCCTGTGTTATCTGTTACTGGCAAATGTGTATGTTCCTTATCATTTTTTGCCATGCCTCTCATTTTGCTGTTGTCCTTATTATGAAATTTCAGGCTCTCTATTTCTGGCAGTTCTGGAAATTCAAATCCTTCCTGCAAGTATTCAGGAGGACTGGACATCTCCTCTCTCTGCATATTATCATAAAGCATATAGGTTCCATGGCAGTCTGCTATCTCATGCCCCTTATCCCCTGTACCCTTAAATATGTATTTTATCCTGTATTCCAAATCTATCACCCTCCAAGTAGTTTGAACTTCTGCTATTATATCATTTAGAAGAAGAGAAAGAAAGCTGTCAGACCGCTTCCACCCAATATAATATTTTCCCAATGGGATATGTAAACAGCCTGTTTCCATCCCAATTCTGCCAGACAAAGCCTGTCTAGCACTCGACATGTGAAAAAGCCTGTAAACATCAGCATTTCAGGGCATTTTACCTGTAAAAAAGGCCTCATTTTTCCCTATATATAAATACATACTTTTTATGTTCTAATTCTGTTCTTTATAGAAGTTAATTCCGATTTTATGAAAAAATATCTGCCTCTTAAAAAGAAAAAGATAGGCAGCATATAGATGGAAAGTGATTTACTCGGCAAAAGAAAACAGACATATACATTTTCTTTCAACTGGTAGCTCCCATCCTATAATGCACCAACCATACTTTTTCTTTTTTAAAAGGCATATTTTTTATAAGATACCCAGCACCATTTCATATAGTTCTGGTTCTGCTATCTCTTTCAGATATGGCAGACACGCCAGTACATTGTCTTTCCTCATATTTGTGAGTGTCCTGACCTGCTTCCAGTTGGGGGTTTTCCCCTCTTTCTGGATTTTCTGTACAGCCCATACTATTTCCCTAGCCCAATACTGTTCCTGTGATTCCTGATGCTTTAATATCTCCGCCTTGCATAAAGGCATCAGTTCTAATCGCTTATCAGGATAACCTAATAATTTGCTGACTGCAAATTCTGTTACCTTGTGCGGTCTTTCACCTCCACTACCCCATAGCTTTCTGACTGCACCTTTTACCAATGGCAGTGATTCCCTGTCTATCTGTTTCCAGTTTTTAGGCTTTGCCCCGCATTTCTGATGTGTTTCTTTTTCATAGCTGTATTTGCCATATCTCCCACCACCGACAGACTTCACCACATTATAAGATGCATTTAATCTTTTTGCTATTTCGGGATATCTCAATCCCTGTTTATGAAGCTCTTTTACCTTATCATCAAATAGCTGTTCCTGTGTTCTGTCAGGCAGTTCCATACTGCATAATTTTGCTATCGGCACATTCAGGAACATTGCGATCTGGCACACCTCAAAGCAATTAAGCCTGTAATTGTTAAATACTTTTTGTATCTGCCACAGTTCCGTCAATCCCTGTTCAGGCAACTCCTTATAAAATACCATAAAATCATCATAAAACTTTTGAATATTCCTCTGCTCTCCCCTGACTGACAGATATTCTGTGCCTGACATTTCAGAATGTAGGAACTGACCGACAGCAATAGGATTCTTCATATCCATAGCTGACTGGAAAACTACCCTCACATATCCTGCAAGTTGCTTCTCAATTTCATTCCCAAAGATAATATCCATCTCTTTTATTTCCTGTTCTGCCGTAACCAGATTAGGACTTGCTTTTCCGCTGAGCATTACAGAACTATTCGATAATTTACAGCCATGCACAGGACATATCCCCACCCCTGTTAATTGATGGCTTCTGTGCCAGTAGGATTCTCCATAAAAGGTTCTATCTTCTTTCACACATAAAGGGCAATATCTCAAATACCTGTGTTCTCCATTCTTCTGTTTTGGAATTGCAAGCAGATTGTTGTAATCTCCTCCCATACTGCACAGTGCTTCAAATGCCCTGTTTCTTCTCACATGGGGCAGGAATCTCGCATAATAAGGAAACATGGTATGTTTTTCAATCAGTTCAGCCATAGACATTTTCTTACATAGGGATTCTAGTCTTTCTGGTTTCATTACATTCAGGAACTCCATATCTGGTCTTACCCTTTTATTTAGAAAAATATCCTCGGCGCAAAATGTATATGCTGGATAACCGCTATGCACATAAAACCTCGCCAAAACACTATAAATAAGTTCATCTGGATAAATCTGTGGAAAATATCCAATCTCCATGATGCCACCCCTTTCAGACCGCAATCTCTGTGATGCTGATTTTCCCTTTTAACAGCGATAACATATCACAACGATTCTTTTTCGCCAGCTCTGCAAGTTCCATGAAGCTCCATTCAGAACTATCACCTTTATCCACTGAATAGGTAACTGGCTCTACATTATCCTCTGCCTTGTCAATACTGCCTGTGGCTCTGCCATCTCTATTAGAATCTGCTTCCTGTGGCAGTATACCAGTCTCCTGCCTTTCTTCCTGACCAGAATTGCCGACTGCCTCTAATGTACTATTCCCCTTTTTCCTTTTAACGGCATCCTTTTTTATTACCACAGATGGTCTGATATGGCTGTGCAGCATGTTCATCCTCTGCTCATATGCTTCATTCAGGGAAACAATATCCAATATCTCCCTGTCATTTAAAATGCTGATCTCCTGTGCATCATGGATCAGGCTCACCACAACCGCAAGCACTCCTGCCGAATGTTCATACAACCATTGGATGATACTATCCGATATAACAGTCTCCTGCTTTATATACTGATACTGAAACAAGCTTTCGCAAAACTCCCTGAAATAGGCATTATATTCACAGTTTCCATACCGAAGCCCTAATGCTCTCCTTGCCAGGTAATCAACACTCTCAAAGAATACTTCCGCTTCTGGTGTTCCAACCATGCAGATAGAGATACCGCTGTTATTGATAAGCTGTGTCAACATCCCCACAAGACTTTTCCCCTGCCTGTGGTTTACAATATTCTGGATTTCATCCACCACAAGCAGTCCTATATGATTCAAAGCTATCTGACTGACACTGCCAATCAGCATATCTGTGGTAGCCCTTGCCCTCACCGCCATATCATAATAGTGAGTATCCAGCTCCATATCAATCTGCCGTAAAATCTGTAGCAATAAACTCTTTACTGAACAGTCAAAAGGACATTGAACCACAACTGCAGGGATAATCTTACAGAATGGCTCTTCCATCTCAAGCACCCTGTTTTCTGTCGCAATATTGATAGCTCTGCTTATCGCACTTGATTTCCCGATTCCCGAACTGCCGATTATCGTAAAGCTATCTGAACCCCCTATGATACCTTGATAGCCATAATCAGAACCATCTATATCTCTTATCCTTTTGCCATTCTCATTCCTCTGCTGTATGGCCAGTTTTCCCTCTTTCTTCTGCAAGCTCCGCAGCATGGCAAGATATATCTTTGAATAGATTTCCTCCGACATCACAGAGGGCAGATAAATGTTGTAGATTTCATTCAAAGCCACCAATCTCTCCGATTTAGTTTTGGAACGAATCTCCCCATCATAAAATGGCTTTATCTCCAGTCTCCTTTTCAGTTCCTCCCCCGACAGCATGGGAGGCAGTTTCTCCACAATATTCCATTTCTCCTTAAGCATTTACCGCCACTTCCTTTCCAAAGTCCTTATGAAGCCTTTTCTGCTCCTTTTCCCTGTTTGTCCTAATATTCTTAATGGATGGCTTTTTCTGCCCTCCTGATGCCCCTGCAACCGCACTGATATGTCCTGCAAGGTCTATTTCTGCCTGTGTCCTGTTCTCTGTCTCCTGCCTGATTAACTCCCTCTGTCGCTGCTTCATGGCCTGCACTCCTGTTAAATCTTTCTCCCTGAATCTGCTTTCAATCAAATCAAAAGGAATATACACACCATTCTCAATCAGCCATATCTGACACACATTATCAGGGTTATAAGCGACAATACATTCTTTCCCATTCAGGTATTGCTCCCTGAACAGCTTGTTATGGTAATGCATCCCATTCACTGACAGCCCAAACCTTGTGAATCTCCCCTCTGTTCTCGGAAGCAAAGTCAAAATCAACTGCTCCTTATCAACTGTTATCAGATTACATCCATCCTGCCCACAGCCATAATTCCATATCTCATTTGCATAAGGTTTAATTCCCTGTGAAAGCATTTCCTCTGTATAGGGGAAGTTCTCTAAAACCCTGTTGCAGTTATAGAACAGGATGCAATGAATGATTATCTTCTCAAACTCTGCCATGGTCAGACAGGCATCTTTCCTGTAATCATGTACCCCTCTTTCCTGAAAATCAGGTTCCACAACCCCTTTTCCTTTCAACTGGTTTTTATAATAAGCCTGTATGCAGTCAAAGAATTTCTCCACTTTGGACTTCAATTCAGGGCGATAGGATGGCAGATTGATAATCTGTATTCCTAAATCTGTTATCTGCTCAAAATTACTGCTCTTATATTCACTTCCCATATCGGTAACAAGCTTGCCTGATAACCTGTCACAATTCCAATCTTCCCGACTGATTTCAATACCAAAAGATCTGCAGTGTTCCACCTTATCGGATATGATATTCAGCATCAGATTTCTAAGGCTGTATACACCGCCCTCCCATGAAAGGGCGTACCCACAGCACAGGCCGCTATAGGCATCCACACATGCAGTCAGGATAGGTCTGCCTACAATGCCCCCTGATTCATTTATGAGATAAATGTCAAGCGTTGTTGCATCTAGCATCCCCACTCCCACATTGGGAGCAAATGCCTGTACCCCATCCCCTGTCAGCGGTCTCTGATTCCTTTGATAATAAGACAATCCATTCCTGCTGATATATTCTGTCTGCTTTGTATTGTATTTGCGGAAGAAATATCTAAACTGATAGAAAGATGGATACACATTTAGCAGCTTGCCCTCTTCATCACAATAGGAATCTCTTAACATCATGGTATAAACATTCTTCAAGGTTCGCTTTTTCGTAGTGTAATAATACTTGTTCAAAGCTTTCCGCATGTTCTTTTCATCCTGTGTCAATGCCCTGTCTGTATTCCTCTCTTGTGGGGCAAGGCTTCTGATATCCTGTGACGAAAGATACTCACAGAGATATTTCCTTACCGACTGCTTACTGATGCCATGTTCCTCTGCCATCCTCGCTATCAATTCGCTCCGCATGGATTCATTATCCACGAAAGGCAGTATTGCAGAAATGATGTTATATCTCTGATAGATGGTCTTCCTCACATCAGGGCTGTAATCTTCCAGAATGTCAAAATCTGCTTCCCCTGACTGTTTGATTTCCTTTTCCTCTATGAAATCATTTAGCTTCTCAATCTCCATCCATACAGGCATTGTCTTCTTAATACAGTCAATCACAAGGATTTCTTCATCCGCTATCGCAAGCACCCTGAAAATCTGCTCTATATCTCCGATACTGTTTCCCTTTATTTCTGCATCTCCCTGCTCCTTAAGCTGAACCTCTCCATTTTTCCTTTTAAAGAGCATATTTTTCTTCAATCTGTTCTTATCCATTGAAAGCCCCCTCTTTCTCAACCACAATCCCCCAGTCATTAACCCCACGTCTTAACCAGAAATCCTTTGAAGCCTGTAATAACTTCACTGTCAGCGGCTTTGTCAGATGCTTCCTTTCCACACACTCCCTGACCATCAAATCATTGTCTGCCTTAACACAGACAAAATCAGAGGTATAACCGCCATCCATGCCATCCAGCAGGACATTCACCCGAAAGCTTTTAATGTCCTCTGAACCATTTAACAGGTCAGCATAGGCAAATTGGATGGCATCAAATGTCCTGCATACATCCTCACATTTAAGTAGCTTCCTCTTTTCACATCTTCCCTTAAAATTCTTCTTTCTCACTATGAGACACCTCCAATGTCAGGAATCACAGGTATTCAGGCTATACAGCTTTTGTACCACTTTTTGGGAAATCCCCAAAAACAGACACCCTGTTCCCAAAAACGAAAATCCCCAAAAACGGCAAAACAGGCCTTTCATTTTTGGGAAACAGGAATCCCCATTTTACGGGCACTCCCAAAACCAAATCCCCAAAAATCAGCTCCCAAAAATGGTTTTGGGGAAATTCTCCCTGTTCAGGGGCAACCCCGATTATCCTCAAAAGGCAATCTCGCATATCCTCTACCCATTTTCCCCAAAAACCATTCAGAAGCAAAATACACGGGAAACATGCCCCTCTGAATCAAACCGTACCAGCACCTGATACCTTTAAATCCCTTTATTTTCAAGGCTTTCTCTCTCCATCCCTCTAACTTAAAATGACCTCATAGAAAGGATCATTTCCTCTCTACAAGGTCATTTGAACTTACTCTATTCTCTTTTTGGGGCTGCCCCAGATTGCCCTCACAGGATAATCAGGTGTGCCTCTGGATAATTTCATCACTCGAACTCTATAGTCCCAGGCGGCTTCGAAGTCAAATCATACATAACCCGATTCACACCCTTCACCTCATTAATAATCCTGCTCGTCACCCGAAACAAAACCTCATAAGGAATCTCCGCGCACTCCGCCGTCATAAAGTCGCTCGTATTCACCGCCCGCAGCGCCACCGCATAGTCATAGGTACGAAAATCCCCCATAACCCCCACAGACCTCATATTCGTAAGCCCTGCAAAATACTGCCCAAGCCCATGCTCCAACCCGGCCTTAGCAATCTCTTCCCGATAAATAGCATCCGCCTCCTGCACAATCCGGACCTTCTCCTCCGTAACCTCCCCCACAATCCTTACTCCAAGCCCTGGCCCCGGAAACGGCTGACGGTACACAAGATACTCCGGAATCCCAAGCTCCAGCCCCGCTTTGCGCACCTCATCCTTAAACAGCATCCGCAGCGGCTCAATAATCTCCTTAAAATCCACAACCCCCGGCAGACCGCCCACATTATGATGAGACTTAATCACCGCCGACTTCCCAAGCCCGGACTCAATCACATCCGGATAAATCGTCCCCTGCACCAGAAAATCCACAGCCCCAATCTTCCGCGCCTCCTCCTCAAAGACACGGATAAACTCCTCACCGATAATCTTCCGCTTTGCCTCCGGCTCCGTCACGCCCCGAAGCTTCTCATAATATCTCTGCTGCACATTCACCCGGATAAAGTTCAGCTCATAGGGTCCCTCCGGCCCAAAGACAGCCTCAACCTCATCCCCCTCATTTTTCCGAAGGAGGCCGTGATCCACAAACACACAGGTCAGCTGCTTCCCGATTGCTTTAGAAAGCATAACTGCCGCCACCGAAGAATCCACACCGCCGGACAGCGCACAAAGCACCTTTCCGCTTCCAACCTTCTTTCGAATCTGCCGGATCGTCTCTTCCACAAAGGACCCCATCTGCCAGTCCCCGGAGCAGCCGCACACCTCGTATACAAAAGCCCGAAGCATCTTCTGCCCATCCCTGGTATGCATCACCTCAGGATGAAACTGCGTCGCATAAAGCTTTCTCTCCCAACACTCCATAGCCGCCACCGGACACACCGGCGTGTGCGCCGTAATCCGAAAGCCCTCCGGCGGCGTCTCAATATAATCCGTATGGCTCATCCACACAGCCGTAGTTTCCTCCACATCCCGAAATAACACGGATGTCTTGTCCACCCAAGTCTTTGTATGGCCGTACTCACTGACCGGCGCCGTCTTTACCACACCCCCCAGCATATACGCCATCATCTGAGACCCATAGCAGATCCCCAGAATCGGAATCCCGATTTCAAATATCTCCTTGGGATAATGCGGCGAGGTCTCCTCATAGACACTGTTAGGTCCCCCGGTGAAGATAATCCCCTTCGGATTCATTTCCTGAAGCTTATCTAATGCTATTGTATAAGGATGCACCTCACAGTACACACCGCACTCTCTGACTCTCCGGGCAATCAGCTGATTGTACTGCCCGCCAAAATCCAATACAACAATCATCTCTCTATTCAATGCCGCTTCCTCCTGTATTCTCTCATATTTTACAGCCATTCCTGATAAATCCACTCTCTAAAACCGAATTTCCTGCCACTTTCCTCTGTGATATCGAATAAAAAACAGAATTGCCCGAAACAGCCAGTCAATGGTCATGGCAACCCAGACTCCAAAAACACCCCAGCCAAGATTCTTTCCCAACAGAAAGCTAAATCCCACACGGAAAATCCACATAGACAGCATACTGACCACAAGCGTAACCTTCACATCTCCTGCCGCCCTCAGCGTATTGGGAAGCCCAAAGGACAATTCCCAAATAGTCATACAGCAAAAAGCATGGTAAATCAAAAGCTTTTCCGTCAGTGCTCCTGTTTCCGGCGTCAAATGATAAGCCTGCACAATAAAGGGACAGCCAAAAATAACAATGATGTTCACAAGCCACATGCCTGCATACATATACTTTAAAAGCAACTTTGTATAATATTTGGCCTCATCATACCGCTTAGCCCCCACACATTGAGATACCACCGTGACAATGGCATAACCAATAGCCATTCCGGGGATAATCTGGAACAACGCAATGGTTCCTGCCACTGCATTTGCCGCCAAAGCCTTTGTTCCAAAGCTAGTAACCAAACTCAAAACCAGAATCTTTCCAAGCTGAAACAGACTGTTCTCCAGTCCATTGGGAATACCGATAAAACATATTTTCCGAATTACTTTTCTTTGAACCCCCAGCCTCTGCCCTTTTCGCAAATGGATATCCAACGCCTGATTTCGAATCAAAATAAGAATAATCACAGCCGCAAGAATCCGGGAAACCAATGTGGGAATCGCCGCACCTTCCACGCCCATGCCGCAGCCATAAATCAGAAGTGCATTTCCCGCAATATTTACCCCGTTCATAATCAAAGACACAAGCATAGAAGTCCTGGAATCGCTCATAGCGCGAAAGACAGCCGCCCCCGCATTGTACAATGCTATAAAGGGGATAGAAAAAGCTGTAATCAGCAGATAAATCCTTGCATTTGCCATAACATCTGCTTCAATTTTTCCAAAAACTCCCCGCAAGATCCACGGACAGCCAACAAGCAGTACAATCATAATCCCTACGGAAAGAAACGCCGTAAAAATAATAAGCTGCTCGGCCGCCTCGGATGCCCGTTCCTTCGAGCCTTCTCCCAGACTGTGACCCGCAACCACAGCTCCGCCAGTCGCCAAAGCCGTAAATATATTAATCAGCAGTACATTGATGTTGTCCACCAATGAAACACCTGATACAGCCGCCTCGCCTACCCTGGAAATCATCACCGTATCTGCTATTCCCACAGTTGCAAGAAGAATCTGCTCTATAATCAACGGCAGAATCAGTCTCTTCAAATCCTGCTTTGTAAACATATTTTTCTCTCCTCATTGGTATCTAGCCTTGTCTCGCACTTTATCCCTTTATTCTAGCAACTTTCTTATAAATGTCAACGGCTTTTTCTATTGTGAAACTCCGCATTTAAAAGGAGCCTCCCCGAAATTCTATATGGGACGGCTCCGAAAAGCGCTTTAGCTTCTATTCTATTTTTCCAACAGGTAAGGCACATCCAGCAAGGAATCACATACGGCTGTCAATTGCTTTGAAAGCTTCGGTTGCGGCTTCTGCTGATCCGGGATCATCACTGCATGGAAGCCTCCGGCCAAGGCTCCGCGCAGGCCATTCCTGCTGTCCTCCAAAACCATGCACTCCTCCGGCTTTAGTCTCAATTGCTCTGCCGCTCTGCAAAAAATTTCCGCATCCGGCTTTCCATGCTCTACCATGTCGCCAAATACTCTTCCATCAAAATACTCCGTTACCTGCGCCATCTTAAGGTATAGCACAGCCTCCTTTTCCATCGTAGAAGTGGCAATGGCAATCTTGTATTTTCGTTCCTTTAAATAAGCCAGGAGTTCATAAAGACCCTTTTTCACAGGAAGTCCGTAAGTATGAATATATTCCTCCATAAGCGCCTGCTTTTTCTTCCGCAGCTCATAGTAATCCACTGTGCCGTGAAATGCCTTTTCATATCTCACGGCTGCCTCCCGCACCGTTATCCCATGCATATCGCCCAGCTCCGGACAGTCCGGATCGATCCCTTCACTTTCCCACACCTGATTCCAGACATTCAAAGCAATCCGCTCCGTATCAAACATCAAGCCGTCCATATCAAAAATGATCCCTTTGATCTCCATCTTATCCCATCCCCCGCTTTCGCTTTTTGCAGTAATACATGTTTATAGTCAAAGCGCCCTGCACCGCATTGCATAAGTCAAATCCCCGTAGCAATAAAGACAAATGCTGCACTAGCACCCGCTGGGCTTAAAACGATTATAACACAAAGATGAAATATCCACGACAGGCTCCTCACCCAGCACCACCTGGCTTGTCACCTTCCCTGCTGCCGGTCCGATTGCAAAGCCGTGTCCGCTGTATCCGCAGGATAGAACCATCCCCTGCACCTCCGGAATCTCCTGAATAATCGGAAGGCGATCTACCGTAGAATCCAGCCACCCGGCCCATTGCCGAATCACCTTCACATCCCGCAGTGCAGGAATATACTTGGATACTGCCCTGCATTTGTCCGGGGACTGCTTATTGGTATTGCGCGGCCTCTGATCGTAAGTGCTTTCGTAACGCTCCAAGTTTGTATTTCCTCCGAAAATGAAAGAGCCGTGCTTTGTCTGATTCCCATAAAAATTTCCATCCGCAGTGGAAAGGCGGAACTTTGTTAAGGGCGCTACTGCCTCTGTGATAATGCACTCATCCACACGCTTTAAAAACGGAAGCCATATGCCAACTGTCTCGGCAATCCGTTTGGAATTAAATCCTGCCGCCACTACAATCTTATCCGCTTCATATACATTGCCCTCAGCCGTAATTACCTGTCTAGCTCTTCCACGCCATTTTTTTATGCATCTCACATCCTCGCCCGTAATATACCGAACACCCATCTGACGATTTTTTCGATAGTATGCCAAAGTCGTAACCATAGGATTGGCATACCCATCCTCCGGACACCAAAGGGCCTGATTCACCTTATCTGACAGGCAGGGACAGAGCCTGCGCGCCTCATCTCCGTCTATCAAATGCACCTCTACCCCATAGGCTTGGGACTTCTTTAAGGAACCCTGTAAAGATTTCATCTGTGCCTCTGACTGAGCCAGGCAGAGACTTCCCGGCGTCGTATATTCCAGATCCGCATCCAATTCCTCCCCCAGCGTGGGCCAGATATGCTTAATCGCCTCCTCAGCCAAAGCGCTTTCCGGAAATACACGGCTGGACAGACGAACACCCGCTCCATTTCGGCTGGAGGCTCCGTCTCCGATATTATCCCGCTCCAGCACCAGCACCTTCAGTCCCTTCTGAGCCAGATAGTAAGCCGTAGAGCTTCCCACAATCCCGGAGCCAATGATAATTACATCTGCCGTATTACTCATCTCTTTCCACCTCCCTGCCAAATACCTCGATTTCAATGGGACGGGCCGGACCTCTGGCTGTGCAGTCGTCCAGTTCTCCCAGCTTGCATTTCAGTTCGGCCGCCAAAATTCCTTTTACGATTCTGCTGCAGGTATTTCCCTGGCATAAGCCCATTCCCGCACGCAGATACCGGCGTATCTCAGTCATGGTAAACATCCCTTCATGAATGGCCCTGCGTATTTCTCCTTTCGTGATCTCTTCGCACCGGCATACAATCAAATCATCACCCGGCCCCGGAACAAATGCCCCCAGATCCATACTCCTGTCCTGAACCTTACTCATTTTGTCTCCTCCTCTGCCCGGAAAAACCTTGCCTTCATTACCATATCCACAGGCACCTTAATCGTCAAAAGCGCCGTATGATCCATACTCTGATTCACGCGGCAGCTCACTACCTCCGCTTCACACACAGCTTTTCCGTCTCTGCCGTATGCAGTCCCCTTCATTCCCGGTACCGGATACGGCAAAAACTCATACGCCATAGTTACCGTGCCGTAAGCTTCTTCATAATCCTCGTCTATCAGGAAAATAGCCTGGCCCGAACAGGATACAACACACTTTCCGCAGCCAGCGCAAATTGCTTCCATGTCTACCTCCGGCAGACGTGTAATCTTGCCTCCCACCTTTATACATCCAAACTTGCAGGCATCCTGACAGGGATTGCAGGGGATATTCTGGGTACACTCAATGACGGGATGCAGCCCCTTTATCCTCTTGCCGGGCACACCCGGGAAGCGGATAAGCTCTTTCTCCTCAATATATCCCTGTCTTAGCAAGCTCCGGGAAATATCAATTCCCTCATCTGTGGCCTTGATATCACATTTTCCCCGATTCTGCGGGCTAAACATTCCTTCGTGAAGCTGCTGCAAGGACTCTTTGAGCCGCTCTATCCCTTCTTTGCAGGCGCTTTCCTCCAAATATCCCAGCTTAAAAGCCGCCGCTGTACCTGCTATGCGCCCCGTGATCATCGCAGAGCTGGCTTCCTCAATTCCCGCCACATCACCTGCGGCAAAAATATTTTCCAGGCTTGTTTCTAGGTATTCATTTACCACCGGAACCGTACCGCCCTTTTCCATCATATCGCATCCTGCCATAGCCAGAATCTGCGACATAGGGGAAAGACCTACCGCTATACAGATGGTATCTGCCTCCAGCTCTTTTTCCGTTCCGGGAATTGGCTGAAAATGATTGTCTACCCGGGCAATCACTGCTTTTTCCACATGATCGGTTCCTACCGCCTTAACAACTGTATGGGACAAATAAAACGGGACGCCGGCCCGTGCAATCTTAGAGGCATGTACACCATAGCCTCCCACACGGGGAGCCGCGTCCACAATGGCCTCTACCTTCACGCCCGCCTGCATAAGCTGATAGGACACCACCAGCCCCACATTGCCTGTTCCCACCATCAGAACTTTACTGCCCGGGCGCACGCCATGCAGATTCATCATAGTCTGTGCCGCGCCTGCGCCAAGAACACCTGGTAAGGTCCATCCCTCAAAGGGAATCATATTCTCCCGGGCGCCGGTGGCTGCAATCACCGCATCTCCTTTGTAATGCCCTGTTACATCGCCCTCCCGAACAAGAATCTCTTTATTTTCATACAAGCCTGTAACTGTAGCGTTCAAATGTACATGAACCTTACATTCCTGCGCCTCCGCAAGCAATTCCTTTCCTATCTGAAAGCCCCGGATTTTCGCGCGATGCTCTTTGGAACCAAAGAATTTATGTATTTGTTTAAATAACTGTCCTCCCGGCCTGTCATTCTCATCAAAGACAGCTACCTCGGTTCCGTATTTTGCCGCCTGAATGGCAGCGGACAACCCGGCTGGTCCGGCTCCGATTACAATCAAATCATATCGTTTCATCTTCTGACTCCTTTGCACTTATTCCATACTGGGTCTGAACCTGCATTCCTGCCTTCAGCGGCGTGATACAAGTACGCACATTTGGTTTGCCGTCTACAATCATCACACAGTCCGTACATCTTCCAATCGCACAGAAAATCCCCCTTGGCTCATCTCTCTTACGTGTATGGCGATGTACCATTACGCCTGCCGCCCGAAGGGCTGCCGCAATAGGCTCTCCCTCATACCCCTGCATTTCCTTTCCGTCCAAGGTAAAAGTCACCTCCTCTCCTTTCTCAAAACTGCCCAATACCGGATGCTCTTCCATTCTCATAGCATGTTACCTCCTATTGAAAGTCGCTGCACGACAGCACTAAAGGGTAAAGTCGCTTCGACGCACCTGTAATGAGAGAAACCTTTATTCGAAAGAGCACTCATAAAAGTTCCTCTCGTGCGTCTTTGCGGCTTTACCTGTCGGCAGAAATTATTTTTCTAAACACTTGACATTTCTTAGCCGGACATTATAGTTTCGCTTTTATAACTTACACATTTTTTCTAAATACCGCTTCTGAAAAGCTATCGTATATTCCATTTTACTTTCGTTAAGTTCTCTGTCCTGTTTTGTTCTTGTATGTCTTATGCACAGCTCCCCATTGCACCACTCGCCTCCCGCAAGCAATACTTCACATAGTAAAAGGTTTGGCTTCCTGCTTTTTCGTTCTCCAGACACCGCTGAAATATAAAAAAATAATGTAACTATTCAGCACCCCGTTTAGTGCATATTGATTTTTGGTCAAAACAGAGAAAATAAAATTTCTGTTTTACCATTACTTTATCACGAAAAGTGGATAACTTTTCAATATAACTGCCAAGTGCTTTTGGCCTGTGGATTATGGCATCATCAATCCTTGATCACAGCCTAATAATGGACTATTTGTCAATTTTATCC
>CAJTDE010000030.1 GCA_910574835.1 Clostridia bacterium | reverse complement strand
CTTCTGTACGGAAAGAACGGCAGTAACGTGCACGCCCGAACTTACAGACCGGGAGAGGAAAGCTGTCAATCACGAAATAACGGCTGGCTGGTATGGGAAAGGACTGTGCCAGCTGCTGACGGAGCAGTTCCGTTGCCTGCAAAAGCGCCCTCCTGGTTCGATTGAAGCGGGTACGGCTGCAGAGTCTGGGAAACAGATGCCGGTAATTGCGTTTGACAAAAGAATACCATGCTTTTTCAGAATCCGTGCCAGTCAGTTCGCCGCAGATACTTAAGGTAATAATTTCGGAATCAGACATTTTAGCCGTGTGCACGTTCCGCCTTTGTGAAACAGACACCGGAACAACCTGTCGGTATAAATCATCAACAATTGTATAAACAAGTAAAATAAAATCTTCAAAAGTTGCTATGAGAGTGGTATAATCATCTTGAAACTTCAGCATCATGTGCCACCTTTCATAGTCTGTAGTCGTGTACAACTATAGGATAGCATATAGTGTTGAAGTTTTTCTATATCAACAATCAACTAGCACAACAAGTTAAATTATGGCGAAATGAGAAAGGAATTGTGGTTATGGGGATTATGGATTTCCTCTTGAAACCAAATAGTTTGGAACTGTAATTTGCAAATTAAACGGTGCGCAATAAACATACCCCCGCCACTTCCACCCCCAGGATGCACCGGAAATGAGGGCGGCAGGCTTTTCCGATATCAGGTGTCCGGCTGTTCGCGAACGCTCTGTCTGCCCTGAACGGACCTTACCTCAAAACCCAAAATTCCCCAAAAGAGGAAAAAAGGTAAAGTCCGATCAGGGCAGACAGAGTGTACGCGAACCGTCCGAACACAGATATGGAAAAGCCTGCCGCCCTCATTTCCGGTGCATCCGTCCGTCCCCAAAACAAAACTCAAAATTTTTCAAAAATATTGAAGACACCCCCCAATCATTTTCGTTATAATAATGAACAGATAATTACCTGTCAAAAAACAAGGCACAAACACAAAAAAAGGAGGGGAGGCGGATGCGATTAATCGAGAAGAACAACTGGAAGAGTTAATAGACCGATACCAAAATCTAATATTTTCCATCTGTTACAAAATAACCGCAGACTATTTCACCGCCGAAGATCTCGCCCAGGAAACCTTCCTGTCCGCATACGAAAAATACGCCTCCTTCGACGGCAGAAACGAAAAATCCTGGATTTGCAGAATCGCTACCAACAAAGCCTTAGACTATCTCAAGCATTCCGGCCGAAAGCAAATCCCCTCAGAAGACCAATATTTCATAAATCAGGAGGACCAGGGCCAGACCCCCGAAGAAGCCTGCCTGGAAGAAGAAGTAAGGGAAGAGCTGTACCAAACCTGCAAGTCCCTAAAGCCGCCCTACGATGAAATCGCCCTGGACTACTACTATCACGAATTAGACGCAGCCGAAATAGCCGAAAAGCGAGGCCGCAACGTCAAAACAGTCCAGACACAAATCTACCGGGCAAGAGGGATGCTCCGAAAACACTACGACAAAAAGGAGGGAAAGCGCGTATGAGAACAGAATACGAAAAAATCAAAGATTTGGACGCCTATACCGAGCAGATCATCCGCCAGGTAGAAGCAGAAGGTCTTATCAAAGCTCCGGCCCACATGAAGCAGGAAATACTGGAGCGTTCCGAACGCATCGACTATCAGCTTGCGGTAGCCACCCGAAAAGTATCCGGGCAGATGCAGCTTTTCTTCTACAGCCTAAAGGTAGGCGCAGCCGTAGTAACAGCCCTGTTCTTACTGTTTATGGTGCCAAAAGAGATTCCTCAGGCAGAGCCTATGGTCCCGAAAGAAGCTGCAAGGCAGCAGGAAGAAACCCTGAACCGCAGACTGAATAACGGCATGCAGGAAATGAACCGGATGTTAAATGAAATGCTGAATTGGAAATGGTAGCAGAGCGAAGACAACAAGCATCACAAAAAATAGAATTAGCAATATCCCCGGATGGAGAGGATATTACGGAACTTATAACAGTAATATCCCGACAGAGCCAGAAGGATTTACGGACACATGGTTTTGTGGCCGGAAATACTTCTCAATAGGGCACTGGAGAGGATATTACGGAACTTATAATGGAGGACAAAAAATGACAAAGAAAAAAAGCGGATTTTTGACTTTTATTTTTTCCTGGATCCCGGGAGCAGGACAAATGTATATGGGCTTTATGAGAATGGGCGTCAGCCTGATGGGATTGTTTTGGGGAATCTTAGCCCTGTCCATTTTTTTCAACACCGGATTTCTGATGCTGATCGATGTGGTAGTATGGTTTTACAGCTTCTTCCATGCACACAACCTGCGGGCAATGGATGACGAGGACTTTTATGCGCTGGAGGACCATTATCTGATTCGCATAGATACGGACAGTGAGTTCTGGAGCAAGGTAACCATTGAAAAATACCGCAGACTTTTTGCCGGAATTTTGATAGTATTCGGCATAGCGGTACTGTGGAATTCCATCCTTGATTTGATTTACTGGATAGTTCCTGATTATGTATGGAGCTATGTGAATCACATCAGCCGTTTTGTTCCCCAGCTTGTTCTGGGAATCGGAATCATAGCAATCGGAATATTTCTGATTCGCGGTAAGAAGCAGGAACTTTTAGAAGAGGATAGGGGGGAGGATCATGCAGGAGAAACAGATCATTCACATTCATAGAGTGGGAAGCGTCACCTTTGGACTGGTACTGGTAGTTATGGGCGTTCTGTGCCTGCTGAGGCTCATTTTCCCCTTGTTGGACTACGAACTCATTTTTCGCCTTTGGCCCGTGGTCTTTATCTGCCTGGGCGTGGAAGTGCTCATAAGCAGCCGCAGACCCGAACGGCGGGTAGTCTATGACGGGGCGGCCATCTTCCTTTTAATACTGCTGATACTTTTTGCAATGAGCATGGCAGGCATGGACTGGATATTCACCCACTACCCGGAATGTTCAGGCAGAGTAGTTACCTGGTAACAGAGGACAGGGAAAAAGCATAAGATAACATATAAAACAGCACCATCCCACAAAGCGCACAAAGCGATTTACGAAAACCTATCCCGTGCATATCCGGAATATGTTCTTATATGGAAAAAGCCTGCGATCCGCAAGGAAGGATCGCAGGCTTTTTGCGCATGTTCAAACAAACTATAAAATGCGGTAAGTGTTCCAAACAGATAGTGCAGCTCTTCCAAACATTTCGAAAGATGCTTCATTTTTCATCTTCATATGACAAATGTCTCTGAAAACAGTGCGATATCTGTTATAATAATAGCATAAGCGCAAAAACCACGCAAACAAAACGGCAGTGGGAAGAAAATTGCGGAACTGGAGGAAGCTGTGAAAAAATCAAGATTCATGGAAATAATCGGAGTGTTATCCGTATCGCTGATTGTCACCTCATCACTGGGCATATCAGGAACCTTGCCTTTTATGCTGGAATATTTCAACACATACCCCCGTTCCTCCGTGGAGACATTGGTATCCGTTCCGGCTGCGGCAATGACCGTGATCATTGCACTCAGTCCCATTCTTACCAAAAGGCTTCCTGAACGTTTACTAATCTGCGCTGGCCTCACCGCCATTGGCGTGTTTGGCATGATTCCCTTTTACACAGGCTCATATTGGGTCATCCTGCTTTCCAGAGCGCTTCTCGGCGTAGGAATCGGGCTTGTGAATACAAGGGCCGTAAGTATGATTGGGGAACGCTTCACGGGAAATCTGCGCTCCAGGCTCCAGGGAATCCGTGTGTCCGCAGAAACACTGGGACAGACAGCTTTGACACTGATAGCCGGGCAGCTCCTTGTTTTCGGCTGGAAATACGCATTTCTTATTTACTTATCAGCCTTTGTAATTCTGTTTTTATATGCAGCATTTGTTCCCGCAGATCCGGAGGCGTCGCTGGAAGAAAAAACACCGGAGACAAAAGACAGTAAAAACAAAGGCATGTCAGGAAGGGAACGGACCCTCACCCTGCTCCTTGCATTGCTTGGTGGATTGCTTGTTTCCACAACCGTGGCAAATTCCCTTCGGATTCCTGCCTATATCGTGGAGCTTCGGGCAGGCACGGCCGTGCTGGGAACCCGTATTCTCAGCCTTTCCATGTTCAGCGGATTGCTGGGCGGGCTGTGCTTTGGAAAGCTTCTGAAAGAAATAAAAATCTGGTTGCTTCCGTGTTCCATGATGGGAGCGGCCGCAGGACTTGTGATAATCGGGACGGCAAAAGAGGCGTTGCTCATCGGGACAGGCGCGGTACTCTGCGGATTCTTTCTGACATGCGGCCTGTCATTTGTCTTTAACCGCCTGGCGGAACAGATATCCCGGACGTCCCTGAATACGGCGAATGCCGCAGTACTTGTAGGCTGCAATCTGGGAGCTTCGGCGTCTCCCTATATTTTAAAACTCATCGGCACTGTCAATACGGGAGTACCGGCGGGATTTATTACATACGGGATATTGTATATCGCCATCGGAGCGGCTGCCGCCTGGAATCTGTGGAAAAATAAACGGAAAAGCGCCTTGATTTAAGGCCTTTTCTTTTTCTTTGCAGTTCTGTATAATGAGAGATAGTTAAGAACGTCTCCTCTTATAAAACTGTCGGCTTGCTGACGGGAGAGATGGGGAAGTGAAACAAAAAGATTGGAGGACCCCATGTATACCATAGTAATCGCAGACGACGAAGCCGAGCTGCGCCAGGCGCTTATCCGGCGGATTGACTGGAAAGAGGTAGGCTTTGAGGTTGTGGGAGAGGCGGAGAACGGCGCCGAGGCTTTGGAGCTTGTGGAAAAGCTGGAACCGGACCTTCTCCTTACGGACGTGCGGATGCCCTTTATGTCCGGCATCGAGCTTGCCCGGGCGGTCCGGGAGATCCGCCCCAACATACAGATAGCCTTTCTAAGCGGCTTTGACGACTTCACCTACGCACAGCAGGCCATTCAATACAACATCATCAGCTACCTGCTAAAGCCCATTTCCTCAAAAGAGCTGACGGAAGAGCTGAAAAATATTAAGCGGAAAATAGACGTCAAGTTCGAGGAATTTACCAAAAAAAATGCGGAGCAGGAGCAGCAGAGCCTTATGGTCTTCTTTATGCCTTTGCTTTTGGACTCCTTTTTTGACACCCAGGGAGAAGAACGGGAGGAGGCGCTGATCCAGGAGGCCGTGCGCCGGGGCTTTATCAGGCCGGAGCATACGTATATGCACTATACCGTCCTTGTCACAAGCTTCTGGGACGACAGGGGAGGCAACCGTACTTCCGAGGACGATGTGAATGCGGTAAACCTCATTCTGCGCAAATACATCCGTTATGTGAGCTTCTACACCGACGGCAGAATCGTATCCCTGCTGGCCGGAACCAGGACAAGCCTTGCCAAATATCTGCACATCATCGTGGAGGATATTTCCCAGAGCGTGAAGCGGATCATGAACCTTACGGCCTCCATCGGCGTCAGCCGCATGGTGCCGGGACTGGGACACTGTCACGAGGCATATTTGGAGGCTATGGATGCCCTGGGCTACGCCAGACGGAGCGACACCGGCGTATCCTTTATCTCTGACATTGAGCGGACCGCCGCACTTGACCAGGAGACCGTTCAGGCGGCTGTCAACGAGATAGAGAGACTCCTTCGAAGCGGAACGGAGGAGGAGCTTCGCACCTACCTGGAACAGCTCTTTGCGGATCTGGAGCAGGAGGACACCCCGGCCATGAACATTCAGCTGGTGATGGTACAGCTCATTGCGGCCGTATTTCGGGTGGTAAATGCGGTGGCGGACAGCGAAGCCATTCAGAACCTGCAGAAAACCTCCCCCCTGCTGGGCCAGCTCTTTTTTGAGAATCCCAGAGAAATGAAAGAACGCTATCTGGCCTTCTGTCTTGCGGCCAGGGAGCTGGCTGCCGAGCACCGGAAAAAGAGCAGCTCCGTTATCTGCGACCGCGCCCTGTCCATTATGGAGAGCCGCTTTATGGACCCGGAGCTGTCCTTAAATGCCATCAGCAGCGAGATTTCCGTAAGCCCCAATTATCTGAGCACCCTTATAAAGCGGTCCACAGGCAGCACCTTCATTGATCTGCTCACCCGCAAGCGCATGGCCACAGCCAAAAAGCTTCTTCTGGAAACCCCCATGAAGATCCGGGAGGTCTCGGAAAAATGCGGCTACAACGATCAGCATTATTTCAGCTACTGCTTTAAAAAATATGAGGGCATATCCCCCAATGCATGCAGGAGGAAGCATGAAGAAGGACAGGCATAAGAGCCGTATTTCCCTTTCCGTTGTTATGACCTGCGTGGTTGTGGGGCTGGTGCTGACGGTGCTGGGATCGGTACTTTTCTTTTTTATTGACTTTTATCAAAGCTCGATGGAGCAGAACGCGGCCATAACCAGTGAGCAGGCCGTAGTGCAGGTGATGAATACGGTGGAGGACTACACCGAAGGCATGGCAGAATCCATGCGCCTGATTTCCGTCCATATGGGAACGCCCAAGGAGGAGCGGGACGAATTTTTCCGAAGCTTTATGGAGATTCGATCCGATGTGGTGGCAGTCACCACCTACGGCAAGGAGGGACAGCTTTTGGACTGCTGGTCCAACGGACTTAAGCGAAAAAGCGCCATTTTGCAGAATCTTTCCTATATGGAGGAGCCGAAAGGAAAGGGGCTGTGTATCTCCAAGCCCCATGTGGAAACGCTCTTTGAGGAATATTACCCCTGGGTGGTTACCATCTGCCAGAATATGCGGGACGCGTCCGGCCAGGAGCTTCAGGTCTTTATGGACATCCGATTTTCCAATATCGCAAGCTATGTGGACGATGTGGGAATCGGACAGCACGGCTACTGCTATATCCAGGATACGGAAGGCAACCTGATCTATCATCCCCAGCAGCAGCTGATTTACTCCGGTCTTAAGGAGGAAATGACAAGAGAACTGAAAAGCCTTCCCGACGGCTCCCACACCCGGACCAATGTGATTTACACCATTCACACCCTGGAAAACTGCAACTGGAGAGTCGTGGGCGTAAGCTATGTGGACGAGATGATTACGGGCCGCGTGGAAGGAATGATCCGCATCTGTGTGGCGCTGCTGCTTCTGGTTCTTTTGACAGCGGTGCTGGTGGGGACGCTCTTCTCCTGGATCTTTTTAAAGCCTGCCAAGCGGCTTACAGGAGCGATGGAGGCATTTGAAAAGGAGGCGGAGAACTTTCAGTTTGCGGCCGTCCGGGGAACCGGCGAGATATCCGCCCTTTCGGACTCCTTCGGCCATATGGTGGTGCGGATTCAGGAGCTGATGGAGCAGGTGCGGCAGGAGGAAATCACTCTGCGCAAGACAGAGCTGAACGCGCTGCAGGCCCAGATCAATCCCCATTTCCTGTATAATACCCTGGATTCCATTGCATGGATGTGCGAGGAGAACCGGACAAAGGAAGCAGTGGAGATGGTAAATGCTCTGGCCAGGCTTTTCCGCATCAGCATCAGCAAGGGGCATGAGCTGATTACCCTGGAGCGGGAGGTGGAGCATGCCAAGAGCTATCTGAAGATCCAGAACTACCGCTATAAAAATCAGTTTACGTATGCTTTTGACGTAGAGGAAGGCTGCCTTTCCTATCTGTGCAATAAGATTACCCTGCAGCCCATTATAGAAAATGCGATTTATCACGGAATAGACCGCATGGTGGACGAGGGCTTTATTGAGGTACGGATTCGGGAGGAGGAGACGGCTGTTCGGATAACCGTCACGGATAACGGCGTAGGAATGACCAGGGAACAGTGTCGGGAGATCCTTCACCGGGAGGCTAAGGATCGGACGGGAATCGGCATCAAAAACGTTCATGACCGCATCCGCATCTATTTCGGAGAGGAGTACGGGCTTCATATCACAAGCGAACCGGACGAGGGAACCTGCGTGGAGATCCGCATACCCAAACTGGAATCAAAACCGGAATAGACCGGCTGAGAAATGTCAAGCGACTTAAACAGTAAAGTCGCAAAGGCGCACGAGAGGAACTTTTATGAGGCCCTTTCGAATAAAAGTTTCTCTCAATACAGGTGTGCCGAAGCGACTTTACTCTTTAGTGCCGTCGCGCAGCGACTTAAACAGTAAAGTCGCAAAGGCGCACGAGAGGAACTTTTATGAGGCCCTTTCGAATAAAAGTTCCTCTCAACACAGGTGTGCCGAAGCGACTTTACTCTTTAGTGCCGTCGCGCAGCGACTTAAACAGTAAAGTCGCAAAGACGCACGAGAGGAACTTTTATGAGGCCCTTTCGAATAAAAGTTTCTCTCACTACAGGTGCGTCGAAGCGACTTTACTCTTTAGTGCTGTCGCGCAGCGACTTAAACAGTAAAGTCGCAAAGGCGCACGAGAGGAACTTTTATGAGGCCCTTTCGAATAAAAGTTCCTCTCAACACAGGTGTGCCGAAGCGACTTTACTCTTTAGTGCTGTCGCGCAGCGACTTTTAATAGGAGAAAGTTTATGAAAGAAAACAAAGCAGCGGGCAAAATTCCCGGCCGGTGGCTGATTCTTCTCGGGGTAGTGCTTCTTGCAGGAAGCTATATCGTCGGAATCCGTTATATCATCGGCAATCTCAATATATATGAAAATGAGCGCGGCGAGTCCAAGCGCCACTATGTGGCGGTTATCGCCAAGTCCACCACATCCGCCTTCTGGAAGTCCGTATTTGCCGGGGCGAATGCGGCGGGCACGGAGTACAACTTAACCTTAACGGTGGACGGCCCGGAAAATGAGGAGGACTATCAAACCCAGAACGAAATGATTCGCCGGGCTGCGGCGGAGGGAGCGGAAGTGATTGTATTTTCCGCCGTGGACTACCAGGCCAACGCACAAGCCATCAACGAGGCGGCTGCGGCAGGGGTAAAGATTGTAATCATTGACAGCGACGTGGACAGCAGCGAAGTGAGCTGCCGGATCAGCACGGATAATTTCCAGGCCGGCCGCATGGCAGGGACAGCCATCCTGTCGGAAAAACAAGAAGAACTGAACGTGGGAATTGTGAATTTTGATAAAAATTCCGCCAATGGCCAGCAGAGGGAGCAGGGGCTTCGGGAAGTGCTCTCCGGGGACAGCCGGGTGCGGATTGTAGACGCCGTCAACGTACTTTCCACAACGGAGGATTCCAAGGCAGGCACCTTGGAAATGCTGAAAAATCACCCGGAAATCAATGTGATCGCTACCTTTAACGAGTGGACCAGCTTAGGCGTCAGCTACGCCATCCGGGAACTTGGCCTGGCGGAAGAAACCTCCGTGGTGGCCTTTGACAGCAATGTGGTCTGCGTAGGGATGCTGGAAACCGGCGAGGTGGACGCACTGATCGTGCAGAACCCCTACGCGATGGGCTATCTGGGAGTGGAATGTGCCTACAACCTGATCAATGATATTCCTCTGGAGAGCGTTCAGGTAGATACGTCCACCACCGTGATTACAAGAGAAAATATGTTCGAGGAGGATTGCCAAAAGGTATTATTTTCTTTTGATTGACAGAAAATAAGTAAGAATTTGTACAAAAAGAATAAAATTTTTAATGGAAATCCTCCTTGTTTGTGGTATACTTATAAACGCAAGCAGATCAATGAGCTTGTAAAAAAATAAACAGGGAGGATTTTTCATTATGAAAAAGAAAGTTTTAGCTGCATTGTTAAGCGTAGCAATGGTAGCAACCTTACTGGCAGGCTGCGGTTCTAAGGAAGCGCCGGCAGAAGCGCCTGCTGAGACCGAAGCACCGGCCGAGACCGAGGAACCCGCGGATGCGGAGGAGCCGGCAGAGTCTGATGCACCTGCAGCAAGCGGAGATTTCGCAGACAAGAAGGTAGGCGTATGTATCTATCAGTTCTCCGATAACTTTATGACACTGTTCCGTACGGAGCTTGAGAACTATCTGATTAGCTTAGGCTTTGCAAAAGAGAACATCACCATCCAGGACGGTCAGAATGACCAGGGTACACAGAGCAACCAGATTGATGCTTTCATCAATGACAAGGTTGACGTTCTGATTATCAACCCCGTAAACTCCTCTTCCGCAGAGACCATTACCGATAAGGTAGTAGGCGCCGGAATCCCGCTTGTATACATCAACCGTGAGCCGGACGAGTCCGAGGAGCAGAGATGGGCGGATAACAACTGGGATGTAACCTATGTTGGATGTGACGCACGTCAGTCCGGAACCATGCAGGGCGAGATGATCGTTGACCTGGGTCTGGAGAAGGTTGACTTAAACGGCGACGGCAAGGTTCAGTACATCATGATCGAGGGTGACCCCGAGAACGTTGATGCAAAGTATCGTACCGAGTTCTCCGTTAAGGCTCTGACAGATGCAGGCTGGGAAGTAGAGCAGCTTGACGATCAGGTTGGTAACTGGGATCAGGTAAAGGCACAGGAGCTTGTATCCAATGCACTTGGTCAGCACGGCGACAAGATCGAGGTTGTATTCTGCAACAACGACGCTATGGCACTTGGAGCACTTCAGGCAATTGATACCGCAGGCCGCAAGGTAGGCGAGGACATCTTCCTGGTAGGCGTTGACGCTCTGTCCGAGGCTCTTGAGAACGTAATCAACGGAACCATGACAGGTACCGTATTCAATGACCACATTTCTCAGTCCCACAGCGCAGCAGACGCAGCAGTAAACTATCTGACCGGTGCCGGAAACGAGCACTACATCGGCTGTGATTATGTAAAGGTTACAACTGAGAATGCACAGGAAGTACTTGACAGCGTAAAATAAAAACGTCTGATTAAGAAACTGCAGGAATGAATTTGGTGCAGGTGTTGGAATTACGGCACCTGCACTTTTCATAATGAATGGAAATATGAATGAAAAGATATGGATATGATGTCTGTTTTTTGCCGTTCGGTTGTTACGAAAAATGACAGATTGCCATCTGTATAATATAAAAAAAGAGAAGGAGGAGCAAAATGGCAGAGTATAAACTGGAGCTGAAAGGCGTCTGCAAGTCATTTCCGGGTGTCAAGGCACTGGATAATGTACAGTTGTCGCTCCGTCCCGGTACCGTACATGCACTGATGGGGGAAAACGGCGCCGGAAAGTCCACACTGATGAAGTGTCTGTTCGGTATTTACAAGATGGACGCAGGAGAGGTCATTCTCGACGGACAGAAGATTGAGATTGGAAACCCCGATGAAGCCATGAAGTACGGTATTGCAATGGTGCATCAGGAGCTGCAGCCCGTACCGGCCAGAAGTGTGGGGGAGAATTTGTATCTGGGAAGATTTCCGGTAAAGAAATACGGTCCCTTACAGGTGATTGACCACAAAGCCATGTATGCGGAAACGGAAAAATGGCTGCAGGAAGTAAAGATGGACTTTGATCCCAAGGCCCTTCTCGGCACCCTGTCCGTTGGACAGATGCAGTCCGTGGAGATTGCCAAGGCCGTATCCCAGCAGGCAAAAGTCGTTATCTTTGACGAGCCGACCTCATCCCTGTCGGACAATGAGGTGGAGGCTCTTTTCCGGATCATGAATGATCTTCGGGATAAGGGCGTAACGATGGTTTATATTTCTCACAAGATGGATGAGATTAAGCGGATTGCCGACGATATCACCATTATGCGTGACGGTACATACGTGGGAACCTGGCGGGCGGAAGATATGACCACGGACGATATTATCGCCAAGATGGTAGGACGAGAGCTGACGAATGTATACCCGCCCCGGGAAAATGAGCCGGGCGAGGTAATTATGGAGGTAAAGGATCTTTGCTCCATCCATGCAAAATCCTTCCAGCATATTAATTTTACCCTCCGCAAAGGCGAGATTCTGGGCTTCGGCGGTCTGGTAGGCGCCCAGAGAACGGAGCTGATGGAGGGAATCTTCGGTATCCGCGGCGTGGAGACAGGAGAGATCCTGATAAACGGCAAGCCGGTAAAGATCAAACATCCCAAGGATGCCATGAAAGCCGGAATCGGTTTGATTACGGAGGACCGCCGGGGCAACGGTATCTTCGGCTGTCTGTCCATCAAGGATAACGTAGGCGTATCCATTTACAATAAGCATCTGAAGGCCGGATTTGTTCTGGATCACAAGAAGATTGACGGAATTGTGGATGAGAACATCCAAAAGCTGCGGATTAAGACGCCAAGCATGAAGGAACATATTGCAAATCTTTCCGGAGGTAATCAGCAGAAGGTTATCGTTTCCCGCTGGCTTGCAAATGATCCGGACGTACTTATCATGGATGAACCCACCAGAGGTATCGACGTGGGAGCCAAGCATGAGATCTACGAGATTATGAACGAGCTGGCAAAGCAGGGGAAAGCTATTATTATGATTTCCTCTGAGATGGCGGAGCTTTTGGGAATGTCAGACAGAGTTTATGTCATGTGTAATGGAAAGATTACCGGTGAGATTACGGAAGAAGCTGAGATGAACCAGGAAAGTGTTATGGGCTACGCGACCAAGTTCTGATGGCGAAGGAGGATGGATAGAATGGAAAAAACGAACAAAAAACAAATAACAGATTTTTTGATTAATAACGGTGTTATTATCGTTATGTTTATCCTGGTAATTTATACGGGATTTACGACCGATAATTTCTTTACAAGCAATAACCTTCTGAATCTGTTGGTAAATATGAGTTCCCGTCTGGTGATTGCTCTTGGAATCGCAGGCTGTGTTATCACCGCAGGCTGTGACCTGTCAGCCGGACGTATGATTGGTTTCGGAGCCTGTATCTCGGGCGTGCTTCTGCAGCGTATGGACTACTCACAGAAGTTCTTCCCCAATATGGAGCCGATGAACGTATTTTTGGTAGCGGTGATTGTTATGCTGATTTGTGCGGCATTCGGTTCGGTTACCGGTTTCTTTATTGCATACTTAAGCGTGCCTCCCTTTATTGCGACACTGGCAATGATGGAGATTGTGTATGGTATCAATATGATCTTTACAAATGCAACTCCTCTGGGCGGTTATGTAAGTAATTATACCAATGTGGCAAGCGGCAAGTTCTTAGGGATAAGCTATCTGATCTGGATTGCGATTATTGTGGCGGCTATTACCTGGTTTATTTTCAATATGACTCGTCATGGAAAATATATGTATGCGGTAGGCGGCAATCCCCAGGCGGCAGAGGTGGCCGGTGTTCCGGTGAAGACTACGCTGATTCTTATCTACATGAAGGCGGCGGCTATGTACGGACTGGCGGGCTTTATGCTTGGTGCAAAGGCCGGCGGAGCTTCCGTAAACTTAGGTCTGGGCTATGAGATGGAGGCGATTGCGGCATGTACCATCGGCGGTGTATCTGTTACCGGAGGCCGCGGACGTGTTACCTCAGCGATTGTCGGAGTTACCGTATTTGAGCTGCTGAAGCTGGCTTTGCAGTACCTTGGAATGGATGCGAATGCACAGTGGATTGCAATTGGTATTGTTATCTTTATTGCTATTTCTCTGGATATTCGGAAGTATATTGCGAAGAAATAAGATTGTGCTTTGTGAGAGCTTTTGTGAATTTGGGTATAGAGAGTTCCCGGGAATGTTTTGTGATGAAAACGGCGGTTGGAAGAGATTCCGGCCGCTGTTTTTGCGGAATGGAAATATGGAAAAAATCTGCCAAAGAAACAGGCAGATTTCGGGGTTACAGGAAGCTGTTGGTTTTTGGATCGTATTGGAAGTCTATTGCGCCCAGGGTGATTTCCAGGGCTTGGCGGTCCAGATTGAGGGCGGTGCATAGATCGTCCAGGTTGGTGTAGTAGTCGCGGAGCTGCATGTTGATCCAGCTTAGCAGCATGAAGGGGTCTTTTGGGATCATGGTGTTTACCTTCTTTCTTTACTTATTATACTACATGTGGTGGAAAAGTAAAGGTTTCTTTGTGGGGAAGTAAAGGGAGGTTGTTCAATATGTATTTAACTTATTTGGCAGCAAAACGGGGGAGCTTGCAAGTGTATCTTATTTCTGGTAAACTTAGATGTATTGGGGAGGGCGATTTGAGATTTTACGGAGGGACGGTAGGTTGTGCAGGCTGCGGGCAGGTACCGCCACCCCTGATCGGGGCGGCCCTCCTCCCCTCCGCCGGTAACGTTACGTGGCTGGACGGAAATGGTTTATCTCTGATATGGTGTCCGGGGGATTTTTCTTGGAATGTGGTTTTTGGGCGGAAATTCAGATCTGGTGTTTGGGGCTGTATGAGGGATACGGAATTGGAATAGGAGAAAGAGATGGAGAAACGAGTGATTGATCCGGAAAAGAGAAGACAGGTACAGAGGACTACGACGAGAGCGGTTGTTGGGATTACGTTGGTGATTGCGGCTTATGTGGTTTATGCGATGATTACGAAAAATCTGAATATTGTTGTTTTTGAGGCGATGTTGATGATTTTTGTAGGGGCTTATGTGATTTTGAATGATTTTGTGGAGCCTTATCGCCTTGGAATTTTTCAGGGGATGACTGTGGGGCAGAAAAATGGGTTTATGAAGATTTTTGTGCTGGATGCGGTGGGAATCGGGGCGGTGCTGTACTGGATTGTTGGTATGGGGAACGCTGAGAATGTGAATAATAGTATTTTCCCGTTGCTGATTTATATTATTTCTGCGCAGTGGAAACGCAAATTCAGGCCGGAGTTTGAAGGTACGGATGAGGAGCAGGAGGGTGAGGCTGGCTCTCCGGAGGAAACCGGTTCATTGGAAATGGCGGAAGAAGAGCGTGGGGATGAGTGAGAGATAAGGGGTGTTGGAAATAAGTTGGCTGACTTTTTCGACGCCCCTTCTGTATTGGCTCCTTTTTGCATATATTAGGATAATGAGATAAGGTGTTTGGGAGCGTACTGGGTGAGTAAGGATGTGACAGCCGGCTTTCCGGCGTGGAAGCGCGGGCTTTTGGTGGGCGTGATTGGGCTTGCGGCGGTAGGAGCGGCGGCCGGTATACGGGACAGGCAAATTGAGGGCGGCAGGGAGATGGTGATGGGGGATGCCTCCGGGGAGGAAGAAGGGGCTGAAAGCAGGTCCGGGGTGGAGCCGGGGGCGGAGACGAAAAAGATTGCTCTGACTTTTGATGACGGTCCTCATCCCCGCTATACGGAGGAGCTTCTTGATGGTCTGGCGGAGCGGGATGTGAAGGCTACTTTTTTTCTTTTGGGACAAAATATTGAGGGCCGGGAGGAGATTATTGAGCGGATGGCCAGGGAAGGGCATCTGATTGGGAATCATACGTATTATCATGTGGATATTACGAGGCTGTCTCAGAGGGAGGCGTGCAGGGAAATTTTGGATACCAGTGAAAAGATTACGGCTATTACCGGGCAGCCGGTGGAATATATTCGTCCGCCCTTTGGCAATTGGGATAAGGAGCTGGAATGTGAGGTTATGATGCTGCCTATTTTCTGGTCTGTGGATACGCTGGACTGGACGACGAAAAATGAGGATCAAATTGTCCAAAAGGTAGTGACGAAAATTGAAGAAAATGATATTATTTTAATGCATGATTCTTATGACAGCACCGTGAAAGCGGCTCTTCGGATCGTGGATCTGCTGCAGGCGGAGGGGTATGAGTTTGTGACGGCGGATGAGCTGATCCTGGAGTGAGGGAAGTTGAAAGCGGAGGGAATACGGGACATGGATAACAGCATGGATTTGTTTGATTATATGCGGAAGAATACTTTGGAGCAGGAGGCGCCTCTGGCCTCCCGGCTGCGTCCGAAAACGTTGGAGGAGATTGTGGGGCAGCGGCATATTCTGGGGAAGGATAAGCTGCTTTACCGGGCTATTAAGGCGGACAAGCTGAGTTCTCTTATTTTTTACGGTCCTCCGGGGACGGGGAAGACTACGATTGCCCGGGTGATTGCCAATACCACGAAGGCCAGCTTTACCCAGCTAAATGCTACGGTGGCGGGGAAGAAGGATATGGAGGCGGTGGTTTCCCAGGCTAAGGATAACTTGGGGATGTATGGGAGGAAAACCATTCTTTTTGTGGATGAGATTCACCGGTTTAATAAGGGGCAGCAGGATTATCTTCTGCCCTTTGTGGAGGACGGTACGGTGATACTTATAGGGGCCACTACGGAAAATCCTTATTTTGAGGTGAATGGGGCTTTGATTTCCAGGTCGGTTGTGTTTGAGCTGAAGGCGCTGGAACCGGGGGATGTGAAGGAGCTGATTCGCCGGGCCGTGTATGATGAGGAACGGGGAATGGGGGCTTACCAGGCGGTGATTACGGAGGAAGCGGCGGATTTTCTGGCGGATATTGCGGGAGGGGATGCGCGATCGGCTCTCAATGCGGTGGAGCTTGGCGTTCTGACTACGGAGAAGGGGGAGGACGGGCGGATTCATCTCACCAAAGAGGTGATTTCCGAATGTATTCAGAAGCGTGTGGTGCGCTACGATAAGACGGGGGACAACCATTATGATACGATTTCCGCCTTTATCAAAAGTATGCGCGGCTCTGATCCGGACGCGGCTGTTTATTATCTGGCAAAAATGATTTATGCCGGGGAGGATGAGCGGTTTATTGCCAGGAGAATTATGATTTGCGCCTCGGAGGATGTGGGCAATGCGGACCCTATGGCGCTGACGGTGGCGGTGTCTGCGGCGCAGGCCGTGGAGCGCATCGGATTTCCCGAGGCCCAGATTATTCTGGCGCAGGCGGCGGCTTATGTGGCCTGTGCGCCCAAGAGCAATTCGGCGGTAAATGCCATTGGGAAGGCGATGGAATCGGTGAAAAGCCGCCGGACCAGTGTTCCCGTTCATCTGCAGGACGCCCATTATCCGGGGGCAAAGAAGCTGGGGCACGGAACGGGATATCGGTATGCCCATGACTATCCCAATCATTATGTGGAGCAGCAGTATCTGCCGTCGGAGATTGAGGGGGAGGTTTTCTATGAGCCTTCGGAAAATGGGTATGAGAAAGAGATAAGGGAATATTTTAAAAAGATAAAAGGTTCCCCGGGAGGAACAGAGAACTCATAGCAGGTTTAGGAAGAAATGCTTTTTGGCGGACGCTTCCGAAGCAGGGCGGAAATTTTATGAATACGCACTGCTTCGGGAAGAAGGCCGGCTGTGGAGCGATGCCTGATGATCTACAGGATTTCCGGCTCGGGATAGTCCAGGCCGAAGGTTTCGGCTGTTACGGACTTCATGACCTGGGGCGTCATGGGCCGGTCACCGTAGTCCGTAGGGGTCTCGGCAATCTGATTCACTACTTCAAGTCCCTCAATCACTTTTCCGAAGGCCGCGTAAGCGCCGTCTAAGTGGGGACTTGTCTTGTGCATGACAAAGAACTGGGAACCGGCGGAATCGGGATCCATAGATCTTGCCATAGAGAGTACGCCGGGGGTATGCTTCAGATCATTGGCAAAGCCGTTCTGTGAGAACTCTCCCTTGATGGAGTAGCCGGGATCGCCCATGCCGTTTCCGTTGGGACAGCCTCCCTGGATCATAAAGCCCATAATGACCCGGTGAAAGGTAAGGCCGTTGTAGAAGCCTTTGTTTATCAGACTTAAAAAGTTGCGGACGGTGTTGGGAGCGATATCGGGATAAAGCTCGGCCTTGAAGATTTGTCCGCCCTCCATTTCAAATGTAACAATCGGATTTTGTGCCATTTTTTATATTCTCCTTTTTGGTTCGAGTGTACTGACCTGTTCCGCATGGAAGGCCGGATTCTATTTTAGCGGAAAAGGGAGGATTCGTAAAGGAGTTTTTGTAAAATGCTGAAAGGAATTGTCATTGCTGCTTCGGGAGCGGAGCTTTTGAAGCAAACCCTTACAAGGGAACATCTGCCCTGGGCGGAGGTCGAGCATCGGGAGCCGGCTGATTTTTTAAAAGCTCTGGATGGGCTTAGGGCAAAAAAGAGGGAGATTTTGTGCCTGGTGGAGACAGACCGGGAGGAAAGAATCGCCCTGGAACTGGGATTTTTCTGTGTGGGGTATCTGAATCCGGCTTTGCAGGATGAGCATTTGTCCGGCTGCCGGATTCTTCTGGAGGGTTTTCAGGAGATTGACAGGTGTTTTCTTCAGAATGTCCATACGCGCGCCTTGGGGCTTCCCGTGCTGATAGCGGAGACGGAGCGCCTTTTGATTCGGGAAATGACCCTGCTGGACTTAGACCAGATCAATGCTCTTTATCAGGAGGAGCCTTCCATGACTTTATCGCCGGAGCTGGCCCTTGACCGGCAGGAGGAGGAAGAGAAGATCAAGGCTTACATTGCCTATATGTATGGGCTTTATCAGTTCGGCATGTGGGTGGTCATTGAGAAAAAGAGTCGGGAAATGATTGGACGGGCCGGTTTTGGCATTGCGGATTATCTGGATTTTGCGGAGATTGACATGGGATATCTGATTGGGAAGAAGTACCGCAGACAAGGCTACGGGGAGGAGGCTTGCCGGGCGGCACTGGCTTATGGGCGGCAGGTATTGGACTTTCCGGGGGTCAGCGCTTATATTGAGCGGGAAAACGGAAGCTCTCTGAGCCTTATAGAAAAGCTTGGTTTTAAACGGAAGCAGAGCTTTGACTACCAGGAGCGGCATTTGTGCAGATATCGGCTGGAGTTTTAGGAAAATGCAGGATTGGTATATAAGAGGAGTGAAAAAACGAATTTGAGGGAACAATTTGAACAGATCAAAAAAAATGAGGATGTACGCCAGAGCCTTATTTCTATCAGGGCGGAGCTTAGAGACGGGCAGGGACTTAAGGAGCTTAAGGCGCTTTTTCAGGAGGAGCCGGAGGCGCTGCTTTCCAAGCTTGGGCACGAGGATGCCAAGGTGCGCAAAAATGCCGCTCTGGTGCTTGGAAGCATAGGAACGCCGGCCTGCCGGGATGCGCTGTGGAAGGCGTATGGGTCCGAGACACAGCGCTTTGTGAAAAGTGTTTACCCGGAGGCCCTTAAGGGCTGCGACTGCGGGGAACTGCTGGATGGGCTTAAGGAGCGGAGGCAGGCGCTTCTTAAGGAGGAGGAAACCCCGGAGACAGGGAAGCACAGGCAGGAGGAGCTGCGAGCGCTGAATGGGCTGCTGGCCCGGTATGAGAAGCCAAAGGGACATCGGTTTACGGGTTTTTTAAGGCCCTCGGATGTGATTCTTGTTACCCATCGGGATTACCGTGAGGCGGTTCTTAAGCAGATTTCGGAGGGACAGTGTGTGCTTTTAAAGGCAGGCGTGAAGGTGCTGGGAGGGAATCTTGAGGAGCTTATGAAGCTTCGCGCCTTTCGGGAGCTTTTGTTCTGTCTGAATATGGATGAGATTTCCGGGGAGCAGGCGGCGGAGATGCTTGCGTCATCCGATTTGCTGCCGCTTCTTAAGGAGCTGCATCAGGGGGAGGGGCCGTTTTACTTTCGGATTGAGTGCCGGAGCCGGATGACCCTGGAGGAGCGGAGTGCATTTACAAAGAAATTGGCCGCGCGTCTGGAGATGATGACCGGGGGGAGGCTTGTCAATTCAACTTCGGACTATGAGCTGGAGCTGCGCCTGGTGGAGACAAGGACGGGGGGATTTTATCCTCTGGTGAAGCTGTTTACCCTGCCGGATCGGCGGTTTGCCTACCGCAAAAACAGTGTGGCGGCCTCTATCCGCCCGGAACAGGCAGCGCTTTTTATGGAACTGGCTGATGAATATCTGAAGGAGAATGCCCGGGTTCTGGACCCCTTTTGCGGTGTGGGGACTATGCTGATTGAGCGGAATTACCGGGTCCATGCGGATACGCTTTACGGGGTGGATATCTATGGCCCGGCCATTGAGGGAGCCAGGGAAAATACGGAGATTGCCCGGATGACGGCTCATTATGTGCACCGTGATTTTCGGGATTTTACCCATGAGTATCCCTTTGATGAGATTGTGACGAATTTCCCGGCCAAGGGGAAAACCAGGAACGGGCATGAGCTGGAATTTCTCTATGGGAGGTTTTTTGATCGGGCGGAGGAGCTACTTCGTCCCGGGGGGCTGGTGCTGCTTTACAGTCATGATCCGGTGTTTGTGCGCAGGCAGATGCGGGAGCATAAGGGGATGGAGCTTTTGAAGGAGTGGCCTATGGGCGGTAAGGAGGAGAGCCGGCTGTTTGCGATTCGTTATGTGACTTCATAACCTGTGTGTCGGGCTTTTCAGCCTATTACATGGAAAATGAAATAATACTCCCGTCTCCCTGTCCGCATTTTTGGCGATGCGGGGCAAAAGGATTTGCTGCGGGAATGAGAATGATACGGCAGAGAGCAGGCGATAAGGAAGAAAGGATGCAGTTTGATTTTATGAGGAAACAGTGGGCAGGAAAGCAGTACCGTAGTATTTCGGCTCTTATTTTGCTGGCGGCAGTTTTTCTGATGCTGTCCGCGTGTGGCAGAGGGGAGAAGGAAGAAGAAGCCCTTATGATGCGGGCGGAAAATGCGGAGGACGTGGACGAAGAAGCGCCGACGCTGGCCCTGGTGCTGACCAGCCGGGACGGGGCGGAGAATGATGAGTTGATAGGAAGCTTCCGGGAAATGGCGCAGGAGCAGGGCGCAGAGCTTCTCGTCCGGCTGCCTGATGTGTCGGAGGAGGATGCTTTGAAGGCCCGGGAGCTGACAGGGAGCTTTGTTCTCTGCGAGGTGGACCCCATTGAATACCAGATGCTTCTGATCAATGAGCTGGTGGCGGAAAATGTGGATGTGATAGCCATTTACCCCAATCACAGCGAAGCTCTGGAGCCGGTGCTTGCAGCCGCCAGATCGGTAGGAATCCGTGTCTGTGCTTTCGGGCAGCAGGTGGGAGAGGAAAGCTGCGATGTTTATACAACCGTTGAGGAAGCTTCCGGGGCAGCGGCTGAGCTTTTGTGAGCAGGTGATTAGGTGCGGACAGAAGGATGAAGCAGCTTAAGAAACGGCCGGAGCAAAATATGAGAAATAAGAAGGCCCTCACAGAATTACCGCTTTGCGGCTGCTGTGAGGGCCGGATTTTTTGCAGGGCATTTTCTATTCCAGATTCAGGCGCTTTGTCATAAAGTGATTGGTCAGCACAAAGGCTCCCGCACCCAACGCAAGAGAGAGTACAATAGAAAATCCCATATTAGCCCAGAAATAAGCTGGGTTGTTGAAGCGGGAATAGTAGCTTCCTACTCCAAAGAAGAGGGAGCCTGCATTCATATTTCCCAAGGTGCCGATGCTGGTCAGGGCAACGACGATGGAGCTGAGCAGATTGGCAACAAATTTATAGCCCATATAAATTCCGATGGAAGATATAATTTTATGGGTATTGAAGCTGTGGCCGATAGCAATGCACATATAGATAATCAGTGTGCCGGCAATGGTATCCAACAGTCCGGTAATCAGAAAAATGGGGACGCCAATCCCGGCCGATACCCCGAATATCTGCGGGAAGGAATTCCACATATCATCCCAGTAATACCCGAAAAACTGAAAGACCGTCTTATTTGCCAGCATAGCAAAGACGGAAAGACAGATGAGCAGACCGTCTATTATCTGCCACACGGTAGATACCGTTAGCTTGGCAAAGATATGCTCTGCGGCCGAAGCCGGAAGGGTGTGCATAAGATATCCTTCATCCGTAAAAAGATTTTTGCGGAAACGGAGAATATCCATATACAGCCAGGTGATTATGAAAATGGCAATCAGGGCAATGACGTAAGCGGAAACAAGCATTACGTCCATAAGTCCTTCCCACATGCGCAGGGAAGTGTTGCTGTAGTTCACATGCTCCCGGTTCACTACAAACTGAACGTAAAAGCGGCCGATAATGGTAATGACCACCAGTCCTAAGTGCAGGGGGATCATCAGCCGGTTCACAGCTTTAAATTCATGCTTTAACAATTTTCCTAACATCTGAACACCTCCCGGAAGAGAGCGTCTACGGATTTGCCCTCCTGCTCCCGAATGTCATCCACAGAGGTCGTCAGGCGGATGTGGCCGTTCTGGATAAAAATCACGTCATCCAGCACATTTTCAATATCGGAAATCAGGTGGGTGGAAATCAGTACGGACGCCCGTTCGTTGTAGTTGGTTATAATGGTCTGGAGAATATAGTCTCTGGCCGCCGGGTCCACGCCGCCGATTGGCTCATCCAGGCAGTAGAGATCCGCATCCCGGCTCATAACCATAATGAGCTGAACTTTTTCCTTGGTTCCCTTGGACATGGAACTTAGGCGGTCTTTCTCGTCAATGTTCAGGCGGTGGAGCATTTCTATTGCCCGGTTCCGGTCAAAATCGCTGTAAAAGTCGCAGAAGAAATCCAAAATATCCGTAACCTTCATCCAACTGTTAAAATAGGTCCGTTCCGGCAGGTATGAAACTATCTTTTTTGTCTCCGGGCCGGGAATTGCGCCGTTTATGAGGAGTAAGCCCTCGGTGGGTGCAAGCAGGCCGTTGATGAGCTTGATTAATGTGGTCTTTCCGCTGCCGTTTGGTCCCAAAAGTCCGATGATGCGGCCGCGTTCAATGGTTAGGTTGATGCTGTCCAAAGCCGTTTTGTAGCCGTAACGCTTTGTCAGGTTCTGGCAGCTTAGCAGTTGTTCCATTACTGTCCCCCCTTTAACTCCTGATCCAGAAGCCGTTTGATATCTTCTTTTTTAAATCCCAATTGTTCCATGTTTTTGAGGAAAAGCTGAATCTGTTCCCGTGCAAGCTGTTCTTTAATCTCTGTCATTTTTGCCGTATCCTCCGTGATAAATCTGCCGCTGGTTCGTTGTGTGTAGACAAGACCGCTGCGCTCCAGTTCTGTCAGTGCCTTCTGCATGGTATTGGGATTGACGGATGCCTCCATCGCCAGGTCCCGTACAGAAGGAAGCTTGTCGCCTGGCTGGTATGCGCCGGCGATAATGTTGGTTTTGATGACGTCCACGATCTGCAGGTAGATGGGACGGGAATCATCAAGAATCCAGGCCATATAGTCACTCCTTTCCTTGATCTGCCCATGTTTTTTGGGCATAATGGTATACCCGTAGGGTGTTTCCTTGATCTGCCCATGTTTTTTGGGCATAATGGTATACCCGTAGGGTGTTTCCTTGATCTGCCCATGTTTTTGGGCATAATGGTATACCCATAGGGTGCTTCCTTGATCTGCCCATGTTTTTGGGAAATTTCCATTTTTTTCTAGGGGGGGGGTAAAAAGGGTTTTTGGTTTTACCGCTCCCCGGCCCCCTCCGGTCAGGAGGGCGCAGTATATAATACGGATGCATCATTTGTATCACTGTATTACTTTAATAATACAATAAGCTCTTTTGCCGCAAATGTCAAGGGGATGGGGGAATATTCAGAATTTCTTAAGAATAAGCAAGAAAGTAAAATACCCCATCGGATCGTAAATAAGGCCAGTTGAAAGATAATTCCGCCCTATGCCATACTAGTATTAAAGAAACGGAGGGAAAAAGGATGGGCGAGGTAATACTGGAAATGCGGGGGATTACAAAAGAATTTCCCGGAGTAAAAGCATTGAATCAGGTTCATTTCGCTGTGCGCAGAGGAGAAGTACATGCTCTTATAGGAGAGAATGGCGCGGGAAAATCTACCCTGATGAAGATTTTAACAGGGATTTATAAGCCGACAGCCGGCGAATTGATTTACAAAGGAAAGCCGTTTTTTCCAAATGATCCGAAGCATGCACAGACGGAGGGAATCAGCATCATCCATCAGGAGCTGAATTTGTTAAACGATTTGGATGTTGCGGAAAATATTTATATTTCCAGAGAGCCTCGGAAGTATAAAAATGTTTTAATCGATGACAAACGTATGCATGAATCGGCAGGAAAGCTATTGAAACGTTTGGGACTGGATATAGACCCTTATGAGAAGGTGAGAAATCTCAGCGTGGCGCAAAAGCAAATGATAGAAATTGCGAAGGCCCTGTCAGTCGATTCGGAAGTGCTGATTTTGGACGAGCCTACTTCCGCCTTATCAGAAAAAGAGGTACAAGTGCTCTTTGGGATCATCCGAAAGCTTCGGGAGGAGAATGTTGCCATTGTATATATTTCCCACCGTTTGGAGGAGTTTGATCAGATTGTTGACTGGGTAACAGTGCTTCGGGACGGCAGCTATGTAGATTCTTGCTCCTGGAAAGAGCAGACCATTGATAACTTGGTAAAGCAGATGGTGGGCCGCGAGATTACGGAGCAGTTTCCAAAGCGCCATGCGAAGATTGGGGAGGTGGTTTTTGAAGCAAAAGACATTACGCAGAAGCGTCTGTTAAAAAAGGTATCCATACAGGTTCGGGCAGGAGAAGTGGTAGGATTGGCCGGCTTGGTTGGGGCAGGGAGAACAGAGCTGGCAAGAGCCATTTTTGGGGCGGATCACATAGAATCCGGAGAGTTTCTTCTTGGAGAAAAATCTGTTAAAATCCGCTGCCCGGATGATGCGATACGCAGCGGTATTGTGTATCTGCCGGAGGATCGGAAAAAAGACGGCGTATTTTTGGATCAGAGTGTAGCCATGAATATTACAATTGCCAATCTGAGGGCGTATGCAAAAAATGGTGTAATCCGCGAGGGAGCATACCAAGAGGCAATCCAAGAGAAAATCCAGGATCTGCGTATCAAAACACCGTCCGTTTCCCAGCTTGCGCAGTTTTTATCCGGAGGAAATCAGCAGAAGGTCCTGATTGCCAGATGGCTGTGCCGCAATGCAAATGTAATTATTTTTGACGAGCCGACACGCGGAATTGATGTGGGGGCCAAATATGAGGTCTATTCTCTCATCAACCGTGTAGCGGAAAACGGGGCGGCAGTGATTATGATTTCATCAGATATGGCGGAAATTTTAGGGATGAGCGATCGGATTGTCGTAATGTGCGAGGGCAAGGTGACCGGCGAGCTGAACGGAGCGGAGGCTACACAGGAGGCAGTACTGCATATGGCTTCCGATACAAATAAAGATATGAGAAAGGTTGTGTAAGAGATGAGGAAGCTTAAAGAAAAAATGGATTCTATCAGTGACGACAGACAGCAGAGAATTACCGTATTAGCGGCCTTGATTATACTTTGCATAGTATTTTCTGTGGGAAGCCGGTATTTTCTGACTGTGGATAATATATTATTGACCTTGTATCAGACGGCAGTTACAGGCATTACTTCCTATGGAATTTTATTTGTGATTATTACGCAGGCGGTGGATTTGTCCCTCGGATCTACCATAGCCGTAGGAGGGTGCATATGCGCGGCCTTACTGACAAAAGGCGTGCCCGCCTTTGTAGCAGTTGGTACGGCTCTTATTTGCGGCGCGGCCATCGGCATTGTAAATGGGTTCTGCGTGGCGAAAATGAAACTGCCTCCCTTTGTGGCAACCCTGGGTATGCAGATGGTGCTAAGAGGGCTGGTTTTAGTGGCCACAAATGCAAAGCCTATTTATTTGACAGAAGGGAATTTCAAGCAGTTTGCCCAGTACAAGCTTTTTGATCTCATTCAGCTTCCGGTGATTTATCTGATCCTTTTAGGATTGTTTTCCTGGTTTATCCTGCGCAAGATGGTAATCGGACGTCATCTATTTGCTGTTGGCTCAAATGAGGGAGCAGCCAGACTTTCCGGAATAAAGGTGGATCGCGTGCGCATGTTTGCCTATGGTTATTGCGGTGTGATGGCCGTTTTTGCAGGCTGTGTCTTAACTGCAAGGGTAAACTCCGGACAGCCGACCATTGCGGTAGGCTATGAAGCAAATGCAATTGCGGCCTGCGTGATAGGCGGCGCGTCCATGTCAGGCGGCAAGGGAACGATCGGAGGCACAATATTAGGCGCGATTATTATGGGAGTACTTTTAAATGGCCTCAATCTGCTGTCTATTTCGTCAAATTGGCAGACAGTGGCTACAGGCGCAGTTGTGATTGGCGCCGTATATCTGGATCGTATGAGACATTTGAAAGAGTCTTGACGATAAACAATTGAAACAGTATATCCCCGATGCCCAAGTGTTTGAAAGGGATATTACAAAACAGTAAAGCCGCAAAGGCGCACGAGAGGAACTTTTATGAGTGCCCTTTCGAATAAAAGTTCCTCTCATAACAGGTGCGCCGAAGTGACTTTACCCTTTAGTGCCGTCGCGCAGCGACTTTCAATAGGAGGAAAAGATGAAGAAACTGATAGCTATGCTTTTAGCAACTATGATGATGGTAAGTATGGGGGCTTGTGCAAAGAGCCAGGAGCCTGTGTCCGCTCCGGCGGAGGAAGAGACGAACGAACCTGCGGCAGACAATGCGGACTCAGAGGAAGAAGCAGCATCCGATGAAACAAAGACATATGCGATCGACATTTTTATGAAGTCCAACAGCGGAGATTTTTGGGCGGCTGTAGAAAGCGGAGCAAAGGATGCCGGAGAAAAATTAAATGCGGCCGTTTCCGTATATGCATGCGACAATGAAACGAATTACGAACAGCAGATTCAACAGATCGAAAGCTCCATCAGCCGGGGAGTGGATGCAATTGCCATTGCCTGTCTGGATTCGGAAGCCTTGGCTCCGGTAGTGGAGGAGGCAGCCGGCAAAGGGATCAAAGTAATCAGCTTTAATGGAATCCTGAACTCAGACGCCATCCTGACACACATTGCTACGGATAATTATGCGGCAGGCGAGATGGCCGGGGAAGCCTTGGCTGCCGCTATGGACGGAAAAGGAGAGTATGTAGTTCTGGGCGCTGCGGAAGGAGTAAAAAATAACCGCGATCGTTCGGAGGGGTGTATTGCATACATAACAGAGAATTATCCCGATATGGAGCTGATCTCCAGTCAGTATATGGATAATGACATGTCAGTTGCCACCTCCATGCTGAACGACTGGATTACGGCAAATCCGGACCTGGGCGGCATTTTCACAAACAATGAGACAGGCACCATTGCAGCAGCTACCGTGTTAGAGGAGCGCAGTAAAATCGGAGAGATACGGCATATCGGATTTGATGCTACCGTGCAGACCGTGGCTCAGATTACAAACGGGATTACAAATTCGATTGTTTCCCAGCAGCCTTATGTGATGGGATATTTATCCGTGGAGAATTGCATTGCGCTTTTAAACGGAGAAGCAGTTGAGGAAGCAATTGATACGGGAGTTTTGTTAGTGACCGGGGAAAATAAAGACAGCGAAGAGGTAAACGCAATTATCAATCCGAGAGCATAGATTTACGAAAAAGAAGGAGTCTTGATATGACAAAGGCAAATGTGATTTATATTCTGGCTGATGATATGGGATATGGTGATTTTGGGAAATTCAATCCTCTTATCCACACGCCTAATTTGGACCGGCTTGTAGAGTCCGGATGCACGCTTGCCAACTGTTATGCGGCGTCTCCCGTCTGTGCTCCGGCGCGGGCAGCCATTATGACCGGAAGGTATCCGCAGCGCACGGGGGCTGTGGATACCCTGGAGGTGCGGGGACTGGATCGACTGAAGCTTTCGGAGATAACCATAGGAGATGTATTCAAGGCAAATGGTTATCACACAGGTTTGGTCGGCAAGTGGCATAACGGGGCGATACAGGAAGAATATCATCCGAACCGCCGCGGCTTTGATGAATTTTTCGGTTTTCGGGGCGGGTGGAATGATTATTTTGACTATGTGATAGAGCGCAATGGGCAGAGACTTTCCTGTGACAGAACTTATCTTACCGATGTGTTCGGCAGAGAGGCCGTTGATTTTGTAGAACGAAATGCGCAGCAGCCGTTTTTCCTTCATCTGGCCTATAATTGTCCTCATTTTCCGTTTATGGTACCGGAGTCCTATTTGGAACGTTATTTGGAGAAAGGCTTGCCTCGCGATACGGCAGTGATATATGGTATGATTGAATGTATGGACGAGGGGATAGGCCGGCTTTTGGATACATTAGAGGTTCTCGGACTTTCTGAAAATACCATAGTCATTTTCTCCAGCGACAATGGGCCGGATCTGGGACAGGAGTCGGGGCTTGAGGGAATGAACCGCTACAATGCAAATCTTCGGGGATATAAGCAGCTTGTGTATGAAGGGGGGATTCAGGTGCCGGCTGTCATACGCTGGCCCGGAAAAATACCGGCCGATACGGTCAGTGATGAAATCGTTCACGGAACAGACTGGCTTCCCACACTGATGCGGCTGTGCGGCCTTACTTATGAGGGGCTGCCGAAGCTGGATGGAATGGATGTTTCAGAGGCGTTCTTTGGGGGAAATCTGCCGAAGCGGACTCTTTGCTGGCAGTGGAATCGATTCGTGCCGGAGAAAGGATGCAATGCGGCCATACGCAAGGGAGATATGAAGTTTATTCACCCTCCCGTTGATGTTTACATGGAGCTTCCGGCCTCTGAGGTGGACATGGATGTTGAGATCAAATATCATCCGGAGCGATATACAACGCTTTATACCGCGCCCACAGAGGTACGGCGGATGCCAAAGGCGCCCTTAGAAGAGCTTTATAATCTGAAAGAAGATAAGTCGGAAGAGATGAATCTGATCGAAGAGATGCCCGGTGAGGCCGCGGCCTTGAAGCGGGAGCTCTATGATTGGTTTGATGAAGTGGAGAAGGAAAGGCTGTCCTGAAATAAGTCAGCGAATGAGGCTGTTGCAAAATATGGAGACTTAAAACTATATTTTGCAGCAGCTTTTTAGTCATATGGGAGCTTTTCATAGAATCTTTGGGAGTGGTAAAGATAAAGAGGAGTTTTATTTTTGTATCAGGGGGAAAGATACATGAAAAAGGTGTTGATTACGGACGACGAGCCGCGGATTGTGCGGCTTATCAAGGGGATGATTGATTGGGAAGGGCTTTCCCTGGAGCTGGCCGGGGAGGCTTTGGATGGCTTTGAGGCTTTAAGGCTTATCAAGGAACGGGATGTGGATATCTTAATTGCAGATATCAGGATGCCGGGGATGGACGGGCTGCAGCTTATCAGCCGCGGGATGGAGTTAAAGCCTGATTTGTCAGTAATTATCATCAGCGGTTATAAGGAATTTGATTATGTATACAGTGCGTTAAAAAAGGGCGTATGCGATTATCTGTTAAAGCCGATTAACAAATTTGATCTCGATCGGAGCCTGCGCAGGATTCTGAATATGCGGCAGGCAAACCGGATAGTTCTGCAAGGAGAGCTTAAGCGTTATCAGCGGCAGAGGATGGTGACAGATTGTGTGCACGGGATTGCGGATATTGACGACTCATTGGAAAGGTTCAATGCACGGCACGGCTTTCGATTTCAGCAGGGGATATTTGGCGCCTTAATTGTGACCCTGTCTTTTCAGGACGATCTGCCTTCTATGGGAGCTGTCCTGAGTAAGACAGAGGACAGTATCCATGCGGTGCTGGCGCCGCTGTGCTGTGATTTGGAATATACAAGCTTTCAAAATTATTGCTGCTGTATTTTTAATTGCCTGGAAGATAAAAAGGAAGAGGTCCGCCAAAGTTTGGGGGAATTGAAAAAAGCTCTTGATCAGCGCATTGCAAAGGCGTTTTCATTGCCCGTTATTATGGGAGTCGGATATTTTTACCGGGAAGTGGTTCATTTGTCCCTGTGCTGCGCTCAGGCCCTGCTCTGCTGCAGGTCGGCCAGCCTGGTAGACTGCAGACAGGTGATTTTTGCAGAGGAGCTTCAGGTCGGCCAGCCCTATTCCATTCTGACAGGCCGCTATGCAGATTTGTTTCGAAGTACGGTTTCCAAGTATGACAGTGAAGCCATAGGACAGTGTATGAGGGAGATTTCACAGAACATAGAGCCGGTTCTTCAAAGACATCCCTGGCAGCTGGAATATTTTCTGAAAGAGCTTGTGGAATTGTTTCGAAAGGAAATGGCCGCAGGTAATATTATGATAGATTCGGAAGAGACGGAGCGGGTGGTTCGTCAGCTTTTGCTACAGACGGACTGGAGCTGCCTGTTAGAACGGCTGACCAAATGGTTTTCGGAAAAGATTGAATGTTATCATAATACAATTACAGATCAGTATCGGGAGCCGATCCGGGCGGCAAGGCGTTACATTGATATCCACTATGCGGAGCAGCTCTCACTGACTCAGATTTGCGGGGAGGTAGGGTTTAGCTATAATTATTTCAGCACACTTTTTAAACAGGAAACAGGTCAGGGTATTACGGATTACATTACACAGGTAAGGATTGCCCATGCAAAAGAGCTTTTGGTTACAACACGGGACAGTATTCAGAAAATAGCGAATCAGACCGGATATTTGGATGTAAAGCATTTTAACAAGACATTTTCTAAAGAGGTTGGCATCAGGCCGCTGGAATACAGAAGGATAAAATCATAGGGAGATTGGGATGAGACAGGATTTTTATAAAAAATACATGACTGTGTATCGGATGTTACTGGGGATTTGCTTTTTGGGCGTTTTTACGGCTTTGTTTTTTGGAGACAGGCGGTGGGCCGTACTTTTGCTGCTTTTAGTCACGGCCGGAATAATAGGATTGCACATGTATATAGTTCAACACACGGCAAGGGAGTTTTGGGTATGCCTTGCTTCAGAAACAGAGACTGTGGATGAATGGCAAGATTCAGGGAATGTATGGGGAGCCGCATTTGCTCCGGCCTACTGCCAGGCAGTGATTTTATTGAAAAAGCATCTGACAGAGAAATATGATAAGCTGCTGTTAAACCGTGAGGCGAGGCTTGAGGTATTACAAAGCCAGATTAATCCTCATTTTCTTTATAATACCCTGGATTCAATTCGAAGCGATGTGCAGGAGGCAGGACTGGAAAAGCCGGCGGAAATGCTGGAAGAGCTTGCGGTCTTTTTTCGATACAGCATCAGCGAGAAGGAAATTATTATTTCTCTGAAAGAGGAGCTTAAAAATGTGGATACTTACATGAATATCATGCGGTATCGCTTTGGAAGCAGATTTTCCCTTGTAAAATACGTAGATCTCCAAGACGAGGAGCTAATGGAATTTCAAATGCCCAAAATGCTTTTACAGCCTTTGGTTGAAAATTCCATTAATCACGGATTGGAATCACGTTTAGGAGAGGGATTGATTGTGATGCATGTAAACAGAACCCTGCAGCATGTGGAGATTATCGTGCAGGATAATGGGGTGGGAATGGACTTAAAGACATTGGAGCAGGTGCAAAAAAGACTGGCGGGAGAAGAGAGGGAGCATAAGGAGAAGAAGGAGCGTAAGGGAGGATTGGCATTGGAAAATGTAAATCGGCGTTTGAAGCTGTATTTCGGTGAACCCTATGGCTTATCCATTGTCAGTACGGAGGGCCTGGGAACAGAGATACGCATTTTAATGCCGGCTGGCAAAGGGAGACGCAATGAAGATACGGTCTGAGCTGATACGTTTACATGAGGTGTCTTGTCAGAGATTTCCCAATCCGCTGGCGGAGCATATAAATCTGGTCATTTGCCGCGGAGAGCTGACAGGGATGATTGCGCCGGATGACAGTATGAAGCAGATGCTTTTGGAGCTTTTGATCGGAAAGCAAAAGCCGGCAGGGGGACGAAGATTACTGTATGAGTCCGAAAAAGAGGGAATGTTCGGCTGCATCGTAAATGGGAAAAAATTATTTGAGGATATGACCATAACAGATAATTTGCTGTGGATGCGTCATACACGTCAAAAACTGATATGGTCTGAACGCAAAGCGGAGCAGAGGGCATTGGAAATTTTGAAAAAGTATGGATTTCAGAAAGAGCCGGGAATAAAGGTTCGCTGCTTGTCCTTGGCAGAACGGTATATGCTGGAGGTGATAAAGGCTATAGAAATATTTGGAGTAAGGCTTCTGGTCATTGACAATATTCATCTGATTGGCCGGGAGGAAGATCAGGAGCGCATACTGGAATTGACATCTAAGTTCCGTTCCTTCGGAGGCGCCGTAGTGCTCTGCTCCATTTTGCGGCTTCCTATTTTAAAGAAGGCGTCAAGGATCTATCTGCTGCAGGAGGGGCGTCCCATCCGTACACTTTTTGCCGGAACGCATCACACCTATCGTACACATACGGATCTCTTCCTTTCCGATTACTTGCAGTATACGGCCGGAGCTTTGGTGACGGAAAAGAAATGGGACAGTCAAAGCAGCGGTTACACCCTGCGTCTTGGGATGCCGGGGGAGGAGGCGGCAGAGTATGATCTTCAAATACAGGGAGCTTTGGGGCTGTATGTCCCGCAGGCGTTTCAGGATCAACATGCAGAAGCCATGCTTGCTTTAGGAAAATGGTCGATTCATTATGCCGGCAAGGCTGTTCCGATTAAAAAATTATCTGATTTGGTTCGTCACAATATCGGTTACTTTCCTAAGCAGACAGAGGAGCTCTTATTTTATCGATTGAATTTGCAGGAAAACGTAGAAATATTTGCGTATCAAAAGCTCTGCCGCTTTCCGGGAATCCTAAGTTCACGGCTTGAAGCATATTTTATGGAGCATTGTATTGCGGCTGATAAACAGACAAAGGAGGCATCCGATTTAAGCCATGCAAAGCATAATGTTGTTCTGCAGACCGCCATCAGCCGTTATCAACAGAGAAAATGGGATTTGCTGCTGGTGCATGCGCCGATTTTTATCTATGATTCCGTGGAATACCATTTGATGCAGAATTTTATTGCGGACCTGATGAATCAAGGTACGGCGGTTGTGATAATTTCCAATGACAGGAGACTTTTGAGCCGTTTTAGCTATCAGGTAGCTTGCCCTGACTTTCTTCCCGTGGTATGATAGGGAAAATGGAAAAGGAGTGTGGCCTATGTATCGGGAAGTGGCGAAGCTGGTATTATATAGAGATTTGGGGGAGGACAGTATCTTAAGAAAGCTGTCGGGTATTTTTGAGGACTGGGAGAAGAAGGAAAGTTCGGGGGCGGAACTGATTACCCGGATTTATGAGCAGATTAAGGCGCTTCTTGATCTGTCTACCATGTATGGCTTTGATACGAATCTCTGGCATAATTATCTGACGTTTATTCTTTTGACTAATGAAAATTCCTTTAGTATGACGAGTGAGAAGGTGGGGGCTAATGACGGGAGCGTGAATCATTTTGCAAAGGGTGATTTTCGTGTGTTTCAGAGGCTGTTTGAATTTGACTTCGGGCCGATTGAACGTGATCTCGGAATTGACTGCTTTTCTACCATCTGTAATTACAGGGCTATTGGTAAGAAGGAGCGCATGTACAATAAGAATGTGAGCGAGAAGGTGCAGGCGGTGAGCCTTCGGATTGAGAAGGCGGAGGATGAGGAAGAGATTTTTACGATTGTGACGGATTTTTATAAGGCTTACGGGGTTGGGATGTTTGGACTGAATAAGGCGTTCCGCATCAAGAGCCTGACGGACGGGGTGGAATTTCTGCCTATTAATAATACGGAGCAGGTGCTTCTTGATGATCTGGTGGGGTATGAGCTTCAGAAGCAGAAGCTGATTGACAATACGGAGGCGTTTGTGAAGGGGCTGCCGGCCAATAATGTGCTGCTTTTCGGGGACAGCGGTACGGGGAAATCTACCAGTATTAAGGCTATTTTAAATGAGTATTACGATAAGGGGCTTCGGATGATTGAGATTTACAAGCATCAGTTCCAGGACCTTTCGGCAATTATTGCACAGATTAAGAATCGGAATTATCGGTTTGTTATTTATATGGATGATCTGTCTTTTGAGGAATTTGAGATTGAGTATAAGTTTTTGAAGGCGGTGATTGAGGGAGGCATGGAGACGAAGCCGGACAATGTGCTGATCTATGCCACATCTAACCGGCGGCATATTATCCGGGAGACCTGGGGGGATCGGGATGATATGGAGACGGACAATGGGATGCATCGTTCCGACACCATGCAGGAAAAGCTATCCCTGGTGGCGCGGTTTGGTGTGACTATCTGTTATTCGAAGCCTTCCCAGAAGGAGTATTTCAGGATTGTTACCGAATTGGCGAAGCGGTATCCGGAGATTACATTGTCGGAGCAGGAGCTTTGTGCCAAGGCAAATCAGTGGGAGTTAAGCCACGGAGGAATCTCCGGGCGGACGGCGCAGCAGTTTATCAATTATCTGGCTGGGAGAGCGTAATTATAAAAAGGAGGTGTGCTTTTGAGAGATACACACCTCCTTTTATTTTTACTGCATAACCGCCTGTGCGCGATCCCCCAGGCGTTTCTCGGCCAGGGTCATAAAATGGTCGGCGGCGCTTTTTGATTTAAATGCAAATTGTGAACTGGCATGCTTCTGATCTTCCTCACCCTGGTAATAAATATATACCACGTAAGTGATATAAGTGTGGCGGACCTTTCCGGTACGAAAACGTAAGGTCTCGGTTTTGGAGTACATTTTTCCCACACGGCTGCCGTCTGCAAGCCCGATTTGTCCTGATCCGTAAAGGGCAATCCAATAGCGTTTCCCTAAAATGGCACAGGCACACGTTTCCTTGTACTGCTCCCGGACAATCCAGGAATCATCAGCCTCCAAAAGATTCTTTGCAATGGCGTCCCCTTCTGTTTGGATGGGATAGAGTGTTTCAAAAGTCTTGCCATAGCAGTTCATAAGCCTGTCAGGGTTAAAGGTTACGCCGATGCCAAGTAAGAAAGGAAGGCCAAAGATCTGACCGATAAGCAGGCCGAGAGGCAGATGGAAGGCCATAATATAGAATATGGTGCATTTCTGATAGAAACCAACTGCAGTGAGTCCCCCAGCCGTACCAAACATTATGAGAAGAGCCATGCAATACTGATGCATGCCCTTTTTTTTACACCAGGCTGAAAGCCAAGGAAGCTGTGTCTTAAGTAACAGTGTAAACGGGCTTCCCGGATTTTTCGACAGAAAATCCTTTTTGGATTTTTTTGGAAGCAGGCAGATAAGGGCAATCAGCAGAAACAGGAGATTCATTCCAATTACAACCATACAGAGCCGGTAGTCTCCGGTGGGAACTCCGCGAATAAAGCCGCATTCCAGTACATACCAATCGGATTGTGCCAGAGCCTCTATACTTTGTTCTTCTGTTCCTTTAAAATTCGTGTTCGTCAAAGTCTCGGAAAGAGCTTTCATCGCATCGGGGCTTTCAATCAGAGCAAGTGAGCCGGTTACCGTTACAGGTTTTAACTCGGCTTCCAGTTTATCACCCCAGGCTTCCTTTGTCTGCTCGGACATATTTGCGGCCCGCAGAAGCCGATCAAGAGCATTGGACTGTTCCTTGGATACAATAAGCTTTAGAAAGGTCTGACGTTCTTCATCGTAAACAATATAGGCCTCCCGCTTCACACGTCCGGGGTCTCCCGTATAGTACTCATCCGGGTAAGAGGCCACGGGATAAGTGACTTCGTAGGACAGATAGCCGCCTGCCGCCTCCTCAAAGGACATGTCAGCCGATAACAAAGACGGCCCGGACAAGACCTTTAGAATCCCTTCTCCGGCAACAATGCCGAGAAGGAGAATAACGGCCAGTGTGATAGCAACTACGGTGATTTGGGCAGTTCTTTTCATTTGTTTCAACCTCCTCAAAGAAAGGCTTCACAATATGCAAAATAAGGAATATAGATCATGTGACGGTGCAGCTGCGAAGCGCTTTAAATTCCAAAAATATTATATGATGATTATACAAAGGAATCAAGAAAAATCGGGCTTGCACCAATACATATTATTTCAGCAAAAGCTCCACCGGACAGTGATCAGAGCCGAAAATATCCGTGTGAATCTTCGCATCCTCCAGCTGCGGCATAAGCCGTTCAGATGCAATGAAGTAGTCGATCCGCCACCCGGCATTTTTTTCACGGGCGCGGAACCGGTAGGACCACCAGGAGTAGACGCCCTCCGTATCCGGATAAAAATGCCGGAAGGTGTCCACAAAGCCGGATTCCAGCACATGGGTCATTTTTGCCCGCTCTTCGTCGGTGAAGCCGGCATTTTTCCGGTTGGTCTTTGGATTTTTTAGATCGATTTCCCTGTGGGCCACATTCAGATCGCCGCAGTAGATGACAGGCTTCTTTTCGTCCAGATTTTTTATATAATGGAGAAAATCATCCTCCCATCTCATTCGGTAGTCAAGCCTTGCAAGACCGTCCTGGGAATTGGGGGTGTAGACGGTCACCAGATAGAAGCCGGCAAATTCCAGGGTGATGACCCGGCCCTCATGGTCATGCTCTTTCACACCGATTCCGTAGGCGGCGGACAACGGCTCTGTTTTGGTAAATATAGCTGTTCCGCTGTACCCCTTTTTCTCCGCATAATTCCAATATTGATGATAGCCGGGGAGATCAAGATCAATTTGTCCCTCCTGCAGCTTGGTTTCCTGAAGACAGAAGATGTCCGCATCCAGCTTCTTAAAATCCTCCATAAAATTTTTGTTCACACAGGCCCGCAGGCCGTTCACATTCCAGGATATCAATTTCATATTCGTTCTCCTATTCCGGTTCCGTATATCCCATGCAGTACGCAGGTATCGGAGATGGATTTACGGCCGCAAAATCCATGCGTCCGTAAATCCATCTGGGTACTGCAAGGGGATATACTGATTCCAGTTCCGCAATATACATTCCAATACGCTGCACTTTTCACAAAAAGAATTGCTTTTTGCTTTTATTTTACATATAATAATAGTTGCAATTGATCTGATTATAGAGACTTTTGGCCAGAAAGTAAAGGGCTGCTGTTGCGAAACAGACGGCAGCGAAAAAAAGGGGAAAGGATGAGGGAAATGGAAAAGGTATACGACGTTACGGCAATTGGAGAACTTTTGATTGATTTTACGGAAAATGGAGTAAGCGCACAGGGAAATCCCCTGCTTGAAGCAAATCCCGGCGGCGCTCCCTGCAATGTGCTTGCCATGCTGAACAATCTTGGCAAGAAAACAAGTTTTATCGGAAAAGTGGGGGATGATCAGTTTGGAAGAACCTTAAAAGAGACTTTAGTGGAGCTTGGTATCGGAACTGACAATCTTCTTTTGGATAAAGTGGTGCATACCACACTGGCCTTCGTACATACGGCGGCGGACGGCGACAGGGATTTTTCCTTTTACAGGAAGCCGGGAGCGGATATGATGCTGAAGGAGGATGAGGTTCAGGAGGATATGATTGCGCAGAGCCGTATATTACATTTCGGAACTCTGTCTCTTACGGACGAGCCGGTGCGCAGCGCCACAAAGAAGGCTCTGGAATATGCCGCAAAGCACGGAGTGATGGTGACCTTTGACCCGAATCTGCGGCCGCCTCTGTGGAACAATCTGCAGGAGGCCAAGGAACAGATCTGGTTCGGCCTGTCCAAATGCTCTGCCGTGAAGATGTCCGAGGAGGAGCTGGAATTTATTACCGGAGAGAGAAGCCTTGACCGCGGCGTGGAGGCGGTGCGGAACCGCTTTGATATTCCGCTCATCTGCATCACGATGGGAAAGAAGGGCAGCCGGGCTTATTACGGGGATCATATATGCGTTGAGAAGGCAGGCTTTGTGCAGGAGCATACCATCGAGACCACAGGAGCAGGAGATACCTTCTGTGCAAGTATGCTGAACTTTATTCTGGATCACGGCCTGGAAGATCTGACCGAGCAGGATCTTAAGGAAATGCTGACCTTTGCCAATGCTGCGGCATCCATTATCACCACGCGCAAGGGCGCTCTTCGGGTGATGCCTACAATAGAGGAAGTGAAGGCTCTGATTAGCTGATACGAAGCTGTAGGAGAGTGAAAATACAGGATTGCGGTTTTAGGAGGCAAAAATATTATGAAAAAATTGTTGGAACAGATCACGGAGGAAGTGCAAAAGGCATTTGCCGCTTCCGGTTATGAGGAAGAATACGGGAAAGTAACCCTCTCCAACCGGCCGGATCTCTGCGAATACCAGTGTAACGGAAGCATGGCTGCGGCCAAAAAGTATCACTGTGCGCCCATTCAGATTGCCGGTAAGGTGGTGGAGGAACTTCAGAAAAGCGATATTTTCGAAGAAGCCCTGGCAGTAAATCCCGGCTTTATCAATCTGAAGGTAAGCGCTCCCTTTGTGCAGGCGTATCTTCAGCAAATGTTGGAGGATGAACGCCTGGGGTGTGATAAGGCCGCAAATCCGAAGACGATTATCATTGACTACGGCGGACCCAATGTGGCCAAGCCTCTTCATGTGGGGCATCTGCGCTCTGCGATTATCGGGGAGAGCGTAAAGCGTCTGGGGCGTTTTGCAGGTCATAAGATGATCGGCGATATCCACCTGGGAGACTGGGGATTGCAGATGGGCCTGATTATCACGGAATTGAAGCGCAGGAAGCCAAAGCTTCCCTATTTTGACGAGGGCTTTGCGGGAGAGTATCCCAAGGAGGCGCCGTTTACCATCTCGGAGCTTGAGGAGATTTATCCTACGGCCAGCGCCCGCTCCAAGGAGGATGAGGCTTACAAGAATGAAGCGATGGAGGCGACTTATCTGGTGCAGCACGGCCATCGGGGATACCAGGCCGTATTGCAGCATATTTTAAATGTGTCCGTGGCGGATTTGAAGAAGAATTATGCCAATCTGCAGGTGGAATTTGACCTGTGGAAAGGGGAATCGGATGCACAGCCTTATATTCCCGATCTGGTACGGATGCTGAAAGAGAAGGGCTTCGCCTATGAGAGCGAGGGGGCGCTTGTGGTGGATGTGAAGGAGGAGACGGATACCAAGGAGGTTCCGCCCTGTATGATTCTCAAGTCGGACGGGGCTTCTCTTTATACGACTACGGATTTGGCGACGATTGTGGAGCGGATGAAGCTTTACCGGCCGGATGAGATTGTTTATGTGGTGGATAAGCGGCAGGAAATGCATTTTGTCCAGGTGTTCCGCTGTGCCAGGAAAACAGGGCTTGTGGAGGATGGGACGGAGCTTAAGTTTTTGGGCTTCGGGACTATGAACGGGAAGGACGGAAAGCCATTTAAGACGCGTGAGGGCGGCGTTATGCGTCTGGAACATCTGCTTTCGGATATCAATGAGGAGATGTACCGCAAGATTGTGGACAATTCGGAGGCGGAGATTCCGGAAGATGAGGCTCGCAGGACGGCGGAGATCGTGGGGCTTTCGGCTGTGAAGTATGGGGATTTGTCCAACCAGGCTTCGAAGGATTATGTGTTTGATGTGGAGCGGTTTACTTCCTTTGAGGGGAATACGGGGCCTTATATTCTTTATACGATTGTGAGGATTAAGTCTATTTTGAATAAGTATCGGGAGATGGGGCTTGTTCCGGAAACGGGAGCTGTCGGGGCGCCGGGAAATGAGACGCAGAAGAGCTTGATGCTTCGGCTGGCGCGGTTTAACGGGGCGGTGGAGAATGCGTTTGAGGAGCTGGCGCCGCATAAGATTTGTGCTTATATTTATGAGCTGGCAAATGCGTTTAATAAGTTTTATCATGAGACGAAGATTCTGAAGGAAGAGGATGTGAAGATACGGGAAGGGTTGATTGCGGTTTCCCTTTTGACGGAACGGGTGCTGGAGACCTGTATTGGGATTTTGGGGTTTGAGGCGCCGGAGAGGATGTAGGTGGGGACGGACGTCTCCGCCGTAAAAGGCCGGGAGGCTTTTCCATATCCGTGTTCGGACGATTCGCGTACAGTCTGTCTGCTCCGGACGAACATTGCCTTGGAGGGGTTGGAAACCTTTGGATTTTGAGGCAAGGTTCGTCCGTATCAGACAGACTGTACGCGAATAGCCGGACACTAGGATATTGGAAAAGTCTCCCGGCCTTTTGCGGCGCAGCCTGGTTTTTTGGTGAGGTGAAAAATTTTCAAACAGGCTCTGGTTTTAGGCAACGGCCATTTGTTTTACTCTTAGGAAGGCTTTGTTGACGGCGGGGATGGATAGGATGATTAAGGTCATAAAGGCTTCGCAGCCTAGGTAGCTGCCGTTGTAGGCGAGGGAGTAGACGGGGGCGCTCATTCCGGTGCCTTCGGCGTAGGAGGCGAAGAAGATGAGGCCGGACAGGAAGGCGAAGAGGTAGCGGCCCAGGACGCCGGCTATGTAGCCTTTGATGAGGCCGTTTTTCTTGCTGCAGAATAATCCGGATAAACCAAGGGCGCCGAAGGCCAGGAGGTAGTCGGTGATCATCTGGGGGAGGCTGATGATGTAGGGGTCGGAGATGAGCTGCAGCAGGCCGTAGGCAAAGCCGGTGATGAGGCCGGTGCGAAGGCCGTACCAGTAGCCGATGCAGCAGATGAACAGCATAGAAAACAGGGTTACGGAGCCGCCCATAGGAGCCTCGAAAAGCTTTAGGAAGGATGTGATCACGCCAAGGGCTATGGCTGCGGCGGCAAATACGAGGGGCTTTGTTTCTATCCGTTTGTTTTCACCGGTGAGATAGCAGGCCAGGATTAACAGGATGAGAATGGCGGCTATTAAGGCTCCGTAGCCTAAGCCGGTCAGGGAGTAAGAGGTTCCCCACTCGTCTGTGATCTTGTTTACAAATAGTGACATAAAAAAATCCTCCTTGATTGTGTGATTTTCACAGGAGGGGATACGAAAAGCAGCTTCCTTACGCCGGTATTAACCGGTTCAAGTAATGAGGGTCAGCGTGTGTACGCTTTCTCAGCCTTAGGCTCCCCTAGCATAATATTTGCTATGTGATTACTTTGAATATACCCTTGATGGGCGGAGATGTCAAGAAAAAAGTTTTGGGAAAGCTTTTTTCAGTGGACCAGGTGTGCTATACTGTTAGTGTTTCAGTTATGGGATCATGTGTAAACAGCAGTTTGCTGCGGGGCTTTTGAATTTTACGTGGAAATGGAGTGTTTGGATTCGATGATTAGACTGCCGAGCAATAAAAAGGTGATTGTGATTTTGAGCGCGCTGTGCTGCCTTTTGATGGTGGCGCTGAATTTATATCAGAAATCCCGGCGTACTATGGATGTGATTTTGTTTATGGGACAGAGTAATATGAGCGGGGCAAACGGGGATGCCTCCCAGGCGCCGGAGCTTATAAAAGGGGCCGGGTATGAGTATCGGGCGATTACGGAGCCGGAGAGGCTTTTTGTGCTGGAGGAGCCTTTTGGGGAAAATGAGCATCGGGAGGGAGCGCTGGACGACAGGGAGATTTTGGAGCGGCGGGGAACGCTGGCGACTTCTTTTGTGAATGCTTATTATGGGGAGACGGGGACGCCGGTGGCGGCAGTTTCGGCTTCCAGAGGCAGTTCGTCTTTGAACGGATGGCTGAATAAGGGTCTTAAGGAGGATGCGGCCCGGAGGCTTGAAGGGGCAAAGGAGTGCTTGAAGAAGGAGAAGATCCGGATTCGGCATATTTATATGGTCTGGTTTCAGGGGGAGGCGGATGTGAATCTGAAGCTGACGAAGGAGGAGTACAAGGAAGGGCTGAGCGCGCTTGTTTCTTATATGGAAGAGCAGGGGGTGGAGCAGTGCTTTCTGATTCAGATTGGTCAGGATGGGGAAAATTCGGAGTATCATCAGGCTATTATGGAGGCTCAGCTGGAGATATGTGAGGAAATGGAAGGGATTACGCTGGCGTCGGAATTGCCAAGAGAGCTGACCGGTGAGGACATGACGGACAACGGCAGGATTCATTTTACGCAGAAAGCCCTGAATCTGATAGGAGAGGATGCGGGAGCGCATGCCGGAAAATGGGTGAAGGCCCTTGAGAAAACGGAGAGCAAAAGGTGAGAGAACAGGGAATACCGGATAAAATATGGAGGGTTTTGTTCCCGATTTTACTGTATGATCTTTTGGCAATGATTTTAACAAAGCTTTTGGGGATGATTTCAGGAGGAAGGCTGCTGGAGCAATCAGCGGCCATGTGGCTGACAGCCTTAAAAAATATGTTAATGCTGCCGGTGTTTTGCCGGATGCTTCAAAAGGATGAAAAAGGTCGTTGGGGTAAGATTCCTAACATAAAAAATATTTTTTTGGTAATTTTGGGAGCTGTGTGTATTTCCAGGGGAATCAATTATTTTCTGTCTTTGACGTTTTTGCCCTATTATTTCCGCGGATATCAGGTTGTGTCGGAGGAGATTATTTCCTGCAGTTTTTTATCTCAGATAGCAGCTACGGTAGTGGCGGCGCCTCTCTTGGAGGAGGTGCTTATGCGCGGCGTGATCTACGGCCGGCTGAGGGAGACGGTGAGAGAGCCTCGGGCGGCTATGTTTATAAGCGCTTTGATTTTCGGATTGTTTCATGGCAATGTGGTGCAGGGGATCTATGCTTTTGTCATGGGACTGTTTTTTGTTCAGGTGTATGAAGCCTGCAATTCGTTATTTTTGGCAATACTAGCTCATATAGTGGTGAACAGTACATCTGTTTTAGCAGGGAAGCTGCGGTGGACGGAAAATCTTTATAGAGATATAGGCGTTTATTATCTTCTGACAGCGGGATATCTTTTGATCGGAATGTTTTGCTGGAAATATTTTTGCCGTAGAAATGAGGAAAAAGTATGAAAATGGAATCAAAGCGCAGGATTTGGCTTGCCATAAGCTTTATCGGCCTGTTGGGATTCATGAGAAGCTTAGATGTGCAGATGGCTGACAGCAGTGATGAGATGATATTTTCCAAGGAAGCAGGGTTCTATCAGGAGGATATCCGGATAACGCTTGAAGCTCCTGATATGTCAGAGATTTATTACACATTGGATAATACGACGCCCTCTAAGGAGGCGGTTCTCTATCAGGAACCGATTGAGTTGGCGGTTCCCGGAGAGGAGATTGAGGCTTATACCATTCGGGCGGTAGGCTATGATGAAGCCGGTGAGGCGTCTGAGATTTATACGCATACTTATTTTCTGGGAAAAGGGGTAGAAGATCGTTTTTCTACCAGAGTATGCGTCATTACAAGCGACCCGGTGAATCTGTATGACGATGATAAAGGGATTTTGGTGGGCGGCAGGATGAAGAGGGAATATTTGGAGGCAAATCCGGATACACCGGAGGCGGCGGCTCCCGCAAATTATTATTTTCGCGGAAGGGATTCCGAAAGGGAAGCCTATGTGGAGATTTTTGCGCCCAATGGAGAGGAGCTTCTCTCGCAGCCTGCGGGAGTGCGCGTTCATGGAGGCGTATCCCGCTATCTGGAACAGAAGTCCCTGCGTTTGATTGCGCGCAAGGAGTATGGAGCGGAATTTTTTGATATTCAGCTTTTTGAAGCAGAGGAGCAGTCCGCTTATAAAAAGTTTGTTCTCCGCAACAGCGGAAATGATAATCAGAATGCATTTATGCGAAATGAATGTGGGCTGCGTTTGTTTCAGCAGGCAGGCTTCCCTGACACCACCGAATTTGCTCCGATGGCCGTTTTTATTAATGGGGAGTACTATGGCTTTGAATGGCTGACAGAGGTTTACGATGACTGCTATTTTCATGAGAATTATGGAACGACAGAAAATCAGGGAAACTGGCAGGTGCTGGAAGTGGGGGATGAACTTCTGCAGCCGGAAGACCCGTGGGATCTGGCAGAGGTGAGGGCAGTTGAGGACTGGAATGAGATTTATACGCTCTGTACCACAAAGGATCTTACGGATGACAGTGTATTTCGGGAGTTTGCGGCAAAGGTGGATGTGGAAAACTTTCTCTTATACCATTTTATGGAGATTTATCTGGCAAATCCGGATTGGCCTTTTAATAATAACAAGGTTTATCGATGGTACTCCAACGGAAATGCCTATGGAGAGGAAGGGGCAGACGGAAAATGGAGATTTCTGACGTATGATTTTGATGAGGCCATTGCCAAAACAGATTCTTCGGCAGCGTGGGATTTGTCTTTGTCTAAGGCCCTGGGGATGGAGGATGCCGGTCATTGGAAGCGCTATTACCCGATGCTTGCTGCAGTTCTGAAAAGAGAGGATATGAAGGAGCGGTTTGCAGAGATTGCGGAAGAGCAGATAGGAGGAGCGCTTTCTCCGGAGAATTTCTGTAAAGTCATTGATGAGATTGCCGCTATGCGGGAGGAAGAGGTTTTTATCTATCAGCAGGCATTGGCGCAAGGCGAGAGTGAGCAGACAGAAGAGCAGGCAAAAATCCTCCGGGAGCACAGAGAACGTCTTCTGGAGGAGGAAGAGAAAATGAAAGCCTTTGCAAAGGAACGGCCTGCTTATATGGAAGAGGAGCTAAAGGTTTTAGAGAGCTTTTAATCAAGGCGCTATTTCAGAAACATGCGTATCATTTTTCCGTAAAGCTCTCGGTAGGGCTGATACCGCATCGGCAGATCCAACCAGGTTTTCTTGTCCACAATACTCTTATAGTGGGAAAAGGTGTCAAAGCCGTCCTTGCCGTGGTAGGAACCCATGCCGCTCTCACCGAAACCGCCGAAACCCATCTCGCTTGTGGCAAGGTGGATGATGGTGTCATTGATACAGCCGCCGCCGAAGCCGCAGCGTGAGGTAATCTTCCGGGCCGCGCTTTTGTCGGAGGTAAAGAGATAGAGAGCCAGCGGGTGAGCTTTGGAATTGACGGTTTGTATGGCGTCCTCCAAAGAGTCATAGGTAAGAACGGGCAGAATGGGACCGAAAATCTCCTCCTTCATACAGGCGTCCTCCCAGGTGATATTGTTTAAAATCGTCGGCTCAATTTTGAGCGTTTTGGGGTCAGAGCTTCCGCCGTGGATCACCTTTGCAGGATCAATCAGTCCGCATACGCGCTGAAAATGCTTTTCATTGATGATCTTTCCATATTGCGTATTGGACAGAGGAGCCTGTCCGTACTGCTTTTCAATCTGCTTTTTCAGCTCGGCGATAAGAGGTTCCCGGATAGAGGAATCGCACAAGATATAGTCGGGAGCCACGCAGGTCTGTCCGCAGTTTAAATATTTTCCGAATACGATGCGTTTTGCCGCCAGCTTTAAGTTGGCGGTTTTTTCTACGATACAGGGACTTTTGCCTCCAAGCTCCAGGGTGACCGGGGTGAGATGCTCCGCCGCCTTTTTCATCACCTGGCGTCCCACGGACTGGCTTCCGGTGAAGAAAATGTAATCGAAATGCTCATTTAACAGGCAGGTATTTTCCGCCCGGCCTCCGGTAACTACCGCGGCGAGGGAGGGCTCAAAACATTCTTCTATCAGGGAACGGATGACTTCGCTGGTGTGAGGGGAGTAGGCGCTGGGTTTTAGAATCACCGTATTTCCTGTGGCCAGGGCATCTGCTAAGGGTTCTATGGTCAGCAGAAACGGGTAGTTCCACGGACTCATAATGAGAACTACGCCGTAGGGACAGGGCTTTTTGAAGCTTCGGGAGTGGAATTGAGCCAGAGGGGTATGAACCCGTTTTTCCCGGGCGAAAGAACGAAGGTGACGTTCCATGTAAGTAATTTCGCTTAAGGTAAGGCCGGTTTCACACATGTAGCTTTCGAAGCTGCTTTTTCCCAGATCAGCTTCTATGGCCCGGTGAATTTGGGTTTCATGACGCTTGATGGCACTTTTCAGTTTTTTTAAAGCTTCCAGACGGACCGGCAGGGACAGGGTTGCGCCGGATAAAAAGTACTCCCTCTGGCGGGCTACAAGCTGTTTGATTTCCGTTTCATTCATTGAGGTGCTCTCCTTTATACGATCTTTTCCGATAGGCTTTCCGATCTTGTCCATACTAACAAAAATAATATTATATCCCTTTGGAACGGGCGATCTTGTCCGGTAAGGTGCAGGCTGGCATCTTAGGAAGATGCGGAAGGTTCCATAAGACTTCTATAGAACACTTCAAGCTCCGCTGCGTTCATCAGAACGGGCACCGGATAGAGGGGATTGGCTTCTTTGTCCGCGTAGTGGGTGAGCTTGGGAATATCTTCTTCCCGGATCTCCGGAATGGTGTCTCCGATACCGAACCGCTGTTTCATATCACGAATAGCCTGTATAAAGGTTTCGGCCGCTTCCTTGCGGGGCGTTTTTTCGTCTGCCAGGTGTGCTTCTACGGCAAGCTTATGAAGCTTTTTATAAATAGCCGGGCCGTAATGCTCCAATACCGTCGGAAGAAGTATCGCGTTGGCCAGTCCGTGGGGGACATTGTACTCGCCGCCTAAGGAGTGGGCTACTGCATGGACATAGCCTACATAAGATTTGGTAAATGCGCAGCCTGCGTAGAAGGAGGCTTTGAGCATGTTTTTCCGTGCCTCGATGTTCTGGCCGTCCGTATAGGCGTCGTCGAGATTTTCAAAAATCAGCCGAACGGCTTTTTTGGCATCCCGCCGGGTATCCGGCATGGTGGAGCGGCCGATGTAAGCCTCCACAGCATGGGTGAGAGCATCCAGGCCCGTAGTGGCGGTGATAAAGGGCGGCAGGCTTACCGTTACCTTGGGGTCCAGCACGGCATACCGGGGGATCAGCGGAAAATCATTGATGGCGTACTTATGCCGTGTCTGTGCGTCCGTGATCACGGCGGCCAGGGTGGTTTCGCTTCCGGTTCCGGCCGTGGTGGGAACAGCGATGAGAAGAGGAAGACGTTTATGTACCTTTAAGATGCCCTTCATCTTTGCCAGAGACTGGTTTGGCTTTACGACCCGGGCGCCTACGGCCTTGGCACAGTCCATACTGGACCCGCCGCCGAAGCCGATGATGGCGTCGCAGGCATTTTCTTGGTAAAGCTCAAGAGCCTCGTATACGTTGTCCGTAGTAGGGTTGGCGCAGGTTTTGCCGTAGATGCGGTAGAACATACCGGCATCTTTCAGCGCACGCTCCAGACGGGCGGTGAGCCGGAGCTTTTGGATGCCTGGATCGGTGATGATAAGGACGCGGCTGCAATTGTTTTTTTCTATGATTTCAGGAAGGGCCTTGACGCTGCCTGCCAGCTTGGGCTTCCTATAGGGAAGAACGGGCAGGGCAATTTTGAAAACAGTCTGGAAGGCCCGGCAGTAGATTTTTCTGACCTGGTTCATGGAATCATCCTTCTTTCTGTGGGTTCATTGAGGGCACCGGGGAAATTTTGCTTTGCTAAAGCAGTGAAGCCCGGTTATCGGGTCTATTTTACACAAAAACGAAAGGACAGTCAAATATAAAATCATATACCTGCCCTGCCTGGTTTCGTGCAGGCTCGAAAAGCAGCGCAAAAAAGGAGAGCTAAATGCCACAGCTCTCCTACTAGATAGTTCTATTCTTTGATTTCATCAATATCTGTCAGATTTACACCGGCTACATTCAAAATAGCTTTTAAAGAAAGATACTTCTTTTTCAATTTGGCATATGTTTTTTCTGCGTGCTCTTCTTTGGCTAAAATCATATACTCCTGAATGTCTTTAAAATCATCTATGGCAGCTTTAGTAATTTCAAGACCATTCGGCATACAATCACCTGCTTTCTATACTGTGGTATATAAGGCTGTTACATTATTAATATAACAGAATATAGGAATGGTGTAAAGTATATGATTTTTATACTTTTATCCAAACGAAAAAATGAAAGGTAGCTTGCATGCAAAGGTGTTTCTTATCATACCGGCTATGGATATAAAAATTCTCAAGCTTCCTTAAAAAATCCTGCTAAACTGTCGATGTAAAAATAAAGTGTATAGTCAAAAAGAATTTATATTTAGGGAGGATTACGTTATGTCAATGACTGTAGGTTATAAACCTTACATAGGTGCAATTAACACAAACAGCGAACGATACAAACGTGCTAAAGCAATGTATGACGAAGGACATTCCAACGGAAAAGAAACCAAGTCCGCTGCGGAAGCAAAGGCTGAACAGGATTTGCAAAAACTGAAAATGCTTAAGCAAATGCTTGGGCAAAAATATGATGATCTTGATTTTATCTTGAAAAACCCGCTTGAAGCAGATGAAGAAACATTTATCCGCAATTATATGGGACTTTTGGATGAGGATGGTGATTTCGTAAATCCCTATGGTGTAGCGGGAATGGATATTACGGGAAAAGACCCGTCTGAGTTCCATAAAATAATAGATGTTCCGGAAACTGCCCGGCAGGATATGTTTGACGAAACAATGCGCCATTTCATACAAGAAAATGGAGTCGCCAATGGCGATACAACAAAACGTACTGAGGTTTTTACGCGCTATCAGTTAAGCGTTGACAAGTCAGATAGATTAAGCGGCACATGGACACTTGGACAATATGAGCGAATGTATACAAAAGCATTTTACGAAGCTGTAAAAGAAGCAAACCCCAACTGGCAGCTTGGACAGCCATTTGACACAAACATTGTACGCAGCATTACTCGTGAAGATGTAGAAAACCGCATTGTAAAAGGCAGCAGCGAATTAGCATTAAAGCCAAGGCCGTCTTTGGATATTAAGGCGTAATCTATAAAATATATAAACATCAAGTCCGCAAAGGGGTAGATGACAGGCGTAGAATCAAAATGCGGTGAAAGATAACGTAAAATGGAAAATGTGGATAAAGGGCGTGAAATTTTGTGGTTTAGATGGTATGATAGTAATTGGATAATGAAAGAATAGTCAGTATAGATTAGAAAGGGCTATTTTCTATGGAAGATATATCTAAAAACAGAGAGAACAGCTTGATTGGAAAGCATCCAAAATATATGACCGTAGGTCTCCTAGCCCATGTTGACGCCGGCAAGACAACGCTTGCGGAGGCCATGCTCTACCAATGCGGCAGCATCCGAAGCATGGGGAGAGTAGATCACGGAACCGCCTGCCTCGACACCTATGAGCTGGAGCGGCAGAGAGGCATTACCATCTTTTCCAAGCAGGCCAGGCTGACGCTCGGTGATCGGGAGGTCACCCTTCTTGACACGCCGGGACACGTGGATTTTTCCGCAGAGATGGAGCGGACCTTGCAGGTTCTTGACTGCGCGGTGCTGATTATCAGCGGAGCCGACGGGGTGCAGGGACATGTACGGACCTTATGGCAGCTCCTTGCGCGTTACCGGGTGCCGGTATTTCTTTTTGCCAACAAAATGGATCAGCCGGGGACAGACCGGGAGAGGCTTTTACAGGAATTAAAGGAAAAGCTGGATGATCGGTGCGTGGATTTTTCCCCGGACAGAGGGGCGGATGCTCTTTGGGAGGATTTGGCCGTGTGCAAGGAGAGCCTTCTGGACGCATATCTGGAGCAGGGATGCCTTGAGGACGGACAGATCAGGAAGGAGATTGGGGAAAGGGCCGTATTTCCCTGCTATTTTGGTTCGGCTCTCCGCGCGGAGGGTGTGGAGGAACTGCTTGGGGGACTGGAGCGCTTTGGCTCAAATCAAAAATATCCTGCGGAATTTGGAGCCAGGGTATATAAGATCAGCCGGGATGCACAGGGAAACCGGCTGACCCATCTTAAGATCACCGGAGGAAGCCTGAAGGTCAAAGCGCTTCTTGCGGGAAGCCGGGAAGAAGAGGCATGGGAGGAAAAGGTGGATCAGATCCGCCTTTATTCCGGTGAGGGTTTTCGGACAATCCCGGAAGCTCCGGCCGGAATGATCTGTGCGCTGACAGGTCTTACACAGACAAGGGTCGGCGACGGTCTGGGCTTTGAGAAACGGGCGGCCGATCCTTTTCTGGAGCCGGTCTTGACCTATCAGCTTCTTCTGCCTTCCGGCTGCGATGTTCATGGGATGCTTGCAAAGCTTCGCAGACTGGAGGAGGAGCTTCCGGAGCTGCATGTGGTGTGGAAGGATACGCTTGGAGAGATTCATGTGCAGGTTATGGGAGCGGTTCAGCTTGAGATTTTAAAGAGCCTGATTTTGGAACGCTTTGGGGAGAATGTGGAATTTGGACCCGGCAGTATCATATATAAAGAAACAATTGCTTCTGCTGTGGAGGGAGTGGGCCATTTTGAACCTTTACGCCACTATGCGGAGGTGCATCTTCTTATGGAACCCGGAGAGCCGGGGAGCGGCGTAGTTCTTGACACCAGTTGCAGTGAGGATGTATTGGATCGGAACTGGCAGCGTCTTATCCTTACCCATCTGGCAGAGCGGAAGCATCCGGGGGTGCTGGTGGGAGCGGAGCTTACGGATGTGAAAATCACACTGGCAGCAGGAAAGGCCCATCTGAAGCATACGGAGGGCGGAGATTTCCGCCAGGCCACCTACCGGGCGGTCCGCCAGGGGCTTTGCCAGGCAAAGTGTGTGCTTCTGGAGCCGTTTTATGAATTTCGCCTGGAGCTTCCCCGGGATAAGGTGGGAAGGGCTATGGCAGACATTCAGAAAATGTCGGGAACTTTCTCGGAATCAGTGCAGAAAGCGGAAACAAAAAGAGAGCAAATAGAGGAAACACCCTCCGGGTATACCTATATGCCCGGAAAAGATGGGCGAATAGAGGAAACACCCTCCGGGTATACCTATATGCCCGGAAAAGATGGGCGAATAGAGGAAACACCCTCCGGGTATACCTATATGCCCGAAAAAAACAGGCGAATAGAGGAAATGGTCATTCTCACGGGTAAGGCTCCAGTATCGGCTATGGGGGACTACCAAAAACAGGTCTACGCCTACACCAAAGGGACAGGCCGCCTGTTCTGTGCGCCGGGAGGCTATGGACCCTGTCACAATGCTTCGGAAGTGATTGCAGCCTCAGGCTATGATCCGGAACAAGATGCGGAAAATCCCACAGGATCGATTTTCTGCGCTCATGGAGCCGGCTTCTACGTTCCCTGGAATCAGGTGCCGGACTATATGCATATGGAAAGTGTGCGAAAGACGGCGAACCGTTCCGCAGTCGGACAGGCATTTGCCAGACAGAGTGCGGCCTCCCGGGATTTTGCGGACCCAAAAGAATTGGAAGAGATTTTTGTACGTACCTATGGACCTATCCGCAGAGACCGCCAGGGCGTGGGCCGAGTGGAGCGGAGCTTTCACAGGGAAGAGGACTATCAGCCGGTACGAAAATCCGCGCCTAAGAAGCCGCAGAAGGAATATCTTCTGGTGGACGGATACAATATCATATTTTCCTGGGAGGATTTAAAAGAGCTTGCGGAGGTAAATCTGGAGGCGGCCAGAGGGAAGCTGGCGGACATTCTCTGTAACCTCCAGGGCTACCGGAAAAACACGGTGATTCTGGTCTTTGACGCTTACCGGGTGGAGGGGAGCAAGGGATCTGTTTCCCGATATCACAATATCCATGTAGTCTATACCAAGGAGGCGGAGACAGCGGATCAGTATATAGAGAAAACGGCTCACGAGCTTGGACGGCAGTATGAGGTGACAGTGGCTACCTCGGACGCTCTGGAGCAGGTGATTATTCTGGGTCAGGGAGCAAAGCGGATGTCAGCACAGGGCCTTTTGGAAGAAGTGCGGAATGTAAGTGCCGAGATTCGGGACAGCTTTCTTTCCCAATATACCGGAAGCAAGCAGTATTTATTGGAAAATCTTCCGGAAGAGCTGGCGAAGTTCATGGAAGAAGTGCGGCTTGGGAGAAAAAGCTTTGGAGAGGATTAGTCCTGACAGACGGAATTTGCCGGCAGAGGCGAAGCATTTGTTTTGAGATATAGGCGGGATATTATTTTACAGATAATGGCTTGATATATGGATCAATTCGGAAAAAATGAAGGACAGAAGCAAGGAGAGTTTACATAACATGAACAAGAAGGAAATATCAGAAATCAAAAAGCAGTTTACCCCGGAGCACTGTGCCCTTACACGGATGTGCGGCTGCTATGTGGACGGAGAGAAGAATAAGAAAACGGAAATGCAGGAGGCTTTTTTATCTCTGCCGGAGGAGGAAGCCTTTAAGTACTTTGAGATTTTCCGCAAGGCATTATCGGGAACAGTGGGAAAAAACCTTCTGAATCTTGATTTTCCCCTGGATACGGAGATGCCGGGAGGAACGCAGGAATTTTTGATGAAGCTGAAAAACAGCCGTTTGACGGAGGAAGCTCTTGTAGAGGCATTCTACGACCGGATAATTGAAACCTTTCCTTATGGGGAAAATTATCTGATTTTGCTGGTACACGGAGCTTATGATATTCCGGGACGCTCCTCGGACAATGAGGAAATGTTTGACGCCTCCGACGAGGTTTACGAATACCTGCTCTGTACCATTTGCCCTGTAAAGCTGTCCAAGGCAGGCTTAAGCTACGATGCGGATGGTAACCGCTTTGGGGCGCGGACCAGGGATTGGCTGGTAGAGCTTCCAATGGCCGGATTTCTCTTCCCCGCCTTCCAGGATCGAAGCACGGATCTTCACAGTATGCTGTACTACTCCAAGAATCCCGAAGAATTGAATGAAATCTTTGCGGAGAATATGTTCGGCTGCCCCATGCCTATGTCCGCCGGAGGACAGAAGGAGACATTTAACGCCATTATAGAGGAAACCTTAGGCGAGGACTGCGCCTACGAGGTGGTGCGGAATATTCACGAAAAGCTCCATGAGCTGGTAGAGGAGCGTAAGGACGAACCGGATCCGGTTACTCTGGACAAGAGGGAAGTGAAGCAGATTCTGGCAGCCAGCGGCGTAGAGGCGGAAAAGCTGGAGGAGTTGGAGGAGCGCTATGAGGTGACGGCCGGAGAGCAGGCGGAATTTCTGGCCTCCAATGTGATGAACGCCCGAAAATTTGAGATCAAGACACCGGACATCGTGATTCAGGTGAACCCGGAGCGGGCGGATCTGGTGGAAACCCGCATGATTGACGGACGTCAGTGCCTTGTGATTGGGGTGGATGATCGCGTGGAGGTAAATGGGATCTCGGTAAAGACGATTATGGAGGGCCCAAACCGGTAGTCCGTACCGGAAATAAAGACTTGGAAAAACAGTGTTACTTTTCACACCCACACCAATCACTCCGCTGATTGGTGTGGAGCCAGTACAGTTATGGGGCCAAAGGGACTGCCCCTCGCCGAAGGCGACTTTAAATGGGCAGTCCCTGTTACAATTTGCACCCTTATCAAATAAAAGCTTTGCAAAAACTGGCGTGGGTGTGAATTGTAACAAAACAGTAACAGGAAAGAGGATGGATATGCAGGAGCAGTTGACAAAGAGTGATGTGGCAAAAATCGAGGCGGAGATTGAGCACCGCAAGCTGGTGGTCCGCAAGGAGGCAATTGAGGCCGTAAAGGAGGCGCGGGCGCATGGGGATTTAAGCGAAAATTTTGAGTATTATGCGGCCAAGCGTGATAAGAACCGTAACGAGAGCCGCATCCGCTATCTGGAGCGGATGCTTCGGACAGCTAAGATTGTATCGGATGAATCCGGGGCCGATGAGGTGGGACTCAACAATCTGGTGGAGCTGTATTTTGAGGAGGATGACGAGACGGAGAAGGTAAAGCTTGTTACCTCCATCCGCGGTAATTCTCTGGATGGGCGTATCAGCATTGAATCGCCCTTGGGTAAGGCTATTCAGGGACACAGAGTGGGCGACCGGGTGCATGTGCAGGTAAATGAAGGGTACGGGTATGAGGTAGTAATAAAGGCCATTGATAAGTCAGGGGATGATGCCGATGGGATTCGCGGATTCTAAAATATGAAAACAAAATCAAAAGGGTATGGAGCTTAAAACAGTCCGGCTAAGAAATGTCAAGTGTTTTAGAAAAATAATTTCTGCCGGCCGGTAAAGCCGCAAAGGCGCACGAGAGGAACTTTTATGAGTGCCCTTTCGAATAAAAGTTTCTCTCATCACAGGTGCGTCGAAGCGACTTTACCCTTTAGTGCCGTCGCGCAGTGACTACAAATAGGAGGAAGAAAATGAAAGTTTTATTGATTAACGGAAGTCCCCATGCAAAAGGCAATACGTATATCGCGCTCCATGAAATGGAGCAGATATTCACGGCAGAGGGCGTGGAGACAGAGATGATTCACATCGGAAACAAAGATATCCGGGGATGCGTTGCCTGCGGTTCCTGTGCCAAGAACGGGAAATGCGTTTTCGAAGATCTGGTAAATGAGACAGCCCCCAAGTTCGAGGCATGCGACGGCCTGGTAGTGGGAAGCCCCGTATACTACGCTTCCGCAAATGCCACGCTCATTGCATTTTTAGACCGCCTGTTTTACAGCACCGGCTTTGACAAAACCATGAAAGCAGGAGCCAGCGTCGTAGTAGCAAGACGAGGCGGCCTGTCAGCCACCTTTGATGAGCTTAATAAGTACTTTACCATTTCCGGAATGCCGATTGCGTCCAGCCAGTATTGGAACAGCGTTCACGGAAGAACACCGGGAGAAGCGGCCCAGGATGCGGAAGGACTGCAGACCATGCGCACATTGGCAAGGAATATGAGCTTTTTGATAAAGAGTATAGCACTCGGCAAGGAAGCATACGGACTGCCCAAGAAGGAAGAGCCGGAGAGGACGCATTTCATCCGGTGAAGAATTTGCTTTCTTTTAGGAGCAGCAGTTAAGTTCTTTGCAAAGACTCCGATATAACCAATATAATCCAACTGAAAAAAGGAATATATTATTATGAACATCAAAACGAGTAATTATATGAATCAACCCTTAAATGAGGCAAATTCAGATAAAAGAGTATCAAAGTCTTATGGTGACAGCAAAATGAAAAGTGAAGTAAAGTCTGGAACAAACAAAGATACCATATCAATCTCTATAGCAGGACAGCAGTTTGCCGCTGAACAAAGGTCATCTGATTCAGAAATGGGTTTAGCAAAAATAACTTCTGATTTGGATTCATTCAGAAGCGCGGTAAAGTCAATGAATGAAGATCTTGCTGTCAACTGGGAAGCAACAGTTGATCCATACGGGACCTTTAGAAGTTTCGCTAAAGCAGAATCACGCCTTAAGCAGTTACAAGACCCGACAGCTTCTAAGAAAGATGAGGATATGGAAAGAGTTGCAGATGAATATGCAAAGAGTAAAATTGCCATATTGATAGAAAAGAAAAAAGCAATGCTGGATTCGGGAACGGCAAAAAGTTACAGCGAAGAATATGCCGAGTATAAAATAGCATATGACGCTTACCATTCGCAAAACGGCGGGAATTTGATAGAGAAGATGTCCGGTGATACGGAAAAGGCTTATAATATATATAAGAACATTATCGACGGAACATCAATCTCAATAGAAGATGAGGAATTTCTTATGCTGCATAACCGTACAATGTATATTGGGGCAAAAGGGGAATACATACGCAAAATCGACGAACTGTATAATGCAATGAACGGTGTCCTTTGATTCTTCTGCCATCTATTGTATTCACAACAGAGAATAATATCAGGGGCTTACCAAAAATCAGAGCTATCGCGCAGATTGCTGAGCAGTACAAACATGGTTCATAAAAGAGCAGAGGGAGTTTACAGGATATTTCACCCGGTAAACTCCCTTTTCCCGCAATAATCAAGCACCGCCTCCAGCTGTGGCGAAACCCACTTATCCCGATGATAAAGAAGCTGCTTCCAGATCTCCACCTCAAAATCCGCAACATTCAGCCGGACAATCGCGCCCGCCTCCACATCCTGCTGTGTCACATAATCCGGCAAAAAAGAGATCCCGGTCCCTTCACCAATAAGAGAACAAATAAGCCTAGCGCTCCCCATTTCCAAAATCGGAGTTACCTCCAAAGAGCGCTCCGCCAGCCCTTCATCCAAAAGCCGCCTATAACTCATCCCCTTCTCTGTCAAAAGAAAAGGCCATGAAAGAAGCTCCACCACACTCAGGGAAGTACTCTTAGCCAGAGGACAAGAAGCAGAAGCAATAAAATGCATCTTCACCTTCTCCTCCCGAAAAATCACATACTCCCTATTATAAATATGGCTGTCCAGGGTCAAAATAGCATCCGCCTCATTATGATTCACCAGCCGAAACATCTCATCCGTCCCCGCCGCAGTAATCTTAAGCATAATCCCCGGATGCTGCCTGCAAAAATCAGGAAAATTACCATCAAAAAGCGAATCACAAAGCGAATCCGCCATAGCCAGCCGAATATGCCCCTTAAGCTCCTGCCTCTTAGCCATATTCTCCGTCAGCTCCAAAGTCATTCTCCGAATCCTATGAGCATAATCAAGAACCTCCCGCCCCTTCTCCGTCAGCGCAACCGTATGATTAATCCGCTCAAAAAGCAAAGCATTCAGCTCCGTCTCCAACTGCCGTATCTGAAAAGAAACCGTAGACTGCGAGTACCCAAGCACCCCCGCCGCCTTCGTAAAGCTATTCAGCTCAGCCACATGAATAAACGTTGTTAAATTCTTCAGATCCACAAGCACCCCTCCCTTCCCAAAACAAAATCAAAATGAGTATCCAGCTTCAGAGAACATAGTCCCCCTTGATGCAATCCGCCAAGCATCCAAACAAAAAACACTAATTCCAAATGCACAACCATAAAATCGAATATTTCAATACCAAACATCGTATTTATCAATTTTACAGATGTTCCCTTATACTATATACTAAACATAAAACAATTACAACCACCCACCAAACAATCACATTTACAAAAAGCTACAAAAGGCATTTACAAAAAAGTGATTCACAAAAACATTACAAAAGGAAAAACATCATGTCAATTTTTAAAGCAATATTCCAAGCCGTTTACCACTGTCTTTGGGGCGACCTCTTTACCATCCCCCTCCCCGGCGGAAGCACTCTGGGAATATCCCTCTTAGTGCTGATCCTCATCCCCTCCGGCATCTACTTCACCCTCCGAACCCGCTTCCTCCCATTCCGCCTATTTCCGGAAATGCTGCGTATCACAGCCGAAAAGCGCAGCAAATCCAAAGAGGGAGCCATCTCCGGCGTCCAGGCCCTGATTGTATCCACTGCCACCCGCGTAGGCATGGGCAATCTGGTAGGCGTAGTAGCCGCCATATCCTTAGGCGGAGCAGGAGCCGTATTCTGGATGTGGGTGACAGCCCTTCTGGGAGCCTCCACAGCCTTTATCGAGGCCACTCTTGCACAGCTGTACAAAGAAAAAGATCCACTCTACGGCGGTTACCGGGGCGGCCCGGCTTATTATATCCATCACCTCTTTGTAAAGCCGGGAAGTACCCGCCGCAAATCTGTCATTGCCGTACTGTTTGCCTTATCCGGCCTTATCTGCTGGTGCGGAATCAGCCAGGTAATTGGCAACTCCGTATCCTCGGCCTTTTACAATGCATTTCAGATACCGCCCCTTTACACGACAATGATACTGGTAGCAGCTTCCGCAGTCATCGTCCTGCGCAAATATGCCACCGTCAAGGTGCTTGATATCGTCGTTCCGGTAATGGCGGCGCTGTATTTTATGTTTACCATATTTATTATGATCAAAAATGCATCCCTGCTTCCCGCAGTATTCAGCCAGATCTTTGAGGAAGCCTTCGGAATCCGCCAGGCAGTAGCAGGCGGCTTTGGAGCAGTACTGATGAACGGAGCCAAGAGAGGGCTGTTCTCCAACGAAGCCGGCTCCGGTTCCGCACCCTGCGCGGCGGCAGCAGCCGATATCAGCCACCCGGCCAAGGAAGGACTTTTACAGGCCCTGGGCGTATTTATCGACACCCTTGTAATCTGTACCTGCTCCGCGATGATCATGCTGTTAACTCCGGCAGGACTGACAGAAGGATTGGGCGGCATGGACTTATTGCAAAAAGCAATGGGCTACCACCTGGGAAACTTCGGCGTAATATTTATCGCCGTGATTCTGTGGCTGTTCAGCTTTTCCACCTTTATCGGAATCCTGTTCTATGCCAGACCCAATGTGGCATACCTGTTCGGTGACAGCTGGATGTCCCAGACCCTGTACAAGCTTCTTGCGCTGGTTATGCTCTTCATCGGCGGCCTGGCGGCCTACACCTTTGTGTGGGATCTGGGTGATGTGGGCGTGGGATTAATGACGGTGTTTAATATGATAGCCCTGTTCCCAATGGCGCGCCATGCCCTGGATGCCTTAAAGGATTATGAGGAAAGACGAAAATTAGATCAGAAGATTTAAAAATCCGGAAAATCAGAAATATGGGATCGCCGGCAGGATATTACAGCAAGTCCTGTCAGCGGTCCTTTTCAGTCATTAAAAATATTACGAAAATAAGTAGTTCTCAAATATAGATTGCAAATGCAGGGCCGCTGTTTTAAAATCAAATATATACCTGTTTCCTTATATAAACAACGTGGATATTCCTCTTGCAATATAGGATTACAAAACAGGAAAGTATTAAAATAGTAATCTGTAAAATGACAGAACAAAAAGTATGATAAATAACATAAGGTGGCAGAATGAACATTTGGTGCTTAAATGACGTATTGCACCTCCTTAATGGCATGAAAAAAGCACCATTCCACCAGAAAGTTGCGACGTAAACGACGCAAGAATACTGCGGACGGTGCCAAACGGTATAAAAATAGGAGCAACCCCGAAGGGTTACTCCTAAATGAAAACACTAATCCCCCAGCTATGCTGGGGAGAATAGAGTAAGCCGTAGCAAAGAGGATACCTTAAAAAAGCCTCCTATGCTAATATGAGAAAGGTGTCGCAAGCCAATCTCAAGAATAGGAGGCGGTCCAAATGGACAGT
>CAJTDE010000029.1 GCA_910574835.1 Clostridia bacterium | reverse complement strand
AAATGAGAAAAATTTGGGCTCAGACAAAAAAACAGGACATGTAACGTGTAAGTAAAAAATTTCAAAAAGTCCCGTAAGCCGCATATTTGCTGGCCTTTTGGGACTTTTTTGCCTTTTTAGTGTCAAAAACGGGATTATAATATCCAAATGTGTTCAAAGTATGTCCATTTTCTAAAAGAATGGTAAAAATAATGCACAAAAATTAAAAAGTGTTTAAGAGAAACGAAAATCCCGTGGAAGGATTGGAAAAAATAAGCAGGGTGTGATATACTGAACAATAGTGAAAAATGACAGGGAGGAAGATGAAGAATGTCCGAAATGCATACATTGGAAAATGAATGGTTAAAGGTAAGTGTCAATGACTGGGGCGCGGAGCTTTGCAGCATTTATGATAAAAAAGCGGAGCGGGAGGTCATCTGGACAGCAGATCCGGCGTTTTGGAACCGCCATGCGCCTGTACTTTTTCCCTTTGTAGGAAAGGTGACGGGAGGCTTTTATACTTATGACGGACAAAAGTACCCTATGGGGCAGCATGGCTTTGCAAGAGATCGCGAATTTTTATTTGTAAAGCAGGATGAGACCGAGATCTGCCACCGTCTGGTATCCGATGAAACCAGCAAAAAAATTTATCCCTTTGATTTTGAACTGGAGATTGTGCATAAATTAGAAGGAAAATGTGTAACAGTAGAATGGAAGGTTCTGAATCCGGGAACAAAAACACTGTACTTTTCCATAGGCGGCCATCCGGGTTTCTGCGTGGAGGAGAATGTGGGAAGCCGTTTGGTGTTTGAGGGACAGACATCTTTAAAGAGAGTAGCCATTGATCCCAAAACAGAGGGCGTGGACATAGAGCATCCTGAAGCAATTGTCTTGGAGGACGGAGTGTATCAGGTAAAAGCGGATACGTTTGACAGGGATGCGCTCATTTTTGATCAGGAACAGGTTAAGCAAGTGAGCCTGGAAAAAGCAAACGGAACACGTCTTGTAACGTTGCGCTGTTCGGAGGCATTGAGTGTGGGAATCTGGTCTCCGGTAGGAAAGCAGGCGCCTTTCATTTGTCTGGAACCGTGGATTGGGAGGTGTGATAACAGTGGTTTCACAGGCGAGCTGAAAGATAAATTTGACGTGCAGAGCCTGGAGGCAGGCAAAAGCTTCCATACATCCTACGAATTGCTGATAGGAGAGTAAGGAATATTACGGAACTGGAATAATAGTCCGTCTAACAAATGTCAAGTTATTTTGAAAAATAATTTCTGCCGGCCGGTAAAGTCGAGGAGGCGCACGAGAGGAGCTTTCATGAGTGCCCTTTCGAATAAAAGTTTCTCTCATTACAGGTGTGCCGAAGCGACTTTACCCTTTAGTGCCATCGCGCAGCGATTTGAAATAGGAGGAACAGTATGCGTGCAGCAAGAGAATTGCTAAAAGGTTTGGAATACGAGGTCCTAAGCGGCAGCGTGGACATTAACGTAAACGAGCTGGTTTACAACACAGCAAAGGTTACCAAGGCATGTCTTTTCGTGTGCATCAAGGGAATGGCCTTTGACAGCCATGAGGCGGCGGCAAAGGCGGCAGAGTCCGGAGCAGTTGTCATTGTTGCGGAGCGCCCGGTAGAGGTTCCGGAGGGAATTACCGTAGTTTTGGTAAAGGACACCCGATATGCACTCGCCCTGATTTCAGAAGCATATTTTGATTACCCTGCAAAAAAATTAAAGGTAATCGGAATTACAGGAACCAAGGGAAAGACAACAACAGCCTTTATGGTACGTTCTATTTTAGAGCATGCGGGAATCTCCACAGGGCTGATAGGAACCATAGAGACGATTATCGGAGACCGCCATATTCCGGCCAGCAATACTACCCCGGAATCCTACGCCATTCAAGAGGATTTTGCGCAGATGGTGGAGGCAGGCTGCAAGGTAGTTGTGATGGAGGTGTCCTCCCAGGGGCTTAAGCTCCACCGCACGGCAGGTATCCTTTTTGATTTGGGGATATTCACCAATCTGGCGCCGGATCATATAGGCCCGGGAGAGCATGAGAGCTTTGAGGAATATTTGGAATGTAAGAGCCGTCTGTTCCGCCAATGTAAAGTGGGGATCGTCAACATAGATGATGAATATTGCATGAAGGTGATAAATGGACACACCTGTCAGCTGGAGACCTATGGATTTTCCGAAAATGCGGACTTGCGGGCCTTGGATATGAAGCTGATTACACGGCCCGGCTGTTTGGGAGTATCCTATCAGGTGTCCGGTTTGGAAAACTTCCAGGTAGAGATAGATCTTCCGGGCCGGTTCAGCGTGTATAACTCCCTGGTAGCAATTGCGATTTGCCTCCATTTTGACATTTCAAAGGAAGATATGCTGAAAGCTCTGAAGGAGGCAAAGACAAAGGGAAGAATAGAGCGGGTGAAGGTGTCGGATGACTTTACATTGATGATTGATTATGCTCACAATGCCATGAGTCTTGAGAGTCTTTTGACTACTCTTAAGGAGTACCGGCCAAAGCGTCTGGTGTGTCTCTTTGGCTGCGGAGGAAATCGTTCGCGTCTGCGCCGGTTTGAGATGGGAGAGGTATCCGGCCGTTTGGCAGATTTGACGGTGATTACCTCGGATAATCCGAGATTTGAGGAGCCGCAGGCCATTATTGATGATATTAAGACAGGAATGGAAAAGACCGATGGTTCTTATGTGGAAATCATTGATCGAAAGGAAGCCATTCGCTATGTGATTGAGCATGGCTGCCCGGGAGATGTGATTGTTTTAGCAGGAAAAGGCCATGAGGATTATCAGGAGATACGAGGTGTGAAATATCCTATGGATGAACGTGTACTCATCCAAGAGGTCTTGGAAGAACTGGCCTGATGCGATAGGAAGAGGTGGAACCGTGGCCCGGTATGCCAATGTGATTGTAGATATATCTATGGAAAAATTGGATAAAACTTTCCAATACCGGATTCCGGAGGAGATAAGAGAAAGGGTGACAGAGGGAATGCAGGTCCGTGTTCCGTTTGGAAACGGAACACGGACCTTGACAGGCTATGTAGTGGAGCTGACAGATATTTGTGAATTTGAACCTTCCAGAATAAAAGAGCTTTCGGAAATTGTGGAAAAAGGTATGCCTTTGGAGGGGCAGCTGATTGCTTTAGCGAAATGGATGCGCCGCACCTATGGGGGAACTATGAATCAGGCGCTTAAAACAGTCCTTCCGGTTCGAAAAAAGGTTCAGGAAAAGACAAGAAAACGGCTGATAAGAAAGATTTCCACAGATGAGGCGAAGAAATATCTGGAGCTGTTCGAACGCAAGCACCAGACAGCAAGGCTTCGTCTGCTGGCAGCGCTGATGGACACTCCGGAACTTGATTATCGTTTGGTGTCGGAGCAGCTTCATCTTTCGGCGCCTACGGTAAAAAAGCTGGAGGAAATGGGCATTTTGGAGATAGAGACCGTTATGGTGTTTCGAAACCCGGTGCGTCCTTCAGAGCTTGTCCCCCATCCCTTTGATTTGACGGATTCCCAGCAGTGGATTGTGAATGATGTGATGAGGCGCACGGATATAAAAGATATGCGTCCATCTCTGCTTCACGGTGTAACCGGAAGCGGAAAGACAGCCGTTTACCTGGAACTGATTGCAGAGGTGCTTAAGCAGGGGAAGGAAGCGATTGTGCTGATTCCGGAGATTGCATTGACCTTTCAGACGGCCCTTCGGTTTTATAAGCGTTTTGGAGATTTGGTATCAATTATCAATTCCAGATTGTCCGCCGGAGAGCGGTACGATCAGTTTGAAAGGGCAAGACGGGGAGAAGTGCAGGTGATGATTGGTCCCCGGTCGGCGCTGTTCACCCCTTTTCAAAATCTGGGAATTATTGTAATTGATGAGGAGCATGAGTCCAGCTATAAGAGTGAAACGGTGCCGCGCTATCATGCAAGAGAGACGGCCATTCAACGCGCCGGGATGACGGGAGCCTTTGTATTTATGGGATCGGCAACGCCTTCGGTAGAGTCTTATGAAAAAGCCTGCGGCGGTGTATACTGTTTATATAAGCTGGAGCGGCGGATTTATGGCCAGGCGCTTCCGACGGTAGAGATTGTCGATCTGCGCCGGGAATTAAAACAAGGAAATCGTTCCATCTTAAGTGTCCGGCTTAGAGAATTGATGAAGGAACGATTAGACAGAGGACAGCAGATGATGCTGTTTCTCAATCGGAGGGGGTATGCCGGTTTTGTTTCTTGCAGAGCTTGCGGACATGTGTTAAAATGTCCACATTGTGATGTGTCCTTATCTCTTCATATGGGCGGACGCATGGTCTGCCATTATTGCGGTTATGAGGAGCAGGCGGGGCGGGAATGTCCTTCCTGTGGTTCTCATTATATAGGAGCTTTTCGTGCGGGAACCCAGCAGGTGGTGGAGATTGTAGGGAAGGAATTTCCGGAGGCGCGGATTTTGCGTATGGATATGGACACCACAAAAAATAAGGACGGTCACGAGAAGATTCTGGAGGCTTTTTCAGAGGGACGAGCAGATATATTGGTGGGAACCCAGATGATTGTAAAGGGCCATGATTTTCCCGGTGTAACCCTGGTGGGAGTGCTGGCGGCAGATTTGTCACTTTACACAGGGGATTATCGGGCATCGGAGCGGACCTTTCAGCTTCTCACCCAGGCGGCAGGCCGGGCGGGGCGGGGGAAGGAAGAAGGAACAGCAGTAGTTCAAACATACAGCCCCGACCACTATAGTATTGAAGCCGCGGCCGCACAGAATTACGGGATGTTTTTTGAAAAGGAGCAGTCCTATCGGCGGCTGATGGAGTACCCCCCGGCGGCTCATTTGCTGGCAGTCTATCTGTCTTATAAAGACAAGAATGGACTGGAAATAGGAGCCTGTCGTTTGAAGGAATGTCTGCTGCAACAAGTGGACGACAGAGAAATCGGCGTAATTGGCCCGGCGGATGCTTATGTGGCAAAGCTCAATGATATCTACCGGAAGGTAGTTTACTTAAAGCACAAGGACGTGGAAAAGCTGCTTCGGGTGAAAGGGGAGATAGAGCTTCTTTTCCAACAGGATGCATGCTTGCAGCGGCTGAACATACAATTTGACCTAGATCCCATGAATGGGTTTTAGTGCTAGTGCGAAGCGGCTTTACCCTTTAGTGCCGTCGCGCAGCGACTATAGATAGCAGGAGGATAGAAATGGCAATCAGAAAAATCAGGCAGTTAGGAGACGATATACTGCGAAAGAAATGCAGGGAGGTTCCCGAGATGACACCTAAGCTTCAGGAGCTTATCGGCGATATGTACGATACCATGTATGAAGCGGAGGGTGTGGGGCTGGCAGCTCCGCAGGTTGGGATTCTGAAGAGAATCGTAGTCATTGATGTAGACGGAACTCCATATACTATGGTAAATCCGAAGATCCTTGAAACACGGGATACGGAAACCGCAAGCGAAGGCTGTTTAAGCGTTCCCGGAAAAGCGGGTGAGGTGACACGTCCGGCCCATGTTCGGGCAGAGGCGTGGGATGAAAATATGGAATATTATGTAGTTGAGGCAGACGGCTATCTGGCAAGAGCTATCTGCCATGAGATAGATCATCTGGAAGGCATCGTGTATGTGGACAAGGTAGAGGGCGAGCTTTACGATGTGGAAATGGAAGATGAGGAGTAACGCATATGAAGGTTATTTTTATGGGTACGCCGGATTTTGCGGTGGGAACCTTGGAGGCGCTTATCGAGGCGGGCCATGAAATCACTTTGGTGGTTTCCCAGCCGGATAAGCCAAAGGGAAGAGGGCATGAGCTGATTCCTACACCGGTAAAGGCAGTAGCTTTGGCTCATGGCTTACCTGTTTATCAGCCGGCTAAGCTTCGCGGTGAACAGGCAGAGGAGAAGTTGCGAAGCACCGAGGCAGATGTGATAGTGGTGGCAGCCTTTGGCCAGCTGATACCAAAATCGATCCTGGAAATGAAGCAATATGGCTGTGTCAATGTTCACGGTTCTCTGCTTCCGAAGTATCGCGGAGCAGCGCCCATTCAGTGGGCTGTGATTGATGGGGAGGCGGAAAGCGGAATTACAATTATGCAGATGGACGAGGGCCTGGATACCGGTGATATGCTTCTTAAGGCTGCGGTTCCCCTGGAGCCAAAGGAAACAGGGGGAAGCCTTTTTAAAAAGCTCAGCGCGCTTGGAGCGTCTCTTTGCGTGGAGGCATTGGCAAAGCTTGAGGAGGGGAGCCTCACTTCCCAAAAACAGGGCGATTCCCCCACCGCTTATGCAAAGCAGCTTACAAAGGATATGGGGGAACTTGACTGGACGCGGCCGGCTGCAGAGCTTGAGAGGCTTATCAGAGGCTTAAATCCGTGGCCAAGCGCCTATACGCGGCTTACGGGAAAGCTTTTAAAGATCTGGGACGGGGATGTGTGTGTGGAGGAACAGACTCAAAGGGCCTGTGGGGAGATAGTAAGAGTTTCCAAGGATGCTGTCTATGTGGCCTGCGGACAGGGCGTGTTGAAAATCAACGAGCTGCAGCTGCAGGGCAAGAAACGTATGGATACGGCGGCTTTTCTTCGGGGGTATGAGATCAAGGAGGGAATGTTCCTTGGTTAGATTCGAATACGGTTTAAGAAGAGAAGCGCTTACGGCTTACCTGTACAAAACACTTTAAGAAATTTGGAGGAAAGAGTGCGGGAGATTGCGGAAAGGAGATAGAATATGCCTTATTATGGATATGGATACTATTTTGACCCAACATACATTTTAATTATAATCGGGATGGTGATTTCCCTGATTGCATCTGCAAAGGTGAAGGGAACTTATGCGAGATACAGCAGAGTGCGCAGCCGGGCAGGATTGACAGGAGCAGAGGCGGCGGAGCGGATTTTGCGTTCTGCCGGACTTTACGAGGTGCGGATAGAGCATATATCCGGCAGCCTGACAGATCATTATGATCCCAGGACAAAGGTGCTTCGTTTGTCGGATTCCGTATATGGTTCGGACTCTGTGGCAGCGATTGGCGTTGCGGCCCACGAGTGCGGCCATGCAATTCAGGATGATCGTTCCTATGCGCCTCTTCGCCTCCGCAACTCCCTGGTTCCGGTTGCAAATTTCGGAACACAGGCAGCTTGGCCTATTATTCTGGTGGGCTTGGTTTTTGCAGGTTCTTCCTTCTTGGTGAATTTGGGAATTTTGCTGTTTTCTCTGGGAGTGCTGTTTCAGCTGATAACCCTGCCGGTGGAGTTTGACGCTTCCGGCCGGGCGATTCGCATTTTAAGTGATTCGGGAATGTTGTATGAGGAAGAGGTAAAGCAGACAAAGAAGGTACTGGGCGCAGCAGCAATGACTTATGTGGCAGCGGCAGCGGCTTCTATTTTATCACTGCTTCGGCTTTTGATTTTATTTGGAGGAAGAGACCGTGACTGATACGGCGGACAGTCGGGAGCTGGCCCTTGGTATTCTGATGGAAGTGACCAGGCAGGAAGAATACAGTCATATTGCTATCCGCAATGTACTGGAAAAGTATCAATACCTGAGTAAGCCGGAGCGGGCTTTTCTCACGCGGCTTACGGAAGGAACATTGGAGTGGATGCTCCATCTGGACTATATTATCAACCAGTTTTCCAGCGTAAAGGTGAATAAAATGAAGCCGGTAATCCGCAATATCCTGCGGATGTCCGTCTATCAGCTGAAGTTTATGGACAGTGTTCCGGACTCGGCAGTTTGCAATGAGGCTGTAAAGCTGGCGGTAAAAAAGGGGTTTCGCTCCCTGAAAGGCTTTGTGAACGGCGTACTGCGTAATGCGGCAAGAAATCTTGCCGACGTTCGTTATCCGGATAAGGCAGACATATGCTCCTATTTGTCTGTGATGTATTCTATGCCGGAATGGATTACGGCGGATTGGCTGGCCGTATACGGAGCGGAGACAACAGAACGGATGCTTCGGGCTTTTTTGGAAAAAGAACCGTTGGCTATTCGGCCTAATTTGGAGCGTATTACGCCGGAGGAATTGAAGGAGCGCCTTGAGCGGCAGGGGATTCATGTGACGCGGGCAGACTGGCCGGATTATGCGCTGCGCATAGAGAATTATAATTATTTGGGAACCATTCCGGAATTTCAGGAAGGATTATTCCAGGTTCAGGACGTAAGTTCTATGCTGGCGGCAGAGGCGGCAGCTCCAAGCGAGGGGAGCGTATGCATAGATGTATGCGCGGCGCCTGGCGGAAAGAGCCTTCATATGGCGGAAAAGCTTCATGGTACGGGCCGTGTAGAGGCAAGGGATTTAACAGACTATAAGACGGAATTAATTCGGGAAAATGCCCGGCGTTCCGGTGTGAGGAATCTGCACATTCTGAAATGGGATGCCTGTGTCTGTCATGAGGACTCCGTCGCATCAGCAGATTTGGTGCTTGCAGATCTTCCCTGCTCCGGCTTGGGCGTTTTGGGCAAAAAAACAGATCTGAAGTACCGGATGACACGGGAACAGCAGCAGGATTTAATGGTACTGCAGCGGCAGATTCTTGAGACGGTTCAGGCGTATGTAAAGCCCGGCGGAGCTTTGATTTACAGCACTTGTACCATTCACCGGGGAGAAAATGAGGAGAATGTGGAGTGGTTTTTAGAGCATTTTCCCTTTGAGGCGGTTTCTTTGGAGGACTGCCTTCCAAAAGGGTTAAATGAAGGAACGGCTTCAAAGGGATATATTCAGCTTTTGCCGGGAATCCATGCCGGCGATGGATTTTTTATTGCGAAATTCAGAAGGAAATCATAATATGGAACAAATTGACATTAAATCCCTGACTTTAGAAGAACTTCGCGGTCAGTTTCTGAGTCAGGGTGAGAAGGCATTTCGGGCAGAACAGGTATACCAGTGGATGCATGAAAAGCTGGCAGAGGATTTTACGGTAATGTCCAATCTGCCAAAGACATTTCGGGAATGGCTGGAAACGGAATATGAATACGTTACTTTGGAGATCGTAGAAGTACAGAGATCAAAGCTGGACGGAACCTGTAAGTATTTATTTCGTCTGCCGGACGGCCATGTGATAGAGAGTGTGTTGATGCGCTATCATCATGGAAATTCCGTGTGCATTTCTTCTCAGGCAGGATGCCGGATGGGATGCCGTTTTTGTGCGTCTGCCATCGGAGGATTGGTGCGGAACCTCCGGACTTCTGAGATGCTGGAGCAGGTTTACCGGATTCAGCAGGATTCCAAAGAGCGTGTTTCCAATGTGGTAGTGATGGGGACAGGGGAGCCTTTGGATAATTATGACAATCTCGTGCGTTTTATCCGAATGTTAACCCATGAAAAGGGCCTTCATATCAGCCAGAGGAATCTTACAATATCTACCTGCGGCATTGTGCCGGAGATTCGCAGGCTGGCGGAGGAGGAGCTTGCCGTTACATTAGCGCTGTCACTCCACGCGGTAACCCAGGAAAAACGGCGGGAGCTGATGCCCATTGCGAATCGCTACGAGCTTAGGGAAGTGCTGGATGCCTGCGGATATTATTTTCGAAGGACAGGCAGAAGGGTGACGCTGGAATATAGCCTGGTAGCCGGAGTCAATGACAGCGATGAGGATGCGGCAGCTTTGGCAGAGCTTGCAGGTCCTCTTCACGCACATGTAAATTTGATTCCGGTAAATCCCGTGACAGAGCGGAATTTTGTGCAGCCAAGGGAAAAAGTTGTAGACAAATTCAAAAAAAATCTTGAAAAAAACGGGATTAATGCTACACTTAGGAGAGAGATGGGCCGTGATATAGACGGTGCCTGCGGACAGCTGCGCAGAAAATATGTGCAGCAGCCCGCAGGCAAATTGATGAAATCATGAAAGGAGGAGACGAATGCTGAGGGCATATGGATTGAAGGACGTAGGCCGGTATCGGAGCGTCAATCAGGATTATATTTATATTTCAGAAAAACCGGTCGGTAATTTACCCAACCTGTTCCTTGTGGCAGACGGGATGGGCGGTCATAAAGCAGGCGATCTGGCCTCCGAGTATACGGTCTCCCGGATTCGGGAGGCAGTCGAGAAAAGTATGCGGAATATTCCCCTACAGATTTTAAAAAGTGCATTTCAGTATGCAAATCAAAGGTTGATTGAGAAGGCGCAGGAATCCGAGGCTTACAGTGGGATGGGGACAACATTGGTAGCAGCCACTGTGCTGGGGAATACTGTCTATGCAGCCAACATAGGGGACAGCCGGCTTTACAAGGTGGGGAGGACCATAGAACAAATAACAAGGGATCATTCCCTGGTGGAAGAAATGGTTCGTATGGGAGAGATTTCAAAAGAGGAAGCAAGAAATCATCCTGAAAAGAATATTATAACGAAAGCCATCGGAGTATCAGGTGCGGTGGAGCCGGACTATTTTAATACAAGTTTAGAACCCGGCGAATGTCTGCTTTTGTGTTCGGATGGTTTGAGTAATATGATAGAGGATTCCCAGATTCTGGAGATTGTGGGGCGAAGAAGAGATCTTCGCACCTGTGCACAGGAGCTGGTGGATACGGCTAACAGAAACGGCGGGAGAGACAATATTGCAGTGGTGTTAGTAGAACTGGATGAGGTGATAGGATGATTAGATTAGGTATGTTTGTGGGAGATCGCTATGAGATTTTGGAGAAAATCGGATCGGGCGGCATGGCGGATGTTTTTAAGGGTAAGGATCACAAGCTGAACCGTTTTGTGGCAGTGAAGATTTTAAAGGACGAGTTCGTAGATGATAAAAATTTTGTCCGCAAATTTAAGGAGGAGGCCCAGGCGGCGGCAGGACTGGCTCACCCCAATATTGTGAATGTGTACGACGTGGGAGATGAGCAGAACATTAACTACATCGTTATGGAGCTGGTAGAGGGCATTACTCTGAAAACCTATATCGAGAAGAAAGGCAGGCTTACGGTTAAGGAGGCTACCAGCATTGCGATTCAGGTAGGGGCAGGATTAGAGATTGCACATAACAATCAGATTGTACATCGGGACATTAAGCCCCAGAACATCATCATTTCCCGTGAGGGAAAGGTAAAGGTGACAGATTTTGGAATTGCAAAATCCGTGTCCTCAAATACAAACACCTCAGACGCTATGGGGTCCGTTCATTATACCTCTCCGGAACAGGCAAGAGGAGGCTATAGCGATGCAAAGAGCGATATTTATTCTCTTGGTATTGTGATGTATGAAATGGTTACGGGACGGGTGCCATTTGACGGGGAGACTACGGTTGTTGTGGCTGTAAAGCATCTTCAGGAGGACATTGTGTCTCCCAGAGTCTATGCTTCTGACATTCCGGTAAGCTTAGAGCATATTATTCTGAAATGTACGGAGAAAAGCCCGGATCGACGTTATGCCAATGTGTCGGAACTGGCGGCAGATTTGAAGCAGTCTTTGGTAACGCCTGATGTGAATTTTGTAAAGGAGATTTTGCCGGATGGTGCTAAGACTGTTGCGATCTCCCGGGATGATGTGTCAAAGATCAAGAGGGAAACGGGCAGAATCCCATATCCGGATGACTTTGGGGAGGATGATGAAGAGCTTTTTGATGAAGATTATGACGATGATGAATATGACGATGACGAATATGATGATGAATACGATGATTATGATGAGGAGGACGACGACGAGGACAGCGGCGCATTAGATCCCAAGCTGGAAAAAATTATGACCATCGGCGGCATTGTTGCCGCAGTGATTATTGTCATTATTATTATCTTTATTATAGCGAAGATCTTTGGCTTTGGTAAGGGCAAGAAGCCAAAGGATAACAACGAGCCTCAGATAGAGGATGTCCTGGACGGCGACGATGAAGAGGGTGAAGTTGAAGTTCCGGACTTGCTTGGAAAGAGCTACTCGGAAGCTAAGGAAGCCCTCAATTCCTTGAACCTGGGTATCCGGTTGGGAGAGACAAAGGCTTCTTCGGACTATGAACCGGGACAGATTATCGGTCAGAGTGTGGAGGCAGGTACGAAGGTGGATTTGAACACTATGATTATCGTAGATATCTGCGGCGACGGCGAGGAGGTCACAATACCGGATGTAGAGGGTTATACCCGTGAACGTGCGGTGGAGGCTTTGGAGGAGTCGGGATTTACGGTAGATGTGACGGAAGCCTTCGATGACAATACGCCGGCCGGAAACGTGATTTCCATAACTCCGAAAGCAGGCGGCAAGACAAGCAAGGGCAGTGTCATCCGCATGGTTGTAAGTAAAGGAAAGCAAGAAGATGAAGAGGCAACTGTGCCCAAAATAGAAGGGCTTACGGAGGCAGAAGCAAAGAGCGAGCTGGAAAAGGCCGGACTTAAGAGCGGTACGGCGCGTCAGGCATTCAGTGATACGGTAGAGGAAGGGCGCGTAATCAGCCAGAGTATTACGAAGGGAACCAAGGTGCCCAAGGATACGGCCGTAAGCTACGAGGTAAGTAAGGGAAAAGAGATCAAAGAGGTTTATATCGGGAATGCGGAGAAGAATGGAAGCAGCGAGAGTGCGGTGACAAACTATCTTACGGAAAAAGGACTAAAGGTAGCACGGTCAGAGCAGTATCATAATACGGTTCCAAAAGGAAATGTGATTTCTTATTCCCCGGGAAACGGAAATACTGTGAAGGTTGGAAGCACCGTGAACGTTGTTGTGAGCCTTGGGCCGGAGCCGGTTAAGACGGCTTCTGTGCCGGGTGCCGGGGCATCATTGGATGAAATCACGGCCAGAGGTTTTGTAGTTGGCACTATCAAGCGTGAGTATAGTAAGTCTGTGGCAAAGGATAAAATTATTTCCTGCAGCCCGTCGGGAACACAGAACGTAGGGACGACAATTAATGTGGTGATAAGCAATGGCGTCTGCAGTCATCCGACTGTGGATGCAGGCGGTAAATGTACTGCCTGTGGAGAAACCGGATTGACCCCGCCTACCCCGCCTGCACAGCCAGATCCGCCGACAGGGGGCGATGGGGATAATAACTCCGAAAATAACACGAATCCTACAACGCCGTAAAAGCCTATGCAGGGAAAAATTATAAAAGGAATAGCCGGATTCTACTACGTTCACACAGCGGAGTCCGGCATCTACGAATGTAAAGCAAAGGGAATCTTCCGAAATCAGAAAGTAAAGCCCCTGGTAGGGGATAATGTCCGCCTGTCTGTTCTTGATGAGAGAGAAAAGACAGGAAGCATTGAGGAGCTTCTTCCAAGAAAGAATGCCCTGATACGGCCTGCGGTAGCCAATATGGATCAGGCGCTGGTTATATTTGCGGCGGCAAAGCCAAAGCCCAATTTTAACCTCCTGGATCGCTTCCTGATTCTTATGAGATATCAAAAGGTTCCGGTAATTATCTGTTTTAACAAACAGGATATGGTGTCGCAGGAAGAGCTGCGGATGTTAAAAGAAGTCTATGAGCGCGGAGGCTATCGGATTCATTTTACAAGCGCTATGGAGGAAACGGGAATCCGGGAACTCCGCACCATTTTACAGGGAAAGACGACGGCCGTAGCCGGCCCTTCCGGTGTGGGAAAATCCTCCCTGATCAATCTGCTGCAGCCGGAGGCAGGGATGGAGACAGGGGATATCAGCAAAAAGATTGAGCGGGGAAAACACACCACCCGCCATTCGGAGCTTTTCGCCCTGGACGGGGACAGCTATATCTGCGATACGCCCGGGTTTAGTTCCGTTTATCTGCCGGAGCTTGAAAAAGAGGATTTGCGGGAGTACTTTCCGGAATTTCAGGAATATGAACCGAATTGCAGATTTCAGGGCTGCGTACATATTCATGAGCCGGACTGCGGTGTGAAGGAAGCCCTGATGGAAAAGAAAATCAGCCCCATACGATATGAGAATTATCAATGCTTATATGAGGAAATAAAGGACAAAAGGAGGTATTAGTTATGAACAAGCTGGCGCCATCCATTCTTTCCGCAAATTTTGCGGCTTTGGGAGAGGATGTAAAGAAAGTAGAGAGGGCGGGAGCGCAGTATCTGCATATTGATGTGATGGACGGGGCCTTTGTGCCCAGCCTGTCTTTGGGATTTCCGGTGATTCAATCCATTCGGAATTTGACAGATATGGTTTTTGACGTACATCTGATGATCTGTGATCCGGATCGCTATATCAAAGAATTTGCAGGGGCAGGGGCGGATATTATTACGGTCCATGCGGAAGCCTGCACACATCTCAACCGGACGGTAGCGTCTGTCAAGGAGCAGGGAATCAAGGCCGGAGTAGTTTTGAATCCGGCTACGCCTCTGACAGAGCTTGAATATATCCTGGAGGATCTTGATATAGTTCTGCTTATGACTGTGAATCCCGGTTTTGGCGGCCAGAGGTATATTGAGAGCTGTACGCAAAAGATTCGCAATCTGCGTCAGATGATTACGGAGAGGGGCCTGGACATTGATATTGAGGTGGACGGCGGTATTAAGCTTGATAACGTAAAGAAGGTTCTGGATGCGGGAGCAAATGTGATTGTGGCAGGTTCGGCCGTATTCGGCGGAAATGTAGAGCAGAATGTGCAGGACTTTTTGAAGGTCATGAATCCATGAGGACTTTAATTGTAAGCGGGGGCAGGATCGATCCGGATTTTGCCCTTCCTTTTTGTCAAAATAATGAATTTGAGCAGATCATAGGGGTGGACGGCGGTCTGGACTTTTTGCATCGCTATGAGATTATGCCAACCCATATTGTTGGTGACTTTGATTCGGCAGAACCTGGCTTGGAGGAATACTATCATTCCTGGAAGGAAGTAGAGATTCGCCGTTTTGATCCGGTGAAGGATTCCACAGACACACAGATAGCGATAGAGCTGGCATTGGAATTGAGGAGCGATTCTGTCACAATCTTAGGCGGGACCGGAAGCCGGCTGGATCATGTGCTGGGCAATATTCAGAGTATGATGCTGGCCAGGGCGGCGGGCGTAGATTGCGAGATGGTAGATGCGAACAATCGGATTCGTCTCATAGAGGAAGAGACAATTTTAAAAAAGGATCAGCAGTATGGACGCTTTGTGTCTTTGCTTCCTCTGACGACTCTGGTAGAAGGAGTCGATTTGATTGGCTTTAAGTATCCTCTTTGCAACCATACTTTTACCAGCACCGGAAGCGCAGGGCTTGGCGTCAGCAATGAAATTGTGGCGGATGAAGCTAAGATACGTATGAAATCAGGAGTTTTAATCTTAATTGAATCCCTGGATTAAATAGAAAATTCCAAGGAAGATATTTGAAAATTTACAAAAATTTTGCTTATGGTCCCCATCTGGAAAAATATGCATTTTCAGAATTGTAAAAAAGCCGGAGGAAAAGAAACAAAAAAGTTGTATAATTTTTATAAAAAAGGGAAAAATAGGAGCGAAGGAGGAAAAGACAGGCAGGATTGACAAACAGAAGGCTGGCTGGCATAATACCTCCATTGAAACTATTGTTGACCTTTGGCTATGAGGAGTGATGAAAATGCAGGAAAAGAAAATTAGATTAAATGCCACTGAGGATGTAAAGGAATTTGTGTATGGAGCAAGCCAATGTGACTTTGATGTGGATGTCTCCTACAATCGGGTTCTGATTGATGCCAAATCGATACTGGGAGTTTTAAGCTTGGATTTGAGCCGTGTATTGACTGTTCGGTGTCATGGTGATAATGGCGCTTTTAATCGCGTCCTGGCAAAATTTGCCGCGGCATAAGTTAAAACAGAATAGGGCATTATGGAGAAAGGATCTGCTTACGGCAGGTCCTTTGTTATGCTCAGGGAGTGAAAAGTAACCTTGGAATGCTTGCGGAGTATTTCCGTGTCTGTTAGAATACACTTATGGAAAATAAAAGAACGACAATTAGAATCTCCGTCCGCAATCTGGTAGAATTTATCCTGCGGGGCGGAGACTTGGACAATCGCAGAGGAAAGCGGGCCGAGCGTGAGGCGATGCAGGCGGGAAGCCGTATCCACCGAAAGCTGCAGCGGCGTATGGGAGCGGGGTACCAGGCAGAGGTTCCTCTGAAATATCAAGTGACGATGGAAGGCTTTGACTGTGTTGTCGAAGGGCGTGCCGACGGAATCTTTGTGGAAGACGATCTGGTAACCATAGATGAGATCAAGGGCAGCTACCGGGATCTGGCGCTTTTGCAGGAGCCTGTGGAGGTTCATAAGGCTCAGGCCATGTGCTATGCTTATATGTATGCGGCGCAGCAGGATTTGCCTAAGATTCAGGTGCGTATGACCTACTGTAATCTGGAAACGGAGGATTTGAGGTATTTTCGCTTTTCCTATGATAAGAAAGAGCTTGAGGACTGGTTTGGGAGGCTTATGGGGGAGTATGAGAAATGGGCGCGTTTTCAGGCTGATTGGAGGAATACCCGTCAGGAAAGTATCCGTCCTCTGGAATTTCCTTTTCCCTATCGGGAGGGACAGAAGGATTTGGCGTATGGGGTCTATCGGACGATCGCCAGAAAGAAGCGTCTCTTTATTCAGGCGCCCACAGGGGTTGGAAAGACCATGTCGGCCGTATTTCCGGCAGTGAAGGCTATGGGGGAGGGGCTTGGAGAGAAGCTCTTTTATCTGACTGCAAAGACAATCACAAGAACGGTAGCGGAGGAGACATTTGGAATCCTGCGCGGAAAGGGGCTTTGCCTGAAAAGCGTAACCTTGACGGCTAAGGAGAAGCTCTGTATCTGTCAGGAGACGGATTGCAACCCGGAGCATTGTCCGTATGCGCTGGGACATTATGATCGGGTAAATGATGCGGTTTATTCACTTCTTACGGAAGGCCCTGACGATTTGAACCGGGAGACTTTGCTGGCCTGGGCTGATAAGCATCGGGTTTGTCCTTTTGAGATGAGCTTGGACGTATCTTCCTGGACAGACGCCGTGATCTGTGATTATAACTATGTGTTTGATCCCAATGTACGTCTGAAGCGTTTTTTTTCCGAGGGAATGAAGGGAGAATATCTTTTCTTAATTGATGAGGCCCACAATCTCGTGGAGCGGGGACGGGAAATGTTCAGCGCTTCTCTTTGTAAAGAGGATTTTTTACAGTTGAAGCGGAAGGTAAAGGGACGTTACCGGAAGGCAGAGAGGGCCTTGGAGCGCTGCAACCGCTACCTTCTTGACTTAAAGCGGGAGTGTGTTACTTATCAGATCCATGAGGATGTGGGAGCATTTTCCCTGATGGTGATGTCTCTGATGGGAGAGCTGGAGACGATTTTGGAGGAAGGTTTGGAGCCGGAGCTTCAAAAGGAAGTGCAGGAGTTTTGGTTCAGGCTTCGGGATTTCCTGAATATTTTTGACAGATTGGATGAGAATTATGTGATTTACAGCGAGCTTATGGAGGACGGCCATTTTCGTTTGAAGCTTTTCTGTGTGGAGACGGCAGTAAACCTGCGGGAATGTCTGGATAAGGGAAACAGCACGGTCTTTTTTTCGGCCACTTTGCTGCCTATGCCCTATTATAAGCATTTGCTGGGGGCGGAGGAAGACTATGCGGTCTATGCCAGATCTCCTTTTTCTCAGGAACAGCGTCTGCTTTTAATCGGGAGGGATGTTAGCAGCCGGTATACCAGGCGCTCCAGGAGGGAGTACGAGAGAATTGCCGGATATTTGTATTCCCTTGCGGAAGGGAAAAAGGGAAATTATCTTCTGTTTTTTCCTTCCTATAAAATGATGCTGGAGGTCTATGAGGCGTTTTTGGATCTCTATGGGGAGGATAAGGCGGAATGTCTGCTGCAAAGCGCAGGGATGAATGAAGAGAAACGGGAGGAATTTTTAAAGATTTTCCAAGAAAATGCAGGTGTCCGGGAGAAGAGCCACTTGGGATTCTGCGTCATGGGCGGGATATTCTCAGAAGGGATTGACTTGAAGGGGGATGCTCTGATTGGAGCGGCAGTGATTGGAACGGGCCTTCCCTTAGTCTGCCATGAACGGGAGATTCTTAAGACATTTTATGAAGAGCGGGGGATGGATGGCTTTGCCTATGCCTATCGGTATCCGGGTATGAACAAGGTTCTGCAGGCGGCAGGAAGAGTGATCCGCACCCCGGAGGATCAGGGTGTGGTGCTGCTTTTGGACGAGCGGTTTTTAAACAGTGAATATAAGCGTCTCTTTCCCCTGGAATGGGAGGACTATCAGGTGTGCGGCCTGTCCCAGTCAGGGGAGCTTATGGAACGCTTTTGGAAAAACAGAGAGCCTTGAGCCTAAGCGGTAAGAGGTTCTTTGTTTTTGGAACGGGAGCGGCAGGAGAGAATCCAAAGGCCAAGGAAAAGCATGGCTGTCAGCAGTGAGATGAGATCTCCAATCAAATAATATCCCGGAAGCTCAAAGCGTACGGTTATGGTATCCTCTAAAGCTTCCGGCAGATGAACGCGCAGGCGGATCAATTCCCCGTGGCTGGTCTCCAACCGGTTGCCGGCTTTATCATAAGCGCGGTAATAGGGATAATAATTAAACGGAACATCTACATAAGCATCCGCCGAGGCAGTCTCCTTCTTATAAGTAAAGACAGCGTTCGTTTGTTTGCGTGAACAGCCGGAGAGGGTAATATTTTCAGAGGGAATGAAGGTCGGCTGCTGCTGGTGCATTTTCCGAACACTGAAATATTCTCCGTTATTGCTGATAAGATACATGGTATCCGTATCCATCACATGATCCATCTGACTCTCCCAGGAGGCGAATATGGCCGCGTCATTGGAATAGGCCGCAAGGTAGCTTCCGCTGGTATATACCGTTAAAAGGCCGCAGATAATAAAAAGCATTTGCCTGGAATCCTTTGACTTAAAGAAGCCGCAGATCCCAATGGAGGCCACAAGACAGAGAAAGAGGGAAGCAAAGGGCAGGAAGCGGGAAGCAAACTGAATATTTCCTGCAAGCCGGTTGATAATCCCAATGCGCTGTACGGTTTCCCAGGGGAAATAATTGGAGGAGGCGTACAGGCATAGAAGGCCAAGCAGGAAGCAGTATGCGCCCAGCTTCAGATGAAAATCCTTGTGCTTCTTCCGGATATAAGTAAACAGAAACAGAACACAGCCGAATACAAGGGTAAGGCCGATGGAGTAAGGCATTTCCCCTGTAATAGAACCTCTTCCCAGAGCTTCGCCGGCCGGATTCGCGGCAGTGGGCGATAGGATCTGGGCGGCGTAGAGGGAATATCCTGCAAGATTCCGCACATCTGTCAGGGCACATACGGAATACCGCATGTGATCCAGGAAGGGCAGGATAAACCAGAGGTTGAGCAGCAAGGTAGAAACAGCTCCCAGACACAGATGAAGGAGGCGCTTCTTTTCCTTGAGCTTCCGAATATTCCACAGTCCGAAGAGAACACAAAAGCCGATGGCCAGTTCCGTTGTAATGAGGTGCGACTGGAACAAGGCCGTAAAGGCCAGGACAGTTGTAAACCATCGGCGGGAGTCACCCAGAAAGAGCTGATATATGCCAAGGACCAGCAGAGGGAGAAAGAGAGTGGCAAGGATTTCTCCTAACGCGGCTCTTGTGTACAGGTTAATCAGCCGGTACATGGAAAGGGTGTAGAGCAGGGCGGCAACAAGCCCCGGCCTTCTGGAGCGGAACAGACGGGAGAAGGAATAGTAAGAGACACCTGCAGTTGCAAAATTAATGCAGACTAACAAAAGCCTGTAGCAGCCTATGGGCGAAAGACCGAGCAGCTCTAAAAAGGCAAAGGGATAAAGGAAAAATTCTGAATAAAAAACAGAGCACATATAGGAAAAACCCCAATACATCCCGGAATGAATACGCACAGGGAACTGCCCAAAAGAAAGCTCTTGGGATAAACTGAAAAGCCGTCCGTAATGAAAGAACAAATCATGTCCCGCCGAGAGCCAGGTAAAAGAGAGAGGGAGGCAGGACCAGAGCGCGGCAAAGCCGAGAAGGAACAAAACCTCCGGCCGGACTTTTCGGCGGCTTCGGTAGATAAAAAGCAGGGCGGAAGCCAAAAGCAGCAAAGCGGCATAAATATAGGGATCACGATAAAGTCCATGCTGGGACATCAGATAAAAGCTGGCAAGCTCCGCAGCGCTTTGGGTGTGAACAAGGAACTGAACACACTCCGTATATTCGTCAACAGTAAAAGTCATGCGAACCAGCTCTCCTGTGGTGGGAATAGGAGAGCTTGCAAGGGTTTTTCCGGCTGTGTTGTCAGGCCGGACATAGAGCGGATCTATGATCTCAATGGTATTACCCTCCGCATGCGAGCGGACGTCAAAGGTTACCTCGTAAGTCCCCTTCTTAAAATAATAGCGTTTGCTGGAGAATGTGATGCTGCCCGCGTTGTCGGGAACCGTTAACAGACCGCCTTCCTTTTTTACAATGCCGATGGAGTCTTCCGGATAATCAATGTCGTCAAGTGAGAAAGTACGCTCCGTGTAATCCTGAAAAGGCATAATCAGGATGGCTATAAACAGAATAAGGGTAATAAGCAGTTGGCCTTTATATTGTTTAAGAAGATTCATATCATTTTCTCCCGGTTTGATTTTTTTGCTGAATTTGCCGCACTTATGATATTACGTAAGAATTATAACACAGAAGAACGGCAAATGCTATTAACAAGTTATAAGTTTTATGCTATCATTGTTGCAAAAAGAAATATGTGGTATACTAGGAATATGAAGGCACAGCAGGAAAGTACAGGAGGTCATATATGGGCAACGTAAGAAGAATTTTTGTAGAAAAAAAGGAACCCTTCGCAGTAAAGGCAAAGGAGCTGTTGGAGGAAATTAAGAGCTATTTGGGGATTCAGGGCGTGTCAGAGGTGCGTGTGCTGATCCGCTATGATGTGGAGAATATCTCGGACGAGGTATTTCAGACAGCTTGCCGGACGGTGTTTTCCGAGCCGCCGGTGGACAGGCTTTATGAAGAAGCATTTGAGACGGCTGAGGATTCCCGTGTCTTTAGTGTGGAATACCTTCCCGGCCAGTTTGATCAGAGGGCGGATTCAGCGGTGCAGTGCGTCAAGTTTCTAAAAGAGGACGAGGAGCCGGTGATACGGACGGCAGTCACTTATGTGATAACGGGTTCTGTCTCGGACGAAGAGTTTGCATCCATCAGGAGCTTTTGCATCAATCCGGTAGACTCCAGAGAGACAGGCATGGTAAAGCCCGAAACCCTGGTGACAGAGTTTGAAGAGCCGGCGGATGTAAAGATTTTGGAGGGCTTCTGCCGGATGGAGGAGGAACCCTTTCAGAGCCTTTATGCATCTTTTAATCTTGCAATGACCTTCAAAGATTTCCTTCATATACAGAAATATTTCAGGGACGAGGAGAAGCGCGATCCGTCTATGACCGAGATTCGGGTGCTGGATACCTACTGGTCCGATCATTGCCGCCATACCACTTTTTCTACCGAGCTTAAGGATGTAAGCTTTGGGGAGGGCTATTACAGAAAGCCTCTGGAGGAGACATATCAGCAATATCTTGCGGATCGGGCGGAGATTTTTAAAGGGCGGAAGGACAAGTTTGTATGCCTGATGGATCTGGCGCTTATGGCCATGCGGAAGCTGAAAGCGGAAGGAAAGCTGGAGGATCAGGAGGAATCCGAGGAAATCAACGCCTGCTCTATTGTAGTGCCCGTGGAGATAGACGGTAAGACTGAGGAATGGCTGGTGAACTTTAAGAATGAAACTCACAATCATCCCACGGAGATTGAACCGTTTGGCGGCGCGGCTACCTGCCTGGGAGGAGCCATCCGCGACCCGCTGTCAGGGCGGACCTATGTCTATCAGGCTATGCGTGTGACAGGTGCGGCCGATCCCACCGCATCGGTAAAGGATACTTTAAAGGGAAAGCTGCCCCAAAAGAAGCTGGTGAGGGGAGCGGCCGGCGGCTACAGCTCCTATGGCAACCAGATTGGACTGGCAACCGGCTACGTGAAAGAGATTTACCATCCGGATTATGTGGCTAAGCGCATGGAGATTGGCGCGGTTATGGGTGCGGCGCCAAGGAAGGATGTGATACGTGAATCCTCCGATCCGGGAGATTTGATTGTACTGTTGGGCGGCCGGACGGGACGCGACGGATGCGGCGGGGCTACCGGATCTTCCAAGGTCCATACGGAGGCTTCCATTGAGACCTGCGGCGCGGAGGTGCAGAAGGGAAACGCACCTACGGAGCGGAAGATTCAAAGGCTGTTCCGCCGTCCCGAGGTTACGCGCCTTATTAAGAAATGCAATGATTTCGGCGCGGGCGGCGTGTCCGTGGCCATCGGAGAGCTTGCGGCCGGACTGCGGGTGAATCTGGATCTGGTGCCTAAGAAATATGCCGGATTGGATGGAACGGAAATTGCCATTTCCGAGTCTCAGGAGCGGATGGCAGTTGTTGTGGATAAGAAGGATGAAGCAGCATTTCTTGCTTTTGCAAAGGAAGAGAATCTGGAAGCCGTCACAGTGGCGGAGGTAACGGAGTCTCCCAGATTGGTACTGTTTTGGAGAGGAAAGGAGATCGTAAATATCTCCAGAGCCTTTCTTGATACCAACGGTGCGCATCAGGAAACTGCCGTGGCGGTAGAGATGCCGAATGAGGAGCAGAGATATTTTGTCCGCAATGAGGTGGCGGATGTAAGGGAAAAATGGCTGGATACCCTGAAGGATCTCAATGTCTGCTCTCAAAAGGGCCTGGTGGAGATGTTTGACGGTTCTATCGGTGCGGGCAGTGTGTTTATGCCTTATGGCGGAAAATATCAGCTGACGGAGACGCAGGCTATGGTTGCCAAGCTTCCTGTCCTGAAGGGAAAGACAGATACGGTGACCATGATGAGCTATGGCTTTGATCCGTATCTTTCAAGCTGGAGTCCTTATCATGGAGCAATGTACGCGGTAATTGAGTCTGTGGCAAGGATTGCCGCCTCCGGCGGGGATTATCGGAGGATTCGATTTACCTTCCAGGAGTACTTTAGACGGATGACGGAAGATCCGCACCGCTGGAGTCAGCCTTTCGCGGCTTTGCTGGGCGCTTACCGTGCGCAGCTTGGCTTCGGTCTGCCGTCTATCGGCGGCAAGGACAGCATGTCGGGGACCTTCAATGAGATTGATGTTCCGCCCACGCTGGTTTCTTTTGCAGTGGATATTGCCAGCCATAAGCACATCATTACGCCGGAGCTGAAAAAGGCCGGGAATAAGCTGGTGCTCATTTCCATAGACAGGGACGCCTATGATCTGCCCGATTTTGAACAGATTAAAGATTTGTACGGCCGGTTCTTCCAGGATGTAAAGGCGGGAAGAATTGTGTCCGCCTATGCTCTGGACGGTAAGGGTCTGGCGGCAGCCGTGAGCAAGATGGCATTCGGCAACAAGCTCGGTGTTAAGATTGAGCACAATGTGGATAAGAGAGATTTGTTTACCGCAGGCTTTGGAAATATTGTTGCGGAGGTTCCGGAGGGGCGTGTGGGTGAACTGGCTGTGACTTATACCGTAGTGGGAGAGGTGACAGAGGGCGGATTTGCCTATTGTGATATGAATATTGGGATGGAAGAGGCTTTGGATACCTGGACGGCTCCTTTGGAGAAGGTATTCCCGACCATCGCAGTTTTGGGAGAAGACAAGGTGGAGACCTCTTTGTATCGGACGGAGCAGGTATATGTGTGCAGGCATAAGGTGGCAAAACCCACGGTATTTATTCCGGTATTCCCCGGAACGAACTGTGAGTATGACAGCGCCAGAGCCTTTGAGCGGGCAGGGGCGGATGTTATCACAAGAGTATTCCGGAATCTGACGCCGGAGGATATAAGGGAGTCGGTGGATATTTTTGAACAGGCCATAAGCCAGGCTCAGATTATTATGTTCCCGGGCGGCTTCTCCGCAGGCGATGAGCCTGACGGCTCCGCCAAGTTTTTCGCAACGGCCTTCCGGAATGAGAAGCTCAAGGAGGCGGTGACAAAGCTTCTTAAGGAGCGTGACGGTCTGGCGTTGGGTATCTGCAATGGTTTCCAGGCTTTGATTAAGCTGGGACTGGTGCCGCATGGAGAGATTGTAGGGCAGACAGCGGATTCTCCGACCCTGACCTTCAATACCATCAACCGCCATGTGTCAAAGATGGTTTATACACGCGTGGCTGCGAATAAGTCTCCCTGGCTTCAGTTGGCGGAGGTTGGAAAAGCTTATGTAAACCCGGCTTCTCATGGAGAGGGACGCTTTGTGGCGAGCCGGGAATGGCTGGACAAGCTTTTTGCAAACGGCCAGGTGGCGACTCAGTATGTGAACCTGGAAGGTCAGCCCACAATGGACGAGTATTGGAATGTAAATGGCTCCTATGCGGCCATCGAAGGAATCACAAGCCCCGACGGACGGGTGCTGGGCAAGATGGTTCATTCCGAGCGGCGGGATGAGGCTGTGGCTATAAATATCTATGGGGAGCAGGATATGAAGATTTTTGAATCCGGGGTGGCTTACTTTAAGTAGATGACCTCAATATGATTTTTTACGGAAGGATGGCTGGTAAAGGAAGAAGCACGGATAGGTTGAAGTATCAGGCGCTTTTTCTCTTTACCAGTTCATGCTGTCTGATCAGAATGTATTTTGAATAAAGAGAAAAGAGAAGGAACAAATGTGTAAAGAAAAGAGTTTTCGTTCTCTTGAGCAAGCGTCCGGGACAATGATCCACTGGTTCTGTATCATTATTTTTTTTCTTCTGACGCTGTCGGCGCTGCTGTTTACCCGGTACTTTCCAAAAGATTACCAGGAAGAAATTCCATATAACTGTTTAGATCTGCTTTCTTTGGCCGGCGCGGTGATGATTGGTGCAAGTCTCCTGCTTTTTGGCAGACGGCTTATGAGGGAAGAGGGAAGGAAGGAGCGGAATCTTCGGATTTTGTTCGGAGTAGTATTAAGCTGGATCGTACTGTTTGGAATTGTCTGGGGACTTATTTCAAAGAGTATTCCGGTATCGGATCAGCTTATGGTGCTCAGCAGTGCGGAGCGTTTTTCCGAAGGGAATTTCGGGCGGTTTGAATATGGAAAATATCTCTATTATTACCCGTCGCAATTGGGGCTGGCTGCTTATGAGGAGTTGATTTTTCGGATTGTGGGGAAGGGAGCTGCCGGTATTCGGGCTCTTCAGCTTTTGAATGTGGCAGGGATGGCTGTGGGGCTGATCGCGGGCTGTGGGATTGTCAGACAGCTGTTTGGGAAGCCGCAGGTACAGGCATATTTTCTGTTGCTCTACGGAACCTGTTTTCCGTTTTTATTGTACAGTGTGTTTATCTATGGCGATGTATTGGGGACCGTGCTTTCACTTACAGCAGTATGGCAGCTGCTTCGTTATCACAAAGAGGGGAAGAAAAGCGGATTTTGGCTGATGCTTTTATCCATAAGTATTGCGGTAGTGATTCGGAATAACAGCTTGATTGCGGTGATTGCCTGTATTTGTGTGCTGGGTGTGCTGGCTGTTTCAAGAAAAACAGGTAAATATTTTTTAGGGATTCTTTTGCTGATTGCCGTATTGTTTGGAAGCAGCCGTGGGTTAAAGGCTTTGTACGAAGCGCGATCCGGGCTGAAGATCCATGACGGAGTACCGGCAATTCTCTGGATAGCAATGGGAATGCAGGAGGGAGATAAAGAAGCCGGCTGGTATAACGGTTATTCTATGTATACGTATCAGGATATCTGCGGATATGACGGAGAGGCTGCATCAAAGCTGGGAAAAGAGGAAATTCGCAGCAGGGCAAAGGAATTTCTGAAGAATCCTGTTTATGCGGCGGATTTTTATGGAAGGAAGCTGACCAGTCAGTGGAATGAGCCTACATATGGCTGCTTTATCATGACCCTTGCTGCGGAAGAGGAGCGGGGAGAGCTGACGCAGGCTCTTTTTTTCGGCGGCCTGCATCAATTTCTGTTAGCTTTTATGGACAGCTATCAGCTTTTTATCTACGCGATGGTGCTTTTACTGCTTCTTGGAAGTCGGAAAAAGGAAGAGCCGTTGGAGAACCATATTCTTTTGATTATCATTATAGGCGGCGTGCTGTTCCATCTTTTGTGGGAGGCGAAATCCCGGTATGTACTGCCTTATTTTGTGATGATGCTTCCCCTGGCTGCGGGAGGGCTGTATCAAATACAAGGCTGGAGGACAAAATATGAAGCTGATAAAGCTGACAGATAGGATGATATCCATATTGGGCCTGGCTCTTTTTGGGGCGCTTTTAGGCTTTAGTCTGTTTTCTACCGTATATTTTACAACGGAATATCAGGAGATTCCCTATGCGAAAGGCGATATTTTTCTTGTAGTCCTGGCGGTATGTACACTTGGACTTTTTTGTATGGATTGGATTTGCCGATGGGTTTTAAAGGAAGAGGAGAGGCAGGAGAAGCGTATCCGCATTTTACTTGGCCTGGTTCTCTTTTATACACTGTGCTTTTGTGTGCTGTGGGCAAAGGGGGCCTGCTGTATTCCGGTAGGCGATCAGGCTTCCGTATGTACGGCGGCTTCCGGCTTTCGATGCGGTGATTATTCCATGCTGACGAAGGATTCTTATGAGAAATATTTATTTATTCATCCGCATCAGCTTGGGCTGACGGCATTGATTGAATTGATTTTTGCATGTTTTGGGAATGGGAATTTTCAGGCGTTTGAATATCTTAACTGTCTGGGAGCGGTTCTGTGTGTGTACAGCGGTTATGGAATCACGCGGCTGCTGGCAAAGAATAAGAGAGGAATTGTGTATTACCTGCTTTTGGCCGCCTGTTGTTTTCCGCTGTTTTTCTATGTAACCTTTGTGTATGGAGAGATACCCTCTCTTGCTTATTCTCTGTTGGCAGTTTGGATGTTTCTGGAGTATCAAAAGCGGGAAAAGAAATGGTGTCTGGCGGCCTGCTGTATTGCATGTACGCTGGCCTGCCTGATTCGCAATAACAGTTTGATTCTTCTGATTGCCTTTGTAGGTATTTGGGCGATTACAGGGCTGGGAAAGCGTCAGTGGAAGGCGTTTGCGGCAGCAGGGCTTCTTGTGGCGGTATTTTTGCTTTCCCGCTTCGGCCTGCGCAGCTTCTACGAGGAACGCTCCGGCGTTTCACTGAATGAAGGCGCCCCTATGGTTCTGTATGTGGCAATGGGAATGCAAAAAGGGGAGGGAGCGCCGGGCTGGTCCAACGGTTATATTCTTCATGCTTATTGGGGAGCTTCGGAATTTGACGGGGAGAGGGCGTCGGCGATGGCGTTGGAGGATATCCGCGCGTCGATATCCGGCTTTCGGGCGGCGCCTCTTTATGCGGCGGAGTTTTATCGGGAGAAATTTACCAGCCAGTGGAATGATCCTACTTATGAGTGCTTTGCTATGACCCATATCAACGGATGGGAGCGCTGCGGTATTGTGAACAGTATGTATGTGGGGAAGCTGCATACTGTAATGACCTGGTTTATGAACCAGTATCAAAGTCTCATTTTTATGGGCGTCTTTTTGTGGATGATATTTCGTTATTGGAGGAAGAAGCCGTTGGAGGAGCAGGTGCTTTTGATTACTATTTTCGGGGGCTTTCTCTTTCATATGCTGTGGGAGGCAAAGGGACGTTACATACTGCCTTATTTTGTGATGATGCTTCCGATGGCGGCCGTAGGGCTGGCTGAGCTTGCGGAACGGGCAGGCATCCGGATATCGCAGAGAAGTCAGAGGAGAAAGATAAAATAGGGGAGAAAAGGCTTTGGAGCCGTCAAAAGCCATAACAAAAAGGAGACAAATGATGAAAAAATTTATATCAGCTTATAAAATTCATTTAATCGTTACCCTTCTATTGCTTGTGATAGCAGCGGGGATTCCCTTTGATTCTTACTTTAGCAGGGAACTCCCGGCATCAGAGCTGGAGATTCATCCGGAGGCGGAGGATATTGTTACATTTACAGAGGATGAAGATCCGATATTGAGAATTGAGCCAGGGAGCGGCTATACAGGGATTGTGGCGGAGACGGCGCATGTGACGCTGAAAAAGGGAAGCTATCGGCTTCAGGTGGTTTCTCTGTCAAATGGCGAACAGAATTATGTTGAGATCCGCAGTCCCAGGAAATTAAATGAGGATAATACGGAGGGAAAGCTTCTGGTCAAAGAGCCTTTGAAGCAGAACGGGGATATAACGGAGATTTATTTTGACACAGAGGATTCTATGGAGGATATCTCCGTGCGTATTGTTTATGGAGGGGGAGGAGACTTCAATGTAAGCGGCTTTTATCTGACATCTGTCAGGCCAATGTATACGGATATCCCCTGTCTGATGGGAGCCATACTTTTGTGTTCCGTTTTAATTCTTATATGGAAGATGCGCGGAGGCCGTCTTGACAAGGAGGGAAAGACAGCGCTGCTTCTCTTGAGCGCGGCGGTGATTTTGGTATCCCTGCCTCTAAGCTACAATTTTGTATTGGACGGCCATGATCTTTATTATCAGTTTAACAGGATTCTGGGTATTCAGGAGGGACTGAAGAACGGGCGGTTTCCGGTAAAAATTCACAGTACGCTGCTTCATGGATATGGGTATGGATCGCCTATTTTCTACCCGCAGCTGTTTTTATACTTCCCTGCTCTTTTGGGATGCCTGGGCGTGTCTTTGGTCAATTGCTATAAGGTGCTGCTGATTGGTATGAATGTTGCTACGGCTTTTGTGGCGTACCGCTCTTTTTCCGGCCTGACACGTTCCCGAAAAATAGGTCTTGTGGCTGCGCTTCTCTATACCCTTTCGGTATACCGTCTGATAGATTTGTATACCCGTGCGGCTGTTGGTGAGGCTATGGCTATGATTTTCTTCCCGCTGGTTTTGTGGGGAATGTATGAGCTGTTTCTGGGAAATCCGAAAAAATGGTATCTGGCGGCTTTGGGCTTTTCAGGAGTTCTTCAATCTCATGTGCTCTCTGTTGAGCTGACCGTATGCTTCGGCAGCATTTTCGGTCTGTGCTGCCTGGGACGTTTACGGGAAAAGAAACGCTGGAAAGCGCTGCTGTTTGCTGCGGGAAGTACTTTGCTTTTGAATCTGGGAGTGATATTTACCCTGCTTCATCATGCGGTTTATCCCTATCGCGTATTTTGTATTGATATTACCTTAAGCTGGTGGACCGTAACTCTGCCCAAGCTTTTTGACTTTATCTTAGCCAATCCGACAATGAGTACCTGGGCTATGATTCAGAATAGCGAAGAGATGCCCTGTTCCCTGGGATTTGTTATGCTTGCAGGTATACTGGCATTTTTGTATGTGTATCTTCGTGAGGAGAAGAAGGACGGCTTATTAAAGGGGTGCTTTGGAGCGTTGGGATTAAGCCTTCTGGGGATTTATCTGTCTACGGATCTTTTTCCCTGGGATAAAGTGCAGGGACTGCCTGTGATTCACAGACTTGTGACCTCTCTTCAATTGCCGTGGCGTTTTCTGTCTCTTTCCACCGTGCTTCTGTGCCTGGTGTGTGCGGTAGGATTTTATCGTTTTTGCTCTGAAAAGGAGGTACGTAAATTGGTGTGCGGAAGCGCCTGTGTGCTGGCCTTTCTATGCGCAGGAATTTACATAAACCGCTACAGTGAGGAAGCAATGCCCAAATATACGAAAGAGAATCAATATCAGAGAGAGCAGAGCCAGGTAGATGTTCTGTATTTTATCAATGTGCCTCATTCTAACAGTTACCGTATCTGGCATCGGGCAAATACGTTTGCGGCTCCGGAAGGAATTGCCTTAAGCGAATGTAAGAGGGCGGAAAATTTGACGGCGGAATTTCGTTATGAGCTGCCGGAGACAGGAATTAAGGGGGAAGAGGCTTGGGTGGATGTGCCGTTTACCTACTATCCCAATTACGCGGCATATGCAGAGGACGGGACGCGATTAAAAACGGGCATTGGCGACCAGGGGACGGTGCGCGTATGGATTGCCGAGGATACGCAGGGGCTTGTAAAGGTGAGATATCAAGAACCTTGGTTCTATCATGCGGGGAGAGTAATTTCCATAATTTTCCTTATTTTACTGACTGCCGGAATTTTTAGAAAAAGGAAGAAGCTGCAGCATTCATAAGCTTTTCGATAAGAAAATGGATTTGATATTCCGGCTTTTTAGGTATAAACAGGGCAAATCTGCACATACTACTTCTATATTTTTATGGAGGTAGATGAACATGACAAGATTAGACTGTACCGTAACAAGCTGCATGTATAACAAGGAGAAGAGCTGCTGTAAGGATAATATTCAGGTGGAGGGCAACAATGCCAAGCATTCCAAGGATACCTGCTGCAGCAGCTTCCGGGAGAGAGGCGAGGGTAATTACCAGAGTTCCGTAGATTATCCCACTAAGGAGACAAAAGTGTCCTGTAAGGCGGAGGAGTGTACTTTTAATGAGAATTGCGTCTGCCATGCAAAGCATATTGGAATTGCCGGGGGTTCTGCCTGCGAGTGTCAGGAGACGGAATGTGCAACTTTCCGGTGTAAATGTGAGTAGATGGTAGTTTTTGATTTATAATTGCTATAAAAAGGCCGTTTCCTTTTCAGGGCGAGAAGGGGGACGGCCTTTTGTAAATTTCGTTGTAATATGGGCCAAAATTTTATATTGATAAAATCATGTTTATCAAGGAATGGTGGGAAAGCGGTTTAGGAAGATATGACATAATGTTGGAACCGAAAGATCGGAAGAATGATGCATTTATCCTGAAATTGGAATGAATTGGAAATGTGTGGAACTTTTTGTTCGTAGAGCATGTTACTCTACGATAGCAGGAGAGCAGATCTCCTGCTTTTTTCTTGAATATCATAGCACAGATCCTTGAAAACGTAAACATTTTTTCTTGGTTTCTCTTTTTTTGTACATTTTTCAAGAGATTTTTTCTGTTTTTATTTTAATTTTGTCTATTAATTCGTAAAAGTATTCATTTATTTTTCCTTACTTATAAGAATTAGGGTTATTTTTTCGTAGAGTAACATGCTCTACGAAAAAATGGCTTTATTGAGGATGACTTTTGACGTAGATAAAACTACTGGAAGTAGAAAGGGAGGCACTTGTTATCTGGTATGTACTTTATTGTCCGAATCATAAAGAGCAGGATATCATACGCTCCTGCAGGAAGCATCTGACGGATAAGGCACTGAGGGATGCGTTCTGCTTTACTTATGACCGGATGCGGCGGTATGAGGGAAGCTGGCATGTGGAGCGGCAGTCCATGTTTCCGGACTATGTATTTCTGGAAAGTGAGGACGGGGAGAGACTGGCAGAGGAGTTAGAGCAGTATCAGAGTATTCTCACTGTTTTGGGCGGCCAGGGTGCATTGACGCCTGTGTGCGGAGAGGAAGAGCAATTTCTCCGGAGATTTTGTGGAAAAGCTCATCATTTTGGAATGTCCAGAGGATATATCCGGAACGGACAGACCGTTGTGACGGAAGGACCGCTTCAGGGCAGGGAGAACCTGATTCGGAAGATTGACCGGCATAAGCGGATTGCACAAGTAGGAATGCTGTCGACGGGACACTTTCAGGAAATGCAGGTTGGGTTGGAAATTGTGGCGAAGAGCTAGAGACTTTAAGTATTTATGCAGCAATTAGGATTACGGAGAGAGAACCCTTGCAGCGTGGGCACTTGGGTCTCTGAAGTATGACATATTTTGGTGTTCGAAATGTTCTTATTCATATACATGATACATGATACATGTTAGGAGCTTTCAGGAATATTACTGCGGCAATGGGAAATTGTTCCATAAGGCGTGGATGGCGAAGCATACCTTATTGGGCGGAGACCGTCCGATACGAAGAGATATGTATGAGTGAGCGTACTGGTGCACACGGAGAATTCCTTGCCGGACAAAGTTGGCTTTGAAGGGATATGCGTGAATAGGATATTTCCAGAATTTATCTTGATGGGAGGAAGTAAACTTGTATTACGTAATTCAAGTAGCTCCGGGAATGGAAGAGAAGACAGAAGCATTGATTCGGAAGACAGTAGAAAATGGAGTATACAAGCGTTGTTTTCATCCCACACGCCATGTAAAAAAGAAGTTTCATGGAGAATGGAAGGATCAGCATGAAAAACTTCTTCCGGGATATGTATTTATTATAAGCAATTCCGTTCAGGAGCTGTATTTGGAATTGCGGAAGGTACCAATGCTTACAAAGCTGTTGGGAAAAGACAAAGAACAATTCACGGCTCTCAGTGAGAAAGAGGTTCACTGGCTGGAGCAGCTTACAGGCATCGGGGCAGGGGCAGAAGAAAGCAGCGAGGCGGGATTGTCCCAGGTAGTGGCAGAACAGGATGCCATTGTGATTTTGTCCGGGCCTTTAAAGAATATGGAGGGCCATATTCAGAAAATCAATCTTCATAAACGCATAGCAGAGGTAGAAGTAGAATTTATGAAACGAAAAACAATCCTTCATCTTGGAATAGAGATTGTTCGGAAAAAAGAATGAAACGAAAGATTCGGATTCGTTATATGCTTTTTAAGCAGCATAAATAATATAGAAGGATCAGCCGTGGGTTTCTGCGGCTTATTTGTTGTTTGGAGATTTGCAAATCATGTCTAAAAGTAATCGGAAAAAAATAATTATGGGAATAGCCGTTTTAACCGGAACATATGCCTTCCTTACTTATATTGGAAGCAAAAAAAAGAATAGAAAGAACATAGATGATGACAATGCTTACTTGGATGACAGTAACTTTGAATGTCAGCGCAAGGTTGGATGGTATGAAGGCAAATTTAAGCCGGCGCTCGATAAAGTCCTGTCGTTTGCAGGCTTGTTAATCCTGGCGCCGCTTTACAGCATTATAAGCCTTGCCATTTTTATAGACGATCCCGGACCGGTTCTCTTTACACAGAAGCGGGTAGGAAAAGAAAAGCATTTCTTTCTCCTTCATAAATTCCGCAGCATGAAGATGAATACCCCTCATGACGTGCCGACCCATCTGCTTTCCGATCCGGAGCAATATATCACAAGAGTGGGAAGGATATTGCGGAAAACCTCCCTGGATGAGCTTCCGCAGGTTTGGGATATCTTTGTTGGCAATATGAGCATCATAGGCCCCAGACCGGCTCTTTGGAATCAGGATGATTTGGTGGCGGAGCGGGAAAGGTATGGGGTGAACGATGTAAAGCCTGGGCTGACGGGGTGGGCGCAGATCAATGGGAGAGATGAGCTGGAGATAGAAGAGAAAGCGAAGCTGGATGGGGAATATGTGGAACATTTGCATCAGGGCGGAATTAAGGCCCTGCTTTTTGATGTGAAATGCTTTCTCGGCACAATAAAATCCGTTCTTGGCAGCGATGGGGTGGTAGAAGGAGGAACCGGAGAACTGCACAAGAATGGTATACAAACTGTCGAGGTTTCTGACGCAGGCTTTGAGGATTACGGTTATAAGAAAAGCTTCCATATTGATAGAACTGCTCACAGACGTATTTTAATCACCGGCGCAGGCAGCTATATTGGGGAATCCTTTGAAGCGTATGCCAAAAAGCATTATGACAGCAACCTTCTTATTGATACGTTAGATATGCTTGACAGCAATTGGAGACAGACAGATTTCGGATCCTACGATGCCGTTTTTCATGTGGCAGGAATTGCACATGCGGATATCGGACATGTGGATGAAGAAACAAAGAAAAAATATTATGCGGTAAATACTGATTTGGCAATTGAAGCGGCCGAGATAGCTAAAGCTGCAGGCGTGAAGCAGTTTATACTGATGAGCTCCATGATTATTTATGGAGAATCTGCCCCTTATGGGAAAGAAAAGACGATTGATGAACATACGCTTCCGGCTCCGGCGAATTTTTACGGAGACAGTAAATGGCAGGCGGATAAAGGCGTGAGAAAACTGGCGGATGAGAGCTTTCATGTGGCAGTGTTGCGTCCGCCGATGATTTATGGACCAGGGAGCAAAGGTAATTATCCTGTTTTGTCAAAATTGGCAAAGTTACTTCCGATATTTCCGGATGTAGACAATCAGAGATCCATGCTTTATATTGAAAATTTATGTGAATTCCTTTGCTTGCTGATGCTTGGTGGAGAAGGAGGAATTTATTTTCCGCAGAATGAGAGATATGTAAATACATCAACGATGGTAGAGAATATTGCAGATACCGCAGGGCGGCCAATCAAGATTACCAAACTATTAAAGCCAGTGGTACTGTTCGCTTCATATATTCCAGGGAAAATAGGTAAATTGACAAATAAAGCTTTTGGAAATTGCGTCTACAGTCAGAAGCTTGGCAGCTATGATGGCCTGAAATATGAGAAGGTTAGTTTTTGTGAATCTATCCGAAATACAGAAAGGTAAATATGAAGCCATTAGTATCTATAACAACTGTAACATATAACAGCGAAAAAACGCTTGCAAGGACAATTGAGTCAGTATTGAATCAGACATATCATCCGCTTGAATATATTATAATTGATGGAGTGTCAAAGGATAAAACACTTCAAATTGCAGAGAAATATTATGATAGATTCAAGGAAAAGGGGAGTTTATACACGATTATTTCTGAAAAAGATAAAGGCATGTATGATGCAATCAATAAAGGAATTCAATTGTCCAAAGGTGAAATTATAGGAAATATTAATTCAGATGACTGGTATGAAAGAGATGCAGTTGAAAAGGTAGTAAAAAAGTACAGGAAGACAAAATTTGATTTTTTGTATGGAGATTTAAGGATTGTTTATCCAGATAGAAAGATTAGGGTCAAAAAGGCAAAAAAATCTGCATATATGACATCCAGACATTGGAATCATCCGACACAATTTGCTACACGGAAATTGTATTTGGAAGAGCCATATAAATTGGAAAGCTTGTATGATGATTTTGATTTGTTTCTTCGGGTTACAAAAAAAGGTTATCACATTGAAATTTTGAATGAGATTCTAGCTAATTTTACAACAGAAGGAATGAGCCATAAACGCAGCCTGTGCGATGTAGTAAATAGAATTGGCATAAGATATAAAATATATAAAAATAACGGATACAATAGACTTTATTTTATTGAATGCTTTTGTACTGAGATTATGAAGCTGATATTGGGTTAATAGGAAAAATCAAGTCACGGAGTGCGGAATTATCATGACTAATTGCGGAATGGATTTAAAAGAATTACAGAATATTCTTCTGGACATTTTAATAGAGTTTAACAGAATTTGTAAAAAATATAATATCAAATATTCTTTGGCATTTGGGACACTGTTAGGGGCAGTTCGTCACAAAGGATTTATTCCTTGGGACGATGATGTTGATGTTATGATGGATAGAAAGAATTTTGATAGATTTTGCAAAATTTGTCCTCAAGAAATATCAAAAGAGTTCTTTTTTCAAAGCAGGAAAACAGAAGAAAAATATCCATATAATCTTTGCAGAATCCGTAAAAATAATACGGCAATGATTTATAGAGCATGGAGGGACTCAGGTATACATTTGGGTATCTATATTGACATTTTCCCTATTGATAATATTGCAGACAATAAATTATCAAGAATTCTTCAATTCTCGATGATTTTTTTTAATACTCCGATTAGAGTGGCCAGAAATCCAATAATTTTTAATAATAGAGGAGAAAAGTTTAGTCCATTATTAAAAAAGCTTGTATATTATATTGCTAGATGCATGCCTTATAAGACTTGCGAAAAAATAGAAGATTATTACATTAAGAAATATAGTAATACAAAAACAAAAAGTATGGGAATTATCTGTGAAGGCGGGGTTTTGGTAAAGCCGTCAAATGTTCAAGTTCCCTTTAAATCAAAGTACTTAAACGAGTATTGTGAAATGGAGTTTGAAAATCATAAGTTTATGGTAAGTAAATCATATAGACAATTGCTTAGGCATTGGTATGGTGATTATATGAAACTACCGCCGGAAAAGGATAGAGTGATGACGCACCAACCAGAAGTGTTTGATACAAAAAATAGTTATGAAAGGTATCTTAAATGAAGAAACTATTATATATTACAAATTTTGAGGCTCCTTATAGAGTGCCGTTCTACAATGCACTGTCTAAGAAATACGATATGACATTGGCACTATCCGAAACAATAGAGGAACAGAATTCTCGTGATAAAAAATGGTTTTCTACTCATGAAAGAGGGTACCATTTAATTCAAATGAAGCCATATAATATAGGCAAATTGAGAATATGTTTTGAAGTTAGAAAGCTTATCAAAGAAAAGGATATTGTTTTCTTTAATATGTATGGAAATGCAACAAATATTTATGCAATGTTTTGTTTGAGAATGATGAAAAAGCGATTTGTACTGTCTGTAGATGGGATGCTTCCTAAAGAGAGTGAATCATGGTTTACTCGAAAACTTAAGTCATTTTTGTTGACTAGCCCAGAGTTTATTTTATCTCCAGGACATTCTGTTGATAAATTAATGATTCAGTATGGGGTAGCTCAGGAGAAGATTAAGAGATATCCATTTACACCTTTGACAAAAACGGATATAAAAGAGGCACAAGTAGTTAGCGATGATGATAGGCGTATTCTAAGGAAAAAATATCATATCAAAGAATCGACTGTATTATATTGTGGAGATATTCCGGCAGAAGGATTATCTGAAAAGCAGTGGGACATGGTCTTAACCAGAGCTAAGGAGATGGAGGATACGGCATTCGTTTTAGGAGATAAAACATTTTTCGCAGACAGGCATGAATACAAAGGGGAATCTTGTATCTATATTATTCCCCAAACGTCAGAATTTCAAAGATTGGAATGTTTTTGTATGTGCGATGGCTTTGTTAACCTATTTGACCAAAGGATAAATCGTTCAGAACTGGCAGAGTTCAATTACTGTCCAGATATTAAGCGAATTATTTCAAATTGTTCAAAAGAAAGACTTGGCATAAAAGAGGAATTTATAGTATTGATGGTGGGGCGTCCAATTTATGTAAAGGGATTGGATGTTTTAATAAAAGCTACAAAATATATGGACAAAAGAATTGGGGTATATTTTGTTGGAGGAGATGTTTCTGACGAATATCTAAAATTGAAAGAAGAATGTGGCGCGAATAATATTTATTTTCATGGCTTTAAGCCAAAAGAAGAAATAAAGACATATTTTCAGGCAGCAGATATTTTTGTTTTGCCAACAAGAGGGGATGTATGGGGGCTTGTGGTTAATGAGGCTCTTAGCTTTGGATTGCCAGTGGTTACAACGAATAGATGCGTTGCAGGTTTAGAATTAATTCGTGATGGAGAAAATGGTTATCTTGTAAACGTTGAGGATGAAAAAGAATTAGGAAAATGCTGCTCTAAATTGTATAATGATGAGAAATTATTCAACTCTATGGTTGAAAACGCATATAACAGTATTTTAATGTATAACATAGATGAAATGGTAAAATCTCATATTGAAGTTTTTGAGCAGGTAAGTATAGAGGGGTAAATTGGATTATAGTATGAAAATTTTATATATAGACACAGCCATTGTGGGGCATCATGAAAAATATTTGCGGCAATTACTTGGTAGTAAGAATGAACCTGTTGTAGTTCTCCCAACTAAGCTGGAAGGTTTGCAGTGTAAACAATATGTTTATAAAAATCAAGAAGGACGAAAAAGAAGGATATCTGTATACCTAAAGTGGATTCAGGAAATAAAGAAAATAATCAAAAAGGAAGAACCGGATATTGTACATTTCTTAACAGGTGATTATTTTAACAGATATTTTGGAATTGGCCTAAAAGGAATCTGTAATACGAAAATATTGATGACATATCATTGGATAAAAAAAGGATGGCTGCAGACATTGGCTTTGAGAGCAGTGAGCCATTATGCGGATGCAATTGTGGTGCATTCTGAATATCTAAAGGATGAGGTTTTACAAAAAAGAATTTCTAATGTGGCATACATTAATTACCCTATGTTGGAAAAGGTGTATAAAGGATATAAAGAATCAAAGGAATATTGGGGATTTGAATTGGATATTCCCGTTATAGCCTGCATTGGAAATACCCGTTATGATAAGGGGTTAGACATTTGCTTAGAGGCTCTCAAAGGGGTAAGAGCTGGTTATCAATTATTAATTGCAGGAAAACCAGATGCATTTGATGAAGATTATGTGAGAGAAAAGACAAAACATTTTTCAAATAGAATTGTATTAAGGATGAAATATCTTAATGACGAAGAATTAGGCCATGCATTTTCCTGTAGTGATATCATTGTTTTGCCGTATAGAAATATATTTAACGGAGCAAGCGGACCTTTATGTGAGGGAGCATATTTGAAAAAATGCATCATCGGATCTGATTATGGAAATTTGGGGGATACCATAAAAAGGAATCATTTAGGATATGTATTCGATTCGGAAAATGCACAGTCTTTGGCAGAAGTATTAGAAACTGCACTGACAAAGAAATTTGAAGTAGATAAAAAATATATGGAATACAGAAAAAGCATTCAACCGAATGCTTTTTCCTGTAAATATGATGATTTATATCAAAATATATAATGGGGCTTGGAGGATTTAATAGTAGTATTATGAAAGCATTGATTCTTAATTCAGGAATGGGAACAAGGATGGGCGTTTTAACATCAGAGCAGCCAAAATGTATGACAGAGATATCAGCGCATGAGACCATTCTATCACGACAGCTTAATATGCTTTATCAAGCGGGAATAGAAGAGGTGGTGATTACTACCGGATATTTTGATGGCGTGTTAGTTAATTATTGCCAGAGCTTGGAGATTCCGCTGAATCTCATTTTTATAAAGAATCCCGATTTTGCGGATACAAATTATATTTATTCCATTTATTGTGCAAGGGAATATTTAGATGATGATATTCTGCTTTTACATGGAGATATGGTATTTGAAAATTCTGTGATTGACGATGTGATGGCATCAGAGGATTCCTGTATGGCAGTAAGCTCTACCTTGCCGTTGTCGGAGAAGGATTTTAAGGCAGTAATAAAATCCGGACAAATCAAGTATGTGGGTGTTGAATTTTTCGGTGAATCTATGGCGGCACAGCCCATGTATAAGCTGAAAAGGGGTGACTGGCAAAAATGGTTAGAGCAGATAATATTATTTTGCGAGACAAATCATAAGAAGTGTTATGCTGAGAATGCATTAAATGAAGTGTCAGAGAGCTGCCATATTGTACCATTGGATATTGAGGATCGGCTTTGCAATGAAATAGACAATGCGGAGGATTTAGCAGTCATATCAAACCGTTTGCGGGAAATAGAGAGCCGCACGGTTTATATGTGCTTTAGCACGGATATGCTTCATGGCGGGCATATATCTATGATTCGAAAAGCTCAGCGGCTCGGCAAATTAATCATCGGCGTGATGTCGGATGAAGCGGTGGCATCGTATAAACGTTATCCGCTTCTTCTTTTTGAAGATAGAAAATCTATGCTTAGCAGTATTGCTGGAGTTTATAAGGTTGTTGAACAGAAAACTCTTAGTTATAAGGAAAATCTGGAACGGTTTAAACCAACTTATGTTGTACATGGAGATGACTGGCAGACAGGTTTCCAAAAACCGATCCGTGATGAAGTAACATCAGTTCTTGCCACTTATGGAGGGAAGCTGGTGGAGTATCCCTATGCAGCAGATCAGAGATATAAAGACTTAGAAGCAAGGAAAAAAACGGAAGTATCAATGCCTGATGTAAGACGCGGAAGGCTCAAGCGGGAGATTGAACTTAAAAATCTTGTGACAGCGATGGAAGCCCATGATGGACTGACCGGGCTAATAGTCGAAAAAACAGTAGTTTATACGGATGGAGGAGGTCATCAGTTTGATGCTATGTGGGTATCAAGCTTGTGTGATTCTACGGCAAAGGGAAAGCCGGATATAGAATTGGTGGATATGACAAGCCGATTTCGCACCATAGAAGATTTAATGGAGGTCACCACAAAGCCAATTATTTTTGATGGGGACACCGGAGGGAGAACAGAGCATTTTTCATATACGGTCCGTTCGTTGGAACGTATGGGTGTGTCGATGATAATTATTGAAGATAAGACAGGCCTGAAAAAAAACAGCTTGTTTGGAACGGAAGTTATGCAGGTGCAGGATAGTGTTGAAAATTTTTGTGAGAAAATAGCAGCAGGGAAAAAAGCGCAGCAGACGAAGGAGTTTATGATTTGTGCCCGAATTGAGAGCTTGATTCTTGAACAAGGCATGGGGGATGCGCTTGAGCGGGCTGGTGCATATGTTAAGGCAGGTGCAGATGCTATTATGATTCATAGCAGAAAACGAGAGCCGGATGAAATATTTACGTTTGTGAAAATGTTTCGTGAAAATGACAGGAAAACACCAATTGTAGTTGTGCCTACAAGCTTTAATACGGTTACGGAAGAGGAATTTAAGGAATTGGGAGTAAACGTGGTCATTTATGCAAATCAGCTTATGAGAGCTACGGTTCCGGCGATTCAAAAAGCTGCAAAGACGATACTGGAGAAGCATCGTGCAAAAGAGTGTGATGATTTTTTGATGCCATTCAGTGAGATTATCCGGCTCATTCCGGAAGAGGGGTAGGATGGTATCGTAATGCAGCAAACAATCTATAAGGCATCACCAAATTATAAAGAATTAGATGATTATCTGAACGGCAATGAAATCCGTTCTTTTTTATTGGTTTCTGGTAAATCCTTGCAAAAGCATAATATGAATGACTATTTTAATAAATTGGAGAAACGTACCGGTATTCAAGTTGTTAAATTTGATGGGGTTCAACCCAATCCGCATTATGAGATAGTAGTGAGGGGTGTAGAGATATTCCGCAAAAATAAATGTGACGCTATCGTAGCTGTTGGCGGCGGGAGTGTAATAGATGTGGCTAAATGCATTAAATTATACAGCAGTTTTGAGGATGACGGAGTAGATGGCAGTTTTTTAAACCGATCTATTGTTCCGAATGAAGTTAAATTGTTGGCTGTGCCTACAACAGCGGGTACGGGATCAGAGGCTACGAAATATGCGGTATTGTATTATCATAATGAGAAACAATCCATTACCCATGAAAGCATTATTCCGGATACGGTATTGATGGATAGCAGTGCATTAAAGACACTGCCTTTATATCAAAGGAAAGCGACAATGCTTGATGCGTTTTGTCACAGCATTGAATCATTTTGGTCGGTGAACAGTACAGCAGAAAGCAAGGTATATTCAAGAGAAGCTATTGAACTAATTCTACAAAGTATGAATGGATATTTTGCAAATGAAGATATAGCCAATGAGACCATGTTAAGAGCTGCCTATATTGCGGGCAAGGCAATTAACATTACTCAGACAACAGCAGGACATGCAATGTGTTATAAGCTGACAAGTTTATATGGAGTGGCACATGGACATTCGGCTGCTTTATGTGTAAAAGAACTCTGGCCTTGGATGATTAAGAATACAGATAAGTGTGTGGACAGCAGAGGCAAAGATTACCTTGATGATATGTTTGTGGAACTGGCAGCTATCATGCAGTGTAAGAACGCATACTCAGCAGCTGAATGGTTTGGAAATTTTGTTGAAGGCTTGCGGTTGGAGATGCCGGTAGCAAAAGACAATTATGATGTTTTAAAGAGTTCCGTTAATCCGGTACGGCTAAAAAATAATCCCGTCAGATTGGATGTTGATATCATTGACAGCTTGTATCACAAGATACTTAAGAGGTGACAAATGCAGGTAGAAAATTTAGTAAAGTTGATAGGAGCTGACTTTTATACAGGAGTTCCGGATAGTCAATTAAAAGCACTTTGTGATTATTTGATGAATGTATATGGCATAGACAGCCACCATCATATTATTGCGGCAAATGAAGGGAATGCGACAGCCCTTGCGGCAGGATATCACCTGGCTACAGGCAAGGTTCCTGTAGTCTATATGCAGAATAGCGGCGAGGGAAATATTATAAATCCTCTGGCAAGCCTTATGAATCAGAAGGTCTATGCAATTCCCTGCATATTTATCATAGGCTGGCGCGGGGAACCAGGTGTTCACGATGAGCCGCAGCATATATATCAGGGTGAAGTGACTTGCAGGCTGATAGAGAATATGGGAATTAAATATTTTGTCATCGGAAAGGAAACGACAGATGATGAAGTGAAAAAAGTAATGATCGAGTTTAGAAATAACCTTGCACAAGGCATAAACGTTGCTTTTGTTGTCCGTAAGGGTGCATTATCTTATGGGGAAATTGTAAAGTACAAAAATGAGCATAGACTTGTGCGGGAGAATATAATTCGACATATTGTTAAATATAGCGGGAAGGATCCAATTATCAGTACAACCGGAAAAACAAGCCGGGAGTTATTTGAAATTCGGGAAGAGAATGGGCAGGGACACGAAAGAGACTTCCTTACCGTAGGCTCAATGGGGCATGCAAGTTCTATTGCTCTTGGAGTTGCCGTGAATAAACCGGAAAAGAGGATTTGGTGCATAGATGGAGACGGTGCGGTTCTAATGCACATGGGAGCTTTGGCTGTGATAGGTTCCGTAAAGCCCAATAATTTTGTACATGCTGTTATAAATAATGAAGCACATGAAACAGTTGGAGGAATGCCAACACCTGCAGCTAAAGTGGATTTGTGCAGCATTGCCAAAGCATGTGGTTATGAAACAATATATCGTATAGATACATTAGAAAAATTGGATGAGGTTTTGCAGAAAATAAAAAATGAAAAAAACAAATTAACTTTCATAGAAATTAAAAGTTCTATTGGGGCGAGACCTGATTTGGGCAGACCTACAACAACACCGAGAGAGAATAAAATACGTTTCATTGAAGGACTAAAATGAGGGGAGCCTTTATGAGTAATTGGAAAAAATTTATTTCATTTTTGATAGCTGCGTATGCAATTATTAATGTATATGCAAGCCCTATAAAGTCTTTAGGAATTGCGGATTTTATTATGGTATTGCTGTCGCCTTTTTTAGTTGTAACTTTTATATATGGCAGAAGCGGAAATAGATTTTTAGCAAGTAAAATGCAAAAATCACTTTTTGCATTAATGGCATACATTATTTTAGTATCATTTTTTAACGCAGTGATGCATGATTTGGATTTAAAGGATATTTGCATTCGGTTAATTGTCGAAGGTTTCTATGCTTTTTTGATTATATATTTTATCAGCAGTGATATTGTAAATGTAAATTATATGATGAAAACATATAGATCACTGACATTAATTTCCTGTCTCTTACTGTTATGCCAGGTAGTGATGCATTATCTTTTTAACTATAATTTATATTTTTTAATAAGATGGCTTCGGTATAGTCAGGCTTCTTATTCTACGTATGATAAGTATTCAGCAGCTTATAATGCCCTATATATGCATAATTTCAGACCAACCTCTGTATTTCTGGAGCCATCGCATTTTGCACTGTATGTTGGTCCATGCTTGCTATTATGCCTTTCGCAAGATAAAGTTAAACGAAAAGACTTTGTTTTTTGTATCTTAATTAGTATTTCATTAGTATTTTGTGATTCTGGCAATGGGATGATTTTTTTTGTGATTGGATGGGGAAGTTACATGCTGAGAAGTCTTTATCAGTTTAATAGGATGAAGAGGATAAATGTACTATTGTTATCAGTAATTCCGATTGGCTTAATATTTTTGGTGAAACATAATGTTATTTTTAATGTTATCAGTAGAATTAGAGGAATTTCAAAAGGCATGAATTCTTCGTTGTATGTGCGTCTATTAAAGGGATTTGATTTTTATGCTATTCTTGAACCAGCTTCAAAGTTGCTAGGTATAGGTAGCGGCGCATATACATCTTATGTGATAGAAAAGCAATTTGATTTGAATCCTACGTATGAATATATGAGTTCTGTATCATATATCTTAGTATCGGCGGGGATACTTGGAATTGTATTGTTTGTGATATACAATTTCAATTTGGGAAAATTATTGATAAAGGCAAAGTTATTTTCGGTTTTTTCTGCATTAGTTGTTATATATTTTACTACTGCATCATTCCTCTCGGCAAGGGATTTCCCTTTAATCGTTTTAATAGTAAAATACGCAGAAACTCTTAATCACAAAAGAAGGACATTGAATTATGAAGTACCTGATAAACTATGCAAACAAGGAATATAGAGCAAGCCAGAAGATAAATTCGTGGACTGCAAAGCATATAGCGGGTTTTGATGCTGTTATAGAATATTCGGATAAGGATATAGATGCAGATTTTTATGTGCTTCATAAAGAAATATTGTCTCAAAAGAGAGGAAACGGGCTATGGCTGTGGAAACCTTATTTCATTTTAAAAACACTTCATGCTGTTAAAGAAAATGATATTGTGTTTTATTGTGATTCGGGGGCATTTTTTTTTCGAAGCGCTGCTCCGGTTTTTAAAATTCTGGAAAATAATCCGATATGGCTTTCTATTTTGCCGTTAATAGAGAAACAATATACACATTTGTATAATTTTAAATATATGAATTGTGTTCATGAGCGATATATGGATACAGGACAGATTCAGGCGGGATTTATTGCAGTAAAAAAATGTAGTGAATCAGTGGAATTAATGGAAGAATGGCTTCAGCTATGCTGCAATCGTGATCTATTGATTGGCAGGGAGAATGAAACAGATGATGAGAGTTTCCTAATGCATAGAGAAGATCAATCTATACTGAGTTTGCTGGTTAAAAGTAAGAATATAGGATTTTATCAGGACCCGACTCAGTTTGGAAAGCTTCCTGAAAAATATAAAGGTAATGGAAGAATAATGAATTTCTACAGCTATCATGATTATAAGCCCTTTATTATTTTACACAGGTGTCGAAGCTTGAATTTTAATACTTTTATAAGACAATATTTATGTGCAATTCTTCCTAGAAGGATCGGGTTAAAATTTATTAAAAGCGAGTAGAGAGATGAATCGAGTATTTGTAGCAGATACACCATATCAAATTTTTAATTCGTGTAATATACAATATCATTGTAACGCATCTGACAGGGGAGATTTATTTATAATAAATAATTTTAGAAATGCAGAAGCTGTTGCAAAGAGAATGAAAGAGATCCATTTATTTGAAAATGTCATATTGGCAGATAGGCCTGTAAATATTTTTACATGCAAGCTATTCATTCGTATACATGCAGTTTTCAGGCTGATTTTTCCGCAATTAGTCATACATGAGCAATTAAAGGGGATTAGAAGAAAACAATTAATAAAATACGATATCATATATACAAGCTACTATAACGAACTGGTTGCAATGCTTCAAAGAATCAGCAAGAAAAGCCATTTTATTATGGTTGAGGATGGTACAGGTTCATATGAGGGAGATATCCTCAGCCATGCGGTAAAAAGTAAATATCGGTTTCTATCATATATCGTAAACAGGTTTTCGGATGTAATTACACCAGAGACCTTATTGATGCATAATCCGGAGTTTTCAGATAATTTAATTAGGTGTGGGAAAGGGCAGATTCCCCAGATGACAGATGATTTTTATAATCTGATGGATAAAGTCTTTGGATCATCACCCAAAGAAAGCTATAATCGTGCAATCTGGTTGACAGACTGTATCCAGGATTTTAAAGAAATGGAGATGGTTTCAAGGAGGTTTGCTGATATTTTACTTCCTTACAAGGAACTGATTACAGTTAAGCTGCATCCAAGAAGTAAGAAAACCAATATTTATGATAGTTATGTGATTAGTCAAAATGAAGATATGTGGGAATTGGCAATATCAAGGATTGATATTGAAAATAAGGTAATAATTGCTTTGTGCTCTACAGGTCAATTTACACCTAAATTTATATACAACAAAGAACCTAGATTAATTTTTTTATATAAATTGGCATTGAGCATGTACAGTGATGCCATGATATGCAACATTAATAAAATGGTTAAAAAATTGAAAAAGATATATACAGATAAAGATAGAATCATGATTCCGGAATCTGAAGAAGAACTTTTGATATGCCTGGAAAATATAATGAGAGATAAGCATGAATAGCGAAAATACAACTACATTTTTTAATATCGCAAGTACGATATTAACGCAGGGAATGATATTTTTTACGGCTCCTATTTTTACAAGAGTATTAGGACCCCTTCAATACGGCAAATATTCAGTGTATACTTCATGGCTTGCAATTTTTGTTGCAGTGATAGGATTGGGAGTTGGCAATTCATTAGGAACAGGGCTTTATAAATACAGAGATAATTATTTCAAATTTAGAAGTTCCATATTAACACTGGGAAATATCATTTGCATTATAATAGGTATAACGGTAATAGTTTTTCATTCTTTTTTTGAGTCTATATTTCATTTGGAATTTAGCCTTATTTTAGTGTTAATACTCAATGCATACGCTTCCTATACTGTTGGGTTTGCACAAATAGACTTTATTTATAGGAAGACACCTCAATTACATTTGTTGCTTTCAGTTTTTTTGACAATATCTACAGTATTGCTATCTTTATGGCTAATTATGAAAGGTGGGTATCAAGAACTATATTATGCAAAGATTATAGGGAATGCTGTCCCGTTTATCCTAGTTGGGATTGTGCTGAATATTATAATCTACAGCAAGGGAGGAATACATGGCTACCATAGTGAATACTGGAAATTTGCTCTTTCTATGGGGGTCCCTATTGTATTTCATTCCCTTTCACATACAGTTTTAACAAGCTCGGATCGAATCATGATGGAACGTATGGGAACAGATTCTGTTGAAGTGGGAGTGTATAGTGTATTTTATTCATTTTCAATGGTTTTAAATACAATATTGACCGCATTAAATAATTCTTGGTGTCCATTTTTTTACGATGGATTAGATAAAAATAACTGGGAAAAGTTAATTGATAAATGTAAAAATTATAGAGAATTGTTTACGGTATTGACATTGGGATTTGTTTTGCTTTCAAGAGAAGTGGGAATTATATTTGCTGGTAAAGATTATGTTATAGGTGTTAAGGTTATTCCTTTAATTGTAATTGCAATCTATTTTATATTTATGTATCAATTTCCTGTAAATTTTGAATTTTATAATCAACAGACCAAAATAGTTGCAATAGGCACTACGGGAGCAGCCGTAATTAATATTTTACTTAATTATTTTATGATTCCTAGTTGGGGAATGTATGGTGCAGCAATAGCAACGGCAATATCATATTTTATGTTATTTATGTTACATTTTATAATTGCTAAATGGAAGATGAAAGCAAAATTTGAGTTAAATTTCTTATTTTTCTTAAAAGGGCTGGCATTCGTGTTATTTGGAATCACATTATTTTATTTATTTGAAGATAAAATTTTACTAAGATGGGTAATTGCTATTGGGATAGGTGTTTTTGAAATGGTTCGTCTTTATAAAAGAAAAACGATATTTTGATAAAACAACTGTGTACGAAAGGTTAATCATCATTTATTTTAGGAGGAAAAATTATGTTGACAGGCAAGACGATTTTGATTACAGGCGGAACAGGTTCATTCGGCCACCACTTTGTAGAGTATGTATTAAAGCATTACCAGCCCAAGAAGATTATTATATACTCCCGCGACGAATATAAGCAGTTCATCATGGACAATGAGTATAAAGAATATCAAGATATTCTTCGTTTCTTTATAGGCGATGTCCGTGACGAAGCACGCCTTAAGATGGCAATGAAGGGCGTTGATTATGTCATCCACGCCGCCGCGCTGAAGCAGGTCCCGGCCTGCGAATACAATCCAAACGAAGCCATCAAAACAAACATCAACGGAGCCATGAATGTAATCAATGCTTCCCTGGAGGCAGGCGTAAAGAAAGTGATAGCATTATCAACGGATAAAGCCGTAAATCCGGTGAACCTTTACGGCGGTACGAAGCTGGTTTCGGACAAGCTGTTCTGTGCGGCCAATTCTTATGGCGGGGCGGAAGGGACAAGGTTTGCGGTCGTTCGTTATGGAAATGTGGCGGGAAGCCGGGGAAGCGTTATACCATTCTTTCAAAACATCATAAATAACGGAGGAAAGGAGCTTCCCATTACAGATTACCGGATGACCCGTTTCTGGATCAGTCTGGAGCAGGGAGTGGAACTGGTTATTAAGGCTTTGGAAGAGGCCCGGGGCGGTGAAACCTTCATATCAAAAATCCCATCCTTTAAAATTACTGACTTGGCCCAGGCCATGCTACCGGGATGCGAAATGCCGGAGGTTGGAATCCGGGAGGGAGAAAAACTTCATGAAATCATGGTGACCAGAGAGGATTCCCTCCATACCTATGAATATGAAAAGCACTTTATTGTTTACCCCCATTATAACTGGTGGGGGAAAAAGGACATTATTCCGGGAGGAAGGCTGGTAACCCCTGAGTTTGAATACAGCTCCGGAACGAACACGGAATGGCTGGGTATAGAGGATTTAAAAGAAAAGTTTAAGACAGACTTGGACGAGCATTAAAGGCTCTTTTTTTATGCAAAAAATGAGGAAGGAGCAGAATGTATCATATGGATAGATTAGCGATAGACGGTGGTCTGCCTGTTCGGAAAGAAAAGATATTTTATGGAAAGCAATGGATTGACGAGGAGGACAGAAGGGCCGTCAGCGAGGTTTTAACAAATGATTTTATTACATGTGGTCCTAAGGTGGAAGAGTTGGAACGAGCGCTTGCGGACTATACGGGGGCCGGCCATGTAGTGGCGGTTTCCAATGGGACGGCGGCCCTTCACTGTGCATGCCTGGCGGCAGGAATCGGGCCGGGAGACGAGGTGATCACCACACCCCTGACCTTTGCGGCAAGCGCCAACTGTGCACTGTACTGCGGGGCAAGGCCGGTATTTGCGGACGTGGAGCCTGACACGTACAACATAGATCCGAAAAGCATAGAAGCGCATATAACGGAAAAGACGAAGGCCGTGGTCGCCGTGGATTTTACGGGACAGGCCGTAAAGATTAAAGAAATCAGGGAAATATGTAACAGGCATCATCTTATATTTATTGAGGATGCGGCCCACTCCATAGGGACCAGGTATAACGAAAAGCAGGTAGGAAGTCTTGCGGATATGACCTGCTTCTCCTTCCATCCGGTAAAAACCGTTACTTCGGGAGAAGGAGGGGCAGTTTTAACGAATGACAGGGAGCTTTATGAAAAGCTGGTTCTTGCCCATACACATGGGATTACCCATGAGGAGGCACAGATGGAAGAAGCGCCCCATGAAGGTTCCTGGTACTACGAGCAGGTATCCTTAGGGTATAACTACCGAATGACAGACTTCCAGGCAGCTCTATTGCTGAGTCAGCTAAAAAAGCTGGATCGGTTCGTGGAAAGAAGAAAGGAGATTGTAAGGAGATACAATGAAGCCTTTCGTGATATTCCGGAGATTATTCTGCAGGAGGAAATACCGGAATCGGACACCTGCAGGCATCTGTACATTATCCAATTAGACCTTGAGAAGCTGACGTGCACCAGGCGTCAGTTTTTTGATGCAATGTCGGCGGAAAACGTACAGTGTCAGATTCATTACGTGCCTGTTTATTGGTTCCCTTATTACAAACATCTTGGATATGAGAGGGGACTCTGCCCCAATGCGGAAGAAATATACAAAGGAATTATGAGCATTCCCCTGTATCCAAAGATGAGTGATTCGGATGTGCAGGATGTAATAATGGCAGTGCGGAAAGTTGCGGGGAATTACGGAAAATGAAATTAACATTGGGAACCGTACAGTTTGGTATGGATTACGGAGTACAGGGAGGGAGGCAGCCTTCCAGGGAAAAGGTAAATGAAATGCTGTCATTGGCCCTTGACAGGGGAATTGATCATTTTGACACGGCCATGGCGTATGGAAATGCCCAGGAGGTTCTAGGCTCTTACAGAGAGAAGCACCCGGACAGAGCAGACGGGATGCGGATTATCTCAAAGCTTGCCCCGATGGCATTTGCAGAAAAACCAAGGGCAGAGTGGAGGGATACCGTATTAGGGAATGTCACAGAGAGCCTTCAAAAGCTGAAAGTGAAAAAGTTAGAAGCCTTTCTTTTCCATAATTCAGAGTATATCTTTGACGAAGCCGCCGTATCCGCCTTGACCTCTGCCTGTACGGAAAAGTTGGCGGAGTGGGCAGGAGTTTCCATTTACACGCCGAGAGAAGCGATGAAGGCCCTGGAGTATGAAGAGATAGAAGTCATACAGATTCCTTACAACGTTTTTGACCAGAGGCTTGATAAGTGTGGCTTTTTCGAAAAGGCAAAAGAAAAGGGAGTGGAGATATACGCCAGAAGCTCCCTGCTGCAGGGACTTATCATGATGGACCCGGAGCAGCTGCCGCAGCGGATGCAGTTTGCCAAAAGATATATAGAAAGCTTTCATTCCATCTGCAGGGAATATGAAATCTCACCGCTGAGGGCGGCAGTTGGATATGCAGGAAACCACTACGGCATTGATTACGTTGTATTTGGGGTTGATAACAAGGCACAGATGCAGGAATACCTGTCCATGCAGGAGGAGACGGTTCCGGCAGAGCTAGTAAAGGCGATACAAAAGACATTTGAGGACGTGGAGGAACGCTTAGTGAATCCGGTACTCTGGAATAAATGATGAGTATTCCTTAGACAGATAGATAACAGGTAAGAGCTTGGGAAAAGGAGCTTTTAGTCTTGTTCCTGGAGTATACCGCTTGTGCATTGGAGGAGGAAAGAGCATGAAGTATCTTGCTATGATACAGGCAAGGTGTGGTTCCACGCGCCTGCCAAATAAGGTGTTGAAGGATCTATATGGAAAACCGGCCCTGCAGCGCATGATCGAGCGTGTGCAGAAAAGCGGAAGAATAGATGAAGTAATGGTTGTAACCTCTATAAAAAGAGACAATCTTCCAATCTTGAAGCTATGTTCCTCTATCGGCATCCGGGTTGGCGTAGGTTCGGAGGATGACGTGCTGGATCGCTTTTACCAGACGGCAAAGCTTCTGCGACCGGAGTATGTAATCCGATTAACGGCCGATTGCCCCTGCTTTGATGCGGAGCTTCTGGACATGGCGATTGAGCAGATGGGGCCGGACACGGATTACTGCGCAATGATGAGTGAGACCTTTGCAGACGGCCTGGATCTTGAAATTATAAGTTTTTCGGCATTGGAGAAAGCCTGGAAAGAGGCGGAGCATTCTTATGAGCGGGAGCACGTGACCCAGTATATCATTCACCGCCCGGAGGTGTTTAAACAGCAGGACTTTGTCTCGCCCATAGGGGACTTCGGACACCATCGCTGGACGGTGGACGAGACGGAGGACTTTGAGGTGGTAAGCCGGATTTATGAGTATTTTTTGAAGGAGAAGAAAAAGGATGATTTTGGGTACAAGGAAATCCTTTGGTATCTGGAGGGGCATCCCGAGGTTATGGAGCTGAATAAAAAATACCAACGAAATGAGGGACTTCAAAAATCAATAAATGAGGATGTTCTTGTTACGCCAAATTAAAAGGGAAATAGAGAAACGGCAAAAGGGATATTAGGAAGCTGAAATGGAGGAGTAATGAAAAAATGAGCAGGATAGAAATAGGAAAGGGACAGGGGCTTTACCAGGAAGCAAAAAAGGTAATACCGGGGGGCACACAGCTGTTAAGCAAGCGTCCGGAGATGTTTCTCCCGGAGCTGTGGCCGGCCTACTATTCAAAGGCAAAGGGCTGCCGGATCTGGGATCTGGACGGAAAAGAATACATTGACGTCAGCTACATGGGAATCGGAGCCAATGTACTCGGCTATGCTAATGAGGAAGTAGATACGGCAGCAAAAGAAGCCATTGATAAGGGGGGCATGAGCACCTTAAATGCGCCGGAAGAAGTATATCTGGCACAGGAGCTGATTAAGCTCCATCCCTGGGCGGGAGGGGTGAGATATGCAAAAGCAGGCGGCGAGGCGATGGCGTTGGCTTCCCGGATAGCCAGAGCGTATACAAAGAAGGACATCATTCTGTTCTGCGGCTATCACGGCTGGCATGACTGGTACCTGTCCGCAAACCTGGCAAATAAAAATGCCTTAAATGACCAGCACATAGCCGGCCTGGAGCCTTTGGGAGTGCCCGCCGGCCTGGCAGGGACAAACCTTCCTTTCCATTACAATTGCATTGAAGAGTTCCGGACCCTTATGAAAAAGCATGAGGGAAAGATTGCGGCGGTTGTGATGGAGCCGATTCGGAATGACTATCCGGAAAACGGATTTCTGGAAGAGATACGAAAGGAAACAGAAAGAGCCGGCGTAGTCCTTGTATTTGACGAGATCACGGCAGGTTTCCGTCTGTGTGCGGGAGGAAGCCATAAGGTGCTGGGAGTGGAGCCGGATATAGCCGTATTCGCCAAGGGAATGACCAACGGCTATCCTCTGTCAGCCATTATTGGCCGGAAGGAAGTGATGGAGGCATCCCAGGGAACCTTTATCAGCAGCACCTTCTATACGGAGAGAATCGCATTTGCGGCGGCATTGAAGAACATCGAACTGTACCAGAAATACAGGGTATGGGAAAAGCAGGCCGAATATGGAACGATGGTTCAAGACGGATGGAAAGAAAAAGCGGAAAAAAACGAGCTTGAAATTGAAGTAGGAGGAATCCGGCCGTTAGGACATTTTTCAATTATAGGAAAAGAAAGCGGTCTGGTTTATAAGACATTCTTTGTACAGGAAATGCTGAAGAGGGGTTATATAGCATCCAACGCCTTCTATACCACATACGCCCATTCGGAAGAAATCATAAAAGAATATCTGGAGCAAGTGGATGAAGTATTCCGGATGATAACGGAGATTAACGGCAGGAATGAAACTGTGGAATCGTATCTTGAGGGTCCGGTCTGCCACAGTGGGTTTGGGCGGTTAAATTGAAAAATGAGTGGGAAAATTAATTCTCTTGAAACAGAACGATTACTTCTACGGGAAATAAGAGAAACAGACACTTCACGGATTGTAAAGTGGCGGTCAGATCCCCAGGTTTATCAGTACTTTCTTTCACCAAGACCCATAACAAGAGAAGAACATCTTAATTGGTATTATAATTGTTATAAAGGCAACAGCAACCGAATTGATTTTATAGCAGTTGAAAAGGAATCAGGAAGGGAAAAGGGAGTATTCAATATCAAACGCGATTTGAGCAATTCGCAGAATGCTGAAATTGGATATCTTTTGGATAAATGTGCACAGGGAAAGGGATATGCGCAAGAGGTAATCAAAAGATTGATGGCTTTTGCAAAAAATGAATGGAAATGTGAGAAAATCATATTTCATATTCATGAAGAAAATAAAGCGTCTCAGGTTCTGGCAGAAAAACTAGGGTATGCCGTGACAGGCAGAGAGGGGAAGTTTATGATATATCGAAAAGACTTGGAAAATAATCCGGGGGGGGTATAAGTCTTTATAAGATTTATGCCGGAAAAGAGGCTGCATGATGAAAAAAATGATAGGAATTATGCAGCCCACATATATGCCCTGGATGGGATATTTCTCCATGATAGACCAGACGGACGCCTTCGTGTTTCTGGACAACGTCCAGCTGGCGGGCAGAAGCTGGCAGGTACGCAATAAAATCAAGCTGAACGACAAGGAAAAAATGCTGACCATTCCCGTTGACAAATCCGTAAACCGGGATGAACGCATGATATATAACACACCTTATATGGATGAATCGTGGAAAAAGAGCCATCTGGAGACCATTAAGCAGGCTTACCGGAAAAGCCCCTTTTATCATGAAGTAATGGAGTTCCTGGCCCTCTTGTATCTGAAAGAGTACGGCTCCGTTGGGGAGATGAACATTGCACTGATTACGGAAATATGCAAAAGGATTGGAATCGGCACACGGCTGTATTCCGCCAGCGGGCTGCATGTTAACGGACACAAGGATGATCTGCTAGTTGAGATCTGCCAGGAATTAAAAGCAGACGCTTATCTGTCGGCGCAGGGCTCCGCTGCATATATCGAAAAAGACACGGCGGGAGGGGCGTTTGCCAGGCATGGGATAGAGCTGTTTTATTTAAATTATGAACATCCGGAATACAGACAACAGGGAGAACACTTTATAGCGTATATTGGCATCTATGACTTGCTGTTTAACGTTGGGATCGATGAGTCCTTGGCATACATTCGCAAAGGAAGCCGGAAGAATTACACATGTGAAGAGTACCGGAGGGAGAGCCTTCACATGTAAGCAAGCGCAGAAAACGGGTTTAAGTGGAGAAAGCATATGCGGGAGTTTATTATTTTCGGCAAGGGAGACTTTGCCGATATTTTAACTTATATGATCGAAGAAGAAATGCGCAGGAATGTAGCGGCTTACATGGTAAATCGTGAATTTCTGGATGCGGACAGCTATCATGGCAAGCCGGTCGTTCCTTATGAAGAAGTGGAGAAGCTTTACAATCCTGGCGACCATGCAGTAGCCCTGGGATACGAGGCCCATGACATGTATCGGACAAGGGAACGGCTGCAGGGGGAGCTGCGGCGGAAGGGGTTCTGGTTTGAAAATGTTATCAGCAGTACGGCTGAATTGACCAATGCGGAGATTGGACAGGGAAACATTATTATGCAGAACTGTCTCCTTGCCCCGTTTTCCGGAATCGGAGATGGAAACGTATTGTGGGCGGGCGCCCAGGTGCAGCACCATAACAGGGTGGGAAACTTCAACTGCATCGCACCGGGAGTGACCCCCAGCGGCCATGTCAGGATAGGAAACCATTGCTTTATTGGAACGAATGCCGCAATAAAAAATAGTGTCACGATTGCCGACTATACCCTGGTAGGCGCAGGAGCGTATGTATCCGAAAATACGGACGAGTACGAAGTGATCGTTCCGGCAAGGAGCGGGCGCTTAGAAGGAAAAAGCAGCCTGGATTTTGGACATTAAAACAGGAAATGGACAGATAACATGAGGAAGTTGGATTGACCATTAGGAGAGTGAAATGGAGAACTTGAAAATCAATGGAAGAACAATTGGAAAAGGCGCTCTCGCCTACGTGATAGCGGAAATGTCGGGAAACCATAACGGAGACATCCGGCGTGGGTTGGAAATTGTGGAAGCGGCGGCAAAAGCGGGCGTTGACGCAATCAAGCTTCAGACTTATACGGCGGATACCATAACGCTAAACTGCAGCAATCAGCATTTTCAGACCCAGAAAGGCTCCTTGTGGGAGGGAAGGACGCTCTACGACTTGTACGGGGAAGCGTACACTCCTTGGGAATGGCACAGGCCGCTTATGGAAAGGGCGGGAGAGCTTGGTCTCACCTGTTTCTCAAGTCCTTTTGATTTCACGGCAGTAGAGTTTTTGGAGGAGCTGAATGTTCCGGCATATAAGATTGCATCCTATGAAATTCAGGACATCCCTCTGGTTCGAAAAGTGGCAGGGACGGGAAAGCCGGTCATTATGTCCACAGGCATAGCGACGCTGGCAGACATTTATGCGGCCGTAGAAGCATGTCATGAAGAAGGAAATGAGCAGATTATACTTTTAAAATGCACGTCTGCCTACCCGTCTCCCTATGAAGAAATGAATCTGAACGTGATACCCCATATGAAGCAAACCTTCGGATGCGTCTGCGGCCTTTCCGACCATACATTGGGGACAGAGGTGGCGGTGGCTTCCGTTTCCCTTGGGGCAGAGGTTATAGAGAAGCACCTGACACTTAGGAGGGCGGACGGCGGAGTGGACGCCGCATTCTCTATGGAGCCGGAGGAGCTTGCGGATATGGTGAGACAGATCAGAAATATAGAAAAAGCCAAAGGGCAAGTCACTTATGAGCTTACGGAAAAGCAGAAAGAGGGGCGGCAGTTCGGAAGGTCCTTGTTTGTGGCGGAGGATATCCGTGAGGGAAGTGAATTTACGAAGGAGAATATTCGTTCCGTGCGTCCGGCCGCAGGACTGGCGACAAAACATTACGAGGATATCCTGGGGAAAAGGGCATCCCGTGATTTGAAAAAGGGGACACCGTTATCCTGGGAGATGATAAGATGAGAAGAGTAGGCATACGGGTAGATGCAAACGAGACAATCGCAACGGGACATGTCATGAGATGTATGGCCATAGCGGAGGAATTGAAAAAACTGGGGGAGAATCCGTTGTTTATTTCGGCGGACGAATTTCCAAGGCTTCTGATTGAGGGGAAGGGGTATGAATTTGTCTCCCTGGGATCCGATTGGAGACATATGGAAGGGGAAACGGGGCAGTTGCAGGCGGTGATCAATAAGGAGCGTATCGAGGTTCTGCTGGTAGATTCTTATTATGCAACGAAGGCATATTTTGAAAAAATCCATACCTTTACCAAGGTCATATACATGGAAGATCTGGGAAAAGAGGTTTATGACGTAGACGCCGTTATCTGTTATGCAAACTACCATAAGGAGCTGCTGCTGGAAGAGAGGTATCCGTCAGAGACAAGGCTGCTTCTTGGAACAAAGTACGCACCTCTCCGCAGCGTGTTTTCAGACCTTCCCCCAAAAGAAATATTGCCGGAGCTGAAAAGACTGCTTGTGTTATCCGGCGGGACGGATCCCCATGACTTTTTGTGGAAATTTTCGGAATCCATAATGGAGAACGGGTTGTACGAGAAATTGGAAGAAATTTACATTGTATGCGGAAGATACTATATGCGGTATGATGAACTGAGAGGGAAACTTGCGGGAAACGAGAAGTTTCGAATTCATAGAGCAGTAGAAAATATAGAAAAGCATATGCAGTTAGCAGATGCGGCCGTAACGTCGGCGGGAGTGATCTCCTATGAGCTGTGTGCGGCGGGGGTACCGGCCATTACCTACGTGATGGCGGACAATCAGCAGAAGAATGCGGAGTCGTTTCATAGGGACGGAATCATGGAGTGTGCGGGGGATCTGAGATGCGATCCGGTTTTGAAGAGGATTGAAGGATTGTTGGATGGAAAATATCGAGATTACTTATATCGGAAGAAAGTATCAGAAGCCGCGCAAAGGAAAGTGGACGGGAGAGGGGCATGGCGTATTGCAAGATGTATGAAAAAATATTATATAAATGATTTATGGAAAGAAAGGAACATATTATTTTATGTTGAGGAGTAATAACGGATGCTTTTTAATTCATTAGCCTTTGCCATTTTCCTCCCTATTGTTTTTGGTCTATATTGGGCATTGCCACATAGATTGCGCTGGGCGGTTTTATTGCTGTCCAGCTGTTATTTTTATATGAGCTGGAATGCAAAATATATTATTTTAATTTTGTTTACAACAATTGTATCGTATATAAGCGCTATTTTGATGGAACGCTTTTCATTGAAAAGAAAAGTTTTGCTATTATTAACTTTGAGTGTTAGTTTAGGCATATTATTTATTTTTAAATATTTTAATTTTGTCTCTGAGAGTTTTTCGCAAATTTGCAGATTGCTATCCATACCAATACACTCTGTGACATTGAAGCTGATTCTTCCGGTTGGGATTTCTTTTTATACCTTTCAAACGCTAAGCTATGTTATAGATGTTTATAAAGGAAAGGTGAAAGCAGAACATCATTTTGGTAAGTATGCGGCGTTTATTACATTTTTTCCGCAGCTTGTTGCAGGACCAATTGAGCGAACAGAAAACCTGTTGCATCAGATAAACGAAAAGCATTTTTTTGATTATGAACAGGCAGCATATGGAATGAAGCTGATGGCGTGGGGATTCTTTAAAAAACTTGTAATAGCTGATAATTTGGCTGTTTTTGTTGATCTGATTTACGGTAATGTATCTTCTTATCAGGGATTTTCACTCATTTTAGCGACTGTGTTTTTTTCTATTCAAATATATTGTGATTTTTCCGGATATTCCGACATTGCAATTGGGACTGCTCGATTGTTTGGAATTGAACTTATGACAAATTTTCGCAGCCCATATTTTTCGGGAACCGTGAAAGAATTTTGGAGCAGATGGCATATTTCATTGTCAACCTGGTTTCGGGATTACATCTATATTCCATTGGGCGGAAATAGGAAAGGGCGAATAAGACAATATACGAATCTTATGATTACTTTTTTTGCCAGTGGAGCATGGCATGGGGCCAATTGGACATTTTTGATGTGGGGGGGGTAAATGGAGGATTACAGGTAGGAGAGAATTTATTAAATATTAGATCGAACAGAGATACAAGGCGTTCTTTAAAATGGTTTCTATCTGTTATATTGGTTTTTGCTATCAGTTGTAATTGTTGGATCTTTTTTAGAGCTGAGAATATTCAGGATGCCGTTTATGTTTTTTCGCATATGTTTGACGGAATGGGGATTATAAAGAATTATATTTTAAGAGGATATTTGGATTTGCAGTTAAATGGGGATCAGGTTATTCAGATATCTTGTTCCTTGTTAGCGTTGTTGGTGTTTGATTATGCTTCGCTGAAAGAAGATGTGCTCCTTAAGCTTACGAAACTACCGACAATGTGCCGTTGGATAATTTATTACATCCTAGTTTTTTGGATTATAATTTTCGGAAAATTTGGAAGCAGTCAATTTGTTTATTTTCAATTTTGACTTTATGGAGAAGAAAGATTGGAATCACACTTATTTGTACCTGAGCGAAGCGAAAGGAATGGATATAAAAATGAAGAATGAAAAAATAAAAAGCCTTGAAATAGTTAGGATGATAGCCTTTGCCTGTGTGTTTATTGCTCATAGCGGGTGTGGGGGGGAGGGAGATAGACTTGGAGCATTAGGTGTGTCGTTATTTTTGATATTGGCCGGGTTTTTAATGGCATATAATTATTATGGACAGAGCCGTATCAATGAGATATCTCTGCCATCAAACGTATATTTCGCCACATATAAACTAAAGAATTTATTTCCCTTACATTGCCTGACATTGTTGATTAGTAACTATTCAGAACCACCCTTATTCAAAGATGAAATCAGGATGACCTGAGATTGCATTTCTGATTGCTTTGTAAGCATTGTATCCCTGCTTATGTGCTGTACCAACGTAGGACATGATTTTTAGATAATCTCTAGCACCTTCCTCAGTTCGGAAGCATCCGGATACTTTGGTTTTCACCTTTATCA